>CANPVM010000001.1 GCA_947581805.1 uncultured Clostridia bacterium
TTCGATGCTATATTCGAGCATACGATATGCTATGGAATAATCTATTGTTGATTGATGCTCTATTAAGAAAAATATATTTTTATCTTTTATTTTATATATAATATCGGATTCTCTATCTTGATATTTACTTGTAATAAATCGATTTGAATATAATTCTATTGGCTCTTTTATTTCTTCTTTTGGCTTTAATGCTTTATTGATTAAGTTTAACGCTTCTTCTTTTTTCATTAAAATTTCTCGAATTACTTTATCATGTTCATTATTTTTATCGTAAATATATTCTTCTTGTTCTTCTGCTACCATAGAATGTTGGTTTTCTTTTTTATTTTGAAATTCTTGATATTTTATATAATGTTGATATGTAATTTTTAACAAATTTTGCCTCCTACTTTTATTATATTTGGTTTTACTTTATTGTTAATATAAATTTTAAAGTTAAATTGATGTTTAAAATATTACCTCCTTTCTTTCTTCCATTTTTTCCTTTTCTTTTTTTCTTGATTTTTTAAAGATTTAATTTTTTTGATAATAATTTTTTGATAATAATTTTTTGATAATAATTTTTATACTTCTATTAAAGCACATAAATAGCAAAAAAGCAAGAAATTTTCATCGCCTTTTTCTGACATTTTTCTTGCTTTAGTTTTTTATTTATATATTTAGGCTATAGAAAAAATCCGCTATAGCGGATTTTTTGATTTATTATATTTGCTATTTTACGAAAAACATTATGCTCAAGTTTATGCCCTAAATACATGAATTAAAGTGAGTTACGAATAACTTATAAGATACTAACGTCCCCAATGGAGTATTCTTAATGGAGCATTTAAACAATATATTTGATTTCATTGTTTGGAAAATGCTTTTCCATTAGCTCTCTTAAGAAGTTTTCCGCTTCTTCTCTTATTTCTTTTTTATAAGTGTACTTTCCTCTGCCTCTACCTGTCATTTTTTCTTTATCATATAGCACAGGATTATTAGGAAAAGCTTCTGTGTTAATAGCATTATGAATATAACTATAAGTCATGAATATAATTTCAAAAAAGCATTCTTTCTTTACTTTTTCACTTAAATTTTCTGCTAAATATTCTATTAAGGTTTGGTATTCTTCTTTCCAGTTATCCACTAACACAATAGGTGCAATTAAAATTCCTACTTTATAGTCCGCTTCTTTTAATTTGTTGATGGCTTCTACTCTATTTTTCAAAGGTGATGTTCCTAGTTCTACTTTTCGTATAATTTCTTGTGGATTTACACTCACTCTTACTATAATTCTTCCTTGATGCTCTAAATTTAAAATTGGATTTACCATATCAAATTTTGTAGGGAAGGTTAAATTTCCTCTTTCTGTTCTTGCAATAAAGTTTTGAATGGTCCATACTAAATTGCCAGTAATCGTATTTTCTAAAATTAAATCGCTATTGCTTCCTATTTCAAAGGTTAATTCTTTTTCACTTTCATTGTTTACTTTAATAATTTTGTCTAACATTTCTTCACGATTTACAAATAGCCTTAAATAGGCACATTTATTATAATTACAAACTAAATAGCAATATAAGCACATGGCAATACAACCGAGAAGATGTATATGGTACTAAATAATCTGATGTTTTGTGATTTGGCACAAATTTATGTGTTTTGCGAACTCCAATAATTAAATTTTGTTTCATTTTTGGAAATTCTTTATTTTCTTTTTTTCGCATTTCTTCAATGTTGTTGTGATTTTCTATTTCGATACAAGGAATTCCTTTTTCCTGATATCTTGTTAATAATTCTTTTCCTAATTCATAGTTTTGTACATTTTTCTCAAAAAAAACTTCTCTTGGTAAAAACATATTTTTCTCTCCTTTTTTATAGTTTTTACTTTTGAGAAGTTTTTATACACAATGTTTTGATGACATATACTTTTGTTACTATTGAGTTATATTTATTAATTTGTATCGAAAAGACTTTAAATACTTATATTTTTAATAACTGCGTAAGCGACCAAACGAAACGAAGTGAAGTGCGATTGGAGCAACTTACAAATTAATTTTTTATTATGGAAGTTGCGACACACAAAGTTATGAAAAATATAAGTATTTAAAGTCTTTTTAATATACAATTTATATATTATCTTTAATAACATGTGTGAAAAGTAACAAGTAAGAAATGGATAAACAAAAACCGGCTACTACATCACTTGCATAATGAACTCCTAAATAAATTCGGCTAAGTCCAATAAAAATAATTAGTAGGCTAAGTGCTATATTACAAGTCCATTTAATTATTGGACTTTTTACTTTTTTATGAATTAGATAAATAAACAATCCATAAAAAGCCATACTTACCATAGAATGCCCAGAAGGAAAACTATAGCCACTTTGCTCTACAATACGGAAGCCTTCTGGTCTTGGCCTTTGAATGATATTCTTTAATAGTTGATTGCTAAAAAAGATAATGATTAAATTAACTCCAATGTATTTTCCTAATTTCTGCTTCCATAGACAAACTACGCTAATGAGGCATACCGGAATAATAACATAACTAGAACCAATGGTGGTAATGATTTTAGCAATAATTGTGGTTGGTTCGTTAATCCATTTTGAAACAATGCTATAAATAGCATTATCAAACTCATGAATTTCCTCATCTAATATATCTTCTAATATTACAAAAAATAGAATTAGACCAACAATTAAAATGAGCCATTTACTATTTTTCTTAAAAAACTCTATTATTCTTTTGCTCTTTTTTTCTATTGTATTTTCTGTATTTTCCAAAATGTTTCCTTCCTTTTTTATTTTTAGCTACTTTTTTTATTATTGCTTACTTTTCTCTTGGTTTTTATTTTGAAATACTATTTATTGTTTTTAGCAATAAGTGCCTTTATTTTAATGCCCTGCTCTTTAAACATTTTTTCATGTTCAGTTTCAATATTGTCCCAAAAATTTTCTTCATTTGCTAAATCGTAGGTTTGCTTTGTAATGGTAAATCCACTATTTTCAAAATAGTTCAGACTATCCTCATACAAATTATCGTCATCTGTTTTAAAATAGATTTCTCCATCATTTGTTAGAAATTCTTTATATTTTTCTAGTTGCCTTGTATGAGTAAGCCTTTTTTTATGATGCTTTCCCCTTGGCCAAGGATTACAAAAATTAATATATATTCTTTCTACTTTATCCTCTTTTCCTAGAATTAAAAAAATTCTTTCAATGTCAAATCTAGTTAAATATACATTCTCAATTTCTTTTTTAGTTTCTTGTTCTGCTTGCTCTATATTTCTTTTTGCAAGTCCAAGCATAGCATCCACTAAGTCAATGGCTAAATAATTTATATTCTCATTTTTTATAGCAAGCTTCGAGATAAAACTTCCCTTTCCACAGCCTAGCTCAATATGAAATGGAGCTTTGTTTTTATATAATATGCTCCACTTATTTTTATATTCTTCTGGATTATCTATGTAAAATTTACTTGCTTCTAATTCTGGTCTTGCCCATGGTTTAAAACGTATTCTCATTGCTTTTTCTCCTTATTTTTCTTCTTTACCTTTTTCATATAAAGTACTTTCTTTTATTTTTATTATTTTAATTTTTCCTATTTAATTTAAAGAATTTTTATTGCATAAAGAATTATAACATAAATTTATTACTTTTACATCTTCTTTCCATATTTTTTATTATTTTTGGTATAAATTACCTTTGCTTTTTGTTCTTGTTTTGTGTTAACATAAATATAGAGTTGTAAGAAAGTTGAGGGATTTTTATGAAGATAATCAATACTTTGGTTAGTAAAATTAAGAATTTAGATGAGAGCATAAAGAAACTTATGTGTAAGGGATATTCTTTTTCTTTCCTATTATGCATTTTTGCTAGTTTAACTCTTTTTACATATGAAATTTTTTATAGTAATCCTACTTTATATTATATTGGGCTTTCCCTATTTCGTACTAGTTTAATGTTTGCTTGTACTTTCTTTATTTGTGGAATTGGTTTTGATACAATAAAAAAAGAGAGAATATAAAAGAAAGATTTGGGCTTTGTTCCAAATCTTTCTTTTTATACCTGTTTTTTTCCTCCGTCCCCAAAAACAGGTTATTTTTTTAATTCTTCTAAGAACATTTTGTTTAGCATTTGTGGGTTTGCTTTTCCTTTGGTTTCTTTCATTGCTTGCCCTACTAAGAAACCAAGTGCTTTATCTTTTCCTGCTTTAAAGTCAGCAACAGATTGAGGATTTGCTTCTAATATTTTCATGACAACTTCTTTGATTGCTCCCTCGTCTGAAATTTGAATCCATCCTTTTTCTTTGATGATTTCTTCTGGGTCTTTTGGTTCTTCAAATAATTCTTCTAATACTTTTTTACCAATAGCGCTACTAATGGTTCCTTTATCTATTAGAGTAATCATTTTTGCTAACTGTTCTGCGGTAAATGGTATTTGGTCTGGTTCTAATTCTTTTTCGTTTAAAATTCTAGAAACATCAGATAATAGCCAGTTTGCTACTGCTTTTGCATTGTTGCAAATACCTTGTGCTTCTTCAAATAAATTTGATAAGTGTTTTGATGCAGTTAGTAAGTTGCTATCTTTTTCAGATAAGCCAAATTCTTGTATATATCTTGCACGTCTGCTTTCTGGTAACTCTGGTAAATTATTTTTTATATTTTCAATATATTCTTCTGACAAACGGATAGCTACTAAGTCTGGATCTGGGAAGTAACGGTAGTCTTGAGCATCTTCTTTATCTCTCATAGAGAAGGTTTTTCCTGATACATCGTCCCAACGCAAGGTTTCTTGCTCTATTATTCCACCTTCTTCTATAACGTCAATTTGTCTATCTGCTTCGTATTCAATGGCTCTTACAATGCTTCTGAAAGAATTCATATTTTTCATTTCTGTACGTGTTCCAAATTCTGTAGTACCTTTTTTTCTTACTGATACATTGACATCGGCACGAAGGGAACCTTCTTGCATTTTACAGTCAGAAACTTCAATATACTCTAAAATAGATTTTAGTTTTTTTAGGTATTCTTCTGCTTCTTTTGCGCTACGTAAATCTGGCTCTGATACAATTTCAATTAAAGGAACGCCTGCTCTGTTTAAGTCTACTAAACTTCCTCCACCAAATTCATTGTGGTTTAGTTTTCCTGCATCTTCTTCTATATGAATACGAGTTAAGCGAATTTTTTTCTTTTCTCCATTTTCTAGCTCAATTTCAATGTAGCCATGTTCACAAAGTGGCTTATCAAATTGAGATATTTGGTAAGATTTTGGAAGGTCTGGATAAAAGTAATTTTTTCTATCATTTTTGCTATCTCTTGAAATTTCGCAGTTTGTAGCAAGCCCTGCTTTTACAGCATATTCTACTACCTTTTCATTTAAAACTGGAAGTGTTCCTGGCATTGCCATACAAATAGGACAGGTATGCGTATTAGGAGCTGCACCAAATTCAGTTGGACAACTACAAAAGATTTTTGTTTTTGTAGATAATTCTGCGTGTACTTCTAGTCCTATTACAATTTCATAATCTTCTCTTGACATCTTAGCACACACCTCCTTTAAATTGTGGCTTATTGCTTTCTCTAAATTTAATTTTTTGTTCAAATGTATAAGCAGCATTTAAAATTTCTTCTTCTCCAAAGCGCTTTCCTATTAGTTGCATTCCAATTGGCATACCTTGAGAATCTACTCCGCATGGAATAGAAATTCCTGGAAGACCTGCAATATTAACAGATACTGTGCAAATATCTGCTAAATACATTTCTAATGGATTGCTTGATTTAGTTCCTATTTCAAAGGCTACTGTTGGTGAAGTTGGTGTTAATAAAATATCGTATTTTTCAAATGCTTCTTCAAATTGTTTTCTTACTAAAGTTCTTACTTGTTGTGCTTTTTTATAATAAGCATCATAGTAACCAGAAGATAATACATAAGTTCCTAAAATAATTCTTCTTTTTACCTCTGAACCAAATCCTTCACTTCTAGAATTGCGGTAAATATCTTTTAAATTGCTAAAGTTTTGTGTTCTATATCCATAACGAATGCCATCAAATCTTCCTAAGTTTGAACTTGCTTCTGCACAAGCAATAATGTAATAAGTTGCTAAAGCGTAGTTTGCAATATCTAATGAAAATTCTTCTACTTCTGCTCCCATTTCTTTATAAGTTTCAATGGCTTTCTGCAAACTTTTCTTTACTTCTTCATTTATTCCTTCACCAAAGAATTCTTTTGGAATTCCTATTTTTAATCCCTTTACATCATTTTTTAGGCATTTAGTGTAATCTACTTTTTCTTTAACTTCGGAGGTAGTATCTTTTTCATCATGACCAGTAATCATGTTTAATAGAATTGCTGCATCTTCTACATCTTTTGTAATTGGACCTATTTGGTCTAAAGATGAAGCAAATGCTACTAAGCCATAACGAGATACCAAACCATAAGTTGGTTTTAAGCCTACTACTCCACAAAAAGAAGCTGGCTGGCGAATAGAACCACCAGTATCAGAGCCTAATGCCCATGGTACTAAGTTTGCAGCAACAGCTGCTGCACTTCCTCCAGAAGACCCACCTGGTACTGTATTTAAATTCCATGGATTTTTTGTTACATGAAAAGCAGAGTATTCAGTAGAACCACCCATAGCAAATTCATCCATGTTTAATTTTCCTAAATTGATTAAATTTTCTTCTTTTAATTTTTCAACTACGGTAGCATCATAAGGTGCTACAAAGTTTTCTAGCATTTTAGAACTACAAGTTGTTTTAATTCCTTTAGTACAAATGTTGTCTTTAATTCCAATAGGAATTCCAGCAAACTTTGAAGTAATTTCTCCTTTTGCTACTTTTTCTTCTATTTGCTTTGCTTCTTCTTGTGCCTCACTACATAATGTTGTAACAAAAGCTTGTACATCTTTTTCTTTTTCTTCAATTCGACCTGTATAAGCTTTTGTAATTTCGCTTATAGTAATTTCTTTTTTTTCTAATTTTTCTTGCAATTCATGCACAGTTAATTCTGTAATATCCATCTGTTTTCCTCCTTTTGTTTATTGAATTACTTTTGGTATTTTAAACATATTTCTTTCTTTTTCTGGGGCATTTGCTAGTAATGCTTCATTATCTTCAAATACTTTGATTTCGTCTTTACGAAATACGTTTTCATTTTCATTTACTCCAAAAGATTCTCCTAAACCTTCTACTGGTGCATTATTTACAATGTTCGCAAAATTTAAAATGTCTTGCAAATGTAGTAAATAAGTATCTATTTCTTCTTCTTTTAAATTTAAGTTGGCTAGTTTTGCAATATGCAAAATTTCTTCTCTACTTACTTTCATATTCTCACTCCTTATCAAACTTTTGTTATTATACCTTTTTTTTCTGTAAATTACAAGAAAACTTGCAAAAAAAGTTACGCAAAGTCAAACTTTTGCGTAACTTTTTGCTTATACTTATATAATAATTATTTCAATGCTATTATTTCTTCGTCTTGTTTTAAGTCTTCTCCTAAGAATTGAAATACACTCTTATCTTTTTGCATAGCAATAAGTCCAATTTCTTTATCATTTTTTAATCTGCTACTAGCATATTTTAAAATAATTGGCTTGTTTTCTACAGCTAATTTTACAACTTCTTTATCATCACGCATTTCTTGCGTTGCATAATATAAAATTTGCCCACTTACCTTTAACCCACTTATTAATAAATCTCTATCTTCTAATAGCTTTCCTTTTGCATAGCAATAGGTCCAACCTAATTTGCTAACTGATTCATACACAATTTCTCTATCTTCTTTTAAAGTGTCTGATGCAAATTCTAAAGCTTCTGCATTGTTTTTTACTGCTTCTAATACAATTTCTCTGTCATTTTTTAATTCTTCATCTGCAAATTCTAACAACTTTCCATTTTCTTTTACTGTTTTTAATACATAATCTCGATTGCTAGAGTTTTGCTTCATATTCGTTACTTCAATTGGTTCTGGCATTTTTCTCCTACTTTCTTTTATCAATTTTTATATCTACCATATATATCTATTATATTTTTAAGTGAGCTTGTGTGGGGACCGACAAATTATAGTCTGTTAATCAATTTTTGTATTAGCAAAAATTGATTTATAGACTATTATGCAGTTGGGACGAACGCAAAAAATAGAATAGATATATATGGTAGATTAAAAATTTTAACTATTATTTTTTATTTCCCTTGCTAGTTTTTCTGTTATTCCTTTTACTTTTGTTAATTCTTCTATACTTGCATCTTTGATTTTTTCTACACTACCAAATGTTTGCATTAACAATTTTTTCTTTGCTTCTCCAATTCCTACAATATCATCTAAAGCAGAATGAGTTAACTCTTTTTCTCTTAGTTTTTTATGATAGCCAATGGCAATATCGTGAACACTGTCTTGAAAACGTGTAATTAGATTTAACAATTCTTGTGATATAGTAAGTTCTTTTCTATTTTCGTCCATTAAAGCTCTTGTTTGGTGCTTATCGTTTTTAACCATTCCAAAAACAGGAATAGATAAGTTGTAGCTTTTTACTGCCTCAATGCCTGCTCTTATTTGTGTAATACCACCATCTACAAAAATTACATCTGGCAATCTTCCAAAGTTTCCATTTTCCTCATCAATAGAATGTTTTAATCTTCTTTGAATAACTTCTTTCATGCAAGCTGGGTCATCTTGTGAATAGATTGTTTTAATTTTAAATCTTCTTGCTAAATTTTTCTTAATATTGCCATCTTGCATAACGCTCATTCCTGCTACCATATTGGTTCCAGATAAGTTTGAAATATCGTAACATTCAATTTTTCTTGGCATTTTTTCAAGTTTTAAAACTTCTTTTAATTCTGCTAAAACATTATATTGTTCTTTGTTTTTATTTTCTAAAGTAATTAAAGCATTTCTTTCTGCCATTTCTACTAACCTTAGTTTTTCACCTTTTTGTGGTGTTTTTATTTCTACTTTTCTTCCTGCTATTTTGCTTAATGATTCTTCTATTAGTGCTTTATCTTCAATTTCTTCCTTCATCATTATTTTGTTAGGTAAAATGGTTCTTCCAATGTAATATTGTTTTACAAACTCAGAAACAATTCTTTCTTCTGCTTCATCTTCCATGTTCTTTAAAAAGAAATGTTCTCTACCTATCATTTTGCTTTTTCGCACAAAGAAGACTTCAATGCAAACTTCCAAATCACCTCTTGCAAAGCCAATAACATCTATATCATTTTCTGTAATATTGGATACCTTTTGTTTTTCTGAAATACGTTCAATAGCAATGATTTTATCTCTTACATAAGCTGCTTTTTCAAATTCCATTTTGCTAGATAATTCTTGCATTTCTTGTTCTAATTGCTTTACAATTTTTTCTGTCTTTCCTTCAAGCAAAAGCATAATTTCATCAATTTGTTTGCGGTATTCTTCTTTTGAAACATAGCCTTGACAAGGAGCTAAACATTTTTTGATATGGTAATTTAAACAAGGTCTATCTTTATATTTGAAAGTACGGCATTGCCTAATTTTAAATTTTTCTTTTATAAAATCTACCATTTCTTTGGCAGCTCCAGCTGACGCATATGGTCCAAAATATTTGGCCCCATCATTTAAAATTCTTCTTGTAATATAAATATTAGGATAATCTTCTTGCAAAGTAATTTTTATATAAGGATAAGTTTTATCATCTTTTAATAATACATTAAATTTTGGACGATTTTTCTTTATTAAATTGCACTCCAAAATAAGGGCTTCTGCTTCATTGTCTACCACAATGTACTCAAAGTGGTCAATTAGAGAAACCATATTTTCAATTCGCTTTGTTTTCTTATTTTTTCGAAAATATTGCCTTACACGATTTCTTAGAGAAATCGCTTTTCCTACATAAATGATGTTATCGTCTTTATCGTGCATTATATAAACACCTGGTTTATGAGGCAATTTCTTTAGTTCTTGTTCAATATCAAACATTTCTTTTTTCCTCTTTTTGTATTATACCACGGATTCTTAAATTACAAAAGTTTTTTTCTATTTCATTATAAAAATACTCATTTATTTTTTAGTTATCCATAGGTTTTTATATTTTTTGCCCCATCACTAAAATATAAAGAATATAAAAAGAAACAAGCAAAGCTTGGTTGCTTTGCTTGTTTCTTTTTAAAGTTCTACACCATACTGTTCAATTTCTTGCATGATGTAGTTGTGAAACTCCTGGTCGACTTCCATGCCTGCTGCCTCTTCTTCGCAGAGTTCATCGCAGTGGTAAAGTAGAATCCATTTATACTCTTCTAATACCTCTTCCTCAGTCGCATTTTCTAATTTATGAAGTGCTTCTTGAAAAGGTTGACATTGAAGAATATAAACTTCTTTTGTAATAATTCCGTCCGCTAAGATGTTATCTTCGTCTATTAATGCTTTGACAATAAGTTCTTGACATTTTTCTTTCAAGGTAAGCTCATCATCATCACAAAACGTACAAATAATTTCCTCAGTTTCGGGAATGTTTGGAGTTTCTACAGTGTCTGTAGCATAGATAAATTGATTGCTACCCGATAGCCACACAATTGTGATGACTATTACTACTGATAAAGTTCTCCGTATGCTCTTCATTATGTTTTCCTCCCTTTATCTTACATAATCTGCACCTTTTATTATACCATAATATGCCAAAATTGTAAAGTTGTTATTCATTAAATTTAGTTTATTTTTTATTATCCAATCCATATTTTTAAAATAACTAATAAAATTACTCCGTGGGATTCCTAGAATTCCAGTAATAATAGCTGTTCCTACATTTAAACCAATATGAAATTGAAATAAACTACCTATGGTATTCATAAACAGAATAAAAATTCCACCTAATATAGAATTTCCTACTAGTTTTGCTATGCTTTTTAAAGGTAAAATAAAAAATCTTCCTATGATAAATAAGAATATAATACATGCTAAATAAACAATAATTGTATTTCCATCCAAAATAATCACCTTTTTTCTTTTCTTATTTTATTTGTATGATTATTTTGGGACAAATATTCCTAAATTACTTTATTGTAACGAAGATCAATTTGTTCTATCATGTCTAAAGCTAACCCCTTTTGTTTTGCTTTTTTTACTAGATAATCGAATTTTGCCCTCATTGCTTTTATTTGATATGTGTAATAATCAATTAAGTCTTCTTGTGCATATTCAAAATTTAGATTTGCTACCTCTAATTCTTTTTTTGTTTTAATGATACTAACCATTAATTCAATCTCTTTTTCTTGCTGTGATTTTTCAATCACTTTTATTTCTTTTTTATATTCTTCTTCCTGCATTTATATAATCTCCTTTTTTTCTTAAATTCTTGTTACTAGTGTATCCTTTTTGCTATTTGATTATTCCAATTTTTACTAAAAAAATTGGTAAATGATAATGCCTATGGATTGAATAATAAATAAATTCAATAAATTTGATGTTAGTAAATTATTTGTTGCTTCTATCACTCCTAATTCTACATTTTTGGCTTCATGATAATGTTGTTGTGATTCAAAAAAAGTAATGAGTTCTGGAAGACTAGTAATAAAACCTAACGCAATTCCAATTATGATTTGGGAAATTCCAAAAAAGGTTCCTAAGTTTTCTAAACAAACACTTAAGGCATTTCCTATGATATATAGAGCAATACTTGTAAATAAAAGAAATAATGAATATTTGACAACTAATTTTGTTTTTCCTTTTACCCATTTCTTTTCTTTTTCTATTTTTTCTTCTATTTTGGCGTCTTGCTTTTCTAAGTAAAGTACGTGTGCGTTATGATTAATATAATAGAATAATAGTAATAACAAAATGAAAGCAGGTATGATGGAAGGTACATATTCTATATTAAATATGGTTAAAGCAATAGGTATTAGTATTGTAAGTACAACTAAAATAATATCTATACGAATTGCCATATTTTTCAATATTTTTTGATTATGATTTACAAATATAGAAGCACTATATTGCACGAAATTTATAACGTTGGAACTAATAATATTATAAATGCTAGCGTTTGCTAATCCTGCAAAGGCAGAAAAGGAAACCGTTAGTAATTCTGGCACAGAGGTTGCAAGTCCTGCTATATTTCCTACTGCTTTTGCAGATAAATTTAAGCTTTCTGCAAGCTTGCGAAGTAAACCTACGAGCACATATTTGGCAATTATGACAATCAGTAACGAATAAATCAAAAATTTGATAGCTTCTAGTAACATATTTTCTCCTTTTTTACTATATTTTCCTATGTTGGTCTTTTTATACAAAAAAACATTATTTAGTAATAAGTTTTATAACAATTTCCACAAAAACAATTGAATTTCTCCTATTTTTGTGCTAAAATGCGAGTATTAAAAAGAGGTGTTTTTATGTTAGATATTAAATTTTTAAGAGAAAATCCTGAAATTGTAAAAGAGAATATTAAGAAAAAGTTCCAAGATTATAAACTTGGTTTGGTAGATGAAGTAATTGAGCTTGATACCAAAAACAGAGAAACTAAACTAAAAGGAGACGAACTTCGAACTTCTAGAAATACATTAAGTAGCCAAATTGGGAATCTTATGAAAGAAGGCAAGAAAGAAGAAGCAGAAGAAATAAAGCAAAAAGTAAAACAGATTAATGATGAATTAGTTGAAAATGAAAAATTAGAAGAACAATATTCCAATGAAATCAAAGAGAGAATGATGAAAATTCCTAATATTATTCATCCTTCTGTTCCTGTTGGAAAAGATGATAGTGAAAATGTAGAAATTCAAAAATATGGAGAACCTATTGTTCCAGATTATGAAATTCCTTTTCATGGAGAAATTTTAGAAAAATTAAATGGAATTGATTTTGACTCTGCTCGTAGAGTAGCTGGAAATGGCTTCTACTATTTAATGGGAGATATTGCTAGACTTCATTCTGCTGTTTTAACTTATGCTAGAGATTTTATGATTAACAAAGGCTTTACTTATTGCATTCCACCTTATATGATTCGTTCTGATGTAGTTACTGGCGTTATGAGCTTTGAAGAAATGGATGCTATGATGTATAAAATTGAAGGTGAAGATTTATATTTAATTGGTACTTCAGAACATTCTATGATTGGTAAATTTAAAGGTCAATTATTAAATAAAGAAAACTTACCTTATACTATGACTTCCTATTCACCTTGTTTTAGAAAAGAAAAAGGTGCTCATGGCTTAGAAGAACGTGGTATTTATAGAATTCATCAATTTGAAAAGCAAGAAATGATTGTTGTTTGTGAACCAGAAGAAAGTTATGAGTGGTATGATAAAATGTGGAGTTATACTGTCGAATTATTCCGTAGTATGAATATTCCTGTTCGTACTTTAGAATGTTGCTCTGGAGATTTAGCAGATTTAAAGGCAAAAAGTTGTGATGTAGAAGCATGGAGTCCAAGACAAAAAAAATATTTTGAAGTAGGAAGCTGCTCTAACTTAACAGATGCACAAGCACGCAGACTTGGCATTCGTATAAAAGGAGAAAAAGGAAACTACTATGCTCATACTTTAAATAATACTGTAGTTGCTCCTCCTCGTATGCTTATTGCGATTTTGGAAAACAACTATCAAGAAGACGGAAGTGTAATCGTTCCAGAAGTTTTACGTCCATATATGGGTGGTCTTGAAAAAATTGTTGTTAAAAAATAGTGATATTTATTTAATATAGAATTTTTCTACTAAAAAAATCTTAATTTAAAAATATATAAAGTAACTGCTAAATTATAAGGAAATTTAGCAGTTTTTCTTGCACTTTACGTAAAAAGGTGTTATAATTTCGACATAAAAAGCTTTTTGTAACCTTTAAATGAATTCATTATAATTCTTAATTTAAGGAGGTTTTACTATGACTCAAAATTTTAAGCCATGTGTAACAGAAATTGTAGGTAGCTACTGGGGTGATGAAGGAAAAGGTAGAGTTGCTTCTTTTGAAGCAAGAGATGCCCGGTTAGTTCTTCGCACAACAGGAGGTAACAATGCTGGGCATACCATTTACTACCAAGGTAACAAAATTCCCCTGCATCTGGTACCTGGAGGTATTATCTATCCGCAGACTACAGCCATTATATGTAATGGAGTAGTAATTGACCCTAATGTTTTGTATGATGAAATTCAGTTACTTAATTGTTACATTCCTGTAACTCCTGAGAGACTAATCGTTTCTGATTGTGCGCATATTATTATGCCCTATCACATTTATTTAGATTGGATTCAGGAAAAAATGCGGGATGCTAACAAAATTGGCACCACTAACCGTGGAATTGGTCCTTGCTATGAAGATGAGGCAAAGCGAATTGGCATTAGAATGCAGGATTTGTTCCGTAGTGAGGAAAGTCTTCGGCAAAAACTTGAACTTGCTTTAGGGTTCCATCATGAAATTCTCGAGGCAAATGGCATTTACTATAATGTAGATGCTCTATACCATTTTTGTATGGAGGTAAAAGAAAAGATTGGTAAGTTCATTGGAAATCCGGAATCTCTTATTGCTAAAACTTTAGCGGCAGGAGATAAAATTGTGATTGAAGGTGCTCAAGCCGATCACTTAGATTTGCTTTGGGGAGACTACCCTAATTGTACTAGTTCACAATGTAATCCTTCAGGCACATTATCTGGTGCTGGTATTGGTCCTGTATATGCCAAGAAGGTCATTGCTACTATGAAGGCCTATTGTTCAAGAGTGGGTAGTGGTCCATTTCCTACAGAACTTTGTAATGAAGAAGGAGACCTAATTCGTAATCTCGGTCATGAATATGGCACAACAACAGGTCGCCCTCGTAGATGCGGTTGGTTAGACTTGGTAGCTTTTCCTAAAACAAGAGGCTACACCGATATCTGTCTTAACCATTTGGACACCATTGGTCTGATAGGTGAGGCACTCGGTTACATTAAGGTATGTGTTAGCTATACCTATCAAGGTAATGTAACTACTACTTTTCCAACCGATGTAGAAGTGACCGGTGAAGTTCCTATTCCTAACTATGAGGTATTCCAAGGCGGTTGGGAAATTTCAAGTGATTGCAAGAGCTATGAGCAACTTCCTCAAAAGGCAAAAGATTTTATTGCTTTAATTGAGAATGTTACGAATGTTCCTGTTTCTTACATTGGAATTGGACCTAATAATGAAGATACCATTGTAAGGTAATTACTATGAATGATAAAAGTTTCTCTATAAAAAGAGAAACTTTTATTGTTTTTCAAAGATTGAAATAATGTAAAATATATGATATGCTATTTATGTAAGGAGTAAAAAATATGTTAATTAAAAATCCAAAATTTGAAATATCTGCTGTAAAGCCTGCCCAATATCCTAATAATGAAATTCCAGAAATTGTACTTGTAGGGAAATCTAATGTAGGAAAATCGTCTTTTATTAATACTATGATAAATCGAAAAAAGCTTGCTAGAACTAGTTCTGAACCTGGTAAAACAAGACAAATTAATTTTTATAATATGGATGATACATTTTATTTTGTAGATTTACCTGGTTATGGTTTTAGTAAAATGTCAAAACAAGAACAGGTAAAAGTTGGAACATTTATTGAAGAATATTTGAATACAAGTAATAATATTGCACTTATTTTATTTTTGCTTGATATTAGGCATGAACCAACAGAAAATGATAGATTGATGTATCGTTATATTATTGATTCTGAAAGACCTTGTATTGTAATTTGTAATAAAGCAGATAAAATTGCTATTACTAAGGTAGATAAACAAGTAGAAGATTTACAAAATGCTTTAAATCCTTTAAAGGATTTAAACTTTTTACCATTTTCTTCGGAAAGAAAAATTTATACAGAAAAAGTTTGGGAAGAAATTGAAAAATATCTTTCATAAAATTTAGAAAAAGGAAATCTCCAAATGGAGATTTCCTTTTTTACTACATTGATAATGTGACAAAAGTACCTGTTGTTGCATTCCTTTGCAGTTCTTTGTTCCGTAATGCAATATTTATTACATTGGACATTTCCTGATTTGATATAGCAGGAAATGCATGCCTTATATCGCCAAGATCTGCATTAGGATGTTTCATTACATAATACAAAATTCTACCTTTCAGGTATACAGTATAACTTTCTTTTGCATTTTGCTCCTCTTTGATATACCTTTGCCCCATCTGCTTTAGTAATTCTTCAAGTTTATGAGCTTCTTGTGGAAACTTACTCCTGACACTTCCTTCTATGAAATAATTTTGCTCCATGATGTAGTCAAGTAATACTCTGTACTTTTCATCTTCAAATATCCCAAAAGGAGACTGATAAATCTTGTAGACTTCTCCTTCTTTTTGAAGCTTTTTGCTGCCCACCAGAATGTTTAAAATTTCAACTACTGCTTTAGGTTTTGCCTTTAACTTCTTAGCAACTTCATCTTGTGTCATTTGCCACCCTGTTGTTGTGAAGAGGTCCAAAACCTGCTGCTCTGTTATCTGGCTATTTTCTTGCTTAGTTGCTTGCTCTTTTGTTTCTTGTTCTCCTTGTTTTACTTTTTTGTCTTGTTTTATTGTTTCTTCTTTTACTTTCCAGTATCCTCTTGATACTTTTTCAATTTTACCTTGCTTACATAATAACATTAAACTGTAACTCAAATTCTGTGGGCTTATATTGTTCCCTATTGCTACACTAATTTCTGTATTGGATAGAACTCTTTTCTCCTGTTGCATAAAAAGTAAAATCCTGTCTTTTATCGTTTGCTTTTTGTCTGTCTTTTTCATAGCAAGTTGTGTAGAAAATTCTTTTGAAACTTCTGCACTATGCTTTGAAGTATCTTCTTTTGTATTTTCTTTCATAGGTTCTTGCGTGCTTGTTTCAGCTGACTGTTGTTTTTTGGTTATTTCAGGAGCTATCTGCTGACTTTTCGCCTTCGAATAAGGCTGTATGGTTACTGCACTAAGCAAATCTTCCATAATCAGCATCTTGATAATGTTCGTCATAATATCATTATCAAGAGAAACAATCATGCGTAAAGGTTCATCGGGCAGAAGAATGGTAAGTTCTGTGCATTCTTCTATCACTTCTAAGATTTTCCGTTTTGCCTTTTCTTCTTTGGTTTCTAATACTACTACATTGTTGTCATTTTTCATAATGAAACCCTCCTTTTTTGCATATGACAAGTTTGTTTTATGCTACTGTTACTACAATATATTGCAAATTATAACATAAATCGAAATATATGTCTACTTATTTACAGAAAAAAAATAGAACTGAGCAAAATAAATCAAGTTATTTTGCTCAGTTCTTACTTTTATGTTTCATTTTCCATTTTTTTTGTTATCATTTTTAAGGCCTTTGGTCTTTCTAACATAATGACATGTCCACAGCCCAAACATTTTAGTTTAAAATCTACACCAATTCTAGTAATTTCCCATAATTTACTTCCACAAGGATGTTGTTTTTTTGTTCGTACAATATCTCCAACTTGATATTCCATTTCACATTCATCCCCTTTTTGATTAAATATCAATATTTATTTTTGTGCACTTAACTCCTATTGATAAAACTTACCTGTTTTTTCCCTCTGCTTCTAAAAACAAGTTAAAACGTTTTTCTATTCTGTCTTTTCCTAATACTTGCATTATTTCATATAAGTCTGGTGTATTGCTTCTTGAAGTTAGAGCAACTCTTAATACTGTACTGATATCTCCTACATGCCCTGGCCATTTTTCTGGTTCTTGCTTATATTCTTTTACTTCTCTTGCAAAGCCAAGTTCTTCACTTAAATCTTTTATTTTGTCAAACCATGTTTGTTTATCATCGTTTTCGTTATAATATTTTTCCATATATAATGTTAAAATATTTTTAATTAACTCTTTATCTGTTATTTTTTGGAATTCATATTGTCTTTCTTTTTCTTCAAATTTATTATCATACATATATTCAATATTTTCTTTGACATCAGACCATTTAGCAATATCTTTTCTAGGTTTTACATTTCCTCTTTCAATACCAAATACTTTTAAAGCATATTCTTTATCTTGTAACATTTCTAATAATTCAGAGTCATAGTTTTTAGCCCAATTATATGCTTCTTCATATATTTGCTCTGCTGTGTATTTTGAAATGACTGTTTTTGAAATATCTAAAATTTTTACAATATCGAATAAAGCCCCACTTACGCTCATTTTATTTAATTGTAACTCAAATTCGTCAATACTAGCATTTGGATTCTGCTTTCTCCATGTTTCAAAGTTGGAGTTAGCAATGTTAAGCAAATATTCTACTACTGCTTCTTTTGGTACACCAATTTCAGTATAGTAGCTTACTGCTGCTTCTGGGTCTTTACGTTTACTAAGTTTACGTTTTCCCCCTTCGTCTTCTTTCATAATTGGTGCAATATGTGCATATTTTGGTGCTTTGAAACCTAGCATTTGGAATAATTGTAAATGAAGTGGTACAGAAGATAGCCATTCATCTCCACGAATTACATGGGTTGTTCCCATTAAGTGGTCATCTACTGCATGTGCAAAGTGGTAAGTTGGAAGTCCATCGGCTTTAATAATAACTATGTCTTGGTCGTTTTCAGGAAAATCTACATTTCCTTTAATTACGTCATGATGCTTAATTTTTCTATCTTCTCTTCCTTCTGATTTTAGACGAATAATGTATGGTTCTCCCTTTTTAATTTTTTCTGCCGCTTCTTCTACCGTTAGATTTCTATATTTTGCCCAAACCCCATAATAACCAGGTCTAATTTTGGCTGTTTCTTGCTTTGCTCGCATTTCTTCTAATTCTTCTGGTGTTGCAAAACATGGATAGGCTTTTCCTTGCTCTAATAGGTATTTGGCATAAGCTTGATAAATATCTTTCCTAAGTGATTGCTTATATGGTCCATATTCTCCTATTTCTTCTGTTTCGCTAATCATACCTTCATCTGGTGTTAAAGCAAAATCTCTTAAAGAGTCTATAATTCCTGTTACTCCATTTTCTATTTCTCTTTTTTGGTCGGTATCTTCTACTCTTAAAAAGAATACGCCACCAGTTTGTTTTGCCATTTTTCTAGCAATAACAACTTGATATAAAGAGCCTAAATGAACAAAGCCTGTTGGACTTGGTGCAAATCTTGTTACAATAGCTCCTTCTTTTAAATTTCTTGCTTTATATTTTTCTTCATAATAAGATATTTCCTTTGCATTTGGAAATATTAAATTTGCTAAATCTTTATAATCCATTTTTTTTATTTCCTCCCACAGCATAAATTTATTTTAGAAATTTAATTGATAGTTATTTTTCTTTCCTTTTGCCTTAGTTTTTGCCTATTATATCAAAGTTTTTTGCGATTTACAAGACATTGATTGGAAATTTTAGGGACAAGTTTAGGAGATTTTAGGAAATTTTAGGGACGGAGTTAAAATTTTTTAAATGTGAGTAACTTGGAATATAATTATTTTTTATGCAAGGTTTGTCCCAAATGACAATTCATCCATTTTTCATATTTCTTCACTTTTATAGAAAATACTTTAAATGCCGCTGAATAGTGATAGATATTTTACATTTTTTGACATTTTTATTGATTTTTATATAAAATTATGTTATAATTTAATTATCATTTATATTGGAGGTTGCAAGAATATGCCAACGGAGAACACAAGAATTGCAACAGAGCACATGGACATCGATGATGTCATTCGGCAACAATTAAACAACAATGAGTTTGACACCGAATCCGATAGTTTATCGGCAATGTACTGTTTTGCAACACACACGCACTAACACCAACCACACGAAAAGGACTCCCATCAATTGGGAGTCCTTTTCTTTTCTAAATTTTATGTTTTAGTCACGAACGATTTCTATAAATTTCTATTGTGTAAATGCTATTATTATATCTTTCATGAAATGATAAATTTCTATAAACCTCTATTTATAACTATTTGACCATTATATTTTGTTGAAAGGCCTGTCCCAAATGGCAATTTATAAAGACATAATAATAGGTAGTATCATTGGGTTTCTTTTTGTTTTTTGGAAGATATAATCTCTTATATGGTCTTTTAAAGTGGATTTTATTGTTGACCAATCACGAATTCCCCTATTTTCTAATATTTGTACTTCTTCTCGAATGAATTTTTTGACTTCATCCATTAGGTTTTCGGATTCTTTTACATAAACAAATCCTCTTGAAATCACATCTGGTCCTGCTACAATTTCACCTGTTGCTTGGTCCATTGTCATTACAATAACAATTAATCCATCTTGTGATAAATGTTGTCTATCACGAAGTACTACATTTCCTACATCTCCTACGCCATAACCATCTACTAAGATTTTACCACATGGTACACTTCCTGTTTGTTTTGCTTCTTGTTCATTCATTTCGATAATACGTCCATTTGTACTCATAAATATATTTTGTGGTTCTACTCCCATCATTTTGGCTGTTTCAGCGTGTGCCATTAGTTGTCTGTATTCTCCATGTACAGGAATAAAATATTTTGGTTTTGTTAAAGCAAATATTAATTTTTGCTCTTCTTGACAAGCGTGTCCTGATACGTGAATATCAGCAAGTGCACTATATACTACTTCTGCCCCTATTTGAAGTAAATCATCAATTACTTTAGATACGGATTTCTCATTTCCTGGGATTGGATTTGCTGATATAATAATTAAATCATTTGGAGTAATTACTATTTTTTTATGCTCCCCTGCTGCCATTCTTGTTAAAGCTGACATAGTTTCTCCTTGACTTCCTGTTGTAATAATAACTAATTGCTCATCTGTATAATTTTTAATCATATCAATATCAATAAATACATTTTCTGGTACATCAATATAACCAAGTCCCCTAGCAGTTTCGAGCATATTAATCATACTTCTACCACATACAGCAATTTTTCTGTTATTAGCCACTGCAGCATTGACAATTTGTTGTACACGATGCACATTAGAAGCAAATGTGGCTACAACAATTCTTTTGTTGCAATTGACAAATAATTTATCTAGTTCTTGCCCTACTGTTCTTTCTGACATAGTATAACCTTTTCTTTCAGCATTTGTGCTATCTGATAATAAAGCAAGTACCCCTTTACTACCAATTTCAGCTAAACGAGTAAAGTCTGTTATTTCACTATTAATTGGTGTATAGTCTATTTTAAAGTCTCCGGTATGAAGTACTGTTCCCACTGGTGTATAGATAGCAAGCATAACGGCATCGGGAATACTATGGCAACTACGAATAAATTCTACTTTCATTTTGCCAAAGTGGATAGTTTGCCCTGCTTGTACTTCATGCATTTTTGTACTTCTTAATAATTTATGCTCTTCTAATTTATTTTTTATTAATCCTAAGGTTAATCTTGTTCCGTATATTGGTACATTGATTTGTTTTAGAATATAAGGGATAGCTCCAATATGGTCTTCATGTCCATGGGTAATAACAAATCCTTTAATTTTATCCTTATTTCTTTCTAAATAGGTTACATCTGGAATTACTAAATCGACTCCTAACATGTCATCAGTTGGAAATTCTAGACCACAATCAACGACAATGATTTCATCTTCATATTCAAAGATTGTCATATTGTTTCCGATTTCTTCTAATCCCCCTAGAGGAATAATTTTTAAGTTCGATTTTTTAAATTCCACTTTTGGTTCTTTACGATTGTAGTTTCTTTTTACCCTTTCTTTTTTTACTTGTTGCTCTTTGCTTTCTTCTACTTGTTGTGTCTCTTTACTTTTCATATTGCGATGATATGGCTTTCTTGTTTTTTTATAATTACTTGTTTTTTTTGTCTTATCTACTGCCTCTATATTATTGTCTTTTCTTTCTTCTGTCATATTTTTTCTCTCCTTTTCTTTTTTGTGTTTTCCGTTCTTCAAATTTATATTTTTGTTTTCCTACAACATAAAAAAAATAGTTATACTTTTGTAAAAACTATTTTGATTCTATTTTATAAAATATATTCATCAAGCTTCTTTCTTTTTTTCTTCTCATACAAGATTGTTATAGAATTTTTGCTTTTTCTTTCTTTTGTTATCTCTCTTATTTTCTCTTTTTACTTTTTATATTTTATTTTTATTGGAATCTCATTTTACAATTTTTTATTCACCCTATGGATGAATGTTATTATTTTATATAAATTTAAATCTCTTCTTTACCACTGTTGGGTAACCACTGTTTTTTATTGTAACATATGTTTCTTATTTTGTCAAATGAGTACATAGATTGATAGTGTTAGTAAAAAATAAAAATAAAATCAGAGATAAAATTAAACTCTGATTTTATTTTTTTATATTCTTTTTTATACACCTGCTGCTGAGAATAAGAATGTACCCATGTAAACTTCTAGCATTGGTACTAATACCACTAGTACGAAGAAAATTAGAACAACACCTACCATAGAGTACATAACTTGTGGCATTACTTTCATAACTCTTTCTAGGGTAATATTAATGTCCATTTCCATATATTCTACTAATTTTTGCATCATTTCTGATAAATCTGTTTTCATACCAATTTTTAACATTTCTGTTATCATAGCAGAAGATAATCCAGATTTTTCAAATGGGTCAATCCATGATTGTCCTATTAAGATATTATTGATTGATGTTTCTACCATGGATAAGAATACATAGTTATTTACAACATTTTTACTTACCTCTAATGCATCTTGAATTCTCATACCATTGTCTAAGTTTAATAACATTGCTTTAATAAAACGAGAAAAGTCTAAGCTATAAATTAACTTTCCGAAAATTGGCATTTTGTATTTAAAGTAATGGAAATTATATTTTCCTTTTGGCGTATTAATATAAAATACAATTGCACTGACAATTCCTATAATCAAAGCTGTTGGAATATACCAATACTCTATCACTTTATTAACAAAAGCAGAGAATGCTAATGTAATAGGAGGTAATGTATCTGTACTTCCTACTTTATCATATACGCCTTGTATTGCAGGAATAGCTACTAATGTACCTACAATCAGCATAACTACTAAAGCGATAAATTCTAATACATTTGGAATGACAATCTTTTTTACTTTTCTTGTAATATCCGATGTATTATCTAAATAACGAACTGCTTGTTGTAATGAATTTGTAAGAGAGCCGTGATAATTCTCCTACTTTTATCATATTGATGTAGATATAAGGAAAGACATTTGAATAATACTCCATTGTTGTATACATATAGTCTCCACCTTCTACTCCTGCCAAGATATCTTCCAGAATTCCTCTTAGGGATAAATTTTCTGTACTTTCTATAATGGTACTTAGGGCATGAATATTATTAAAGTTTGCCTTTTTTAATAAATAAAAGTTTTGTGTAAAGATAACTAAATCTCTGTTGGTTATTTGCTCTGTTGCTGCCAATTTTAAATTGATTCTTTCTACCAGAGAAATATTTTTTCTAGCATTGTTATTTAAAATATTGGTAGAATTAGCTGTTTTCATGATATCTTCTATGTTATTGATATTTTTCTTTGTTCTTTTTTGTTTTTTACTCATATAGCCAACTTGTACAACTTGAATAGGAGTTAGACCATTATGTTTTAGTCTTCTAATTAGAGATTGTTTATTTGCTTCTTCTACTCTGTTTTTAACCACTAAACCTTTGTCTGTCATAGCTCTATATACATACTCTGGCATACTTTTTTCCTCCATTTTTATTTTCTAAATTTAATTGATTTGCTTCTTAATTTTCAATTGCATAATTGTTCTATTTAATGTTTCAATATTTTTTTCTTCAATTTGTGCTTTTGCTTGTTCTAGTGTAATTTTATCCTCTACAAATAATTCTGCAATTGAGTTAATTAAACCTATACTTCCTTTTTCTAGATTACTTTGTATTGCATCTTCTATTTCCGAAACACTGATTTTTTCTTTTCGAATAATACCAGCAATAATATTGTCTACTACCATTACCTCTGGTACTAATACTAGCTTTCCATTTTTTCCTTTTAATAATCTTTGAGAAATTACCAATTTTAGTAAAGAGGCAATTAAATATTTTACACTTCCTTGGTCACTAATATCATAAAAATTAATCATTCTATCGATTGTTTCTGCACAGGATTTTGTATGTAATGTTCCAATTACTAAATGTCCTGATTCTGCAGTTTCAATGGCTGCGTCCATTGTTTCTCTATCACGGATTTCTCCTACTATTACAATATCGCAGTCTTCTCTTAAAGAGTTTTTAACACCATCACTATAACATAAACAATCTCTTCCTGCTCCTACCTCTTTTTGAATGATAACCGATTTTTTAGATGTGTGTTTATATTCTATTGGACTTTCTAGTGTTAATATTTTTTTATTTTGATTTTCATTAATGTCATTAATTAATGCATTTAATGTTGTAGTTTTTCCTGAGTTTGTTTTTCCTGTTACTAAAATCAAACCTTGTGGCTGATACGTCATTCTTCTTACAATATCTGGTACTCCTAAATCTTCATATTTAGGAAGTTCTTTTTTAATCAATCTTAAGGTAAAAGTAGGTATTTCATTTGAGTATGATACATTTACCCTTAAGCGTATATCTTCAAATTGAAAAGAAGTATCTAATTTTTTTGTCTTTTTAAAAGTTTCATCTTTTTCTAGATTTCCTCTAACAAAGTAGTCATATATTTCATTTAAATCTTCCTCTGTTAATTCATCGCATTCTTCTATTGGAATTAAGTCTCTTGCTATTCTTAGCATTGGTTTTAAATGATAAATCAAATGCACATCAGAAGCATTTTTTTCTATTGCTATCTTTATTACTTTATCGATATTCATGATAAGTTAATCCCCTTCCTTAGTTAATAAATTACTAATTTGCTATTTATTTCTTCTAATGTTGTTTTTCCCTCTAATACTTTATATAATCCATCTACAACAAGTGGCTTATAATTTTCTTTTAATGCTTCCATTCGAATTTCAATACTAGAAGCATTATTTATAATAAGCTGTTTGATGTTATCATTAATTAATAAGATTTCATAAATGGCAATTCTATCATAATAGCCTGTATGATTGCATTTTTCACAGCCTACTGTTTGATAGGTCTTTTTATTAGTAAAGTCTAAATTAATATTATATTTTTGTGCTATTGCATTCATAATATTTTTTTCTTGTTCTGTAAATTCTCTTTCACTTGCACAATATGGGCATACTTTTCTTACTAATCTTTGGGAAATGGAAGTAGAAAGTGTACTTGCGATATCGTAATTAGATATTCCCATTTTTCTTAATCTTGTAATAACTTCTACACTATTGATGGTATGTATGGTTGATAATACATAATGTCCTGTTTGTCCAGATTGCATTGCAATTTCTGCTGTTTCTCTATCACGGATTTCTCCTACTAAAATAATATCTGGGTCTTGTCTTAATACGGTTCTTAAAGAATCAGAAAAAGATGTTCTTGAATCTATTTCAATTTGGTTTAAACCTTCAATACGAATTTCCACAGGGTCTTCTATTGTAGTAATGTTGATATCTGGTCTATTAAGCATATCAATAACACTATATAATGTGGTTGTTTTTCCTTCTCCTGTAGGAGCTGCTATAATAGTAATACTATTTTTCTTATGAAAACTATCTTTTACTAATTGTTCGTCATTTGGGAACCCTAAATCATAAATTTGTTTAATTCCTGCATTCTTTTTTAGTAGTCTTAATACAAATTTTTCCCCATATACATTTCTTTGTGAAGAAACACGAATATTATAGTCTGGATAAATGATAATTCTACCATCTTGTGACTCTTGCTTTTCCTGATGCATATTTGAAATTGCTTTTAATCTTCCTATAATTTGAGCTTGTTTTTCTTTATCGATGTTTACTGCTGTTACTAGTCCCCCATCGATACGATAACGAACTCTTAAGTTATCTTCCATTGGTTCAAAATGGATATCACTTGCTCTTTTTTCCATTGCTGTTTTAATAATACTGTCTACTAGACCTGTAATATCACGGTTAGTATTAATATTTTCTGATGCTACTCCTTCTAATGAATCCAAAATTTCTTCAATATTGGTTTCAAAGGTAATATATTTTTCCATAATAAGACCTTTATTTAATAACAAAAGTCTTATTGTATCAATTGCTCTTGCATTACTTGTATCAGCAAAACATACTTTTATTTTACCGGATTCAATATCAAAAGGAATTGCTTTATTTTTCTTTGCAATATCTAGTGAAATATAATCAGGAACATTAATTTTGATATCAGATTCTTTTAATAAAATTGCTTTTTCGTTTAAAATTTCACCAATCGCTACAATCAACTTATTAGCGTCACATAAATTTAGAATATTAATAATATCTCCTAATTTTTTGCCTGGGTGTTCCTTTTGGTATTCTAATGCTCTTTCAATATCTTCTTCTGTAATTAATCTTCGTTTTGCAAGTTCAATTCCAATTGGTTGAGACTGTTTTGATGCCATATTTTTCTCTCCTTTCTTTTGTGTTCTATTTTTATTATACTATATTTTTTAACATTTCTGTAGTCATTTTTGTAATTGCATAAAATTACCAATATTTTAAGACATATTCATTGCTTACTTCAAAAAGTTTAGAGCTATCTACTATCATATTTACTTTTATAATTGTTTTTGTGATTGTAGCTTCCTCTTTTTCTTCTTTTGTAAATTCACAATATGAAATATTTGTACATATTTTTACCTTATTACGGTAAATGCTATTATCTTCCCCTCCTTGGTACGTATATGTTGTTCCATCTTCAAAGATAATTTCATTATTCGTTATTGTATCGATTGTTTTATTCTTTTTTACATCTTCTATAAAATACATATTAAATTTATTAAACTCAGAGATATATTTTCCATTCTCTGTGATATATTTTGTATTAGAAAAAAACATATTGCTAATTGTTGCTAACATTGCTGTAACAAGGGTAAGTACAATAACATATATAATTAATGATAATAAGGTTATTCCCTTTTCTTCTTTCACTCTTTCTTTCCCTTTCTATGATTCTTTGATTTTTAATTTTCGTAATACATAAGTTTTATTTTCATCTAAAAGTTGATAATTTATAGTAATGGTTACTTTTTTTATAATATCTTCTTTTGTTGGGTCTTCCTCACTATATTTTTTTATTTCTATATTTGCTTGATATAAATCTGGTAAATCATAGGTTGTTCTTGCATCTTCATTTAATTCTTCTGTTACTTCTTCATAAGTCATTTTGTCTATACTTTCTGCAATTTTGACTGCATAATGAACTGCCATAGCATTCATTCGAATGGAAGCATTATAATATGCAATTTGATAGTATAAAGAAGTAATAACTCCTACAAATAAGGTTAAGACGATGATGGCAACTACAATATCCATCATGGTAACACCCTTATTGGTTTTATATTTTTTTATTTCTTTCATTTTACCACCTACATGCTATCCAATTGATTAAAATAATTATAAGTATATTCATTACTATCATATAAAAGCCAAATGGTAAGTCTTTATAGTAAGTTTTTTCTGATTTTTTTACCATTTTTTCTTTCTTTTTAAATAATTTTAAGAATCTTTCTAGAATAATCACTAATAGAGTAAATAAGACTGTTAAAAAGTATATTATTTCACTACTAAAAATAGCCATTACTATACTTAATTCTAATATTTCTATTGGATAAGAATATTTTAATTTCTTTTTTAAACGTCGATTGTCAAAAAGCATTAATAAGATAAACACAAATAAATATATAACATATCTATATATATTAGCTTTTTCTACTATATATAGATAAATCATATATATGTTCATAAGGATAATTTCATATAATAAACAAGATTTTTGAATGGTGTGTCTTTCTTTATCAATACCTGCAATTATAATTAGACCTGCAAAATATAACATTCCCACTAGCAAATAAACAAGCTTACTTATTTCTATTGTTTGAAACGAAAGTTTTAGAGATATGGCAAATAAAAGAAATATTGTTCCTGTTAATATTTCCAATAAAAAATAACGTATTCTTATTTTCTTTTTACAATATCGACATTTTCCTTTTAATATGACATAACTTAAAATAGGAATCATATCCCAAAAAGAAAGTTTATGGTTACAATTAGGGCAATATGAACGTTTATGTGTAATATTTTGATGTAGAGGAATACGATATACTGCTAATGTAAAGAAACTTCCAAATAAGGTTCCTATGATAAAAATCAGGAAATAGAAAATTAATTGTTCCATATATTATCCTTATTTAAAAAATGAGAGGTTACCTAAATATAATGATTATATGTGTTCTAGGTAACCTCATATTTAGTTTGACTACTAAATAAATTAATGTTCATTTGCGAATTCAAAAAGATTAGCTATATCACTTACTTCTGCATTAGCTGCTTTTTGATAGTTTTCTCCAGCTTGTTTAGTTTTGTTAATTAATCCATCATCTCCTAATAAAAGAGCAATTGAAACTCCTGCTAAGATAATTAGAACAATGATAGTGATAACTAATGCTACTAATGTAATACCTTTTTGTCCTTTTAACATAAAAAACTCCTCCTTATCTTTTATTTTTATATATATT
Source organism: uncultured Clostridia bacterium (assembly GCA_947581805.1). Taxonomy (GTDB): domain Bacteria; phylum Bacillota; class Clostridia; order TANB77; family CAG-508; genus UMGS1663. The sequence continues at coordinate 28,461 of CANPVM010000001.1, forward strand.
TATTTTATAAATATATCTAAGTTAAAATTATTTTAATTTTGTGACATTCTGTGATGATTGATTGTTATTTGTATTGTTATTGTTATTGTTATTTTTATTATTATTTGTACTGTTATCTTCCACTTTGCTATCTCCATTTGATGTGTTACCAGTTGTAATTGGTGTAGATAGAAATGGATTTTCTTTGCTTGGATCATAAGTTTTGCTTTTTTTATAAATATTTAAGTCTGATCCTTCTACTGTATAGACCCTATTTTGTGTTTCTAATGTGTTTTGAATATTTTCTTCTTGTAATTCCTCTCGAATATTTTCTGGTGTTGTGTAAGCTACTTTATTAGGAATTACTTTATTTATTGGATTGTAATCATAAAATAACACACTTAATATAATTAAAATTAGAACGCACAATAATAAAATAATAATTGATTCTTTTAATATTGTTTTTATCATATTTTTACTCCTTTATTCTTTTTTATAGGTCTATCCTTTACGTATTATTAGTTGAGTCATTATTTTGTGTGGTATCTTGCTGTGTATTTTGCTGAGTATTTTGTTGCGTGTTTTGTTGTGAATTTTGCTCTGTCGTTGCAGTTACTGATTTTGATGAAGTATTTCCTTGTATTATAATATTTCCTACCGTAAAGGTAGCTTGTAAAATTTCTCCTTGGTATGGTAACAATTTAAAGTTTCGAATTCTGAAATTTAAATTGGTATCATTTTCTATTGCATAAATAAAATTCGTAATTGCAATATAAGAGCCATTTACAGTAAATGAAATATCATTTGAACTATTTGCTCCTGTAGAACTATCCACAATCTCAAAAGTTAAATTAACTCCTTCATTTCTAGCATGTAAACCTAAAGTAGTCCACAAAAACTCGATGGTGTAACTTTTTTGTTCCATTGCTTCTAAAATTTCTGCATCTGTACTCATGTTGGTATATTGCAAATATTCTGATCTTGCATCTTTCATTTGATTGCTTGCTTCTCTTAATGATGCTACTCTAGATGGATAGTTAACATCAATAGAAGTATTTGCTTGTTGTATTTTCCTATTTAGTTCGTCACTTTTTTGTTTTATTTGCTCTATACTTAAGATTTGAAAATCTCCTATTGTAATTCCTCTAACTGCAGAAACATAACCTAGAGCAAGGAATAATATGACAATAATAATTAATAGTATTTTTCTCATGGCAAGTCTCCTTCTATTACAACTTTTACAATTCCATTTTGTTTTACTCCGGAATTAGAAACAACTGTACTAGGACTTAATATTCCATCTACAATTAAACTTCCTTTAAAGAATCCTAATAAGTCATAATTTTCTGATTGGGCATTAATTACAATATGTGAACCCGTATTTTCAATAGAAGTAAGGGTAACGCCTTTTGGAATGACATTCATAATTCGCGTTAATAATAAAGGAATGACATTTTTTGTTCTTAGTTGACTTTGTACCTCGTCGCTATAACTTTTTAAATTATCTGTCATTGTTTGATAATTTGCTGTTTTATTATTTAATGTTTGAATATCTGCATCAACTAATTGTATTTGCCTTGCTGTATCTCTATTTACTTCTTCTACTTCTTCAATTTTGTCTTCTATATTTACTTTTAGTAATGTAGTTAATATTGAATATATAATAATGAAAGATAAAATTGCAGAAGAAGTTCTAATAAGCCATTTTTCTGTAGCATCTAATTTTGCCTTCCAATCAAACGATAATTGAATTTTTTTCTTGTTACTTTGCTTTGCTTTATTATCTTTCTTATTACCTGGTTCTAGCTTTAGCCAACTTGGTAATTGATCAGCTAAGGCTGGTTTTTTAAAGTTGATACTTTTTATACCATAACCTAATCCTTGCATTGCTAGTGCAATTGCTGAGTTTACTTCAATATAATCTTTCATATTGATTTTTATATTTTCTGGTATAAAATATGGCTTTAAAATTTCGCATTTGATGCTTGGAAAATATTCTTGAAAATATAAATCTATATTATTAATAGAAGAACCTGTACCTGTAATATAAATTTTGTCCACGTTGTTTACAGAACTTTCTGTTAATTCCTTTACTTTTTGTACAATATTATATAATGTAGGCATAATATCTTCTAAATATATATTTTCGTTTTCTTCTATTAAGTCTTTTCCTTCCATTGTGTAAATAGTGGTATTTTTACAAATTTCGTAAGCTTTAGAATAGGAATTCTCTTTTTCGTTAATATTATTTAGTATAGTTTCCATTCCTTCTTCGAATTGATTAATATTATATATTTTTTCATCAATAATTGTGGTTATTGTAGTTTTACCTTCTATATTAACGATTAGGCTATTTTCTTTTGGTTTTATATCTACAATATTAGGGATAGTCATTGCCATAGGCAGCATATAAGAAATGGTATTTCCTTCAAATTCTTGCATTTTTCTATTAATTTCTGCTTTATTGATGGAAATATAAATTGCCTTTATTTTTTCAGTGTCTTGCATGTCTGGTACTAATGCATAGCGAGTCTCTAAGGCATTTCTATTATATCCTTTTTCGTAACAATAAGAATCGAATTCTGTATCAATTGCTTTTTTTAAGTCATTTTTGTTTAATAAGTTAAAGAAATAAAAGTATTGATATGTTTCTTCTGATAAATTAATACTAATTGGTATTTTATAACTAAAGGTTTCAGCAATAATTTGATTAATTGCTTCTCCTATTTTGTCATAAAATTTTACACCAAATGCATCTACTTTTAAAATATCATGTTCTTTTGTTACTTTTGCATATTTAATTAAATTATTTTCAACATATAAACCTAAGCAACTTGGCATGTTATCTCCCTCATTTGTTTTATACTTTTTCTTTATTATGTTCTACAAAAAATGTCAAAAAATACTTACATTTTTATATTTTATTTTCATTTTTTTACATAATAGTATAATTATGACTTTATTCTATCTTTTTTTTTGTAAAAGTCAATAGTTTTAATATACTTGTAATTTAATTGTAATGTTATTGTAATATAAGAATTTTTTTCAAAAAAAGAGTTTGCATTTTTTATTTCAAATGCAAACTCTTTTTATTTTCTTATCTAATAAAACAAAGGAATAATATAACAATTCCTAATATTACACGATAAATAGCAAAGATTTTAAAATCTCCTTTTTTTAGATAATTTAGTAAAAATTTAATTACAAATAGTCCCACAATAAAACTGGTAAGAACTCCTACTACAAAAGATAAATCAAAAGTAAAATGCTTCATTTCATAGAGAGCTGCTGCTGCCACAATTGGAGTAGAAAGCAAGAAAGAATATTTTGCCACAGATTCTCGACCAATTCCCATTCCTCTACCTACTGTCATGGTAATGCCAGATCTAGAAACGCCTGGAAATGCTGCTGCCAATGCTTGTGATATACTAATTAGGATTGATTGTTTTAATGTAATATGTTCATAATCTACTTTTGCCTTTGCTTTTTTATCTACAATATATAATATAATTCCCATTACCATTAAAGCAATAGCAATCAAGAACATTTCTACCAATATTCTCTCAATTTGCCATGAATTGGATATTGTGTCTATTATTTTTTCTGATATTTTGTCTAGTATTAAACTTAGAATCCCTGCTGGAATCGTACTAATGACAATATACCAAAAGATTTTTCCCTCTACTGTTTTTTCTTTTTTTATGACTTGATTATAACCACCTTTTATTAATGCTATCCAATCTTTTGCAAAAAATAATAATATTGCAAATAATGTTCCAATATGAAGTGCTACATCAAATGATTCTGTTAATGTTCCCCAATTAAATAGCCATGGGAATAAATTCAAATGTGCAGAACTAGAAATTGGCAATAGTTCTGTTAATCCTTGTACGATTCCTAATATAAATGCTTGTGTTATATCCATATGTTTTTCCTCTTTCTTTTATTATTTTTCGTTTAATATATGATAAATTGTTTCTTTTATATATTCGGCCGAAGTAAGTGGTGCTACTTTCCCTGGAAGAGCAAGTGCCCATATTGCTTTGATTCCTTGTTTTTTTGCTTCTTCTATGTCAATACCACCTGGCTTTGAAGCTAAATCTATGAGTAAACAATCTTTTTTTATATAAGATAGTTCTTCTTTTTTTAAGATTAAAGTAGGAATTGTGTTGATAATTATATCAAAATATCCTAATTTTTCTTTTAGTTCTGTTAGTTTAATTGGTTTATATCCATAGATTTTCATCCAAGCAAAATCTTCTTCTTTACGTGCTTCACAGTATACATTTGCTCCTATTGCTTGTAGCATATGAGCTACTGTTTTTCCTACTCTACCAAAACCTAATAGCAACACATTACTTCCATGAAGTGTTTTTATTGTTTCCTCCATGGCAATTTGAATAGCTCCTTCTGCTGTTGCAATAGTATTTAAAACTACTAATTCTTCACGTTCTAATATATCAATTATTTTGACTTTTTCGCTTGTGGCCAAATCATAAACTTCTTTTTTTATACTACCAGCAAGAAAGGTTCTTTCTTGTAGTTTGCTAAATAATTCTTGTAAAGTAATATTTTGTATGCTAAAAGGTGTATTTATTTGTATTCCATCCTTTGATAATGGGATTGGCCCTATTACCATATTCACATTTTGAACTGTTTCTTCTATTGACTGACATTGCTGTATTTGTTCTATCCTTTGTAAATTTTCTGCTTTTTCTAAACCATATGTTTTTATTTTTATTTTATCTTTTGCTAACATTTCAGCTAGTTTTACAATTCTTAAGTCTCCTCCTATGATTGCCATTTGGTTCATCAATCACTGCACGCTCCTTTTTTATTTTTTACCATTGTATTCTAGCTTTTAATAATTATTCTCTTTCTATTTGTTTTTCTTCTTTTCTCTTTGTTTGGAGCATTTTCATTACTTTAATATCATTATGATTTAAATTACCTACCAATTCATAGGTATGTTTTAAATGTGAAATGGTTTGTTTTTCTTTTTTGCTTAATTTTCTTTCTCTTTTCTTCGGCTGTTGATTTTTCTTTGGTTTTTCGACTTTATTTAGAACTAATTTAAAAATTAATTCTTTTTTTATTCTATCATAGATTTCTGGATTTTCCTCTACAGCTACATTTAAATACTGGATTGCTTTTTCTTCTTCTCCTTTTAACATAGCAATATAAGCTAAATAAAAATAGGCATCCTCTTCTAATTCTTCTTCTTGTAAGCATTCCTCAAAATATTGTTCTGCTTCTTCTAATTCATTATATAATAAAGCAATTTGTCCTAAATTAAATTTTGCACGGTATAATAAAGAATTTAATGCCGCTGCTTTTTCATAATATTCTTTGGCGCTTTGAAAATCGTTTAATCTAGTATAAACCATTCCTAAATTATAATATAAATTATAATTTTCAGGATGATATTGTAGAGCATCTAAATAAATACTTTCCGCTTCTTTCCATCTTTCTTGTTCTTGAAAAATATCTCCTAATAAACAGGATGCTTCTTCCCATTCTGGCTTTTTTCTTAGTAATTCTTGTAGAATTTTAACAGCTCCCTCTGGTTTTCCTGTTTGATGAAATAAATCGGCTATTTTATATTGAATGTTATCATCATTTGGTCTAATATTTGCTACTCTAATATATTCTTCTGTAGCTATTTGTAATTCATTTTCTTTTTCATATATTTCTGCTAGCATCTTATGCCCATAATAGGTTGTTGGCCTTTTCTGTATTAACTCCATTAAAGCCTTTTTTGCTTTTTCTTCCATTCCTATATTCTTATAAAATTGAGCAATAGAAAGAAAAATTACCTCTGTTAAAGTAATTCCTTTTCCTTCTATTAAAACAACAATAATTGGTATTATAATAGAAAAAATGTAAGTTATGATGAGTAATACAATCGGTAAATTGACTCTTAGCATTAGCCCAATGAAACCAATGGCAATTCCTAGTGCTTGTAGTACTAGGATATAAAGGTAGTTTGTATCATTTTTCTGTATCATTCGAAAAAATAGAAATAAAAATAACCCTAATGCTACTACATTAAATAAAATTCTTTCAATCATATTTTTCTCCTCTATTTTAAGAATTTTTTATTGTATGTATTCATGCATTCTTCAATAATTTTTTCTGCTTCTTCTCTTCCCATAATTTTGTCCACTGTTGTTTGTTTTCCTTCTAATTGTTTATAAACTTCAAAAAAGTGCATAATCTCTGATAAGATATGACTTGGTAATTCTGTAATATCTTTATATTCATTTAAAAATGGGTCTTGTTTACAAATAGCTATAATCTTTTCATCATACTCGTCTCCGTCTATCATTTTTAAAACTCCAATTGGGTATACTTCTACTAATGCTAAAGAAACAATTTTTTCTTGGCAAAGTACTAATACATCTAATGGGTCATTATCGCCTGCATAAGTTCTTGGAATAAATCCATAATTAGCTGGATAATGTGTAGAAGTATATAATACTCTATCTAATTTTAGCATTCCTGTTTGTTTATCTAACTCATATTTGTTCCTTCCACCTTTTGAAATTTCAATAACAGCTACAAAATCATCTTTTTTAATTCTATCAGGATTGATGTCATGCCATATATTCATTTTTCTTCCTCCTTTTCTTTATCATCTATTTATTTTAGGCTATTTTTGCTAAAAAGTCCATAGATATTACAAATTTTCTTTAAATTTTACATTATAAATGTATAAAGTAATAGACACGGTTGTTGTCCGTGTCTAAAATACAAATATGTCATTAAATATGATTTAATTTATTCCGAAGTTAAAAAGAAAGATAATTTTAACCTTCCTTCTTTTTTTCTTTATTGACTTCTTTTCTTAATTTTCTACAAAGAGTATTAAACCCTATTCCAGATAAGTAACCTATTGTTTTACTTGATAAATATCTTTTATGGATAGCATATTTATTCCAAGATTTTTCGCTTGGATTGATATCATGCTTTTTTATATACTGAACTAAAGCATTCATGCTTTCACTATAATAGTTGTTTACTTGTGTTTGCACGTTTACTTCCTTTAATATTTTTTTTGCATGATATACTTCTCTTTTTTGATTTGCATATTTTGTTATTTTTCTTTCTTTGTGCATTACCATTTTACCTTATATAACTCTGTTATTTCGACATCTAATGCTTTTGCTAAACGTATTGCCACTAATAAACTAGGACTTTTTATATTATTTTCGATATCATTAATATGCGTTTTTGAAATGCCACTTTTTTCAGATAGTTTATTTAAGGTTACTTGTTTTTTTTGTCTTACTTGTTTTAATAATATTTCAACATGCATTTGTTTCCCCACCAAAGCCTATTTATATTTTTTTCTTATTTAAACACAGAATCTATCCGCTATGGCGGAATTTGGAAAAATATTACTAAATTTTATACTTCTTCTTATTGCAACTTTTTTTGTTCTATGTATTTATACAATAATTATTGTTGGTTTAACTCCTTTCTTTTTAATTTTACTTATATGTTAATTTTTATATTTTGTGTTTTTACCAATCTTTTACATTTCGTTATTTTTATATCATCACTTAACATAATATTCTGTGTTTTCTTTCTAACTCCTTCTTTTTTTATTATTTTTTACCTTTTTTATAGAATTTTATTCTATATTTAAGCACTTTTCAGAAATTTCTTTATTTTTTTAATTTTCAGTCTTGACAAATACCTTTCTATCGTATTATAATATGTTTTGTCAGTTGCAAAACAATAACAATTTATATGCAGATGTGGCGGAACTTGCTGAGGTTGTTCGAAGGCATAGCCTGAGTTACAACGTCAGTATGTGTAGCTAAATTTGCACAAACTGAAATATATGCAGATGTGGCGGAACTGGCAGACGCACAGGACTTAAAATCCTGCGGTTGAATAAACCGTGCCGGTTCGATTCCGGCCATCTGCACCAAAAGAAAAAATCGCACTCATTTATTAGTGTGATTTTTTTTTGTGGAAAAGAAAACCGTCTCTATTTCCAATGAAATTTGTTTTTTTTACTAAAAAATGGTATAATTGATTTAGATTTGTAAAAGGAAAGGAAGAAAACACATATGGATTATAATAAAGTTCAATTAGGAATAATTGGGAAGTTTAAAGTCTGGAATCAAAGACGAATAGCAGAAGCACAAAGACAACAGTATTATAAGGATGAAGGAGAACTTTTAGAAGTTGATTATTCTGTAGCAGAAAAGCTAGAAGCAGATTTATTGGAACAAAAAAGAATAAAAAAAGCTACTAGAGACGCTACTAAATTATATAAAAGTGTATATGGTAAGTATAATGATGGTGTAGGTGAATCTGATTTTATAGAAGATTATCTTGTAGAAAACGGACTAAAACAAAAAACTCTACCTGAACCAAAAGCACCTAAAAAACATAATTTTATGGAACAATATTCTACAGAAAAATCAGCAGAAGAATTGGCTTATGAAAAAGCTAACCAAAAACCAGAAGTATATTATAAGATTGGAGATACTATTTACAAGACATCTTTTTTATTCACAGATTGGTGCTTTAGAGAAATAAATAATGACAAAAAATCTCCAGTTCCATTAACAACAAATGATGAAAGAGCATACTTTATACAAACCGAAAAAATGCAACCAGAAGATAAATATAATATGTTAAATAAATTAATTGATACCTCATTAAGTGAAATCGGTATGGATTTAGCAATGTTAGATGAAAAGAGTAGTCCTGACGCTCCATTTCCTACACTATGCAGACAAGCTTCATATATAGATTATATTGCAAAAAAATTGTATCAAAGTGGTAAAATCGAAGAAGCAGTTCTAAAGCTAGAAAAAATGACAGAGAGAATATTTCAGTATAATCAAGAAAGGTTAAAAAAAGAACAAGAAGAAAAAGAATAATTATATAAAAGTCTAATGGATAATAATATATACCCAGCCAATATTATAAAAATAAGGTAATTCTTCTTATTGCTTATTTTATCTTTTTTCAGTATAATTAACTTATGATGGAAAGCAAACAAAGATATAATCATTTAAATCAATATTTAAAAGAAAAATTTGGAGAGCGTACCCTTAAAATTTGCGTAGATGGTGGCTTTTCTTGTCCTAACCGCGATGGCAGTTTGTCCTATGGCGGTTGTATTTATTGTAGTGAAAAAGGTTCTGGCGAATTAATTCATTCTGCTTCTAGTATTACAGAACAAGTAAAACACTACTTTACGACTTATCGTTCTCAAAGGGCCAATAAATTTATTGTCTATTTTCAAAATTTTACAAATACCTACGATAGTGTAGAAAACTTAAAGAAAAAATATGATTCTGCCCTAATAGATAATCGAATTGTAGGCATTGCTATTGGTACAAGACCAGATTGCATTACGAAAGAAATTGCAAAACTTTTACAAAGTTATACAAAAAAATATTATGTTTGTGTGGAGCTTGGCCTTCAAACTAGTAATGATGAAATTGGTAAAAAAATTAATCGTTGCTATACAAGCATGCAATTTACAAATGCAGTTTCCATTTTACATCAATATGGCATTGATGTAGTTGCCCATATTATGGTTGGTCTTCCTTATGAAACAAAAGAAGATATTAAAAATACAGTAGATTTTATTAACTTACATCCTTTACAAGGTGTAAAAATTCATTCTACTTATATAGTACAAAACACTGTTTTGGCTGATATGTATAGCAAAGGAGAATATCAACCTCTAGCTTTTGAAGAATATATAGAAGATTTGCTTTATATTCTTACTCATTTAAAACCCAACTTAGTAATTCACCGTGTATCTGGTGATGCTCCAAAAGAGCTTTTAATTGCCCCTTCTTGGAATCTTCATAAAAAATGGGTTTTAAATGAACTAGATAGAAGACTAAAAGAACAAGATTTATGGCAAGGTAAGTTTTATGAAAGTATAAATCCGTCATAAAATAAATTGAATCATTTATCGTTTTAGATAGATTACGATTGCGAAACACCAATCATTGACTCTATTTTGTTTTTATTATATAATAAAGAAAAAAATAGAGGAGGTATATGCAATGATTATTGACTTACCGCAACATCCACTAGGTGAAGTGTTTGCTATAAATGGCTCTATGGAAATAGAAAACGAAGTATTAAAGCTTCATTTTCCTATCAATTTTCAAGAAGCCATGTATGAGCTTACCTACTTCATGAAAGGAAAAGAGCAATGTTTTTATTGCTCACGGACTTTTCCAAAAGATAAAATTACATTAGACCATTTCATTCCACAAGATTTTGGCGGGCCTACCATTCCTAATAATTTATTTCTTGCTTGTAAGAAGTGTAACTCTGAAAAAACTAACATGCTCAAACCTTTTTACGACAAATATGTCTCCTTATCTACAAGCGGAGAAAAAAGTCAATTTGTTAGTGATTTTCAGCAAATAGCTCGATTTTTACATCGTTGGTATGGGCTTGTATTTATTCAAGATTGGTTAGAGGAAAAAGAAGTTGAGCATATTATTGTAAATATTTTTTTGGATTCTAGCTAGCGAGGAAAAAAATACAAAAAAATTAAAGAGTACTATAAGCAATATGGACATTTACAAAAGCCACTCATATTAGACCGCAGAAATTTTTTATTAGATGGTTTTACCGCCTTGATGTTTGCAAAAGACAATGGTATTAAAAAAGTTCCAGTCATTGTACTGGAAAATGTAGAAGTCATTTTTTAAAAGAAGTAAAAAGCGAGCCTAAGATTTATCTTAGACTCGCCTTTTTATGTTTTTATTAGAATACTTTTTAGATTCAATTCCTTAAGATATATATTTTTCATGTTTAATTATCTTGTACAATAGGGTCTATAATTTGATATTTTCTTTCATAGTCCTTAGTATCTTCATAGGCTTTATAAACTTCTGATTTATTTTTCTTCAAAAAATTAATAATTTGATATACATCAATCCAAATTTGATTTACTCCATCTTTTTGTGATTCATCAAAAATGAGTTGCATTCCAAAATGTAAGTGTGGCACATTTATATTATTTACATTTTCTTTCGTGCTATAACCAGTCATTCCTAAATAACCAATTACATCTCCTGCTTGCACAATTTTCCCTTCTTCCATATCTTTGGCATAAGGGTGGTTTTTTCTTAAATGTGCATAATAGTAATATCTTTTTCCATCAAAACTACGAATACCAATACGCCAGCCGCCATATTGATTCCACCCACAAGCCTCCACAACACCAGATTCTACTGCAATAATTGGTGTGCCAATAGAGCCCATTAGGTCATTTCCTAAATGAACTCGTTTGTAGCCATATGTTCTACTATTTCCAAAATCATCATAATGGCTAAATCCATAGTTTTTTGCAATAGGCAAAAAAGCTTTTATGCCATATTTTTCTTTCCAAGTCTTCGTTCCATCTTCTTGCAAAGTCTCAATTTGATAGTTGCCAATAAATTGGCATAAAATAGCATTATAAGCTTCTATATAATAAGAATATAATTTCATATCTTTTGTGATTTCTTCCATTGTCTCCCCTGCTTTTAATCTTGCTACGACATTGTCCAAATCTTTTTGCTGAAAAGACTTAAAGTTTCCACCATACTTACTTGCTAAATAGGAAAGTAGCTCAATCCAATTAAGTTCTACTTCTTGCTCTTTTGTATGAGAATCTATATCTAATTTTGCTGTTTTTTCCATTAATTCTAAAGGTACATTATAATCTACCCATTTAATATATGTTTTCTTTTCTTCTTCTTTTTCTTCTTCACTTGCTAATGCATGAGAAGTAATAAAAATTAGAAAAAGGCTACTCATTAAAAGCAAACTGATGATTCCTAATATAATATACTGTTTTCTTATTTTTACTGCTTTTAAAACCAATATTTTCACCTCACAGTATATTTATATTAAGTATTGCGAAAAAAAAGAACAAGACTTTTGTCTTGCTCTTTCTATGAATTCATATTTATATTGAAATCATTCTTATTTTTTGTTTACTAAATCTTTTAAAGCTTTTCCTGCTTTGAAAACTGGAGCTTTAGAAGCTGGTATTTTGATTTCTTCTTTAGTTTGTGGGTTTCTTCCTTTTCTAGCTGCTCTTTTTCTTACTTCGAAAGAACCAAATCCAACAAGTTGAACTTTGTCTCCTTTTACTAATGTTTCTGTTACAGCTTCAACGAAAGCGTTTAATGCTGCTTCAGCACCTTTCTTTGTGTCTCCTGTTTTAGCTGCGATAGCTGCGATTAAATCAGATTTGTTCATTTAAATTACCTCCTATAAGAACATATGTAGATATATATTTTTATCTACTACTAACATTATTCGCCAATGTTTTTCAAAATCCTTCTTTTTTTTCATTTTTTCTTTTCTCAAACCTTTACCGCCGTATGGTTTTGTGTTTCTTTATTCTTGAAACTAGCTATTTAACTAGCTTTTAAGCTTCTTTGTATAATCCGAATTTTTCTAATATTTTGTATAACTTTTGTCCGTAAGGAATCATAAATATTTCTTCTTTAGTAAATATTTTAAAAGCGATAATTGATAAAGAATATATTACAACAGCGACTAACATTGCGATTATTGTTGCCATTTTTTCTGCAATTATACCGCCAAGTAAGAAATATACAGCATACGAACATATTCCCATAGCAATAGTTGCTAAAACAGGTTTTACAACAAATTTAGAAAAATTTAAGTCTAATTTCATATTAGCCCTTAATACATTAAATCCAATAAAGAAGGCAACGGCATGGCAAACTACGGTAGCAAAAGCTGCTCCTGCTGCCCCTATTTCTGGAATTGGCACTAATACTAAGTTTAAAATGAATTTTAAAGCTACTCCTATTAAAAGTGCAATAGCAGGTGTAGTAATTTTGCCAATTCCTTGCAAAGCTCCATTTACTGTTTGTTCTAGTACAGTAAAGATAATGGCTAAAGAACTTACTTGTAAAATAAAATCGCCATCTGGTGCATTAGGGAATAATAAGTTTAAAATTGGTTGTGCGAAAATAAGCATTCCTACCATACAAGGAAGCCCAATTAACATTGTTACTAATAAAGAAAATGAAACTCTTTTTGTTGCTGTTTTTTCATCTTTTTGCTCTCTTGCTTTGGTAATTGCTGGTACTAAAGCAGTGGCAAAGGCAATATTAAACGATAATGGTAAAGATGTTAAAGTATCTACTTTTCCACTTAAAATTCCATATTGTTTTAGTGCTTCTCCTTCTGTTAAAAAGCTTTGTAAGCCTCTTTTTACTGTAGTAGAGTCAATGTTTCTATTTATAGATGTTAATATTGCACTTAATGACATTGGAACTGATACTGATAAAATATTTTTTACTGTTTTCCAAATACTTTTCGTTTCATAGTTCTTAGAAGATACAATTTCTTTTGCTAAATCTTCTCTTCTCATTTTGTAGAATAGATATAAATAGAAGAAACTTGCAACGGTTGCTAATGTAGTAGCTAAATTTGCTCCTGCTGCCATTAATTGTGTTTTTACTCCAGAACAAATAGCAACAATTTCTACTACCAAAATTGTTAATACTGTTTTAAATAATTGCTCTATTGTTTGTGAATTAGCTGTTGCTTTCATGTTTTCTCTACCATTAAAATATCCACGAAATACACTGATAATGGCTACAAAGAAAATAGCAGGTGATAATGCTACTAAAGTTAATTCTGCTTCTGGTATAGCAAGCCAGTTATTAGCAATATAATGTGCTCCAAAGAATAGAAGCATGGTTCCAATTAAACCAATTACGGCAAAGGTTCCAAATGCAATTTTAAATACTCTGTGGGCTCCTCTATAATCTTCCTTTGCTACATGTTGTGATACAAGCCTTGCTACCGCATTTGGCACACCTGTAGAAGAAATGGTTAAAAGCAAAGCATAAATAGAAAAACCTGCACTATAAATTGCATTTCCTTCATCTCCAAAACCTTCACGGTTGGTTAAATACCATTTATATACTAAGCCAAGAAGTTTGATTAGCACTTGTGAAAACATGAGTGCCATAACTCCTTGCATAAAACTTTCCCCTTTTACTTTTCTTCCTTCTTTTTTCTTAATTCCTAACATTGTCTTTTCTCTTAATCTCCTATCTTATTTTTAGCTTATTGATTATCTTATTACAGATTATATTCATAAAATGAATATTATTCAAGTATTTTTTGATTTCTTATTAAAAAATTAGTTATTCAATAACATTTTTTTATTTTCACTTATTAAAAATTTCTTCAAAAAATATCCTCTAGCAACACTACTTTAAGAAATTTCTGTAAAACACTTGATTTTTTGCCCATTTTGTAGGATAATATAGTAGAATATTTTAATTTTTAGAAAGTGGTGAAAATTTTGAAGTATATAGATAAATTCTTGAAATTTTTAAAGACTGACAGAAATACTTTTGTAACCTATATATTAACCCTTCTATCTATTTACTTCATGGTAGATAGAATTGTTGAGATGTTACTGATTATCTTTACGGGAGTTGGTTCTTCTTATTGGGGGCCACTATTCTATACTTTTGCACTTGCTTGTCCAGTGTTTGCTTTCTTATTTGGTTTTGCATCCAAATTTGCAAGCTCTAATAAAATGAAATCAACCTTGTTCAACTTATATGTCATTTGCTTATATACAATTACTATTTCTATGTTTGTACAAGGCATTAATCGATTAATTTGGTTTGGTCTACTTTCTCTTCCTGGCTACCCAGTACTAGCTACAGAATTTTCAGAATTATTTAGACCTGCTTTAACTTCAATTGCTATATACTTACCACTCGTTACTGTTCCTTCTTTATTTAACTTTTTATATAAAAAGGTTTATGATACCCGTTTATTACAAGAATCCATTTGGGACTATGGTGGAATTAAATTAACCAATGTGACTGATGGTACAGGTGCTTATTCATGTGAAATGTTTATTTGTATGAATAAAGAAACGGGAAATAAAGAAATCATTCCAGAAGGCAGTCGTTTTAATCAATTCTTAGTCGTAGGTCCTTCGGGAACAGGAAAAACTTCCCTTGTATTTGAACCAATGGTAGCAAGAGATATAGAGAAAAAATATTTCTTTCATTCTACTGCAAAAGAAATGGGTTATACTGCTTTAAAAACAGGAATTGCCACTTTAACTTGTCCTTATACTAACGACTATATTAATGAACATTTCAATTTAAATATGTTAGCTCCTGTACAAGGAAAAGAAGCGTTATATAAAACTTATATGAAGAAAATGATTTTAGGAGAATCTGGTGGAAAATATATTTATAAAACTTTAGGTCTTACTTCTATTTCTCCTGACTATGAATCTATTTCTCATATGCTCGAAGTAGCAGAAAATTTCCATGTTCCTTATCATATTGTTGACCCAAATGATAGAAACTCAATTGGTTTAAACCCATTTGTATATGACAATCCTTTGAAAGCTGCAGGCGTATTTAGTTATGTATTAAAAGCCATGTATCAAGGAACACTAGATAATATTGATAAAGTTAACTTAGAAAATGACGCCATTGAAGCATTAGAAAATACTTGTACTTTATTAAAAGCATCTTACCCAATTATTTATAAAGATAAGGATTATCTACCAACCTTAGAAGATGTTTTAAAATTATTTAGAAACATTGATGCTGTAGAAGACTTATGCAAAAAGTTAGAAGCTATTCCTGAAATATCAGAAGAATATGCAATGCAACTACAATACTTTAAAAAGTATTTTTACCATGATTCACCAAGAAGAATAGAAACAGAAAAAGCTTTGCAATATGCTTCTTCTATCTTTGAAAAGTTGCTTCGCTACCCAGGTGTTAAAAATATTATTTGTAACAGAAACAACAATATCAATTATGAAAATGTATTAGAGAAAGGTGAAGTTGTTTTCTTATGTACTAGAAGAGGCGATTTAGGACCAAGTGTTCATAGAACTTTCGGACTATTCTTTATCCTTCTAATGCAGAATGCTGTACTAAGAAGACCTGGAAATGAAAATACAAGAATTCCTCATTTCTTATATATTGATGAATTCCCTGAATTTATTTCCAAAGTAACAGAACCAATCTTTACTCTATATAGAAAATATAAAGTTGGAACTACTATTTCTTCACAAACACTTGCACAACTTGGTAATGTTAGTGAAAAATACAAACAAACTATTTTATCAAATTGCATCAATAAACTCGTATTTGGAAATAACACTATTGAAGAAAATGAGTGGTGGTCAAAAGAGATGGGTAATGTTCGTTACTGGAAATTTAGCAATACCTATGATACTGCAAAAGGAGAGTACGACCCTAAATATGGTGGAATTGAATGGGCATGGAAGCCTAAATTTGCACCAGATAAGGTAAGAGCTACTACGTTTAAATCTTGTTTATTTAAATATAAAAATAACAAAGGTGGTATTGAAGTAGTAGACGGAAAAATGGATTTTATGGATTCTAAATATAAAGAAGTGCAACCAGATAAAAAATATGACTTTGAGAAATTCACAAATGGTATTGCAGAAGAACCAGAACCTAAAAAGAAAACATCCAAAAGCTGGAAAGCAGAATCTAGCTTTAGTGAAGATAGTAATGGAGATATAGACCCAATTCAAACAGATAAAGCAGATACTAATTTCTTATTTGATAACGAAGACGGAATTGTATTTGACTTAAAAAAGGGAAATCCAAACGGGTAGAAAATAAGGGATAAGATACTTAAAATCTTATCCCTTATTTTTATCTTCCTATTTTTTGGCAAAATTCCTTTGCTTTGTTCCTTATGTAGCTAAGATCCTCGTCATCATATTCATAGAATCCACTCTCTAAGATTTCAATCTGATTTGAGCTGGTTGCTATAACATGTCCTGCTGGGTCAGCATCATCATCAATGATTTGGAAAATTAATGTTCCATTTGATAACTCCTTCCAAAACACAATCTCATAATCAGGGTCTTTGCTATAGTCTTCATTTGAACTATTCTCATCATTTATATAGCCGTAATTATCTAAGTTACTGCTATACCCCTGTGAGGAATCGTCAACTTTCTGTGAAGACTTAAAGATTTTAGATAAAATGCTCACTTTTTACCTTTCTCCAAATATGGATGAAACTAAGTTTATAAGTTACTATTATGACAATAATTATAGCACATTTTACATAAATATACAATAATGACATACAAAAAAAACATATCTATTAAACTCTAATATATATGTTTTTTGTGCTTCCTTTAAATACCTAACAATTTTACTTCTACATCTTCCATTTTATATTTTTTAGTTTTTGCATCTTGTTTGAATTCTACTAAGGTTTTTTCTAATGTTTCTTCATTTTGTCTTAAATCAGTAGAAAAATATAATTTGATTTGCTCAATTTCTACTTGATTTACCATTATGGTTTTAAATGTTTCTGCCATGTGTTTTTCGTCTTCACAAATAAAAATTAATTGTGGCATAGAAGAAAATCCTGAATCTCCTGGTACAACGAAGATGAAATTGTATTTGACTTAAAAAAGGAAATCCAAACGGGTAGAAACTGTTTTGGGGAATGGAAAAAAATAGGCAACAAGAATTATTAAAATAAAAATTAGACCTACTTATGTAGGTCTAATTTTTATTTTATATCTTTATACTTATTATATTTTTTATACAACGAAACACTCAATAATGCTATACCTATTAGAGAAATCACTGTAACTGATGTGACACCTGTCTGTGGAAGAACACCTTTGGCTGTAGTATCGTCATCTGGTTGCTTTGGAGTTTCTTGTGGAGTAGAAGATAAATTATCCCATTGAAAATCACTACTCGTATAAGCCCATAAATTCCAAGAATCAGATACAGGAGACAACCAAGCCTGTCCTAATGTAATTCCCTCTATTGGGTAATACTTTCCATTTTCATCATCAAATTCTACATATATATAGTAATATCCCTCATTTTGAAGTAATTTGTTTCCATCAAAAAGCGCTGTATCACTTCTAAAATATGCTTCACTTGTAGTTGTTAAATTCTGTGAATATATTGAATCGTGACTTTTTGCATAATTCAATAATTCTGTAATTCCTACGTAATCATTATTTTTAATTTTAGATAGTATTGAATTATCCGTAACTTTACCAATTTTTAATGTGAATTTTCTATTTTCTACTTGAGTCGGAAAATTAAATGTTATATGTGTATAATTATTCTCTTCATCACTTGTTGTACTATTCCAATAACCTATATTAAAACTTTGTAATATTAAATTTAATTTTGGTAATTCTGCTTTTGTTATTTTTTTACCATCTACAACAAATTTAGTTGAATAACTTATATAATTACCATTTTCATCATAATAATTATCTTCTAATCTTGATTCTTGCAATATCCATATATATAAGTCTTGGTTTAATTCAGCATATTTTGAAATATTACGAGTATATATATAATTTTCATCTGTATTTATTGAAAAATTTTCAATAGTATTTTTCATTTTTTCTGTATCTATTGAACCATATTCTGTTTTTGTAATATTAGGTTTTGTATTATTTGATGTAACTATATAATAATAACTTGTATAATCATCAGCATTAGGTTTTATTCCTTTAATTTGTAAAGTTTCTGTCGTCCAATTTAATGTTGTTTCATATTTAGCATTTGAAAAATCTGTAAATTTAGGGCTATCATACACTATAACTTCACAAGAATCCGAAGCCCCAGCAACAGAAGCTGTAATTGTTGCCTTTCCCTGTTTAACTGCTTTTATTACACCTGTTGTTTTGTCTACTGTAACTGTATTCGGATCATCGCTTGTCCATGTAACAGATGGATTAGAAACTTCTTCAAAATTTCCATCTTCAACTTTTGCAACAAGATTTTCAGTATCATGTTCGCCTATAATTAGGTTTACACTTGAAACACTACTATATTGATTTCCACCAATAGTTATTCCACTATATACTACATTTACTTCACAAGTTGCTGTCTTTCCTTCTCTTGTAGCTTTTATATTAGTTTTTCCTATTTTTTTACCTGTTACTGTACCATTATCAACACTGGCTATATCATTATTATCACTTTCCCATGTAATTTCTCCACTTCCTCCGTCGTAATGTATAAATGCTGTCCCATTTAAAGTAACATCCAATTTTTCTTCTTCAAAAGAGAAATCAGTTACAGCATTGACTCTAATACTAAATATAGTCATAATTAAAAATGTTGTAAATATTATTAATAATATCTTTCTTTGCATTTTTTACCTCTTTCTTACTTTTTATTTTATATATTTACTTAAAATTTTATATTTAATATATAAGAATGTTCCTACACCTGTCATGATTATTGCTAAAACAAGTATTGTAACTGTAATTCCTGTTTGTGGTAATCTACCACCTGCTACTGTGTTATCATTTTCATTTGATTTATCAGTACCAGTATTACTTGATTGTAGATTTTCTTTTTTAGCATTATCTACATAAGTTTCAATTTTTTTATCTGTTTCTAATTTCATTGGTTTTGAAACTACTACACTTTGATCTGCACCATTTATTGTAACTTCTTTAATATATAAATACACTACATCTTCACTAGCTATTTCATTATAGTTGGTCATTTTTCTTGAATCAATTGTGAATTGCAATTTATTACTATCACTTTGCTTTTCAGTAATTTTTGTCCATCCACTTATATTTTGTTCATTTGGATTTGATGATAAATAATAATAATATTCAACCGTATCATTATCCATATTTCTTGAAATTTTATCAATTTCTACATTGATTAATGTGTAATTATTTTCTGACTTATTTGTAAAGTAATATGCTTGTACTTTTTTTACATTACTCTCTATGTTATCTAGGTTTGAATTGACTGCCTTTTTTTCTTCAATTATTTCTACTTTTAATTGTGTTGTTTTATTTTGATAAGTAATTGTAATTGTAATATTGCCTATTTTTTCATTATTAAATCCACTTACAGACACTTCATCAGAAGTCATTGAAATATTTTCTGTTGTATCATCATTATATGTAACTTTTATAATTCCACCTGTTAAATCTAAATTTTCTTTATTTTGAATATATTTTACTTTTGATGGTTGCTTTTCTACAGAAATTTGTGTAATTGCCTTTTCTACAACAGTTATTTCTTGAGTAATTGTTTTTTCTTTATATTTTATTGTTACATAAGTTTGTTCTTTTTTTAAATCTGTTCCATCTTCTATTGTATAACCTGTTATTTCCTGTTCATCTCCGTCTTGATATTTTCCTGTAACTATCATTCCTGTTGGATCAAAGTTTTGTCCAACTACATAATTTACTTTATTAGGAGCTTTAGTTATTTTTATCTCAACCAATGGATTTGGTGTTACAGTTATAGTTTGTGTTACTGTTTGACCACCATAAGA
The DNA here is from genome assembly GCA_947581805.1 of uncultured Clostridia bacterium. Taxonomy (GTDB): domain Bacteria; phylum Bacillota; class Clostridia; order TANB77; family CAG-508; genus UMGS1663. The sequence goes on from CANPVM010000001.1 coordinate 48,801, forward strand.
AATTATTACTTCTGTCTGATTAGTTGCTAGATTATTTCCATTTTCTATTTTATAATCTGTTATCGTTTTCTTAGTACCATTTTTATATGTAGCTTCAACAGTCATACCTGCAGGATCAAAGTTTTGTCCCTCTTTGTAACTCGTTTTAGTAGGCTCTTTTGTAATTTTTAATTCTGTTACACTATTTTCTTGTACATTTATAGTTTGTTCAACACTTTTATCTCTATATGTTATAGTTACACTTTTTTGCCCTTTTGTTAAATTAGTTCCATTAGTAATACTATAGTCTGTATCACTTAATATAACTGTTGAATTATTTTTACTATTATAATATGCTGTAACCTGCATTCCTTCTTTTTGGAAGTTATCTCCTTCAAAATAATCCGTTTTATTAGGTGCATTTGTAATTGCTATTTTTTGTAATGTATTATCATATATCTTTGATACTGTAAATGCTTTAATTGTACTATCTCCATTAGGTAATCCACTACCCATCTGTGATGTAGATAATTGTCCTAAATCTTGCCATTGACAATTACTTAAATCATTTCCTGTTGCCAAAAAGCATTTTCCCTTTTCTACTTGTACAACATCCCATTGCTCAACATCATCAACTGGAGCTTCTAAACTTAAATCTAATGTACTTTCTGTTCCTTCTATTTCTATTACTACTGCAAATTTATCTCCTGTTATCTCTACTGGCTTTGCAAATTCTAAAGTATGGTAACCTGTATTAAATTTTTCTGAATTTCCATCTTTTAATTGAATTTGCTTTAATTCACTTTGTGTTTTACCATCTCCAGTAGGATTTACATACACTTTACAAGTATATGTTTCTGGTGCATATAGTGAAACTTGTGTAAGATATTCTTTGCTACTCTTATTGTTTCTATTAAAAACATTACACAACATTATTTTGTTTGAAAATAGTCTAATTCCAGAGGCAGGATAATACTCATCATATTGGTAAATATTTTCATAATCAATATCATTTCCTGCTTTTACTATTCCACAAAGTGTTTTTGATATATTACTATCTTCATAAGATACATACATAAGACCATGATCTCCAATTTCCATGTATGCATTTTCTCCATCAATAGTAAAACCTAATCGTTTTATCATATCATCAGTAATTTTTGATACATTATCAAATGTACTACCATAACCTGCGTCTTGCAATTCTTTTAATAGTATTTCCTTTAATTCTTGTAATTTGTATTCTTCCTTTTCGCCCCAAGAATTTCTTATAATCCAAGCACCTTTCGATTCAGGTTGTGATTCTTCATTAAAACTTTCTATTGGAAAATCATCATCCCACCCTATAATAGAAACAGCATGATCTGATTTGTGCATGATAGAATTACTACAATATTTAGCACTTGTTTCATTATTGTAACAAGGAAATATTGTTGATGTAGAAGAATCTCCGTGCATAGAAGCATATACAGAACCGTAGTTTTGAATATGTTGTTTAATTTGATTCATAATTTCTACTTTTTTATCTTCACTTGCTAATCTATAATCCTCAAATTCAATAGTATCATACACTTGACTTGTAACTGTTTTATTTTGTATTAGACTTAATGCTATTAAATCTTCATTATTTTCAAACTTCATATCATTTTCATCAATTGCACCTGTTCCATTTGTTAGATATGATTGTGCATAATACCAGTTTCCACCATCTCCAACTTTTCTATTGTATCCTATTGGATTATCTTCATCGATAAACTCCTTACTTGTAGCATATTCCATGTGTCTTTCTGAAAAATCATAGACTTTTGAAGTATTTGTGTTTGCGTTTCTATTTGCTAATGCAAGATTTGTCTCTAATGAAGATAATGTTGCAAAAGCCCAGCAAGTATTAGTTTGCATTTGATTTCTTATTACTAGATTATCAGGAATTATATTTTTTAAATTAAATGTTTTAGCAACATTGGCTGTTAGCATTCTTGCTTTATAAAGTGGATTTTTAGAAATATTACTTGTATTTTTTGCGTCATATATTCTCGGTTGTATAACTTTACTCTTTTCTTCATCAGATAGTTCTAGCCATTTTTTAAAATCTTCTGAATATTCTCTTTTTTGAATTGAAATTGTGTTGTTTTTTGCCAACACTTGCTGATTTATTAGTAAAATTAGAATAAAAATTAATGTGATAATTATAATAATGGATTTCTTTAGTGATTTCATAATTTTTCCCCTTTTTAAACATTTATTTTTGTTGTTTATTCGTTATTTTTGTATTTTTTACATTGAAAAATGTATTTTTCGACATCATTATATACTTTTTGAAAAAAATTGTAAAGATTTTTTTACTTTTTTATATGTAGACATCTTATTACTTATTTCCTATCTTATTTATAAATTTTTAGACATATTTATTATGCCTTTTACATTTTATTTAACTGTTTTTTCTCCATCTTCAAAAACTATGCAATAATGCCATACAAAAAAACATATCTATTAAAATCTAATAGATATGTTTTTTGTTATTCTTTTAGATACCTAACAATTTTACTTCTACATCTTCCATTTTATATTTTTTAGTTTCTGCATCTTGTTTGAATTCTACTAAGGTTTTTGCTAATGTTTCTTCATTTTGTCTTAAATCAGTAGAAAAATATAATTTGATTTGCTCAATTTCTACTTGATTTACCATTATGGTTTTAAATGTTTCTGCCATGTGTTTTTCGTCTTCACAAATAAAAATTAATTGTGGCATAGAAGAAAATCCTGAATCTCCTGGTACAAAGTTTTGATAAAAGTCTTGATATAATCTCATTTTATCTACTAATTTTTTCTCCCATTCTTCTTCACGTCTTACTACTTCAAATACAAATTGTAATGCTTTTCCGTTTTTTGTAAGTTTTACTGAACCACCTGTTGCTTTAAATATTTTTCCTGCCATTTTTGCGTTAATTGCAGGCTTTGGTATATAAGAGTCAAATGCTTTTACTTTTCTTAAATAAGCAATTATGGTTTGATTTCCTGCTAATCTTTTTTTAATCATAGCAACTGGTTTTGTGTTATCTGTTGGTTGCCATTTACAATCAATACCTCTAGAGTTTAATAAATATTTTCCCATTTTTTCCAAGCAGTAAATACGATAAATTCCTTTTCCTTCTTCTGAACTAAAATAGTATCTTGTTAAAATTTTTGATTTTACTAATTGTTCTAATTTATTATTTAATTTGTCTTGTGATTTTGCATCTATTCCCTTCCATTGTAATAATTGGAAAATTTGTCTTGATGTCATAAATTCAAATTCATTGACTAGTTCAATAATAGAAAAATGTATGTCACCAATGTGTCCAATATTTATTTTGTGTATAATTTGATTCATGGATACATATCCATCTTTTCCATCAAAGGTTTTAATTTCTCCTTCACGAATAGCAAATGGTGAAATTTGCGCTTTAATTTCGTTATCTTCTACCATAATTTTTCCCCCTTTTAAGATAGTTATCTTAAACTATAATTAATTTTACCTTCTTTTTATCTGGTATAATTTTTTTAATATAGACATTTACATTTTGTCCATATTCTATGCCATCTTTATATTCGGCAAGTCCTACTAGGTTTGGTGTAAGTTCTACGAAAATTCCATTTTTGGCTTTTTCTGTTTCTCTTGCAATTCCAATTACAGTTGAGCCTTCTTCGAATTTCTTTGCGTTTTCTTCCCAAGAACCTAGCAACTCTTTATAAGATAGAAGGACTCTATTTGCCCCTCTATCTATTAATTTTACCATAAATTTTGCTTTTTGTCCAATTTTTAGTCTTTCTGAAGGTGTTTTTATTCTTGCAACAGACATATCTTCAATATGTACTAAGCCAGATAAAGTGTCTCCAAACTTTACAAATGCACCATATGGCTTAATTCCAGTAACAATACCTTCTACTATTTGTCCTTCTTGTAATTTTTCAATTTCTTTTGTTCTTCTTTCTAAAGTATGGAAATCTTCTGGCTTAATGCCATCTACCTTAATTTTATATTCCACTTCTTTCTCCTTTTTCTTATGTTTTTTTCATTATATAAATAATTACTTTTTTTGTAAATATTTTTTTAAATCATTCGTGCAACCTTTTACTTTTTCTTTTTAAATTAGTCGTGCATTAACCCTTGTATTTCTTCTTCTCTTAAGTAACGCCACTGTCCTATTTTTAAATCTTTGACATTAATCTCACCTATTTTAGAACGGTGCAACGCTAATACTTTTTTTCCTACTGCTTCACACATTTTTCTTATTTGCCTATTTTTTCCTTCATGTATACATATTTCTAAACGAGACATATTTTTTTCTTCGTCTATTTTTAAAATACGTACCTTGGCAGGCTTCGTCAAATATTCTTCGTCAATGACTACCCCTTTTTTTAATGCTTCTACTTCATTTTGCGTCACCTTTCCTTTTAAAGTGACCGTATATGTTTTTTCTACTTCATGCTTTGGATGAGTAACATGGTATATGAAATCGCCATCATTTGTTAATATTAAAGCACCAGAAGTATACATATCTAGTCTTCCTACTGGTAATAAGTTTTTGCCAGCATTTTTTACTAAATCCACTACCGTATTACGGTGAAATTGGTCTTTGACGGTTGTAACATAATCAATTGGCTTATTTAGAAGTACATAGGTTTTCTGTTCTTGTTTTCTTACTTCTTTGCCTTCAAATTCTATTTTATCTTTTCCTGGTTCAATTTTTGTTCCAAGTTCTAATACTACTTTTCCATTGACCTTTACTTTTCCTTGCAATATATACTCTTCTGCTTTTCTTCTTGAGGCAATTCCCTGATTTGCTAAGTATTTTTGCAAGCGTTCCATTTCTTCCATTATTTTTAACATCTCCTAATAATTTAAGTATTCTATTAAATTATTTATCTATTTCATAGAGTTATTTAATATTTAGCAAAAAAGTTAAATTAATTTTTTAAGCATTTTATAAATTTTGTAAATTTTTTAACTCTTCTATAATTTTCTGAAAATACTCTGGCAACTTTGCCTCTAATTTCATTTCTTTTCCTGTGGTAGGATGTGTAAATTCTAGCTTTTGTGCATGAAGACATTGTCCTTCTATACCGAATTCATTTTTTCCATTAGAATATACTATATCACCTATTACAGGGTGTTCAATTTCTGCCATATGCACTCTAATTTGGTGTGTTCTTCCGCGTATCGATTTTTACTTCTAGCAATGTATAACTTGCTTTGGAAGTCGTATATCTATTTAATACTTTAAAATGAGTAATTGCTTCTTTTCCGTTTTTAGTTACTGCCATTTTTTTTCTATCTTTTGTGCTTCTTCCAATTGGCATATTTATTGTTGCTTCATTTTCTGCAATAGTTCCTCTTACAAGAGCAATATAAGTCTTTTTAACTTTTCTATCCTTTATTTGCTCTGATAAGGCAATATGTGTTTTATCGTTTTTAGCAATCATAAGAAGTCCTGATGTATCTTTATCTAACCTATGTACAATACCTGGTCTTAGCTCTCCTCCAATTCCAGATAGGCTTTCTTTACAATGTGCCATAATCGCATTTGCAAGAGTTCCATCTAAGTTTCCATTGCCAGGATGAACTACTAAGCCTTTTTGCTTATTAACAACTATCATATCTTCATCTTCATAAACAATATCTAATGGAATATCTTGCGCTTCTAATTTTACTTGTTTAGGAGGTTCTAATTCAATTTGAATTTCATCATTTAATTGTACTTGATAAGATGCTTTTTGTATGTTTCCATTGACCGTTATTTTTTCTTCTTTTAATAACTTTTGAAGCATACTTCTAGATAAATTTTCTTCTTTTTGAGCAAGGTAACTATCTAGTCTTATTTTTTCTTCATCTACTATGATATGTTTAATCAAATTTTTTCCTCCTTTTTTAATAATTTAATCAAGTTCTAATAATTAGAATTAGAACTTGATTTGCTTTGTGTTATACCGTTCTTTCATAAATTACAAAATTATCGTCTTTATATAATTGCTTATAGTTTTCGTCTCTGGATAAAAACATATTTAATTTTGCATTATTTACTACAATGACATGAGTAATATCATATTTTTCAAATTGGGTTTCATAATAGGTTCCAATAGAAGAAATATTAATATAATCTGAGAAAATATCTCTTTCTTCTTCCCCTTCTTGTTTATTAAATTCTGGTGCGTATAAATCTGCCCTCGAATCAATAAACACAGGAATTCCTCGAAATAGTAGATAACTACCATAGTTATATTCATTATATAACCTAATATTTTCTACATCTAAATTTTCTAATATCCAGTCTGCTGCTGCCACTGGATATTTGCTCGTGCTTACAAATTGATTATTTATTTTTGGTTTTGCTATCATAACACCAATTAGCATTATAATAGCAATGGTTGCTACCTTTCCAATCAAACTAGTCATGAGTTTCATAAATTCCAAAGTTCCTTTTGGGTCATATTTATGAAATAGATATTCGACCCACTTTGCAAAGATAACAACTCCTATTAATACCAAAAGTGATTCTTGCCTTCTTGACATGAAACTTAGGAAGATAAGGCCTGCTATCATAAAAAAGTCTGATAATTTTATTTTGACATCCGTAAAAATAAGAATAGCAAAGACTAAAGCCAGTACAATCATCATTTCTTTGTCATTATACAAAGTAAGTGGTTGGTGTTCACTAATACTTTTTGTTGTATTTCCTTGCATGGTTTTGATTAAATACGTATATGGTGCATCTTTAAGTGGAGTTAATAGTCCTGTAAAAGCACAAATAATCATGACTAAGATAAGCCATTTTACTGCTTTATTTTTATGAATTTTTAATTTGTAAGGATGTTCTCTTCTTTCTTTTGCCTTTTCTATAATTTTTGTTTCTTTTTCTTGTTGTAATTCTAAATTTTGTTTTGCTTTTTGTAATTTTATTTGTAATTCTGTTATTTTTTTCTCTTCTTTCGCTTTTGCTAACTTTCTTTCTAAATTTCTAATTTGCTCTTTATGGTAAAACAAAATAAATTTAGAAAGTAAATTAGCATCTATGATACTAGCAATAATATATTCTGCTACATATGGTAAGAATAATACAAAGAAAAATGGCCATACTGCAACATGTACATTAGCAATCATAATAGAAATCAAAATGATTGCTATTGCATATCTTTTTTTCTTTGTTTCTAAAAAGTTTTCTATGAATAGAATGGTTAATATAAATAAGTTAAATGTAAGTAATTGTGCACGTGCAGCTATAAAATTTCTCATTAAATATATTGCTAATATAGTAAGAAAAAACGAAAGTAATGTATTCTTACTTATTTTATTGGTTGTGATATAAAGAAGTATTCCTAATGTACAACATAAAATGACGGTTGATAGATAAATAAATAACATTCCACCATCTGTTATTCCTGATATTTCTCCTAAATGATAAATCAAATAAATTCCTGTGTCATAGGCCCAATGTGGGTATGTATATGGTAAATTTTCATGCCATGAAAATGAATCTTTCATATCAATTCCATTTTGCATAATATGTTCCCCTATTTTTATAGTATAGAAAGTATCATTTTGTAATGTAATTGGGGAAATAGCCACACAAAATAGTATGATACATATAATAGCTAATATGTGAAATTTCATTTTTATATTTTTTTCTTCTATTTCCATTGTAATTCCTCTCTTTGTTTGTATTTGCTTTATTATATACTAAAAACCTTGCAATAAGCAAGGTTTTTTACTATAAATATCGAAAATCTATTGGTTGAATATATAGCATGAAAATGAAAAATTATTTTAAAATTCTAATACTATTTAGAACAGTAATAAGGCTAACTCCTGTATCTGCTGCAACAGCTAACCATATTGGCGCAATGCCAACAAAACCTAAAGTTAACACTACTATTTTTATTATCAAAGAAAATAGAATATTTTCTTTTACAATTCTCATTGTCTTTTTTGCAATAGAAAGAATATTAGGAAGTTCTTCTAAACGATTTGAAATAAAAATGCCATCTGCTGCTATTTCTGCAATTTCTGCTGCTCCTTTCATAGCAATACCAAAATCTGCTTCTGCTAGAACTGGACTATCGTTCATACCATCCCCTACAAAAATAACTTTTCCTTTTTTCTTTAATTCTTTTACTGCTTCTTGCTTTTGCTTTGGAAGTAAACTTGCTAATACTTTAGGAATTCCCACCTTACTTGCTATTTTATTGGCATTTTCTATATTATCTCCTGTTAGCATAGTGATGTTTTCTATTTTGTTTTGTTTTAATTTTTCTACTATGTTTTCAACGTTGTTACGAATTTCTTCCTCAAACGTGATATAACCTTCTATTTTGCCATCTATGATGATATAATTTGCTTGCTTTTCGACTGGGCTTTGTATATGATTTTTTTCTAACAATTTATTGTTTCCAAATAAAATTTCTTTTTGATTTATTTTGCCTGAAACACCATATCCTGCTATTTCTTCATATTGTTCTACTTGCTGCCTTTCTTCTATTTTTTCTTTTTTTGCCTGCTCTTGAATTGCCGTAGAAATAGGATGATTCGAATTTCTTTCTAAACTATATACATAGTTTAATAATTCTTCTTTGGTATAATTTCCTGTTACTACAAATTGTTCAATTTTCATTTTTCCTGTTGTTAAAGTTCCTGTTTTATCAAAGGCAATTTGATTTGCTTGTGCTAAATTTTCAATATGTTTGGTTCCTTTTACCACCATGCCTTTTTTCGAAATGGCACCTATACATGAGAAGAATGCCAAAGGTACAGATATGACAATACTACATGGACAAGAAGCAACTAAAAAGACTAATGCTCTCATAATCCAAGTTTTGGTTTCTTCTTGAAAAATCAATGGTGGTAATATAGCAATAAAAAGAGCAAGAATTAAAACTACGGGAGTATAAATTTTTGAAAATTTCGTAATAAAAGCTTCTGTTTTTCCTTTATGGCTGGTTGCTTCATATACTAAATCTACCATCTGAGATGCCATAGAATGTTTTTCATCTTTTTGTACTAAGCAAGTTAAACTTCCATTTAAGTTGATACTACCAGATAAAATAGACTCTTCTTCTTTTACAAAAACTGGTATGCTTTCTCCTGTAATGCTTGACATATCGAGACTAGAAGTTCCTTGTAAAATTTTGCAATCTAGAGGAACCATTTCTCCTGGTTTTATCAAAATATTGTCTCCTACTTTTATTTTTTCTATCTTTTCTTGCTTAATACTACCGTCTTCTCCTACTTTGTTAACTGTTTTTACTTTTATTTCTACTGTATTTTTGATACTTTTTTGAGAATTTTCTACTGCCTTTTCTTCTAAAAATTCCCCTAATCGAAATAGTAATACAACCATACAGCTTTCTGGAAATTCTCCTAAAAGAAAGGCTGCTACAACGGCGATGGTCATTAATGTCTCTTCTTCAAAGTTAAAATGAAAAATATTTTTAATGCCTTCTAATATCAATTCATATCCTGCTAAAAGAATAACAAATGCATAGATAGCTATTTTATAGAATTGTTCAATTGGCAAGAAACTAAGTAAAAATAGAATAACAGAAAGAAAATAAAATATCATTTCTTTTTTGTTCTGTTTTTCTTCTGTTTCATGTTCTCCTTGTATGTTACAAGTACAGCAATTTGTGCAAGTTTTCTCTTCCATATTATGCTCTCCCTTTCTTTTCCTCTCTTACATGGTCTAATGCCATGGTGATGATTTTTTCAATATGTTCATCTTGAAGGCTATAATATACTTGTTTTCCTTCTTTACGATATTTAACTAATTTCGAGGTTCTTAAAAGTTGTAATTGGTGTGATACGTTGGATTGGCTAAGTTCTAAAAGTTCACTTAAATCACATACGCATAGTTCATTATTTAAAATACTACATATAATTTTTAACCTAGAACTATCCGCAAACAGTTTAAACATATCTGCCATTTCCATAATTTCATCAAAACTAGGTTCTTCTTTTTTGACTTGCTCTATTTTTTGATAATGAGGGCATTTTTCATTGCAAATAAATTCTTTTTCGTCCATTTTTTATCCTCCTTATTTTATTATATTCTTAATTTATGAATATATGAATATCTATTCATATATTAACTTAAAAAAAATATTTTGTCAATAGATATTGTACTATTATTTTTATATTTAATTCTAAAATCTTTTGACTGAAAAATACATAGTACAAAAATGAAAAACCACGAGCTACAACCTCGTGGTTTTTCTAATACTATGGCTTATCCATTAATTTGTTTTGCTACTTCTTCTGCGAAGTTTTCTTCTCTTTTTTCTAGTCCTTCTCCTTTTTCAAGTCTTGCAAATCTTACAATTTTAGCTCCTTTTGCTTCTACCATTTTACCTACTTTTTCATCTGGATTTTTTACAAAAGGTTGCTCTACTAAACAAATTTCTCCGTAGAATTTTCCAATTCTTCCTTGTACCATTTTTTCTGCTATTTCAGCTGGTTTTCCTTCGTTCATAGCTTGTGCTTTTAAAATTTCCATTTCTTTTTCTACTCTCTCTTGTGGTACAGAGTTTCTATCTAAGTATTCTGGTCTTGCTGCTGCAATTTGCATACATACATCTTTAGCAAGTACTTCATCTGCATTTTCCATTTCTACTAATACAGCGATTTTTCCATCTCCGTGAATGTAAGTTGCTACCATTCCGTTTTCTGTTTCAAATCTTTCGAAACGACGAATTGACATATTTTCTCCAATGGTTGCAATTTTAGAAGTTAATACATCTCCTACTGTTTTTCCTGCTTCTACCATAGATTCTTGTGCTAATAATTCTTCTACTGTTGCTGGTGCTTTTTCTGCAATTTGTTTTGCAACGTCTGCTACAAATGTTTTGAATTCGTCATTCTTTGCAACGAAATCTGTTTCTGCATTTACTTCTACTACAACACCTACTTTTTTATTATCTGTAATATAGGCTGCTGCTAGTCCTTCTGCTGCAATTCTTCCTGATTTTTTAGCAGCTTTAGAAAGTCCTCTTTCACGTAATAATTCAATTGCTTTTTCTTCATCTCCATCAGTTTCTGTTAATACCTTTTTGCAGTCCATCATACCTGCACCTGTTTTTTCTCTTAACTCTTTTACTTGACTTGCTGTAATCATTATTTATTTCCTCCTTTTTCCTCTGTAAGGATACATATTTTTGCTGATACTTTTTTACAAGATATGTTCCTACTTATTTATTTTATTATTAAAAAAAGAGTAGAGCAGATAAAGGCTCTACCCTTTTTTCTTTTTATTCTTCTACAGTTTCTGTTTCTTCTTCGTTTGCTACTACTTCTTCTATGCTTTCTGTTTCTGGCTCTTGTACTTCTTCTGCCATATCCATATCCATAGATTCTCCTTGTCTTCCTTCAATAATAGCATTTGCCATTGTATCTGCAATTAATTTTACTGCACGAATTGCATCGTCATTACCTGGAATTGGGTAGTCTAAGTCTTCTGGATTACAGTTTGTATCAATTAAACCTACTACTGGAATTCCTAATTTTTTTGCTTCTAAGATAGCAATTCTTTCTTTTTTAGGATCTACTACGAAAAGTACTCCTGGAATTTCTGTCATTTCTTTAATTCCACCTAAGTTTTTCTCTAGTTTTTCCATTTCTTTCTTTAAAAGAATTACTTCTTTTTTAGGTAGTACATCAAAAGTACCATCTTCTTGCATATTTTCTAATTCTTTAAGTCTTTCTACTCTTTTACGAATTGTTCCAAAGTTTGTAAGCATTCCACCTAACCATCTTTGGTTAATGTAATACATACCACTTTTTTCTGCTGCTTCTTTCATGCATTCTTGGGCTTGTTTCTTTGTTCCTACAAATAAAACTGTTTTTCCCTCTTCTGCTTGTTCTTTCATGAAAGCATATGCTTCATCTAATTTTTTAGATGTTTTTTGTAGATCGATAATGTGAATACCATTTCTTGCTTGGAAAATGTATTCTGCCATTTTAGGATCCCATCTTCTTGTTTGATGTCCAAAGTGAACACCAGCTTCTAGTAATTGTTTCATTGCAACTACTGCCATTTTTTATTCCTCCTTTTTGTTACTCCTCCACTTTCCTTCTAACATTTAAAAAGACTTGTTTTCAAGCACACCTTTTAAACTAAAGAAAGTGTGTGTATTTTTAACGCTTTCTATCATACCATAAAAAGCTTACAAATGCAAGCTTTTTGCAAAATTTTATGAAATTTATTTTGTTTTTTTCATTTTTCTATTTATCTTTTTTCATCTTTATGATAGAATTAAGTCGAAATATAAATATTGTTGGAGGATTTTATCAATGGAATTTAATAAATGTAAGAGATGTGGCGCTTTTTTTGTATCTAATAGTTGTGTTTGTCCTAATTGTGAGCCAAAAGATAATTTAGAACTATCAAAATTAAAAGGTTTTTTAGCAGAAAATGACTGCCCAAACTCTATTGAAACTTTAGCATCAAATACTGGTATTTCTGTTAAAAATTTAAATCGATTTTTAACGCAAGAAGATTTTTTACCCGTAGCTTCTAAATTAGAAATTAACCCAATAAAAGGTATTAATGTTAAATTATAATATTTTAATTGTATATTAAAAGAATTATAAAAGTGGGGAAACTTTTAAAGTTCCCCCACTTTTTATGGTTTGAATTATTCATATTTTCTATTTTTGCCTAAAATCTTTTAGTTAAAAATGATATTCTATTCTTTTATTATGTTTTTTCAAGTATTATATCTTTACTATTTTATTAGTAACAATACCCTAAATTATTTAGTTTGAAATTTCTGTAAAATATTCATTAATTCTAATAATTAATTCTTGTTTTACTTCTTCCATTGTCATTCCTTCTACTTGTGCACCTGCTAGTGTGATGTGACCTCCACCACCTAATTTTTCTAGAATAACTTGCACATTAATATCTCCAATGGAACGTCCACTAATGCAAATTTTATCTCCTAAATTTCCTATTACAAAAGAGGCAGTAATATCACTAATAGTTAATAATTCATCTGCTGCTTTTGCACATAAGATATTGCAATTTGGCTCTTCTTGATTATACATAGAAATTCCTATGGTATCATTTACAATTTCTGCATTAGCAATAATTTCGGATATTTTGTGATAAGTTTGCAAATCACTTTGGAACCATTTCTTTACTTTGATGATATCTACGCCACATTTACGAAGGTAGGCTGCTGCTTCAAAAGTTCTAACACCTGTTTTAAAAGTAAAGTTTTTGGTATCCATCATAATACCTGCATATAATCCTTCTATTTCAATTTCTGATAAAGTAATGTCATTTTCTGAATATTCTATTAACTCTGTCACTAATTCACATGCAGAAGAGGCATATACTTCATGAAAGGTTAACATGGCATTATCAATAAAATCAGTACTTCTTCTGTGGTGGTCAATTACTACAATTTTATTGGTTTTTTCTAATAATTCTGGTACTTCTACATAACTTGTTTTATGTGTGTCTACTACAACTAATAATGTTTCTGATGTGATTTTTTCAATGGCTTCTTGTTTTCCAATAATAGCCTTTTCATATTCCTCTTCTTTTTTTGCATTTTGAATAAAACTGTCTAATCCAAAACTTGCTGTTTCATTGACAATATAAGCTTCTTTGCCAATGGTTTTTGCTAATCTATAAATACCTAAACTTGCACCCATAGCATCGATATCACTGTTCATATGCCCCATTACTATGACATTTTCTGCTTCTAGGATTAGTTCTTCTAGTGCATGAGCAACTATTCTTGCTTTTACTTTTGTTCTTTTTTCTACTTCTTGTGCCCTTCCACCAAAGAAACTGTATTTTCCATCTTTCTTTAAAATGGCTTGGTCGCCACCTCTACCTAAAACAATATCAATCATGACTTGTGCTGCTTTGTATTTTTCATAATTTGAGTTTCCTTCTGTAGAAATGGCAATACTTAATGTTGATTGTAATTTGCCTGGAATAGATATTTCTTTTATTTGGTCTAAAATATGAAATTTTTCTTCTTCTAATTGGGCAATATATTTTTGTTCTAGTACTATAACAAAAGTATCACGTTCAGATTTAATAATCAGACCTTCAAATCCTGTTGCCCAATCATACAGACTTTTCTCTATTTGTGCCATTATAATTGGTTTTTCTTCGTCCGGAATACGTTGCATGATTTCTTCGTAGTTGTCTATCATAATAATTCCTACGCAAAGCTTAGAATTTTCGTAATTTTGCTCTAATTCTAGATATTTTGTTTCATCTAAAAAATATAAAGTAGTCATATATTCATTTTCTTTTTTCTTATCTTTTTCTTTTGATTGTACATATTTTCCTACTACCTTATAGGTTTTGTCTCCTATTTCTATTTGTTTATGTATAAAATCTTTTAATTCTTTTTTATCTTCTTCACTACCATTTTCAATCTCTAGTTTTATTTCTTTTACAATATTATTTAAATAATTATTGATATCTATATTAGCAAATTCGTGAATGAATTTAGAGCTTTTCCAAATGATATTTCCATCGGTTTCGACAATGACTAATGGAAATGGTGAATTGATTAATGTACTTTTGGCTGCACTATCTACTGTTAAAGTTAAGTCTTTAATATGTTCCGATAATTCTACTTTTCTTTTGTTGTTGGTCCAATATGCATAAAATACAATAAGTACATATATTAAGATAGCTGGTGTAATGAAGTTAACTTCATAACAACATAGGATAACTAATAAAATTGCTATTATAATTAAATATATTTTTGTCTTTGATATAAATTTATCAAAGATTTTTCTGTTTGTGTTATTCGGCATAAAAATCTCCTTTACTATGTTTCCACAATGTTTATTTTACTCTTTTTTTCCGTGTTTGTCAAATTTGCTCTTTTCTGGTTTAAGTCGCTTTGTATAGTTTTAATCATAAAATTTAATATTTAGTATAATGAATTATCTTGTTTTATATAAAGAAAAAACAAACCTAAGATTTTCTATCAAATGAATTTTTAAGAAAATTTTAGGTTTGCTATATTTATAATTTTTTATTCAACTGGCACTGTTTCTTCTTGGCTTTCTTTTACTTCTGTCTCCTCTTGTTGTGTTTCTTCTTGTTCTGTACTAATATGCGTATTTCTATACTTATTTAGTCCAGTTCCAGCAGGAATTAATTTACCAATAATAACGTTTTCTTTTAGTCCAATTAATTCGTCTACTTTACCTTTGATTGCTGCTTCTGTTAATACTCTTGTTGTTTCTTGGAAAGATGCTGCAGATAAGAAACTATCTGTTGCAAGGGAAGCTTTGGTAATTCCAAGTAAGATACGTTTTCCTGTTGCAGGACGTTTTCCTTCTGCAATGGCTTGATTATTAATATCTTCAAATTCATACATATCTACTAATGAACCTGCAAACATGTTGGTATCTCCATTGTCTTCTACTCTTACTTTCTTAAGCATTTGTCTACCAATAACTTCAATGTGTTTATCGTTGATATCAACACCTTGGTTACGATATACTTTTTGTACTTCTTGTACTAAGTAATTGTAAACTCCATCTGGACCTTTAATTGCAAGTAATTCATTAGGGTTAATAGAACCTTCTGTTAGAGGTTGACCTGCTTTTACTTCGTCTCCTTCTTTGACTCTTAGTTTTGAACCAAATGGAATAACGTAAGATTTGCTATTGTCTTTTGAAGTAACGACCACTGTCTTTCTCTTCTTGTCTTCTTCAATTTTAACTTTACCGTCAATTTCTGTAATGATAGCAAGTCCCTTTGGTTTTCTTGCTTCGAATAATTCCTCAACTCTAGGAAGACCTTGTGTAATATCGGCAACACCAGCAACACCACCAGAGTGGATTGTTCTCATTGTAAGCTGTGTACCAGGTTCACCAATAGATTGCGCTGCTATGATACCAACTGTTTCACCAATATTTACTTCTTCACGACTTGCTAAGCCCATACCATAACATTTTGAACATACGCCATTTTTAGTTCTACAACCAAATACAGAACGTACGGCTACTTCTTCAATACCTGCTTCTACTATTTTATCAGCTATTTTATCGTTAATCATAGTATTGGTATCTACAATTAGTTCTTTCGTTTCTGGATTGATAATATCTTCTAATGGATAACGTCCAATTAGTCTTTCTTGTAAAGTTTCAATGACTTGGTTTCCATCTTTAATAGCAGATAGAGTAATTCCATCATGTGTTCCACAATCGTGTTCTCTTACGATAATATCTTGTGAAACGTCAACTAATCTTCTGGTTAGGTAACCAGAGTCTGCTGTTCTTAATGCTGTATCGGATAGACCTTTACGAGCACCATGGGCAGAAATAAAGTATTCTAGTGCATCTAGTCCTTCACGGAAAGATGATTTAATTGGAATTTCGACTGTTTTACCAGTGGTACTTGCCATAAGTCCACGCATACCTGCAATTTGTTTTAATTGGTCTAAGTTACCACGAGCACCTGAGTCTGACATCATAAATACTGGGTTTAATTGAGTAAAGTTTGCTTTCATAGCATCTTTTACTTCGTCTGTTGCTTCTTCCCAAATTTTGATAACAGATTGATATCTTTCTTCTTCGGTAATTAAACCACGTCTATATTTCTTTAATACATCATCTACTTGTGTTTGTGCTTTTGCTAAAATTTCTTTCTTTGCTTCTGGTACTTTTACGTCATCAATAGAAACGGTGATACCACCTGTTGTTGAATATTTGAAACCGGTTGCTTTAATATAATCTAGTAATTCTGCAGAACGGTTTAATCCATATTGGTTAATACTCTTTTCAACGATTTTTCCTAGTTTTTTCTTGTTAACAACAAAGTTGATTTCTGGTTCAAATTCATTATCAGGATTGCTTCTATCTACAAAACCTAAATCTTGAGGAATTCCTTTGTTGTAAATAATTCTACCTACTGTTGTTTCTACAATTTTATGTCTTTCGTTTCCTTCTTCATCTTTTTTGCTCATACGAACGAAAACTTTTGCATGCATTCCTACTTCTTTATTTTCATAAGCGATAATAGCTTCTTCTGGAGATGAGAAGTGATTTCCTTGTCCTTTTTCTCCTTCTACTTCCATGGTTAGATAGTAACTTCCTAAAATCATATCTTGAGTAGGAACGGTTACTGGTTTACCATCTTGTGGTTTTAAAAGGTTGTTAACAGATAGCATTAAATATCTTGCTTCTGCTTGTGCCTCTGGTGATAATGGAACGTGAACTGCCATTTGGTCACCATCGAAGTCAGCGTTAAATGCTGTACATACTAATGGATGTAATTTAATAGCTCTACCTTCTACTAGTACTGGCTCAAATGCTTGTATACCAAGTCTATGTAGTGTTGGTGCACGGTTTAGCATAACAGGATGGTCTTTAATAACATCTTCTAGAATATCCCATACTTCTGGGCGTAATCTTTCTACCATTCTTTTTGCATTTTTAATGTTATGTGCTAATCCTCTTCCTACTAATTCTTTCATTACAAATGGCTTGAATAATTCTACTGCCATTTCTTTTGGAAGACCACATTGATATATTTTTAGTTCTGGTCCTACTACGATAACAGAACGTCCAGAGTAGTCAACACGTTTTCCAAGTAAGTTTTGACGGAAACGTCCTTGTTTTCCTTTTAACATATCTGATAAAGATTTTAAAGGTCTATTTCCAGCACCGGTAACAGGGCGACCACGTCTTGAGTTATCTATTAATGCATCTACAGATTCTTGAAGCATTCTTTTTTCGTTTCTTTTTATAATTTCTGGTGCTCCAAGTTCAATTAATCTTTTTAAACGATTGTTTCTGTTAATAACTCTTCTATATAAGTCATTTAAGTCAGATGTTGCAAATCTACCACCATCTAATTGTACCATTGGTCTTATTTCTGGTGGAATAACAGGAACTACATTCATAATCATCCATTCTGGTCTATTTCCAGATAATCTGAAAGATTCTACGGTATCTAATCTTTTGATTAGTTTTGCTTTCTTTTGCTCGCTAGCATTTTCTAATTCTTTCTTTAATTTTGCAGATAATTTGTCTAAGTCAATTTCCTTTAATAATTTTTCTAATGCCTCTGCTCCCATTTCTGCTTTGAAGCTTCCGCTTCCATATTTTTCAACTGCTTCATGGTATTCTTTTTCTGTTAATACTTGGCATTTCATTAATCCTGAAGTACCTTTGTCAATAACAATGTATGATGCAAAGTAAACAATTTTCTCTAAGTTTCTTGGTGAGATATCTAACATTAAGGCAATTCTACTTGGAATTCCTTTGAAATACCAAATGTGTGCTACTGGAGCAGCAAGTTCAATGTGACCCATTCTTTCACGTCTTACTTTTGATTTTGTTACTTCTACTCCACAACGGTCGCAGACAATGCCTTTGTACCTTACTCTTTTATATTTTCCACAATGGCATTCCCAATCTTTTGTTGGTCCAAATATTCTTTCACAAAATAGACCATCTTTTTCTGGCTTTAAAGTTCTATAATTAATGGTTTCTGGTTTTTTTACTTCTCCTTTTGACCATTCTCTAATTTGTTCATCTGATGCTAAGCCAATTTTAATTTTATCAAACATTTCTAATTCGTCCATTTAAATTAGAAGCCCCTTTCTCTTTATTTTTGGGTAATTTCATACCTTTAAAATGCTAACCCCTGTTCTTGCAAATTTTATTGTCGCATTTTAAAAGTTCTGAAATTTATTTAATTATCTCTCATTCCTTTTTATTTTATTTTGTTATATTATTTATTTTTTAGATAATCCTCGTTCGAGCTAACCTTTTAAGAAATTGTAACTTACATTTTTGGGCCCCTCTCATTAGAAATGAGATTCTCCCAAAAATGTTTCGACAATTTCTACAAAAGTTTACTCTCAATGCGGTTATTTAAAAAATAAATATATAATAAAATAGTATAAATAGTAATTTTACTCTAATCCATCATTGTCTAAATTATCTTCTGCTAAGTCTGTATCAAAAATAGAATCTTCTCCTTCGTCATCTAGTCCTGCAAATAATTCGTCTTCTTCGTCTGTATCTAGAAGCATTTCTTCAGTATCTTCATCTGCTGCAATATAACTATCTTCTAATTCACTTTCGTCTAACATAGTTTCCCCTAATTTTGCTTCTTCATAGTCAATTCCTTCATCAATGTGTTCTTTTAATTCTAGTTCTTGGTTGTCTTCTGAGTATAAACGAATATCTAATCCTAATGCTTGAAGTTCTTTGATTAATACTTTAAATCCTTCTGGAACACCTGGCTCTGGAACATTTTCTCCTTTAACAATGGCTTCGTAAGTTTTTACACGTCCTACGACATCATCGGATTTAACAGTAAGCATTTCTTGTAGTGTATATGCTGCACCATAAGCTTCTAATGCCCAAACTTCCATCTCTCCAAAACGTTGTCCACCAAATTGTGCTTTACCTCCTAAAGGTTGTTGTGTAACAAGTGAGTATGGTCCAGTTGAACGAGCGTGGATTTTATCATCTACTAAGTGGTGTAGTTTTAACATATACATAACACCAACAGTAACTGGGTTATCAAATTCTTCTCCTGTACGTCCATCATGTAAAATGGCTTTTCCATCTTCACGAAGTCCAGCTTCTTTTAATAATTCTTTAATTTCTTCATCGGTTGCACCATCAAATACTGGTGTTGCTACTTTCCAACCTAATGCTTTTGCTGCCATACCTAAGTGTACTTCTAGTACTTGACCTAAGTTCATACGAGATGGAATACCTTGTGGGTTAAGTACTATATCTACTGGGGTTCCATCTTCTAAGAATGGCATATCTTCTACTGGTAAAATTCTTGAAATAACACCTTTGTTACCATGACGTCCGGCCATTTTATCACCAACAGAAATTTTTCTCTTTGTTGCAATATAACAACGAATTACTTGGTTTACACCTGGTCCTAATTCATCTGAATTGTCTCTTGTAAATATTTTTACATCTACGATGGTTCCTGCTTCTCCATGTGGTACTCTCAAAGAAGTATCTCTAACTTCTCTTGCTTTTTCTCCAAAGATAGCACGAAGTAATCTTTCTTCTGCTGTAAGTTCAGTTTCTCCTTTTGGTGTTACTTTTCCAACTAAGATATCTCCTGGTCTTACTTCTGCACCAATACGAATAATTCCGTTTTCATCTAGGTCTTTTAAGCTGTCATCTCCTACGTTTGGAATATCTCTTGTAATTTCTTCTGGACCTAATTTCGTATCTCTACATTCGCAATCATATTCTTCTATATGGATAGAGGTATAAACATCCTCTTTTACCAGTCTTTCACTAATTAATACCGCATCCTCGTAGTTGTAACCTTCCCAAGTAGTAAAGGCAATTAGCACGTTTCTTCCTAATGCCATTTCTCCATCTTTGGTAGATGGTCCATCTGCTAGGATATCTCCTTTGCTAACCTTTTCTCCTCTTGTTACAACTGGTCTTTGGTTGATACAAGTACCACCATTAGTTCTTTTGAATTTACGAAGTTTGTAAGTATCAATTTCATTTTTCTTATTACGTACTTTAATTTCGTCTGCTGTGACTTTTTCTACTATACCATCGTTGATAGCAGTAACAGTAATTCCAGAATCTTTTGCAGCTCTGTATTCAATTCCTGTTCCTACGATAGGTGCTTCTGGCATAAGAAGTGGAACAGCTTGACGTTGCATGTTAGAACCCATTAGAGAACGTTTTACGTCATCGTGCTCTAAGAAAGGAATCATAGCTGCTGCAACAGAAACGAGTTGTTTTGGTGAAACGTCAATATAATCAACTTCACTGCTATCTACCTCTGTGATTTCAGATTTATGACGTACACGAATTCTTTTATTTACGAACTTTCCGTCTTTATCTAGTGGTTCTGATGCTTGTGCAATAATGTAATTGTCTTCTTCATCTGCTGGCATATATTCTACGATATCTGTTACTTTTCCTGTTTCTTTGTCTACTTTACGATATGGGGTTTCAATGAAACCATATTCGTTGATAATAGCAAAAGATGATAATGCAGAAATAAGTCCAATGTTTGGTCCTTCTGGAGATTCTACTGGGCAAAGTCTTCCATAGTGAGTATAGTGGATATCACGAACCTCGAAACCTGCTCTTTCTCTAGATAAACCACCAGGGCCTAATGCTGAAATTCTTCTTTTATGAGTAAGTTCTGATAATGGGTTAGTTTGGTCCATAAATTGTGATAATTGAGAGCTTCCAAAGAACTCACGAATAGAAGATGTAATTGGTTTTGTGTTAATTAATGTTTGTGGTGTTACAATGTCTAAGTCTTGAATGGTCATTCTTTCACGAACTACTCTTTCTAACCTTGTTAGACCAATTCTAAATTGATTTTGTAATAATTCACCAACGCAACGAATACGTCTGTTTCCTAAGTGGTCAATATCATCTACGTTTCCAATACCATGGTCTAGGTTAAATAGGTAACTAATAGAACCAATAATATCTTCGTTTGTTACGTGTTTTGGTATTAATTCTTCTTTTCTTTCTTGTAATACTTTATGTAAGTCTTTTTTGTCTGTGGTATCTAAAATTGATTTTAATACTTCATAATTTACTTCTTCTTTGAAGTGTAAGTCTGAAATGTCAACATCTGTAACAAATTTATGAATATTAACAGTACCATTTCCAATAATTCTTACTTTATTATCATTTACTTTTACGTCTACAATGTTAATTCCTGTGTTTTGGATATCTTCTGCTACTTCTTTTAAAATAACAGTATCTTTTTCTACTAATACTTCACCTGTTGCTGGGTCAACAATATCTGCAAATGCTACTTTTCCAGCAATTCTAGAAGCTAAGCTTAATTTTTTGTTAAATTTGTAACGACCAACTTTTGCTAAGTCATATCTTCTTTCATCAAAGAATAAACCATTAAATAAGTTTCTTGCTGCGTCAACAGTTGGTAATTCCCCTGGTCTTAGTTTTTTATAGATTTCAATTAATGCTTCGTCTTGTGTTTTTATAGTATCTTTTTGGATAGTTGCCATTAATTTTGGTTCTTCTCCAAATAAAGCAATCATTTGCTCATCTGTAACTAATCCAATTGCTCTTAAAAGACATGTAACTGGTATTTTTCTTGTTCTATCTACCCTTGCCCAAAATACATCGTTTCCGTCAGTTTCGTATTCAATCCATGCACCACGAATTGGCATAACAGTAGAAGTAAAAATTTTCTTACCTGTTTTGTCAAATTCTGAAGCATAGTAGCAACCTGGAGAACGTACTAATTGGCTAACTACAACTCTTTCTGCACCATTAATAATGAAGGTTCCACTTTCAGTCATTAATGGGAAGTCTCCTAAATAAATTTCTTGCTCTTTAATTTCGCCTGTTTCACGGTTAATTAGACGTACTTTTACGTGTAGTCTTGTAGAGTATGTGGCATCTCTTTCTTTTGCTTCTTCTACAGTGTATTTAGTTTTGTCTTCCATGTAATAGTCAAAAAATTCAAGAACTAAATTTCCAGAATAATCTACGATTGGAGAAATATCTTGTAATACTTCGCCTAAGCCCTCTTCTACAAACCAATCGTAAGAGTCTTTTTGGACCTTAATTAAGTTTGGCATTTCAATAAAATCGCCAATTTTTGCAAACGTTTTACGTGTGCATTTTTCGTGTTTGATATCTTTTACCAAAACAAATACCCCCTAAATTGAATTTAAAGCAGACTTAAAATTTTTAGCATTTTGTAGGAAACTAGTTTTTAGATAATAGAATGTTTCCAATTTAATGCTACTTTTGTGAATAAAATTTATGTTTCAAAAGAAGTCCTTCTTGTTATTTTCTTTTATGCTTAAGAAAATATTCCTTTCCTGCTTAATTAAAGGCTTATTTCCATAAGAAAAAAGAAATACAATTCCTCTTCTTTCTTAAAAATTTTCATGATTTTTTTGCAATAATTACTTTTGTGTATTAAAATTATTTTCAAGTTTTATGACGCAAAAAGGCTAGTTGGCAACTTTTCCTATTTGTGCCAACTACCTTTACTTTTGTGTTTTATTTGATTAAAGTTAACATTTCTCTTTTTATATTAACCAACCCCACTATTTTCTTGGTTCTCACGCTAATATTTTAGTGTTATTTTGTACATAAGGCGATAAAATGCCTTATACTATTTTAGTATAACCTATTTCCGTAGGGCTTGTCAATAGTTTCTATAAAAAATTTCCCTATTTTTTCTTTATATTATAGTTCTAAATCGCTTTTATAATTGATTTGTTAATTTTTTAATAAGTACAAAGATACATTGTATCATTTTTAAATACAATTTGTTCATCCGAATATGTATCCCAATCTTTTCCTAAAAAATTTTCTTCATATATTTTAGTATCCATTTTTACTGATTCAAATTTTCTATCACAATAATAATTAAGTGCCTCTACAATGCAGTAATAATTGTCAAATGCCCTTTGTGTAAATGAATATAATTTCTTTTCATAACCATATGCATAATCTCTATGTTTTGCATCTCTATAGTAAGCCACTTTTGTTATTTTATTTTCAGTTTCTTGTTCATATTGCTCTATTTTATATTTAATTGCTAAACCTATATTAGCATCAATTTTATTAGTAACAATATGTGCAGTAAATATCTGTATAGTATTGATTGTATTAAAAGCAAAAAATCCTATAATAATAGTTGCTATGATATATTGTAATATTTTATAATCACTTTGCAATAAGCTCAAAAAGATAAATGAAATACCTACAATACTACCTATAGACATGATTGTTCTCGGTTCTATTGAAGGTTTTTGCATGAAAAATGCTGGTAATATGCATAATATAATGGCAATTGCTACTAATGTAATATATTGAAATAACTTACTAACTGCTTTATCTGAATAAGAAAGTAATATAATTGTAAATCCTGTTAAAAATATTAAAGTTGCATTTGGCCATAAATTAAAATTTAAAATAAATACATATAGAATAACCTTTTTAATAACTGGGAAAAAAAGTGAAAAATTATATAATATATTTTCTCCTACTGCTATTCTTTGTTGCCCTGTTCCCATTATTAAATTAATAATATATATGGCGAAAATATTTATTAAAAAACTAACAACAAATATAATCCCAGCTAATAAAATTTTCTTTAATATTTCTTTTGCTTTTAATTTGTTTTTGTCTATAAATAAAAATAGTACTACTAAAGTAATAAATATATTAATGCATCCTTGATAGCAAAATGTAGCAATAGTTACAAGTAAAAATGATTTTAAATAACATAACCTTGTTTTTCCTGTCATAATTTTTGCTGCTAGTATGCATAGCAAAACACTAAGGCACATTACACTACATTCTGCATACAAAAAATACTCTAATGACATGCAGTTAAAAATAATGATGGTGCTACTCATTAATACCAATATATTTTTTAGACTAATATTATGTAAGTTTGCTTTTTCTATAATAGTTGTATACAGAATATAAATAGAAATAGAAGCAATTATAACAGCTAACACTTCCATTCCTACAATAAAGACTGGATAACTTAAATTAAGATAACCTGCTAAATATGTTATTAGTGTGGATATTAATCTTGCATCTTTTAAAAAATATTGTGAAGGATAATTTAAGTATCCTAAATCCATTAAATTATATGTATCGGAAGCAATATGCATTTGCAATAATGGACTGCATATAATAACGCAAAACAATAAAATAGAAAAATAGGTAATTATTTTTTTTGCTTTTATTTGTTGCATTCTATATCTCCTTCTTATTCAACTTTTTCTCCACAATTACTGCAAAACTTAGCATCTTTTTCTAATTTTACATTGCATTTCTTGCAAAATTTTGGTTTTGGATTTCCACAATTTACACAGAAGTTTCCTTCGTTTTCAACTCCACAATCACATTTCCATTTAGCTATTTCTGCTTTTTGTTCTTCATTTGCTTGTGTCTTTTCTGATTGTGTTGCACTTGCTTGCTCTTGTGCTTTTGCTTGTTGTTCTGCCTTTGCTTCTTCTTGCTTACTTAAATCCATACTACTTTTTTCTGTGTTTTGCCATACTCCTTGTACTGCTTGACCCATTACATTTCCTGTTGACATGTTCATCATACCAATTCCCATGAAACCATTCATAGCACCATTACTATTTTCTGCTGCGCTTTTTACTGCTTCTGAATATGCTTCTACCATCTTACCTTGTTGCATGTATGCATTTGAACTTAATTCATAATCGTCTATTTTCTTTTCTGATTCATCATCTAAGGTAACAGATTCTACTGCAAAACTATCAATTTTAATTCCTCTTTCACGAATTTTTTCGTCAAATACCTTTTCATCCATCATTTGTCTAATTTCATCTGTTTGACTTGGCATTTCTAATACAGGTACTTTGTGCTCGCTTGTTCCTAGTTCATTTGTTACATTTTGGAATACTGCTAATACTTCACTTCTTAATTGTTCTACTAATTGTGATTTACGATATATATCGGCTGTTCCTGCAAGTTTTGTCATAAATAATGCTGGGTTCATTATGCTAAATGTATAAGTTCCAAAACATTTAATTTCTACTCTTAAAGGTGTAAGAGTGTTTGTCATTTGATTTGGAATTGGGTGTGACCAATCTTGGAATGGAATTGGTGCAGGTGTTCCAAATTTATTATCAATAATTTCTTTAATATTAAAGAAGAATACAGCTTGTTCTTTTGCTGTTGCTCCATCAAAGGTAAATCTTTGCCACATTTCTTTAAATACGGCTCCAAATTGTCCTCCAAAGAAAGATGGTGATGATGATTCATCAAAAGTGTAAAATCCATCTTCTGCTGTTGCATCAATTACTCTACCATTATCATAAATAACAGCACATTGTCCTGGTGCTACAATGATTGTACTTCTGTTTGTAATTACTCCTGTTTCTGTTGTTTTCTTTACCATTAAAACATCATTCGTCATGTCATCACAACGAATTGCTTCCTTCCATTGGTCATGCAAAGTGCTTCCTATTGCATCTTTGGCTGCTTTAATTAATCCCATAATTTTTTCCTCCTATTCTTTTTTAGGGGCTGGTACAAATTGCCCCATTTGGACCAATTGGGGACTGTCCCAAATTGTCCTTTTTTAATTTCTTAGTGGCTCTAAGCCAGATAATACCCATGTGTTAGCACCAGTTGTAATAATACTTCCACAGTATTCACATTTTCCTGCTGATGTAATTTGTGTTGGTGCACCACAGTTTGGACAGTTGGTAGTTTTCACTTCTTCTGTTCCTTCCTGCGTTAGTACTCCTGTTTTTCTTTCAAATGTCATTTTATATACAGTTGTTCTATCTTGTGTTTTACTTCCTTCTAATAATTCTTTTGTTGTAGCATCAATAATATAATCTTTCATAGTTGATTTTAATGCAATTTCTAAGATGTCCCTATCGCCTTCTTGCCTGAATTTATATATTGTTGCATAATTTACTGCTATACGGTCCATTACATTGATACGATTGGTGTCTATGTAGCCTTGTACTTGGTTTTTGTGTTGTTCAAATAAACTTTCTGTTTCAAATGGTCTCATTGGTTCCCAGTCTCTAGCTGTCCATGCATTTTGCAATTTTACAAACAAGTCTTTTGCCCATGATAACATTTTTTCTTCTGAAAAGTTTGGATCTATTTGCTTAATTTGGTCTGCGTAAATATGTGATTGGCTAACATCTACGCTTGGTGTATTTCTTACTGCTTGATTACTATAATATGGTATGTTTCTTGGACCCCTTGGTCCTGCATTTCTATTCTTCATGACTCTTATTATAATGTAAATTACAAGAATAAGGAAAATTCCTCTTCCTACGTTGTTTCCTAACAACCATCCTATTAAAAAGAATAGGTCACCATCAGAGATTGAACTACTAGAACTACTAGAGCTCCAATCGGAATCCCAATCAGAATCCGAATCCCAATCCCAATCAGAAGAACTAGAGCTCCAAGAAGAATCTCCACTATCATATCTATCAAAACTTCCTACATCGGCAAACGACAAGGTATGCAAAGCAAAAATAAGTGCAATGCAAAGAATAAAAATCCCTATTTTTCTTTTCTTCATTTGTTTTGCCCCCTCTTATGTTCTATTTTTATTATATTTATGCTTATTTTCTATACTTTAATCATACACTTTTTTAGGGAATTTTGTCAATTGTTTTTTATTACCTGTTTTTGGAAAGAACTGTTTTTGGGGACGGAGGAAAAAAACAGGTAACAATATATTATTTTAAATTATAAACCTGTTTTTTTCCTCCGTCCCCAAAAACAGGTTTGACATTTTACTTTTCTTATATTAGAATAGATTTCGATTTTGATAATAAATTTGTATTAATAAATTTTTATTAATACATTCTTATATTGTAAAAATTAGTTAGTAATTTATTTAAAAGGAGTTTTCTTATGATAAAAAAATATTTATTAGTTTTTTTGGTATCTATGATACCACTAATTGAATTAAGAGGAGCTGTTCCTATTGGCTTGAGTACTCTTTTAGGGGACCCACTTCCTTTGCTTCCTCTTTACCTTACTTGCATTATTGGAAATATGCTCCCTGTTCCTATTATCTTTTTCTTTGCTAGAAAAGTATTGTTATGGGGTGCAAATAAGAAATTTATAGGAAAGTTTTTCCGCTTCTGCATTGAAAAGGGCGAAAAGGGTGGAAAGAAGTTACAAGAAACTGCAGGTCCAGGATTATATTTTGCCTTGTTTCTTTTTGTAGGAATTCCTCTTCCTGGTACAGGTGCTTGGACAGGAACACTTGCTGCTAGCTTTTTAGATATGGATTTTAAGAAAAGTGTTATTGCTGTTATGGCAGGTGTTATTTTAGCTGGCATTATTATGGGGCTAGCTTCTGCAGGCGTCTTTGGTGCTTTGGGTGCAATGATTAGTTAAAGAAATTATTCTATCTTTACAAAAAAACGGTAGTGTGTTACTACCGTTTTTTTGATTTTTAAGAAGTTTTTATGTTTTTCTTTTTAAGGGGTGTCCCAAATGGCAATTTATTGCCAAAAAAGGGCGTCCCAAATGGCATTTTTATATTGAAGGGGTGTCCCCACCGTTCCAAAATGGAACGAAAAGGGGCGTCCCTACTGTTTACGTTGGAATGTAAGGATGACTTTGAATAAGTCTCCGTCTAAATAAATTTGAAAGGTTCCTTTTTGTAATTCTATTAAACTTTGTGCAATAGATAATCCTAAGCCGCTTCCTTCTGTATTTCTGGATGATTCTCCTCTTACAAATCGTTCCATTAATTCTTCTGCTGAAATGTTTAATTTTTCTTTTGATATATTTTTTAAGTTAATTTCAACTGTGTCTTTTTGTAAAATGACATCCACATAAACACGAGATTGAGGAAGTGCATATTTTACAATGTTGGAATATAAATTTTCCATTACACGGTACAAGTAACGACTATCTGCTGTTATTATAGCATTTTCTTCTGGTAAATTTAATAATAATTCTAATTTCTTTTCGTTTAATCTGTCTTCAAATTCTCCTGATACCTGTTTAATTAATTCCTTGATGTCTATTTTTTCTATGTTTAGTTTTATATTTCCGGAAGATGCTTTGGATGCTTCTACCAAATCTTCTGTTAAACGTTTTAACCTCTGCGACTTTTGGTCTAGTACGTCTAGATACTGTTTTGTTTTTTCATTTGGCATTTCTTCTTTTTTTAGTAAATCTACATAGTTAATAATAGAAGTTAGTGGTGTTTTTATATCGTGAGATACATTTGTAATTAACTCTGTTTTCATTCTTTCACTTTTTAGACTTTTGTTAATGGCATTTTGGAATCCTCCTGCAATGTCGTTTAAGTAAATACATACTTCTTTTAAATCACCTTTGTATTCTTCTTCTGTTAAACGAATTTGCGTATTTCCTTCGTATAATTCTTTAACCATTTGCTTCATTTGCTTTAGTTGTTTTAGGTAGCGAAGACCCCAATAAAACATAAAGCTCCAGATACCAAGAAGGAAAGGAATTGCTACTGGCCCTAAACTAAAAATTAAAAGGATACAAAACAATATTAAGATTGTGTAAGTAATAATGACAATACCTAATTTTATTGATAAGCTCAAGTTTGAAGAAATGCTATTTACTCCTTTTTTAATTAGTCGATAAAGGTAATAGACAATGGTACTTTTCCACAATGTATGTGCCTTCATTCTTGTAATACTAGTTAAATAAAATAACATTCCTACAATATAAAATACTGCACTTGCTATAATAATGATGAAAGCAGTGGTCATGTTCATATTATAAATATTTAAATTAATAGTATCTATTACACTGAGTGTAATTCCTGTCACAAACAATACAAATAAAACAACGATTTCATATGGTATTTTGTCTAATGTATTTAGAACAATTTCGTTTTTCCCCTTTTCCTTTCCTACATAAATAGTAATAAGGGTCATACATGTTAATAAAATCAGTGAGCCAAGTAGTAAATTAATCATAGCATTGTCATAAGGTTGAACT
Source organism: uncultured Clostridia bacterium (assembly GCA_947581805.1). GTDB lineage: Bacteria > Bacillota > Clostridia > TANB77 > CAG-508 > UMGS1663. The sequence continues at coordinate 78,271 of CANPVM010000001.1, forward strand.
ATTTTGTCATATACGATTTCATAATTATAATAATAGTCATGATACTCTAAAGGTACTTTTATACCAGTATAAATGGTGCAATCATATTGCTTTAAGTCTGTATAATGAGATTCATACGCAATGTTCTCAAGTGATAATAAAGATATATTAGTGTTTACATTTTTTTGTTCATAATTCCAAAAATAAGAATAGTTGCTTAATTCCTTCTTAATTTCTTCTATTGTGTCTGTATTTAATGTTTGATTCATATTAGTGATAGCTGTGTTGGTTTTGTTATCAATAATTAAAAATTTTAGGTTTTTATTTTCTAAATAATTTTTATAATAAATTTTATTTCCTTCCACATTACTCTCTACAATACCATAATAATTTGATATGTGCAGAGTATATTGATTATCACTTTCGTTTATCTTTTCATCAGTTACTTCTTTTGGATATTCAAATTCTACTTCTTTTATATAACTTGCTTGCACATTATTAAGGATAGATTCTTTATATAAGTTAGCAAATTGATTTGATTCAAAAAAACTACTTGCTTTTACTTGTTTTTCTTCTTGTTCATAATACCATAAGGAAATTATAGATTGAACTATGGCAAGTATAGCAATAGGAATAAGTATATAACAAATAATACGAATTAGTTTAGCATATTTGTTAGGTATTTTATCCATTTTTTACACCTCCTCTATTTTTTCTATTTTATAGCCAATTCCCCAGATTACTTTTAAATATTTAGGTTCTTTTGGGTTAATTTCGATTTTTTCTCTAATGTGACGAATATGTACCGCAATAATATTATCTGCACCATAAGCCTCATCTTCCCAAACATTTTCATAGATTTGATTAATAGAATATACTTTTCCTTTGTTTTTTGTTAAAAATTTTAAAATGTTATATTCTGTTGGCGTTAGTTTTATTTCTTTTCCCTCTACTATGACTTGTTTTGTATCATCATTAATTTTTAAGTCTCCTGTTTGATAAATAGTACCTTCTTCTTTTTGTTTAAAAGAACCAAGTGATGTATATCTTCTAATTTGAGAATTAACCCTTGCAATTAGCTCTACTGGATTAAATGGCTTTGTGATATAATCATCTGCTCCATTATTTAACCCTGCTACTTTATCATAATCTTCCGATTTGGCAGATAACATAATAATAGGCACTGCCTTCGTTTCTCTTATTTTACTAGCTGCTGTCATACCATCCATTTTTGGCATCATAATGTCTAAAATAACTAAGTGAATTTCTGTTTTTTCCATGATTGCTAATGCTTCATTTCCATTATAGGCTTTAAAAATTTGATATCCTTCTTTACTTAAATAAATTTCAATAGCATTTACAATTTCTTTATCATCATCACAAACCAATATATTATACATGTTTCATCCCTTCCTTTTTTCTGCTTTTTAGTATAGCATACATTTCTTAAGAAAAAATAGTTTGTTTCTTAAGGTTTTATTAAAAAAAGAAAGATTTGGATGCCTCCCATTTCTTTCCTTTTTCTTTCTTATGCTATTTTATTTTGTTCTCTATATTCTATAAAATCTTCTATTAAAACTTTTACTATTGCGATGACTGGTACTGCTAAAAACATGCCTAACATTCCAAAATAAGCACCTCCAATAGTAACTGCAAGAATAACTAAAATTGGATTGATTTTTAAAGAATTTCCTACAATTTTTGGATTAATAATGTTGGCATCAATTTGTTGTAAAATAGTGACTATGACTAGCATCCAAATAGCTTGTGATAATCCTCCTGTAAGCAATGTAATAATACCTGCTATTACCACTGCAATAATAGCTCCTATGTATGGAATTAAGTTGAAAATTCCTATCATAAATCCTAATAAAACAGCGTATTTTACTTTTAGAATACTCATGGCAATGGAAGTTAATATTCCTACTACAATGGCATCTAAAAATTGACTAGATAAAAAGTGGAAAAAGATTTCATTGGTTCTATGGAAATATTTATCTAAGTTTTGATATGCTTTTTTATTAAATATAGAACCTGCTAACCTTCTAAAGAAAGTTAATATTTCTGTTCTGCTATTTAGAATATAAATAGAAACTACTAATGCAACAAAAATATCAAATATGCCACTAGCAAAACTAAGAGCCCCTTGTGCATATTGTGTTAGTACATCTACATTTATAATTTGCTTAATATCTATATTTTCTAGTTCTTTTACTACTCTTGTAATTACTTCTGTTTTCCAAAAAGAATCTTCTGGAAGTTCATTAATTTTTGAGACAGCCGTTTCATAGTACGAAGCAAAATTATTGGTTAAGTCAATAATGCTTTGCACAATTGGTGGTACAATAAAATTAATTAAAATAACAAGTAATATCAAAGCAATGAGATACACTGTTAATATACTTAATGGTCTTGCTTTCTTTGAAATAATAGGCATTTTTTTACTTTTTTTATAAGTTGTCTCTACTTTTTTACAAGGGATATATAAAATATAGGCTATTAATACACCTATTGCAAAAGGTGCTAAAATACTTAATAAATTAGTAATCCAGTTCATAATTTGACCTAGACTATCTACTGTTTTGTATATTACAATAACAGCAACAGCAAAGGTAAACCAATATAGCCATTTTGTCCAATTTTTTGTTTGTTTTTCCATTTCTTTTTTCCTCCGTCCCTAAAAACAATCAATATCTAATTCTATTGGGCAGTGGTCACTTCCCATAATATCTGCATGAATTTTACTATCTTTTATTTTGTCTTTAATAGATGCTGAAGTAATAAAATAATCTATTCTCCACCCAATGTTTTTCTCTCTTGATTTCATCATATATGACCACCATGTATAGGCATTTTCTTTCTCAGGATATAAATAACGGAAAGTATCGATAAAACCTGCTTGTAGTAGCTCTGTCATTTTATTTCTTTCTTCAGCAGTAAAGCCTGCATTATGATGATTTGTTTTTGGGTTCTTTAAGTCGATTTCTTCATGTGCTACGTTAAAATCTCCACAATAAATAACTGGTTTCTTTTTATCTAAAGAAAGTAAATATGCTCTTATTTCATCTTCCCACACCATGCGGTAGCTTAATCTTTCTAATTCTCTTTTTGAGTTTGGAGTATAACAGTTTACAAAATAAAATTTTTCAAATTCTAAAGTAATTACTCTTCCTTCTTGGTCATGTTCTTCTTTTCCTATGCCATAAGTAACGTTTAATGGCTTCTTTTTTGTAAAAATGGCTGTTCCAGAATAACCTTTTTTTACAGCGCTATTCCAATATTGATAATAGCCTTCTAATAAAAGTTCTACTTGTCCTTCTTGCATTTTGGTTTCTTGTACACTAAAAATATCGGCATTGATTTCTTTAAAAAAATCCATAAACCCTTTATTTAATACAGCTCTCAAACCATTTACATTCCAAGAGATTAATTTCATATTGCCCTCCTATTTTTATTCTGTTATTACTTTCTTTTTTATATTATCACGCATAGCAGAAAAGCGCAATAGCACAATAATATTTTTTATTGTTCGTTTCCTATCTATGGATATGTTTTTATATACATTTTTAAATAACAAAACTACTATAAACATATTTTAATACTTTTTAAAATAGCTTCAAAAAAGAAGGGGTGTCCCTACCGTTCCATTTTGGAACGAAAAGGGGCGTCCCTCCTGTTCGTTTTAAAATTCATACACATATGCTTCTAATGTTTTTCTTCCATATTGTAAAGCTGAAGTATGTGAGTTCATGTAAATGTCTAATTTGCTATTTGAAATTGCTCCACCTCTATCTTGTACGATGAACCAACCACCATTTGGCTTGTCTTTTAACGCTGGAATATAAATAACGGTTCCTATTTTATAACCACTACCTGCAGCTACTGTATACCATTGTGTAGCTTTTGCACCAGAGGCTGTAATACCATTGGTTTTTCCACAACATTTTATACAAGCACAATATGCAGATGTATTAAATGTTTTTACTGTTGGAGTAATACCTTGTACTGTTTTTGCAAGAGTTGTTGATGCTGTTAAAGCTGGGTTTGTAGTTGCTACTCTTTCTTGCGAACCTCTAGAGGTTACTTGTATGGTTCTTACTTCTACTATTTTATTTACTGGTTCTTTGATTATATTAGATGAAATTTCAATTCTCTCAATTTCTACTTCATTTTGATATTTTATTTTGTAGGTAACTTCTTTTAATCCATCAATTCCGTTTTGCACAATTCTATTTTGTTTTGTTCCTTCACCTGTTGCTTCTTTTGTAATAGTTTCAAATGGAATAATGACTTGCTCTGTTACTAGCTTTTCTACAATTGTTCCATACGAACTTAGAATTTCTTCTTTTGTAATAGCTGCTTCTTTTTCTGCTATTTCGCCATTATAGTCTTCTTTATTAAAAATATGAATTGTTTTATTTTCTGTTATTTCAGTATCTATATTTGGTGAAACCACTTCTTCTGAAGTTAAACTAATATGATTTTCTTCCAATATTTCAGATACTTTTGTCTTCGAAGTTAACACTGTCATTTCATAGTCATTAGAAAGTATGATTTTTACATTTGTTAACCTTGCATTCGATGCCATAACACCTATTCCTGTTATAAAGATAAGTGCTAAGCTAATTCCTAATATTTTTATCAGGGAACCGGATGCTTTTTCGTTTTTGTTCATAAATTTTTTTCCTCCTCTTTATGCAACATGGTCATTATACCATTGTTTTTGTGGTATGTCAAATTTGAATTTTTCTTACAGTTGTAAGCCTTTTACCGATTTAGTCATTTGCATAAAAGCTTGTCATTGCTTGTCTTTACTATATTATATGTTTTAGGTAGTAAAATTATTCTTTTTTTGAGAAATTTTTCCTATTTTTAAACCTGTTTTAGGTATGGAGGAAAAAACAGGTTTATTCAAGCTGAAAAAGTTTTATTGCATTTTCGTATGTTATTTTTGCTACTTCTTCTAATGGTATTTCTTTAAATTCTGCTATTTTTTCTGCTACTAATTTTACATTTCTGCTGTCATTTCTAGTTCCTCTTTTAGGCTCTGGTGCTAAGTATGGGCTATCTGTTTCAATAAGCATTTTGTCATTTGGCACCATTGTTACTATCTCTTGTGCATTTTTTGCATTTTTAAAAGTGATGGGGCCTGCAAAAGAAATAGTAAAGCCTAATTTCAAGGCTTCTTTTACTAATTCACGATTAAGTGGGCAACAATGAAAAACTCCTTTTCTCGTTACTTCATTTTGTTTTAAGATTTCAATGGTGTCTTGCACTGCTTCTCTTGTATGAATAGCAATAGGTAAGTTGTAGGTATTAGCAAGCTCTATTTGTTTTTTAAACATTTGCTTTTGAATTTCTTTATTTTCTTTATTCCAATAGTAATCTAACCCTATTTCTCCTACAGCGACAATCTTTTTATTTTCATTTTGCTGCAACATTTTTTCAATTTCTTGTAACATTGCTTCTATTTTTGAGCTATCTTCTGGTACGTCATTAGGTGATATTCCACAAATACTATAAATAAATGGATATTTTTTAGCAAGTTCTATACTAAATTTAGAAGATGGAATGTCATAGCCGAACGCAATTCCATTTGCTAATCCCTTCTTCTTTTGTTTGTTTTATGATTTCTTCTCTATCCATATCAAATTTTTCATCATTATAATGCGAGTGTGAGTCAAAAAATTCCATTTTTACCTCCTTTTTCTTATATATAATACAAAAACTCAAGAAGTAGCACTTCCTGAGTTGCTATAGAAATTATTGTTAGAAAAGAACCGTGTCTTTTATTTTGCTACTATAATACAAGTTGCGATGGCATATTCTTTTAAATGAGAAAGACTAATATCTATTTGCTCGATGTTAGTGCAAAATTTCTTATTTAAAAATTCTACTTGTGGCTTTCCCTGTTTGTTATTTACTATTTGTACATCTGTCCATGTTATTTCGTACTTTTCTTGTAGTAAATCTGATATAGCTTTAAAAATTGCTTCTTTAGCAGCAAAACGAGCTGCAAAATGTTGATATTTCATTTGCTTTTTACTATTGCAATGTTCTATTTCGAAAGGAGTGTAAATTTTATTTAAAAATGTATCTCCTAAATTTTCAATTGACTCTTTAATTCGAGCTACCTCTATTATATCTGTCCCACAAGTAATTTTCAAAATTTTTCTCCTTTTTTCTGTATTCTTTTCCTTATTTGTTATTTCACTCCTAATTATTGTATAAAATAATTTTAAATAAACTTACTTTGCTTGAAAATAATATAAAATAAAATTAACAACATTAAAAATTAGTGTTCCAATTAAAATTGCCATAATTACATAGTTTATTTTTCTATCTTTTTCAATATTTAAATCTTTATATACAATATCATATTTATTTTTAATTTCTACATATAAATAATCTAACTCTAATGTTTGTTTCCATTTTTCATAGAGCCTACTTCCTTCATCGTCTTGCGTAATTTCCTGTATCCAAATTGTATTTGTGAAGTTTAATAGTTTATTCCTTGTTTTTGTAAAATTTTTAGTGTTTTTAAACTCTAAATTCATTTTCTTTAAATAAATTTTTTTATAAAGTGCTAGTAAATAAGTATATAAATATTCTTGTTCAAAAGCATGTGGAAGTTTCGTATAATTTTCTGGGTAAATACCAGATGTTAGTAATACTGTTCCTTGCTTGGTAAATCCCATCATTGTGTATTTTAAAGGTTGTAAAATTTGTTCTTTATACCTTTCTTCACTATAGCTTACTTGGTAATTGCTTGGTAAAATATTACTAAATTTAATGAAATCTTCTTTTAAATTTGCAAAATCTGTTTCTTGTGACCAATTTTCTTGTTCCAAGCACATATAGGAGTAAGTAAAGAACCTTTCTTCTTCTAAATTCATTTCTTTGGCATTTTTATTTGGTCCTGTAATATTTTTTATAACAGTAGATAATGCTTTTATATCTTTTAGTGAGTTCGTTTGTAAACGGATATTCTCATAATTTTTTAATGAAACCAATTCAGAATTAATATCACGGAATTTGTAATTAAAGTTTAATACATCAGATAAGCTATTTTCTCCTTCAATGATTGTTTTAAAAAGAAGAAAACATACTCCTGTTTGAAAACATATAATTTCTATTTTTTGAATTTCAAAAAATATTCCATTCTTTTCTCCTGTTTTTCCTTGTACATCTTCCCCTAGAGTATATTCAAACATAGTGCAAGGATATTTAGATAATAAAACTGCTTTCATATTTAAGTCTAATTCTTCTAGTTTCCTTTTCTGGTAATTGGTATAGGAAAAAGACCAGAATAAATAATCCCTTATATTTGGTAGAAAATAGGTATACAAATTTAAATCTTTTTCTTTTTCCCAAATTTTTAGTTTACAATGCTTATCTTTTAATAGTTTCAATAAATATTTATCATACTTTTTTTCCTCAATAATATAGGGATAAATAAAATATGAATATTGGTATTTTGTCTTTCGTTCCATGTTTCCTCCTTTTATAAAAAGGTTTTTTCTATTTCATTTATTTTGTGTAATAGTTTGCATTGATATCTCCTGCCAAATGCCACTCACCAATAAAATCTACAACTAATACATTTTCTAATGTATTAGTACATTCAGCTACTACTTCCCCTTTGGCATTTAAAGAACCCCATTTTCCGTTCTTTTTTACTGCTACATAACCATAGTTGTTTTGTTCTGTTGCATCTTCATATTGATAGTCTACTACTACAATTCCTTTATCATTTACATAGCCATATTTTCCATCTTTTTTGCTTAAGAATATGGTATTTGTTGCTAAAATTTCTGTACTTTGTTTTTCTTCTAACTTGAAGTTATAATATTTATATTCATTGTTTTGCCTAATACGAATGTAATTTTTCTCTTGATTAATTTCTGTAATAATTCCTTCTGCTTTTTTGTTAAAGTTTGCATCAAATAATTCGGATTCTGCATTTTCTGTTTCTGCTTGTAAGAAATTTGCCTCTGCAAGATACGTCATATAGTTGTATTTAAATTCTAATTTTTCTTCATTATGAATATTGATTACACCATATTTTCCGTCTTTTTTTGCAATATAGTAATCAGAGAAAATATAACTTAAATCTTCATAAATAGCTGGCAATTGTTCTTCTGAATCAATATTAATAATACCATATTTTCCGTTCATTTTTATAATAAGGTTTTCTCCATTAATTTCTTTTACTTGTTCAAAACGGTTTTCAGCAAAAGACTCTCCCTTGTTGTTAATTACTTTCCATATAGAACCTTCTTTTACTACATACATATGGTTTCCATATACCTTTTGAATTGCATCATATTTTTCTTCTACTGCTTGTGTTTTATCATAGTTAATAACCCCATATTTTCCTTGACTATTTTTTACAATAAACCCATTTTCATATTGACTGGTTAAAGAAGAAATTTCTTGATACTTATTTTCAATAAGTACATTTCCTAAGCTATCTACTAACCCTTTGTTACCCCCTACCGTTGTAATAAAAACATTTTTGGTTCCTAGCATTGGTTCTATTGCATCCTGCGTGCATGCAAGTAATTCTTTTCCTTCTAAATTAATTAATCCATATTTTCCATCTTTTTGTACTTTTAATACATTGCTTTCATACCATAAATTATTATTTTCATCATGGTTATATATAACCTCTACTGTATCGTAAGCAGAATAAATAACTTTATTTTTTTCATTTACTGCCTTAGAGGTGTATGTGTTATTTTCATAATTTACATTTTCCATACAAATGAAGATTGCTTTTGTGCTGTCTGGTATTACAATCATTTCACTGTAAGTTGGCTCTATAATAATATTTCCTTTTGTATCCATTACGCCCCATTTTCCTTGTTCATAAATGGTATAGTAAGCCAAAGGGAATGTTTTATCGTTTGTTTTTGAGCCATCTTTTAAAATTTCTTTAATGCCTATAATAAACATGATAATAACAAGAATGGCAACAATAACTGCAATTACTTTTTTTATATTTAGCTTTTGTTCCTGATTATATCTTCTAGCTCTGCTTCTAGTTCTACTCATATTATTAATCTCTCCTTTTATAAAAGCAAATATTTTCTCTTATACTATACCATAATTCGTCATAAAAAAACAAGGTTTTACACCTTGTTTTTTTGCTTTCTTTCGTTCTTTTTTATTTTTCCGCTATAGCGGATTTTATTTTTTCTCTTTTACTTTCATTACAATTACTGTCATATCGTCTTTTGGCATGCCATAGTTATTATCAATTGCTTCTTGCAGAATAATATCTGCTATTTTTTGTACATCGTCTGTTTCTATTTCTTCTAGTAGGAATTTTAACCATAGTTCTTTATTGGTATATTCTTCCGAAGACTCTAGAATACCATCTGTGCACATAACTAGAATATCGCCTTCTTGTAAATCTTTATCATAAACTACTAAATCAATATCATTTAAAATGCCTGTTGGCAAAGATACCGATTTTAATACTTGTACATTTCGATTGCTCTTTACATAGGTTGGGCATGCTCCATTTTTTATAAATTCTAAATTTTTTGCATATAAGTCTAAAACTGCAATATCTAAAGTAGCATACATGTCCTCTTTTCCTATTGTATTTAAACAAGAATTAATCAACCTTAAAGAAGAATCTTTATCAAAACCAGAAGATAATAATTTTTCTAGCATAGTAATTGCTGTTTTACTTGCTTTACTTGCTTCTTTTCCAGAACCCATTCCATCGCTTAAAGCAACTAAATATTTTCCATCTTCTAACTTCGTTTGTATACTATTATCGCCTGCTATATGTGAACCTGCTTTGGTTACCTTTGCAATTCCTATTTGAATATTTTGCTTATCTTCTGATAAATATGTATAACTGCAAGTAGTATTGTTATTTCTTAAACCACAGTCTTGCTTTTGTAATATCATATTCTCATTGCATACTTTAGATAGTATTTTTCCCATTTTCTTTACATCACAAGATGGTTTTTCTAACGTTTCACAAGTATTGGTATATAATGTAATTTTCTTTCTTCCTGCTGGTTCTTGCTTGATGGTAATATTTTGCACATCTATTTCTTTTTCTTTCATTAATAATTTGATTTCTTCTTTTTCTTTTGCAAAAGCGTCATTTTCTTCTTCGCTTTTTTCCATTTCATTTGCTAAGGCACCAATAGCTCTTGATACCTCTTCTAATTGGTTAGAAACTGCTTTTTTGTTTTCATCTAATTTTTTCTTCCATATAAAGTTTAATTTACTTACTTTATAGGAATAATTAATTATTTTTACTATTTGTTCTATATCTTGTTCTATAGAATCATTAATATACTCTTTGTCATACCCAATAATATAATTGTTATGAGAAGCTAAAGTATCTAATAGAGCTCTTCTGGTAATGCTTTCTTTCTCTAATAAAATAGCAAAAATATCTTCTAATAAATTATCTTCTGGAATGTAAATATCATCAAATAAAATATTTTCTTCTATTCCTTCTAGATTATTTTCTAATTCTTTTTCAAAAATAGTAAAATTATCTTCTTCTTGTTTTTTTAGTTCTTCTTCATCTACAATGGTAGCTGCTGCTTCTTTATAGGTTTTTGCCATTTCAAAAATAGTTTCTGACATACTGTTTAATCGGTATACAGCTTCTTTGTTTTCTTCTAAGTTTCTACCTGCTCCACCATCTGATAATAATTTTGTATTTGGGTACAAATCTTCTATTTCAATTTTTAAACTTTTTGGCATTGCTAGTAAGCCTAAAGAAGCAATTAAAATTTCTTGTATTGCTATGATAGAAGAGGTATTTCCATTTGCTATATAAGAAAGTAGAATATTACCTAAAACAAAACCAATAATAACACCTATTTTGCCTAAACGGTTAAAAATACCAGCTATCATACCTGAAAGTGCATAAGTGGCTATTATTGTAGGTTCAGCTCCTCCTATAATGCCTACTACACTTCCAATGGTTACCCCTGCGGTTGCTCCTACTAAAATACCATTTTTATAACCCATAATCAGAATAATTAAAATGCACAAAATGTTTTTCAAAGAATAACCAAAAATGTGGACATTTCCTATTGCACAAATACCAATTGCCATTAATAAGCTAGCCCCCATAACTTCTTCAATGGAATATGCTCTTTTCTCTCCTATATTTAGTAATACCGTAATACTATTTGTAAATATTTTATAAAAAATATAAGCTGTAATACTATAAAATAAAGCAAAAATGATATCATATACTAATATTTCTTTAAATAGAAAACCTAAAGCTTGTACTAACATACAACTAATAAATAAACGTAAGCCTAATTTTCTTTTTTCGTTATCTTCTTGTTTATATTTTGGTGCTTTTACTAAAATACTAACAAACACAAATAATAAGGTTAATAATAAATTTAGCGTACTGGAACCACCAAAAGAAAGGCTTGTACCAATAACAACTAAAATACTAACAATACCAATTGGAATACAATTGCTTAAAATGGCGACTAATATTGCAATTCCAAATGGTGCTAAGTCTTCGTTAATACCAAAACTAACAAAAGAAAGTAAGAAAGATACTAGGTATAAAATTACCATTTGCTTGGTAAAACATTTCTTGAATACTTCTTTTATTTTTCCTTGTTTATTTACTTCAACATCCTCATAAGAATTTTGATTTTCTTCAAAATCCTTTGCTATATTTTGAAACATCCTTTACCACCTCTTACTTTTTTAATTTCAAAATTGCTTTCTTACTTGCCTTATTTTAGTACAAGTAAAGTTCATTATTTGTCGTTTTTACTCCTAAAATTAAAAAAGTTTTTTACATCTTGTGATATATTTTTTTCTTTCTCTTCTTTTTTATCTTTTATTTCTCATTTGTTTTCATTTATTTTATCGCAAAATAGCAGAAAATACAATACTTTGTAAGAAAAAACATAATAGATAAAAATTCCGCTATAGCGGAATTTTTTATCTAACATTATATTTTATTGTTTAATTTTCTAGTAATTTTTTTATTTCTTCTTTCTTTAACCCTGTTACCTTATAAATAAAATCAATATCTATTCCTTCTTTTATTAATTTTTTTGCTATTTCTATTTTTCCTTCTCTCTTTCCTTCTCTCTTTCCTTCTCTCTTTCCTTCTAGTTTTCCTTTCATTTCTCTTTGCTCTAATTCTCTTTTTTCCCTTTTTTCTATTCTTTCTAATACATCTAACATACTTTGTTCCTCTCCTTTCTTAGTAATACTATCTAAAATTCTCTTTGTTTCTTTTTCTCCTACTTTTTTGCCTAATAAAACATAAATTATTTTTACCATCTTTTGAAATTTATCTTCTGTTACATTATTTAAAATTTCTTTTGCATTTTCTATGAGTTCCTTGGTTGTTTTACTTTTCTCTAGTAACATTATTTTTGTAACAAATAATTCATCTTCTAATAATTCCTTTTTTTGATATGAATTGACATCTATTATTGTGTAACTTTTGTCTTGTTCTTTATAGCCTGGCAATTTCTCTTGTACTTCTGAAAAGCTTAATTTTGCTTTCCATTTTTTATTTCCTGTATACAGTACAATGGGAATTACTTTTGGATACAAATACCCATTTTTTCCTATTTTTGCTTTGTCTGTAGCCGTGTTTATAATTTGCATACTATAGTTTTCAATACGGTATGGCATAGATAAATCTATAGTGGATTGATGTTCTATTAAAAAGAAAATATTTTTATCCTTCATTTTATATACAATATCTGATTCTTTACTTTTATATGCCTCTGTTATGTAACTGCTATTATATAATTCAATTTCTCCTTTTTTAATAGGTTCTTTTAACTTTAAATAGTGATTGATAAATTTTCGTGCTTCCTCTTTATCATTTAAAATATCTTTAAAAATTTTATCATGTTCATGGTCTACGTCGTAAGTATAAATTGCCATTGCTTCTTGCACCATTAATAAATTTTCCTGTTGTTCTTCTTCGTCTGTTGTATAATATGTTTCTTTTAAGTTTTGCAAAATTATTCTCCTTCCTTTTACTTAAATATTTACTTTTACGTATTAATTTATTTTATAAGTGTTTTTTACCACAACCTTTCTTTCTTATTTTGTTTACTTTTGGGATTTTTAAGATAGAAATTGAGACATAAAATGTCTTTGACAAAAATTAATTTAACTATTTATATTCATACCATAAAATATAGAAAAATGCAATGATTTTTCATTAAATATTACTATTTCCGCTATAGCGGAAATGTATTGAATTGTATTATATACTAGAATAGAATAAAATAAAAAAGTCTGTATGTCTTATATATAAATATATTTACTTTTTTTGTACACAACAAAACCACACGTAATACGTGTGGTTTTGTTTGTTGGATGAAGTGGCTTTGCTAACATATACTGCTTAGAAACCATGTGTATTTTTACTGACTATCTTACTTAAGTGTCCATAAAGGATATACTTCTTCTCCATTTTCATCAGTATAAATAACTCCTACTTCATAAAAAGTTCCTGGTTCTAACACTATTTCAGTATAGTTAGTAAAGTTGTTGTCTTCATCAACCCAAAGTTGGATTGTTTTTTTATTAACTTGCAACATAAAAATATTTTCATTGTATGGAATTGCGAATCTGTCTCCTTCTTCAATAATGTAATCGTGAGGAACATCTGTATATTCCTGAACAATTTCTTGTTTTTTAAGTTTCTCATTCCATACCACTAGGCATACTTCATCGTTACCTTCTTGTGTAGCCCATGTTTCAAAATCTACCATTTCCACTTCGGGTTCCGGTTCAGGAGTTTCCTCTACCGGTTCTGTAGTTTCTTCTGTGGTATCAGCAGGCTCTGTCTCAACAGGTTCCTCTGTTTGAACAGGCTCTTCTGTTGCGACAGGCTCTACTGTCTGCTGTGGCTCTTCTGTTTCCTCAGGTTGCTGCACTACGGGAGTGTTGCTTCCCTGCTGCTGTGAATCGTTGTTTCTTCCTGCAAAGATGCTTACCAGTACAATGGCAAGAATAGCAACTACAGCCACCGCTACAATTACTGCAATAATGATGTTCCGCTTAGTTTTTGATGTTTCCTCCGATATTAAGTTGTCGTTCCGCATTTCTTTACTCATTTTGTTTTTCCTCCTATTTTTAATTAAAAATTAGAAATGTTTACTGCTACTAACTATTTACAATTATACCATATTTTTCTAGTAAAAGTCAATATTTTTAGCATTTTTTTCATAAAAAAGTAAGTAATTATGGAAAATTACTTACTTTTTTATGTTATTTTGCATTATTTCGTTAGAACTTTTTTCTTAATAAAGATAATGCCTCCTATTGTAATTGCTACTGCTACCATTGTAACAATTGCTATTACATAGTATATTCCTGCATTTCCAAATGGTGGTAAAATACGAATTACTTCTGCTTTGTCTGAATCTACTTCTTGTGGGTCTTGTGTTGGGTTTTGGTTTCCAACTATAGAAAATGCCATCTTTCTACCAACCGTGTTGTTTGTTCTTACTATTTCTACTATGTTTTGGTAGGTTAAATCATCTGTTTTATTCTCAGAAGTAATCAATTGTGTTAATACTAATGGAACACTAATGCTATCGGTAGAATTTCCATCTACTTTATCTTTATATAAACTTGGTACTAAATCTGCTGTTAATTTATTGGTTGTAATAATGGTGTTATATTGCTCTAATTGTGTTTTTAACCCTGTATTTACAATACCTAATATATCATCTTTGTTTATTACTTGCCAATCTGGGTTGTTGTTACTATTAAATTGTAAATTATTTGCAATATAATCTACTACTTGTGTTGCATTTGTTGTTACTACTTTTGAGGTATCTGCTACATTTCCTGTATAGTAGAATTTATTGTCTCTATAATCTACTTCTCCTATGTTAGTAACTCTAATATTATAAGTAATTTCTATTGTAGCACCATGCATTAATTCTTCGTCCATTGTTAATTGTATTAATCCATATTTTTCCTGATTGTTATTTCTAACTTCTTGTATCATGTTATTTTTGTATGTTACTTCATATGGTTTATGGTCTTTCCATAATACATTACTTGCTGCTTGCTTTGTATCAAATAGGATAGAACCATTTGCTAAAGCAAGTTTTATATTAGTCACTTCTTTATTAATTATTAGCTGTGCTTTTGGTCTTTCTTCTAATCCTAAATCTACATTATTAATTGCATAAGATGCTTTATTTTGTGCCCCTTGATTTTCTGTTCTTGTTGTATCATATTCAAATTCTACAACTATTACCCCTGTTTCTGCTGTCATTTGTGTTTGCGCTTTTAATTCATCTATTAATGATTGTAATTGTGTTTTATCGTAAGGTATATTTAAATATGCTGGAACTGTTGTTGCAGAATTTAGTACTTCTGCTATGTGGTTGATTGCATCCTTATCTGAATAATCTATTACTTGATTTCTTCTACTTGCTATATCTTTTGCATCAGAGACATTTCCTAATTTGTCAGATGCTGTTATATCATATAAGTAAGTTCTCGTTTCATTATTCGATGCATCTTCCTTAAAGGTAGGAATTTCTATATCTTCTTCTTGTCCATTATTCCCAGTTGATACTCCTTTCCATTGGTAAGTTTTGTTTTGTGTAATACCTGCTTGGTATGTAGTAGATTTATAGTCTTGTCCATTGTATGATTTAGCATTTAAGCCTACTTGTCCTAAAGTACTATTGACTGCACTATTTACGTCTTTAGTTAAGATTGTTCTTTCACTATCTCCATAAATAAACCTTACTACATATTTACCTGGTACAAATGATTTGAATGCATAAGCACCATCATGGTTTCCAGTAAATTCATAATCTTTTACTATACCATACTTATCTTTAATAATTGGTGATGTTTGAGCTGCTGTTCCGGAACCTTGTTCAAATGTTCTCCAAATATACTCTGTACCATTGTTCATTAATTCTACTAATTGAACAGTGACGCCATTAATTCGTGCTTCTTCCTCTTGTCTAATACCATCACCTGTTGCAGTAGCTCCTGGTTTTTCTATTCTTTCATCTTCCCATACAGTACCTGTAATAACTCTGTTTGCTGCATCATCACGATATAATCTTAAGCGAATATTTGGTGCTTTATCGGTGTCGTCTTCAAAATTATTATAATTAGGTGCTTGACCTTTTTGTACATCGTTTGGATTTAAGTTTCCTGGGGTAGAGTCTGCGTCCAATACTCCTGCAGGTGTTCCTCCAACATTTCCTACATTTGGTATTGTTGTACCTTTTGAATATTGTGTAATATAACCATTAATTTCTGCTATGTTTTCTTTACCTGCATATCCCTCAATATTACCAGTTAGTATATCTTCATCTAATTTTAACCACTCTTCTCCATCGATGATATCTTTCTTTACTTTAAAGGTTAGGTATATGTATTCTTTATCGCCTGCACCTAAATATTGATTGTTTAGACCTTGAATATAAAGTGTTTTGTATCCATTTGATTGCATTTGTGTATCAATTTGTGTCTCAGGGTCATATTTGCTTTTATTTGCTGCATTTACTTGATATACATTGCCATTTAATTCAATGTAAGAGCGTTCTGGTACATAGTCAAAGTCTTCATCGTAGTAATCTACAATTTCATCTATTTTTGTATCAATGGTATATGCTTGATTTTTTATTGTAATTCTATAAGTTACATATACATTTAATTCATCTTCTTTTGTTTTTCCATAAATTTGGTAATTTTCTCCATAATCACTTACTTTGAATTGGTAATCGGATGGATATATTTCTCTTGAGCATTCATCATTGTAATATTTAGCATCAGAAATTCTTACATTAATATCAAAGAATCCATCTTCGTTATTACCTGATCTTCTATTTCCGTACGTGTACTCATGTGAAGTTCCATTAATTTCTAAAGTTACTTTTTCAATATCTTTGTTAAGTGCCAAATCTGCTTGTTCTCTTAGGCTATAACCTTGGTTAATATGATATGCTCCATTATACCAAATTTGAATATTAGCACCTAATAATTCTCGATTAAGCGGTAATGTATTACTGATTACAAACATATTATTCGTTGGATATGTATCTGTATATGAATTCATTTGACAATGATTTACAAAATTAATCTTATTCATTGTTTCTGCATCACTTGAAGTTTGCATTTTTAAGATTCCAAATTCATCGATTACCGCTGTATTAGTTTGTTTGTATGTTCCATCTGTTTGAAGAGTATTACCTAATAAATCGTTTTTTGTATATGTTTTACCACCTGCATAGTTCTTAGGCCATGAACCAATTGATGCAAATTGATCATTAAAATTTTCTCTTTCTGCTTTTTTATCAGTACCATTTGAGTTATTGTTCCAATTACCTATTCCCCATCCATTTGTAGAATCGGTTGGAGATGTATAATAGGTAGGTTGATAGTATAATCCATTATAGGTAAATTTTACATAGTATTTATACATTGCATTTAGTCCTGTAAAACGATAATTACCATGACTATCTGTTGTTGTAGTACCTATTTGGGTATTATTGTCTGCTCTATATAGTGTTACTTTTATTCCTGGCATTGGTCTATCTTGACTAGTAGAATAAATACCATCTAATTGAGATTCTTTTCCATCAATAACATCTTCCCATACCGTTCCACCAAGTTCAATTTTTATATTAAGTAAGTTTTGTTTTGTGTCTACTGTATAACGAGACCATGTCCTTGAGTCGGATGTTCTATGAGCAGCTCTTTGGGCAGGATATGCACTGACTTTTTCTGCATTTACCCATGCTTCTTTCTTATATACATCATACTCTCTTATTTCAGGTATATACACTATATGTCCTTGAGCATCCCTTATTTCATTTCCTTGGGCATCTCTTGCTGGCACTTGTCTACCAGTTTCTTTTCTTTCATGTCTTACATATTTCCATTCACTTATTGTTCCATATAATTGATATATATCTCCCGTTCCCTCTAATTCTTCATATGTTGCTGTAACATTTGATAAGTAAGCAAATGTTGCTTTAATTCCTAGACTTGTTGCATTACTGATATTGTTATTGCTTGCACTAACTTTTACAAAGAATGGCTCCCCTGAACCTGGGTATTTTCTAGTATTAGCACTTTGAAAAATAACTTGTGAAGGCGGTACACTTGCACCTGTATTTGTTATTACTTCAATATTTTCTATAAAAGAAAATGTACTATTGTCTGGATAGGTTAATGTATATGGGCCAAGAATATATGCTTGTTCTGCTTGACTAGCAATTATTTGTGCATTATTAGTAGTAAATCTAACATTATAACCTGCTCCTATGTTGTTTTGTGTATAATAATTGTAGAAATTTACAGCTTCATAATATAAAGTACTTCCATCTACTTTAGTACCTGTATTATAGGACATATCATTCCATAGACCATATTGAATTGTTGTATCATTTGCAGAATCACTTATGGAACCACTATAGTTTCCTGTTTTAAAATTAGTTAACTTGTTTTGCGGACTTACATCATTTCCTGCGCTAAACAAATAAGCTATTGTATTGTTTGTTACTGTTCTTGTATTAGCTACATGAAAAGTAGGAGTACATGCCACATATGGTCCTCTAAGTTTTCCTCCATAACCTAGACCATTATTTGTTGAAAAATTTCCATTATAATCTCTTAATTGTGGAGAATTCGAAGGAATTGGTTTTGCATAGTCTGCTATTTGACTCAAATAATTTGCCAATGCATTTGCTATTGCGTTCTCTATTTCTGTAGTAATATTTGGATTATTTCTTTCGGCTTCAGTATGTTCACTGTCAAATAACTTTAGTGGCAAGTTTCCTAATATTTCAGCTTGTGTAAACCTAACAGGACCCCCTTTTTGTCTACAGAAATATCCGTTTTGAGGGTAAATTGGTGTTTGATTATTAGGAGACCATGCAAAGGCTGGTGTAGCTAAAAACAACATAATAAATATGAAAATTGCTGTAGTTAATGCTATTTTTATTTTTTTACTCATTTTTTCTACCTCCTTCCTATCTTAATACTTTCTTTTTAATAAAGTATGCTCCTATTCCAATGGTTGCAACAATTGTAATACTTAAACCTACAAATAGAATAGTTTCACCTGTCTTAACACTAATTAATACATCTGCTGTAGAACTATCATCTTCGTTTGAAGCTTTATTTCCTTCTATAGAGTCAATATCTTCAATTCCTAAGTCGTTATATGCTTCATAAATTTCTGCTGTATTATGGTATAGTCCTAAGTTTTCTTCTGTCATTTTCTTTGTTAATAATAAGGTTACCTCTTTTGTTTCTCCTGGGTTAATTAATACATTTGCTAAACTTGAATTATAAAGAGTTCCATTTTCTGCTACATACCAATCTTTATTTAACTCTGAGCTAAATTTCATTTCTGATGGCATATAGTCTGCAATTTTCTTTACATATCCAGAAATTGCACCTTCATTTGTTACTGCTATTTTGTATTCTACAAGAATAGTAGTGTCGTTTATTTTGTTTCCTACTAAATCTCTTTTTGCAATTTTAGTTCCAGAAACATCATATACTTTTGTTTCTGTAGAATCTTGTACTGTTATTTTAGAAACTGTTTTTTCTAGTCTTAAGTCAAATTTTGGATTTTCTACTAATCCTAAATCTATATTATAAATATTAGCATTCGTTATTGCTATTTGTTCTGTAATAGCTGCTGCTTTTGTTTCGCCATCAATTGTAATTCTTGTATCAATGGCATCATTATTATTAATTTCGTCTACTCCCTCTTTTTGATAAGTAGTAGCACTATAGTTTGCTGTATCATATAAGAAGATAACTGTATATAACCCTTGTGAAATGTTATTAAATAAGTAAGTTCCATCTTCTTCTGTAAATACAGTAAGTACATTTCCTTGTGCATCTCTTACTAATTGACCTGTTGCATTGTTAAATAACATTACTTCTACATTAGAAACTTTTTCTTCGTTTTCTTCTTTTGTTCCATTATTGTTTGCATCTTTCCATACGGTTCCCATAACTTTTCTTGTTACTTCTTCTGTATCTTGGAAATCATAATTTACTTTTTGTATTGTATGTGTGATGCTGTTAGTAGTTTTACTACCAATGGTATCTGATGATATAGTAGCTTGATTTGTTATTTTTGTATCTTCTTCTATTGCTTTTGCTACAAC
Source organism: uncultured Clostridia bacterium (assembly GCA_947581805.1). GTDB lineage: Bacteria > Bacillota > Clostridia > TANB77 > CAG-508 > UMGS1663. The sequence continues at coordinate 98,415 of CANPVM010000001.1, forward strand.
ATTGATAATTACTTCTAAAGTTTCTCCTTTTGGAACATTTACATTTACTGTAGTTGTATTTTCACCATTTATATTTGTTATGGTTTTACTTTCTCCATCTACTGTATATTCTGTGCTTACATATTGTACATTTTCTGGTAATTTATCTTGTACTTTTATATTTCCAGCTAATGTTGCACCTATATTTTGAATACTAATTTTATAGCTAAAGTTTTCTCCTGTTGTTATAGTAGCCCCATTTGGTATTGTACATGTTTGTGATACTTGAACTGCTTCTTTTGTTATTTTATCTATCATTGGGTTTGACTCTTCTTGAATTCCACCATCTGCTGATACCGTTGCTATACTAGTAATTGTTTTTTCGTATGTTCCCTCTGGTAATTTATTTACTATTGAAGTAATACGAATTGTTTTATTTTGTGTTTGGCTACTTAGTTCTCCTAATTGCACTGTTAATGTTCTTGTTGCTTCGTCATAGGTAATGCCTTCAGTCAATGTTTCTAATTCTTGTTTTTCTAAGTTGTATTGTTCTATTTCCGCTTTTTCATAGATTAATGTTTCTGGTAATACTACTTTTACTTGTGTATTTTGGAATGTTCTATTACTATTGTATGGGTTTACTGAAATATTAAAATTAAATGAGTCTCCTTCATGTAAATCTTCTAGTCCATTTGTAGTAGTTCCTGTTGAAATATTAAAATATGCATTTTCAACTGTATTTGTTACTGTATTTGATTGAATAGGTTTTGCTAAATCTTTTGCTGTAACTGTTACTGTTGCTGAAGTTGTAGTTTTATAATCAGAATCTTCGTGTGTAATATCTTCTTTATGATATTTTTTTGTTTCTCCCTCTTCTGTTTCATATGTTTCATAGTGTGATTCATCTTTACAAATATCATTTAATTGTAATGTGTCTACTATTACCCAAAGGTCTTTTACAATTGTTTCATTTGGTTGTATAGAACCAATTTGATATTCCATTTGTTCTTTTGAATAGTCTCTTGTATATATTCCTGTTTCTCCGTTATAGAATTCAATATAATTTGTACCATTTGGAATATTTACAGTTGCTACTACATCTTCTGCTACTTGTTCTCCTATATTTTTTACTGTTACTGTATATTTAATGAATTTACCTGTTTTTACAGCTGTTTCTTGTGCCACGTTTGAAGTAATGTTGGTTTCTAACACTGGTCCCGTTCCTGTCGATACTCCTAGTCTTGTAGCAACTGCTTTGTCTTGTACTTTTCCGGTTGCTAAGTTGTTGTTAAAGTATGCTACATAAGTCTCATATGCTTCTTCATTGTGTTGTAATCCTTCTGGAATTTGTGCTTGGTAAGCAAAAGAGATAGCTTCTGCTGTGTTCATTGTATAGTTATTTAAAGTAATTAAATAAGATTTTACTTTGCTTAAGTCTGCTGGAGATGTTGTCCAACCATTTGCTTTATTTGTTAAGTCTTTGGTTGCCTCTCCATTTTCTGAGTAGTAAATGGTTACGTTATTTTCGTTTATGCCATTGACTTGAATATTGCTTACTAATGGCATGTCCATAGTAGAACTTAAATCTTCTCCTGTTGTAATATCTTTATTATTTTCAAATGCTGTTCTTCCTAAAATGCTAATGTCATCAATGGTATTGTTATAATTGTTAATAACATTCATATTGAAAGTTGCATTTCTTGCTTTTGACATTGTTTCAATAGTAGCTGTTTTTTCTTCTCCACTAATGGATGTTAAAGTTTGTGCTCCTTCTGCATAGTTTGAAATTTCACTAGTTGTTACTACTCCAGTTGGTGCTACAAAGTTTAGTGCTGTAGTTGCTTGTACTGTTTCTTCTGCATTTTGATGGTTTGTGCATACCATTGTGATTTGCTCTTGTTTGTTTGCTGTTAGTTTATTTACAGTGATATCTGCTGCAATTACTACGTTTACACCTTTTGATACTGCACCTAGTGTATATTCTGTTTGTGCACCTTCTAATGTTACTAAAATGGTTTTTGTACCATTGCTATTTTCAATTATTTGTTGTGATTTTAAGTTTAATTTTGCTCCTTCAGTATCAAATAATACTTCTACATCTTTTACATTGATGCTTTCAATTTCTCTTGGTAATGTAATTTGTATAGTAGGGTCCTTATATAAGCTGCTATATGGTGTATCTGTTTTTAGAATTGCTGTTAGTTTTACATTGTTGTTAGTTACTACAGTAGATAAGTTGTTGTTATTGATTGCTAATTCTGCTTGCATTGTTGGCTCTACAAACGAAATTTCTTTTGTTAATGTTTGATTTGCAAATGTTTCTTCTTGGCTCATAGCTGAACCTACTAGATTGATTTCTATTGCGTTTAATTCTTTGGCTTGTGCTTGGCTAAGAGATACATTTCCTTTTATTGCTTTTACAATTTCAATTGCAAGTTTTCCTTCTGTTTGTGGTTTACTTGTTTCTATTGTTAAATTGTTTGTATTAAGTTCTGCTAAATTTATTTCTAATTTTCCTTCTGCATTTGCTTCGGTTTCTTGGTTTATGGTAGCTACTAATGTGGTTCCTACATAGATATTAATTTTTCCTTCTTCTCCTAATATTTTGTTAAAGGTTTGTTTTTCTATGCTAAGTGTTTTGTAATATGTATTAGTTGCACTTGCTATTTTGCTACCTTGTTTTGTAGTGAAGTTATCTGCTTTTTGTTCTAAAGTTATTTTTTCTGTTACTTCTGCAAGGCTTATATTTGCTGTTATAGTTTGTTTATATTCTGTTTCTGTTTGTTTGTTAATGTTGTAATTAGCATACATTTGACCCTTACTGATGTTTTCTGTTTGGGTTTGAATAGTAAAATCTACTAAGTTGCTAATTGCATCTTTTAATGTTACTTCTCCTGTATAACTTTTTTCTACTTTGTTTTCTATTTCTGTATAGGTTGTTATTTCACTGTTTGCTTGGATTGAAACTTTTACTCCTTCTTCTGCTGCTATGATTGTTTCAAATGCTTCTTCTGGATAAAGGTAAGTAATAGTAAAATCATCTTTTGCCTCTTTTACCCAGGAAATTGTTCCTTGGCTATTTGCTTCGTTGTTTACTTGAATAGTTAATATGTTTGTTTCTTCATTGTATGTGTAGTTTTCTGTTGTAAAGGTTTCTCCTTCTTTATTTCCATTGGTTGCTTCTGTAGTATTGGCTACTACTTTAATTTGTTGTGGTTTTATTCCATTGATATTTGGTACAGAAATTTCTATTTTATTTTGTTTTACTGGTAAGGTATTGCCCTTTAAGTAAGATTGTACGTTGGTTTGTAATAATACTCCTTTTTGTTCATTTACATTGTATGGAACAAATTTAGCAATTTGCATTGTAAGCTCTGCTTCTTTTGCTGCTGTCCATGCTAAAGAAACCGTAATTTCTTTTTCAATTTTCTTTTCGTTTCCTTTTCCATCGACATAGGTACCAGTTATTTTAATTTTGTTTTGTTGGTTTAGTTGTGTTTGTTTTATACTGTTATTTTGTGTCATTTGGATTGGAATTGCAATTTCTACGGTATTTCCATTTTTTATTTGATTCATATATAGCTTATTTGCTTGTACTTTTGATACTGCTTCTGCTTGCATGTCTTCTGGTATTGTAAAGTTTGCTCCTTCTGCTGCTATGGTAGCATTTTTTAAGTAGCCTGCTTCTTTTACTTTTACCATTGCATATAAGTAGTTTTCTTCTCCTATGGTTTTTGTAGCAGTATGAACTTTTTGTTCATTTTCTACAAAATAGCTATCGAATTCTACATTAGCATGATTTGTTTGCTTGCTTTGGCTTTCTAGACTTGTTGCATATGCTTGTCCGATAACACTAAAGTTTGCTATTGTTAGCATGAAAGCTAGCATACCTGCTATTATTTTAGTTTGTTTTTTGTACATAGAAATTCCTCCTAAATTTTATCTATATTTTTATATTTTTTATTATCGCTATACTTTATTATACCTCATTTTGAAGTATATTTCAATGGTTTTGTTACTTTTTTTGAACTTTTTATGTATAATTCCTGTTTTTTCCATTTATATTTCATTTTATTTGAGTATATTTCTCCCTTATTATAATTTTTTCTATATTTTTTCACATTATTTTTGGTTTTTCAAGTATTTTCTTTCTTATGAATTTAGGGTTTTTTGTTTTTCGTTTACGGAAGCTATCTTTCAAGAAAAAATATTAAATTTTTATTACAATTGTTATATTTTTTGTAACAATTGTAATTGTTTCCGCATATTATAGCTATATGAGGTGATTGTAGTATGAAGGATGATATGTTTCCAGATTTTGAACAATTTACATCTTCTTTTCAAAAAGAGAATCATTCAAATGAGAATGTTTCTTCTGATAGTGAAAATGCAAACCCTTTTTCTAATATTGATATGAATACTATTTTAAGAATAAAACAAATTATGGAGAAAATGAATGAACAAAAAAATAACCCTAGAGCTAATTTGTTAATTTCTTTAAAGCCTTATTTGAAGCCAAGTAGAAAGCAGAAGGTAGACCAATATATTCAACTTTTTAATATGGGTAGTATCATTGAAAATTTTAATCCAATGGGTGGTGAGAAAATAAAATGATAACTCCTTATCCTTTTTTTGGTTTTCCTAATTTTAGAAGAACCTATCCTTATTCTTCTGCTTATAATTCTTTACATAATACTATTTCTAATGATGTACATTTTCAGGAAACTGCTTATTCCCCTAGTAATTTAAGGAAAAGTAAGGAGCAAAATTTTCATGGTTCTTCTTTTGTACCTGAAAAGGCTAATTCTTTAAAACACGAACCTGAAAATACAGAAAAGGATACAGAAGAGTTTTTTGATTTTTTTGGACTTAAGTTACATTTTGATGATTTGTTGTTAATTGCTTTATTGTTCTTTCTTTATCAAGAGGACGTAAAGGATACTTATTTATATGTTGCACTGATTTTATTGCTTTTAAGTTAATGAAAAAGAAAGATAAGTAACATTACTTATCTTTCTTTTTATTGTATTGTTGTTTTATTCTACGGTTATTTCATTTTGTTCATTGATGTAAGCACAACTTAGTGTACTTTCTGTTATTTCATTTTTTTCGAATTCTTTAATTTTATCTGCTATACGAATTTGTGGACAATCTATTTTATTTGTTGCAATAATTGCTTTTCTATTTCCTTTTGCCCCTGCATGTGCTAAGCCTCTTAGTTCTCCAAGAATGACAATATTTTCACTAGCAATGACTTCTGCACCAGCATTTACATCTCCTATGACAACTACACTTCCTTCAAATTCTATTTTTTGACCAGAACGTAAGGAGCCTTTATGAAAAGTAGTTTCTGAAGATTTTATTTCTTGTTCGAATCCTTTTTTTATGCCATATAGTCCTAATGTTTTTGGGCTTTCAAATTCTACTTCTACTTCTATGTTATTGCGAATGATTTCTTGTATTTCTTCCATTTCCCTATTTTTTAATATTTTTCCTGTTACTTTAATAGGAGTTTTATCGCCTTTATATAGTTTTTTAAGGTCTACTAGTTTTTGTGTTAGACATTCTATTATTTCTTTTTCTTCTGCTTCTTCACTAATTTTTATCCAAATTTCATCTTTCTTTAGTTGAATGGTAATACAATTTTTCATTTTACGATTCTCCTTTTCTTGTTTGATTAATTTTGTATTTGTGTACTTGGTTTTGCGCTCATATCTTCTGTTACACGGTTTGCATTCATGCCAAAGTATTCTGCTATAATATCTCTTGCTGGAACTGCTGCATTGCTACCATGTTGCCCATTTTCTATCATTACGACAATAGCAATTTCTGGTTCATCAAATGGTGCAAAGCCTACAAACCATGCATGTGTTATATCGTTTCCATTAGCGTCTTTTCTTTCTGTTTGAGCAGAACCTGTTTTTCCTCCTACTTCAATGTTAAAGTTTCGGAAGATGGAATAGGCTGTTCCTCCCGATTCTGTGGTAACTCCTTTCATTCCTTCTAAAACGGCTTTTAAATTTTGCGCACTAAATGTTACTTTTTCTGATGTTTCTTCTTGTATTCCTAAACGATTTTTTAAATATTGCTCTATTTCTTGTTTTGGTACTTCATTTCCATTACCATCTACAATGGATTTCAAGATGGTTACATCAATGTCATTGCCTCCATTAGCTAATATACTTGTATATTTTGCCATTTGAATGGCTGTGAAATTGTTGTTTTCTTGCCCTATGGCTGCCGATAATACATTTCCGCCTGTCCAAGTTGCGCCAAATTGTTTTGAGGTTTCTGGGCTTGCTATGTGTCCTGCTTCTTCTCCTAGTAATTCTACTCCCGTTTTCTTTCCTAACCCTAATGCTTTGGTATATTTTACTAAATTTTCAATGCCTACTCTATTTCCTACTTCATAAAAGAAATAGTTACAAGATTTTACAATGGCATTAGTTACATTTAAATAACCATGCCCCGATTTATTCCAACATTTTGGGTTATAGTCAGAAGAAAATCGATAAGTTCCTACATCGTTAATTTTTTCGTTTATCGTAATAGCTCCAGTCTCTAAGCCTGTAATGGCGGTTACCATTTTATAAGTAGAACCTGGGGAAAATGGAGAAGATATAGCACGATTTACAAAAGGATGCATTTTTGCATAGTTAGATTCTTCTTCTTTGGTATAATAGTTCCATTTTTCTGTAGTAATGCCGTTCGCAAAGTCACTTGGTTCAAAGTCTGGATAACTTGCCATTGCTAGTATCTCCCCTGTTTTGACTTTCATTACTACAGCAGATGCTCCTGTTACTTCTACATGTTCTGTGTTAGCAATGGATTGGATATTTTCTTTTAATGATTTTTCTGTTATTTGTTGTAGATTAGCATCAATGGTTAGGATAACATTGGAACCACTAATAGCTTCTTCTGCTATATATTCATCAGTAATGGTACCATCTACTGCCATATCAATTTGCCTAATACCATTTGTGCCTTTTAAGTAGTCTTCCATTATATATTCAATACCTGTTTTTCCTATTATATCATTTTGCGTGTAACGGTCTTTTTTCTCTTTATATTCTTCTGGACTAATTTTTCCTATATAACCTAATATATGGGAAGCTAAACTACCAGAAGGGTAATTTCGAATTGCTTTGGTTGTAATATTAATTCCTGGAAATTCTGCATTTTGTTCACTAAGCTTGGCAATGCTTGTTTCTTTTAAACCACTTGCTAATTCTACTGACCTTGTACTACTATAACCATTTTGTGAAATGTAATAGCGAAGTGTCATGATTTTTCGTGCTTCTTGCGTGTTTTCGTTGGTAATTTTATATTTTTCTTTTAAGATGTTAAAGCATTCTTCTGCCGTTTTGTTTGCTTCTATGTCATTTTCTTCTTTCCATTTTTTTTGTGATTCTTCTTCTATGGTAAATTGAAAAGGTTCTACTGTAAGTGGCAATGTGTCTACATAGGCATCCCCATTTTCTTCTAGGATTTGTGTTATTTTTAATAAGGTATTATTTAAAGTTTGTGTATCTATTTTGGTTTTATATAATTCTAGGCTGTAACCTAAAGTAGTAGTTGCTAGCTTATTTCCAGATTGGTCTAATATGTTTCCTCTTGCCGCTTCTAAGGTGCTTTCTCTTGTTAGCCTAGTGTTTGATTCTTCCCTATATTCTTCTCCATGTACAATTTGAAGGTTAAATAGCTGAATAAGTAAGACAATGCCAATTAGATATATGAATGTTGATACTATGTTATATCTTAGTTTCACTTTTGTGTCTCTGTTATTCAAACTAGTCACCTCCTGTTACCTTTTCTAAAAATATCTTGTTAAAATCTTTTGTTCTTTAAAAGTGTCTTCTATTTTATAACCTAACTTCTGCATGATTGGATATAAAATAATAGTTAAAATTGCATTATATAGTGTTTCAATTAATAATGTACGGATAAATGGTAATATTTCAATATATATTGATAATTGAATGATTTGTAATAGGTAATTTCCTATTTCAAATATACAGGTGCTTCCTATGACCATTAGCATAATGGTAAGTCTACTTTCTTTTGAAAAGTTTTTATCGAAGTAACCACCAATTAGCCCAATTACACCAAACATAATGGCAGATGCTCCAATACTTTTACCTATTATGATATCTAAAAATAAACCTATGAGAATTCCAAAAGAAATGCCTATTTTCATGCCTGCAAACAGGCTAATAAATAAAACAAAAATAATAAAAAGATTTGGCTTTATTCCTGCAATGGTAAACCATGAGAAAAAGTTAACTTGAAGAAAGTATAAAATTAAAAAACTTATGATTAGAACGATAATGGTTATTGCTTTTTTCATTTTTCCTTTCTCCTATCTTTTCTGTTTTATTACCTTTTTATGAGTATAAATGCCATTATTGTTTATTTTTAGTTGGTAATTACTAATACTGTTTCTAATTTTGCAAAGTCAACTGCTGTTTGTATTGTGGCATAACGGTCTGTGATGTTTTGTGTATTTACTACTTTTTTTATAGTTCCTATATGAATTCCTTTTGGATAAATTCCTCCTAAACCAGAGGTTTCTACTTTATCTCCTTCAAAAATTGTTGCTTCTGTTGGAATAAATGTTGCTTTTAATGAGGAATCTTTTTCTAGTGTACCTCTTGCAATCATTATATCTCTAGAAGTTGTAATTACACAGCTGATTGTACTTGCGGTATCTATAATTGTTTGTACTTTTGCTGTACTGTCTGTTACAGAAATAATGTGCCCTACCAATCCTTGATCTGAAATGACTGGCATATTTACATCTACACCATCTTTTGTTCCAATGTTAATAATCATTGCATCGCTGTAGTTACTGATGTCTTTTTGAATTACATATGCCGGAATGGTTTCATAATCTGTGTATTTATCTTTTAGGTTAACGTATTCTTTTAAAGTGGCGTTTTCTGATTTGATAATTTCTAGTTCTCTTAAAGATTGTTCTAGCTCACTGTTTTTTTCTTTTAATTGTTTATTTTCTTCTTGTAAATTGTTAATGTTGGTAAAGAATGTATTGTTTCCAAAAATCCAATTTTTTAGGTAGGTAAGTCCGTTTTGGATTGGCATAACAATAATGCCTAATCCATTTTCTACATAGGTAACATTGTCAATTTGAATATTGGATACCATTACAATAATAACAAGAATAATAATGGTTATAATAATTCCTATTTTGCTGGCTTTTTTGTTTTTAAGCACGCCTTTCTTCCTACCTTTCTTTTTTTAACGTCTTCTTCTAGCATTGATTAAAACTGTTTTTAGTCTTTCTAAATCTTCAATTGTTTTTTCTGTTCCTTTTACAACACATTGTAAAGGGTTTTCTGCTATATATACTGGCATTCCTGTTTTTATACTAAGCAATTTATCTAAGTTTTTAATTAAAGCTCCTCCACCTGCTAAGGTAATACCTTTTTCCATGATGTCTGATGCAAGCTCTGGTGGTGTTTTTTCTAGAGTTTGCTTTACACTATCTACAATTTCAGAAATCGATTCTTCCATTGCATCTTGTATTTGAGAAGAATAAATTTCAATATTACGAGGTAAACCTGTAGTTAAGTCTCTACCTCTTATTTCCATTGGTGTATCTGCCATAAGTGGAAGTGCACATCCAATTTGCATTTTAATTTGTTCTGCTGTAGTTTCGCCAATGGCTAAGTTCATTTCTTTTTTTATATAGTTTACAATATCTTGGTCTAGTTCATCTCCTGCTACTCGCAAAGAATGGCTTACTACAATTCCCCCTAAGGAAATGACTGCTACTTCTGTGGTTCCTCCGCCAATATCAACAATGATACTTCCACTTGGTTCTGCTACATCTAAATTTGCACCAATTGCAGCTGCCATTGGCTCTTCAATTAAATATACTTCTTTGGCACCTGCTTGCAACACAGACTCTTCTACTGCTCTTTCTTCTACTTCTGTAATGCCAGATGGTACACCTACTACAACTCTTGGCCTAATTACATTGTACCTTTGACATACTTTTGCAATTAAATTTTTTAGCATTAATTGTGTTGCTGTGAAGTCTGCAATAACTCCATCTTTTAAAGGCCTTACGGCTTTAATTTCGCCTGGTGTTCGTCCGAAGCATTTCCTTTGCTTCATGACCTGTTGCTAAAATTCGATTCGTTTTTCTATCGATGGCAACGACCGATGGTTCTGTTAGAACAATTCCTTTTCCTCTTAGGGCAACTAAAGTATTTGCTGTTCCTAAGTCAATTCCAATATCTTTACTTTTAATTGAAAATAGTTTCATTTTATTTTTCTCCTTTTTTAGTTAGATATTTGCTTTTTGCTCTTTTATCTTTTGTTGTCTATTGGTAAAAATACTTTGAAAAATGCCATCTCCTATAACAATATGGTCTAGTAATTGTATGTCTAATAATTTGCCTGCTTTTTCTAAGCGATTCGTTAATTCTATGTCTTGCATACTAGGAGTAGCATCCCCACTAGGATGATTATGCACTAAAATAACCTTACTCATTCCTATTTTTATTGTTTCTTCAAAAATTTGCTTTATATCGATAGTTGCAGAAGATGTATTGCCAATTGCAATATCTACTATTTTTTGCACAATATTTTTTGTATTTAATATTAGAATTTTTACGACTTCTCTTTTTTCGTACCTTAGCTCGTCCATCAGTAGGTTTGCAACATCTTTTGGTTGTTTGATACATACATTTAAATCAAGTGGTTTTGCCATACGCTTAGCAAGTTCACATACTGCTTTTATTTGAATTGCTTTTACTCTTCCCACTCCTTTAATTTGTTTTAGTTCTTGTAAAGGAATTTCTTGTAGACTTCTAATATCTTCTTTTCCTTGCAAAGCTAAAATATTTTGCGCTAATCCTACTGCTGTTTGTTCTTTTGTTCCTGTTTTTAAAATGATGGCAAGTAATTCTGAGTTAGATAATACTTTTTCACCATACATTTCTAATTTTTCATAGGGCCTTTCTGAATTTGGTAATTGTTTGATTGATAACATTTTTTTCCTTTCCTTAAGCCCCTATTTTGTTTTACACTTTACGGTACACTAAAATTGCAATAATCATACCAATGATACTAGCAATATTAATTTTGAATAATAGTGCAAACGATATTTGTACAATATTTAGGTCTAGTTCAATAGGAGAGGTTAGCCCAAAACTTTGTCCATAGCCAAGCCACCATAAGAAATCCACTTTTCCTGCAAGTTCCCCTAGTAGTCCCCCTATTACTAGTCCTGATAATATAAATATTAATAAAATCCATATATTTTTTTCTCTTGTAGCCATATTTTTTACTTCCTTTCTTTGTTCTTTTGTTTTCTATCGTTCCTATTATATATGCATTTTTGCTTTTTTTCAAGGAAAGCAGGCAAAAAAAGCAAATTATTTTTGCTTTTTTTGAATTTTTTATTTTACTTTTTTATTTTTATATGTTATATTGAATAGTACCTTTTTAAAATAAATTTCATATCATATAATAATTACCAAATATTACTCATTTTCTTTGAGCGAATATAATGTTATAATAGAATTATAAACAATTAGGAGGATGAACGTAAATGCGCTTTGAAAAGTTAAATGAAGATAAAATTAGAATTACCTTAAGCCATGAAGATTTAGTGAAAAAAGATATTGATTTTCATTCTTTCATGTCAAATTCTATCGAGTCACAAGATTTGTTTTTTGATATGTTAGAAGAAGCAGAAAAAGAAATTGGCTTTACTACTAAGGATTATTTAATTCGCATAGAAGCTTTGGCAATGGCGGGAGGAGATTTTATATTAACTGTTACAAGAAGTCTTCCAGAAAAAATTAGGAGTAATCCAAAGAAAAAAGTACATATTAAAAGGAAATTAAGCAATACTGATGCAGCACAAGTAGTTTATTCTTTTAGTAGTTTTGAAGATTATTGTGCTTTTCTTTCCTTTTTTGAAGAGAATCACTTTAATTCAATGCATTTAGCAGAGAAAGTTTTATTATATGAATACCAAGATATTTATTATCTTGTGCTAAGTAATATTAATCTTGCTTATCCACATCTTAAGAAACTGTTCTCTTGCATTACAGAGTTTGCTACTTTTGTAAGCCATTCTTCCATTTTTGTTAGCAAACTTTCTGAGAATGGAAAATTAATTATGAAACATAATGCAATTCGCATTGGAATGAAACATTTTTTAAAACAGTAATTTATTCTTAAAAAAATGAGAATGTCATACCATTTTTGGATAAGACATTCTCGTTTTTTTATTTGATAAATTAATTCTATATGTTAGTATAAATAATTTTGTGGATTTTGTGCTACTCCATTTACTCTAATTTCTAAGTGTAAGTGATTTCCTGTTGAATTTCCTGTGCTACCTACTGTTGCAATTACTTGCCCTTGCGATACTTTTTGCCCTACTTTTACATTTAATGTTGTGCAGTGACCATATAATGTTTCTACTCCATTTCCATGAGAGATAATAACATGGTTTCCGTAACCTCCACCATAACCATATTGTACTAGTGTTACGGTTCCTGCTGCTGCTGCTTTAATTGCGGTACCTTTTGGAGCGCCAATATCAATTCCTTTGTGGCTTCTTCCCCATCTTGCACCAAACCTAGAAGTTACTGTTCCGGAAACAGGTCTAATTAATGAAATTCCTAAATCTATTTTTTTACTAGATGTATTCATTCCTGTTGCAGCAATTGTATAAGATGATTGTACAACTACTTTTTTTTCATATAAATCTGCCACACATTTTTCTACTGTTGCTAGCTCTTTAGCTTCTGTTTCATATTTTTCTATAATGGATAATTCATTTTTATTATTACTATCTTTATTTTTTAATTCATTTACAACTTGTTCTGCTTGTTCGAATGTAGATACATAGGCTTTTTCTTCATTTGAAATACAAATAGCATAGTATTTGTAATAAGCTTGCCCTTTTTCTACTATTTTATTAAATATTTCTTCATCATTGGTAGGAACTTCTTTTTTCAAGAAACAAAGTTTATATTCTGGTAATTCATTTACCTCTACAAAAGCAATATTTCCTCCGTTTCCTTTTTCTATGTACTCATTAATTCTTTGTTGCAATTTGCTTTTATTTTCACTATATCCAATAAATTCTCCATGTAAGCTAACACTATAAATTGGTTTATAGATATAAGAAATTGCCCCTATCATCAAAAAAGCAGCTAAGATAATTAATATACTAAATTTTGTCCAAGTTCGTATATGAACAATGGTTTTTTTGATTGTACTTATTTGAAACAACTCCTAACTTTTTTCCTAAATTGATAGAGTAATTTTATATAATTTTATCTTTTTTTACAAAGTTTATTTTTGGCTATTTTTGACGTTTTTTCGTATTTCCGTAGCATTATCTCTTTTTTTGTTCCTTATGCTTCCTTTTTCAAAATGTACCATATTAATTGCAACATAATGGGGACGTTTGATACAAAAGGAAACGTCCCCTATGTTACAAATATTTTATTGAAGTTCATTTTTTACGTTTTGAATTTCTGATTGGCTCGCTGCTTGTGCTGGTTTATAATAACCTTTTGTTTGTGCTACTTTGAATAGTTCATATTGAAAACTTTCGTCGTTATTACGTATTTGTTGAATTGTTTGCCTTAACTGCATATTTTCTGTTTCTGAAATAACATTTTGATATGTAGTAAGACTTGCTTTTACATTATTTAAAATATCGTTTACCATGGTTTTTTCATCCATATTTTTTCTCCTCTCTTTTAGTTATTTAAAAATGACATTAGTTTTTGTTTTGTGTTTAGGGCATCTTGGGCTGATTTTGTAAACATTTGCTTGATTTGTGGGTCTACTGCTTGTGATGCGTAGGTGTTTAATTTTTGGTATGAGGTTTCGTGCACTCCTATTAGGTGTCTTAAATTTTGTAATTCTATTTGTGTTAGGTTTGCCATATTTTTCTTCCTTTCTTTTCGCAATTTGTATTAGTGTTTCCTTTTTTTGTGGTTTTATACTTGTTTTTGTAAAAATAAAAAGATTCCTACTATAGTAGAGAATCTTTTTATTTTTACATTACATTTTTCTTTATTTATATAACAATGCTTCGATTTCTTTCCAACTATTTACACGAAGAACTCCTTGTTTTTCTAATTCTTCTTTTGGTATTTCTGTATTGTGATATGCCGTAAATAGTAGTTTTGTCTCTGCTTTCCCTTTCAGATTAGATAATTTATCATCTATTTTTATGTCACAATCAATGATTTCTTTATTGGTAGTGAATATATAATTATCTGGTGAAATAAATGGTAAATGCTCATACAAATATTCAAATTTATTTTTTAGATTATTAGCAGAATATTCTTCATTGTCACGGAATATGTAAGCTGTTGCAATATAGATTTCGTATTTTTTAGATAATTTTTCTAATACTTCATATGTATCTGGAAGCATTTCACAAAAATCATATACGTTTTTTGTGTTAAAAAATTCCATCCATTCTGGATATTTTTCTTTTGGTATTAAGTCTTGAATATAGTATGTTTTAATGTCTCCTTTTTGATAATTTGTTCCTAAAAATTGGTTTACTAAGCTTAAGAAACCTCCATCACATATTACATCGTCCATATCTACCATTATTTTTTTCATATTTTTCTCCTATTCTATAATTTCTAATCCTGCATATTTTGCCATTAAACGTTTATGACCTGCTTTGTCGAAGTTGATGTCTACTTTTGCATCTTCTCCTTCTTGTTCAATGCTATTTATTGTACCTTCTCCAAATTTTTTATGATATATTCTCATTCCTGCTTTATATTTTGAAATGTCTACTTCCTGTGATGGTTTATTTAAAGAATTTAAGAAACTTTCTGCTGTTCTAAAAGCAAAACCATTGGTATTTCCTGTTGCTTTTGATGTATCTGTATTTATGCTTGATGCTACTGCATAGCCATTTGACGTTTCTTCAAATTTGTACGTTTTTACTTTTCCTGCATAATTTGTTCCATAAGACCAACCATAATTGCTGTCTTCAAACGTTTCTTCTTGCTTACTTTCTAAATCTTGATAGCCTTCTAGATTTTCTTCTGGTATTTCTCTTACAAAACGAGAAATGGCATTATAACTAGTAGAGCCAAAAATGGTCCTATGCTTTGCACAGGTTAAGTGTAAATGTTGCTTTGCTCTAGTAATTCCTACGTAAAACAAACGTCTTTCTTCTTCTAACTCTTTTGGTTCTCCAATAGATTTATAGCCAGGGAAGATTCCTTCTTCCATTCCTACTAAGAATACAACTGGGAATTCTAGCCCTTTGGCGCTATGAAGAGTCATTAAAGTAACACTATTATCTGTATCTTCTAAGCTATCAACATCGCTTGACAAACTAATGCTTTCTAAGAATTCATTTAAAGAATTGTCTGCAAATTCTTCCTCAAATTCCATGGCAACGGTTACTAATTCTTCTATGTTTTGAAGCCTGCTTTCTGCTTCTACTGTGTTTTCTATTTCTAGGGCTTTTATATAACCACTTTGCTTTAATACCATTTGAAGTAGTTCAGAAATTTCTAATTCTTCTTGCTTTTGTCTCATTTCTTCAATTAAATCGATAAATTCTTTTGCGTTTACAGCTACACGATTTAGCCCGTACTCTCCTGCTTTTTTGATTACTTCATACATTGAAAGTCCCGTTTGATATGAAATTTCTTCGATATTATCTAAACTTGTTTTTCCAATGCCACGCTTTGGCTCGTTAATTACTCTTTTTAAAGAAATATTGTCTGATGGATTGGCAATTAAACGTAAATAGCTGATGGCATCTTTTATTTCTTTTCTTTCATAGAATTTTAAGCCACCTACTATTTTGTAAGGAATGTCCTCTCTTCTTAATATGTCCTCAATTGCTCTTGATTGAGAGTTCATACGATATAGAATAGCAAAATCGGAGTATTCAAAGTATTCTTCTCTTTTTAGGTGATTGATTTGCTCTACAATGTATCTTGCTTCGTCGTATTCGTCGTCTCCTTGGTAGATGCATGGAAGATTTCCTTCTTCGTTTTCTGTCCATAATTTTTTGTCGTATTTTACTTCATTGTTTTTGATGACTGCATTTGCTATTTTTAAGATATTTTGTGTACAACGATAGTTTTGCTCTAATTTGATGATTTTCGTTCCTGGAAAGTCTTTTTCAAAGTTTAGAATATTTGAAATGTCTGCTCCGTCTAAAGCTATAAATTCCTTGGTCGTTATCTCCTACTACAGTAATGTTTCCGTATTTTGATGCAAGGATGGTTACTAAGGTAAATTGCGCTTTGTTGGTATCTTGATATTCATCTACTAAAACATATTGAAATTTGTCTGTATAGTATTCTAAGGCATCTGGATTTTCGGTTAATATTTTTATTGTGTAATTGATGATGTCATCAAAATCTAAAGCATTATTTTCTTTTAGACGTTTTTGATATAGAGTATAGATTTCCCCTATTTTTTCTTTTCTAAAGTCGCCTGCATATTTTACGCAATATGCTTTTGGCTCAAGCATTTCATTCTTTGCATTGCTAATTTCGGCTAGAACGCTTCTATCCGTAAACATTTTATCATCTATGTTAAGTGCTTTTAAACATTCTTTCATTAGTGTTCTTTGGTCTGCTGTATCGAATATAAGGAAAGAAGTGTCAAAGCCGATGCGGTCTATGTATTTTCTTAATATGCGCACACAAATAGAGTGGAATGTTCCCATCCATATATTTTTTGCTGCATCTCCTACTAATTTTTCAATTCTCTCTTTCATTTCATTGGCTGCTTTGTTGGTAAAGGTGATGGCTAATATATTCCATGGTGCAATGTTTTTTTCTGCAATTAGATAGGCAATTTTATGGGTTAATACTTTTGTTTTTCCGCTTCCTGCTCCTGCAATGACAAGGCATGGCCCTTCTGTTGCTAGCACTGCTTCTTTTTGTTTATTGTTTAGCCCTTCTATTAGTTCTTGCATTTTTATTTCATTCCTTTCTGGGTTTTAAAGAAAATATAATATTTTTCTAATTTTTTGGTTTTTATATTTGATTTTAGGTTATTCTTTTACTACTTTATTATTCTTGACATGATGTGTTATTTGTTATATAATGTAGGTAGAAAATGAGAAACCACAAACGTGGTTGCCTGTTTATATGTTAAAACAACACATTGCCAGGGAAGCTAGATGTGTTGTTTTTTATTGGTTTATTTGCTTTTGCTCAGAATAATAACGATTGCTATTATTAAGGCTACGGCAATGATAGTCATTTCTATTAAAGCATAAAATAATATGTATATTATATTTAATAAAACTGTTTCTATCATAAGCCTCACCTCCTTATAGGAGGCAACCACATCTGCTTTTCTCATTTTCTATGTTACCTAGTCTATCTTATTTTTCATTCTTTGTCTAGCGAACATTCAAAATTTTTACAAAAAATTTGTTCTTATTATTTTTTTAGTTTTTCTACTATTTTTTCTAAACATTCCTTTATTTCTTTTGCACAATGCTTGTATACATTTAAATCATAACCCCAAGGGTCTTTAATATCTAAATCTTGTCCTTCTTTATCTATGCCAGCATATTCTTTCATAGTATAAACTTTTCCTTTTAGTTCTGGATATATATATAGTACATTTTGTTTGTGAGAGTTCGTTGCACATAAGAT
The DNA here is from genome assembly GCA_947581805.1 of uncultured Clostridia bacterium. Lineage (GTDB taxonomy): Bacteria > Bacillota > Clostridia > TANB77 > CAG-508 > UMGS1663. The sequence continues at coordinate 116,057 of CANPVM010000001.1, forward strand.
TATATCCATTTCTTTTATTTTAGAATCTCTAATGTTGGTCGCTTTATGAGATGTAATATCTACATCATAGTCTTTCATAGCATCGATTGCATTATAAGTTGCTTCATCTCCTGTTTCTGCATAAATTCCACAAGAGCAAATTTCTGTCTCTATTTTTTCTTCTTGCAACATTTTTTTTAGCATTCCTTCTGCCATAGCACTTCTGCATATATTTCCTGTACAAATAAACATGATTTTCATAATCTTTTTCCTCCGTTTCTTGTTCCTTTTTATTATACCAACTTTTATTTAATTATGCTAATAATTTTAAAAAAAATGTCTCTTTAGGAAACATCCCTAAAGAGGCACTTAAAGTGTCATTGCTAGCATTCCTAGTAGGAAGCCAAATATGTTGCCTACAGCTGTCATTCTACCACGGTACAAGCTATTGGATTCTGGCATTAATTCGCCTGATACGATGTATAACATGGCTCCTGCTGCAAAGCTTAAACATATACTAATTACTTCTTTTGAAATTCCACCTACTAATGCGCCAAAGAAGGCTCCTATTCCTGTGGTTACTCCAGATAGTATGACATAGATGACTACTTTTATTTTTCCCATTCCTCCATTTTTCATTGGAACTGCCATGGATATTCCTTCTGGTATGTCGTGAAGGCAAATTGCTATGGCAAGTGAGTAACCTAATGTTATGGATGCACCAAATCCTGAACCAATAGCTAGACCTTCTGGAAAGTTATGCAATGCAATACCTATGCTGACTATAATTCCTGTTTTTAATAGGCTACTTGCTGTATTTTTTCTTACGGGATTTTTATTAAATTTATTTTGTACTATGATGTCACAAATAATCATGGTAAGGACTCCAAACATAATACCAACTAACACATTTAGGATGCTTGCCATTTCCATTGCTTCTGGTATTAAGTCAAAACAGATGATGGCTAACATTAAGCCAGAGGCAAATGCTAGAACAAAACTTAAGAATTTATTGGATGTTTTTTTGAAACATACTCCTATTATACCTCCAATAGTTGTTCCAAAGGTTCCAAAGAATAAACCAATTAGTGTTGTTTTGATTAAATAATCCAATCGTTCCACTCCCTACATAAGCTTTTTTATTATTGTATTGTAAAAGCTTATTTTTATGCTTATTTTTTGAAAAATAGGTTATGCACTTTTACATTTGTTATTTGTTTTATTATTTTTTGTTTCCGCTATAGCGGATTTTAGTTATTATGTATCAGTGTTGAAAACAAAATCATTTTATGTTATACTATTTTCATAAATTTTGTTATTACTCGTAAACGTATTTGTTAAGGAGGAATATGATATGGAACTTGTTACTATTCAATCAGAAAAGGATATTAAGACTTTGCTTTTAGAGGAAATGAAGCTTGCAGAAACAGAACATGTATTAATTATTCTTAGTAAGAATCGGTTTGATGAGTTTCAAAAAAGAGAGGATGTAAGAAAAATTTCCTACGATGAAGGAAATAAGGTATCCTCAAGTAGCGATATAACCTATTCTTTTGATGAAAATGAGAATAATATTGCATCTTATCACTATTACATTACTTTCACATTTTTCATTATAGCTGAGCTTTACGTTGTAAAAGATTTTTCTACTATGCATCGTTCTGCCTATGGAGCAGGAACTTCCGAGATTCATTTTATTGCGTAATGTTGACTATTTTTTCACTAAATAAAAGAGCACTTAAACAATGTTTAGGTGCTTTTTTATTTTATAAAATTTCCAAGTTTTTATTCTTCACCCTTTAGGCGTTCGGCTCTGTCAGCTGCTATTAGGTTATCTATCATTTCGTCTAAGTCTCCGTTTAGGAAGTCTTCAAATTGGTATACGTTAAAACCAATTCTATGGTCGGTTATACGGCCTTGTGGGTAATTGTATGTACGAATTTTTTCACTTCTATCTCCTGAACCTACTTGACTTTTTCTTTCGTTTGCGATTTCACTATCACGTTTTTGCTTTTCCATTTCATATAAACGAGAACGAAGTAATCTCATAGCATATTCTCTATTTTGTACTTGGGAACGCTCGGTTTGGCATTCTGCTACTATTCCTGTTGGAACGTGGATTAGTCTTACTGCGGATGATGTTTTATTAACGTGTTGTCCACCTGCACCAGAAGCTCTATATACTTCCAGTCTAATATCAGCAGGATTTATATCAATTTCTACATCTTCTACTTCTGGAAGTACGGCAACGGTTGCTGTTGATGTATGAATTCTTCCACTACTTTCAGTGTCTGGCACACGTTGCACACGGTGCACACCACTTTCAAATTTTAGTCTACTGAAGGCTCCTTTTCCTGTTATCATGAATGAAATTTCTTTGTAACCGCCTAATCCTGTTTCGTTTTCATTTACTACCTCTAGTTTCCAATGTTTTTTTTCAGCATACATGCTATACATTCTAAATAGTGTTCCTGCAAATAAAGCTGCTTCTTCTCCTCCTGCTCCACCACGAATTTCACATATAACGTTTTTGTCATCGTCTGGGTCTTTTGGAATTAATAGAATTTTTAATTCTTCTTCAATTTTTGGCATTAATTCTTTGTTTGCTAACATTTCTTCTTCTGCTAAGTCCTTCATTTCTGGGTCGTTCATCATTTCTTTTGCTTCTTCATAAGCTTGCTTTGCTTTTTTATATTCTCTATATTTTTGTACAACTGGTTCTATTTCTGCATGTTCTTTCATATAATCACGCCATTCATTAGTTCTTGCAATGACTTCTGGGTCACTAATTTTGGCTGTTAATTCTTCATAACGCTTTTCTACTGTTTCTAATTTGTCAAACATAAATATTCTCCTTCTTTATTTTCTCCTTGTTTGTTTTTTACCTTGTTATTATACTATATTTTTTTGATTTATTCAATAGAAAAACCACCTTTTCGTAGAAAGGTAGTTTTCCTATTTGTAAAACGATTTTATTTTTTAGTAAAAATATTTAGATGTATTCATCTAATATTGCAGTTACTTTTTTCTCATGTGATATAATAATAGTTTTAAAAGGGTCTTGAAACACTTTGAATTGTTTGATGAATACATTTCTTATTTTTGTGTAGTAGACCCCTACTGCCATTAGCAGGTCATTTGTATTCTGAATTTCTATTGGTTTTTCCCAATTTAAATCTGTTACTTGCATTTTTTTCAAATCGATGCTCTTACATTCCCGCACTAAATTGTTATATAGCTGTTTTTTCGTTGCTGTGTCTAACTGGTAACTAATAAGTTCTCTTCCCATTTCGTTTAAAAATCGCTTTTTTTCTGTTTCAAATGCCTCCACTATTTTTGCTGCTATTTCCATATTTTCCTCCTTCTAATTAGAATTAAGTACTATGAAATTGTGTTATACCTTATTATAATATGCTTTTCCTATATTGTCAATTATGATTTTCACTTGATAGTGTGATTTTTTTATAATTGTATTACTTGGTGTTCTATACTACATTTTTCTGCTATTTCTTTTTCTCGATTTGTGCAAGTAAAAATAATGATTTGATGATTTGAAAATTCGGTATGTAAGTAGTTTAAAATATTTTTTAGCCTTTCTTCATCATAATAAGCAAAAGCTTCATCTAAGATAATTGGCATAGATTCCTCTGTTAATTCTTTTACCATAGCTAAACGTAAAGATAAGTATAGTTGGTCTATAGTTCCTATGCTTAGTTTTTCTGCTTCGATATATTCTCCATTATCTTTTTCTACCATAAGCCCATTTTCTTCATTTAGGCTTACTTTTGTGTATTTTCCTTTTGATATTTTGTTAATATTTTGTGACAATTTTTCTGTTAGCTTTGGTGTAACATTTTGTTTCATTTTTTGATAAGCTGTTTCTAGAACTTCTTTTGCTAGTTCGATTGCTTTGTTGTTTTCTTCTAATTCTGTTTCTCTTTTCTTTAATTCTTCTATTTTTTCTTCCAATAATGCTATTTTTTCTAATTGTGGATTTATTGTATTTTCTTCTAATTCTAATGAATGATATTCTAGTGTTTTACGATTTTTTTCTTCTTCTTTTTGTTGTAGCTGCAAACTAATATTAGAGGTTTCAAATATATTTTCTAGTATTTCTTTTTCTTGAGTCTCTTGTTTTAATTTTTCTTTTTCTATTTTTATATGTTGCGCTATTTGTTCTTTTTGACTATTCATTTGTTTTTCTTGTTCTTCCATATTATTTTGTAAAACATTAATTTCTGCCTGTATGTTTCCTATTTGATTTTTTATTTCTTCGGTTTGTTTTTTATTTTTTTCTTTTATTTGCTTTGCTTCTTGTTTTTTGTTATTTCTTTCTAATAAATACCATATGAAACAAGCTATAATAGCAGATGTTAAAATGCCTATGAATATAGCGTTTTTGATGAAAAGAATAGTAATTATTTCTAATAAAATACCTAATATCAATAGAATAACACTAATGTTCTTTTTATTTTTGCTTTCTGGTAAAGACTTTTCTTCTTTATTTTGCATTTCTTGCTTTTGTAATTCTTTTATTTTTTCTTCTAATTCTTTTTTTCTTTGTTCTTGACTCTGTTTTAGGTTTTCATTTACCTTTATTTTTTCTTCTTCTAGTTTTTCATTTTCTTTTATCAGTTTTACTTTTCTAATTAGTTTGAGTATTTCTTCTATTTTTTTTATTTCTTCTTGCTTTTCTTCTTTTTCTTTTGCTATTTCTTGTTTTCTTTCTTTATATTCTTCTAACCTACCTATTTCATCTTGTATTTTAAATTTTTCTTCTTTTACTAAATTAATTGGTCTTCCTTGTGAACGTATTGTTCCTATTTCTTCGACTTGCTTTTTATTGATTTTTTCTATTGCTTTTTTATATGATATGTTGTCATCTCCTGTACCTGTTAAATTAGCTACTTTTTGTACCATAGCATTTTGCACATTTTGCTCTAATTTTACTTCTTGTTGCATCGAAACTAAAGTAGAATAAAACATGTTTTCTTCTACCTTTGTTTGTTCTATAAAAAATTGATTTCCATAGGTTTTGTCAATGGTAAATTGTTTTGAAATATCTTCTAATTGTTCATTATAAATAATTGGATTTTTTTTGTTAAAGTCACGAAATACTTCATACTCTGTTCCATTATCTAAGCAGTATGTTAATTTTCCTGAAAATTCTTCTTGTGACCATGGCTTATATCTATCATAATCAGAAAATTCTTTTCCTTTTTTATTTTTGGATGTGCCATAAAAGATATTTGCAATAAATTTTAATAGTGTTGATTTTCCACTTTCGTTGCTACCTTGCACTATATTGATATGGTCTGTAAATTGAATTTCTTTGTTTTCTAGCTTTCCAAAATGATTAATTTTTAAATTTTTTATTTTCAAGTGTTTTTCTCCTCATCTAATAGGTTACTTATTTTATTTATTTTTAAGATAATACTTCTAATCCTATTTCTAGCGCTTTTTCTAACATTTCCTTATTTTCTGGTTCTTTTTCCATTTTATCTAATATTTCTTTTACATATATTCCCCTTAATGTAGTAGCTTCTTGCGCTATTTTTTCTATTTCATAACCTAATTTGGTTTTATTTTTGACTTTGATAATTTCTTTTTGATTTATTTGCTTGATTAACTTATATAGATTAATTTCAAAATTTCTTTTTCCTATTAATGTTATTTTATATAATATATTTTCTTCCAACTCTAATAACTCTATTTTTTCTAGTAATTCTTCTATTGTTTTTATTGGTGTAATATCTAATTCTATTTCTTTTAATTCTTTTTCGTCTAAAGGAATAAAGTCTAACTTAAGATTTTCTTTTGTAAGGTTCCCTACAACCATTCCGTGCGCACCTAATTCGTCGAAACCTTGGGAGATAACTGAACCTGGATAAACTATGTTAGTATGCTCTTCTAAATTATTTTTATGAATATGCCCAAGGGCAATGTAGTCAAACCCAATTTCTTTGAGCTTTTTGGAAGATAGATTATTATAGTCCCTGCCTGTTTTATCGCTTCCATCTAGGTTTGCATGTGTTAGTAGAATATTAATTTTTTCTTTATTTTCAATTTGAATTTCTTCTATATGAGAATTTTGCACATAAAAATCTTCAAAGCCATAACCGTATATGATAGCATCTTCATTTTCAATTTTTTGTACTTTTCCCTTGAAAATTGTGACATTATTATTCCATGGAAAAGTAGCATAATAAGAATTTTTTATATATGGGTCGTGGTTTCCTGGTGCAATATATATTTTGGTGTTTGGAATTTCACAGAATAAATTATTTATATAGGCAATTGTACTTTCACGAATGCATTCTTCTTCGTATAAATCCCCTGCTATGAATAAATATGGAATTTCATTTTGTTTGATGTAATCGATTATTTTTTTGAAGGCTTTTCTTTGGTCTAGCCTTCGAATTTCCCCTAAGTCTGCTCTATCACTTAGCAGGCGAAATGGCATATCAAAATGCATATCCGCTATATGAACAAATTTCATTTTTTATTTCATTCCTTCCATAATACAAATATGTTTCCATTTTGCATTGATAATTATTTCGAGTTTTCGATTTTCTTTTTTTGATTATACTGGCTTTAATTTAAAAAGTCAATAGTTTTTGAACATTTGTTTTATATTTTACTTTAAAAAATTATCTGTTTATTTTGTTTTTTCTTTGTAAGAGTAACACTTTTTAAAGCAAAAAAATCCGCTATAGCGGATTTTTTAATTTATTCCATTGGGCCAAATAGTTCGTCGAATTTGGCTTCTAGTTCTTTTTGGATGTCTTCAGTAAATAGTTGTGGTTTTTCTTCTTCTTGTGGAAGAGTTGGACTATCGAAGTCATCAAAGTCTAGTAAATCAATGGCTGGCTCTTTAGTATTTTTATCGTTTGTTTCTGTTTGTTTATTGGTCTCTTCTAGTTCTTCAATCATTAATGGTTCATTTGCTATTGAATTCTCTGCGTTATTTTTTTCTAGGTCTAATTCGAATTCTAATCCTGATTTTTCTATTGGATTTTCTTTTATTGTTTCATTTTGTGTGAAATTCTTTGAATCTTTTTGCTCTTTTTCGTCTAAATTGTCTTCAAATAGGTCATCTAGTGATTCCACTTTTAAATTTTCAGCTGCCTTTTTATCTGTTTCTGGTACATATGGATTGTATGGATTGTATTTTCTCCATTCTCCTCTTACTCCAGCATCAAATTCATTATGGTTTAAGCGATGTGCTTGTAATTCTTTGTACATTTTTTGATGAGTAAAGTGATAATATTTCTTTGCTTTTACTGGTTTAATTCCTTTTTCATAAATAATACATAAATCGTTATCCATTCTACGAAGTTCGTCTGGTGTCATTAAAGCTCTTGCCATTAATTGTTCCGAATCGCTAAATCCCTGTTTATGCCAATGCTTATCACGGTTGGTTGATTTACTCTGCCTGAAAATAGTTTTTTCACCTAATGCTTTCGAGAAATATTCTACTGTTTTATAAGAGTTACTTCCTAAAAATACGTGTGTATCACAGTTACCCATGATGGTTTCATATGATTTTTCATAAATTGCTTCTAATTGGTCTAGGTTTTGTAATATAACACTAAATTGAATTCCTCTACTTCTGGATGTTGAGATTTTTTTATCAAAATCTGGAATTCTACCAATGTTGGCAAACTCATCTAGTATAAAAAAGACTGGTACTTTTAATTTTCCTCCATTTAAGTCTGCGTAATTGTATAACTGTTGTATCATTTGCGAGAAGAAAATGGTAAGTAAGAAATCATATGCTGTATGGGTATCTGATGAAATAACGTAAACTGCTGTTTTTTTGCTTCCAATATCTTCAAAATTAATAGTATCAGTTGAAGTTACTTCTGCAATTTCTTTGGAATCGAATTTTCCAAGCTTTGATTGCAATGAACTTAAAATAGAACCATAGGTTTTCTCTGGTGCTATTTCAATGGATTTGTAGTACATTCTAGCTGGATGGTCATAAGGCAATTGATTAATTAATTCTGTAAGTAAGTTACTTCCTCCATTGGTATTGGCTGCTCTTACAAGTTCAGAACAGCTTGCTAAGTTTTGCTCTTCTTCTGGCCTTGTAGCAATTAGGTAATAAATTAATGCTTTTAATAACATTTCAGCCATGTCGTCCCAGTATGGGTCTGACTTACTTTCTGATGCTTGCCCTTTTACTACTGTATTTGCGATAACGTCTACATCTAATTCGCTTGCTACGTGCATTAGTGGATTGTACCCGTCACTGTTAGCTGGATTTACTAAGTTTAATACTTTTATGTCATAGCCATGGTCTTTTAGATAACCTGCTGTATCATCATATAGTTCTCCTTTTGGATCAGTAAATACATAAGAACCTAACATTTGGTAAGCATTTGGTTTCGAGTATGCTGCTGATTTACCAGAACCTGAACCGTCCTACTATTAAGGTATTAATATTACCACGTTTATCTACTGGTAAGTAATTATCTTCTGCTAAAATAATTCCTTTATTTTTGCTTAAAATACGATATTGTTCTCCATGTTCACTCCAATCACTAGAACCATGTTCCATATCATGATATTCTCCCTTTGGTTTTGTTTTAATAAAACCAATAATTGAGCAAACAATAAATAAAATCGTATAGTTGATTAAGCAACTGATAAATGTTTGAAAATATTCTGCAGTAAACATTTTTCCTATTGTAGTAAAACTAGTAATAGCTGGAACAATATCTTCTATAAATATATTTAAATTAAATTGTCCTGTGCTATTGGTAGCCTCTTTAATACTATATGCTATAGGCGAAACAAGTACTATGGCTAAAAATATCCATAGTACTCCAATTACAATTAAAAACCTTTTACTTTGTTGTAATGTTCTTTTAAATTTATCCATGGCTTTCACCTTTTCTTTCGTTATCTATCTTGCGTTACCTTTGGTCGACTGTTTTACTTTGTAATGCTTTTTGTGTTTTTCTTGCTGCTCTGGCTTGAATTAATTGTTGCATTTGTTCTTTTGAAAATTTCATATCATTTACTGTACAATTGATTGCTTTAATTTCCATTGTTTCTGTTAAGAAACTATCTTTTTCTCCTGCTTCTACTACTTCAATTCCTTTTTGATTTTCTTTTCCAAATGACATACATACTACGTCATAGTCTCTTGAATCTGCAATTGTTCGATTCATTTTTAACATCCTCCTTTAGTCTTTCTTATCTCGTATTTCAAACGCAAAATACGATTTGTGTGGTTTTAATTTACATTTTCCTTTTACTTCATTTGTTTCTTTGTCCATATATAGGACTGGTTTTACTTCTTCTGCGGTTTCTGGGTCTATGATTGATATTGGTCTCTTTAAATTTGGTGTATATTGAAATTCTTTATATTCTTCTTGTTCAAAATATAAAGTATCAAACTTAATTGGCATCGGTTTTTTAGAAATTCTTACTTTGTCATCTTCTAAAACACCGGTATTGACAACTACCTTTTCTTTTCCAAATGATAAAAATAATAGTTGTTCTTCATAATCTGGCTCATCAATAAAAAAGGTCCTTCTTTTTAAATTTCCTTTTATTTCTTCTGTTGATAATAATCTTTCTACCGTATATTTAGGATACTCAGCTAAATATTCTTTAGCAGTTTTATTGATTCGATAGATAACTGTATTTACTCCTTCTGGATCAGTAATACTAAAGTGTTTGCCTTGTATACTTTCCATCTTTACACCCCTTTCTATGAACCAAATTTCATAGCTTTTCTTTCGTTTTACCACTAAACATAATTATACACCGTAAATATCCTTTTGTCAATGATTTTGCTTTCTTGGCTCAAATTTTGTTATTTCTTCTAATTTTTTATAAAGTTCTATTTCTTCTTCAGATGGTGTTTTAGGTACAACAATTTTTATTTCTGCTACTAAGTCTCCTCTTCCACCTTTACCATCTTTGTAACCTTTTTGTGGAATACGAATTTTTTCTCCGCTTCCAATTCCTTGCGGAATATAAACATTGCTACTATCATCTATTGTTTCTATTTTTACTCTGGCTCCTAATGCTGCTTCCCATGGAGTTAAGAATAAGTCGGTGTAAATATCATAGCCATGTAATCTATATTTTTTACTGTTTTCAATATTAATTTTTATGAATAAATCTCCGTTTTTTCCACCATTTATTCCTTGTTTACCTTGCCCTATTAGACGAATTTTTTCTCCATTGCGAATTCCAGCTGGTACTTTAATGGAAAATGTTTTCATTTTGCCATCTACTGTTCTTAATGATATTTTCTTTTCTATTCCATAAAATGCTTGTTCTATATTCAAATTTATTTCAGTTTCTACATTATCGCCTTTTATTGCTACTTTTTTGTTTTGTTTTTGTTCTTTTCTTAATGATTTTATATTTCCAAATAATAATGTAAGCAAATCTGGCCTTGCTTCTCTTTCTTCTTTTTGTTTTTGCTTATCGATTCTTTTTCCTACATGAGAATACCAAATTCGGTCATATTTTTTTCTTGATGTATTATTTGATAAAACGCCATATGCTTCGTTAATATCTTTAAACCTTTCTTCTGCCGCTTTTCCACTGCTTACATCTGGATGGTATTTCTTTGCTTGTTCACGAAATGCAGTTTTTATTTCTTCTATTGTGACTTTATTTGTTTCTAATCCTAATATTTTATAATAATCTTTGAATATCATTTAACATCCTCCCACATTGATATGGTGGATTTATTATATCAAGATTGTCTTCATTTTTCAATAGTTATTTGTTTATTTTCATATCTTATTTTTTCTGATTTATTCCATTGCTAGTGCAATTAGTCTATCTAATAATTGCGAGTAACTAATACCGGATGCTTCTAATAATTTTGGATACATGCTAATTTTAGTGAAACCTGGCATGGTGTTAATTTCATTAATAATAATTTGATTCGTATTTTTTTCTACAAAGAAATCTACTCTAGAAAGTCCACTTGCGTTGACTGCTTTAAACGCTTTTTTTGCCTGTTTTTGAATTTCCTCTACAGTTTCTTTTGGTAAATTTGCTGGTATGGCAGTTTTGGATTCTTGATTATTGTATTTTGAATCAAAACTATAAAATTCTTCTGCTGATAGTACTTCTCCTATGCAAGAAGTAATAACTTCTTCATTACCTAAAACTGCACATTCTACTTCTTTTCCTTCAATTCCTTGTTCGATTAATATTTGATGGTCATACTGACTAGCATATTTTATTGCTTCTTCTAGTTCTGTTCTTGTTTTTACTTTGTTAATTCCAACTGATGAACCAGAATTAGAAGGCTTAACAAACATAGGATATTTTAATTTTTTTTCTATTTTTTTACTAATTTCTTCTAGGCTACACATTTCTTCTGAAAAATCTTTTTGTATATAGCGATATGTACCATTTTTTTCGCGAATATATTCATAAGGTGCTTGCTTTAACCCTGCTTTTTCAAAAATAATTTTGGTATAAGCCTTATCCATTGAAATACTAGAAGCTAATACTTTGCAACCTACATATGGGACTTTTATTAATTCAAATAACCCTTGTAAAGTTCCATCTTCTCCATATAAGCCATGTAATACAGGAAAAATGCAATCCATTTGTTTTAAATAACTGATTGGATTTTCGATTGTTTGTATTTCACTTATTGTTTCCCCTACTTTTATAGTTTTAATTTCTTCGATTTTTTTTGTATATTCATACCAATTTCCTTGTTGATTGATGTAAATAGGAAATATTTCATACCTTTCTTTATTTAAGTTTTCTATTACCGATGTTGCAGAGACCATAGAAACGTCATGTTCTGTTGACATTCCTCCAAAAATAACAGCTAATTTTATTTTACTCATTTTCTTGCCCTTTCCTTTCCATTTTTATAAAAATTTAGTTTTGAATTTTTTCTGCTATTTCACCAAAATGCATTCCATTGGATGCTTTTAGTAAAATACAATCATTTTCTTGTTTTATTTGGTTAATTTTTTCTATTGCTTCCTCATTGGAGTTGCATATAATTATGTTTTTCATTGTTTCTTTTGCTATTTTTGCTATTTGCTTAGCCTCTTCTCCTACTGTTATTAAAATGTCGAGGTTATTTTTAACTACTTCTTCTCCTACCTTTTGATGTAATTCTTTTGCATAGTCACCTAATTCTAGCATATCGCCTAATACTGCTATTTTTCTTTTATTTTTTATTTTTCCTAAATATTCTAATGCTGCCTTCATAGAATCATAATTAGCATTATAATAGTCTTTAATGATGGTAATATTATTAGGTAATGCTACTGTATCCATTCTTTTTTTTGTTAATTCAAAACTAGAAATGCCTTTTGCTATTTTTTCTATTGGTATTTCAAAAATGCTTCCTACTGCTATAGCACATAAGCTATTTAGTATAAAATGGTTTCCTCCCACAGGTACTTCTATGGTTTTATTTGTTCCTTTTAATGTAAAGCTACTTCCTTCTTCTTTACTTAAAATGTTTTCTGCCATATAATTACTTTCTTGTTCTATGCCATAAGTGATAATATTATATTTTTCTTTATTTTCTATGTACCACTTATGTAACAAGTCATTATCATTATTGATGACAACATATCCACCTAAAGATAAGCCTTCTAAGATTTCTAGTTTGGCTTTTAATATATTGTCTCTAGAACCTAAAATACCAATATGTGCAGTTCCTACATTGGTGATGACAGCTACTGTTGGTTTTGTTATTTGGGTCAATGTACTAATTTCTCCCAAATGATTCATTCCCATTTCTACTACCATTGCCTCTTGTTCTTTTAAACGGAAAATTGTTAATGGTACACCTATATGATTATTATAGTTTCCTTCTGTTTTTAGCGTATCATATTTTTGCTCCATGACATTTGCTACAATATCTTTTGTACTAGTTTTTCCTACACTTCCTGTAATAGCAACTACTGGTATGGTATAGAGACTTCTTTTATATTGTGCTATTTCTTGCATTGCTTTAATAGTATCTTGTACTACAATAATAAATTGATTGTTATATTTTTGTAGTTGTTCTTCTGAAATTTCAATATCTTGTAAGATAGCACCTTTAGCACCTTTTTTAAAAGCTTCTTCAAAATAAATACTACCATTGATGGTTTCGCCTTTAATGCCTAAATAAATGTCTCCTTCTTTGACTTCTCGTGAGTCGCGGCAAAAATTTTCGCAAATTTCTTCTTTATTTCCTATTAATAGTTTTCCTTTTGTTATATTAACAATATTTTCTACTGTAATTTTTTGGTTTAAATTTTTTTCTTTCATTTTTTAACCCTTCTTTGTATTTTATGATTTGAAAATGAAATTATTCTTTTTTAATCTTCCTTATTATATGATAACAATTTATTTTTTGCAATAAAAGAATTAGGTTACTGTGTAAAAATCGTTTCAGATATAATAATAAGAGCTCTTATTATAAAATAAGAGCTCTTTTGGTTATTGTTCTACGCTTCTATTTGCAATTTCGATTGCTTTTGAAACAATATTTCCACAAGTTTTAGATGATACATTTTGCCATCCACCATCTTGTTTTACTTGTTCATATACACCTAGTTCTTTTGCAATTTCTTCTTTTAAATTTTCAGACATCATACTACTTTTTCTTCCCATTTTTAGTTTCCTCCTCATTCATTTTGATGATTTACGGATACTTTTTGAAAAATAAATTACTTCTTTTTTTATTTATATTTGTTTTTAGAATAGTTTATTTTTGGAGTACTCCTTTTTCTATCCTTTTTACAACCTAAATACAAGATAATTCATTTTTCTATTTATAGTATGTGTACTTTTTGTTATCTTATACTTTTATAAATTTTCCAATGATACACCAATTTTACATGGTTAAAGTTCCATTTGGTGTGTCTCTTATAACTAAAATGTCTTCTTCTGCTCCTGTTTCTGCATTGATATATACTAAAAATTCGGTATCTTCTATTGTTCCTTTGAATTCCCAACAGAAAATTTCAGTTTGGAATTCTGTTGGAATTACAGCTAAACTTTCACTTTTGATTTCTAATGTTTTGTTTAAATTTTGCTTTGCCTCTTCTTTGCTTATTTTTACTTCTGGCAAGCTTCTTTCCTGATGAGAATTTAAATATCCTGTTGTTTCAATTCCTAAAATTTCTCCGTTGTCTAAAGCAATTTTTAATTTTATTAAATCTGGGTACATGGTAACATCGCCATTTTCTGTTTGTTGATGATAAGCATAGTTAATGGTTAACACGCCACTTTGTTTTAAGTAGTATGTTTCTTTCATGTTTGGAAATCCTTTACTATTTAAGAAATTAATTCCAATTTCGTTAGCTCTTTCTTGTGAAATGGTTTCTGCTTCTACCTCTCTGTTATAGTTCATGAAGACAACATGCCCACCTTTTTGAGTAATCGAGATAATAACAGCGTTGTTTTTATCTTTTTCATTATTTAGTGTAATATAAAAGTCATAAGATGGCATATTGGTGTTATCACTTAATCCTTGTGATGTAATTTCTTTTATTTGAGCTTGTCCTATCCATTCTATTGCTATTTGTTTTGCTTGTTCTTCATTTATTTCTTCCCCAGTTAATCCCTTTTTTTCCACTGATGTTAAATGTTCTGAAAAAGCTCCATCGTAAATTAAACCTGCATATTCATGAAAATTTTCTTCTAAATTGTTAAAACTATCTTTGGAAATATTACTTACTTGGGCTGCAAATACGCTACTTCCTTTGTTTGTTAATTCGCCCCATTTTATTCTTCCATCATTCATATCCGCTGATAATTGATTTAATGTATTTTCTAATTCTATACTATAGTTGTGTAAGTCTTTTAGGTTATCAAAGTCTTCTTGTGTTAATTTTTCATTGTATATATTTTTTCTTGAAAGGCTAAAACTATAGTCACTAACTTGGTTTAGAAATTTAGATGTATTGGCTAATTCTTGTGAACCCATAGGCAGTCTTCCTAAATAGCTTTGTGCTAAATTAGCTTCTCTCCATAAATGGGTTAATGTTTCTGCTCCATGCTCTGGCGTGCTAGAAATTAAGGATTTTGCTAAATATACTTCCACATTTTGCACATAATCCACTAATTCAAAAAATGCCATATTATATTCATTTTCTGTCATTTGACGATAGTCTCTTTCTCTTTTGTAAGTATAGATTCCAAGCACAGCGATTATCACTATTAGTGTGACTACTAGTGAAAGCATATGTCTATCTTGCAAACGATTTTTCCAATCATAAACTTTTTCTTTTATTTTTCCCATGTAATTTCATTCCTTCCTTGCCTTTGCTAATTTTTCATTGCAAAGATAAATTTGATATTTTTTTGAAAAAGGGTTTCATGCCGTTTCATGTTGGAATGAAACAGTGCATCCCTCTTGTTTATTTACAAAAACGATGTTTTCCTATGGTTTTAATTAGCGGTCTTGACCATATCCATTTATTTGTTGCTGTGTTTGGATTAAAGTAATAAATAGCTCCTCCTGTTGGGTCCCAACCATTCATAGCATCTTGCGCTGCTTTTAATACTGTTGACCCTTCTGCAATTGGTACATTAATTTGCCCATCTGCTACAGCAGTAAATGCTCCACTTTGATAAATAACTCCTGCAATGGTATTTGGAAATTGCGAATTCTTGACACGATTTAAAATAACAGCTCCTACGGCTACTTGTCCTTCATATGGCTCTCCTCTTGCTTCTCCGTTAATCGCCCTTGCCATGAGTTGTACATCGGAAGTAGAATTACCACTTGCTGCATATACTTGATTTTGCTTTTTTTGCCCTAAAAAATTTTTTATTCCTAAAATGGTAAGTGCAACAAGTATAATAAAAATAATGATTTTATTTATTTTTTTCACTTTATTTTTTATTTTCCTTTCTTACAAATTTTTTGTTTGAAATAAGATTTTGAATGATAGTTGTTATTTCTGCCATTTTGTTCTTAGTTTGCTTCTCTTTTGCGCTTTTTATTCTTTTTTTATAATATTTTTCTTGTTTTTTGATTTTTTTTTATTTCTATGATAAAATCAAAAAAAATAATAGGAGATGTTTATGAAAAAAGTTTTGATTTTTTACGCTTCGTATGGTGGAGGACATTTATCAGCTGCAAAATCTATTAAACAATATATTAATGAACATTACTTAGATGTTCAAACAGAAATGATTGATTGTGTTAAATATATTAATAAAGCTTTAGATAAAGTTACGACTGCTGCTTATCGTGAAATGGCAAAAAAAGCTCCTTGGGCTTGGGAAAAGGTATATTATAAATCACAAGGTGGCTTGCTTGGAAAGGTAAGTACTACTTCTAATAAGATTATGGCAGTAAAAATGGCAAAATTATTCCGTGAGTTTAAGCCAGATGTGGTTATTTCTACCCATCCTTTTGGCTCACAAATGACAAGTTATTTGAAACAAAAAGGAAAAACAAATTGCTTACTTGCAACGGTTATGACAGATTTTAAAACTCATGAGCAATGGCTTATTGGAAATAAATTTGTTGATTTTTATTTTGTTTCTAATTCTTCTATGAAAGAGGAAATCATTCAAAATGAAATTGCGTCAGATAAAATTTTTGTGACTGGTATACCTATTTCTAACCGCTTCTTACAAACTTATGACAAGGCATCTATTTTTTCTTCCTTTGGATTAGAACCGGGAAAGAAAACAATTTTATTTTTTGGTGGTGGCGAGTATGGACTTGGAAAAGACAAAACTGTGGCGATTTTAGATGCGTTAGCTGATTTTCCAAACATTCAAGTGATTGCCATTGCCGGAAAAAATGAAAAAATGAAGCAAGCATTTGAAAAAATTGTAGAAGAAAAGAAAAGAAAAAAGACAATAAAAGTTCTTCCATTTACTGATAAAGTTCCAGAATTAATGGCAATTTCTGATATGGTGATTACAAAACCTGGTGGCCTAACCGTAAGTGAGTCTTTAGCCTCTCACCTTCCTTTAGTTGTTATTAACCCTATCCCTGGTCAAGAAGAAGAAAACGCAGAGTTTTTAGAAAATATGGGTTGTGCCGTTTGGCTTAAAAAGAAAGAGAATGCAAAACAAGTACTATCTACAGTTTTAAGTAATGATACTAAATTAGAAGAAATGAAAAAATCGGCTGAACATTTTGCAAGGCCAAATTCTACAAAAGATATTTGCTCTACTATTTTTTCACAAATAGAATAATACTTTTTGAAAAAGGAAATGATATAAAAGAAAGGATGAAAATAATGACAAGTAAACAACGCGCTTATTTAAGAGGACTTGCTAATACCATCGATGCTATTTTTCAGGTAGGTAAGTCAGGTGTTTCTCAAGTTTTATTAGAACAATTAGATAATGCTTTAGAAGCAAGAGAGTTGATTAAAATTACGGTACTTGAAACGGCTCCAGGTAATGTGAAAGAATTAGCAGAGGAAATTGCAATTGGTACTCATTCTGCTGTGGTTCAAACAGTTGGAAATAAGATTACTTTATTTAGGCAAAGAAAGAAGAATTCTAAGATTGCATTGCCACAATAAAAATTAGAGGCGGATTTAATAATGAACGAATGGTAGCAAGAGGATTAAAAAACTGACTTTTTTTCTTCTAATTATTGACAACAATAGAAAAAAATGCTATGATAGATAACGTACTTATAAAGTTATGAGTCAGTAGCTCAGCTGGATAGAGCATTTGCCTTCTAAGCAAAGGGTCGGGGGTTCGAATCCCTTCTGGCTCACCAAAGAACACTATACAAAACTGTATAGTGTTCTTTTAGTGTTTATTGATAATATTTTTATAAGGGGTGTCCCCACCGTTCCATTTTGGAACGAAAAGGGGCGTCCCTCTTGTTTAATTTTTCCAAAAAGCAGAGTATGCTCTATGGGCTTCATAAACGTCAAATTTGCTTGTTACTTCATATGGTGCATGCATTGAAAGAACTGGTACACCACAATCGATAACATCAATTCCTTTATCAGCTAGAATATAAGCAATGGTTCCGCCACCGCCTAAGTCTACTCTACCTAATTCTGCAAATTCATATTCCACTTTTTCTTTTTCGAAAATGTTACGTATCATGGCAACAAATTCTGCATTTGCATCTGATGCTCCTGATTTGCCTCTTGCTCCTGTATATTTGTTAAGTCCAATTCCTCTACCTAAAAATCCTGCATTATTTTTTTCATAAGAGCTTGCATAAATTGGGTCATAAGCTGCATCAACATCAGCAGATAACATTTTTGAGTTGCAAAATACTTGGTCTAATAGGTTTGGTCGATTTACTCCTAGTTTGTTTAAAATTTCTGAAACGAATGTATCAAATACGTGTGATTCCATTCCTGTATTTCCCATACTTCCTATTTCTTCTTTATCTGAAATAATGCATACTGCTGTTGTTTTTGGCTCATTTAAATCTAGCATTGCTGTTAAGGATGTATATACACATACTTTGTCATCTTGTCCATAAGCTGCTATCATACTGCTATCTAGCCCCATACTTCTTGCACGGAAAGCTGGTACAAGTTCAATTTCAGAACTTACAAAGTCCATTTCTGTAATACCATATTTTTCATTTAGAATACTCATAATGTTTAGTTTAACACTATCAGCACTTTTTTCTGTTTCATATGGCATACTTCCAATTAAAAGATTTAAGTCTTCTCCTTTTATTCCCTCTTTTAATTTTCTTTCCATTTGCTCTGTTGCTAAATGTGGTAATAAATCGGTAATGGTAAAAATTGGGTCTGTTTCTTCTTCGCCAATTACTACTTCTATTTTTTCTCCATTTGGTTTTACAATAACACCATGAATCGCAAGTGGAATAGTAGTCCATTGATATTTTTTAATACCACCATAGTAATGTGTTTTAAAGTAAGCAAAACCACTATCTTCATATAAAGGATTTGGTTTTAAATCTAATCTTGGGGAATCGGCATGGCTTCCTATAATATTCATTCCCTTTTCAATAGAATCTTGCCCTATTACAGCTAAATACATACTTTTGTCACGATTATTATAATATACTTTATCGCCTGCTTTTAATGTTTCGTATTCTTGTATGCTTTTAAATCCATTTTTTTCTACTAACTCTTTTGCATTTTTAATAATTTCTCTTTCTGTTTTGGAAGCATTTAAGAAATTCATATAATTATTGCAATAAGAGAATATTTCTTCTTTCTTTTGTTTATCTATTTTCTCCCAACCTGTTTTGGTCTTTCGAAATAGTTTTTCTTTTAAGCTTTCTGCTTCTGTCATTTTATCATCCTTCCCTTCTTTTGTTTTTTGTATTATAACACTCTTATTTATTTTTTTCTACCTTTTTTTAATATCTCCTTTTTTTCTAAAAATATAAATGAATACCTCAAAAAATTTTTTCATATAATGTACAAATTTTCTTTACAAACAATGAATTTTGGTGTTTAATTAATAAGAAAATTATGGTATTTTTTGTAGAAAAATAATCTATGGAGAAAAATAATGAGTACAAAGAAAAAAACAAAACAAGAAACTCTTCCAAAGGAAGATGTAACAGAAGAGTTAAAAAAAGAAGACTCTAACATACAAGAACAAGAAGAAGTAACTTTAGAAAATCAAGAAAATGAAAAGAAACAAAAAACAAAAATGAAAGTAGCCGTAACTGCACAAGTAGATGTAGAAGAAAAAGTAGAAAAAGAGGCTAAACAAAATAAAGTAAAGTTAGAAGAGATTGTGAATGAAAAGGAAATTGAAAAGGTAAGCAATGTAGAAAAAGTAAAAAAATCTCATAAAACTTCACTTATTCTTACTGTTACTTTTTTTACTATTATTTTATTATTTTTACTACTTTCTACCATTTTTGCTTTTATTGTAAGCAAACAATCCACTATAGTTCATGGGGTTAGCATTAATCATATTGATGTTTCAGGCTTAACCAAAGAACAAGCACTAGAAAAAGTTTCCAACGCACTAGCAGAAAAATTGACGCAACCTATTACTTTAAAACATAATGAATATGAATTAACTGTATTTCCTGAGCAATTTGGTGTTTCTTTTGCAGTAGAAGAATCGGTTAACATAGCTTATGATAAAGGTAGGTCTGGCAATATTTTTCAAAATAATTATGATATTCTTGCTTCTTTACTGTTTGGTAGTCAAATTAATGCTGGCTTTTCTTATGCCCAAGATACTTTAGATTCTTTAATGTCCGAAATGGAGATTAATTTATCTGATAGATTTATTGAATCTAGTTACTATGTTGAAAATAATAATTTAATTCTTTCCAAAGGCAAAGATGGTGTTATCATTAATAGGGATAAGTTAAAAACTAATATTATTTTTGCTATTAATAATTTAAATTGTAATATTGATACCATTACCATTCCTACCATTTTTCAAAAAGCTAGTACTTTGGATTTAAATAAAATTTATCAAGAGGTTTATCGTGCTCCACAAGATGCCTATTATACTACTAACCCATATGCACTTTACCCTCATGTCGATGGTGTTGATTTTGCCATATCTTTAGAAGAAGCAAGCAATCTTTTAACAAATGCACAACAAGAATGCTCTATTCCATTAAAAGTGCTTTCTCCTGCTGTTACTACAAATCAAATTGGTAAAGAAGCCTTTCCAGATTTATTAGGTAGCTATTCTACTACTTTTAGCACAGCAAATGTTAGTAGAAGTACTAATATTAGACTTGCTAGCAATAAAATTAACGGCATTGTTATTATGCCAGGAGAAACATTTTCTTATAATCAAACGGTTGGTCAAAGAACAGCTGCTGCTGGTTTTAAAAGTGCTGCTGTATATGCCGGTGGAGAAGTAACAACTGGTATAGGTGGCGGTATTTGCCAAGTTTCTTCTACTTTATATAATGCTGTTTTATTAGCAAATTTAGAAATTGTAGAAAGACAAAATCACGGTTTTAATACAGGCTATGTCCCTGTTGGAAGAGATGCTACTGTTTCTTGGGGTGGCCCTGATTTTAAATTTAAGAATACTAGAAATTATCCTATAAGAGTAGTTTCTACTGTTTCTGGTGGTAGAATTATAACTGAAATTTTTGGACTAAAAATGGAAAATGAATATGAGGTTGAAATACAATCTTATGTTACACAATATATTAAATATAAAACCATTGAGAAAAAAGATGCAACATTAGAAAAAGGAAAAACAAAAGTGATTCAAAGTGGTTCTAATGGTTGTAAATCTGTTGCTTATCGTATTTTAAAGCAAAATGGAGAAGTTGTTTCTAAGACGCTACTTTCTCAAGATACTTATAATCCTCATAATGAAATTATCTCCGTTGGAACAAAAGAAGTAAAAAAGAAGTGAGCACACAAAAAAATAACAGGGAATTCAATAACCCTGTTATTTTTTTATTCTATGATTTTATTGTATGCTTGAATGGCATCTTGTATATTTCCATCAAAAACAACTTGTCCATTATTCATAACCATTCCTCTTTTGCAAAATTCTTTAGCAACACTAGTAGTGTGAGTTACAAATAATAAAGTTACATTTTCCTTTTTGGTAATTTCATTTACCTTTTTAATGCATTTCTTTTTAAATTTTTCATCTCCTACACTTAGCGCTTCATCTACTATTAAAATTTCTGGTTCTATATTGACATTAATAGAAAAACCAAGTCTTGCCTTCATTCCACTTGAGTATGTTCTTACTGGCTGATCTATATATTCTTCTAATTCTGCAAATTCTACAATTTGTGGCTCTAGTTTTTTTATTTCTTTTTCTTTTATTCCTAAAATTCTACCTTTTAAATAGATATTTTCTCTTCCTGTAAATTCTGGGTCAAATCCAGTTGTTAATTCCAGTAGTGCACTTACTCTTCCTTTTACGTCAATTTCCCCTGTTGTTGGGAAAGTTACTCCTGTTATCATTTTTAAAATAGTAGATTTTCCTGCTCCATTTTTACCAAAAATAGCAACGGATTCTCCTCTTTTTATTTTAAAAGATACATTATTGACTGCCTTTTTCTGTTTATGTGGTATTTTTTTGATAAAGATAGCCAGTAATCTTCTTTTATCGTTTTTATATAATTTGTATATTTTGGTTACATTTTTAAATTCTATTACTGTTTTTCCCATCGGTAAACCTCTTTCTTTAAAGTACATCCGCTATTTCTTTTCTTAGTTTTTTATAAGACCATATTCCTAATAGTAGAAGAATAATAGTAATAATAACAAAATACATCAGTCTTTTTGGTTGTTCCCAAAACCATATTTTATTAATAAAACAATTTCTAAAACCATTTACTAAGAAAGTAACTGGATTTAAATTTAAGAATTTTCTAAGCCATGGAATCGTTACACTATCGGCATCCCATAAGATACCTGATAACCAAAATATGGCTGTTACAAAAGATTTGACAAGATTAATGAAATCTTTACTGATGGCACCAATAAATGAAGCAAATAAAGACCATAGTGTAAAGAAAATGAAGGTTAATAATACATAAAATGGTATTTGCAACATATAAATATCTGGTGGATAACCAAATATCCAGAATATCATTATAACAATTAATATAAGTATAATACTTATAATCATATTAGAAATACTTACAAAGGTTGGAATGGTAGATACAGGGAATTTCATTTTGGTTACTAAATGACTATAATTTCTTATACATTTTGTTCCTGTTGTTATCATATCTCCCATATAAAACCATGGTACCACGCCGGCAATAAGCCATAAGAAAAAGTCATAACCATTTATTGGTTTGTTGGCTCTTAGTCCTATAGAAAAAGCAAACCAATATACAAATATTGTAACCACTGGTTTTATAATTGCCCATGACCATCCCAAAGCAGACCCTCTATAAGTTTTTGTAAGGTCCGCTTTGGCAAGCTTCCATATTTGTTTTCTATATGCTATATGATCTTTTATAATTTCTTTTATTACTTTCAATTTTTTGCTCCCTAATTGTCATTAATGCTAAAATAATGTTATTTTAGCATTAAATTATATTCAAATTTAATAATTCTTCATAGATTCTTTCTATATTTTTTCCATCAGAAAATTCATTAATTGTTTTATACATTTCTTCATTTTCTTTTGTTCTAATTTTATCTAAATCTATTTTTTTATCAATAATCGTGTCTTTTATAATTTCTTCTAATTGTTCTATATTGAATACCCTTTTGCCTATATATTCTTCATCATTTGGAACAAGCTTTCCATTATCTGATTCAAATAACTCTAAATCTGGTTGAAAGAAAATTACCCCTGCTCCTTGATAAAAAGAATTATAACTTATAGAAGAATAATCTGTTATTAATAGCTTAGCTTTTTCTAATAACTTTGATACAGGTTCTTTCCACAAACTGTCTCTTAAATCTGTATTTGCTATTAAATCATAAGCTTTTGGATGAGTTGTTACTATGATTTTATCTGTATCTATATATTTTTTTAACATATTACATACGGCAATAGTATTTTTATATGTTCCAGATTCCTCA
This sequence comes from uncultured Clostridia bacterium, assembly GCA_947581805.1. Classification (GTDB taxonomy): domain Bacteria; phylum Bacillota; class Clostridia; order TANB77; family CAG-508; genus UMGS1663. Next base: position 139,468 of record CANPVM010000001.1, read on the forward strand.
AAGTTATATAAATATTCTTCGTAAGGCTTCCATGTAAGCATAATTGCTACATAATCTTCTGAATTCTTATTGATATGTTTATGTTCGATTTTACTGAAAATTGGTAACCCTGTTTTTAGAACGTGTTCTTCCTTTATTTTTAGCATATCTACAATAGCATCTTTTTCTTTTTCACTGCCAGCTATAATATAATCTACTTCCCCTTCTTTTCCTTTTACAAAAGTAGAATTTTTTCCATGGCATTTTAAATATGTGACACCATGTTGTAAGAAGATAAACCTTTTATCTGCAAAACTTTTTCTAAGTATCCCATTATTGGAACGAATAATATTTAAATGGGAAGGGGCTTCTGTTGCAATACAGTTTTTAGCATTATATATTACCCAATAATATTTCAAAGAATATTTTTTTACTATTCCTTTATTATGCTTTATTTTTTCGTAATCTGGTGAATTTTTATCTATGACAAAATAGTTTTTTGTATTTTTATATTGTTGAAATAATAAAAATAAGTCAAACGCTCCTTCTTCCACTTTTGAAGAGAATTTTTCATAAAATATATTTATTTTCTTTTTTCTAAAGTGCGATAAAAATTTTCCTGTGTAATATAGTATTATAGAAATAGGCTTATTTTCTAACATTTTAAATTTTAATGTATCTTCAATAGGATCTTTTAATCTTTTTACAAATACTAAACATCCACTTGCACTCCTTCTTATATGTAATGCAAAATCTTTAACGTATACACCTTTTATTGGATTATAGTAATACTTTGTATTTTTTATATGTTTCTTTTTCTTTGCTATTTTATATGGAACTTCTATATTATCTATGTTTATTGTAAATTTTATTGCGTTATTAATTGGAGATTCATCTTTAAGAATTTCATCAACATCAAATTTAAAATTATAAATATTTCCTCCAGTTATCATTTTAAACTTGGATATTTGTTTAGGATACTCTTTTAAGGTACAATTTGCTGATATGGCGTTATCTATGTAAAATTTTTGCTCCCCATATTCTAAATTATATTTATTTACTATATATGCTAATATTTTTACTTTAATTTTTCTTTTATTCAAAGAAAGCCCTAATACTTTATATTTTATTTTTACTAGATTTTTGTATAGTTTTTTTATACTGCAAAAACTGTATTTAATTTTTCCTTTTTCTGTATATACAATAAGGATACTATTATCTATATTTATGTTTTCAGTATTTTCATTTTCTATTATATCTTCGTCTTCTATGACTTCTTCAGTATCTTCACTTTCTATTATTGCTTCATTTTCTAATATATCATCGTTTTCTATTGTTTTTTCATTCACTACTAGTTCATTGTTTTCTATTATTTCTTCCTGTTGCTCTTCATAATTCATTCTCTCTATTTTTTGCATAAATAATATTTCATTTTTTTGTTCATTATTCGTTATTTTTATTTTTGATTGATATTTTTTTTCAAATTTTAATGTATCTATATCAATAATTTGAATATCTTTTTCTGTTTGTCTTGCTCTTTCTTTTTTTATTATTAAGTTCCTATCTTCTAATGTAACTACTATTTGACTCATGAAAATTTTCACCTCTTGTTTTATAAAATATAACTCTTTTTTATATTCCAATTTATTTTATAATTCTTTGCATTTTTTATTTTTACTTTTACTATTTATGTTCTTTCCGATTTAACATACTTTTAAATAGTATTCTCTTTTTTTGTATGCTTTCAATAAATTGTTCTTCTTGGAATTTTCCAAGCAAAAATGGGAAACTAGTTGTAATTATTCTAGATACTATCGCTAAACCTATGCAACTTCCTATTACTACTATTAGAAGTTGTACAAATTTAATTGTAAATATTCCTCCTAATTTAGATAAAGTTTTTGCTATAGATATTAAAGGTGTTATAAAAAACATTTTCTGATATGCATAATAAATTAATGAATTTCTTCCTATATATTCTAATATTCTTGATTTTTTTAGCAATTTGCTAAAAAGTATTGTTGCAAACGATCCGCATAATGCTGCAATATAATAATATATTGGATTTCCTATAGTTGAATAAAACAAATCAGATCTACCATTATTTTTATAATTTATATAACCTGTAAACAAATTTGCAGCCAACAATATAATCATTAGTATAATATTTTTATGTAAGCTAAAATCGAATTTTTCTTTATAGATTCTTAAGAAATATCCTATTAGTAAAAAAGAAATAGTAATTGGAACTAAATCTATATTCCAGTAAAAACCTTTATTGTAAAAAATTATAATTGCACTTCCTGAAATAGCTGATATTATAAATATTAAAGCAAGAAATATTTTTTTATTTTTGAACGCTTTTATAAAAATATATAGAAAATTCTCACTTACAAAAAGCGTTGTTATAAACCACATTGAGAAGTAATACTCATTTCTCCTTCTTGCTAAAAATATTCCTATAAATTTATTTAATGTTTTTACTTTTAAAAATCCAGTAGGATTATCCATAATCATGGTTAAAAACCATCCAATTAAACATAATGAAAAATATGGTATTAACAAAGATTTTACTTTTGCTATAAAAAAATCTTTAAAGTTTTTGTATTTTTCTACATTAAACACCATTCCTGAAAGTATAAAAAATAACGGCATATGGAATGTATAGAGCCACCATACTAAGTTAGTAGGTGCAAACTTTGAAGTATGTCCTATTATTACTAATATAATTGCAATTCCTTTTGCTATATCTATATAATGTATTCTTTGTTTTGCACACATTTTTGTCTTCCTCCAATAATAAAGTGTATTTATATTTATTGCGCTATTTTATTATCATAAAGTTTATCTATTATTTTATCTATAACATTTTGTAATTTATTTATCAATTTATCATATTTAATAATCTTTTTAAGTAATTCTAAAATGATAGATATAACAAGAGAGATTAAAAGTAATACCATAGCAATTTTCAAAAAATTACCCAATGAGTATATAAAATCTTTTAAATAATAGGCTCTTATAAATGTATGAATTAGGAAAATATTCATTGAATGTTTTCCTAAAAATTTCAATATTATTTTTATAATAGGTAAATCTATAAAAAATTCATATAAATAACATATAATGCATATTGGTATAATGCCATATCTTACCTCCCAAAATGACTTTTGAGGTAATTTTGTATATAGGTAATAAAGTGCAATAATGATTATAGTTTCTACAATAAACTTAATTATTTTACTTAAATATGTATTTTTGAATATCTTTATATTCGCTATTTTTACTATTAAATTGTTTTCTGCAGATATAATTCCTAGCAACAATGGTAATAGAAACGCAATATAACTATTATCTACATAATTCCATCCTAGTATTCTTGGAATTATAACAACTACTATTAATATAGGAGCATACCCATACTTTTTAAATAATTTTACGAATATTGGTACAGAGATAATAAATAATACAGCTATACTCATATACCACCATGTAGAATTAAAATTATCTAAACCAAAAAGATTACTTAGTCCTAACAAATTAATTATCATTTGGAATATTCCATAGATAATACCATCCTTAAAGAATACTTTAGCTGTCATGCCATTTATAATTTGACAAATAATATAAGCTAGTACCGCAATAATCCAAAATCCTGATAATGTTTTTATGAGCCTATTAATCGTCCATTTACATATTGTTTTCTTGTCCCAGCTATATTTTGCATTTAACTTTCTTAAGGATATTACTAATCCATAACCTGTTATAAATACAAAAATACTAACACATATTTTAAACATCAATGACATTTCTACTACAAATTCTTGGTTAAGTGGAAAAAAAGAAACCTTATAGCCTTTAAATAATGATGCTTTTCTAAATAAATGATGAAACATCATCATAACAATAGCAATACCTTTTAATGCCATTGAATTTTCTTTACTAAATTCCGTTTTTTGCATTTTTCCTCCATATCTTTCATTACTTTTTCTACTACTCTTTTACTTGCTTGTCCATCATCTAAGTAATTATATTTTTCATTAAATTGTTTATATCTTTCATCATAAGTGAAACCATGGCTAAGCTTTTGAATTTCTTTTATTAATTCTTCATCTGTTCTTGTTATTTTTCCGAGGAAGCTCCTCTTCTATATTAAAATAAAATCCATTGGATTCATCTCTGTAATGTTCTAAATCATACATATGGAAAATAATCGGTTTTTTTAGATTTGCATAATCAAAAAATACACTAGAATAATCGGTAATTAAAATATCAGCTATAATATATAACTCATTTATATCATCAATATTAGAAACATCATATACAAAATCTTTGTATTTTTCAAAATTAAAGACATTAGCAATAAAATAATGTGGTCTAAACAAAATAATATAATCATTTCCTAATATTTCTTGCATTTTTTCAAAGTTAACTTCTTCTTTATATACATAGCCCACACCAGATTCATGTTGGTTTCCTCTGTAAGTTGGTGCATATAAAATAATTTTTTTATTGGTTTTCTCAATGCCTAATTTTTGTTTTATATTTTGAACATCTTGCTCGGTATAAGTATATAAAAAGTCATTTCTAGGGTATCCTTCTTCAATCATAATGTTTTCTTTTCCTATTTCTTTTAAGCTCCATGCAGAAATAAATTTTTCTGTTGCAAATTTAGAAGGTGATAAAAAGTAAGTAAATTTCTTTGCTTCTATATGGTAACGTTTTTTTATTCCTTTGATAGTATTTAAAGCGTTATCAAAATGAATTAAATCACACCCTAACCTCTTTAGTGGTGTTCCATGCCAGCACTGTACAAAAATTTGGCTTTTTTTAGGGTATATATATTCTGCAATTTTGTAATTAAAAATCCAATATTTTGCTTTTGCTATATATTTCTTATATTGTCTACTTCCTTGTTTTACTAAGATAGTATTTTTATTTTGTTCTAATTCTTTATGTTTGTTAATATCTTTAAAAGCCCATATAAAAGTATAATCTTGAAATTTCTTTTCTTTCAACATATATTCATAAATAGCTTTTGGACTACATGCATAAGAGTTTCCTCCATATACACTAAAAATAATGAATTTTTCGTCTACCTTTATTCCTAGTGTTTGTATTTTAAATACAAGTAGACGATATACATATATAGACTTTCTAATCATATTTCTAAACATTAAGTTCTTCTTTGCTATTTGCGTTAAATTCTTCTTTAACTGTTTCTTGATACTCATTATTCATTAACTCCAATACATAGTGTGCTACTTGATTGGCACAATTATTTGTATTAACACTAATATATCTGTTTTTAAAGTTTTCTAAAATTCTCATATCATATTGTTCTTCTAGTAGTTTTAATAATTTTTCTGGCGTTTTTGCCATATATTTTCCTATTTCTTCTTGTTCAAAATTAAAATTTAATCCTGGGTCTTTTGTATATTCTTCTATATCATAATTATAATAATAAATTGGCTTATTTAATAAAGACGCCTCTATGGCTAGTGAAGAATAATCTGTTATAACTTTATCTGCTATTTGTAATAAATCATAAGAGATAAATTTGTCTTCAAAGATAATTCCGTCTCTTGTTTGGCATTTATATTCTTTATGGTCCAACGGATGTAATTTTATAATTAGATTATATTTTTTAGTATCAAATCTTTCTATAATTTTTTGAATTTTTATTTTTTTGCCTTTTCGAAATGTTGGAACATATAATACATTTATTTTTTCTTTTAATTGTGGATACTCTTCATATATTTTATCAGTATTTTTTTGTTGTAATATATAATCAATTCTTGGCATTCCTATGTATTTTATTTGGCTTTCTTTAACATTAAATGCTTCACAATAATATGGTTTGCTAGTTTCACTTGGGCATAATACATAATCATAATTTTTATGCATACACATGATATCTGCTATTTCTTTTTCAGCTCCTGTGTTCTTCCCTATAGTTTGATATCCAAATTTCTTAATTGCACCTAATGCATGCCACATTTGAATGATTTTTGTTTCTTTTTTGTGCTTTAAAGTACTCACTACTATGCAATAGGTATCTACAATAACAACTTTTGCAGTAGCTACATGATACATTTGCTTTACCATATGAAATATATACAAAATAGAGTTCCATAAACCTTTTTCAATTCTTTTTGTTAATATTACTTGTTTGATATTATGGTCTAATTTTTCTATGGCTTCTTTTAGTAATTTAAAGTCTAAAGTTGGATGGTTGAATTGTCTACTAATATAAACTACTTTATTTTGTACTTTTAATAATTTAAACGGTAAATAGCTTATTTTTAATATTAAAATTCCTATTTTTATTCCAATTTTTTTCACTGTTTATCCCTTATCCTTTATTTTTTACAAACGGTATTTGGTCAACTCCGTTAATTGCTTGCTGCAAGCCTAACTCTTTTTTTATTTTTGTTGTGGAAACTCCTTCTGTTCTTTCTAAATATACTACATCACAATATTTTCTTAAAGATTCGAATCTTTCATCATTCTTCCAATCGTCCCCCATTACGACAGTATCAACAAAATATTTTTTTACATCATCTTCTTTTTGTTCCCATGTATTTTCTGGTATTACTAAGTCAACATATCGGATGGCTTCTAACATTTTCTTTCTTGTTTCATAATTGTGATATGCTTTTTTATTTTTAACGGCATTGAATTCATCGGTTGATAGTGCAACAATTAAATAATCTCCTAATTCTTTTGCTCTTTTTAATAATCTAATATGACCATAATGTAGCAAATCGAATGTTCCGTATGTTAGTATTCTTTTCATTTTATGTTCTCCTTTTTGTATTTAAGAGTAACATTATTTTATACTATTTTAAATATCATTTCAAGAGTTTTCGATATTTTAGTACAATTGTTGACAAATTTTGCTATGTGCCATGTACATATAAAATAAAAAAATAGAGTTGTGATAAAACAACTCTATTTTGGTGTACCCGGAGGGATTCGAACCCCCGATCTCAAAGTTCGTAGCCTTGCATTCTATCCAGCTAAACTACGGGTACTTATACAATTCATCTATGATATTAGCATATTTTATCTAAATTGTCAATTCAATGCAGTAATTTTCTACAACATACAGAAATCAAAAAAATTCAATTTGATATTTACATTTCCAAAAAGATTTGGATTATTTTATATTGATGAAAATGTGGAAAAACAGATTTAAAAATAAAAGTCCCATGACTCAATTAGTTATGGGGCTTTTATTTTGATTCTTTAATACTCTTTCACTTTTTTGCAATTCTATGAAAATTGCTTCAAATTGGTCGAGGTGACAGGGATCGAACCTGCGACCTCATGGTCCCAAACCACGCGCGCTACCAACTGCGCTACACCTCGATATTACACATTTTTTAACAAATGCTTAATTATGATAACATATTTTGTCACAAATTTCAATAGTTTTTTCACAATTTTTATAAATTTTAAAATTTGCATTTTTGATTAAATTATGGTAAACTATAGATATAAACTTTTTAAGGAGGTATTTGCTTATGAAAAATACTTATATGAAGGCGCAATACCGGATAAAGGATGCAATATACAATGAGGGTTATATTTGTATTAATGAGAGTTCTATTATAGGTCTATTTTGCTTAGACAAAGTAAAAATTGCTCTTATTAATGGCAAATTACATTTTTACTTAATTGAATATGAACCTGAATCTGATTCTTATTATTCTACAAATGAATTTATAAGTATCCAAACTATTGATAAAATTAAATGTCCATCCACTTATCTGCTACGTTTGAAATCTAATCATTCTATTTTTCTTTCTTTGACATTAATGCAAGAATTGAATGACTCTGATATGTCTTCTAGTATTTTACAACAATTCGAGAATTTTTATAGCAAATAACCAAAACTCACAATTACAATATTTGTAATTGTGAGTTTCTTTTTTTATTTCATCATTATTAATAACTAATTTTTATTAAATCTTTCTAAATCCTTAATAGCAGGGTCATAAATCGATTTACCTTCATAATTGAAGCGAGAACCATGGCAAGGGCAATCCCATGTAAGGTCTAGATTATTCCATGAAAGTTCACATCCCAAGTGAGTACAATATGGTTTTACCACATATATTTCTCCATTTTCATCGCGATAAACACCTACTTTCTTTCCTTCTACTTCTACAATTTTTCCTTCCTTTTGTTTGACATCTTTTATTAATTCTTCTATTTTTTCTAATTTATTAAAAATAGCAGAATAACTTACTTCTTTTATCATATTTCCTAATTCTTCATAATTTTTAATTGGTTTTAATCGTGTTGATTTAAACACTTCTTCATCTATATTTTTTCTTCCTAATATTTTATCTGTAATGATACTTGCTGCCACGTTGGAACTAGTCATTCCCCATTTTTTGTAACCTGTTCCGACATATACATTTGGCCAAAGTGTAGAAAATTCTCCAATGTATGGAATTTTATCAAGTGGAATGCAATCTTCTGTATTCCATTTATAAAGCACTTTTGCATCTGGATATAATTGTTTTGCTACTTCTTCTAATCTGTTATAGCTATCTTTTAAGTTTATTTTGGCTCCTGTTTTATGATTCATTCCTCCTACAATAAGAAGTCTTTTGTCCCCATACTTTGCTGTTCTTAAGGAAATGGTTGGTTCTTCGCTGTTAATATACATTCCTTCAAATAGTGGCTCTTTTGTTTCTACCGCAATTAAGTAAGAGGTTACTTGATACATTTTCATAAAATAAAAACCTGGTGCATTAATAATAGGATAATGCGATGCAATTACTACCTGCTTTGCTTTTATACTTGCCTGCTCTGTTATAATTTCATATATTTCTCCTTGCTTTTTGATGTCAATTACTTTTGAATTTTCAAAGATTTGACCATTTCTTTCTTCTATTTTGTCAGCCAATCCTTGTGCATATAAGCATGGATTAAATTGTGCTTGTTTTTTAAAACGAATAGCACCAAGTACTTCCTTTTGTATATTAATGTATTGCTTATTTTCCTCTTTTTGTTTTTCTTTAATAGGAATAGGAATATTTTGCACAAATTCTGCCTGAAACCCCAAATATTCTAATGCTTCTACTTCTTTTTTGATTTTCTCTACCTCTTCTTGTTTTTGTGTGAAAACATAAGAATCCTGCCACTCAAAATCACATTCTATATTTTCTTCTTGCACAATATTAGCAATATTTTGAATTGCTTTCTCGTTTGCCTCTAAATATTGTTTGGCTTCTGTTCTGCCTACGGATTGTAGTAAATAACTATAAAACAATCCATGTTGGCTTGTTATTTTTGCCGTTGTGTTACCACTGGTGTGATTGCATATTATATCTTTTTCCAGGAGTACTACTTTTTTTCCGGCCTTTGTTAAATAATAAGCTGACGTAAGTCCTGTTAAACCTCCTCCAATAATAACAATTTCCGCTTCTTTATTTTCTTGTAATTTTGGATATGTTTTCTTCTTTCCTTCCCAAGTGGAAACCCAATAAGATTTATCCATTTTTTCTCTCCTTTCTTGTTAAATGATGCATTATTTTTTTCCTAATGTTACTTTTATTTGTTTTTCACTATTATTTCTTATAATTGTTAGTGTTACTTCGTCTCCCGGTTTTTTTGTATAAATATAGCATCTTAAGTCACACATTTTGTTTAGTTCTAGGTCATCTATTTTTGTAATGATATCCCCTATTTTTAGTCCTGTTTGACGAGTAGGCGAGTCTAAAGAAATTTGCCCTACATAAATTCCTTTGGTTGCTTCTAAGTTTTCATCTATATAAGGAATGATGTTTTTATCATAAGCAAAAATTCCTAATGATGCTTCTTCAAATTGATTTTCTTTTAGATAGGCTTCTATAATTGGTTTTACTGTGTTAATCGGAACGGCAAATCCTATTCCTTCAGCAGAAGTAATTTTAACCGATGTAATGCCAATCACATTTCCATCTAAGTTGATTAATGGTCCTCCACTATTACCAGGATTGATGGTAGCATCAGTTTGAATTAAATCTTCCATGTAAGTGCTAGTTTCATTTTCATCGATTCTTACCGTACGTTCTAATGCACTAATAATGCCTGCTGTTACTGTTCTTTGAAATTCATATCCAATAGGGTTTCCAATTGCATATACTGCTTCTCCTACTTTTACATTAGCTGAATCTCCTAGCGTTACATAGGGTAAATTTTTCATACTAATTTTACAAATGGATAAGTCCAAATTAGAATCTGACCAGACTACACTTGCATTATAGTTTCTTCCATTTTCTAAGGTAACATAGCAATTACTATATTTTGCTCCTGTCACATGTTCATTGGATAAAATATAACCGTTCTCTGATACAATAACACCGGTTCCTAAACCTAATTGCGTTGTTCCATCTTGTAAAAAAATAGTATTACCTGTATTTTTAATTTTTGAAATTCCTACTACAGAAGAAGTTACTTTTTCTATCACATCTGAAATTTGCGTTCCTTGTTCTTTCATTACTTCTACGCTTTTTATTGTTTTTTGCGCTTCGGCTCCTTGTGTTTCATATGTATTAATTTGAATACTTTCATATATTTTATAGCAAAAGATACTTGTAATCGAAGTTAATACCACAATCACAAATATAAGCCCTGCATTTTTTAACTTTTGCTTTCCTGCTTTTTTATAATGAACCATTTTTTTCTCCTTTTCATTCATGTTATATTCATTCTGTCCACTATTTTTTGTTTTAGTCTTTTTTTTGAAATTTATTTTTTTAAGGTAAAAAAAGAAGGGGTGTCCCCAATGTTCCATTTTGGAACAAAAAGGGGCGTCCCTCCTGTTTTTTTCTCCGTTCCCAAATGCAAGTTTTATTGCATTGGTAAAATAATATGGAATGTTGTACCTTCTCCTTTTTCTGTTTCATATGTAATATTGCCATTAAAGTGAGCTCGGATGTTAGAGTATGACATGAATAGGCCAAGCCCTGTACCGTTTTTTCCTTTTGTTGTTATCATTTCTTTAAATAGTTTTCCTTCTACTTCTTTTGGAAGTCCACCTGCATGGTCTACAATGGAAATTATGATATTGTTATCAGCTTTAGATACAATTAAATCAATTTGTTCATTGGTTTTGCCATGATAGGCTTGAATAGCATTGGAAACCATATTATTAATTACTTGAACTAGACTATTAATGTTTCCTTTTAATTCAATGTTAGGATTAATTTCCATTTTTATATTTAAATTGATTAATGCATTTTTTAGTTCATGTTTCATTAAAATATCTACACGTTTTACTAATTCGTCTAAATTAAAGGAAACGGCTTGTTCTCCCGATAAGGTAACGGCTTGTCCTTTTACGGCTGTAATAACATCTGACATATATTCTGTGTAATTTCTAATTTTGCTAATCCACTCTTTCATATCTTTTGCAATTTCGTGGTGGTCTTCTACGGTAACTTCTGCATCTCCAACTGATATTTCATATTCTTTGATTAAATCGGATAAGCCTTCTGAAGCACCTGCAATGGACATGATTGGTGTTTTTAAGTTATGAGCAATACCACCAATTAATTGTCCAAGGGATGCTAAACGTTCTCTTTCCATTAACATATCTTGGTTATTCTTAATGGTTTGCATATCCTCTATATGTTGTGTAACATCTTTGAATAGGATTAGGGTTCCTAAATAGTCTTTTTTTGAAGAAATGTTACTTATTTCAATACTAAAATATTGTTTTCCAATTTTAAATTCTTGATTAAAGTATATAATTTCAGAAGTTGTTCTGGCTTTTGTAATCGCCTCTTCTATATTTGTTAAATCATCCTCAAACTTAATATCTTGTTTTAATAACGAAATGATATTGGTGTTTCTTACTTTATTAGGAGATATTTTGAAAGTATCGGTAAAGGTTTTATTAAAATCGGTTATATTATTATTTTCATTTATTACAACAAAACTATCTGACATCCTATCTACAATATTTTGCATTGCAATTGGTGTGATGCTAATGAATTTGAATTTGAATATCGCAATAGCATAGAAAAAGGCTACAAATGAGAATGATATTGGTGTCATATACATCGTCATTTTTATAATACCAATTGCACCTAAGAAATTAACCAATAATGGAATAATCGTACCTAATATGATTAAGAGAGATTGTTTTGAAAAGAAACCAGAGTTTCTGATTGAATATTTCATAAAGTAAAATATTCCAATTCCATATATTGCATAGGTATACAAAGAATAAATGTTATAATAACTTCCTGTAACAACTTCATTCATATTAATAGAATAGTGCTCAAAGAAAAGATGATGATATTCATTTGTCATTGTCAAAATAATGGAAATAATAGGTATAATCAATAAAGCTAAATGGTATTTCTTTATTTCAACTTTGGTTTTCGCAAAAACAATTCCAACTAATAGAAAGGCAATAGGTGAAAGAGATACTCCAAAAACAGCAATTTTCTCCCAAAAAAATGGAGATATATTTGTATTTTGAAATACGATTTGCAAAATCGAACCAAACGTCCAAATAAATAAGCAAAGAAGCAAAAAGTTAAATGCCGTTTTTAATTGACTTTTTTTCTCTTTTTTTAAGAATATTGCTAACCCTAATATTAATATTTCAGAAATGACCATTAATATTAATGAACCTATATGTTCCATAAAATTGCCCTCCTAAATAAATTTTATCTCTTTAAAATATTGAATATATTTTTCTATATAATCATTATCTATTTTTGACCAATTAAAGTCAATAGTATATAAAAGACTTCTAGAAAATTCAGATAAAATGTTGATATTTGAATGAATTTCCAAATTATTGTCTGAATTTAATTCATTAATAATACCGGATAAAATATCTTTTTTGTCCTCATCTTGTAAAGCATCTTTTATTATTTTATCAAATTCCTTATCATTAACAGTTTTTAAATTTATATTATACTTCCTTAATATCTCAATAAAATCTTTCATCGTTATATAATTATTGTTGTAAAGATGAAATACGCTAAAGTCTGGTACATAATTTTGCATGATAGAAATAATAGCAAGTGCGCATAAATCAACAGGTGTAAATTCTAATTGTGCATTTAATAAATAGTCTGGTATAATACCCAATTTTATGAAAGATTGTATTCTCTTTACAAAAGCATTTTCATTAGGATTTATTTGGAACTTTCCATCAGAATATCTATTTGTAATATTTCCAAGTCTTAATATTTGTGCTTTTAAGCCTTTTGCTATATGTTCTAAAATGAGCCTTTCTGCTTCAAATTTACTCTTTACATATACATTATCTAAATTTTGTCCGATATATAAGTTATTTTCTGAAAAAGTAATCTTTTCATTTTTATTCACTTCTCCACTAACACTAGTAGTAGAAATTTGTATAAATCGTTTATTGTATTTTTCGCAAAATTCAATCGCTTTTTTTGTTAGTCCAATATTGATATCTTCAAAATTTTTAAAATTACCATAATGTTTAACATTTGCACTTGAGTTAATAACAATCGAAACATGATTTACTATCTCATTGTATATCTGTGTATTTAGTCCAAAGTTTTCTTTTGTAATATCACCTTTCAAAATAATAATTCTATTATCAATAAATTTATCTAATTCACTATTACAATAAAAATGTAACGCATCTAAAATTCTAGTTCTAGCAGATAAATTATTTTTATCTCTAACAATACAATAAATTGTCCCATTATCTTTTTTGATGAACTCATATAAAATATGCATTCCAACAAAACCATTGGAGCCTAATAAAAGAACGTTATTCGTTTTATTAGTTACAATATTGTTACTATTTTTGATATTATTTTTTTCTAATATTTTATTGATTTCAGTATAATCATAAGAATCTGCTTGTTCGTTGGTAGTAATACTCTTTGCTTCTGATAATTCTTTTACACTAGGATATTTAAAAATATCAGCATATTCTACATTAATATTATGAGATAATAGCTCAACTTTAAATTTAATAGCAAGTAAAGAGTCTGCCCCTAATTCAAAAATATCATCCGTAATACCAACTTTTGTATGTAATAATTTTTCCCAAGTGTCGCAAAATAGTTTTTGTATTTCATTTTCTGGTGCCACATAATTTGATGTTTCAATATCTGTAATTTTATATTCTTTTAAAGTTTTTAAATCTATTTTTCCATTTCTCGTAATCGGCATATTGTCTAATTTAATAATATATTTTGGAACCATATATAAAGGCAAATGTTTTGATAGCTCTGTTCTTATAAAAGAAGTATCCATCTCTTTTTCCGATGTATAGAAAGCCTTTAAATAAGAATTATTGTTAGGTTCTTCTTTATAAATTACCACACAATTTTTAATATTTTCTATATTTAATAATTGTTTTTCAATTTCCGATAATTCAATTCTCAAGCCTCTTAATTTAATTTGAAAGTCTTTTCTACCAATATATTGTATTTCCCCATTTGAAGTATATTTTCCTATATCACCAGTTTTATATAGCAAGCCTTCTCCAAAAGGATTTTTAACAAAAGCTTTCGCAGTTGCCGTAGGATTATTAATATAACCTTTTGCTAAACCACTACCACTGATACATATTTCTCCTTCTATACCAATTGGACATAAGTTTAAATCTGTATTTACAATATAAATTTGTGTATTACAGTTAGGCTTTCCTATAGTAACTTCTTTTGATATTACTTTTTTATTAGAACAACAAGCGGTAATTTCACTAGGACCATAACCATTATAAATAGTAGCATTAGTGCATTCTTGTAATTTATCATATAAATTTGCAGTAAAAATTTCTCCACCTAATTGCATTATTTTTAAGTTTCTTAAACATTTTTTAGTATCGTCATTCATAAAAAGCAATTCCATTCTTGAAGGTGTAGTTAATATGAAATCTACCTGATGTTTTGTGATTAAATGGCTAATTGATGTTGGTATTTTTTGTTCTTCTGCATTCGATAAAATAATGGTTTTGCCAGATAATAAAGGAACAAAAGTCTCTACAATAAACATATCAAATGCAACGGTACTGATACTAATAAAATTAGTACAAATATCCGTATTTAAATCAAGCTTGTAACTTAAAACTAAATTGACAACTCCATTATTTTTTAATTCAATTCCCTTTGGAGTACCTGTTGAACCAGATGTATAGATAATACAAAATGTATTATTTATATTGTAATTTAAATTTAAATTATTTTCATGATTAGCATCAATTTTTTCTCTATCCACAAATAACTTTCTATCAAAATCAATATTTTTAATATCACTTGCCGTGATTAACAAAGTAGAATTAGCATTATTTAACATATATAAAATTCTATTTTCTGGTAGATTAACGTCAATTAACATATAGGCTGCATTTGCTTTTAAAACAGCTAACATAGAAATAATCATTTCAAAAGAACGTTCCAACATAATACCAATAATGTCGTTATTTTTTACTCCATTTTCTACTAGATAATGAGCTAGTTGATTTGCTTTTTCATTTAATTGTCTGTATGTTAATTTTTGTTCTTCAAAAATAACCGCAATTGCATCAGGTTCTTTTTTAACTTGTTCCTCAAATAATTGGATAGCAGTTTGAGTTTTTGGATAATCTACTTTCGTATTATTAAAGTCATGTATTATTTGCTCTTTTTCTTCTTTTGAAAGCATATCAATATTGGCTATTTTTATATCATTTTCATTAATAACCGTTTGTAAAATATTAATATAATGTTTTGATAATCGAGTAATAAAATCTTGATTAAATAATTTACTGCAATATTCAAAACGAAGATTGAAACCATTATTCTCTGGTATTATTTCTAATGATAAATCGAATTTTGAAACATTGGTTTTTGGTGTATAAAGTTTCGATTTTGCTCCATCAAAATCGATGCTAACATTACCATTGTTTTGATAAATAAACATCGTATCAAAAAGTGGATTTCTGCTAGGATTCCTTTTTATTTCTAGTGCACTAACTAATTCATCAAAAGGATATGTTTGGTGTTCAAAGGCATTTAAACAATTATTTTTTATTTCTTTTGTAAAGTCATTAAATGACATAGAGGAATCTATTTTATTTCTTAGTGCAAGTGAATTTACAAACATACCAATAATATTGGTTAATTGAATGTTATCTCTACCTACAATTGGAGAGCCAACTACAATATCATTTTGTCCTGTATATTTATATAAAAGTATGTAATATACACTTAATAATAGCATATATGGTGTGATTCCCAAATTTCTTGATACTTGATTTAATTGAAAAGCCAAATCACTATTAATTTGTGTAAAAACATTATCTCCTTCAAAGCTTTGAACCGTAGGCCTTGTATAATCGGTAGGCATATTTAATAAAGGAATTTCATCCTTAAATTGTTCTACCCAAAATTCTTTATCTTGATTAAATGCTTCCGAGTTTAATTTGTTGCTTTCCCATACTGCAAAATCTTTATAACTAATCGTAAGCTCTGGTAAATTACTCTCATTATTATATAATTTGCATAGTTCATCTATTAAAATAGATAGAGATGTACCATCACTTATAATATGATGCATATTAAGTAATAAGAAAGATTTTTCATTATTTATATTAATTAATTTTGCATTAAATAATGGTGCTTTATTTAAGTTAAATGGTTTTACAAAATCATGGAATAATGAATCAATATCATTCGTATCCACACTTTCATATTCTAATTTAAAATCTACCTTATCTAATATTTTTTGCATGATATTACCATCTACTATTTCAAAATAGGTACGTAAAGATTCGTGTCTATTGATAAGAATATGAAAACATTGTTCTAACTTTTCTTTTTCTAGTATTTTATCTAAAATAATGCCACCTGCAATATTGTATAACAAAGAATGATTACTATCTAAATTAGAAGCATAGTACATTCTTTTTTGAGCAGAAGATACTGGATAGTATTCTTGTTGTTTTGTTTTTGGTATGCTCATTTGATTGGTATTAGATAATGAACCTATTAATTTAGCTAATTTTTTGATACTAGCATTTTCGAAAATGTCTTTGATTAGTATCTCAATATTAAAAGTATTATAAATCTCTGTTACTAATTTTATTGCAGTTAAAGAGTCTAAACCTAAATCAAACAAATCATCTTGTATATTAATATTTTCTATATTCAATAATTTACCAATCATATGTATTAATGAAAGTTCTGTTTCATTACAATTTATTTGCGTATTATCAACGGATGTGGATAATACTATTTCTGGCAATTTGCTTTTATCTATTTTTCCGTTTAAAGTTAAAGGAAAAGAGTCTATAGGAATGATGTGGGAAGGTATCATATAATAAGGTAAATTATTAGATAAATTTTCATATATATCATCTACCTTAATATTTTCACTTGTAGTGATATAAGAACAAATGCTATCAATATTATTTACTTTTTTTATTAAGGTATAAGAATTTGTAATGGCATTTATCTTTTTTAAAGTATTATTTATTTCGTTTAATTCAATTCTGTGTCCTTTGAATTTTATTTGCGAGTCGTTTCTACCAATAAACGATAAAATTCCATTTTGTGTCCAATATGCCAAGTCTCCTGTTTTATAAATTGTAGTTGAACTTATTTTTTTGTCATAGATAAAAGATTGATTTGTTAGCTCTGTATTATTCAAATAACCTTTACTTACGTTATCACCACTAACACATAATTCCCCTATAGTACCTATTGGCAAAAAATTATTATTTTTATCTAAAATAAAGATGTTGCTATTAGATATAGGGTAACCTATTGGTACATTCTTATTATAATTGTCAGAATATTGATATTTATAAAATGTAGTGCAAATTGTTGTTTCCGTAGGCCCATAGCCATTTATGATTTCCATATTATGATTAATTTCTAAAAACTTATTTAAAGTAGAATTTTTTATGGCTTCCACTCCTACTAATAATTTGTTAATATAAACTGTTAATTGTTTTGAAATAATAAAATCAGCCACTTCATTTAGTATACT
Source organism: uncultured Clostridia bacterium (assembly GCA_947581805.1). GTDB lineage: Bacteria > Bacillota > Clostridia > TANB77 > CAG-508 > UMGS1663. The sequence goes on from CANPVM010000001.1 coordinate 157,429, forward strand.
AGGTGGAATATAAAGAAAGGTTATCTTATTTTTATTTAATATCTCGCATAAAAGAGGGATACTTGTTAGTGTGTCTTCTGGATATAAAACTAATGTAGCACCGAATGCGAAAGGAGTAAAAATTTCACATACACTTACGTCAAATGAAATATTAGTCAAAGATAAGCAATTATCTTTATTTCCAAATTTATTATTAAAGCAATGATTAAAACTAAATAAGAAGTTTACTAGATTTTTATGTGTAACCATTACCCCTTTTGGATTTCCTGTTGAGCCTGATGTATAGATAACATATGCTAAACTATCACTTGAAATAGGAACTTCTAAATTATCTTTGCTATATTTTGAATAATTGATATCATTAAAATTAAATGTTTTTGTAAAATCAATATGATAATTGGTATCGGTTATCAATACACTTGATTTACTATTTTCCACAATGTAACTTATTCTATTGAACGGATAACTTGGGTTAATCGGTAAGTAGGCAGCTCCACATTTTAAAGTGGCTAAAATTGAAATAATAAATGAGATATTTTTATTCATACAAACACTTACAATATCATCCTTTTTAACGCCATTATCTTTTAAATAATATGCCAACTGATTTGCCTTTGCATTTAATTCTTGGTATGTTAAACTTTTATCTTTAAAAACAAGCGCAACGTGATTAGGGGTAAGTTTTACTTGCTCCTCAAATAATTGCACCATTGTCTGAGCTTTTGGATAATCCATTTTAGTTTGGTTAAATCCATGAATTAGTTTTTCTTTTTCCTCTAATGTTACAATTTCAATTTCAGAAATTTTGATTGTCTCATTATTTAAAACTTGTGAAATCATGTTCAAAATACGTTCATGTATTTGCTTCATTTCTTGTGCAGTATATTTTTCTGTTTTATAATCATATGCAATGTTAAGTTCATTGGTATCATTTAAATCAAAAATATGAATATCAATATCATCTGCCGTATTTTCATTGAAATGCCAAATAGACTCATGAGGAATCGTTTCCTGTTCCTTATTTATTTTGGTAATTTGGTATGAAACCATAATTTGGTATAATGCTGGCAAATTGCTTTGTTTTTTTCTTAAATCTTCTATTATATTTTGGTAAGAGTATTTTTGATGTCTTAACAATGACATAGAATTTGTCATAACTGAATTTAAAAACTCTTGAAAAGTCATGGAAGTATTAACATTAACTCTAAGAGGTAATGTATTAATAAACATTCCGGTTGTGTTTTTTTCTTTAAAATTGGTACGATTTAAAATAGGCGTACCAATGCAAATATCTTCTAAATTGGATACTCTGCTAATATAAATGGAAATGATTGCTGTTAAAAAGTTATATACAGAAACTTTTTTACTAGCGCAATATTCTTTGATACGTTTTAACAAGGTAGAAGGAATGGTTCGTTGCTCTCTTAGTGCTTTTGTAGAGTTACTTAAAGTAGCGTTTGTTTGAATACTTGGAATAGTAGCACTTTCTGGAATCGTTGAAAAAACTTCATTCCAATATAACTTATCTTTTTGATATTTATCACTTTTTTTGTACTCTTGTTCTGAGGCAATATAATTTGTATAAGAATATAAAGTAGCATCTTTTTCTTGGTATTCTTCTTGTTTTAAATAAGAAGAATAAATTTCCATGATTTCATTTACCACAATGCCTAATGTCCAAGAATCTGCAATTAAATGGTGCATATTGACTACAAAACCACCATGATTATCTGGAAAACGATATAGTACAAATCGAAATAAAAAACTATTATATAATTCAAATGGTTTTGCTGTTATTTTTCTTGCAAGTTCAGAAAGTTCTTTTTCTGAAGAAACATCTATTATTTCAATTTGAAAATCTTGGTAAGGTGCTATGTATTGCTTCACTTCTTGTTCTTCATTGGAAATCATAATTCTACATCCATCATTTTGTTTGATGAGTTGTTTGATGGCTAAAATAAGTTGATTAAATTGTACCGGTTGTTCTATTGTTAAGGTTCCTGCAATATTGTTAATATTGGTTCCTTTATAATATTCTTCTGTTAAATATATTGATTGTTGAGGATTGGTTAAAGCATACAATTTCTTTTCCATATAACCCATGCTCCTTTATACGTTTCATTCCATGTTTACTACAAAAACAGTATATACTAATTGTTTTTAAAAATCAATTCAAATATTGCAAAAAAACTCCTTTTATTATAAAATGAAGTGGCAAAGTTAAAAATGAAAAAGGAGAAAAAAAATGAAAAAAGAAAAAAGTAGAATTGTCTATCAAGCAGATAATATCAAAGACTTTAGAGAATTGCTTCATAGAGCTTCTGAAAAGTATTCAGAAAATGTTGCTTATAAATATAAAAGAAAAAAAGGTGAAGATGTTGAATATGTTAGCAAAACTTACGGAGAGTTTAAAAACGATGTGGAAGCATTTTCTACTAAATTATTAGATATGGGCTTAGCTAGTAAAAAAGTAGTGGTTATTGGAAATAATCGCTATGAATGGTGTACTACTTATTTAGCAGTTACAACAGGAGGTATGATTATTGTTCCATTAGATAAGGCTTTGCCTGCAAATGAGTTGAAATCTCTAATTTTAAGAAGTAAAGCAGAGGCTATTGTTTGTGAAGAAAAATATCTTGATTCTATTTTAGAACTAACGGATAGTAATTTAAAATATGTTATTAGTATGGAAAATACTACTCGCGAAAATGTACTATGCTATAATGATTTATTATTACAAGGAGCAACTTTAAGAAAAGAAGGAAATAAGCTTTATGACGAAGTTACTATTGATGCAAATGCTGTGTCTATTTTACTTTTTACTTCTGGAACAACAAATATTTCGAAAGGTGTTCTTCTTTCTCAAAGTAATATTTGTAGTGATATTGTGGCTATTTCATCTTATGTAAAAATGTATCCAACCGATACTTTACTTTCTTTTTTACCAATTCATCATACTTTTGAATGTACTATTACTTTCCTTTTTGGTATATATCATGGGGTAACAGTTGCCTTTTGTGATGGTTTAAAATATATTCAAAAGAATATGAATGAATACCATGTAAGCGTTTTTGTTGCTGTTCCTTTAGTGCTAGAAAATGTTTATAAGAAAATTTGGAAGGGATTAGAAGAACAAGGCAAAAAAGGACTTATGAAAACAATGATAGTGATTACTAATGCACTTTCTAAAGTAAAAATAGATATAAGGAGAAAAGTGTTTAAACCTATTATTGATAAATTTGGTGGAAAATTAAGAGTTGTTTTTGTAGGTTCTGCTCCATTAGATAAGAAAATTATTAAAGGTTTTAATGATTTTGGTGTTGAATTAATTCAAGGATATGGTTTAACGGAAACTTCTCCTGTTGTTTCAGCAGAAACAGATAAAGAAAAAAGACCTGGCTCGATTGGCCTTCCGCTTCCTAATTTTGAAGTAAAGATTGTAAATCCAGATGAAAATGGAGTTGGAGAGATTACAGTTAAGGGTTCAAGCGTTATGCTTGGTTACTATGAGAATGAAGAGGAAACGAATAAATGCTTAAAAGATGGTTGGTTTTCTACAGGTGATTATGGCTATTTAGACAAAGATGGCTTCTTATATATTTGCGGTAGAAAGAATGATGTTATTGTTTTAAAGAATGGTAAGAATGTTTATCCTCAAGAATTAGAAATTCTTCTTAACCAATTACCAATGGTAGAAGAAAGTATGGTGTTTGCTCGTAATAAAGATTCTATGGATACTACTCTTTGTGCTAAGATTGTTTATAATGAGGAGAATATGCATAATTTGTATGGAGATAAAACTGCCGATGAGAAAAAAGAAATTATTTGGAAAGCTGTAAAAGAGGTTAACCAAACTTTGCCAGATGTGAAACATATTAAAGAGATTATTGTTACAACAGAGCCTCTTGCTAAGACTACTACGCAAAAGGTTAAACGTTATGAGGAAATGAAGAAACAGTAATGTGGATAATAAATTATAAGACAGGTAAAAAATTACCTGTCTTTTTTATAAATCAAAATAATATATTTTTTCTCCATTATCTAGTTTTTCAAGAAACTTCGCATTCATCTTTTCATAATAGTTTTCTAATGTTGTTTTTAAATAAATTCTTTTTATTTTTCTTTTTTTCGCTTCTTTTAAAATTGCATCATTTAAAATTTTTGAATAATGATTTCCCCTATATTCTTCTTTTACATACATTGTAGCATACCATGGAGACAAATTTTCTCTTTCTTTACAATCTTGTTCAAAAATAGAGACAAATCCTACTAATTCATTATTATTTAATAAAATTAATTTACAATAAAAAGGATTATTAAAATTATTTTTTATTTTTTGAATTTTATTTTTTACCTTTTCTTCAAAATTTACTTTTTCTCCCCATTCACTTTGAGTTAATCTTGCAACTTCTTCTATATACTCTTGTCTATCTTTTAAATTTTGTATTTTTAACACTATTATTTCTCCTTAATATATTACATTTTTATTGCATTTACAATTTCTATAATACTTTCTTGTGGTGTTGATGCTCCTGCCATAATTCCTATTCTCTTTTGCCTTTTTATTTCTTCTAAATTTAATTCTTGTACTGTTTCAACACAAATTGCATTTTTACAATTTTTATTTGCTATATCATATAATTTTTTGGTATTTGAACTATTTTTTCCACCAATAATAATCATATACTCTACTTCTTTTGCTATTTTTTCAGTTTCTTTCTGCCTTAATTCAGTTGCCTTACAAATTGTGTTTTCTATTACCAATTCAATGTTTTCTGCAATTTTATTTTTTATTATTTCTTCAATATTATGAAATTTTTCTAAACTATATGTTGTTTGTGAAATAACTAACAGTTTTTCGCTATTTGACTGCTCGAATTTTTTTAATGCCTCATATACTTCATTTTCTGTTTCTATTATAGTTGACTTTTTCCCACAATAACTTATTGTTCCAATGTTTTCTGGATGTTCCTTGCTTCCACATAAAAATATATAATATCCATTTTTACTATATTTTTCTGCTATTTTATGAACTTTTAAAACATTTGGGCAAGTGTAATCCTTTATTTCTATATTGTTCTTTTTTGCCTCATTATAAATTTCTTTTTTTACTCCATGTGCTCTTATAATTGTATTGCCTTTTGCTAATTTTATATCTTCAATAAAAGTAATTCCTTCTTTTTCTAACATTTCAATTACTTGTTGGTTGTGAACTATTTCTCCTAAACAGTAAATTGGTTCTTTTGTTTTTTCTATTTCACTTTTTGTTCCTTCTACTGCTCTTTTTACTCCATAGCAAAAGCCTGCTGTTTTTCCTACTATAATTTCCATATTATTTCTACCCTTTCTTGCTTTTTTACTGTCTGTCATCATTTACTTTGTGTACTGGAAACACCTTGTTTTTTAGGATTTCTTTTATTACTTTTGGCATCAATGGATATTGCTCTATTTCATGTTATCATATTTTTCTAAAAAATTAAATAAATATTTTAACTATTAATACCATTTTTTAGTTTTTATTTACTCCTGTTTTCTATTTTTCTTATTTTTCTAGTTTTTTGCCGATTTTTGTTGCTTTTTATTTAAATTATTTATATAATGTCAGTAACCTTAGTTTATACTAAGTATAAATTTATTTTTATGTTATTTTGATACAAACGTTCTTTGGAAAGGAATGATTTTATGAGGAAAGGAATGCAAAACGTGCAATCCAACGGATACAAAATCATTGCAGTAGACGATGAAATGGGAATTGTGGATTCTCTTTCTATTTTTTTAAGACGCTCTGGTTATGATTTTACTGGTGTAACAGACCCAATGGAGGCAATTGAACGTGTAAAAAATGAACATTTTGATATGATGATTCTAGACTTCATTATGACTCCTATTCATGGAGATGAAGTAGTAGAAGAAATTAGAAAATTTGATAAAGATTTATATATTTTATTATTAACAGGACATAAAGATTTAGCTCCTCCATTAGATACAATTAGAAGACTTGATATTCAAGGTTATTGTGAAAAAAGTGATAAATTTGACCAATTATTATTACTAATTGAATCTGGTATTAAATCTATTCATCAAATGAATGAAATCAAACGTATTAATGAGGAACTTTCTAATACATATGAACAGTTAGAAAAAGCTTATTTAGAAAGTGTTGAAGTCCTAAGATACACAGTGGAAGCAAAAGACCCTTATACAAGAGGTCATTCAGATAGAGTTTCTGAATATTCTGTTTTAATCGGAGAGAAATTAGGATTATCAGAAGAAGATTTGAAAACTCTTCGTATTGGTGGATTATTTCATGATATTGGAAAAATTGGAATTCCTGATAGCATTCTTTTAAAAGAAGCAAAACTTACAGATGATGAGTATTCTCAGATTAAAAATCATCCTTCTATAGGCGCTCATATTTTACAAAATGCAACTATTTTTAAAGATATGCTACCTATTGTAAAACATCATCATGAAAAATTTGATGGAACTGGTTACCCTGGAAGATTAAAAGGAGAAGAAATTCCTTTCATGGCACGTATTGCAGCTGTTGCCGATACTTTTGATGCTATGACTTCAAAAAGGTCTTATCGTGACCCCTTATCTTTAGATATTGTAAAAGCAGAAATTGAAAAATGTTCTGGCTCACAATTTGATCCAAATATTGCAAAAGTATTTCTAGATATTCTAAATAATGAATATGATAAAATTAAAGAAATACAAGAAAAATACATTTAATTTCTCTTATTAAAATAAAATTAAAAAAAGGGGGTTTTATTTATGGTATTATCTGACATAAGAAAACAAGCAAGAGAAGCCTTAAGTAGTAAATGGAAGAATGCAGTTTTAATTACTTTAGTTTATTTTGCTTTTGATTTGGTACTTGGCTATATTAATGGTTTTGTACGAGACATCGCTGTTTTAAGTTTTGTAGTTAATATTGCAGTGTTTATTATTTCGATTCCTATTGCTTATGGGTTAGTTATTTCTTTTATGAAATTAAAAAGAGGAGAGGAAGTAAAATGCTATGACTTTTTCAAACTTGGATTTTCTAATTTTGCTCGTAGCTGGAAATTAGCAGGAAATATGTTATTAAAATTATGGCTTCCTATTTTACTTTATGTTCTTGCTATAATTGTACTCGCTTTTGCTATTTCTTTCTCAGCAGCAGCTACTCTTATAGCACAATCTTCTTCTTTTGTTATTATTGGTAGTATAGTAGGAATTGCATTATGGATTGCTTCTTTTGTTTACTTATTGATTTCTACTTTATCTTATTCTCTTACTTACATGATTGCTTATGATAATGAAGCAATGGAAGCAAAAGAAGTTGTAGAAGAAAGTAAAAAGTTAATGACTGGCAATAGAGGAAAATATGTATTATTACAACTTTCTTTCATTGGTTGGGCTATTTTAACTTTCTTTACTTTATACATTGGTCTTTTATGGCTTGTTCCTTATATGCAAGTTGCTTTTATTTGTTTCTATGAAGCATTAAAAGAAAACAAAACAGAAGAATAAAATATTTAATGGGCTGTAAAAAGCAACCCTAAAGAAAAAGGTTTTGGAAATTAAATTTCAAAACCTTTTTTATTTATATAATCCTTCTTATTATTTTATTATCCACAATGTTTAAATTTTAACCCCGTCCCTAAAATTTACATCTAAATTTTCATACTTAGTTTTACTTTTTGTCTTTCTTGGTCGATAGCAATTACTTTTACTTTTACAATATCTCCTACTGATACTACATCTGATGGATTTTTTACAAATTTTTCACTCATTTCAGAAATGTGTACTAATCCATCATGTTTTACACCAACATCCACAAAGGCTCCAAAGTCAATTACATTACGTACTGTTCCAGTTAGAATTTGTCCTTCTCTTAAATCTTCAAATTTTAGTACGTCGCTTCTCAGTACTGGTTTTGGCATTTCTTCTCTTGGGTCTCTACCTGGTTTTGATAATTCTTCTATAATATCTTTTAGTGTCATTTCTCCTACTTGTAATTCTTTTGCTACTGTTGGAATGGATACGGCTTGAAGTTTTGTTCTTATTTCTAATAAAGAATCTTTATTTAGTAAATCTTTTGGCTCAAAACCAATGGATTTTAATAATTTTTCTGCTACTTCATAACTTTCTGGGTGAACAGAAGTAATTTCTAGTGGATTTTTGCCATCAAATACACGCATAAATCCTGCACATTGTTCATAGGCTACTTTTCCTAGTTTTGGTACTTTTAAAAGTTCTTTTCTTTCTTTTAATTTTCCATTTTCATCACGATATTTTACGATATTATTGGCAATCGTTTTGTTAATTCCAGAAACGTAAGAAAGTAAAGATGGTGTTGCGGTGTTTACATCAACTCCTACTTTATTTACTGCATCTTCTACTACCCCTGCTAAACTATCTCCTAATTTCTTTTGGTCAACATCATGTTGATATTGCCCTACTCCAATTGCTTTTGGCTCTATTTTTACCAATTCTGCTAATGGGTCTTGTAATCTTCTTGCAATAGAAATGGCACCTCTTAAAGAAACGTTGATATCTGGATATTCTTCTGTTGCAAGTTTAGATGCAGAATAAACGGACGCTCCCGCTTCTGATACAATCGCATAATGTACTTCTTTTTGGTATTTTTCTTTTACTTCTTTTATAACATCGGCTACAAATAATTCCGACTCTCTAGATGCAGTTCCGTTGCCAATGGCAAACATATCAACATTATATTTAGCAATTAAGTTTATTAGAGTTTTCTTTGCGCCCTCCACATCATTTTGTGGTTCTGTTGGATAAATTGTAGTTGTATCTAATAATTTTCCTGTTTCGTCAATTACGGCTATTTTACAACCAGTTCTGTAGGCTGGGTCAAAGCCAATCACAGTTAAGCCTTTTAAAGGTGCTCCCAATAATAATTGTTTTGCATTTTGTCCAAATACTTTGATAGCTTGCTCTTCAGCTTTCTCAGTTAAATCAGAACGAATTTCTCTTTCAATAGATGGTTCAATTAGTCTTTTCCAACTATCTAAAATGGTTTCTTTTAGATATGAAGTAAATTGATTTTCGCCTTGTAAAATATCTTTTTCTATTACTTCTATGATTTTTTCTTCTGGTTTTTCCATTTTTACTTTTAGAAATTCTTCTTTTTCTCCACGGTTTATGGCTAGAATTCTATGGCTTGGAAGACGATTTACCTTTTCACTAAATTCGTAATACATTTCATAGTTTGACTTTTCTTCTGGCTTTGCTGCTCTTGTTTCTATTGTACCTTCACGATAAGTCAGTCTTTTTATTTGCTTGCGGTAGTTTGCATTATCTGAAATGTTTTCGGCAATAATATCTAGCGCTCCTGCTATTGCTTCTTCTTGCGTATTTACTTCTTTTTCTTGGTTAATGTAGGCTTTTGCAAGTTCTTCAATTGGTGCTTTTTCCTTTTGCATATAAATAATATCTGCCAAAGGCTCTAATCCTTTTTCTTTGGCAATAGTTGCTCTTGTTCTTTTCTTTTGCTTATAAGGTCTATAAATATCTTCTACTTCAGCTAATGTTTTGGCCGTTTCTAACGCAATTACAATTTCATCTGTTAATTTGCCTTGTCCATCTATAGAATTTACTACTTCTTGTTTTCTTTCTTCTAAGTTTCTTAAGTATGTAAGTCTTTCTCCTAAAGTTCTTAGAATTTCGTCGGAAAGTCCACCAGTTGCTTCCTTACGATAACGCGCAATGAAGGGAATGGTATTTCCATCATCAATTAGCTTAATCGTTGCTTCTACTTGATTTTCCTTTACTTGTAATTCTTCTGCAATAATTTTTGTAATATTCAATTTTCTTGCCTCCTGAACAGTAGGGACGCCCCTTTTCGTTCCATTTTGGAACGCTGGGGACACCCCTCTTTACTTTTACTTTATTTTAATTTATTTATTATTCTTTTATTATTATTTGTTTTTTTATTGTTTGTTATTTGTTATTTTATGCTCACCTATTACTTCAAGTTTTTTTCATAAATATAGGCTTTTTCTTTTTGTATGTTTCCTAGATTTCCATATTCTTCATTCTCTATAAGAGTTTCATATATTTTAGTACATCCACAATTTTCATAGAATTTATAGTTACAAGATTCATCTGATAAAATTTGTATCTTTTTTAATCCGTCTTGTTTAGCTTTTTTAAAAGTCTCTAACAATAATTTTTTTCCTATGTTTTTTCCTCTATAGTTTTTATCCACTATCAATATACTAATTTCTCCATCACAATTATTTTCTAACTCTTTTGGAGAATAACTATAATTTTCGTAATAATGTTTTAATGCTTTTACATTCTTAATTTTTCTACTCTTATATAAAATTTGTTTAAAAAAATGATAAAACTTTTTTCTTATTTTATATCGTTTTGAAGTATTTTTAGAATATCCACAGAAACCTATCAATTTATTATTTTCTTTATATGTTACTATTTTTTCGCTTTCTTCTAATATTTCCATAAGATAAATCCATGCACAAATGTTTCCAGATGCTCCACTTTCTTTTTTCCCTAGGTTCCATTCATTATATAATAGATTTACTGCTTGTGTCATTTCTTTGCATTTCATTACATATTCTCCATACAACAGGGACGCCCCTTTTCGTTCCATTTTGGAACGCTGGGGACACCCCTTTATTTATTTTTCTTCACTTAATATTTTTGTGATTTTGCTTCTACTAATTCCTATTTGTCTTGCAAGTTCTGCCTTCGTTGGCTTTATTTTCAGCGAATGGTATAATTTTCTAATTAGTCTTTTATCTTCTTGCAGTTCTTCTTTTGCTATCTCTTCTTTTTCTATAAAAAATAAGATTTGTTGCTCTAGTTGTTCTTTATCGATTTTTTCTTCTTCTAAATCTTGAAATAAATCTTCATTATATTCTATTTGTAAAAATTCTTTTAAATAGTGATATTTTGAGTTAAAAATTTCTTTGATGAGTTCTTCTGTAATAAATCCTGTTTTGTGAATATAATCGTTGTAAGAAGAGTATGGATAATGTTCTTCTTTACTTACAATTCCTGCTTTTACAGGATTCATATGAACATATTTGATGCATTTTGTTAAATAATCTTGATTATATAATTCTTTACTTTTAAATCTATCTCGATATACATACCCTACTCTATTTTCGTGTTTGTTATAATGCATGGCATAAGTAGTATTCAGTCTTTCCATAAACTTTGTTAGCTCCTGCATTTCTTCTGCATATAGAATAAGATGTGCATGATTATTCATAATGCAATAGGCTATTATTTTTACATCTTGTTTTTGTAGAAATATTTTCATTAACTCAATATATTTTTCTTTGTATTCTTTCTTATAAAATATTTCTTCTTTTTTGATTCCTTGAATCATTACATGGAAAAATCCATTTTCTAAATATTTACGTGCTATTCTAGGCATAATTAAACTTCCTTCCTTTTTTAATTTATGCCCCCTAAAAAATATTTTAGCCCCTATTTATATAAATTTCATTTTTTTGTTTTTTAGTTGAAGGGGTGTCCCCAGCGTTCCAAAATGGAACGAAAAGGGGCGTCCCTCCTGTTCTATTCTATTCCTAAATATTCGTTATAAGTTACTTCTCTATCTGCTACTTTGTCTAGTTTAATGTCGATAATTCTATTGGCTACTGTTTGTGTTAATTGGTGGTCATGCGAAGTAAATAAGATATTGCCTTTGAATTTTTTCATTCCTTCATTTAGTGCTGTGATGCTTTCCATGTCTAAGTGGTTGGTTGGCTCATCCATGATAAGCAAGTTTGCTCCTGATAACATCATTTTAGATAGTACGCATCTTACTTTTTCCCCTCCTGATAACACTTTTACGTATTTTAATGCTTCTTCTCCTGAGAATAACATTCTTCCTAAGAAGCTTCTTACGTAGGTTTCGTCTGGGTCTTTTGAATATTGTCTTAGCCAGTCGGTAATGGTCATATCTTCTTCGAATAAATAGTTGTTATCCTTAGGGAAATAGGTACTTGTGATGGTTGTTCCCCATTCTATTTCTCCTTCATCTGGCTCTAGTTCTCCTGCTATGATTTGGAATAAGACTGTTTTTGCATTTTCGTTATCTGCTAGAAATGCTATTTTATCTCCTTCTTTTACTACGAAAGAGACATTGTCTAATAGTTTTTCGCCATTAATGGTTTTAGAAATATTTTTTACTTTTAGAATTTCTTTTCCTGGCTCTCTATCTGGCTTGAAGTCTATATATGGATATCTTCTGTTGGATGGTTTTATTTCGTCTAGTTCTATTTTTTCTAATGATTTTTTTCTGGATGTAGCTTGTTTTGATTTTGATGCGTTAGCACTAAATCTAGCAATGAAGGCTTGTAATTCTTTGATTTTTTCTTCTTTCTTTTTGTTTGCTTCTTTCATTTGCTTTGCTAGAAGTTGACTAGATTCATACCAGAAGTCGTAGTTTCCTGGATATACTTTGATTTGACCAAAGTCTACGTCTGCTATATGGGTACATACTTTATTTAAGAAGTATCTGTCGTGAGATACTACGATTACTGTGTTTTCAAAGTTAATTAAAAATTCTTCTAACCATGCAATGCTTTTTAAGTCTAAATCGTTGGTAGGCTCGTCTAATAGTAAGATATCTGGATTTCCAAATAATGCTTGTGCTAGTAATACTTTTACTTTTTCTTTTGCCTCTAATTCGCTCATTAGTTTATAGTGTTTTTCGGTTTCTATTCCTAAATCATTTAACAGTTGAGCGGCATCAGATTCGGCATTCCATCCATCTAGTTCGGCAAATCTTTCTTCTAATTTGGCTGCTTTCATTCCATCTTCTTCGCTAAAGTCTGGTTTCATATAGATGGCATCCTTTTCTTTCATTATGTTGTATAGTTCTTGATTTCCCATGATAACCGTGTCCATAACGGTATATTCTTCAAATGCGAAGTGGTCTTGTTTTAATACAGATAGTCTTTCTGTTTTTTCCATAGTTACTTCGCCTTTGCTTGGTTCTAATTCTCCTGATAATACTTTTAAAAATGTTGATTTTCCGGCTCCATTTGCTCCTATGATGCCATAGCAACATCCTTTGTTGAATTTGATGTTGACATCTTCAAATAGTGTTCTTTTTCCGAAGCGAATGGTTACGCCTATTGCATTTAACATGTTTTTTCCTCCTTGTTTTTTATCCTTGCCATTATATATGATTTTTGCTTTTTTTTCAAGGGGCTATATAACAAAAAGAAGGTAATAAGTTAAGTAACTTACTACCTTCTTTTTTTGTGTAATTTTTTGCATATTTATATTATAATAGATAATAAATATGCGTTTTTGTTTTTATGAATTTTGGTCAAATATTAGTTTTATTCCCCATAGTCCAGAAATTCCTACTAAAATATAGATAATTCTAGAGATAATAGAGAATCCACCAAAAATGGTTTCTACTAAGTTGAAATTAAAAATTCCAATTAGTCCCCAGTTAAGAGCACCAATAATAATTAATACTAATGCTATGGTATCTATTATTTTCATATTTTTCCTCTCCTTTTTTGTAATTTTAGTCTTATTATATGCTGTTTTTTCCTTTTTATACAAAAAAGTTTTATTTATCTTTTTATTGAAAAAATTTTAAAAAAAGAAAGGGGTGTCCCCACCGTTCCATTTTGGAACGAAAAGGGGCGTCCCTCCTGTTCTTAGTCTAACATATCTTTTTTCTTTAGCCATATCATTGCTATTATTCCTAAAATTACTGAAAATGCTACTACTGCATAAAAGGCAAATGGGCTATTTGAAAATTGCATTGGTACTTGTACGTTCATTCCCCAATAGCTTGCTACCATGGTTGGTATGGCAAGTATAATGGTTATTGATGTTAAAAATTTCATGACTCCATTTAAGTTATTGGAAATTATAGATGCGTAAGCGTCCATCGTTCCATTTAAAATGTCGCTATATATTTTTGCCATTTCGATTGCTTGCTTATTTTCAATAATAGAGTCTTCTAATATGTCTTCATCTTCTTCATATAGTTTGATGATTTTTCCTCTTAGTGTTTTTTCCATAACGACTTCGTTTGATTTTAAAGATGTGGTAAAATACACCAAACTTTTTTCTAAACTTAACATTTTTAATAATTCTTTATTTTTTAAAGAATTTTTTAATACATTTTCTGCAATTTCAGTTTCTTTATTTATTTTTTTTAAGTATTTTAAATATAATTCTGCATTTTTATAAAATATTTGCAATATCATTCTACTCTTTTTGTAAGTAATGGTATTCATTTTTACTTTTTCTAGCTCTGATACAACTTTGTTTTGTTTTAGGCTTACTGTTATAAAATAGTCGTCTCTGACTACTATCATGCCAAGTGGCATTGTAGAATATACTTGCTCATTATTTTCTTTTTCAATAATAGGCACGTCTACAATGAATAAAATGGTATTATCGTCTTCTTCCATATCAATTCTGGCTTTTTCTTCATAGTCTAAAGAATAACGAATAAAGTCTTCTTGTATTTTTAATTTTTTACATACTTGTTTGATTTCTTCTTCGGTCGGGGCAACCATATTAATCCAATTTCCTTTTTTATATTCTTGTGTTTCTTCCATTTTGTTTGTTTCCAAATTAGTCTGATACATTTTTACCATTTTTATCACCCCTTTTTCTTTCTTCTTTATTATTATATCTATTTTTTCTCATTTATTCAACAAGAATATAACATTTTGTTTTCTTTTCATGTTGTGAAGATAAATTTTTTGATAATATATTATTTTATTACTATTTAAATTTTTCTTGTTTGTTTTTGATTAATATGCAAAAAGAGAATATTATACTAATTTATAGTAAAATATTCTCTTTTTTAATATGTTGAATTTTATTGTTATAAAATTATTTTTATGTTTTTTTCTGCATTTATTTAAAATTGTTATATAAATACAGAGTTTATTTAAAATAATTTAATTAAAAATACGATACCTATTACAATTGCAATAATGCCTCCAATAAGTAAAAATAATGATTTTTGATTTGAACTATTAACTAAATCTTCTTCTGATTTCGTTGTAACTATAAATGGTTTTTTATTATCCATTGGTTTACCAATATGTATTACATTTCCTACTTTAAAAGCTTCTCCTATAATATATAAACTTTGATTAGCTTCTATTGTTTTTTCTGTCATTTTAAACCCTATAGTTTCTGCTCCAAATCTATTAAATGAAAAAGAATTAAAATATCTATAATTACTTAGATTATTTTTTGGTTCAAATCTATCAAATGTCTTTGGTATATCTAATTTACATCCAGTTGCATTTATTTCAACTGAAATAGGTTCTTTTGTACTATTATCTACAAAAGATATTTCCTGACTTGTTTTTTCATTTGATATTGGCACTTCATTTTTATTAGTTCTTGTTCTATAATTTCCATTACTGTCTCGATATTGTTCTGTAGTTTCTGTAACTTGCAATAACTCAGATTGACAATATGCAACTTTTCTATTTGAAAATGGTGTTTCAACTAAATTGTCTGAAGCAATGGTTCCTTTTAATTCAACAAATTCTCGATAGTCATTTCCTAAACCGTTTGAATCCATTTGAGAAAACATTTCTTGTAATTCTGCAATAGTTTTTGTTTGCATATATTTTATTTCTGTAATGTCTCCTTTGTTTTTAGGTCTAAAATAAAATATAGCTGCCAATCCTCCTCCTATGAAAATTAAAGGTATTATGAAATTCATTTGTATTCCTCCTAATTGTTATTCATTTCTTGTTTTAATTTTTCTAATTCTTCATTTACTGCATTATCATGGTCCATTTTAGCAAATGGGTCGCTTTCTTCTTCTTGAATTCCTGATACATCTGAAAGTGCATCTGCTTGTGCTTCTTTTTCAGCAATTTTTTGTTCCATTTTATCCATTTTAGCAAAAGCACTTTTACTATCCATATTACCAAGTGTTTTTGCCATTTGTGCTTGTGCATCTGCCATTTGACTTCTTGCCACTAACATAGCTTGTTTACTTCTAGCTTCTTCTAATTTTGATTTTAATATATCTATTTGTGATTTTATTTCATTTACTTGTGCTTCCATCGTTGTTGTCATTTCTTGATATTTTGTTACCATAGCATCTTGTTTTACTTTGTTATCTAATGCTTGTTTTGCTAATTCTTCATTTCCTTGTTCTAAGCAAGTTTTTGCTTTGCTTTGCCATATATTAGATTGTTCTTGTGCTGCTTCTAATTGTTTTTTTACTTGATTAAAACTTCCCATTGCTGTTCCTAAACTTTGTGTAGACTTTCTTAATTGATCTTCCATATCAATAATAATTTGTTTTACCATTTTTTCAGGGTTTTCTGCCTTATCTATTAAATCATTAATATTTGCTCTTACTAAATCACTTATTCTTTCAAATATTGCCATTTTTAATTCCTCCTAAAAATTAATCTCTTTTTTTAAATAATGTTTTTAATAATAATCCTGCTCCTGCTGCTGCCATTCCAAAAATTAATATATAGTCAAACATTGAAGTTGTAACAAAATTAATTTTTACACTCATAATAATTGTTACTATAATAAATATTACACTTAATGTTATTATAATTTTAGGAATGATTGATTTATTATTAAAGAAATACCATATTATACCTATAATTAATGGTATTGTAACTGTTCCAGAAGATAAATCAAATCCTCCAATTCTCCATACATACCAACTACTGTGTACCATTACTCTTTTGCTAAGCATAAATAGTCCAACACCTAGAAGAATAATTCCTATAAAAAATTGAAGTAATTCATTGCTATCTGATGACTTGTTGACATTTGTTTCTGGTTTTAAATTATTAATTTCTTCTGAAACTGACTCATCTTTTTTAGACATTTTTGCTTCCTCCTTGCTTTTTAAATGAAAAGACCTTATCATAAATTTTTAGCTATAAATGATAAGGTCCTGTTTTTATCCTTCTATTTTTTTACCAAATATAGACATAGCAATTTTACCAACAACAGGTAATTCTGGGTCTTCATCTTTATTTGCTTTTACAATACCTATTATTATACAAACTAGATATAATCCATATACAATAGTTGAGAAGAATGGTATAGTTACAGGAATAAATCTATATATTGCAAAAATTAGCATATATCCTATTCCTATAACTATTGCTTGAGCAGCATGCATTTTAGTATTTCTTTGATTGTCTTTCATTCCATATAATACAATAAGCCCACCTACCCAAGTAAATATGTATGCTAAAATAGCTTTAGCCTTTTCACTCATATTTGTTCTCCTTTCTTAAAAATATATTCAAAACAACTATAAAATCTAATTGTTTTTGATAACATAATGAATTTTTATTTTTTTATATGTGTACAGTATATTATTTTATATCTTTATAGTTTTTATTTTTCTTATAAACAAATACTAATACAGTTAATGTAATTATAATGCTAACTCCTACTACCATACTTACACCTGTTTGTGGAATTTCTCCTGTAGCTGTTGTGTTATCTTGTTCTGCACTTGGTTCATCTTTTACCTTATCTTGTTCTACATCTGGTTTTTTATTTTCTTCTTTTACTTCTGTTAATTGAATTTTTGGGCTACTATTTAAAGTTACTGTGTAATCTTCAGAATCTGTATCTGTGTAAGTTAGAACAACTTTTTCATTAGTTGCTATTGTTTTGTTTAATAATTCAGAATTTTGCATGTCTTTTATTTTTAATTTGTATCTTAATGTTGCTGTTTCTTCTCCTTTTAATGTATCAATGTCCCATGTAATTGTATTGGTTTCGTCATCAATTTCTTCAGAAACTGTTCCTACAGATGGCTCTCCAACATAAGAAAATTCAAAGTTCTCTGTGATATCTTCTGGGAAATAATCTACTATTTTTACTTCATTTATTGGATTTTGTACGATTTCCATTACATTAGTTAGAATATCATTTGTAACAACATTATTTACATTTGCTGATTGTACTAAGTAATATTTTCCTGCTGTTGGAGCTGTTGTTGTTCCAAATATTCTTTCTACTGCTTTTAAATCTTCTTCTATATTATTCTCTCCAAAATCATTACCATTTTTATCTATATGTCCATCTTCTGCAGACATTCCTGTCATCATAGATATAATATGATATCCTGCTTTATCTAATCTTTGAAGAGTTTCTTTTGTATTATTTTGTACTATTAATGCTTTTTCTGTAGTAGTATCATTACCTGCATCAGTACCTTTTACATCTGCATTTGGTACACCATCTGTTAATAATACAATAATTTTGTTTTTACAAGAACTTGAAAAGTTTTGTTCTGCTCTTTGTAAACCAGCATCAATGTTTGTACCACCTTCTGTTGCTTTTGCGTTTAAGTTATCTAATGCTGATAATACTGTATTTTTATTATCTGTTAGTTTTAATCCTAGAGTTGCATTAGAAATACTTGCACTACTCCATCCACTAACTCCATGAAAATATACTATACCTACTTTTACATTAGTACTATTTTCAAAGATTTCACTTACAAGTTGCTTTGTTGCTGGAATTACAATTTCTTTTCTTGTTTGACCACTGGTTGTTACAAAATCCATACTTGGTGAATTATCAATTACAAGCATAACTTCTGTTTTCTCTTGTTCTTCTTCCTCTTTTTTCGTATTTGATAACTTTAGTTCAACTGTTACTTCTCCTGTGCTAGGATTAGAATCTACTATTGTTTTTGAAATATATCCTTGATTATTTTCTAAATATTTTGTTTCACTTGCCTGCTCTACTACATTTAATGTAGTTTTTAAATCTGCTGCAAATACATTAGAGCTCAACATTATTGCTATTAATAATATACTTCCTATTTTTCTTATGTTTTTCATCTTTTCCTCCTTTTGTAAAGTATCTCTTAATATTCGACACTTTTTGTAGTTTGTTTTATTATATATGTCTGTTTTTATTTCAACAATAAAATAATTAAATTTTACTATTAACTTTTTTACATAAAATTTATTTTATATTTGTAGTCTCATTATTTTATGCTACTTTAACTATCCATATCGCCAAAAAAAATACCTATATAAAAATTATATAGGTATTTTTTGGTGCACCACCGGGGGGTCGAACCCCGGACCTTCTGATTAAGAGTCAGCTGCTCTACCAACTGAGCTAGTGGTGCTTATGAACTTTTTCCATTATACGACGAATACTGAGTTTTGTCAATATCTTTTTCTTTTTTGTTTTGAAAAGGAGGTGATAATTATGGTAAAAATAATTGCTTTATTTCTAATTTTTTTAATCTTAAAACAATTTGATGACTAATTTTAAAAGAAAAGACTATTAACAAAATATTTTATATACTTTGTTAATAGTCTAAATATATTATAATATGTTATATTATTTTTTATAATTCTTTAATTGCTTCTAATAATTCTGGATTTAATTCATTCATGCTTTCTGTTTGCTTTTCTTCTTCTGGTTGTGCACTAACTCCTTGCACTTTCTTTGTTCCTTTTTGTACAATTCTTTCTAATGGGCTATAAGTATCGCTAGAAAGTAATGTTCTAGAAACAACAGCTCCATTATATCTTACTACTTTATAAGTAACACTTTTTGCACCGTTTGCCCCATATTGCTTGATTTCTTCTGTTCCTTGTGCCATAGAACTATTTTTTATATAGTTAATTGTGTATGGAATTACTTCTGTTACTGTACTTTCTATGCTTATTTCATATTCTTTTTCTTCTTTTAATCCATATATTTCTGTTGTTACAACTCCATTTTTTACACTAGATGTAATTTTTATTGGGTACTGCCTTGTATTTTTAAAGCAAAAATCAATTGTTCCCCAAGATACAGTAGCATCTCTTCCTGCTGTTACATAAGAAGTTAGAAAACGGTGGTTACTTCTTTCTGTTACTTCTAAATTTGCATAAATAACTGCATTATATAGTGTAGAAGATAGTTGGCAAATACCTCCTCCTATTCCATCTACTACTTTTCCACCAGAATATACTGCCGCTTCTTTATATCCTTTTGCTATTGTTCTTTCTCCTACTATTTTATTGTAAGAAAATGTTTCTCCTGGCAAAATTACGGTTCCATTTATTTTTTCAGATGCTAATTCTAAATTTGTTACTCTATTTTGATTACTTGTACTATACGTAGTAGAAAATGTTCCTAATAAATTAGGAAATGCTTCTTTCCCTAGCTTTTCCGTTGTTATTTCTGGAATGGTAATCGTTAGAGGAATGATATATTCTTCTTTTTCTTCTTGTAATATTTGTTTTGCTTCTTCTATTGAAATTGCAAAATCAATTCCATTAACATGTGGGTGTACTTCTAATGGTTCTTGTGTAATGAATGCATTTTGTGCTTCTTTATATATTTCTTCATGAATTTTTTCTAGGTTGATTTCTTCTGGTGAAACTCTTTTTACTGGAATACTAAATTCTCTGTTTTCTTCTTGTCTTATTATTTCTTCTAATTTCTGTTGAAACTGCTCTTTTTCAATTTCTACTCCGCTTTCTCCTTTTATAATAATTAATTGATTTTCTTCAATATAATAATTACTTTGTTTAATTGCATCTGGTAATTTTGCATTTAATTCTTCTATTTTTTTGTTCACTTCTTCTTGTTCTAATGAAATATCTGCTTTTATTTTTTTTGAAAATAATAACGAAAATAAAATGTCATAATTGTCTTTTATAATATTCCCCGATTTTCCAACAATGCATGCTTCTCTTACGGCTTTATCTATATCCATGGAAGAATGAAATTGCTCTATAGTGAAATTTTCCTCTAGTTCTTTATACGCTACTGTAATATTTTTTAATGCTACTTCTTGATACCAATTTTGTATTTTTTCTCTTGCTTCTTCTTGTGTTAAATTAGAAACATCTATATCTCCAATTGTAACTCCTTTTATAATTTTATTGTTTCCCATATTTATTAAAGAAAAGATAACAGAAAAAAGCATAAAAATAACAAGTAATATTAAACCTGTTATCAATATTACTTTCATATTTGTTTTTTTATTATTTGCTTTTCTTTTTTGCATTCTTCTTGGCATTTTCTTCTCCTATCCTTTCCTTAATATTATCATATCATAAATATATTTACAATATTACAAATATTACATTTTTGTAATATTACATTTACTTATAGACAAATTTTGTTTTTTTCTGTATAATACTAGCAAATAATGTAGAAAGAGGTAGATTTTATATGTTAGGTAGCATGCTTTCGAAAATCAGGAAAGAAAAACATATGACAAAAGTGGAACTAGCAAAAAAAACAGATATTAATATTGGCCACTTAACACATATTGAAAAAGGAGAAAGAAACCCTAGTCATAAAGCATTAAAGAGCATTACTAATGCATTAGATGTGCCTTATCAAACTTTAACACATTTATACGATAAACCAATTACAGAAGATGATACTAGATGTAAAATGATTGAGCATTTATCTTATAACAAGGTATTAGCTATTGATTCTTATTCTAACTTTATTGATTGTCCTTCTAATGTTCCCAATACCTCTGTTGCACTAAAAATTGAGGATGATAGTATGCAGCCATATTTTGAAAAAGGCGCTTATGGATTTTTAGAATTAAATGTTCCTTTACGTAATAAAGATGTAGGATTATTTCAATATAATGGTCGTTTTTTAGTTAGAAGGTTTATTATTCGTAAAGATAAATTAGTATTAAGGGCAGATAATAAAAATTATGATGATATTGATTTGACAGAAGATTCTCATTTTATCATTATTGGAAGATTATTGAATAGTGATAAAATTTAATGTTTTAAAAAAATTTGTTGAAAATGCTTGAATATTGTATTTTTTAATATTATAATGGCATTGCAAAAGATAAAATTTAAGGAGAAAAAAGCATGGAATTAGTAAAAAATATATTTTTTAACACAGATAAAATAATAGAAGGAAATAAAGTAAAGATATCTTATGTTGGATATTTATTTCAAAATGGTTCTGAAGAAGTATACCTACATTATGGTTTTGGAATTAATTGGGATAATGTTTCAGAAGTAAAGATGGAAAAAACAGAACTTGGTTTTCAATGTGAAATTGATATTTTAGAAGGTGATACATTAAATCTTTGCTACCATAATGAAAATAACGAATGGGATAATAATTTTGGTCAAAACTTTACTTTTTCTATTGAAAAACCAGAAATAGAAGAAGAAGTATCTTTGGTTGCAATGCCTGAAACAGGAATGCAAATACGCAAAGGTTTAAGAAAGACTTATATTTGGAGTAAAAAAATTAGGCTTGCTATTTATAAACTTATTACTTGCGTTCCTAAAATTATTTCTGGTAATTATAGAAGAAAAGTAAATGAATAATTGATATTTTTATTTATATATAAAACTAAAAAAACATTACGATAAAATCGTAATGTTTTTTAATTGATATTCCATCCCCCATTTATACTAATCACTTGCCCTGTAGTATAGTTGTCTTCTATTAGCCATTTTGCACATTTTGCAATGGATAAGGTATCTCCTATTTTTCCTAACGGAATTTCTTGTTTAATTTCTTCTATTTCTTCTTTAGATAAATATTTATTCATATCAGTATCTATAATGCCAGGAGCTATGCTATTGACCCTTATATTAGAAGGCCCAAGCTCTTTGGCAAGCGATTTAGTCATAGCATCTACCCCTGCTTTTGCTACACTATAGTGGACTTCACAGGATGCTCCTACCATACCCCATATAGAAGAAATGTTTATTATGCATCCTTCTTTTTCATGTATCATGTACTTTGCTACTTCTTGTGAAGTATAAAAAACGGAATTTAAATTTACGTTTAACATGGTATTCCAGTCATCATCTGTAATATCAGTAAACAATTTTGTTTGTGAAATACCTGCATTGTTAATTAGTACGTCTATTTTTCCAAACTTTTGAATAGTAAATTCAACTAATTTTTTTACTTCTTCTCTTTTTGAAACATCTGCTTGAAAAATTTCCACACATTTGCCTAGTTTTGTGAATTCTTCTTGCATTTTCTTTGCAATTTCTTCTGATTTATTGTAATTTAAAACAATTTGATAATCTTCTTTTGCAAGTAAGTTAACAATTGCAGCTCCAATTCCTCTAGAGCCTCCTGTTACTATAACTGTTTTTGGCATTTTTTTCTCCTTAATTATTATATTTTTTTCTTGCTTTTCTTCCTTTATTTAAATTTGCTCCTTTGTATGTACTTGTTAGTGAGTGACAGTTTGGACATAATAAAATTAAATTTTCTTCATTATTGTTTTTGTAATTTCCATCAATATGTTCTATTTCTAAAGGTATTTTATTTGTATATATATTCATCTGTCCCCATCCACATCTAGCACATTTATTTTCATACTTTGTAAATAAATAAGTTTTTATATAAGAAGATATTTGATATTCTCCCCTCATTCCATCTATCTGTTTATTTTTCCATTTTTCTATATAGGTTTTATATTCAAATTCTTTTTGACATTTATTTGAGCAATATTTAGAACGATTATTTATTTTTTTGTTACAATTTAAACAATACATTATAATCACCTTCTAATTTCTATTGACACTTTTTAAAAACAAAAAACCAAGCAAGTTTTTTAACAAGCCTGGTTTTAAGTATGGAGCCACTTGCCCGAATCGAACGGGCGACCTACTGATTCATACTACTATAATTTTCATTACCACAAATGTGTTTGTAGTCTGGACTTTCTCTTTACCATAGCTTTTCGCTTTAGGTACACCGTATAAAGTCTCTACACTCAGGAATTTCTTCCTTAGCTCGGGATTAACTTATATTGAAATACTTAGTCTTCCCCGAATTAGCGGTGTCCACTTTATTCGTTTCCAAATAAAGGTGCAAAATAGTTCAAAATAGAAATTTCTTTCTATCTATTCCACAAGTCAGTTGCTCTACCATCTGAGCTAAAGTGGCATATAAGGTTGGTGACCCCTACGGGAATCGAACCCATGTCTCCGCCGTGAAAGGGCGATGTCTTAACCGCTTGACCAAGGGGCCTTATATATAATTTTGCCAAGGATTTAAGTTTCCTTAAACCCTTGGTATTGGTGAGCCATCGCGGATTCGAACCGCGGACAACTTGATTAAAAGTCAAGTGCTCTACCACCTGAGCTAATGACCCAAGTAAAGTCGCATAAATGCGACTGCTTATTTAGTTTACTATATTTTTATAGATTTGTCAATCAATTTTTGAAAATTTTGTTATATTTTTGTAATTTTTTTGTTTCTTCTTATTAAAAATGTAGTTAAATCTTTTTTGTTTTGCCTTATTTATTTAATTTTTCTACTAATTCTTCTACATCGATTCCGTGTACACTGCATGCTTCTTCTAGTGTTTCTTCTTGAGAAGCTGGGCAACCTAAACAATGCATTCCTGCTTGTAGTAAAATTTCTGCTTTTTCTGGTGCAACTTCTAAAATTTCACCTATTTTTGTATTTTTATTAAAGTTCATTATATGACCTCCCATCTTTTATTTTTTGTATAACCTTTTTATGGTCCTTGCTTTTTATGTGTCAAATTTTGTTGTAATTTAAGAACCTTTGTCATTTTACCATATTTTTCAAAAAAAGTATAGACATTTTATAAAAAATATTGTATTATGTCACCTGTAAAGGAGTGTGATGCTTATTGCAAACTTAGTAAATATTTTTTTCTTACTATTTATTATTCATTTTTTTCTTACTTTTTATTCCATTTACACTTTTTTCGAAGTGTATGTTTTTCAAAATTTACAGGGTTTTAAATTAAATCGTAAACAAAAGGATTGGAAAACAAATGATTCACCTTAAACGTATTTTATTTTCTCTTTTTGTAACCTTTCTATTCTTTTCTATCTATTGGCTTAATTTCAAACCTATTTATATAGCAGAAACAATTATCTTTCCTTATGCTATCAATCCTTTTAATATTTGTGAAGAACAACCTTTTTTATGGAATATTATTAAATTTCTTTCCATTACTTTTTGTCTTTTTTCTGAATTTATTATATCTTTTTGGTTTTCTCAAAAGATTTTTCTGAAAAAAGTAAAAGAAAAAAAAATAGAAGAAAATTTTATTTCTCCTAATACTCTTTCTTTATTAATTGGATTGAATAATGAACATCATTTCATTACTATTCCAGAAAAAAGTTTGTATCAAAATATTTTAATTACTGGAACGATTGGAACAGGAAAAACTTCTTCTGCTATGTATCCTTTTACAAAACAATTAATGGAATATAAAAGTAATATTACAGAAGAAAAACTAGGCATGCTTATTTTAGATGTAAAAGGAAATTATTATTTACAAGTAAAACAATATGCCCAAAGCTACGAAAGATACGAAGATTTAATTATTCTAGATTTAAGTGGTAATATTAAATACAATCCTCTACATAAGCCTAATTTAAAAGCTTCTATTTTAGCACATCGCTTAAAAACAATTTTATTATTATTCTCTCCGAATAATAGTGAATCTTTTTGGCTTGATAAAGTCGAACAAATTTTAAGTGAATGTATTAAACTCTGCAGGTTATATAATCATGGCTATGTTACTTTTGAAGAATTGCATAATTTAGTAGTAATTCCTCATTATTATGAAGAAAAAATTCAAACTTTAAGAAACTTATTTTTACAAAACTACTTTTCTCAAGAGGACACTTATCATTTACTTTCTGCTCTGAATTTTTTTGAAAAAGAATATTCTATTTTAGATGAAAGAACAAAATCTATTTTAAAATCAGAAGTAACTCGCATTACTAATTTATTTCTTTCTGATTATCAGGTAAAAAAAGTATTTTGTCCTACAGAAAATGAAATCAATTTCTTTGGTTTTAAAGATGTATTAGAAAAAGGCAAAATTGTGGTTCTTAATTTAAATATTGCAGAATATAAAAATTTAGCAAAAATGATAGCAGCGTATTTAAAATTAGATTTTCAAACAGAAGTGTTAAATCGTTTAGCTAACACTTGCAATTTAGAAGATAAAAGAAGTGTTTGTTTTATTAGTGATGAATATCATGAATATGTTACTTTGTCTGATGCATCTTTTTTTAGTCAAAGTAGAGAAGCAAAATGTATTAATATTGTTGCGACACAAAGTTATACTTCTTTATTAAATACTTTAAGCAATCAATCTTCTGTTAAAGTTATTGTTCAAAATTTAGTGAATAAACTTTGGTTTCGCAGTGACGATATTTTTACTATTGAAGATGCCCAAAAGCAAATTGGAAAAGAAGAGAAAGAAAAATTTTCAAAAACAATTTCTGAAAATGCAAAAGAAACAAATTTTAATTATTTGTATCATAAATTTCATTCTAAAAATTCAAATCTTTCTGAATCATTTAATACGTATTTTCAAACAGATTATATTTTTGATATCAACTTTTTTACCCAACAGTTAGAAACATTTTCTTGCCTGTCTTTCTTATCTGATGGCAATAGGATATTACCACCTCAAAAAATTAATTTAATCCCTTATTTTAAAAATGTTAATTTTTATCATAATAAATAAATTTTATTTATTATAATTTTAATTAAATTTATTATTTAATTTTCTTTTATTTATTTTATTATCTTTTTTAGGAGGTCTTGACTATGAAGAAAAAATATTTTATTTTTTTATTATTTACGGTTAATTTTATTTTTGTTTTTTCTAATTCTTGTTTTGCTGCTTGGGGAGAACCAGAGCTTGTCACAAAACTAAATAAAGCTTTTGAATCAATTCAAGAATGGCTTGTAAAACTTGCTACTCCTGCTGCTGCGGTTGCTGTTGCTACTGGTGCTTTTATGAGAAAATTTAGTTTTGGAGACGAAGAAAAAATTAGAATAGGAAAAAAATTAATTAATGGAAGTTTATTTTCTTATGGATTTATTTTAGCAATTAATTTAATTTTATCTGCTATTAAATCTTTAATTGGATAAATTGATTTTTATAATTTTTACATTTATTTTCAATTTTATTTTTATTTTTTAATTTTTATTTTATTTTTATTTTTTATTTTAATTTCATTTTTTAATTTAATTTTATTTTTAATTTTTATTTTTAATTTTTATTTTATTTTTAATTTTGTTTTTTATTTTTATTTTTAATTTTTTATTTAATTTTTTATTTTTAAATTTTTATTTTGTATTTTAGTTTTTATATTAATCTTTTTTTGTAATATTTTTTTATGTTTTTAGTATATATTTTAAATTTTATGTTTTCCTATTTTTTTACATTGATACATAAAAAAATTTATACTCTGTTATGTTATATTTTATAAAAACAATTTTTCTTTTCATATTTGCCTTTTTGACTATTTTTGTGCTTTCTTATTTTTTTAACACTTTACTTTAGACCTTTATTAATTGCTTTTGAGAATTTTATGTATACTTTTATGTATGTTTTTGCAACGTATGTCTTTCCCTTTAATCCGTTAGGTTTTGTATCATAGAAAGGAGCTTTTTTTTGGAAATTTATCAATCTAATATTACTCAAACTATTATAGATACTATTAACTCTATTTTTAATAATCTATTTTCTTCTATTGATAATAATCTATATTCTATTTTAGATAGATTATTGTTTGTAAATGAAAATATGTTAACTGAATCTTTCTTAGAAAATCTATTAGGAAATTCTTTTTCAAAAAGTTTATTAGTAATTGCAAATTCATTATTATTTGGTTTTTCACTTTATTATTGTTTTAAATTATTATTTTCTCATTTTTCATATATAGAAATTGAAAAACCATATCAATTTATTTTTAAATTATTAATTTTTGGAATTTGTATTAATAGTTCTTATTTTATTTGTGAAAAAATATTATCAATAAATTATTTAATTTCATCTTCTATTTGTGAAATTGGAAAAAATATTTTTCATATGGATATTTCTTTTTCTAATTTATTATTAGAATTAAATTCAATTATTAGTATAGAAGAATCTTCTTTTAATATTTTTTCAGTAGATGGATTAATAAAAAGTTTTATTTCTTTAGAATTATTTAATTTAATTTTTTCTTATTCTATTCGTTATATTTTATTAAAAGTATTTATTTTAATTACTCCCTTTGCTTTTTTAACTTTAATTAATCGCTCTACTTCTTGGTTTTTTAAAACCTGGTTGCGTACATTACTTGGTCTTTTATTATTACAATCCTTTGTTAGCATTATTTTGCTTGTTGTTTTTTCTTTAGAATTTAATAGTGCAGATTTATTTTCAAAATTTCTATATATTGGAGGTATTTATGCATTATCAAAAGCAAACTCTTATGTTAGAGAATTAATTGGTGGAATTTCAACTGATGTTTCTAATAATTTTAGTAGTTTTACAAATAAAATGAAATTATTAAATTAAGTTTTTACTTTTTAATTGTTTTTTATTATTTATTTTAATTATTTTATTTTGATTATTTTATTTGAATTATTTTATTTGGATTATTTTATTTTGACTATTTTATTTTGACTACTTTATTTTTGTATTTATTGTTAATTATTTTATATTGATTTTTGTTTTATATTTTATTTTCATTTTTTATTATTATATATATTTTAAAATAAGGTAAGAAAGGGATGAATTTTTATGAAATTTATTTTTCCTCAAAATTATCGTTTTCAGACAAAACTTTTTGGTTTAATCGATTATTCAGCTGCTATTTTAAATTTTGTGTGGTGGTTTATCATTTTTATTATTACGAAATTATTAATGTTAGATTTATTTACTAAAATTATTGTTTTTATTATTACTTGCTTTCCTGTTTTACTTATTTCTTTATTTGGCTTTCAGCAAGAAAATATTTTATATGTTTTTCGTTATTTATTTTCTTTTTGGAAAAGTCACAAAATTTATTTATACAAAAAAGAATAATAAAAATTAAATAATTCTTATAATTATTATTGTATATTTTGACTTACAATATTTTTACTATTAAATAGCAACATAATTCCAATAATTTCCGCAAAATTCAACTTGTATTTTTATTTTTTGCGTGATATAATTTGAGCAACCAATTTAGAAAGGAGAACTATTATGAAATTAGAACAAAATGATACACCTATGCTATTTTCTAATACTGAATTACCAGATATCTTTTTTACTGAATATTTATCACAAACTAATGGCGATTATATTAAAGTATATTTATATATGATTTTCCTATCTAAATATGGAAAAGATATTAAAATTAATGATTTATCAAAAAAATTAGAGTTAGACTTTAAAGTCATTCAAGATGCTGTTAAATATTGGGAAGAACTTGGAGTTATTACTAAAAAAAATATGGGATATGTAATTAATAATCTTCAAGAAATTGAACTTCACAAATTATACAAGCCAAAAGTTTCTTTGTCTGCCGAAACTTTAAAACAAACTGCTCAAAATCAATATCGTGCAAAAGCAATTGAAAACATTAACAATGAATTTTTTCAAGGTATCATGTCTCCTTCTTGGTATAGTGATATTGATTTATGGTTTAAAAAATATGGCTTTGATGAACAAGTTATGATTGCTTTATTTCGCTATTGCTTTAATCGTTCTGCCCTACATAGAAACTATATTCAAGCGGTAGCAGATGCATGGCATAAAAATCATATTCAAACTTTTGACGATTTAGACCGCTATTATGAAAAACAAGAAAAATTAAATACTCTATATAAGGCAATTTGTAAAAAACTTGGTTATACAAGGCAACTTACACAATATGAACAAGCTTATGTAGAAAAATGGTCTATTGATTATAGTTTTCCTTTTGACATTATTGAAATTGCATTAAAGAAAACTACTTCAAAAACAAATCCTAATTTTGACTATTTAGATAAACTACTAACAGATTGGCATGATAGAGGATTTAAAACATCAGCTGAAATACAAACTTTCTTATTACAATTAAAGCAAAAGAAAAAAGATATTAAAGAATTAGAGAAAAAGACAGGCTACCAAAATTATGAACAAAGAAAATATGATAATTTAGATAGCCTATATGCAAATTTTAATTTATAAGGAGCTTTCATGAATTCTTCTAATTTAAAGACTTTGTTAACTGAATATGAAAAAAAGAGGCTTCAAGCTATTTATGAAGCCGAAGAAAGAAAAAACAATCTTTATAAAGTACATCCTCAATTACAAAAAATTGATGATGAAATTAGTAAAGAGGCTATTTCCATTTCTAAGCAAATGATTTCTCATAAAGATGCTTCTTTATTGCAAGAGTTAAATCAAAAAATAAATGATTTAAAGAAACAAAAACAGAGCATTCTTTCTTCTATTGGGAAAGATGAAACTTACTTAAAGCCTCATTATGAATGTGAAGATTGTATGGATACAGGCTATATTACGAATTTACATGAAACTAGCATGTGTCATTGTTTGAAACAAAAATTATTTAATTTAGAATATAATCAATCAAATTTATCGAATTTAGAAACAGAGAATTTTGAACATTTTTCATTTGATTTATATTCCAATGAGGTAAATGAAGAAAAATATCATTCTAAAATTTCTCCTAGAAAAAATATGGAATTTATTTATAAACTTGCTCATATTTTTATAGAAGAATTCGAAGATGGTAGTAAAAAAAATCTTTTATTTACTGGTAATACCGGACTTGGTAAATCTTTTTTATCTAGTTGCATTGCAAATGAATTATTAAAAAAAGGAAAAACAGTTCTTTACCAAACCGCTCCTGTTATGTTAGATACCATTATGGATTATCGTTTTGGAAAAGAAAATTCTTCAAAAGATATTTATGATTCTTTATTAAATGTAGATTTATTAATTATTGATGACTTGGGAACTGAATGTATCAATAATATGAAATTTTCTGAATTATTTAATATTATTAACACTCGTTTATTAAATAGTAAAAAAGTAACAAAAACAATTATTTCAACTAATTTAAGTTTAGATAATTTATTTGCTACTTATGATGAAAGAATTGTATCTCGTTTAGTTGGGCATTATCATATTTGTCATTTTTTTGGAGATGATATTCGTTTTTCAAAAAAAGGCTAAAAATTTTATTTATCATAAAAAATTTTTAAATATTGATTATTTTTTATAATCTAAAAGAGAGTTCCAAATTGAACTCTCTTTTGTTTTATCTTTATTCTTCTTGCATCTCTTCTTCTGGATTAATTAATTCTATACTTACTACTTTTCCACCATCATTTGTTCTCATTAAGGTAACTCCTTGTGTTGATCTTCCAAGTACGCTAATTTCATCTACTTTTAGTCTGATGATAGTTCCAGTGTCTGTAATTAACATGACATCTTCTACTCCTGTTGCAATACGAATTCCTACAATGTTTCCTGTTTTTGGCGTTACTTTATAAGTAATAACTCCTCTTCCACCTCTATTTTGTACACGATATTCTTCTAATTCTGTTCTTTTTCCGAATCCGTTTTCTGTAATAGCAAGTAAGGTTGCATTTGAGTTTGCAATAATTGGTTCCATTCCAATTACTTGGTCATCTTCATCTAAACGCATTCCAATAACACCTTGTGCTGTTCTTCCTACAGGACGTACGTCTTTTTCTTCAAATGTAATGCTCATTCCTTTTTTGGTTACTAATACAACATTGTCTTCTCCGTCAGTAAGCCTTACATCAATTAGTTCGTCATCATCTTTTAAAGTAATTGCTAATAGGCCTGTCTTTCTGCTGGAATCATATTCTGAAAGTGCTGTCTTCTTAATTAGTCCGTTCTTTGTGCCCATTAACAAGTATTTTCCTTCTGCAAAGTTTTGAATTGGAATAACAGCAGATATTTTTTCTCCATTATCTAATTGTAGTAAGTTGACAATAGCAGTTCCTTTTGCTGTTCTTCCTGCTTCTGGAATTTCATATCCTCTTAAATGATATAATTTTCCTTTATTGCTGAAGAATAAAATGGTATCATGCGTTGATGCTGTAAAGATTTGTTTTACAAAGTCATCTTCTTTAGTTGTCATTCCTGTAATACCTTTTCCACCTCTTCTTTGGCTCTTATAAGTATCAATTGGCATTCTCTTAATATAACCAAAGTGAGTTAATGTAACAGCGCATTGTTCTTCTTTTATTAAATCTTCAATTTCAAATTCGCCTTCTGCTGCTGCAATTTTTGTTTTTCTTTCATCTCCGTATTTATCACGAATTTCTATTAATTCTTTTTTAATAATGTCAAATACTAATTTTTCGCTATTTAAAACATCTTTTAAATAAGCAATTAGTTCCATTAATTGTTTGTATTCTTCATCTATTTTTTCACGTTGCAAACCTGATAATGTTTTTAATCTCATATCTAAGATAGATTGAGCTTGAATATCAGAAAGTCCAAAACGTTCCATTAATCTTTCTTTTGCATCATCATAAGAATTACGAATAATGTTGATTACTTCATCAATATTATCAAGTGCAATTTTTAATCCTTCTAAGATGTGTGCTCTTGCTAATGCTTTGTCTAAGTCAAATTGAGTTCTACGTAAAATAACATCTTTTCTATGTGCAATATAATATTGTAAACATTGTTTTAATGTTAATATTTTTGGTTCTCCGTTAACTAAGGCAAGCATAATAATTCCAAAAGTAATTTGCATTTGTGTGAATTTATATAGTAAATTTAATACGACTTGTGCATTAGCATCTCTTTTTAATTCAATTACTACTCTTACTTTGTGCTCACGGTCAGATTCATCTCTTAGCTCAGAGATACCTTCAATTCTTTTTTCACGAACGAAACCTGCTATGGTTTCTATTAGTTTTGCTTTATTTACTTGGTATGGTAAAGAATTAACAATGATTCTTTGTCTATTACCACTCATTTCTTCTATTTCTGCTTCTGCTCTTAATGTTATTTTTCCTCTACCTGTAGTGTAAGCTTCTTTTATTCCTTCTCTTCCTAATATAATACCTTCGGTTGGGAAGTCTGGTCCTTTGATAACAGACATTAAATCTTCGTCTGATACTTCATCTTCATCAATCATTTTTATAATTCCATTGATGACTTCTGTTAAATTGTGTGGTGGAATATTAGTTGCCATTCCTACTGCAATTCCAGAAGAACCATTGACAAGTAAGGCTGGTATTCTAGCTGGTAATACTACTGGTTCTTGTAAACGGTCATCAAAGTTTGGCATAAAGTTTACTGTATTTTTTTCTATGTCTTCTAGCATTGTTTCTGATATTTTTGACATTCTTGCTTCTGTGTAACGGTAAGCAGCTGCTCCATCACCATCAATAGAACCAAAGTTTCCATGTCCATCAATTAATGGATATCTTAAAGAAAATTCTTGCGCCATTCTTACCATTGCATCATAAACAGAACTATCTCCATGTGGATGATATCTACCAAGCACGTCTCCAACGGTGGTTGCAGATTTTCTATATGGCTTGTCCGATGTTAATCCATCTTGATACATAGTATATAAAATTCTTCTATGAACTGGTTTTAAACCATCTCTAACATCTGGAAGAGCACGTGATACAATAACACTCATAGCATAATCGATATATGCTGTTCTCATCTCTTGCTCAATGTCTCTGTCTATGATTTTTCCGTCTCTGTCTTCATTTTCTTCCATTTTTTTACCTCTTTCTTTTTGCTTTTTTCTTCTTCCTTTGTATTATACTTTAAACTCAAAAATTATGCAAGAAAAAATGCTAAAAAAACTTAGGGAAATTTGCGTTTTTTAGCATTTTTTATATCTTATTTTTTCTTTTTATTATTCTTTTATGATTATTCCGTTTTGCCATATTTCTTCACAAGATAAATCAATATTTTCATTCCAAATGATTCCATATCCTCCTTGATCTACTTTTACTTTAAAAAATAATTCTTTATCTTTCAAATCTTCAAATACTTTCCATTTAGAAATGATTTTTTTTATATCATATTGCTTTTTTACTTCATTTTCAAATTCTACTTCTATGATTAAATCTTCTTTTGGTAAAACATTTTTTATCTTGTGAAACATAGATTTTCCCCTTCTTTTTTATTCTCCTTTATAATATCATGTATATTTTTGTAATTCAAGTAAATTTACACTATTTTTAAATACTAATTTTTTATACTAATAATTCTGCTAATTTTTTTTGTTCTTCTGTTATATTAAATTCTTTTCCGTTATTTTTTATTAAGGTATGTAAATTTTCAATTACTCTTGCTTGCTTTAAAGTCGTTTCCATTGGAATTAATATTTTTAATTTTTCTCTCATTTTTTCATACTCTCTTTGCATTCCATCAAAATCATGTGCATTGTAATATTCTTTCCAATTGTTTGAATATTTTTCTAATTTTTCTGCGGCATCTAATTGACTATTAAATTCTTCTTCAATTTTATTGGTAATACTATCTAATATAACATTTTTTCCTTTTCTTATCGTGTTTGCCATTGCATAAGATAACATTCCTTTTTGTGTTGTTTTATTTAATACAGTATCTACTAAATTCGATACTCCATCAATAATTCCACCATTTTTTACCGCTGTTTGTACTTGAGATATATTTTCAAAATTTCCTGTTACTATTCCTAATGCACTTTTTCCAAAATCTATTGCAGATGATATCACTTTTTTTATTCCTTCTGAAAATCCTTCTTCTAATATTGTATCTTTTATTTCTATGATTTGTTCTTCAATGACATCTGGTAAAACTGCTCTTAATCCTATATCTAAACCAAAGTTAATGGTTTTTCCTAGACTTGTTTCTATAAAATTTGTTTGGTCTTCTGCTTTTACTAATTCATTATTGTTATTTAAATTATTTTCTATTTCGTTTGATAATAAATTCATAAAATGTTATTCCTTTCTTTATTTATTTTTCAAAATATATAATATTATAATTTTTTATTTAAATTATTTTTTGATTATTTATCATTTCTTTTATATTTTATTTTAATATTATTTAATTAAATTTTGGTTTGATTTTTTTGATATAAATTAAATATAAATCTATGAAAAATATTTTGAATTGTTAAATTTATTTTTCTATTTTTTAATTTTATAATTTTGTCTGTAATTTTTTCATATTCTTTTTTTAT
Source organism: uncultured Clostridia bacterium (assembly GCA_947581805.1). GTDB lineage: Bacteria > Bacillota > Clostridia > TANB77 > CAG-508 > UMGS1663. Next base: position 192,399 of record CANPVM010000001.1, read on the forward strand.
ATTTTTTGTAAAAATATCTTCTTCAAAATTTTTATTAATTAAAGTATTATATTTTTTATTAAATTTAATTTTTCCTAATATTTTATAATCTAAAAAAATGTGTTTTACTATTTTATCATCTACTGAATTTTCATTATATTTATTGATAATTAAATTAAATTTATTTTTTTCTAAATTCCATTCTTCAGTATATATCTTTAATAAATTGTTTGCTTTTTTTATTTCTGATAAATTTGCTTCTAATAAAAATAAAATGGTATCGCTATAGTGTAAAATGTTTTTTGTGTAGTCAAAAAAGCATTCACAAGAAGTATCTATTATAATGAAATCATAATATTGTTTCAATTCTTCTAATATAAATTGTATTTTTTCACTACTTATTTTGTACTTACTATCAAATAGTAAGTTAATTCCAGATATTAAATCTACTTTTTTATTTATTTTTATAATTAAATCTTTTACACTGATTTTATTTTTTATTAAATCATTTTTTTGCAATTTATTTTTTATTTTTTGTGGATAATTATTTACACCCAGAATAGTGTGTAAACTATTATTTAAGATATCAAAATCCAAGATTAAAATTTTTTGATTTTTTTCTTTTAATATATTTGATAAATTTAATGTAATAATACTTTTACCTACTCCACCTGTTCCGACAACACTAATTATTTTTTTATTATTTTCTTTATTATTATTTTTAATTAATTTAATTTTATTTTTTTCTTTTTCATTTTTTAATTGTTTATTTTCTAATTTTATTAAATTATTTTTTTCATTTTCTTGTTCTAAATAAATATTATTTTTTATTAATAATTGTTTTAAATTTTCTAATTCAAATTTTATTTTTTCATTTTCATCTTTATTTTCATTTTTTATAAAAGAAATTATTTCTTCTATTTCAACTTGATTATTATAATAAATTTTTATAACACCTTTTAAGTACAAAATATTTTCTAATTCTTCTTTTTTATTTTCTAAAATTACAATTATTTTTATTTTATTATTTTTATTTCTTATTTTTTCTATTAAATTTTCTATTTTATTTTCACCTAATAAAATTTCACTTAAAATTAGAAAATCTATTTTTTCTTCTTTATCTAAAATTTCAAAAATTCCATCTTGGTATTGTATATCTTTTGTCAAAATTTCAAAGCCATCTTCTTGCAATAATTTGTCATTTAGTAAATGATTGCCTAGTGCGGTTATAATTCGTTTCATTTTTTTACCTCTTTCTTATTTTAATTTTGTTTTTATGTTGCCTGTTTTTAATGTTGCTTATAATTTGTCTTTCCCTTTTAATCCGTTAGGTTTGGAGATTATTCTATTATCTCTTTTTCCTCTTGAGAACATTCTATTTTTGTTAAAATGTGATTGTCTCCTACAAACATTAAACACTCACCTCTTTTTAATGATCTTATCTCTATCTTTTCTTTCTCTGATATGTTAGTGTATTCACTTAGTAGTTTTATGTTATCCTCTTCTAATGAAAAAAATGTTTTTATTTCAGAATTATTTAATATACTTTTTCCATAATTTCCATTTTCTAAACTAAATAAATCTGATACATCTTGTGTAATTGCTACTCCACTTCCACCATATTTTCGAATTGTTTTAAATATTTTATAAATAAAACTTGCTACTTCTTTATTTGATGTTACTCCAATTAATCTCCAAATTTCATCTAAATAAATTGCTTTTTTTATTTTTCTATCTTTTTTAATTTTGTCCCAAAATAATTCGGTAAATAAAAAAAGTCCATATTTTAAATTTTCTTCTCCTAATTCATAAACATCTGCTACAATAAATTTATTATTTAATTCAATATTGGTATAATGATTAAAAAAATTTAAAGAACCTTTTACAAAAGGAATTAATTTAATTTTCATTGTTTGTGTTTTATTATCTTTTTCTAATATATGATAAAAATCTTCTAATATTGGCATATCTTTAGATTCTTTAAATATTGGCTTTATATTTATTTTTTTAGAATTTAATTTATACAAACTATTATCATCAAAAGTAATTCCTTTTTCTTTATAAACTTCTATTAATTTTTCTTCTAATATTGCTTTTTCTTCTTCATTAATACTTCCAAATATTAAATTAAAAAATCCAACTAATTTACTAATTTTGGTTGCTAAATATCCTCCTTCTCCTTCTTCTAAACTTTCTTCTCTTATATCAAAAATATTAATATAAGACTTAGAGCTTGGTCCTAATTTTAATAATGTTCCTTCTAAATTTTCACAAAGTTTTGTATATTCCCTATCTGGGTCTATGATATATTGTTCAATTCCTAAAATTCGAAATCGAAGTGCTAATAGTTTTATATAAAAAGATTTTCCTGCTCCACTACTTCCAAAAATACACATATTTGCATTTTTATATTTATTTGTATTATATCGGTCTATAAAAACTAATGAATTATTATAAATATTCGTTCCTATAAAAATTCCTTCTTCATCAAAAATAGCAGATGATATGAAAGGATAAGTACACACTAAACTTGAAGTCAATACATTTCTTTTTGCTACTTCTTTAATTTCTTTTTCATTTTCCATGAATGGCATACATGCTTTAAATGTTTGTTCTTGTCTAAAATAAGCTCTTTTTACTTGCATTCCTCTTGCTTGCAAAATTCCTTCTACTTTATTGACAATATATTCTAATTCTTTTTTATCTTCTGAATATAAATTTAAATAAATATATAAAAAATAAATATCTTCATTATTTACTTGAATTTCTTTTCTAATGTATTTTGCATCTTGATATGTAAAAGCAGCAATTTCTATATCTTCTCTATTTTCATTTCCTGTTTTTAAATCAACTCCCACATTTCCAATATGGTAAGTTAAATCTTTTACTATTTGATAGGGATTTTGTTTTTCATAAAAAATAGAAATATTCATATTAATATTAGAATCTAAAATTGTTTTTAATAATAAATCATTTTGTTCATGATAATAATTTGTAATAATTAAATTGGAATAAAATAAATTATCAATTTCAATATATTTTGGATTTGATAAATTTATATAACTTGGACTTAAAAAATCTTTTTCTGTAAAAATTCCATCTATTTTATTTTTATTTTTTTCTTTTTGCTTTTTATTTTTTGTTAAAAATTTTTTTATTTGCATCTTCTCTCCTTTTTTATTTTGCTTTTTTGTCAATATATTTTGTTGTATGTTTTTATATGTATATTTTGCTTTTTTGTCAAACTACTAATTTTTTGTGATTTTTTATTCTCTTTTGCTTTTTGCTTCTTTTTACCTCCTTTTTTTGCATTTTTTGGCTAAAATTATCTTTTGTTTTCCTTCGGATACAAGCGTTTTTGTGATTTTTCTCATTCTTTTATTTTATTTTACATAATATTGTATTTTTCTTTTATAAGGTATACATTCTTCTATCTAAAAAAGATATGAATAGTTCTTTTACTTTTTCTTTTTCATTTATATCTTTAACTACATTTCCACAACGAGCTAAACATTCTTTTATTTTAAAATACTTTTCATTTAATTCTTGAAAAATATTTTCTTCTATTTTTTCTAATTTTTCATTTTCTATGGAATTTTTAATTATGATATAAAAATTTTTATTAGAAGATTTTTTATTTTGATTTAATTGTTTTATATATTGAATATAATTATTTGAAATTTTTTGAATATTTTCTTTTTCTTTCTTTTTTTGAAAATTAATATTGGAAATATGTTTTTCTAAATTTTCTTTATTACTTTGAATTAAAATTTGTAAATTAAAATTACAAGTTTTTAAAAATATTTTATAGGAATTTAAAATGGCTTCTTTTTCTAATTCTGATTTTAAATTAAAATTAATAGGAATAATTTTTATTATTTTAATATAAGAATTATTTTTTAATTTTATAATTCCATTTTCAAAAATAGTTTCAAAGGGCAGCCAATCTTGCACTGATTTAAATTGTTCTTTTTGCATTTGTATTTTTTCTCCTCTCTTTTATCGTGTTTATTTAATTTTCTTTATTAAATTTTTACAATTGATAAATGCTTACATCAAAATAGAAAATTTATTTTTTATTTAAAATCTCTATTTTTTGTTTTTCTATTTTTAGTTTACATATTATTTTGTTGTTTGTCAAGAATTTTCGTAAGACAAAATTCGACAAAGTGCCTATTTTCTTAGTGTTTTCATACATTGTACTGTTTTATTTTTTGTAAATTATTTCCATTTTTTTATTTTTTTATAATTCACAATTTTACTTTTTTTGAATATAAATAAATGAGGTGAAAAAAAGTGAATTATCAATATTATACTTCTAATCAAAATGGGCAAGATGATTATGGATTAAAATACATAAATGAACAAGGTTATGGTTTAATTTGCAAAGATTATAAGTTAGAATTTCCACCACAACATCAAGATACACAACCTGGAATGGAATATTTAATGACACCAAGACCTATTTTTAATAACCCATATTACAGAGCTTCTGGTAAATTAATGAATAAAGTTGCTATTATTACTGGTGGAGATTCCGGAATTGGTAGAGCCGTTGCAGTTGGTTTTGTAAAAGAAGGAGCAAGTGTTGTTATTGTTTATTATAATGAGCATAAAGATGCAGAAGAAACTAAAGAATTTATTGAAAGACTGGGAGGTTCTTGCATTCTTCTTTCAGGAGATATAAAATCTCCTAATTTTTGCGATAAAATTGTAGATGAAACTATGAAAAAATTTGGTCAAATTGATATTTTAGTAAATAATGCTGGTGTGCAATATCAGCAGAAAAGTTTATTAGATATTCCAGATGAACAGTTTGATTTAACAATGAAAACAAATATTTACTCTATGTTTTATTTAACAAAAAGAGCACTAAAACATATGCTTCCTGGTAGCAGTATTATTAATGTTACTTCTATTACTACTTTTAAAGGAGAGCCTGAACTCATTGACTATGTTACTAGTAAAGGTGCTATTGTAGGTTTTACAAGGTCTCTTGCTACCAATTTAGCTTCTAAAAATATTAGAGTTAATGCAGTATCTCCTCGGTGTTTTCTGGACACCGCTTCAACCTGCTTGTTGGGAGGCTGAAAAAATACCAACTCTTGGCTCAGATGCGCCAATGGGTAGAGCTGGTCATCCTTATGAAATTGCTCCTTTATTTATCTATTTAGCAAGTTCTGATTCTTCTTATGTAACAGGGCAAGTAATGCATATTAATGGTGGAGAATATAAAGGGTAAAATGATAAAGTCATGTAATCAGTAAATTACATGACTTTTTGCATAATAAATTTAAAAATATAAATACTATAACAAATAATAAAATTAATTATCTTAATATTGATTTTTAGATAAAATAATGATAAAATAATGATAATAATTTAAAGGAGTGAATTGATATGATTAATATAAGACCAGTATCAGATTTAAGAAATAAATATCCAGAAATAGAGGAGTTAGTTTTAAAAGAAGATGAGGCAGTTTATTTAACAAAAAATGGATATGGTTCAATGGTAGTAATGAGCATAGAAAAATACTCTAAATTGATGAGTGAATTAGAATACAATGAATATATTGAAAATGAATTAGATGAAGCAGATAGAGAAGCAGAAAATCCAAATGCAAAATATTATACACATGAAGAAATGAAAAAAATGGCTAGGAGGATAATAGATGACGAATAATAAATATACAATAAAATATTCTGCTACTTTTGTCAGTCAGTTTAATAGTATTTTGAAATATATTGTAAATAATTTAAAAAATAAAATTGCAGCAGAAAACTTCTATAATGAAGTCATTAAAGAAATAGAAAAACGATGTGAAAATCCGGAAAGTTATGAAAAATATATATCTACTAGAAAAAGAAAAAATACATATTATAGGATTTATGTAAAAAATTATACCATATTTTATACAGTAAATAATAATATTATGGAAGTAAGAAGAATCCTATATTCAAGAAGAAATTTTGATAAATTAGTCTAAAAATATAAAAAAGCTTGTAATTGAATTATTATATTTTTATAATACAATAAAAAAATGCCAATACTTATAAGTACTGGCATTCTTCTATTGCTTTTAATAAAATTTCTTCTACTTCTTCATAAGTTTCTTCTGCTTTTTCTAGTGGAAGTGACAGGCCATCTTCTCCTTTCCCTATTTCTATTGTAAATGCTGGCTTTTTAAAATTTTCAATAAACCAATCTTTATAACCTGCAAAAGAGGAATAATAGTCTGGCTCTGTTAACACATATCCACTTACTTTTTCTAATTTTTTTCCTATGTCATATGCTTTTTCTATTTTATGGTTTAAATAACTCCAATAAATTTCTTTTCCCTGAGAATGTAAAGATATTGTCATATCAAAATCAAATACTTGAGTAAATTCTATCATATTTTTTGTTTCTATTTCTGAAACAGCATTTGGCCCTGCATAATCTCGTGGTCCCGGTTTTGTAATTCCTTTTTTTCTTTTATTTTTTACTGCTTGTTCCCACCCTGCTGGATAATTTAAATTTAAATCTACACCTCTAATATTTGCTTTCCAATTTTCTAATTTATTTTCATATTCTTGCCAAATTTCTTTATATAAATTTTGAGAAATAATTTTTTTATTTTTTAAACATAAATTTACTCCATCTGGATTTACCATTGGAATAAAAAATACACTTACTTTATTCCATAATTCTTTTATATCATATCCTTTATACATTTCTTTATTTTTATATAAATTTAAATATTTTTCAATAAACATCATGGTTACTAAACTTGTCATCCATTCGTTTGCATGATGTGCACTATTTATAAATAATTTTTTATTTCCTTCCCCTAATTTTATAAAAGCTATTTTTTCTCCTAAAGTACTTTTTCCAATATTATTTATTTTAAAAAAAGGAAATTCATAATTTAAAAATAATAAATCATTTTTTAAAATATCATAAGTATAATTTTGATTTGTTTTTATAATTTTTGAATTCAAAAAATTTTCTCCTTATTTTATTTTTTTATGAATTATTATATTTTATTTTTTAGAAAATTTTTTATTACTTTTTACAATAAATTTTAATTTTAAAAAATTAAAAAATTTTTATTTTATTATTTTAGTTTTTTAATTATTTATTTTTATATTTTATATATTTATTTTTTTCTAATTATTAACTTTTATTTTTTTGCATAATTATTTTATTTTTACAAATAATAAAAACATAAGGTTAATATTAGCCTAACGAAGAGTCATACGAGGTTTTTTATAAAAAAGCTTTTTATGGTTCGAGCAAAGATATATAATAGCTTAAGTAAAACTTAGGTTATTCTATGTCGGCGATGAATAATATATTATTTGTTTGCAAGCTATATTTTTACATTATATTTTTTCTTAAATTATATTTTGTATTTTATATATGGTTAAATAATAAATAATATATTTGAGTTAAGATTATATTTATATATAATCGTGGTCGTTATTAGTCCTACATGGACGAATATGGTTATGATGTGTGTATTTATAGTCGAGCAGGTGATTATTATTTTTGGCTAATTGCTTATTTATACAGCAATGTATATTAGGTGAAAAAGTTAGGAATTATAGTTTGAGCTGAAAGTTAATATTAGCTTTATACGATAAATGCACGTAATAGATTTATTCTATTACGTGCATTTAATTATAAAAGAAAAAAGACCTTAATTAAGGCCCTTTTTCTCTTCTTCATTTGCTACTAAAACAGATAAAGCTATATGTCCAATATTACTCATATCATCTTTTATTTCATTAGGTATATAACCTGATGAATAATATGCATTTGGTCTATCTTTTTCAAAGAAAAAGAATAGAGTTCCACACTTATTGCCTTTTTCGTCAAAAACATAAAGTTCTACAAACTTCGTTGAAGATTTTCCTAATGTTACAAATGGCTTTCTTAATATTATTGACATATTTTATCCCTTTCTGCTATATAGCTGAAATTAGTTAATAAGCATCTACATATATTATACTGTATTTAACATAAAATGTCAATTTATTAAACATCTAAATTCTTAACATATTTTGCATTTTGCTCAATAAATTCTCTTCTTGGTTCAATGTCGTCACCCATTAAAATAGTAAATATTTCATCTGCTTTAATAGCATCTTCCATTGTTACTTTTACTAAAATACGATTAGCTGGGTCCATAGTTGTTTCCCATAATTGTTCTGGGTTCATTTCTCCTAAACCTTTATATCTTTGAAGACCTAATTGATCTCTTTCAATTCCTTTTTCTGCTAATTCTTTATATGCTCTATCTAAGTCTTCGTCTGTATAGCAATAAATATCTTGCATTCCTTTTTTAGATAATTTATATAATGGTGGTTGTGCTAAATATACATTTCCATTTTCAATTAATGGTCTCATATAACGGAAGAAGAAAGTTAATAATAAAGTTCTAATATGGGCTCCATCGACATCGGCATCAGCCATAATAATTACTTTTCCATAACGAATTTTAGAAATATCAAAATCTGAACCAATTCCTGCTCCTACTGCTAAGATAACTGGATTTAATTTATCATTTCCATAAATTTTATCTGCTCTTGCTTTTTCTACGTTAAGCATTTTACCCCAAAGTGGAAGAATAGCTTGAAATCTTCTATCTCTTCCCTGTTTTGCACTTCCTCCTGCAGAATCTCCCTCGACAATATATACTTCACATTCATCTGGATTTTTACTACTGCAATCAGCTAATTTTCCAGGTAATGTAGTTGTTTCTAAAGCATTTTTTCTTCTTACTAATTCTCTTGCTTTTCTTGCTGCTTCTCTTGCACGAGCTGCGCTAATACATTTTTCCAAAATTGCTTTTGCAACTGATGGATTTTCTTCTAAAAAGCTACCTAATGCTTCATTTACCATACTTTGAACAATACCAGTTACATTACTATTTCCTAATTTTGTTTTAGTTTGTCCTTCAAATTGAGGCTCTTTTACTTTTACTGAAACAACGGCTGTAATACCTTCTCTTATATCCTCTCCTTGTAAGTTAGCATCTTTATCTTTTAATAAATTATGAGATTTTGCATAATCATTAAAAGTTTTTGTTAGTGCTCTTTTAAATCCCTCTAAGTGAGTTCCACCTTCAATTGTATTAATATTATTTACGAATGTATAAATATTCTCTGTATAAGAAGTCGTATATTGCATTGCAATTTCAACTGGCACTTCCCCATCTTTTTCTATATAAATAGGTGTTGGATGTAATTTTTCTTTATTTTTATTTAAAAATTCAACAAAAGAAATTAGTCCACCTTCAAAATGAAATTCTGCTTTTTTAGGTGTTTCTTCTCTTAAATCTTCAATACTTATTTTTAATCCTTTTGTTAAAAATGCCATTTCACGAAATCTATTTTCTAATACTTCATATTCATAATCTGTTGTTTCAAAAATAGTATCATCTGCTAAAAATCTTACTCTTGTTCCTGTTTTTTTAGAATCTCCTATTCTAGTTAATGGTTCTACTGTCTTTCCTCTTTCAAATTTCATTTCATAAATTCCACCATCTCTTTGAATGGTTACTTCTGTCCATTGTGATAATGCATTTACAACAGATGCACCTACTCCATGAAGACCTCCAGATACTTTGTATCCACTATCTCCACCAAATTTCCCACCTGCATGAAGAACAGTATATACTGTTTCTGCAGCTGATATTTTTGTTTTTGGGTGAATATCAACTGGAATACCTCTACCATCATCCTCTACACATACAATATTTCCCGGTTCTAATGTTACATGAATGTGTGTGCAATAACCTGCTAATGCTTCATCTACGCAGTTATCTACAATTTCATATACTAAATGATGCAAACCTCTTACCGAAACACTACCTATATACATACCAGGTCTTTTTCTAACTGCTTCTAACCCCTCTAATACTTGAATTTGTTCTGCCCCATACTCATGTTCAAATTTTTCCATTTTTTTAACCTTCCTTTTTTATATATTCTCTTTTTGCATTCTTTTTGCTAATGTTGTTGATGAAATATTAGAAAAATATGCTTCTATTTTCTCTTGTTTTTTTACTAAAATAAGAGATTTTTCATTGCTGTTTTTATAATTTACAATATTATTTTCTATTTTTAATTCTTTTAAAATGTCTTCTAATTTTTTATTTTCTAACATTTTTTCTAAATCTAAAATAGCAATAATATCTTTTTCGTCAATAATTTCATCTTTTCCTATGTGGACGTACATGTTGAAATTTCTCCTTTTTTTACTTGAAATATTTTCATATCTTTTTTTAAATTTTCTATTTTGTCAGTACAAGTAATTATAACTTGTGTATTTTCTATATATTCTAAAAAATTTTTTCTTCTCTTTTCATCTAACTCTGACATAAAATCATCTAATAAAAGAATGGGATATTCCCCTATTTCATCGTAAATAACTTGCATTTCTGCTATTTTTAAAGATAATACAACTGTTCTATTTTGCCCTTGTGAACCATAAACATTTACTAGTTCATTATTTATATATATCATAAAATCATCTCTATGAATTCCCTTTGTTGTAAAACCTTTTATAATATCTAATGTTCTTCTTTCTTTTAATAATTTTAAGTAATTTTCTTTATTAGAACAATTGGATTCATATTCTATTTTTAAAATTTCTTTTTCTTCTGTAATTTCACTATGAATTTTATTAATTTTATTTTTTATTTTTTCCATAAATTCATAACGATAATAATAAATTTTTTCTCCATATTCTGCTAATTTTTCATCCCATATTTCTAGCATTTCTTGTGGCTTATTTTCTAATTTTATTTGTTTTAAATAATTATTTCTTTGCTCTAATGTTTTATTATATAAATTTAAATAATGAAGATAATTTGGTCTTAATTGACTAATCATTATATCTAAAAATCTTCTTCTTCTTGATGGACCTTCTTTTAATATTTGTATATCATCTGGAGTAAAAATAACAATATTTAAATTTCCTAATAATTCACTTAATTTCTTTATTTTTATGCCATTTACTAAAATATTTTTCTTTTCATTTAATTCTACTTTAATAGAACCTTCTCTATCGCTCTTTTGATATTCTAAAAAAACAGAAGCTATTTCTTTATTAAATTTAATTAATTCTTTTTCTTTAGTAGTTCTAAAGGATTTTCCAATACTACATAAAAATATAGATTCAATAATATTTGTTTTTCCTTGTGCATTATCTCCATAAAAAACATTTATATTAGGATTTAAACTAATTTCTTGTTCCTCATAATTTCTAAAATTTAATAATTTTATATTTTTTATATACATTTTAAATTTTAATCCTCTTTTAATCGAATTGGTAAAATCATATAAATATAATCTCCCTCATCTACTGGTCTTATAATACATGGTGAAATACTGCTTCCAAAATCAATATTAATTTCTTCATCATCTATTGCTCTTAAAGCGTCTAAGAAATATTTAGGGTTAAATCCTGCTTCTAAGTTTTGTCCTTCTGTTGATACATACATTTCTTCTTTTGCATCTCCTGTTTGGTTTGTGCAAGAAATCGTTACTTTTCCAATTTCTATTGAAATTTTTACTGGATATTTCTTTTCTTTTTCTATACTAGATGCAGAAATTAAACTAATTCTTTCAAAACAATTTTGAATATTATTTTTATTTACTGTAATTCTTGTTTCCCAATTTTCTGGAATAACACTTGCATAGTTTAAAAATTCTCCGTCTAATAATCTAGTAACTAATTTACAATTTTCCATTTCAAATAGAGCTTGATTTTTTGCTACACCTATTTTTATATTATCAAAAGAATCTAATATTATTTTATTTACTTCATTTAAAGTTCTACCTGGAATAACTGCAGTAAAATCATTACTACTATTTTGAAGAAATTTTGATTTCCAAGCTAAACGGAAACCATCTACTGCCACTACATTTAATTTATTATTTTTTATTTCAAATAAACATCCTGTAAAAATAGGTCTATTTTCTTCTGTACTTACTGCAAAAATTGTTTTACGAATCATATCTTTTAATGTATTTTGATCTATTTCTATAGAATTTTCTACATTTATTTGTGGAAGTTCTGGAAATTCTTCTGGATTCATAGTTGCAAGTTTATATAAAGAACCTTCACATTCTATAACTAATAAATTATTTTCATTTATATAGATATGAATATCTGTGTCTGGTAATTTTCTAATAATTTCACTAAACATAGTAGCATTTACTACTGTTGCTCCTTGTTCTTTAATATCTGCATCAATAACATATTCTATTCCTATTTCTAAATCATAGGTTGTTAATTTTATTTCTTTATCATTAGTTTGAATTAATATTCCTTCCAAAATAGGCATTGTTGTTTTAGAAGCAACTGCTTTTGTTACGGAATTAATAGCTTTAAGGATTTTATCCTTTTCGCAAACAAGATTCATTGTCATCAAACTCCTTTATAATATAATAAATAATTTTAGTAATAGTAATAATAGGTGTTGTGGATTCTGTGGAAAACTCTGTGAATTATTTATTTCCGTTGTCTTTTTATTGTTTATAAAATGGTGGATAAATTACCTAAGTTATCAACAGGTTAAAAATTTTGATGTGAAAAGTTTAATTATAAACAAATTATATACAGAGAATTCACACTAGGTTGTGGAAAGTGTATTTAGCCCTTCCGTAAGAAGAAAAGCAAATATATTTTCCAAACAACTATTTTTCAAACAACATTTTTTTATAAATTTTTCTTTTTATTTATTCTACTATCATTGATTTGATAGTAGAAGGTTTTTCACACTTTCCACAATCATTTTTGTGTTTTTATTTTCTTTCATTTCTTTTTCTATTTTATTACAAGCATGCATTACAGTAGAATGGTCTCTATTTCCAAAATCTTTTCCTATTTGAGGTAAAGAAAGTTGAGGAACTGTTCTGCATAAATACATTGCAATTTGTCTTGGAAATACAACATCGTTTGACCTTTTATTTCCTGCTATATCCTTTACATTTATATTGAAATATTTAGCAACTGTTTCTTGAATATATTGAGAAGAAATTACTTTATCATTGGATGAAACAATTTCATTTATTGCCCATTCTGCCATTTCCATAGTAATAGGACTATTCATTAAAGAAGCTCTAGCAATAAGTTTTTTTAAAGCACCTTCTAATTCTCTAATATTAGTATCTATACGTTCAGCAATATTTGATAAAATACTATCTTCTATAATAACATTTTCTAATTGTGCTTTTTTTCTTAAAATAGCTAAACGAGTTTCATAATCTGCACTAGAAATATCTGCAATTAAACCCCATTCAAACCTTGATTTTAACCTATCTTCTAATAAATTAATATCTTTTGGTGGTCTATCACTTGAAATAATAACTTGTTTTCCATTTTCATGAAGGGTATTAAAAGTATGAAAAAATTCTTCTTGAACTCTTTCTTTTCCTGCAATAAATTGAATATCATCAATAAGAAGAACATCAATATTGCGATATTTAGAACGAAATTGTTCATTTTTATTATCTTTGATAGCATTTATTAATTGATTTGTGAAAGTTTCAGAAGTTACATATAAAATATTTGCATTTTTATTATTTTTTAATATTTCATTTTCTATTGCATGCATTAAATGAGTTTTGCCTAAACCAGAATCTCCATAAATAAATAAAGGATTATAAGATGTTCCAGGAGCTTCTGCAACAGCAAGTGCTGCCGCATGAGCAAAACGATTATTATTACCTACAACAAAATTATCAAAAGTATATTTTTGATTAAAAATATTATTTGTTTGATGAGAAGATGAATTTTCTATAAAAGCTTGTCCTTCTTCCCCATTTTTTGCTAATTCTTCTTTTGAAAGGATGGTAACACTACATTGATAGTTTGTTAAATAATTAAAAGTATTAACTATTAAGTTATGATAACGAGCTTCTACAGTATCTCTATTAATTGTAGAAGAGCTTAATAATACAACATTTCCATTTTCTATACTTTGAATTTCTAAATCATTAATCCAAGTTTCAAATGAAATTGGTGTAGTTTCCTCCTTTAAAAGTGCTTTTGCTTTTGTAAGAAGTTCTTCTAAATTTTTTTCTGGCATTTTCCTTAAACTCCTTCTTTCCCTATTGTTTTCTTATCATATCAAAAATAAGTAAAAATAGTCAATACAAATAAAAAAAATAATTAAATTTAAATGAAACTATTGACATAAGAGATAATTTACGATACAATTATAAGGCTTATTAAAAGTGAAAAATTCGTTTACGGTTTAAATAAATACAGGAGGTGCCATAAAATGAAAAGAACATTCCAACCAAAAAAGAGACAAGAACAAAAAGAACATGGTTTTATGAAAAGAATGAAAACTAGAGCAGGAAGAAATGTATTAAAAGCAAGACGTGAAAAAGGAAGAAAAAAAATAAGTGCTTAAATAGGGAAGACCACGTAAATCTTATGTGGTCTTTTTTATACATTTATTTCTTAAATAAATATTTTTCTAATCTAAACTAGCCTTGCGAAAGGAAGAAAATATGAGAAAAATAGATACATTAAAGAAAAACTATGAATTTAAAAATGTATTAGATAAAGGAAAATTTTATCGTGGTAAATATATTACAATTTATCTTACAAAAAATAAAAAAGAAAAAAATGTAATAGGAATTGCTATTAGTAAGAAAATAGGAACAGCAGTCAAAAGAAACCGTTTAAAGCGCTTAATTAGGGAAAGTTATCGTTTACAAAAAGAAAAATTACAAATAGGTTATAACATTGTATTTCTGTGGAATAAAAATATAGAGCAAAATACAAAATGTGAGCAAATAAAAGAAGATATGAAAATATTATTTGAAAGAGCAGGCATTTTAAAATGCGAAAAATAGGAATTTTTTTAATTAAATTTTATAAAAAATTTATTTCTCCAATTTTTCATTTTTTAGGAGTAGAATGCAAATATTATCCTACTTGTTCACAATATGCACTTGAAGCAATTGAAAAATATGGCTTTCTAAAAGGTAGTTTTTTAGCAGGAAAAAGAATATTAAAGTGTAATCCTTTTTCAAAAGGTGGCTATAATCCTTTAAAATAAAAAAGAAAGAAGAGGAATTTATATGGGATTTTTATCAGAAATATTTGGCTACATATTAAATTTTTTCTATGAACTATTAAATAATTATGGTGTTGCAATTATTATCTTTTCTGTTTTATTAAGAATAATTTTAATACCAATTACCATTAAACAGCAAAAAACAATGAAAAAATCAGCAAAATTGCAAGAAAAAATGAAAGAAATTCAAGCAAAATATAGAAACAATCCAGAAAAATTAAATCAAGAAACAATAGATTTATATAGAACAGAAAAATTAAGTCCTTTCAGTGGTTGTTTTAGTGCTATTTTACAATTACTTATAATTCTCTCTGTTTTTTGGATGGTAAGTCAACCATTAACATATATGAAAAAAGTAGATAAACAAGTAATAGAAGATTACAAAACAAAAATAACAGAAGAAAATAATGGACAAAGAATTACTTATCCAGAAATTGGAGTTATTTCTAAGATAGAGGAAGAATATCAAGAAGTAACACAAAAATTGCAAGAAGAGAATGTAGAAAATAGGGAAGAACTTGAAAATAAACAAAAAGAATATGATGCAATGCGTATTAACATGGAATTTTTAGGATTAGATTTAAGTAAAGTACCAACAGCTAATTTAGGAGATTGGAAAGTATATGTAATTCCTGCATTATATGTTATTACTTCATTCATTTCTATAAAAATTACAACAAGTGCTCAAAAGAAAGCAATGAAGGAAAAGGAAGGAACAAATAGCGAAAGTCAAGAATCAGATGAAATGTTAGAAAGTATGCAACAAATGAATAATTCTATGTTATATATGATGCCTATTATGTCCATTTCTATTGCAGTTATTGCACCACTTGGACTTGCATTATATTGGCTTGTAAGTAATATTTTAATGATTATAGAAAGACTAATTATAAATAAATTCATTGGAGATAAGGAGGAAGAAGAAAATGCCTAAAACAATTATTTCCGAAGGAAAAACAACACAAGAAGCAATTGATAATGGATTAAAAGAATTAAAAGTATCAAAAAATCAAGTTGATATTAAAGTATTAGAAGAAGAAAACAAAAAAAGTTTTTTTAGTATTTTAACACCTAGAATAGTAAAAGTAGAATTAACATTAAAAGAAAATGTAAAAGAAGAAAAAAGAGAAGAACAAAAAAGGGAAGAAAAGCCAAAAAGAGAATATTCTCATAATACAGAAGATATTAATGAGGCAAAAGAAAGAGTAGAAAAATTTTTAAAAGATTGGTTAACACAAGTAGATGAAAGTTTAGTATATGAAATAAAAATAGAAGATTATACTATTTTTGTAGATATAAAAGGACAAGCAGCAGGATTACTAATTGGATATAGGGGAGAGTCTTTAAATGCAATGCAAACTATTCTTTCTACTATTGCAAATCGTAATTTTAATGAAAAAATAAATTTAATTTTAGATATTGAAAATTATCGTGAAAAAAGAGCAAAAATATTAGAAGAATTAGCAGAAAAAGTATCAAAAACAGTTTTAAAAAATGGAAAATCAATTACCTTAGAACCAATGTCAGCGTATGAAAGAAAAATTATTCACACAAAGCTACAAGACAATGCAAAAGTAGAAACCTATAGTATAGGAGAGGGCGATAACAGAAGAGTAGTTATTGCTAAAATAAAAAATTAAATAAGAAAAAATCCGAAGTCAAAGTGAAGATTTTAGTTTAAATAAGTTATTAAACTATGTCTAACTTTGGCTTTTTTATATAATGTATATAAAAAGTTGAATAAAAAATATTATATAAATGTGTTCAATTTTCAAATAAAGAGAGGAATGAAATTTAAAATGGAAACAATCGCAGCAATTTCAACAGCAATCGGAAATGGCGGAATTGGTATTATCCGTATGAGTGGAAAGGAAACTTTTCCTATTCTAAAAAAGATTTTTAGAAATAAAGAAGGAAAAGAAATAGATTCAAAAAAAATAAAAGGATATACCATGCAATACGGATATATTATAAATACAAAAACACAAGAAATAATAGACGAAGTATTAGTTTCTTTCTTTCAGAACCCAAAAAGTTACACAAAAGAGGATATGTGTGAAATAAATTCTCATGGTGGAATGATAGTAGAAAGACAAATTTTAGAAGAATGTATAAAAAATGGAGCTATTTTAGCAGAGCCAGGAGAATTTACAAAAAGAGCATTTTTAAATGGAAGAATTGACTTATCACAAGCGGAATCTATTATTGATTTAATCAATAGTAAGACAGAAAAAGAAGCTCAAGCCTCTATTCATCAATTAGAAGGAAATTTATCTAAAAAAATTCATGAAATAGAGCATGATTTATTAGATATGATGGCAGATATTGAAGCAAATATTGACTATCCAGAGTATAATGTAGAAGAAGTAACAAATCAAAAAATAATAAAAGTATTAGAAAAAACAGAAATAAAATTACAAGAATTAGAAAAAAGTTTTCAAAGTGGAAAAATTCTAAAAGAAGGAATAAAAACAGCAATTATTGGTCGCCCTAACGCAGGAAAGTCTTCACTTTTAAATTATATGGTAAAAGAGGAAAGAGCTATAGTAAGTGAAATAGAAGGAACTACAAGAGATACTATTGAAGAATTGATAACTATTCATGGAATTCCTCTTAAAATTATAGATACTGCTGGAATTCGAAAAACAAAAGATGTAATAGAAGAAATAGGGGTAAAAAAAGCATTAAATGTAGCAAAAGAAGCGGAACTTATTTTAGCAATTTTTGATAATACTAAAGAATTAGAACCAGAAGACATAGAAATATTAAAGTTAATTCAAGATAAAAATGCCATTATTCTATTAAATAAAGTAGATGAAAAAGAAGAAAATTTGGAAACGAAGAAAGAATTATTAGAAGCAAAAAAAACAATTATAAAAATATCAGCAAAAGAGGGAAGAGGAATTGAAGAATTATATAAAGAAATAGAGAAAATGTTTGAAATAAAAGATTTATCTAAAGGAGAAGAAATTTTAATTACAAACATTAGGCATAAAAATCAAATTGAACTTGCACTTAAAAATATAGAAGAAGCAAAAATAACAACAAATAATAATTTACCAATAGATATGATTGCTATTTCAATAAAACAAACTTTAGAGGAATTAGGAAAAATTACAGGAGAAAATGTAGCAGAAGATATTATTAATGAAATTTTTTCTAAATTCTGTTTAGGAAAATAAAAATAAGATTAAACAAACGAAAATAAAAAATAAACAAAAATAAAACAAAAAACAAGTAATTTATTATTAATAATAAAAAAGTGTCTTATTTTTAATTGTGACAAAAATGTTAAAATATAGATAAATAATAAAAATAAATAAAAGATAAAAAAGTAGAATATTTAAATTAATAGTTTTACAAAAAGACAAAATAAGTTAATTTTAATGTATTATTTATAATAAATTATAAAAATATTGTCAAAAAGATATACAAACAAAAATTTTTGTTTCATAAAAAACAATAAAAAATGATACAAAAGGAAACGTCCCTAATGTATAAAAAGGAGTAAAAAAATGAAATATAATGCAGGAAAATATGATATGGCAGTAATTGGAGCAGGACACGCAGGTTGTGAAGCAGCTCTTGCTGCAGCAAGAATGGGAATGAAAACATTATTGTTTTCGATTAGTTTAGAAGCTGTAGCTAATATGCCATGTAATCCACATATTGGTGGAAGTTCAAAAGGACATTTAGTAAGAGAGATTGACTGCTTAGGCGGAGAGATGGGTAAAAATATTGATAAAACTTATACTCAATTAAGAATGTTAAACACTTCTAAAGGACCAGCTGTTTATTCTTTGAGAGCACAAGCAGATAGAAAACAATATCAGGCTGAAATGAAGCATACATTAGAAAAACAAGAAAATTTATATATGAAGCAAGCAGAAATTGTAGATTTTACAGTAGAAGATGGAAAAGTAAAGTCAATTGAAACAAATATTGGAGCAATTTATAATGTAGATGCTATTATTGTTGCAACAGGAACTTATTTAAAAGGAAAAATTTATATTGGGGAAACTTCTTTTGAAAGTGGACCAGACGGTGTATTTCCAGCTAATAAATTGTCAGAGGCATTAAAAAGGGAAGGGGTAGAGTTAGTTCGTTTTAAAACAGGAACACCTGCTAGAATTAATAAGAAAAGTATTGATTTTTCAAAAATGGAAATACAAGAAGGAGATAAAAACCCAGAAGCCTTTTCTTTTGAAGATAAAATTGATTCAAATGTAGAACAATTACCTTGCTATTTGACTTATACTAATGAAAAAACGCATGAAATTATTCGTGCTAATCTACATCGTTCTCCTTTATATGGAGGAGAAATAAAGGGGACAGGTCCACGATATTGCCCTTCTATTGAAGATAAAGTAGTTCGCTTTGCTGATAAAGAAAGACATCAAATATTTGTAGAGCCAATTGGCAGAAATACAGATGAAATGTATATTCAAGGAATGAGTTCTTCACTTCCAGAAGATGTGCAAATAGCAATGTATCGTACTATTCCAGGACTTGAAAATGCAGAATTTACAAGACCTGCCTATGCCATTGAATATGATTGCATTAACCCAGCAGATTTAAAACTTTCTTTGGAATATAAGAAAATAGAAGGCTTATTCTTTGCAGGACAAACTAATGGAACTTCTGGTTATGAAGAAGCAGCTTGTCAAGGTCTAATGGCAGGAATTAATGCAAGTTTGAAATTAAAAGGAAAAGAGCCTATTATTTTAGATAGAACACAGGCTTATATTGGAGTTTTAATTGATGATATTGTAACAAAAGGAACAAACGAACCATACAGAATGATGACTTCTCGTGCAGAATACAGGCTTTTATTAAGACAAGACAATGCTGATTTAAGATTATTAGAAATTGGATATCAAGTGGGGCTAGTTTCAGAAGAAAGATATCAAAAGTTCTTAAAAAAGAAGCAGCAAATTGAAGAAGAAATTGAAAGAGTAAGAAAAACCATTATTAAACCAACGAAAGAAGTAAATGACTTCTTAAAAGAAAATAATTCCCCAGAAATTACAACAGGAATTAGTCTAGCAGATTTAGTAAAAAGAAGTGAATTAACTTATGAAAGTTTAAGTAAAATAGACCCATTAAGACCAAATTTAGAAGAACAAGTAACAAAAGAAGTAGGAATTGAACTAAAATATGAAGGTTATATTAGACTTCAAGCCCAACAAGTAGAAAAATTTAAAAAATTAGAACAAAAATTATTACCAAAAGATATTAATTATGAAGAAATTAAAGGACTTCGTATAGAAGCAAGACAAAAATTAAATAAAATAAAACCAAATTCTGTAGGACAAGCTTCTCGTATTTCTGGTGTTTCTCCAGCAGACATATCAGTTTTATTAATTTATTTAGAAACATTTCAAAATCAAAAAAGAAAGGAAAATAGCTAAAAATATGGATTTTACTATATTTTCAAAAGAATTAAAAGAAAAAGCAAAACAAATTGATATTATTTTAGAAGAAGAGCAAATAAAACAATTTTATGAGTATATGAATGTATTATTAGAATGGAATGAAAAAATTAATTTAACAGCAATTATAGAACCAAAAGAAATTATTTTAAAACATTTTATTGATTCACTTACAATACAAAAATATATACAAGAAGGACAAAAAGTAATAGATGTAGGAACAGGTGCTGGTTTTCCAGGAATTCCACTATCAATAATAAAACAAAATACAGAAATAACTTTACTAGATTCATTAAATAAAAGAATTACTTTTTTAAATGAAAGTATTTCTTCTTTACAACTAAAAAATATAAAAACTGTGCATGCAAGAGTAGAAGAATTTGCAAATAATAAAAAAGAAAGAGAAAGCTATGATATAGCTACTTCAAGAGCAGTAGCGTCACTTAATGTTTTATTAGAATATTTACTTCCTTTAGTAAAAGTAGGAGGTTTTTGTATTTGTATGAAAGGCTCTAATACTGAAGAAATACAGGAAGCAAAAAATGCATTAGAAATATTAGGTGGAGAAATAGAAAAGATAGAAAAGATAAATCTTCCAGATAGTGATATACAAAGAAATATTATTGTAGTAAAAAAGAGCAGACAAACACCTTCGAAATATCCAAGAAAACCAGGAACACCAAGCAAAGAGCCAATAAAATAGAAAATATAATAAAAAAGTCAATTAATATTGTAATATTTATTGACTTTTTTTTATTAATTTTATATCATATTTATACTGAAAGAAAAAAAGATGGAGGTAATTTTTGTGGGAAAAGTAGTAGCAATAGCCAATCAAAAAGGTGGAGTAGGAAAAACGACAACAGCTGTTAATTTAAGTACAATTTTAGCAAAAAAAGGGAAAAAAGTATTGATGATTGATACTGACCCACAAGGAAATGCAAGTAGTGGTCTTGGTATTGATAAAAATGTTAATTTTTCTGTCTATGATGTAATTATTAATGATGTAGAAATTGAAAATACTATTCAACAAACTATGGTAAAAAATTTAGAAGTATGCCCATCAAATATTAATTTAGCAGGAGCAGAAGTAGAATTAGTATCTATGATGTCAAGAGAGCAAAGATTAAAAGAAAAAATAGATAATCAAAAAGACAAATATGATTATATTATTATAGATTGCCCACCATCGTTAGGACTAATTACATTAAATGCTTTTACTGCTGCAGACAGTGTTTTAATTCCTGTACAATGCGAATATTATGCGTTAGAAGGATTAGGACAATTATTAAACACAATTAATTTAGTAAAGAAACATTTAAATAAAGAATTAAAAATAGAAGGAGCTCTACTTACTATGTTTGACATTAGGACAAACTTATCAAATCAAGTTGTACAAGAAGTAAATAATTATTTTGAAAATAAAGTATATAAAACGGCTATTCCTAGAAATGTAAAACTAAGTGAAGCACCAAGTTATGGAATGCCAATTTCAGTGTATGACCCAAAATCAAAAGGGGCAAAAGCATATGATAAATTTGTAAAAGAATTTCTAAAGAAAAATGAAGAATAAAGAAGGGAGAAGATGAGCAAATGGCAAAAAAGAATACAGGTTTAGGAAAAGGGCTAAATGCTCTATTTACAGATACTTCTGTAATCGATGAAATAAAAGAAGAAAAACAAAAAGGAGAAAAAATCGAAAAGATAAAAGTCATTGATATTGAGCCAAATCGTAACCAACCAAGAAAAAATTTTGATATGGAGGCTATTGAAGAATTAGCAGAATCGATTAAAATTTATGGGATTATTCAACCAATTATAGTAACAAAAAAAGATGGATATTATGAAATCGTAGCAGGGGAAAGAAGATGGAGAGCTGCAAAAAAAGCAGGTTTAACAGAAATTCCTTGTATTATTCGAAATGATGATGAAAGAAAAACAAAAGAAATAGCCTTAATTGAAAATATTCAAAGAGAAGATTTAAATCCAATAGAAAAAGCAAAAGGTTTTAAACAATTAATTGATGAATATGGACTAAAACAACAAGAATTAGCAGATATTATGGGAATGAATAGAAGTACAGTAACTAATTGCTTACGTATTTTAAATTTAGACTCAAGAGTTATAGAATTAGCATTAGAGGGTAAACTAACAGAGGGACATTGCCGTTCATTACTTGGTTATGAAGACCCAGAAATACAATATAAAATGGCATTAAAAATCATTGAAACTGGGCAGACAGTAAGAGATATTGAAAGAAATTTAAAAAATCAAAAAAATGTAAAGAAAAATACAAAAGAGGATAGAAAAAAATATGAAGCAATTTATAAAGATATTGAAAATCGTTTTCAGGGCTTTTTTGGTACAAAAGTGAAGTTAGATGCAGGAGTAAAAAGCGGTAAAATAATTATTAAATATTCTTCTAATGAAGATTTAGAAAGAATTTTAGAGTTAATCAATAGAGATTAAGAATAGATTTATAAAAAATAATTTTCTATTATTTTGAAAAAATTCTGAAGCAAAGCAAGAAAGGAATCAAATTTAATATGGAAGAAATTTTAAAGTTTTTAAGAACAGATGCTTTTTTAATTAGTTTGATTGTTATCATTTTTATATTAGTCATTTTATATATAGCAAATACAATAAAATTATCAAAAATAAGAAAAAGTTATAAGGAATTTATGAAAAAGCTTGGAAATGGTACTAATATCGATGAAATGCTAAGAGAATATATAAACAAGGTAGATACTGTTGAACAGGAAAATCAGAATTTAATCAATAACTACAAACAAATCAATAAAAATATAGATGGATGTTTTCAAAAAATAGGATTAGTAAGATATAATGCTTTTCAAGATGTAGGTAGTGATTTAAGCTTTACATTAGCCATGTTAAATAATGAAAATAATGGGATTGTCTTAAATGGTATTTATTCAAGAGAAACATCAAATATTTATGCAAAACCTATTAAAAATGGAGAATCTACTTACAAATTATCAGAAGAAGAAAAAGAAGCAATTAAAAAAGCAATAAATAAGGAATAAAATAGAAAAAGGTGCACAAAATAGGAAAGGGTAAGTCCTTTCTATTTTTTTATTATTTTACAAATAACTAGCAGAAAAAGGCAAGTATATATTGAAAAATAAAGAAAATTCTATTGACAGAATAGCTAAAAATATGTTAAGATATATACTGTTACTGACAAAAACAGTAATACTTGCAGAGGTGGTCGAGTTGGTTTATGGCACCAGTCTTGAAAATTGGCGTGCGTTTATAGCGTACCGTGGGTTCGAATCCCACCCTCTGCGCCATATTTTATTTTGGAGGCTTACCCAAGTGGTTGAAGGGGACAGTTTGCTAAACTGTTAGGGTTCGCAAGGGCCGCGAGGGTTCAAATCCCTCAGCTTCCGCCAAAAATGCAGTAAAAATTATTTTACTGCATTTTTTATATAAGAAAGAAATATACAAAATTAATAAAAAAATTTCTAACATTACTAATATTAGATTAAAAAATAAAATAAATACAATTAATAAATCTTGTTGTATAAAATATAATATATTTATACGAGAATTATTAATAAAAAATAAAAATATTTATTAAATTAAATTTAATGAACAAGAAATAAATATTATTAAATTTTTAAATGAAAAATTAAAGAGCGCATTTTAAATATATTTTAGAAAAATAATTTATTTTTTATCTTAAACATAGTTTGTAAATACTAAAAAAGTTATTATAAAGACAATCTAAAAACTGTTTACCATAGTTTTTAGATTGTCTTTTATAGTTTAGGAAATGGTATAACAAAATTGTCAAAAAGAAAACTACGAACAATATAAAAGTAAAGTTAAATTAAAAAAAAGTAATGGTAAAAGCAATATAAAATATATGCTGAATTCTAACGGATTAAAAGAAAAACGTAAAAGTAAGAAACAAAAGAAAAAGATAGACATAAAAACAATTAAAAGTATAAAAGAATAGAATGTTATAACTGAAAATTGACAATTTAACAAATTTAAAGAAAGAGTATTTTTTAAATAAATGCAAATATAAATAGCATAAAAAAACAATAAGAAAAATGAATAGAAATTATTAGTAATAAAAAAGTATAATATAAAATATTTAAATAAAAAATTAATTTGTAATTTTAAAATATTAAATAAAAAAATTAAAGATAAATATAAAATCATAAAATTAAATTAAAAGTAAATAAAATAATTAAGAAAAATTATAATTATTTTATTAAATAAAAAAAGATAGAAAGAATAAAATTAAAATTAATAAAAAATAAATCTAAAATAAAAAAAATAAAATCAAAAAAATTTGAAATAAAAATATTAAATATAAAAAATTAAATAATAAATAATTATAAAAAACTTTTTAAAATAAATTTATAAAAAATACTATACAAATAAAAAAATATTTTTATATTATAAATATAAAAATAAAATTAAAAAAGAAAAAGCAATTTCTTATAAAATATAAAATACAAAAGAAATTAACCAAAATAAAATGTAAAGTTATAAAAATTTAATAAATATATTCCAAAAATGAAAGTTAATAATGCAAGCGAATTTCTTTATCGTAAGATGAATAGCCATAATATATGTTTCTAAGTACTATTAAAGTAGTTCATTAAATAGTGCAAAAAAAATTGTCAAAAAGGTAATACGTTTCTATGATAGCACAAAGGTAAAATATAAAAAAAAGATAGTAAAATATTATAAAAATATATGTCAAAGTCTAACGGATTAAAAGAAAAAGAAGAAATGAAATAAAAATATAAAACAGTAGACATAAAAAATGCAAAGAAAGAGAAATAATAGGATAAAAAACTAAAATATTGACAAATTAACAAATCTAAAATAAGAGTATTTTGTAGGTCAATGAAAAAATATAAGTAGTATAAAAGAAGAATCAAAAAGATAGATAAAAATTATTAGAAATAAAAAGATATAATATAAAATAACAAAAAATTTAAATCAAAAAGTTAATTTATAATTTAAAAATATTATATAAAAAACTAAAGATAAATATAAAAAATTTATAAAATTAAATCAAAAAGAAATTAAATGATTAAGAAAAATTATAATTATTTAATTTAATAAAAAATAAAATATAAAAATAATAAAATAAAAATTAATTTAAAAAAGTAAATTAAAAAATAATTATAAAAAAGAAAGAATTTTTAAAATAATAAAAAATATTATATAAATTTAAAAACAATTATTATATTATAAATAATTAAAATATAATAAAAATAAAATAAATAAAAAAGAATAAAATAAGAAATAAATAATAAAATCAATTAGGGTGATTTTATTGAAAATAGGAATTTGTTTTGCAGGTGGAGGAATAAAAGGTGCTTGCCATATTGGAGTATTAAAAGCGTTAGAAGAAGAAAATATTAAATTTGATTTTATTTCAGGAACTTCTTCAGGAAGTATTATTGCTACTTTATACGCACTTGGTTTTACATCAAATGAAATGTATGAAATATTTAAAAAATATAGTAAAAAAATAAATTACTTTGAATTTAAAAATATTTTAAAATTAATTTATGGAATTATTATAAAAAGAAGAATAATTATTAAAGGATTAAATAGCGGGGAAAAAATAGAAAAATTAGTAAAACAAGAATGTAATAAAAAAGGAATAAATAATATTAATCAAATTAATAAAAAATTATTTATTCCAAGTGTTAATTTATTAAATGGAAAAATTACTATTTTTGCTTCTTGTGAAAATAGAGCAACTTATTCAGATAAAATTATTTATAATTATAATATGGATATAGGAAAAGCAGTTAGAGCAAGTTGTAGTTACCCTCGGAATTTTTGAACCAACACAATATAAAAATGAATATTTAATAGATGGAGGAATTAGAGAAAATGTTCCATGGAAAATATTAAAAGAAAATGGAGCAGATAAAGTTATTTCTATTGTGTTTGAAAATGAATTAGTAGAAAAAGAAAAAATTAATATTTTTGATGGTATTTCAGGTTCGCTTGAATTATTATGCCATGAATTATCTAATTATGAATTAGAAGGTGCAGATTATTTATTAAAAATAAAAACAAAAGATATTTCTTTGTTAGATAAATCAAAAATAAATTATTTATATCAATTAGGATATATTGAAATGAAAGGAAAAATAAAAGAAATAAAAAAATTATTGAATTACTAACATTAGTAATTCAATCTTTTATTGACATTATGCTATAAAAAATAAAAGGGATGTCCCTAGTGTTCCATTTTGGAACGAAAAGGGGCGTCCCTTTTGTTTTATTTTGCAATTTTTTCTTCTTCTACCATATTTTCAATTTCTACAGCTTTTTTCAATTTAGCTTGATTATTTAAATTATCTTTAGCAACTGTCATAAGTAATTTAATTCTATTCGTTTGGTTAGCCTCACTAGCACCTGGGTCATAATCAATAGGAGAAATATTAGCTTCTGGATATTTATTTCTAATTGTTTTAATAACTCCTTTTCCTACTACATGATTTGGAAGACAAGCAAATGGTTGAACACACACAATATTTGGAATGCCATGTTCCATATATTCAATCATTTCGGCAGTTAAGAACCAACCTTCACCCGTTTGATTACCAATAGATAGAACATCTTTTACTTGTTCTTCTAAGTGCCAAATATCACATGGTTGTAAGTAACCTTTTTTAGAATTAGCTAGTGCAATACGTACATCTTTTTCCAAAATATCAATTAATTTAATAGCTGTTTTAAATATTTTTGCTTTTAATGGGTCTGTTTTGATTAATTGATTAAATGTAATTTTATGTGTTGCAATAAATTTAACAAATCCCATAAAATCAGGAAGAATAACTTCTGCACCTTCTTCTTCTAATTTATTAGCAACAAAATTGTTTCCAAAAGGATGATATTTAATTAAGACTTCTCCTACAATTCCTACTTTTGGCTTTTGAACAGAAGTATCTAACTCTATTTTTTCAAAATCATTAACAATATCATAAATACTTTGCTTAAATTCATTCATTGTTGATTTTTCAAGAAGTTTCTTACATTTTTCCATCCAAGTATCAAATAATTTTTGAGTTTCACCTTTATTTACTTCATAAGCTCTGTTTTTTGTAAGCATCTTTTGAAGTAAATCAGCGTAAACTACCATTTTTAATAGTCTTTCCACCAAAGGAATGGTAATTTTGAAGCCTGGCATTTTTTCCATACCAACTACGTTGAAGGAAATAACAGGAACTTTTTCAAAACCAGCATCTTTTAATGCTTTACGAATAAATCCAATATAGTTAGTTGCTCTACATCCACCACCTGTTTGTGACATAATTAAAGCAGTTCTATCTAAATCATATTTTCCAGATTGAAGTGCTTCAATCATTTGCCCAGTGGTTAAAATAGAAGGGTAACAAGCGTCGTTATTAACATATTTTAAACCAGTTTCTACAGTATGGTCTGTGCATTCTCTTAATAATTCTACTTTATAGCCAGAAGATTTTACTGCTGCTTCTAATAATTCAAAATGAATTGGTGCCATTTGTGGAATTAGAATGGTATAATCTTTTTTCATATCTTTAGTGAAAATAACTTTATTACATTCATAATTTCCATCTTCTTGTTTTAAGTTCAATGTTTCACGTTTTTTCATACTAGCTAAAAGTGAACGAATACGAATACGTACAGCACCTAAGTTGTTAATTTCATCAATTTTAATTAAAGTATACATTTTACCATAGCTTGATAAAATTTCTTCTACTTGGTCTGTAGTAACTGCATCAACACCACAACCAAAAGAATTTAATTGTACTAATTCTAAATTATTGTGTTTTCCTACAAAATCTGCCGCCGCATATAGTCTTGCATGATAAACCCATTGGTCTACTACTCTTAAAGGTCGTTTAGCTTCTGTTAAATGTGAAACACTATCCTCGGTTAATACGCAAAGTCCTAGAGAAGTAATTAAAGTATCAATTCCGTGATTAATTTCAGGGTCAGTATGATAAGGTCTACCTGCTAACACAATACCATGTAATTTATTGTCATTCATGTATTTTAGCGTTTCTTCGCCTTTTTTACGAATGTCATTTTTATAGTTTTGATATTCTTCTTCTGCTTTTTTAGCTGCTTCTAATAATTCTTTTTTTGTAAAATTATATTTTTTAAATTCTGGTAAATCCATCATAGTTTCTGCCAAATGCTTACTTTCAAAAGGTAAAAATGGATTTAAGAAAGTAATTTTTTTATCTTGTAATTCTTCTACATTGTTTTTTAATACTTCTGAATAAGAAATAACAATAGGGCAGTTGTAATGGTTGTCTGCTTTTTTGTATTCTTTTCGAGAATAAGGAACACAAGGATAAAAAATGGTAGTAATGCCTTGCTTTATTAAAGATACTATATGACCATGAGAAAGTTTTGCAGGGTAGCATACAGACTCTGATGGCATAGATTCCATTCCTTTTTCATATGTTTTTCTATTACTTTTTTCAGAAAGAATAACACGAAAACCTAAATTAGTAAGGAATGTAAACCAGAAAGGATAATCTTCATACATATTTAAAACTCTAGGAATTCCAATAGTTCCACGAGGAGCTTTATCTTCTTCTAAAGGTATGTATGAGAATAATCTTTCATATTTATATTTCATTATATTTGGTAAATTCTTTGTTTCGGAAACAATACCTGCTCCTTTTTCGCAACGGTTTCCAGAAATATGTTTTGCTCCATTACTAAATTTGTTAATAGTAAGCAAGCAATGGTTTTCACATCCATTGCAACGAACATGAGAAGTAGTAATTTCTAGTTTATCTAATTCTTCTAATCCTAAAAGGGTAGAATGATATTCCATATCAAAATTTGCTTCGTATTGCTCTTTGGAAAGAAGAGCTGCACCGTAAGCTCCCATTAAGCCTGCAATATCTGGTCTTACAACATCTCTACCAACAATTAACTCAAAAGCACGAAGAACTGCATCATTATAGAAAGTTCCACCCTGTACTACAATGTGTGCGCCTAAAGTTTTAACATCTCTTACTTTCATTACTTTTTGAATTGCATTTTTAATAACTGAATAAGAAAGTCCTGCAGAAATATCGCCTACGCTATAACCTTCTTTTTGTGCTTGTTTAATTTTAGAGTTCATGAAAACAGTACAACGAGAGCCTAAATCTACAGGTCTTCTTGCTTCTAAGGCACTTTCTACAAATTCTTCAATTGAAAGATTTAAGCTTTTTGCAAAAGTTTCAATAAAAGAACCACAACCAGAAGAACAAGCTTCATTTAGCATAATATTATCAATAGCGCCGTTTTTCATGCGAATATATTTCATGTCTTGCCCACCAATATCTACAATACTGGTTACTTTTGGCATAAATTCTTTTGCAGCAGTATAGTGAGCAATGGTTTCGATTTCATTTAAATCTACATTTAATGCAGTTTGAATTAGTTTTTCGCCGTAACCGGTAACGCCACTATAACGAATAATTGCTTCTTTTGGAAGAACAGAATATAGTTGTTTCAACATTTTAATAACACTTTGTAAAGGATTTCCTTCGTTGCTTCCATATAAAGAGTATAAAAGTGTTCCTTCTCTATCGATAACAACTAATTTCGTTGTGGTAGAACCGGCATCAATTCCAACAAAGACATCACCTTTAAAGTTTGTAAGTTCTCCTTTTTTAACTTGGTCTTTTTCATGTCTTTTCTTAAATTCTTCGTATTCTATATCTGTTTTAAATAAAGGTGCTAAAGGGTGAGTAGTATCGTCATGTGAATTTCTTAGCACTTCTATTTTACTTTTTAATTTTTCATTAGAAATAGGATGTGCTTCTAAAGAATCTAAAGCAGCTCCTTTTGCTACTAATAAATGAGCTTCTTCTGGCACTATAATATGTTCTTCATCTAAATGAAGAGTTTCAATAAAGCGGTTTCGAAGTTCAGATAAATAATTTAAAGGACCACCTAAAAAAGCAACAGTTCCACGAATAGGTCTTCCGCTGTGCTAAGCCACTAATAGTTTGATTTACTACGGCTTGAAAAATAGAAACAGCGATATCCTCTTTTGCAGCACCTTCATTTAATAAAGGTTGAATATCGGTTTTTGCAAAAACACCACAACGAGAAGCAATTGGGTAAATCATTTTATAGTTTTTTGCAAGTTCATTTAAACCTTCTGTATCAGTATTTAGTAAAGAAGCCATTTGGTCAATGAAAGCACCAGTTCCACCAGCGCAAGTTCCATTCATACGTTGTTCAATCGATTTGTCAAAGTAAATAATTTTGGCATCTTCTCCACCAAGTTCGATTACAACATCAGTTTTTGGAATATATTTTTCTACTGCCCTTTTACAAGATACAACCTCTTGAATAAAAGGTAAATCTAAAAATTTAGCTGCAGACATAGCACCAGAGCCAGTTAAAGCAACGGTAAATTCGCAGTCTTTATATTTTTCTATTAAATCTTCTAATACATTACAAACAGTGTTTTTCGTGTCAGAAAAATGTCGTTGATAGTTAGAATAAATTACATTTAAATTTTCGTCCATTACAACGATTTTGACAGTAGTAGATCCAACGTCTAGTCCAACATGTAATAAGTTACTCATATAATTACTTGTCTCCTTTCTTTTCCTTTATCAAAATCACCTATAATTGTATACGGAAATACGCATTTTGTCAAATGTTTTAAGGATATTTTAATAAGGAAAAAAGTGGAAAAAATAGCTAAATTTATATTATTTATAAAGACTCTTTCTATATAATTTTTTTTACAATTTAAAACTTAACCTAAAATGTATATATTTATAATAAATTAATTTAATATAAATAGAAAATATAAACAACTAAAAATATTAAATAGTATTGTTCTAAAACTAACTTGTCTAACATAGGAATATAAAAAGGAAAGAGGAGGAATCATCATGTTAGATAAGAAAAGAGTTTTCATTATAGGAATAGCAATTACTATTATTGTTGTTATTTTAGTAGGTGTTTATTTTTTTATTGCAGGTAAAGAGTCAGAAAATGAAATAACGGAATACACTCCACAAGAAGAAATAACGGATGAACAAATGAGACAGACGATTGTTTCATTATATTTTAAAAATGATAATGGGCTTATACCAGAAGCAAGACTTATGGATGTAAAAGAATTAATTAGTAATCCTTATGAAAAAATATTAAATATGTTAATAGAAGGTCCAAAAAATGAGAATTTACAAAAGACAATTCCAGAAGGAACAAAAATAATAAAAATAGAAAGAGAAGGAGAAATTTTAGTTTTAGATTTTAGTGAAGAATTTATTTCAAATCATGTAGGAGGAGAAGAACAAGAAAAATTAACAGTGCAATCTATTGTAAAAACAGTAACAGAATTAACAGAAGTAAATGGAATAAAAATAAAAATTAACGGAGAAGAAAATAAAGAATTTAAAGATGGAAAAATAAAATTTGAGCAAATATTTAATCGAGAATTTTAAATAAAAAAATAGAATTAAATTTAATTTAATTCTATTTTTTTATTTATTATTTATTATTAAAAATATTTATATAAATAAAAATAAAATAATAAATAAATTCATTAAGTAATTAATAAATTTATAAATAAAATAAAAATAATATTAATAAAAATTATAAAAATAAATAAAAAATAATATTATAAATTATTATTTTTTGAAATATAAAATTTAAATAAACTTTGTAAATGTAAAAAAGAATAATAAATAAAAATAAAAAAAGTAAAAAAATAAATTAAATAAAAAATAAACAAATTAAAAATAGAAATAAAAGAAAAAATGAAAAAATAATACTAACATAAAGTTAAAAAGGACCAAAAAATAAGAAAAGATAAAAAGCAAAAAGATAAGAAAAAAGGATGAAAAAAGAACATTTTAAAATTTGACAAAAAAACAAAGTAAAAACAGATAGTGAAAAGTGGGAAAATGATAAATTTGAAATATAAAACCCTAAAAATAAATGATAAAAAAACAAACAAAGTCTAACGGATAAAACAAAAATATAAGTTTTTTATGAAACAAAAATAAATATACATAATATAAGCAAAAACAGGACGAAACGCATAAAAGAAATGAGCTAAATAAGGTAAGTTTACAAAAAGACAAAATAGAAACATTATTTTAAAAACTTATATAAGTTGATACATTTAGTTACCTTTTTGAGATTGCATAAAAAATTTTCTACTTCTAATAAAGAGTCAATAGGAGAGTGAAAATTATTATTACAATGATTATTTTTATTACTATAATAAATATTATTATGACATTTATTGTCACAATTATTTTTTTGATATCCATTTATTTTCATAAACACACCTACAAAAATTAAAAAATAATTCAATATTAAAATATATAAAAAATTATAAATTATAATATTAAATATAATTTATAAAAAAATACAATATAAATTTATTAAAATATATAATTATATAAAATAAAGTTATATATTTTTATTTAATAATATTATATGAAAAAAAATAAAAAAAGTTCGAAAATAAAAAATATAAAAATTAAAAAATAAAAATAAAAAAGATGAAAAAATAAAAAATATGTGATATAATAAATCAAAAATAAAAAGGAAAAAAGAATGGAAGTTAAATTAAAAGAAAATGAAAGAATAGATGATTTAGAATATAAAGGTCTTAAAATAATACAAAATAAAAATGGCTTTTGTTTTGGAATTGACAGTGTATTACTTTCAGATTTTGCAAAAGAAATTCGAAATAATAGTAAAGTATTAGACTTAGGAACAGGTACCGGAATTCTTTGTATTTTATTAAGTGCAAAAACAAAATTACAAAAAATATATGGCGTTGATGTACAAGAAGAAGTAGTTGAAATGGCAAAAAGAAGTGTAGCATTAAATCATTTAGATAATCAAATAGAAATAATTCATAAAAATATAAAAGAGTTAGGAGAAATATTTGAAAAAAATTCTTTTGATTCTATTGTAACAAATCCACCTTATAAAAAAATAAATACAGGAAAAACAAATGAAAAAGAAAATAAATTTATTTCAAGACATGAAGTAACAGCCACCTTAGAAGATTTTATTAGAATTAGTTTTGACTTATTAAAAGATAAAGGAAGTTTTTATATGGTGCATAGACCTGAAAGATTAGCAGAAATGATTTTTACTTTAAAAAAATATAAATTAGAACCAAAAAGAATTCGATTTGTTCATTCTACTTATGAAGAAGAGCCAAAATTAGTGTTAATAAAAGCTGTAAAAAATGCAAAAGAATTTATAAAAGTAGAAAAGCCGCTTATTATATACAATGGAAATGGAGACTATTCAGAAGAAATTTTAGAAATATATCATAAAAAATAATGTCTCTTTAGAGAATGTTCCCAAAGAGATATCAAAAAGGCATTAAATAGACAAGAAGGAGTTAAAAGTAAATGAGTGGAATTTTATATTTAGTAGCAACACCAATAGGGAATTTAGAAGATATAACTTTTCGTGCTATTCGTATTTTAAAGGAAGTGGATATCATTGCTGCAGAAGATACGAGGCAAACATTAAAGTTATTAAATCATTATGAAATTAGTAAACCTTTAATTAGTTATCATAGGCATAATGAAGAGATAAGACAAGAAATGTTAATAAAAAAATTAAAAGAAGGAAATAATATTGCTTTAGTTTCAGATGCAGGAACACCAGCTATTTCAGATCCTGGAGAAGTTATTGTAAAAGAAGCTTTGAAACAAAATATTAAAGTAGTTCCAATTCCTCGGAGCATGTGCTTTAGTAAATGCACTTATTGCATCTGGATTAGATACAAAAGAATTTACTTTTTATGGTTTTTTATCAATAAATAAAAAATTAAGAAAAGAGCAGTTAGAAAAAATCAAAAAAGAAAATAAGACTATTATTTTATATGAGGCTCCTCACAAATTAAAGCAAACACTAAAAGATTTGGAGGAAATTTTAGAAGATAGGCAAATAGTAATAGCAAGAGAATTAACTAAAATACATGAAGAATTTTTACGAGGAACAACCAGTCAAATAATTGCAAAGTACCAAGAACCAAAAGGAGAGCACATTATTTTAATAGAGGCAAGCAAAGAAAAAGAAGAAGCGGAAGAAAAAAATAATTTAAAAGAAATGACATTAGAAGAACACTATCAATTTTATGAGAAACAAGGTCTTACAAAAAATGAAATTATTAAAAAAATAGCGAAAGACAGAAATGTTACTAAAAATGAAATTTATCAGAAATTTATTTAATAAAAAATAAAAAAGAAACTTATTGTTAAAGTTTCTTTTTTTAGTATAAGTATTTTTATATTATGACTTAGTCTTCTTCTGGCATAGACTTTAGTTGTTTTATGCATTTACTACAAATTAATTTATCTTTATAATTTGTTAATTTTTTTGTGTTGCCACAGAAAAGACAAGATCTTTCATATTTTTTTAATACAATTGAAGAACCATCTACAAATATTTCAATAGGGTCTTTCTCTGCAATTTGAAATTGATTTCTTAATTCAATAGGGATAACCACTCTACCTAATTCATCTACTCTTCTTACAATACCTGTTGATTTCATATTATTCCTCCTTTATTCGTCAATTTTCGACAAAAAATCCTATATTCATAATATCATAAAAGAAAACAAAACGCAATAAAAAAATTAAAAACTTTTTGAAAAAAATATACCAATTATTGTAAATTATGTTTTAAGTTGTTAGGCATAAAGATTACTAATAAAGAATAAGATTTAAAAGAAAAATGACATTGATAAAACAAAATCAATATACCATATTTTTACAAATAAGTAAATATATTTTTGAGAGTAAATTAAAAATTTATACATAATAAATTAGTAGTGTGAAATGAAAATATAAATAATAAAATACGATTAGAAAAGAGGAAATATGTTAAATATTCTGTGGCCAGCATTTATTTTAATATCATTTTTATATGGCATTTTACAAGGAAATGTAGAGGCAATTAACCAAACTATTTTTGAATCTGCTAAAAATGCAGTAGAATTAACAATTACTTTCTTTGGTACGCTATGTTTATGGAATGGAATTATGAAGATAGCACAAGAAACTAGTTTTACAATCAAGTTAACGAAATTATTAAAACCAGCTATTGATTTCTTATTTCCAGAAATAAAACATAATGAAAAAGCAAAAGAAGAAATTTCTATGAATATGATTGCTAATATTTTAGGGTTAGGCAATGCTGCTACCCCACTAGGATTAAAAGCAATGAAAACTCTGCAAAAGGAAAATTCAAAAAAAGATACTGTTTCTAATTCTATGGCAATGTTTATTGTTATTAATACTGCATCATTACAATTAATTCCAACAACTGTTATAGCTATACGTGCTTCTCTGGCATCGAACAATCCTACACAAATCATTTTTCCTGTGTGGGGAGCCACCATTGCTGCATTTATTACAGCAGTTTTAGCTACGAAAATAATGATTACAATAGACAAAAAAAGAAAAAATAGTTTTGATTTTAAGAACAAAAAATGAAATTCTATTGTAAGTACTAAAAATTACAAATAAAAATAAGTACAGAAAGGATAGAAAATCAGCATGAATTTTATTCAATTTTTATCTTCTAGTGCCATTCCTATTGTCATTGCCATTATTGTTATTTATGGATTATTAGAAAAAAATAAAGTATATGATACATTTGTAGAAGGCGCAAAAGAAGGTATGGAAATAGTCGTAAAATTATTTCCAACTCTACTCGGTCTTTTTATTGCCATTGGTGCTTTGAGAAGTTCTGGTGTTTTAGACTGTATTATTCAATTTATTTCTCCGATTACAAATGTATTACATATCCCAAGTGAAATTATGCCACTTGCCATTCTTAGACCTATTTCAGGAAGTGCTTCTACTGCCGTGGCAACAGATATTATGAATAATTTTGGTGTTGACTCTAAAATAGGACTAATTGCTTCTACTATTATGGGTTCGACAGAAACCACTTTTTACACTATTGCTATTTATACAAGCTGTGTAGGAATTAAAAAAATACGATTTGTACTTGCTTGTGCTTTATTAGGTGATTTAGTTGGAATGCTGATTTCTGTAGTAATTTGGGGATTTTTGTCGTAAAGTTTTTCTTGACAAATGTAAAAAGTAGATGTATTATGTATACATAATTTATTCAAGGAAGTAACAAACAATGTTTATTCAAATTTTATTATTTTTCTTATTATATTTTTTTATTCGAAGAATTCAAATCATTCTTTGGTCAAAAAAAATCCAAAAGAAATTAAAAAATAAAAAGGAAGCATGTCTTGAAAAATTGATTCAAAAAAAGAATCTAAATTTTTAGATTCTATAATTCTCAATTTGTTATTACTTTTGTAGAGGGATAAAAAAGGATTTTTGAAAGATGTTGGATGATTTTTGCCCCCTAAAGAAATATTCATCACTTTACTTTAAAAAATATAATAGATTAAGCCCCTATTTATTTTACATATTCGGTACAAAAATCCCTCTACAAAACAAATATATATATTAATGATGATAAGTTTCTCCATTTGCAATTTTAAATGCTCGAAATAATTGCTCTAGTAAAAACACACGAATTAAAGGATGGGGAAACGTCATTTTAGAAAAACAAATAGATTCTTCTGCATTAAGTAACAACTCTTTACTCATACCTAAAGTACCACCAATTAAAAAAGTAATATGGCTATTTTGATGAGATATAGATTGTATTTTATCAGAAAATTCTTCTGAGGTATAACTTTTTCCTTGTAAATCTAAGCTAATTACATAACTATCTTTTTTTATATGAGACAAAATAGATTTACTTTCTTTTTGTTTTATTTCTAATTCTAAACTATTATTTAATTTTGTTGGTAGTTTTTCATCAGGAAGTTCAATAATATTTAAAACACAATATTTAGAAAGACGTTTGCTATATTCTGAAATAGCATCTTTTAAGTAAGTTTCACGTATTTTTCCAATACAAACAATATCAATATGTATCATAATAACCCCTTTAACCTACATCAATCATAGGACTTACTTCTAAACGATTTGCCACAGATAAATGTAAAATATTTTCTGAAGAATGATGTTCTATTAATTCTTCTACTACTGTTTTATAAGCAAGTTCTGGAAAATTATTTTCTTTACTTAAATGGCCAAGCATAGCTTGTTTTAGTCCATAGTCTACTAAATAAGAAATAGTCTTTCCAGCATCTAGATTAGAAAGATGTCCATTAGGGCCATAAATGCGTTGTTTTAGTAAGTAAGGGTACTTAGAACATTTTAGTACTTCTGGTTCATAGTTGGCTTCTAATAATAGGAATGAACTATTTGTCAAATGCTCCATTACTTCTTCACTAATATGACCAATATCAGTAGCAATACTCATCTTTTTATGAGCATGATAAAGGTTAAACCCACAAGGGTTAGCAGCATCATGTGGAATAGAAAATGGCTCTACTTTTACATCTCCAATGAAAAAAGATGAAAAAGTAAAAGTATGAATATTGCTCTCTTCTAGCCTTTCTTTTTGTTTTGGAATAGCTTGCCAAGTTTCTTGATTGGCATACACAGGAGTATGAAATTTTTTAGCAAAAATGCCTAATCCTTTTGTATGGTCAGAATGTTCATGGGTAATTAAAATAGCATTAATGGTAAAAGGATTAATATGAATAGAATTTAAAGCTTCTTCTATTTTTTTAGCACTTTGTCCAGCATCAATTAAAATTCTAGTAGTATCGGTTTGTACAAAAGAACAATTCCCACTACTGCCACTATATAAACTACAAAATTGAAACATTTTTTTCTTCCTTTGCTCTTAAAACTCTTCTGTTATTCTTTGAATATTAGCACCTAATTTTCTAAATTTTTCTTCTATATTTTCGTAACCACGGTCGATATGTACAAGATTAGTTAAAGAAGTTTCTCCCTTTGCTACAATACCAGCAATAATTAAAGCAGCACCAGCACGTAAATCCGTTGCTTCTACAGGAGCACCATATAATTCTTTTACTCCTTCAAAAATAGCAGATTTGCCTTGGTCGGTAATTTGTGCTCCCATTTTATTTAATTCAGCTGTATATTGAAAACGAGATTCCCAAATTCCTTCTTTTATAATACTGGTACCATTAGCTAAGGCTAAACACACTCCTATTTGAGGCTGTAAGTCAGTTGGAAAACCAGGATATGGTTGTGTTTTTATATTAGCCTTATTTGGTCTTTTGGTTGTCCAAACATGAATGGAATCACCATCTGCTTCTACATTTGCACCCATTTCTAAAATTTTAGCAGTTAAACAATCCAAATGCTCAGGAATACAGTTTTTAATAACTAAATCTCCTTTTGATGCTACTGCGGCAAGCATAAATGTACCGGTTTCAATTTGGTCAGGAACGACAGAGTAAGTTGCATTTCCATGAAGTTTTTTAACACCAATAATTTTAATTACATCTGTTCCTGCCCCACGGATATCAGCTCCCATAGTATTTAAAAAGTTAGCAACGTCAACGATATGTGGTTCTTTTGCAGCATTTTCAATTACAGTAGTTCCTTTTGCAAGAACGCTAGCAAGCATAACATTAATGGTAGCGCCAACAGAAACCATATCCATATAAATCGAAGTTCCTGTTAAACTTTTTGCACTAGCTGAAATTTTACCTTGTGCAATTTCCACTTTTGCACCTAATGCTTCAAAACCTTTGACATGTTGATCAATTGGTCTTGCTCCTAAATTACATCCACCAGGAAGACCAACAGTTGCTTCTTTGCATCTTCCAAGTAAAGAGCCAATTAAATAATAAGAAGCGCGAAATTTACTAGTCATATCTAAAGGTGCAATAGTAGAAGAAATATGAGTTGTATCAACAGTAATTTCATTTTCTGTATTCCATGTAATTTTAACGCCTAATTCTTCTAATATTTTGCAAGATATTTTTACATCACTAATATTTGGTACATTTGTAATGGTGCAAACTCCTTTAATTAATAGCGTAGCAGGAATAATAGCAACAGCTGCATTTTTTGCTCCACTAATTGTAACTTCACCTTTTAAGCGAGAGCCACCTTTAATTATTAATTTATCCAAAAGAACTACCTCCTAAAGTATTTCTATTATATACATAACAAAAAATAGAATATTATTTACATATTCTATTTTTTAACATAATACTTATATCATAAATTTTTTAAATTTACAACTATTTTTTTGCAGTTAATAAATTATGCTCCATAAACCATTCAATTAATCCAATTTTGAAATGAATTTGTGAACTATCCTCATTAGTTATAATTGAATATTCTTCATCATTTAATTCTTCTTTCATCATTTCTTTCGATTCCTCTGGAACAATACCAGAAGATACGTTTACAAAACATAGTGGAGGAAACATGACACACCACCAGTTTTGTCCTTGAGCATTACCTATTTTTACACGAAGAGCATCGTAGTAACCAGCAGGAAGACTTACATCTCCATAGTGTTTAGTTGGAAAAGAAAAGTTTCCAATTTCAACACTTACAGGGTAAGAAGAACCTTTTTCTAGAATTACATTTTCAGCAATTTGCTTAAAATCTTCTAGGTGAGAGGAAGCAATCTGCATAGCTTCTTCTTTGTTCTCTATATTTAGGCAAAGGGTATTCATATATTCAATAAGAGCATCTCTTACTTCATATTTTAAATTTTGATCTTCTACAGAATCACTATTAGCAATAACGTGAAGACGAAAAACACTTTCTGAAATATCGCTAGAAATGCTATTTGCGTAAGAAAAAGCGGAAATTCCAACATACAAAAATAATAAAAATAGTAAAATTAAGGAATTTTTTACTTTTCTATTGCATATAATAGATAGTAAAGTTTTCATTTTAAAACCTCCAAAAATGTATTTCTTTTCTCTTTATTTTAAGTATTTACAAATTAAAAATTTATATACATATTTGGAAAAAAGTTTTAATCGTAAAACAGAATAAAAACTTGAAAATGTCGAAATATAGCGAAAACTTTATTTGTAATATTATTGACATATTTCAAAATAAATGGTAAAATTTACCAGTAAAACAAAAGAGGAGGCTAAAATATGGACATGCAAGAAAATAGTATAACAAAATTATGTAGTTTTTATGTGAGTGATTGGCATTTGGTTACCATGTTGCTCCCATATATTAATCAAAAAGTAAATGAAGAAGCAAAAATAGCCATAATTTTTGAAAAAGATATTACAGAAAATGTAGCTACACTAGTACAAAAATTAAATTTAAAAAATAAGGAAAAAATTCTAAATTTAAGTTGGAAACAAAAAGATGAAATAAAGAATAAAATTAATGAATTAAAAGAAGAACAAGAACTAGTTATATTTGTTAATGGAAGTAAAGAGTTTATTGAAAAGCAGAATAACAAACTAACTAAATATTTTGAAACACATCTTATAAAACATTCTATCAAAATGATTAATTGCTATGAAGTAATGGCATTTGAAGGTAATATTGAGAAAGTTTTAGAAGCACATGATAAGGTATTAAATACTTCTGGCGAAAGAGAAATAGTAGAAGTATTTCCAGAGTTTAAAAGAACAACTTATGCCCAAGAAAAAGCAGTAGTTGGGCTAGAATAAAAGAAAAAGAGTGTATCAAAAAATCCGCTATAGCGGATTTTTTTGAATTGTAGTATTCTTACACAAAAATATTAAAATTTATTAAATAAAATAGATAGAAATTGACGAAAAGGATATAATAGGATATGATAAAAGAACTAAACTAAAAAATAAGATTGAAAAATAAATATAATTTTTCAACAAAATTAATAATATAGAGAGGAATTATATAAAAAATGGAAGAAAAATTAAAAAAATTACAAGAAAAATTAAAACAAGAAAAACAAGAACAAATATTACAATATCCTATTGATTATACAGAAGGATTGATAAATCAATTATTCAATGTAAATTACGAACAATTAAATAAATTATATCAAAAGGCAATAGAAGGAGAGAAAAAAGAACAAAAAGCAATAGAACCAATTTCAGCAATAGAAAAAGAAAAATTAACAGAAGAAGAAAAAAATAAATATGAGAAAATAGGAGAAACACTAATAAAAGAAGGAAAATACGCAGTTGTTACCATGGCAGGAGGGCAACGGAACAAGGCTAGGACATAATGGACCAAAAGGAACTTTTGATTTTGGATTAAAAAGTCATAAAAGTATTTTTGAAGTTCTTTGTGATAACTTAAAGGAAGCATGTCAAAAATATAGAGTATCTATTCCTTGGTATATCATGACAAGTAAACAAAACAACAAAGAAACCATAGAATTTTTTGAACAGAATAATTATTTCGGTTATAAAAAAGAAGATATTACTTTTTTCAAGCAAGGAGAATTACCAGTTTTAGATGAACAAGGTAAATTATTATTAAATGAACAAGGAACCTTAAATGAAGCAGCTGATGGGCATGGTGGAATTTTTGTTGCTATGCGAAAAAATGGTGTTATTGAGGATATGAAAACAAGAGGAATTAAGTGGGTATTTTTTGGACCAGTGGATAATGTATTAGTAAAAATGGTAGATTCTATTTTTATAGGACTATGTGAAGATAAAAAAGTATTAGCAGGAGGCAAAAGTTTAATAAAAGCCTATCCAGAAGAAAGAGTAGGAGTATTCTGTAAAAAACAAGGAAAGCCAAGTGTTATTGAATACACAGAAATAACAGAGGAAATGGCAGAAATGACAGACGAAAAAGGAAACTTAGTATATGGCGAATCACACATCAATTGTAATTTATTTCACATTGATGCTGTAGAAGAAATTAGCAAAGATA
This sequence comes from uncultured Clostridia bacterium, assembly GCA_947581805.1. Lineage (GTDB taxonomy): Bacteria > Bacillota > Clostridia > TANB77 > CAG-508 > UMGS1663. Next base: position 234,689 of record CANPVM010000001.1, read on the forward strand.
AACTTCCTTATCATCCTGCTCATAAGAAAATAGAATATTTAAATTACCAAGGAAAATTAGTAAAACCAGAAAAACCAAATGCTTATAAATTTGAGGCATTTATCTTTGATAGCTTTGAACAATTAGAAAATATGGTAATATTAAGAGTAAAAAGAGAAGAAGAGTTTGCTCCTATTAAAAATGCTGAAGGGCAAGATAGCCCGGAAACAGCAAAAAAATTATACGAAGATTTTTATGCCAATAAAGAATAGTATAAAAAATAAAATTACAAAAAGAAAATATGGAGGAAAAAATAAATGTCTTACCAAGATAAGTATCAAAAATGGGCAACTGATTTATTTTTTGATGAACAGACCAGAGAAGAATTACAAAATATAAAAAATAATGAAAAAGAAATAGAAGACCGTTTCTATAAAGAATTAGAATTTGGCACAGCAGGCTTAAGAGGAATTATGGGAGCAGGAACAAATCGTATGAATAAATACACAGTAGGAAAAGCAACACAAGGACTAGCTAATTTCATAAAGAAGGAAAAAGGCGAGCAAAAAGGAGTGGCAATCAGTTATGACTCTCGTAATAATTCAAGATATTTTAGTGAAATAGCAGCCTTAGTGCTAAATGCTAATGGAATTAAAACATATGTATTTGAAAATATAGCACCTGTTCCAGAATTATCGTATAGTGTTAGAAAATTAAAGTGCATAGCAGGAATTATGATTACCGCAAGCCACAATATATCACAATATAATGGGTATAAAGTATATGCTGAAGACGGAGCGCAAATAACAGCTCCAATAGACAAACAAATTATGACCGAAGTAAAGAAAATTCAAAATTATGAAGAAATAAAAAATATTTCAAAAGAAGAAGCAGTAGAAAAAGGTTTATATAATACAATAGGAAAAGAAATAGAAGATAGCTATATTGAGGAAATCAAAAAGCAATTACAAAATAAAGAAGTAATACAAAAACAAGCAAATTTAAGTATTGTATATACACCACTTCATGGAGCAGGAAATGTACCAGTACAAAGAGTTTTAAAAGAAATCGGTTTTACCAATGTTCATATTGTAAAAGAGCAAGAACAGCCAGATGGAAACTTTCCAACAGTAGAATATCCAAATCCAGAAGATAAAAAAGCATTCACTTTAGCATTAGAACTAGCCAAAAAAGTCAATGCAGAAATAGTACTTGCCACAGACCCAGATAGCGACAGATTAGGTGTATATGTAAAACAGAAAAACGAATACATTGGGCTTACTGGAAATATGTCAGCACTTCTTATTTTAGAATATATATTATCGCAAAAAAAAGAAAAAAATATGCTGCCTGAAAATGGTGCAATTATAAAAAGTGTCGTTTCTTCTACCATGGTAGAGCCAATAGCAAAACACTATAGAGTACAACTATTTGAAGTACTAACAGGCTTCAAATATATTGGAGAAAAAATAAAAGAATTTGAAGAAAATAAAAAATACAACTTTATCTTTGGATATGAAGAAAGTTATGGATGCTTAGCAGGAGACTATGCAAGAGATAAAGATGGAGTAGCGGCAGTAGCGCTTCTTTGTGAAGCGGCAGCATATTATAAAGAAAAAGGAATTTCTTTATGGGAGCAAATGCTCAACTTATATGAAAAATATGGATACTATAAAGAAGGAGTAAAACAAATTACTCTAGAAGGAATAGACGGAGCAGAAAAAATAAAAACTACAATGGAAAACTTAAGAAAAAATCCACCAAAAGAAATAGGCGGATATGTTGTTAAAAAAATAAGAGACTATCAAACACAAACTATAATAAATGTAGAAACAAACGAAAGCGAAAAGATAACTTTGCCAGTTTCAAACGTTCTTTATTATGAATTAGAAGAAGACGGATGGGTAGCCGTTAGACCATCTGGAACAGAACCAAAAATAAAATATTATATAGGAGTCAAAGGCACATCTTTAGAAGATGCTAAAGAAAGACTAGAAAAAATACAAAAAAGTATTTAAACCGAACAGAAGGGACGCCCCTTTTCGTTCCATTTTGGAACGCTAGGGACACCCCTTCTTATTTTGTATCTTTTTTCTATTCATGCCAGCCATTTATTTTATTCCTCTTAATAACACCTAATAAATTAGCACGACACATTGGAATATCTGTACTTAATTTCTTTAATAAATCTTTCATATATTCCCTTTTTGAAACACCGTCCATTGGGCAAGTTTTTTTCATAACTTGTATATTTTCCCTCTTTATAAATCTTCTAATTTCAACTTCAGGAGTATAAATTAAAGGTCTTATAACTGTCATTTTAGAGCGGTCCATATAAGAAGTAGGAGAAAAAGTAGAAAAATTGCCAGTTAAAAATAAATTCATAAGCAAAGTCTCTAAAGCATCATCTTCGTTATGACCAAGAGCAATTTTATTACAACCTTCACGAATGGCAACTGAATTTAAAATGCCTCTTCTAATATTTGCACACAAAGAACAAGGCCTTTTTTCCTCTCTAATATCGAATACAATTTGCTTAATATTGCTATCTTCAATAATTAAAGGAACGCCTATTTCATCACAAGTTTTTTGCAAAAAATCACAATCAAAAAATTCGAAACCCGGATTAACACTAATAGCAATCAAATCAAAGTCTTTATCAAAATAAGTTTGAAGTTGCTTTAACCCTTTAAGTAAGGTAATAGAATCTTTACCACCAGATAAACATACTGCTATTTTATCTCCATCTTGCAACATATCATAAGCTCTAATTGCCCTTCTCATATATCCTAATATTTTTTGCATTTTAAATTTCAATCCTTTCTCTTTTTAAAAAATGCACACATAAGTATAAAAATGATATTGATCAAATAACATTTACTTTCAAAATTTATTTAAACAAAAAGATTATAACATAAAATTACTCAAAAACCAATATGTCAATATTGCTTTTTCCAATTTTTTATAGTAAAATAAAAAAGTAACATGTTCCAGTAGCTCAGTAGGATAGAGCGACAGTTTCCTAAACTGCAGGTCGGAGGTTCAAATCCTCTCTGGAACACCAAGATGTATCTGTTCGAACTAATGAACAGATAGATAAAAATATCATTCTGCAAAGGGTGATATTTTTTTGTTATTTTTTTCAGTAAAAAAACAATAAAATTAGGTTGTATGATATTTATTCGATAGGTTAAAAGTAAAATAAAAATGGTAAAGTCTTGAATTTTATGTCAATTTATAGTATAATACAAATATATTATCCTTGGTACCAGGAGCAATAAAAGGTACAAATTACTGATACACCTCGTATTAGTAATTACTATGGAGGTATATTTATGAGTTTAAGAAATTTGTTTGTACGGAATGAAAAAGTTGCAGATGCTGTAGCATTAGAAGCAAAAACACGGCATTCAAAGAATGATATTGCTTGTGACACAGCGGAGCTCAGGGAACTGATAACAAAATGGACTCAAAACGAGGGCTGGGAATTTGAAAACTTTGCCGATTTCATTGAACTCATTGGAGTAAAGACACCTGTTAAGCTGAGTGAATACAATGAAAAAAATGCTTCATTTAAGTGTATTACTGCACTTGGTACAGAAATAAGTATTTCGCTTTTATTCGGTGACTGGATTGACTTCTGTTCGCAAATTTCTGTGACAGATGGAGAAGAAACAAGACACTACATCACTAACACTAACAGCGAAAAAGGAAAAAGTGTACCGCAAGTCACTTTACAGAGCAGAAACATCAAAAGAGGTGGTAAAGAACTTAACAGTTACTATTGCGAATATTTCTGCCATCGTACGCTGAAACTGGACGATACGTATACACTGAAAGTTGAGATTGATGAACCTAATATGTACGAGAAAAAATCCGGAATTTTTGTATTACGAAATTGTGAAGATATTGAAGAGTATTTATTGGGCTTAGACAACTCTCTAGTTGTAGCTAAAGTGTATGAAAAGATGATGGAATTGCTCAACTTCTCGAATGAGGATATTTCCAAATGCGGAAAGATTTTGATTTCCTACATCGAAACCGTTAACGAAGAAGAGCGAGTTCGCGGAAAAATCTTCCTGACTAACGGAAGAATGCAGGAATATGCAATTCTCAAAAACGGAGAAACATTTCATGTCTTTAAAGATGGTGATTGGAAATACTTATCTGATAGTGGTATAAGAATCGTCTATATTGAAAAAATGAAGCATTATGTTTTCTCCATAACAGGATCCGAAGAGTGCATTACTACCGCTAATCCAAGTGAAATCATGAAACGTGTCAAAGAAGGAATTTCTGAACTGTTGAAATTTGTAAGATAGTTTCTTTCAGATTCCACAAAACAAATGCTAGGAGTTTAAAAGCTCTTAGCATTTGTTATTGTATTGTAAATATTCTTGTCATATTTATTCAATTAATTTTTTTTATAAGATTAATTGCTTAATATATTTTTAGTTATTAGTATTGTATTTAATTAAAAAAGTGATATAATAAAGAAAGTTGATTGATTTTTATATCAACCGTCAAGAGAGCCAGCGAGTTGTAAATATCTACGTCGTTGGCACCATTTTTTATATAGGAGAAAGAAATGGCAAGTTTTCATATACATTTAGCAGTTGGAAAAAGATATGTTGAAAAACATAATAATATATATAATGTAGAAGAATTTTATCGTGGCATTATAGCTCCAGATTTGGTAACTGACAAAAAAATATCACATTATAGTGGTGAAAAAAGAAATAAAGAAAATATATTTGAATATTTAGCTAATAAAGTATTATTAAATGAATTTTTAGAACATGAAAAAATAGATACAGATTATCAAAAAGGTGTATTTGTGCATCTAATTACAGATTATTTATTTTTTAATGACTTTTTTGACGTAGAATATTTAAAAAATATTTCTTATGAAGAATTTTGTATCGATTTATATGATAGTTATGATAAAACCAATCAATATCTAATAGAAAAATATCAAATCGATGATTCAAAATTTAGAGAGCAAATGAATCAAAATATTAAAAAAGATAATAAAGAGAAAAATACAGTTAATAAGCATGGAAAAAATATTCTGCCATTTGAAAAATTAGATGAATTTATAGAAAAAGTATCTAGTATTGATATAGAGCAATATGAAGCAAAAATTAGAAAAAACAATAAAAATGTATTACCATATTAAAAAGGAAAAAACATGGAAGAAAAATTTATGAAAGAGGCTTTAAAAGAAGCCTACAAAGCCTACGAAAAAGAAGAAGTTCCAGTAGGTGCTATTATTGTAAAAGACGGAAAAATAATAGCAAGAGCGCATAACTTAAAAGAAAGTAAAAACCTTTGCACTTGTCATGCAGAAATACTTGCTGTTCAAAAAGCAAGTAAAAAATTAAAAGCATGGCGCTTAGAAGATTGTGAAATGTATGTTACATTAGAGCCTTGTTCAATGTGTGCAGGAGCTTTAATTCAAGCCAGAATAAAAAAAGTCTATATTGGCACTATGGATTATAAAACAGGTGCCTGTGGAAGCGTATTTAATCTTTTAGAAGATTACACTTTCAACCATAAAGTAGAATGTGAAACAGGCATTTTAAAAGAAGAATGTGAAAAAGTTTTACAAGAGTTTTTCAAAGAATTACGCAAAAAGAAAAAATAATTTTAGCATAGCTAGGACAAACCTAGCATATTTATTTATGGAGATGTATCGAAGTGGTCATAACGAGGCTGTCTCGAAAACAGTTAGACATGTAACAGTGTCCCGTGGGTTCGAATCCCACCGTCTCCGCCAAAATACAAAGGAAATGGGAGAAACGCCAAAATGGAAAATAGAAGAAAAGAAAAAATAAAAGCATGCATTGCCATTGCAATCATTGTACTTGCCATTTTAACAATTGGAATAATTAGCATGAAATACTATGTAGAAGGTGAACTAAATATGCCTTTTACCCTTTCAAAAATTACCATTGTAAGTACAGCAGAAGGAGTAGAAAATGAAGGTACAGAAGAAAAATGGAATTTATCTATTTTCCAAAATAATGATATCTATTTTTCTATTGAAAAAAACGAAAAAATACAAGATGAAGCTATGATAGAAAGTATTTCTGTTGAAAATATACAAGTAACACAAGCACCACAAAAACGGAATCGTGCAAATTTATATGCCAAACAGTTCAGATGGAAGATTATTTTCTTATGATAAAGAATATCTTTTAGAAGAAAATAAACTAACCTATCGTGGCGCAAGTAAAAGTAATAGTAAAACATTAGAAATAGGAAACCAAGGCGGAACAGCAGTTATTCGTTTTTCTAACACCAAAATAGGAGATTATATTTCTAACGAAGACGAAGAAATTACACATGATGCAAGTTTGCTTACAAAAGTAGGCACTCAAATAGATGAACTAAAATTCAATGTAGAATTTGATTTCATAATTCACCTAAAAAATACAAATTACATATCACATATTACTTTAGAATTACCATGCACAACTAATTTAATAGAAGAAGGAACGGCAAGCGAAGAAATTACCGATGGTTTTGTATTTAAAAGAATGTAGTTTTAATAATATTTGATAAAAGAAAAGGAAGCAAAAATGAAAATAGGAATCGATATTGATAATGTAATATCTAATTTTAATGATTGCTTATTAGAAGAATATAAGAAACATGACAAAGAATTAAGAAATAATGGAATTGTTAATAAAAAAGAATATATTCATAAAATGTTTGATTGGTCAAAAGAGGAAGAAGAAACTTTTTATCATGAAAATATTGAAAGAATAGCTAAAAATTTAAATCTAATAGATGGCGCCAAAGAATATATTACGAAATTAAAACAAGATGGAAATCAAATTTATATTATTTCGGGAAGAAATAATGGAGAATACCAAGAACCACTTAAAATGACAGAAGAGTGGTTAAAAAAATATAAAATACCTTATGATTCTTTAATTCTTACAAATGCTTATGACAAACATGCAAAATCAGTAGAATGTATCAAAAATAATATTGACATTATGATTGAAGATAGTTTATCTATTTGTTTAGATTTAAAAAATAGTGGTGTAAATGTATTTATAATGGATACTCCATTTAATAGAAAAAATACAGAAATAAAGCGAGTATCTTCTTGGAAAGAAATCTATACTAAAATTTCAAATTATGATAATAAAGAAAAAATAAAAGTCATTTTAGATACCGATACTTACAATGAATGTGACGACCAATTTGCTTTATCTTATTTATTAAAATCACAAGATAAATTTGAAATAAAAGCAGTTACCATAGCACCTTTTCAAAATGAGAGAGATACAAAGAAAGATAGTGGTATTAGCCGAAGTTATGAAGAAGCTCAAAAAGTATTTAAACTATGTAACGAAAATAGTGAAAATAAAATATGGAAAGGCGCTACTAATTATATTTCAAAAGGATATCATGGCACAAATGAAGCAGTCGATAAAATCATAGAAATAGCATTAAAAAATGACAAAACCTATATTCTAGCAATTGGTGCTATTACTAATATTGCCTTAGCAATTCAAAAAGAACCTAAAATTATAGATAAAATAGAAGTAATATGGCTTGGTGGACATACCTTGTTAAAGAAAAATAACTTATATGAAGCAAACTTTAAAGATATAGAAGCGGTTAAAATAGTATTTAAGTCAAAAGTAAAATTAACCATTATTCCTTGTAAAGGCGTTGCTTCTAACTTAATGACAACAGTTTACGAGCTAGAAAATAAAATAAAAGGAAAATCAGAATTAGGTGATTTTCTATATCAAAACTTTGCAGAATACACAACTCATGAAAATAAAAATAGATGGCCACTTTGGGACATTAGCGTTATTGCATACATGATAAACAAAGATTGGTTTGAAACTTTTGAAACCAATTGTCCAGATATCAATGAAGATACTTCTTATCAAAGAAATTCAAATAATCGTATCATTACATTTGTGAATTATTTAGATTGTGATAAAATATACGAAGATTTATTTAAAAAGTTGGAGAAATAAAATATGAAAGTATATATAGTAAGACATGGAGAAGTCCTTCATAATGTATTAGGTATATACAGCAATAAGGACGAAGATTTAAGTGATGCAGGAATAGAGCAAGCAGAAAAATTAAGAGAAAAATTAAAAGATATAGAGTATGATATTATCATATCATCTCCATTATTAAGAGCAAAACACACAGCCAATATCATAAACATTAAAAATAAAGAGATTATTATAGATGAACAACTTAAAGAACGTAGTTGTGGAAATTTAGGTGGACAATTTGTTGTAGTAACAGATAGAGAAGAATATTGGAATTATTATTCTACCATTCAATATGGAACATCTGAAAATATAAAAAGTTTTTTTGAAAGAGTTTTTCATTTTCTAGATGAACTAAAAACAAAAGAATATAAAAGTGTACTCATTGTCGCTCATAGTGGAGTATCCAAAGCATTCAATGCCTACTTTAATGGAATTGGAGATGGCAACTTCTTAAATAAAGGACTAAAAAATTGCGAAATAAAAGAATATGAATTGTAGGAGGAAAAAATGAAATTAACGAGTGCAAAAGCACTAAAAATGTTAGAAAATGCAAAAGGAAAAACAAAAGATGATGGCTGGATTTATCATTCCATTTGTGTAGGAAATTCAGCAGGAAAAATTGCAAAAGCCTTAAATTTAGATGAAGAACATGCTAAAACCCTAGGCTATATTCATGATATTGGAAAGTCAGTAGGAGAGTTTTGCTCTCATGTTATGAATGGCTACAACTATTTAAAAGAATTAGGCTATGATGACGAATATGCCAATATTTGCTTAACTCATTCTTATTTAAATAATGATGTATATTGTACAGCGGGTGGAGTGCCAAGAGATATTCCTTTTCGCACAGAATTCATAAAAAACCATGAATATACGATTTATGAAAAAATCATCAATTTATGTGATTTAATGTGTACTTCCGTTAATTTAACATTAGAAAAAAGATTAGTTGACCTTATGGTGAGAAGAGGAGTTCACGAAAATACGGTATATCATATTAAAGAAGCACAAAAATTAAAAAAAGAATTTGATGACATGCTAGGGTATAATGTGTATGATTTATTTCCTGATGTGATTAATAATTAAAAAACTAAAAATCACTTGCCAAGCAAGTAAAATAAGTATATAATAAAAAAGGTATAAGAAAAAGTTCATTTTTCTATGGAGGATAATTCAATGTAAGCCTATGAACCTTGTCAGGTCCGGAAGGAAGCAGCAATAAGTAGTCACTTATGTGTGAAATATCTTCCATAGAGGAATGAAAAAATCTTATACCTTTTTAAAAAGCCAAATAGATGGGGGTAGAAAAATGGCGTATACTGCATTATATAGAACATTTAGACCTACTACATTTGAAGAAATGGTAGGACAAGAACATATTACCAAAACATTAAAAAACCAAATAATAGCAGGTAGAGTTGGGCATGCTTATCTATTTAATGGAGGACGTGGAACAGGAAAAACTTCTGCAGCAAAAATTCTAGCAAGAGCAATCAACTGCCTAAATCCGAAAGACGGAGAACCTTGCAATGAATGTGAAATTTGTAAAGCAGCATTAAATGGAAGCCTAACAGATATAGTCGAAATGGATGCAGCTTCTAACAATAGTGTAGAAGACATTAGACAAATAAGAGACGAAGTCAATTTTTTACCAACCAAAGCAAAATATAGAGTTTATATTATAGACGAGGTTCACATGCTTTCAACAGGAGCATTTAATGCCTTATTAAAAACATTGGAAGAACCACCAGAGCACGTAAAATTTATATTAGCAACCACTGAACCACAAAAATTGCCAGCCACTATTTTATCTCGTTGCCAGCGTTTTGACTTCAAAAAAATAAGCGAAGAAAATATTGAAAAAAGATTGCAAATTGTATGCAAAGAAGCGGGCATTGAAATTACAGAAGAAGCATTAAAAATCATTTCTACACTTGCAGAAGGAGCGATGAGAGATGCCCTAAGCATTTTAGAAAGATGTATGCAAGAGGGCGAAGGTAAAATCGACGAAGAAAAAGTAAAAGACTTAGTAGGAATTCCAAAATTCATTTCCATTCACAATATCACAAAAGCCATAATCAATTACAATCCAGAAGAAGCATTACAGGCTATTGATGATGTATTAAAAGAAGGAAAAGACTTAAGTAATTTCTTATGGGAAATCATCAAATATGTAAGAGATATTTTAGTATATAAAACAAGTAAAAATGCTTCAATTTATAGTAAAGAAGAAGTAACACAAATAGAAGAATTATCAGAAAAAGTAGAAAAAGATAGATTGCTATCCATCATTTGTGAATTATCAAACCTAGAAAATGATATGAAATGGTCTACGCAAAAAACAATATTATTTCAAGTAGGAATTTTAAAATTATGTAATGGAGAAGCAAGTCATTCTTCTACAGATAATAATGAAATTACTAACTTAAAAAATAAAATTAGTGCATTAGAAAACAAAATAGACCAAATAGGACAAAGTGCAATGCGTATTTCAAATGGTATAGACAGCAAAACAAATTATCAAGCAAATGTAGCAAATCAAAATTCTGCAAGTCAAAGTGAAATAAACGCAACAAATAAAAATACTGCAAGCCAAGGAAAAGCAGAAGCAAAAAGCATAACAGAATCAAACAAAGTAGGTACTCAAAAAGCAACAGGAAATGGAGTAAAAGCATGGCCTAGTATAGTAGAAAACCTAAAACAAGAAGGAAAAATAATGCTTTATACGAATTTAATTAATTCACAAGCAGTAGAACTAAATGACATGACAGTAGGAATTTCTTTTCCAAAAGGACTTACACCATTTGGAAAAACCATTTTAGAGAAAAATGAAAACAAAACAGAATTAGAAAAACGAGTATCCATGGAATTTGGAAAACCAATGAGAATAAAATATATAGAAGAAGGTGCTAAAGCACAAGCAAATGCAAGTCAATTGCAAGAGCAAAATCCAATAGAAACATTTGCACAAGATTTAGATTTACCATTTAACATTATAGAAGGATAGAAAGGAGAAAAAAAGTATGTCAAAAAGAGGAGGATTCCCAGGAGGTATGGGAGGATTTGGGGGAATGAACCTAAATCAATTAATGAAAGAAGCAAAAAAAATGCAAGCAGATATGGAAAAAAACCAAGAAGAATTAAGCCAAAAGGAATTTGAAGCAACAGCAGGTGGCGGAGCAATTAGCGTAAAAGTATCAGGAAATAAAGAAATAAAAGAAATCACTATAAAAAAAGAAGTAGTTGACCCAGAAGACGTAGAAATGTTACAAGATTTAATCTTAACTTGCATAAACGAAGCACTAAGAAAAGTAGATTCAGCGCAAGCAGCAAGCTTAGGAAAATACAATATACCTGGGTTAATGTAAGGAGAAAAGGATGTCATATTATTCACCATCAATAGAAAAACTAATTGAAGCATTTGAAAAATTGCCAAGCATAGGAAATAAAACTGCAGCAAGACTTGCATTCTATATGTTAGACCGTTCCGAAGAAGAAGTAAACGAATTCGTATCTAGTATAATAAATGCAAAGAAAAACTTAAAATATTGCTCTAAATGCTATAACATATCAGACACAGACCCTTGCAATATCTGTGCCAATCCAAAAAGAGATAATAGTATAATTTGCGTAGTAGAAGACGTAAAAGACGTAGTTGCTATGGAAAGAACACATGAATTTAAAGGCTTGTACCACGTATTACATGGTTCCATTTCTCCTATGAATGGAATAGGACCAGACGATATTAAAATAAAAGAACTACTTTCTCGATTAATGCAAGGGGAAGTAAAAGAAGTTATATTAGCCACTAATCCAAGAGTAGAAGGAGAAGCAACAGCAATGTATATTTCAAAACTAATAAAACCACTAGGAGTAAAAGTAACCAGAATAGCCCATGGCATTCCAGTTGGTGGCGATTTAGAATATACAGATGAAGTAACCCTAAGCAAAGCTTTAGAGGGAAGAAGAGAACTTTGAACAGGAGGGACGCCCCTTTTCGTTCCAAAATGGAACACTGGGGACACCCCTCTTATTTATTATTATTGTTGTTATCGTTATTGCTATTGCTATTGCTATTGTTATTACTATTCTCTGAAGAAATAATCCCTAAATTATCGCCAAGAGCAGAAAAAAAGTTAGATAAAATACCAGCTTCATCTGCTGTTATATTTTGTCCAATAGAAATAGCTAAACTGCTAGCAAGAGCAATCCATTCACAACTACTTAAGTTAGTAAGATTTATCATAAAATCACCTACTATAGTATATTAGGTGATTTTTATTTTGTTCAAAATTAATAGTATTAAAAAAAACACCTGTATTTTTCCTCCGTCCCCAAATACAGTTCCAAAGCAAAACAGCTAAAAACAGTTTTTCAAAAAACAATCAATAAAACTAATTAAAACACTAATCTCAGAAAACCAACAAACCCAAAAATTAGGAATAAAATACCAGATAATCTCTGCATTGCCTTTTCAGAAATATATTTATTTAAAAGCTTGCCAAAAGCAATTGCAATGGAATCAGAAACAACCATACCTAAAATGGCACCAATAATTAAAGAAATTTTATAAGAAGGGTAACTAATGCCAAGACCTAAAGAAGCCAAAAAAGTTTTATCACCTAATTCTCCAACCACAATAGAAAAGGCAATTACAAAAACATAACCAAATCCAGCAGAAGAAAGTTTTGAAAAGAAACTTTCTTTTTTGCTAGCTTCTTTTTCTTCTTTTTTAGGAAGAAAAGCAAAAATTCCAAAAATTAAAAAAGTAGCATAAGTGGCGATTTGTAAAGTAGTATGTAAAAATTTATTTTCTAGCAGACCAATAGAACTGCCAAATAAGATAGCAATACCATGGCTAAAAAAAGTACCAAGAGCAACCCCTAATAAAATAAGAAAAGGCTTAGTTTTATTCGAAAAAGAAAGAACCAAAAGCTGGGTCTTATCACCTAATTCTGAAATAAAAACCAATAAAAAAGCAATTAAAAAAGGATATAACAATTCCACGGAAAATTCCTCCTTATCTATTTATATATGAAAATAAATTTACTTATTGATGTTAAGTATTTGTCCTTTGTCTATGTATATGAAGAAAAAAACAATGTATGATATTTTTTATTCACTTGCGAACAATCATGTTATTTGTGAAATCTGTGTGAACATACTTGCATAATAAAAAAGAAAATGATAATATGATAAGGTAAATTTTGAAGAGACTACGGAACTAAGCATTTTGAAAAATTTTATTAATTATTAAAAAGGAGGAATTAGATTGATAGAAGTAAAAAATGTAACGAAAAAGTATGGCAATTTTACAGCAGTAGACAATCTTAATTTTACTGTGCAAGAAGGGGAAATAGTTGGTCTTTTAGGTCCAAATGGAGCAGGAAAAAGTACTACTATGAACATGATGACAGGCTATATAGAGCCAACGAATGGAAGTATTAGTATTAATGGTTATGACATTTTAAAAAAGACAAAAAAGGCAAAAAAGCAAATTGGATATATGCCAGAAAACGTTCCATTATATTCTGAATTAACAGTAAAAGAATTTGTTTCTTATATGGCAGAATTAAAATTAGTAAAAAGAGCAAAAAGAAAAGAAGAAGTACAAACTATTTTAAAAGAAACAGGATTAGAGGAAGTACAAAATAAATTAACTCGTAATTTATCAAGAGGATATAAGCAAAGAGTGAGTATGGCAGGTGCTCTTGTTGGAAATCCTGATGTTTTAATTTTAGATGAGCCAACGGTTGGACTTGATCCAAAACAAATTATTGAAATTCGAAATTTAATAAAGAAATTAGGAAAAAAACACACTGTTATTATTAGTTCTCATATTTTATCAGAAATTAGTCAAATTTGTGAAAGAGTTATTATATTAAATCAAGGAAAAATAGTGGCTATTGATACACCAGAGAACTTGGAAGAAAAAACAAAAGAAAAAAATGTATTATTAGTTACAGTGGAAGATAAAGAAGATAAAATGCCTAATATAAAAGATAAAATAAAAGATATTCAAGAACTAGATATGGTAAAAGATAATGAAGATGGCACAAAACAATATAAAATTATTTCAGATCCACAAAAGGATGTAAGAAAATCTTTATTTGAAATTTTACCAAAAGAAGGAATTACTATTTTTGAATTAAAAAAGGCAGAAATTACTTTAGAAGATGCATTTATTAAATTAGTAGATAAAACAGAAAATAAAACAGACAGTAAAGCAGAGAATAAAACAAAAAGTAAAAAAGAAAAGAAAGAAAAAAATAAAAAAGCAGAAAAAGGAGGTAAAGAATAATGTGGGCTATTATAAAAAAAGAATTTAAATCCTATTTTCTATCACCAATTGGATATGTCGTAGTAGGTATCTTATTATTGGTAAGTAGTATTTTCTTTTATTTAACAAGTGTGCAAACAGGTTCAGTTGATTTAAGCTCTTTATATTACTATGTTGCATTATATGGATTAATTATTGCAGCTCCTATTTTAACTATGAGAATGTTTGCAGAAGAAAGAAAAAATGGAACAGAACAACTAATTTTAACAGCTCCTATTAGTATTACAAAAGTAGTATTAGGAAAATTAGTGGCAGCATTAGGAGTAATTGTTATTACACTTCTTATCTCTTTTGGATATTATGCTATTGTATGCTTTTTTGCAAAAACTAGTATCATTCCTGTTCTTACTTCTATGGTAGGTTTCATTTTAATTAGTATTGCAGCTATATCAGTAGGAATGTTTGCATCTAGTATTACAGAAAATCAAATTATTGCTGCTATTATTACTATTGCTTTCTTATTAATGTCTATTTTCTTAGAAAACATTAATACCGTATTTGCTAATTTATGCATTATTAACTTTTATGAGAAATTTCCATCTGGTGTAGTTTCTCTAACAGAAATAGCAGGACTTGTATCCTTTTCTATTGTCTTTATTGGTTTAACCATGTTAGTAATGCAAAGAAGAAAAGTAAGTCGTTCCTAGAATAGGAAAAAAGATAGATAAGAAAGGAGAAAAAAAGTGAAAAAATTCATAGAAATCATTAAAAGAAAATGGCTAAAAGATACTTTTTTAACGATTTTATTAATTGTTATTATATTTGCCATTTATTTTGGAATTAATTATGGAGTAGAAAAATTAAATTTAGAGGATATTGATTTAACAACAGATAAAGTTTACTCTATATCAGAAAGCACAAAAACTAAGTTAGGCAACTTGGAAAAAGAAGTACAAATACAATTATTAAATTTAGGAAACTATACTTATTTACTAGACTTTACGAATAAATACACACAATTAAATTCGAATATTACTGTAGAAAGAATCGACGACTTAACAAGTAGACCAGATATCATGAATACTTATTCATTACAGTCAACAGATAGTCTTATTATTATCAAGTCAGGAGAAAGAGAAACCGTATTATCATTATATGATTTATATACTTATGACTATACAACTTATGAACAAATTGATATTACAGAAGAGGCAATTACTAATGCTATTATAGAGGTTACGATTGAAGAAAAGCCAAAAGTATATTTCTTAACAGGTCATAATTATTATGATGATAGTTATTTTCAATTAGTGCAACAAGATATTACAGCAGAAGCAAATGAAATAGCAAGTTTAAACCTTTTAACAACAGGAAGTGTACCAGAAGATTGTGATTGTTTAGTAATTACCACTTTAAAAGAAGATTTAACAGAGATGGAAAGAGACCAATTAATAGACTATAGTAATAAAGGTGGAAAAATTTTATTACTTGCAGATAGTAATATTTTAGGTATTGATACGCCAAACTTTAATCAATTATTAGATTTATATGGATTTTCTATTTCAGAAGGAATTTTAATGGAACAAAATCAAAACCAAATGGTATATGGTTCACCTGAATTCATTATCTCTGAAATTGATAGTAGTATTCTAAGCCAAAACCTTAACATGAATATGAATATTTGTGTTATTGACAGTGGTAAAATTAATTTTAAAGATGAAGAAGCATTAGAAAGTTTAGGAGTTACTTATCGTACTTTGGCACAAACTAGTGATACTGCATTTTTAAGAACAAATTTAAATATTTCTACAATGTCAAAAACAAATCAAGATACCGATGCAGGAAATAGTATCATAGGAGCTTTAGTAGCAAGAACTCTAGAAAATGGTACACAAGCAGAAATGATAGTATATGCTAATGCGGTTTTTGCAACTAATCAACAAATTAATATGAATAATGCTTATGCTATTTATGCAAATAAAATCTGCAACAATGATGATGTTGTAATTAACAGTGTTTCTTATTTAACACAAAGAACAGATACTATTACCATTAGAAAAGATACAGATAGTGTTAGCTATACTGTTACAGAAACACAACACAATATTATTGTAGCAATTATTTTCATAGTACCAGTTGTTATTATTGTTATTGGTATTGTAGTATGGCAAGTTCGTAGAAGAAAAAAATAGAATAAACACCGAAAAACTCTCATAATATTAAATGAGAGTTTTTTTGTGTTTAACTATAATAATAAGGAGTTGTATTTTGAAGAACATTAGCAAAGTTGTAATGGTAATTATGGGAACGCTAATAGGAGCAGGTTTTGCTTCTGGAAGAGAAATTTATGTGTTCTTTAGCCAGTTTGGCTACCTAGGGCTCATCGGTATTATTTTATCCAGTGGATTTACTGCTTATATTATTTATTTAGTCCTAAAACAGGTAAAAGAAAAAGATATTAACAATTATGCAAGTTTATTAAACTGTATTCATTCTAGTAATTCTAAAATAAATACATATCTTCATACCATTGTAAATAGTTTTTTACTTATTTCTTTCTTTATTATGATAGCAGGTTTTAGTGCTTATATGCAACAAGCCTATGAATTTCCTATTTATATTTCTAGTATCATTTTTATTTTTCTTTGTGATACTGTATTTTTCAAAAGTTTACAAGGAATCATGAAAATAAATAGTTACTTAGTTCCAATTTTATTATTATTTATTTTCTATTTAGGAATTAAAAATGTCCCTTATTTAATAGAAAGTAAGGTGAGCATAGAGATAGAAACAAAACAAGTAGGTTTTTTTATTAATAGTATTTTATATACAAGCTATAATAGTATTGTTTTAATTCCTATTTTAATTACAATGAAATCGTATTGCCAAACAAAAAAAGACATACTAAGGGTTGCTTTTATTTGTGGTATTATACTTATCTTACTCTCTTTTAGCATTTATGGTTTATTATTAAAAGGACAATTTTTTGTAAAAGATTTAGAAATGCCATTATTAGAAATCACATTAGAATTTGGTAAAATATTTCAATATATTTATGGATTTGTTATTATTTGTTCTATTTTTACATCAGCCATAGCCACTGGTTATAGTTTTCTAGAAAATGTTAGTAAAAATAAAAAGGTTTATTATAGAAATTTAATTTTAATCAGCATTATTGGGGTTCTTGTTTCTTATATTGGCTTTTCAAAATTAGTACAAATTTTATATCCAGTTTTTGGCATGTTAGGACTGATACAGCTTGGAATGATTTTTCAAAAAAAATAAATATGTTACCGTATTTTTAATAATTGTAAAACAAGAATTATTATGTAATAATCTTAAAAGAAGAAATGTATAAAATGTACTTGAAAAAAAACGTAAAAACTGATATAAAAAAGAAAAAGAAGTAATAAAATAGGAGTTATAAATGAAAATAATTGGAATAGAAAACCAAGAAGAACAAGCAAAACAACTAAATCGAAAAAAAATGATTATAACTATTATTATCTCTATTATATTAATGATATTTCTTGTATTGTTTTGTTTTTATATAGGAAATAAATCCTTTCGTGACTTTATGGACAAATATGTATTAATGAAAAATGTAGTAGAAAATCACGTTAATTCTATTAACATAGAGGAGACAGAAGGCTATGAGGTATATGCTTATGATAAATATATTAGCATCCTTCGTCAAAACACACTAACTGGTTATAATAGCTCTGGAAAAAAAGAATATGAATTAACTATTGAAATATCGAACCCTATTGTAGATACCAATA
Source organism: uncultured Clostridia bacterium (assembly GCA_947581805.1). Lineage (GTDB taxonomy): Bacteria > Bacillota > Clostridia > TANB77 > CAG-508 > UMGS1663. The sequence goes on from CANPVM010000001.1 coordinate 252,769, forward strand.
ACCGATTTTTACTAATTGCAGAAAAGGGAAAACAAAAAATTTACTTAATTTCTGGAAGTAACATTGTTTGGGAGAAAGAATTAGAAGGAAACATTAGTCGCGTTTCTGTTAACAAAAATGGATATGTATCTGTAGTGTTAACAGGAACCACGCATAAATCTGTTGTTCAAACTTTTGATGCACAAGGAAATCAAATGTTTAAAACATTCTTATCAAGTTCAATTGCTATGGACACCGATATTTCTTATGACAATAAGTATTTAAGTATTGCAGAAATAAGCACAAATGGTACTGCTACACAATCTATGATAAAAACCATTTCTATTCAAAAAGCACAAATGCAAGAAACAGTATCAGAAGCGATTATTTCTACAATAACTTCACCAAATGATAGTACAATTCTAAATCTAAAATATCAAGAAGGAAATAGACTAGTTTGTATGTATAATAATTCAATTCATGTTATTCAAAATGGAAAAGATGAGGAGTTATTAAACTTACAGGAAAAGCAAACAAAAATTGTTTTTGCAGATGCGGAATTAACAAACTTTGCATTTCGAATCATAGAAAAAAGTGTACTATTAAGTACACAAAGTAGTGTGGAATTAGTAAACATTGCAAGCAAAAAAACAAATATTTATACAGTAGATAGTGTTATAAAAGAGGTTTATACTTATGATAATTGTGTTGCATTAAATTTAGGGTCAGAAGTTCATTTTATTGGAACCAATGGATGGCTTAGCAAAAAATATATTTCATCACAAGAAGTAAGAAAAATTGTAATGAATTCTCATTTTGCAGGTATTATTTATCGTGACAAAATAGAAATTGTAGAATTCTAAAAGGAGGAAAAAAATGTCTATTATTATTGATTTAATCATTGTAGCAATTTTTGCTTTATGTATCTTTTTTGGATACCAAAAGGGATTAACAAAATGTATGATAAAAATATTATCTTTTTTTATAGCTATTGTAGTGGCAGCCATTCTATTTAAACCAGTAAGCAATTTTATGATTCAAAATACACAAATAGATGATACCATAAAAGAGGCAGTAGTTAATTTAGTTAGTGATGATATAGAAGATAATGGAGAAGTAAAAGAAGACACCAATCTTCCACAGGCAATGATAAATTATATTAATGAAGCCGTAAAAAATGCAACTGAGGAAACCAAAAATAATGTTATCCAAGTAGCTGCAGAAGAAATTGCCACAACTACAGTCAATCTTGGAGTAGCTATTCTTTTATTTATTATAGTAAGAATTGGATTAATTTTTGTCAGCGCTTTATCAAAACTAATTACGGATTTACCAATTATTAAGCAATTTGATAAAACAGGTGGAATCTTATATGGAGCCTTAAAAGCATTGGTTATTGTATTTGTTATTTTAGCACTTATTTCTTTTATTAGCCCAATGATAGAGCAAACAGGTATTATTGTAGCAATTAATAAATCTTTTATTGGAAGTGCTTTATACAATCATAATATTTTATTAAATATAGTATTATAAAAAATTCAATAAAGTTATTGCTATTTTTGACATATTTTGATATACTTCTTTTACGTGAAAAATAGGAGTGAAAAAATTGAAGAAACAAATCGATAAAAAAGAAAAAAACAAAGAAAATAATAAAGAAAAAAATAAAACAAAGAAAAAAACAAGTAAAATAAGAAAAGTATTCAAAATAATTCTTTTAATTTTATGTATTCTTCTTATTGGATATGGATGTTACTTTGGATATCAATATTATAAACATACAAGTGGAATGCAAGGAAAAGAGTATGACCCTCTATCTGCAACAGCACTTGGAATTGATCCACAAAAATTAAAATCAATTGGTAGAATTAACATTTTAATTTTAGGTGAAAGTGGAATAGGAGATGGTTACAAATTAACTGATAGCATTATGATTGCATCTTATAACCCACAAACACAACAAGCCTCTTTATTATCTATTCCAAGAGATACATATGTGGGTAAAAAAGATAAGAATTCTGCTTCCCAAAATTATTTAGCAAGTTATAAAATGAATGCAGTTTATCGTAATGGAACTAATATTGATGAAACCATAGAATGCGTTAGCAATTTAACAGGTCTAGATTTACCATATTATATTTTAGTAGATACGGATGCTATTATTGAAATTGTAGATGCAATTGGTGGAGTTTGGTTCAATGTGCCAATTGATATGGATTATGAAGATAGAAAACAAGATTTATACATTCATTTAAAAGCAGGAGAACAATTAATTGATGGAGCAAAAGCAGAACAACTACTTCGTTTCCGTCATAATCAAGATATGACTAGTTATCCTGTAGAATATGGTGATAATGATATTGGACGAATGAGAACACAAAGAGAATTTCTTCAAGAAACAGCAAAGCAATTATTAAAAATAGAAAATGTAACTAAAGTATTAAATTTATTAGATATTGTTAAAAATAATGTAAAAAGCAATTTAGATTTTGAAACATTAAAATATTATATTCCATATGCTTTTAAGTTTAATACATCTAATATTCTTTCTGATACATTACCAGGAAAATCAGAGCAATGCAATGGAATTTGGATTTATACAGCAAATAAGACAAAAACCGCACAAGTAGTGCAAGATTTATTTACAGATAAAGTAATAGTAGAAGAAGAGGATACAAATTCTACTACAAATACAGTGGAAAGTGAAAATGCAAAAGAAAATGGAATTACTATAGAACTATTAGATGGAACAGAAAATAGTGGAATTTTTACAAAGGCAAAAGAACAATTAAAAGCACAAGGTTATGAAATTAGTAAAAGTGGAAGTACATCTTCTACTGCCAAAACAATGATTATTAATCGAACCAATCAAGCAAGTAGTGTTTCTAAAGATATTCAATCTATTTTAGGGGTAGGAACATTAACAAGTGGTTCAGATAATGCAAAAGTAGACTATACTATTATTATTGGAAAAGATTATGAATAAAAAAATAGGGCTTAGATAAATTCTATGCCCTATTTTTATTTTACCAATATAAATAATTATCTTTATCACGCATGTGTTTTTTCGCTCTATTTGTTTTCTTAAAAGATTTTTTTCTCTTTCCTTTTTTCTTATTATTAATCGTTAGTAAGCGATATAAAAGGAATAATACAATAACAATAGAAACAATAGTTAAAAAATCATGAAATGCATTAGATTGTACTACATCTGCTCCAGCTAGTAATTCAGAAGTATAAGTGTTTCCATCAACATCATAAGTAATGGTTCCAATTACAGTATTTTGAGCAATAGGAGCTACTAGCTCGGAAGATATATCAATTGTTGGTGTAATGGTAGTAACATTAGTGTCTTTCTTTAGTAATAAAGTTATATTGTCTTTCACAACAAGATTTAAATTTTTAGTTGTACCTGTTGCTTTTGAAACTTTCACTTGCTTTAAAACAGAATTTTCTTCATGCATAGTATAGGTTTTATAATTATCAAAGGCATAATTAAATAAATTGATACAATCAAGGTATCGACCACTTAATCCATTTTCTGTTTTATCGGCTCCTAAAATCACGACAATATATTCTACACCATCTTTTTTACTACTAGCCACAATACAATTTTTAGCAGCGTTAGTGTAGCCGGTTTTAATTCCAGTTGTATAAGGATAATAGTAATTATCAACACTATCTCGTTCATCTGGAACTAAAAGTTCATTGGTAGTTTTAAAATAACGGTCCGATTTATCATATTGATTTGTAGCAGGAAGTGTATATTTAGTGGTAGAAACGATTTTACGAAATGTTTCATTTTGCATTGCATAACGCCCTAATAATGCTAAATCATAGGCACTAGAATAATGATTTTCGTTTTGAACACCATTTGGATTTACAAAATTAGTATCCTGCATACCAAGCTCTAAAGCTTTTGTATTCATCATAGTAGCAAAGCTTTCTACAGAGCCGGCAATATGCTCTGCCAAAACATTGGCTGCATCATTAGCAGAAGGAATTAATAAAATATGCAACAATTGATCAATAGTAAGAACTTCTCCTTCTACTAGGGAAGCATGGGTATAGCCAACAGGAACACTATAAATTGCGTTATGGCTAACCGTTGCAGTATCAGTTAAGGCACAATTTTCTAATGTTAAAATCGCTGTCATAATTTTTGTAGTACTAGCTGGTGGTACTTTAGCATGTGCATCTTTTTCGTAAATAATTTTCCCTGTAGAGGCTTCCATTAAAATGCAGTAAGGAGAATAAGTAGTAATAGAAGAAGTCTCCGCTAAGGAGGTGGTAGAAAACAAAGGGAATATAAAAGCTAGTATAACCATGAAAGTTAAAAACGCAGTACTTTTCTTTTTCATTTTTTTCCTCATTTCTTATTTTAAAATTGTTAATTATATTTTATGTTTTATTTTTCTCTTTTATGTTAGTTATCATATCGTAGTTCATATAGAAATTCAAGTATTTTAAGTAGAATTAAGAAAAAAATCATTTTTATAAGGAGGTTTTATGCAAGAAAGCAAAAAGAAATTTTTTACGATAGGGGCAATTATTGTTATTTTAGGGATAGGGGGAATGGCATATTATATTTTTCAAAGTCAAAACGAAGATATCGATTTTGAAGAATTAGATATTACGGTTCAAAGTAATGTAGAAAATAGTGTAGAAAGCAGTGTAGAGAATGAGGTAGAAAAAGAAATTGTTGTTCATATTTCTGGACAAGTAGTAAATGCAGGTGTCATCTCTTTAAAGGAAGGTGCAAGAATTATTGATGCAATCAATAAAGCAGGAGGATTAACAAAAGAAGCGGACATTAATAAAGTAAATTTAGCTTATGTACTAGCAGATGCACAAAAAATTTATATTCCCAGTGTGAATGATAAAGAAGAAGTATCTTTCGTTTCAGAAGGAAATGAAGATAGTAAAATAGTAACTAGTGGAAGCAATCAAAGTAAAGAAAAAGAAGAAGCATTGATGATAAATATCAATACAGCAAGTGCAGAAGAATTGCAAAAATTGCCTGGTATTGGTAGTAGTATTGCAGCTAAAATAGTTGCTTATAGAAAAGAAAATGGGAAATTTAATACCATAGAAGATATTCAAAATGTAAGTGGAATAGGAACAAGCAAATATAATAGTATAAAAAATAATATTTGTATAAAATAATTTAAAATAGGTGACAAAGTTCGACAAACAAAAGTAACATAATATGTTATACTAATAATCGAGGTGATGAGTATGAAGGAGATGTACCAAAAATCACTACAAATGATAAAAGATTTACAAAGGATTCCAACACAGGAAGAATGGAATAGTATAGCCAAAGAAAAGTGTTTAATGAGCTATACAACTTTGGAATATATAGAAAACAAAAGATTTCACACCTTGTGTAAAAAGTTAAGAAAAGCTAGCTAAATAGGCTGGCTTTTCTTAAAATTCTTAATATCAATAAAAAAAGGTTGTTTATAAAAAATAACAAAGCTATTTCATTCAAGAAATTGCATAAATTTCAAAATTTTACATATATTAAAAAGAGTAGTTAAGATGAAATGTAGAAAAATAATAATCAATTATTACAGAAAAAATAAGAAAAAGGGATATAAATACGAAAATATTTTGCCAAAGGGTTGACTTTTTTGCTATTTGGCGTTATACTAAAAAAGCAGTTGAAATTATGTAACACAAATTTATATTATACATCGCGGGGTGGAGCAGTTGGCAGCTCGTCGGGCTCATAACCCGAAGGTCGTAAGTTCGAGTCTTACCCCCGCAACCAAATATTTAAAGCCTAGTAGATTACAAAAATCTACTAGGCTCTATTTTTTTAATGCAAAATATACTTTTCATATATACAGCTAAGTGATATAATAGTAAAAAAATGTAAAAAAAGAGGGAAAAATGTCAGAAATCAAAGAAGAAATATTACAGCAATATGGTATCTATCAAAAAAGAAAATTAAAAGAAAATGAAAAGATGCAATTGCTAAAAATCAAACAAGAGATAGAAAAAATAATAAAAATACCAATAGAGAAATTATACTTAGCAGAAGAAGCGGCATGGGGAAAAGAGCCAGAGAAATCTGCTTATAGTATCTGTGTATTAGTAGATAAAAGGACCAAAGACTTAAGAGAAAAAATAGATTTACTAATTCCTTATGCAAAAAATAAAAAAATAGATATTGCATTAAGAGCAATGTGCCAATTTGAAAAAAGAAAAATGATACCAACAGAAAAAGATTATTATATTCATCAATATGGTATTAAAGTATATGATAGTGGAAAAGAGCCAGAAATTAATGAAAGTTTAGGAGCTACGCAATACGGAAGATATATGGAATATCATAGGGAATTCAGAAACTTTCTTCATACAAATGTAGACTATTGGATGAATGAAACTGTTAGAATATATACTTTAAAAATGGGATATGCACTTATTAGTCGAAATGCAGAATTAGAAAGAGATTGTAATTTTGCAAAATTAATAACAAAAGATAAAAAAATTATTAGCATGATAGACTCTTATTTAGAGCAAACTGAGCAGAAAGCAAAAGAAAAAATATTAGATGAGTTTGAAGAATATGTAACTAGTTTAAAACAAGTAAAATTTTCAGCAAAATTAGAAGAAAAACCAACCATGAAGGTATACGAAAAATTATTAAAAAGAAAACAGAAGCAAGGAACATTAGATATAAAAACCCTAACAAAAGACGATTTATATACTATGTATATTATACAGGATATTGATACTAGCCTAATAGCAGAATTATATGGAGTAGAAAATAAAAAAATAGCAGAGAAAAGAAATTCTTGGCAAATCAAGAGAAGAGAAGCGGCCTTTACCAATACAGATGAAATAATAAAGAAAACAATAGAATCCGCAGAAATGCAAAGCTCTATATATGCTTATGCTTTACTAAAGAAAAGTGGAATTATGGGCTTCGAAAAATGTACATTACCAATTCTAAAATATATGCTAGATAATGAAGTTTATTTATTAAAAGAATTTTGGCAATTTACTAAAAATGAAAAAAATAAAGAAGAAAAATTAATTTTTGGAGACACAAAATATTCCTATTGTCAAGCAAGTATGGCTGTAGAACTATTATTACAAAACAACTTAATAAAAGAGGTAGATTTTAAACAATATCAAATTACAAAAGAAGGGAAGGAGTTAGTTTGGTATTGCATACAAAATGATATAGAAGAGATTACTATTCCAATTATTAATAAAAAATTTAAAAATGTTCAATATTATGAATTATATTACACAGAAGAGTATCCTACTGATATCGAAGAAGTTACATGGGAAAAATTGTACCATAAATGGAATGAATATTGTCATGAAAACTTCCCTGAATTATTAAGAGAAGAAAATTTACCAATTGAAAATGAAGTAAAAAATGAAGAAGAGATTGCATTAGTTTGGATGTACTTATTCTTTTCTAATTTAGAATGGAGAAATCTTTTTCCAAAGCAATGGGAAAAAACAATCTTTATAGGTATCAATGATATTTTAAATCCAATTCGCCAACAAATAAAAGAAAAGTCAATTTCAGTTGTTATGAAAGAGGATTTTCAATTAACTCAATTTTTAGATATTTCAAATGTAACAAAATATATAGAAATAGAAAAAGTAGAAGATATGGTAGAATATGCAGCAGTTTCCTGTGCGTATTTAATAAAAATAAGAGAAAGGTAAAACATGGAGATATATCAAAAATTATTAAAGAAAAAGCAAGCAGGTGAAAAAATAGAATTAAGTAATTTAACAAAAGATGAGCTTTATTTTATTTATATAGAAGAAGGTCATATTGTTAAGGATATTGCAAATTTATTTAACACATCGCAAAACGAAATAAATAAGTTAAGAAATAAGTGGAATATAAAGGTAACCCAAGAATTCATGACAGATCGTGAAACAATGAAATATGTTTATGAAAAATTTGGAAGCGGTTATGAGTATGATTATCATTTATATTTATTAAAAGAACATATGGGACTTCCTACATTCGAAGACTTATTTATTCCATCTTTAATGCTGTTAAAAGATGAAAAAGTTCATAATATAAAAGAATTTTGGCATTTGACAGATAAAAACTATAAAATAAGCGAAGCAGAATTACAATATTGTGTATCATATGAAAATCCAACGTTATTTTATAGAGCTGATTGGTGTTTAGAAGCTATGTTAAAAGCAAACTTAGTAGAAGAAATCGCCTTTCGAGAATATAAAATAACGAAGCAAGGAGAAAAATTTTTAGAAGACTGTATTAAAGAAGAAGTCAATCAATTTGGCTTAGGATATTTATTAAAGAAGTGCTCTAATTCTAATTTATCTTTATCAAATAATGTAAAAGAAACACAACAAAAAACAAAAAAGGAAGAAAGTATTGTAAGTTCTAAGGTAGAAGAAACAAAAGAGGAACAAGAAAAAACAATCAAAGAGCAAGTTTCTAACTTAAAACAAATTGATTATGTAGAAAATATAACAAAGAAGAAATCTTCAAGTAAAAGTACAAATAAATCAAAAGCAGTAAAAACTAATTTTACAAAAATGAATGAAATAAAAACAGACTTTGGAAAAAAATGTGAAAGAATTATTTACGAACATGAAAAAGAAAGACTAAGGCAAGAAGGACAAGCAGAAAAAGCAGAACAAGTAATTTGGGCTTCCGAAGAAAAAGGAGACGGATTAGGTTATGATATTGAATCCTTTAAAAAAATAAATGGCAAATATGAAAAAATATACATTGAAGTAAAAGGAACCGATAAAGATTGTTCAGAACCATTTGATGTTAGTATTAATGAAGTGATGGTATCAGAACAATTAAAAAATTCTTATTATATATATCGTATTGCAAAAGCAAATACAAAGAAACCTATTTTTTATAAAGTAAAGGGAAGCATAGCAGAAAACTTTGATTTAACAGCAATTAAATTTAGAGCTTCTAGGAGGAGTAAATGAAAAAATTTGAAAATCATTATCATGAACCATTAAATTATTTGAGAGAACAAAATATAGAATCTCCAACATGGTATGAAATTAGAGATAATTTATTAGAATGGTATATACAAGACTTTGCAGGAGACAGCATAGGAATGGATATGCTAGTAGAATATGTAAGAAAGCAAAAGAAAATAGAGAGCAATACCTTTTTTGAAAATATGGTAAATTCAGTATTATTCCCTAAACTTTCTAAAAAAGATAAAAAAGAAGTTTATCAAATAGCAAAAAATACTTTTATGGATGGACTATTTTATTTTGAAGAATCTTACCTATTAAATTTAGTAGAAAAAGAATCTTTAGAAAAATATATTGAAAATAATATATTAATACAAGACGAGGAAAAACTTAGATTTCAAAATATATTACTTCAGTCTTATTTAGCTGCTTGTAAAATTTATGAAGAAAAAATAGAAATAAATGATTCTGTATTTCAAAAATGGTTAGACGAAGATGGATATGAATATTTGAATCATCAAATTGAGATTTTTTATATATTTTCTATGATTCATTTGGAACTATTTAACCAGCAATATTTAAAACCAAAAATAGAAAAATTTTTATCAAAAATAGATACAAAAAACGATTTTACCATTGCACAATCAATCATAGATATGTATGAAATTGCAGAAGAGTTTGGAGAAGAATATCCAAGGCTTTTTCTTTCAACAGAGGAAGATTATTGCTTTATTAAATTTTTAGGGTTAGACATAGAAGGAGATATTATAGAACACGATTATGAGCCATATGAAAGTATGTTAAATATTAGATATACTGACGAAAATGGCATCATGAAAATTGATTATACGAAGATGAAAGAAGATAAATTTTTAATGAAATGGCTAGATGAAGATGGAACTATAGAAAAGTTAGTAGAAGATTATAAAATTTTAAAGAGAATATTGAAAAAAATGCAAAAGGAATTAGATAAAGATTATTGTGATGATTGGGAGATAAAGGGATTGGTTAGATAATGGTTTAACATATTTATGAAGGTAAATAAAAATAAAGTGCAGGAATTGAACTTTAAGTGTTGATAGAAATTAATAAAACAAATTTTATTGTAAACAAAAATCATTTATGGTAGAATATTATCAAATATTATAATTAATAGGAGAAAATATTATGGAAGAATTAATGAAAGAAATAAAACAATTTAACGAAGAAAGAGATTGGGATAAGTTTCACTCACCAGAAAATTTAGCTAAATCAATATCAATAGAGGCAGGAGAACTTTTAGAATGTTTTCAATGGGATAGTATAAATTATAATAAAGATGAAGTTTGTGAAGAACTTGCAGATGTATTTACATATTGTATTCAAATGGCCATGAAATTGGATGTAAATCCAAAAGAAATTATTTTAAATAAACTAGAAAAAACAAAGAAAAAGTATCCAGTAGAAAAAGCAAAAGGAGTAAGTACGAAATATAATAAATTATAAAGTATAGGGAGAAACTAATATGTTAAATGAATTTAATATAGATATTTTTGATTTTATTTTTTCATCAAATATAGAATTAAAAAATGGAGAAAAAAATTCAAATGACTTATGTCAAGAACTTGATAAAAAAATAAGTGAAATATGTAAACAGTATGATTTTTGGAATGAATACAAATATTATTTTAATGATAACTGTGTTATTGATGCAAGTACTTTAAGTGAGTATCAATATATTTATAATGGCTTTCCAAAATTAAAAATTGCAACTAAAAAAGAATATTTCGAATATAAAAAGAATCAAATAAAAGAAAGTATAAATAATAATGGCGAATTTGAATGCGAAGAATTTAAAAAGATTACTAAAGGTATATGCAACGAAGGCAAAAAAGAAATCTTAGATTATTGTGAAGTTGTAGGGATAATAAAATATAAAGGAAAAGTCTTTATAGCTGCAGGTGATAGTCCTGTATATGCTATAAGATATGATAATATATCGGCTATATTATATAAAGAAGATGAAGTAAAAAGTTTAAGGGCTGAAAATATGATAATAGTTCAGGGAAATGGTAATTACATTAGTGAAATTAAACAAAATAGTAGTTCATATGATGAAGAATTTTTTGAAACCGTTATGAGTAAATTGCAATTATTAATACAAGAAGGAGTTACAAAAGATAAAGTAGAATTAATTGAAGAAGCCTGTAAAGAGAAAAATAAAAATAAAGTGGTAGGTTTTTTAAAAGATGTTGCTTCAGGGACAATAAGTAGTTTGATAGCAACAGGAATATTATGTAAATTTGGAATAAAATAGTTTTAAAATAATATGGGGGCAATTATTATGATAGTATATGACAATGTGAAAAGCGGATTTATCGAAGATTTAAGAAAAGATATATTGATTACAAAAATTGAAGAAAATTTTAAACAAAAAATAGGTGGAGTTAAAACAGGGGAAAAAACAGCTTGGGAAAATTCTTTAAATAGAGTTGTTAAAATAATAAATAATAAAGATATTCCAGAAGATGCAGGAATTGCTGTGGAATATAAAGTACCAGAGACAGATCGTAGAATTGATTTTATGATTTCAGGATATAGCGAAGAAGGAAAAGGTGTAATAATAATCATTGAACTAAAGCAATGGAGTAAGGTTGATGCAGTGCCTAATAGTTTGTTAGTAAGAGCTTTGGTTAGTAAAAATAATGTTAAAGAAACATCACATCCTTCAAGACAAGCATTAAACTACGCTGGCTATTTAAGTAATTTAATTGAGCCAGTCATAAAAAATAAAATCATATTACATCCCTGCTCATATTTACATAATTATACTATAAAAGAAAATGATCCATTACTGGATGATAAATTTGATGCACTATTTAAACAATCACCTGTTTTTACAATGGATAATGAAGATGAACTTAGAGATTTCATCAAAAAATATATTAAAAAGGGAGATAGAGAAAAAGTTTTATTTGAACTTGACAATGGAAATATAGTACCCTCAATAAGATTGCAAGATGATATTGCAAATATGATAGAGGGGAAAAAGCAATTTTATTTATTAGAGACACAACAAGATGTATATGAAAAGGCATTAAATATGGCAGAAGAGACATTTAAAACTAATGAAAAACATGTATTAATAGTAAAGGGAGGACCAGGTACTGGAAAATCAGCTGTAGCAATACAATTATTTGCAGAATTATACCAAAGAAAAATAATTGCACATTATACAACAATGAATGGGGCTCCAAGAAATGTATATTTCAAAGAATTAAAAAATACAGAAGATCAAGAATATATAAGAAATTTATTTACTGGAGCATATTCATATGATGTTGCAAAAACTAATGAGATTCCTGTTATCATAGTAGATGAAGCACACAGATTAAAACAACAAACATATGTAGGAAGAGTTAGAGGAAATAATCAAATTAGAGAAATAATAAATGCAGCTAATTTTTCTATATTTTTCATTGATGAAGACCAAATGGTTACTGATAATGATATAGGAACTATAGAGGAAATTAAAAGATGTTGTGACATTAATGGAGTAAAAACTGTTAATATAGAACAAATGGAATTAGAGAGCCAATTTAGATGTAAAGGATCTACTAGCTACATTGCATGGTTGGATAATGTTTTACAAATAAGAAAGACTGCAAACAATATATTAGATACAAAGGAATATGAGTTTAAAGTAGTAGACACACCTGATGAATTAGATAAACTAATAACTGAAAGAAATGGTGAAAATAAATCTAGACTTGTTGCGGGATATTATAAAGAATGGATTTCTAGAAACGATTCTACAAAATTTGACTTTGAATTATCAGAAACATTTAGAAAAAAGTGGAATTTAGCTAAAAGAAAGACTTGGGCAATTGATAAAGATTCTATAAATGAGATTGGATGTATACATACCTGTCAAGGCTTGGAGTTTGATTATATAGGGGTTATAATTGGAACAGATTTAAGGTATAAAAATGGTAAAGTTATAACATATTTAACCCAAAATGCAGATTCAGATAAAACATCATTAGTACATACAAAGGCTTTGTACAAAAAAAATCCAGAAAAAGCAAAAAAAATAGCAGACAGAATTATAAAAAATACATATAAGGTACTAATGACACGAGGATTAAGAGGATGTTACATTTATTGTGAAGACAAGCCTTTAGCAGAATATATTAAAGGGAAAATAAAATCAATTGATGATTACCAATATAAAGTTGAAGAAGAACAAGTAGAATACTTACAGGTAGCTGAAGAAAGTGAAGAATATAAATATGAATAAAGACAGAAAGGGAAATAGTATGAATAAAATAAACAAGATATTAATTTATGTTTTAATTGCATTAATTTCAGGGGTCACTGGCTTTATAATTGGAATTAATATAAATACTAATGTGCAAAATGATAAAGAACTTGTTGGAACATATAAAACAAATACTTGGAATGATAAAGAAGAAATTATTGCACTTCAAAAAGATAAAACGATGATATGCCCAAATGGTAGTGGAACATGGTCATTAGAAGACGGAAAACTTTATATTGAATATGATTACGAAATTTCGACAATTAGTGAAACAGGAGAACAAGAATATAAAAAATCACATGAAAAACAAGAGGTCATGATTGTTGAAGGTGGATTGATGCTTAGTGGAAATTTCTTTGAAAAAATCAACAAATAAGAAATATAGGTAAGCGTTTTATAGTAATTTATTGTTACAATTTAGTTTTATAACAAATTTTAATAAGAATTGCTTGTGGCAACGGAAAGTTTAGCATATAATCTTTTTTAAAAGTATGTATTTAATATATTAAAAGATAATATTAAATCAATTAGAAAATCAAAAGAGCTTTCACAAGAAAAATGAACTGTTAAATTAAATGTTGTTAGATAAACAATATTTAAATGAGAGTAAGGATTATATATTCTGAATTCTGAATTGCTAGTTTCATTATCTGAAGCACTAGACACATATGTAAGTACGCTGCTTGGAAAAAATATTCATGAAGAAAGAGCAGATAATTTAAAAAAATTGTTGAAAAACTAAAAATAATAAATTCACAATATCTAGGGGAAAATAAAGAGTGTGATAAGCCAAAAGTGGGATTCATACTCTTAAATTTTGTGTCAAATGTAATTAAATAGTGCAAAATATAAAATAAATAACCTAATAAATATTTTATACATTATGAAAAAAGTATTGACTTATATATGTATTCATGGTACAATAAAAATGCCATCAAAAAATGGCACATCAATAAAGGAGATGGCATATAATGGATACTATAGGAGGTCAAATACAAAGTCAGAATTTACTGAAAATTAAAAAAATTGTAGATAAAGATAATAATGGAGATAAATTCATTATTATCAGGACTGAAAAAAATAAAGAGTTTATGAGGGAGTATAACTTAAATCGAGAAGACATTAAAGATATTATAAGAAGACTCTCAGTAGATGATTGCTTCGCTGGTCCAGAGAAAGACAGAAATCCACAATATGAAGGGTGGATATTTAAATTTAATCCTTTATTCGAAGACACTAAGCTTTATATTAAGATTAGAGTTGAGAGTACGGAAAAATCAGTTTGTTTGTCAGTACATGAATTTGGTAAATATGATGAGGTGAATTAAAATGAGAGAATATTGTCCATATTGTAAAAAAGAAGTAGATTATAAAATAGAAAAAAGGGACGTAAAAGAATTTAGAGGAATAGAAATAAATACCTATGAAAATGTAGCTGTATGCAAAGAATGCCATCAAGATTTATATGTAAATGAAATTGAAGAAAAGAATAATGAAAGAATATATGAACTCTATAGAAAAAAAGCAAACATAATAAAACCACAAGATATAGTTAATTTAAGAAAAAAATATGATATATCACAAAGAGAATTAACGGCTATTCTTGGATTTGGAAAAATGACTATTAATAGATATGAAAGAGGCGGAGTTCCAACAAAATCTCAAAGTGATTATATAAGATTATTGATTGATAATGATAATAAGTTTGTAGAAAAAGTAAAAGAAGCATACAAAAATGGTAGTATTAATGATAAAACATACGAAAAAATAGTGGCTCAAGAATTAAATATTAGTGTTAATAAAGAAGAAATTCAAGATAATATAAGAAGATATTTAAAATATGCATTAAGTAGGAAACCTGATATATATAACGGTTATAAATCATTAGATATAGAAAAAGTTGAAAATATTATATCTTATATTGCTAGCAAAGTAAAAAATCTAACTATTACTAGTTTAAATAAATATTTATGGTTTATAGATATATTATCTTTTAATCAAAGAAGTGTATCTATTACTGGTTTAACATATCAAAATCAAAAATTTGGACCTACCATAATAGATAAGAAATATGATGAAATATCATTATTAGATGATAAATATATTAGAGAAGATATTGAAACTGAAAATGGTAATACAACAAAAATTATAAGTAATGGTAATTATAATTTAGACAAAATAAGTGATACTGAAAAAGAAATAATTGATATAATAATAAAAATACTAAAGAATAAAACTGTGACAGAGATATCTGAATTGTCACATAGAGAGGAAGGATGGAAAAAAACTAAAAGATTTGAAAAGATACCATTTGATTATTCTATGAATTTAAATATAATTAAATAAATAATCAAAAGCAAAATATTTTAGTTTTTTTACTAAATATTTTGCTTTTTTGTTTTAAAAGGAGGTAAATGATGTACCAATTAGTAAGTTCATTTAATAGTTTCATAAGAAATGAAATAATAACTAATCCTTTTGAATATATGTTTCAAAATCCAATTATAGCAATATTATTTTTTTCTCTATTTGGGAGCAAAGTATTAAACAATATTGCCTATACAATGTGTGGAATATTTTATAAAAGTAGAAGTAATAAGGTTTTAGGAAGTATTGGTTATATGATTTTTTATTGTATAAATGTACAAGTACTTATAAAACTATGTCAATGGTTTCAAAATATCACTTTAATAATGTTTATATATATGGTATTTGTAATAGTAATGTTTATTGTGTTAAGTAAAGTGAAAAGTGTAATAAAACAAAATATAATATAAAATATAATGATAGTACAAGGTTCGACAGACTTCGACAAAAATAATATGATATACTTTTTATAAAAAAGAGAAGGAGGAATAAAAATGGGTATATCATCATTAATTTTAGGAATTATAGGACTACTTGTATCACTATCATGGTTTAAAGATTTAAGTTTAATAGTGTCAATTGTTGGATTAGTTTTAGGTATTGTTTCTCTAGTAAAGAAGCAGAATAAAGGACTAAGCATTGCAGGTATTATATTAACAGTTTTAAGCATAATCATATTATTTGCAACTCCAAGTGAAACTAATATTACATCAACTACTAGCACAGGCGAAGACAATATTCAAGAAGCAAAAACATATGGACTAAATGACATAGTTACTATTACTACTAAGTCAGGAGAAAAATATGAAATGCAAATTACAGCTATAAAAGAAATGTCAGAAAGAAATCAATTTTCAGATATAAATCCAGCACAAGTATTTTTGATAGACTATACATATAAAAATATAATAGGAGAGGACTTATATATATCTGATATGAATTTTCAAATCATTGATGAGCAAGGAGAAATGGGAGGTACATATCCTAATACTATAACTAATTATCCACAATCAACGCCAGAAGGGGCTACATGTAGAGCACAAATGATTTTATATACAAATAATAAAAGTAACTATATTACATTAATTTATAAAGACAATATGTTTAATGATAAAGCTGATTTAAAATTTATTATAAATATCTAAAGTTAGAAAAGAGTATCTTAATAAATAGGATACTCTTTTATTAATCAAAGTATTACAAAATTTCTCAAAATCACTTGTCAAGCGCTCATAACCCGAAGGTCATCAGTTTAAGATTTATCCTCGTAACTAGCAAAATAAAAGGTTATATTAATTAACTAAAACCAAATTTTATAATTTATTCCGAAACTACCATTATATCCTGAAGGTATAGAAATCTTGTTTTATCTTCAATAATTCTTCCATATTCAATTAATTTAGTATCATATATACACATAATAAATACAATGTATTTTTAATTAATATTTTCAAAATATAACAAGAATTGACAAGAAAACACAAATTTATATTTTAATAATCAAAAATATATGATAGAATATAACAAAGGAGGAGATAGAAATGGTAACACACATTCAAAAAGGGCACCCAGAAGAAGTAAAAAACAAAAGAACAATGAGAATAAAAGAAGCAATCAGCTTCTCAACTGGAACAAAAGAAAAGCCAGATATGCATATTATTGGAGAAGTAAATGGTAATAAAATATTTTTCTTAAAGCCAGGGAAAGAATTCTTTAGAGAGAAAAAAAGAAATATAAATGACATGACTCCTTGTGTAGGAAATTTATATGAAAAATACTCTTTTGGAGATATATGGAAAGATATGTTAAACCTTTCTGTCCACATAAATGAAGAAACGTATAAACAATTAAATGTCTTAATATATAGATTAGCATATTTAATGGATTGTACAATAATAGATAAAAAAGTAAGATACCAACCAGAAGGTGAGGTTCTTGAAACAATAAATAAAATACAAAATGAAATTGATACTGTTGGATATCAATTTAAAGTATTAGAATTTTTGAACTTTATAGATATTTTAAGTTGGAATGAAGATGTAAAATACCAACCAGATTGCCTATTTGAAAAAGAAAGAGAAAAGGTAGGAAGAATCAACACCATCTTAAGTTTAATTTCAATACCATTAATATTTAAACAATTTGTTGATGAAATTATCAAAAACAAGCAATCTTTAGAAAAATTAAATTATTCATTATTAGTAGATGTTGCGCAAAACTTTTCTAGAACTAGAGGAGTCCATCCAATATCAAATAAGCAACTAATTCAATATTTAAGTCCATATTTAACTGAATAAAAGAAGAAAACTATTGACAACAAACAAATGTTTATATATAATAAAAACAAAAGAATAATATAAAATAATAACAAGAAAACAAAAAGGAGTACTACATAAATGATAGAAAAAACAGTTTGTGAATTATTTGCAGGAGTTGGAGGATTTAGATTAGGACTAGAAAAAGAAAATCCAGAATGGAATACCGTATGGGCCAATCAATGGGAACCAGGAAAGAAAAACCAATATGCCTTCGATTGCTATGTATCACATTTTGGTGAAAGCGAAAACTATGTTAATGAAGATATTGCAAATGTAGATAAAAATATTATTCCAGAACACAATCTATTAGTAGGCGGATTTCCTTGCCAAGACTATTCAGTAGCAAGAACAGGGGCAGAAGGAATCGATGGAAAAAAGGGAGTACTATGGTGGCAAATTAGAGATATATTAGAAAAAAAGCAACCTAAATTTGTACTATTAGAAAATGTTGATAGACTATTGAAATCACCAACAAAACAGAGAGGAAGAGACTTTGGTGTTATATTAGCATGCTTTAATGATTTAGGATATAGTGTGGAATGGAGAGTAATCAATGCAGCAGATTATGGATTTGCCCAAAAAAGAAGAAGAACATTCATATATGCAACGAAAAATAGCACTACTTATTACAATTCAATAAAAAATAAAAGCTTTGAAGAAATTATCCATAAAGATGGTTTTTTTGCCAAAGAATTTAAAATACAAGAGAATACAAAAGGAATTGCGCAAGAATTCAAATATAAAGATATATATGAAGTATCAGACAATTTTAAAATGGCATTTGAAAACGCAGGAATTATGAAAGATAATCAGATATATATAGAAAAAGTAGAACCTAAATATATTGAGCCAACAAAATTAAGAGAAGTACTGGAAGAAGATGCAGATAAAAAATATTATGTAGTAGGAAATATAGAAAAATGGAAAGAATTAAAAGGTCCTAAAAAAATTGATAGAGTAAGCAAAACAGGATTTAAATATGTCTTTTCAGAAGGTGGCATGTTATTTCCAGATGCATTAGATAGGCCAGCTAGAACTATGCTAACAAGTGAATCTAGCGTTAATAGAAGCTCTCATATAATAGAAGATCCAAAGAAAAAAGAATTAAGAATATTAACTCCAATAGAAGCAGAAAGGATAAATGGATTTGATGACAACTGGACAAATACAGGAATGCCAGAAAAATTTAGATATTTCTGTATGGGAAATGCCTTAGTAGTTGGATTAATAGAAAAAATGGCAAATAGATTAGATGATATATTTGCACAAGAAAATTAAGTAGGAACATTTGCTAAAAATACAAATTCTATTTCATAAATTAAAGCAAGGAGGCTTTCATGAAAATAATATTAGCATCAAAATCGCCAAGAAGAAAAGAATTATTAGACTTATTAAACCTAGAATATGAAATAAAAGTAAGCGATATCGACGAAACATTAGAACCAAACTTGAGTGTACAAGAGCAAGCCAAAAGGCTATCATACATAAAAGCCAAAACAGTCTTTGAACAAACCTCAGGTGATAGAATTGTAATAGGTTCAGATACCATGGTAATCAAAAACAACAAAATATATGGAAAGCCTAAAAATGAAGAAGATGCATTTCATATGCTAGAACAACTAAAAAATACAAAACATGATGTCATTACAGGGTTAACAATATTGGTAGAAAAGGATGGAAAATATGAAGAATATATTACCTATGACATGGCAGAAGTTTATTTTAAAGATATGACAAAAGAAGAAATAGAAAAATGGCTCAAAACAGGAAAAGCAATGGACAAAGCAGGAGCTTATGCCATTCAAGGGGAATTTATGGTATTCATTGAAAAAATAAATGGAAATTATTCTACGGTAATGGGACTTCCAATACATAAAGTGTATGATATTCTAAAGAAAATAATATAAAAAAGAAGGCATAGTTTGAAAAAAGATGTATGCCTTTAAGTGAAGTAAGAAAGGAATGAAATTTATTATGAACTACGAAAGAGCATGTGGATGCATTATCATTCATGAAAATAAAGTGCTATTAGTTCAACACAATGCAGGGCATTGGGATTTCCCAAAAGGTCATATAGAGGAAAATGAAACAGAAATACAAACAGCCATAAGAGAAGTAAAAGAAGAAACAAATATTGACGCTATAGTACAAGAGAATAAAAGATATGTAAGTGAATATTACTCAAAAGAAGATACTTTGAAACAAGTTATTTTCTTTCTTGCTACTTGCAAAGAAACAGAAACGAAAAAGCAGGAAGCGGAAATACAAAATATAGAATGGCTTCCATTTGAAGAAGCATTAGAAAGAATTACTTACTCTAATTCAAAGAAAATATTAAAGCAAGTAATGGAAGATATTAAAATAGATCAACAAAATACAAACAGCCATTTATATGAAAAAGAAGAAAATGCAAACTATGAATATATAGGAAAACTAGTAACAGCAAAAATTGATAGACCACTTGGTAGTAAGCACCCAAAGCATGGCTTCATTTATCCAGTTAATTACGGTTATATTCCTAATACTATCAGTAGTGATGGAGAAGAATTAGATTGTTACATTTTAGGTGTATTTGAACCATTAGAGGAATTTACAGGAAAATGTATAGCAATTATTCATAGGTTAAATGACCAAGATGATAAACTAATTTTAGTACCAGAAGGAAAAAAATATACAAAAGAGCAAATAATAGCATTAACAGAATTTCAAGAACAATATTTTAAAAGTAAAATAATAGAAGAATAGAAAATGTCGGAAAATTAAAATTTGATTGGTTTACCAACATTTTTTATTCTATTATTGCCAATTTTGTAGAACAAAGTCGATATTTGACGATGAAAAATGCTTGCAATACGAAACAAAACATGATATACATAATATAACTTTTATCAAAGTAAATTAAGTCAAAAAATTAAATCTATTTTATTCCAAAAAGAAAAGAGGAAATCATGTTATCAATTGTAAAAAGTATGTCACTAAGTGGTCTAGATGGCTATCTTGTTTCTGTGCAAGTAGATGTTTCCGCAGGTATTCCTGCATGGGAAATCGTGCGGACTTCCTGATACTAGTGTCAGAGAATCCAAAGAAAGAGTAAAAACAGCTATTAAAAATTCTGGCTATGAATTATTAAGTAGAAAAATTGTAGTGAATTTAGCTCCAGCCGATACCAAAAAAGAAGGTTCTTTCTTTGATTTACCAATTGCCATTGGAATCTTAACCTGTCTTGGAGAAATTAGGCAAAGTAAACTAGAAAACATAGCGTTTCTAGGCGAGTTATCTTTAGACGGAAGTTTAAATCAAATCAATGGAATTTTACCTATGTGTATTGAAGCAAAAAAGTTAGGAATTGAAAAAATGGTAGTGCCAATACAAAATGCCAAAGAAGCGGCAGTGGTAAAGGGTATTCAAATTATTGGCGCAAATACTCTGAGCCAAGCAGTAGAATATTTAAATGAAAGAGAAGATATTAAGCCATATGAAATAAATATGGAAGAATTATACCAAGAGGCAGAAGAGGAGAAATTTGACTTTTGCGAAGTAAAAGGTCAAGAAAATATTAAAAGGGCAATTGAAGTAGCAGCAGCTGGTGGTCACAATATTCTACTAATTGGAAATCCACGGCTCACGGAAAAACCATGATGGCAAGAAGAATTCCATCTATTTTACCAGATTTAAGTTTTGAAGAAGCCTTAGAAACAACAAAAATACATAGTGTGGCAGGTCTTTTAAGCAAAGAGATCCCATTTATTATGGCAAGGCCATTTCGTGCGCCACACCATACTATTTCTACCACCTCTTTAGTAGGTGGAGGCAGAATTCCAAAACCAGGAGAAATTAGTTTAGCTCATCATGGAGTTTTATTTTTAGATGAACTGCCAGAATTCCAAAAAAGTACTTTAGAAGTAATGCGTGGACCATTAGAAGATAAATTAGTAACAATAGCAAGAGTAAATAGTACACTAACATACCCTTGTAATTTTATGCTAGTTGCTTCTATGAATCCGTGCCCTTGTGGCTTTTATGGCTCCAAGCAAAAAGAATGTACTTGTCAGCCACAAGCTATTAATAAATATTTAGCTAAAATTAGTGGTCCATTATTAGATAGAATAGACATTCAAATTGAAGTATCTTCAGTAAGTTATCATCATTTAAAAAAAGATACACCAGAAGAAACTTCAATGCAAATAAAGAAAAGAGTAAATGAGGCAAGAAAAATACAATTAGAAAGGTATAAAGAAGAAGGTATTTATTCTAATAGCGAATTAACACCTAAATTACAAGAAAAATACTGTGCTTTAGGAAAAGAAGAAAGCATGCTTTTAAAGCAAGCATTTGATAGTTTAAATTTAAGTGCAAGAGCTTATGGCAGAATTCTAAAAGTAGCAAGGACTATTGCAGATTTAGACAGAAAAGAAAATATAGAAGTTTCCCATATTGCAGAAGCTATTCAATATAGAAGTTTAGATAAAAAATATAGGAAAGTTATATAACTGAATGATTGTAAAATAAGAAAAGGAGAAATAACAATAGAAATAAAACAAATAAAATTGACAGATAAAAAATATCCAGAAAAATTAAGAACAATTAAAAATCCACCTCAAAAATTATATGTAATGGGAGATGCAAATTTATTAAATAAGCAAAGTATTGCCATTGTAGGAAGTAGAGATGCAAGTGAATATGGAAAGAAATATGCTGCCCTGTTTTCTAATAGCATTGCTCATTCTAATATTGCAGTGGTAAGTGGTCTAGCCGTAGGAATTGATTCTATTGCACATCAAAATGCAATGAAAGAAAAAGGGAAAACAATTGCAGCAATTGCGTCTGGTTTTTCACATATGTATCCAAAAGAAAATATTCCATTATATCAAGCAATATTAAAAAATGGAGGTTGTATTGTTAGCGAATATCCACCAGAAACAAAACCAAATATGCAGGCATTTCCTATGCGAAACCGTATTATTGCAGGGTTATCTATGGCAGTGATTGTTATAGAAGCTAAACACCGAAGTGGTAGTAGTATTACAGCAAGGCATGCATTACAACAGAAAAAACAAGTATTTTGTCTTCCTCACAGTATAGAAGATAAGAATGGTGTAGGTTGTAACCGCTTACTAAAAAATGGAGCAAAAATAATTACTAAGGCATCTGAATTACAAAATTACCTAAGTATTACCATTAAAGACACAAATCCTTTCAAAGAAAGTACGCAGTCTTTTTTACCAATTACGTCAGTAGAACAAGATTATCAGCCAATTTATCAAGTATTATTAAATGGGCCAATGGACAATAACCAATTAGCTCAAACATTAAAATGTTCTATCTCTCATGTTAACCAGATGCTTACTATCATGGAATTAAAAGGTTATATTGAAGCAATACCAGGAAATGAATTTCAAATAAAGCAATATACGAAAGGAATAGAACAAAAATGAAATTGGGCAAACAAAAAATAAAATAAAGGAGAAATCAAAAGCATGTATAAAAGGCATGTAACGGGAAAAGAAGGCGAGCAAGTGGCAACAGAATTTCTAAAATACCTTGGTTATGAAATAATAGAGCGAAATTTCCAAACAAGACAAGGGGAAATTGATATTATTGCAAAAGATAAAGAAGAATATGTTTTTATTGAAGTAAAAACAAGAAAAAATAAAAACTATGGAGAGCCTATTGATGCCATAGATAAGAGGAAAATTGAGCATATGAAAGGGGCAATTCGTTATTACTTATATATTCATCAACTAGAAAATGAGTTAATTCGCATAGATGTCATAGAAGTTTTATACCAAGCAAGTACTTTCCAAATTCATCACATTAAACAAGCAATCGAATAGAGGTTAAAAATGTAAAGCCTTTTTATTTATGTTGGAAAAACATATACATCATTCAAAAATAAGAGAAAACAAAATTGTATGAACAAGCATAAAATAAAAGCTAAAAGAACAGTAGCTTTTATTTTATTTCAAGTAAATACGTTTTGTTGCTAGAAAAAAATCTTTAAGAATAAAAATAAAATATAAAAAATATGGCAGAACGAATTTGATTGAAAAATGTGTGTATTTACTAATTATTTTAAGTATAACACAAGATAAGTGTCGAAAAATATCAAAAATTGTCAAACAGACAAAAACAAGTAATAAATTTTATTATTTATTACCTGTTTTAAAAACACATTAATATAATTTAATGATTAACTTCTATAAAATAACACTATATTTATTCTATTTGGCTAATATATAGTCATATCACAAATAGCATAATGACAAAATTTATTTCAAACAATATTTTTTCTCATAAAGTTCTTTTGCAATCTCAGGGTTGTGAGCACCATTAAAATCTTTAATAGGTGCAAATTCTTCATTTTCCTCAACTCTTAAAAGTTCAATTTCATCAAATAAAGAAAAAGCATCAAAAATAAATGTCTCAAATTTAAAAGTATTAGGACTTTCGGGAACTTGCTTCATGCCTTCTTCGTTTACAAAAGTATTTTTCTTAAAAGCTCTATGATAAGGAAGGAAAACTTTCACGATTTTTTCTAAAGCAGAAATATTAAATAGGTGAGCAAGTAGATTAATTTCGCGGTATAAGTAATGTCCATTTTCATCTATGGCTATTTTCATTTCAGGGGTTAAATGACAACTATTGATAATAGCAGGTTTTCCATCCCTTCTTGCAAAAATCCAATCTTTATCTTCTATATTCTTTTTAAATAAAGTTTTAGAAGCAATAACTTTATTATTAGCAATAGTCAAACCTAAAAGTAAAGGGTCTACAATATCCAAAATAACATTGTCTACACCGGAAAAGAAAATCCACTCGATTTGTTTTTGTTTCATGTCCTTTAAAATACCATGTCGCTTCATAGAAAGAAATACATCACCATTGCCATTAGAAGCTTCTTTAATTTTATAAGGTTCTTCTAAAATTAAATTTCCAGAAAGATTAATTAAAGGAAGTTCTGATTGTTCAAAGAAGTAAATACTATCTTTAGGATAATCAAAGAAATTCTTTTCCTCAAAAAATTTTTTTGTTTGTTCGTCATTATAAATACTAGTCATTATATACCAAGGAATGGTAATATTGTATTTTTCATTTGCTTCTTTTAAATGCTCACATAAAATTTCAAAAAGAGATTTTTTAGGTTCTGTATCAAGTTCAAAAGTACCTTTTGGACCTTTATAACCAAGCCTGGTACCTTGACCACCTGCTAAGGTTACAACTGCATATTTACCATTTACAATGGCATTTTCTCCAATAGAACAATAATACATGAATTCTTCTGTTGTTAAATCTTTTTTAATTGTATAAGGCAAAGGCGCGATACTACGATGAGGAATAAGCTCATCTTTTTTAGAAGCCTCATACAAAGAAAAAATTTGCTCAAAATTAATTTGGCATATTTGGCTAATTAATTGCTCTTTTTCATCATTATTTAATTCATCATAGAAATTTAGCAAATGTTCCTGCTTATATTTAGCAAGAATTCTTTTTGCCATTTCATAATTTTGCATCATATCGACCATCAAATCCTTTATTATATCATATACAACAAAGCACAAATCAGTGATTTACTAAACATAACATTTTATAAAAATTTTCGCAATGTACAATACATAATAATACAATTAGTGATTTGCTGTAATTAAAGATTTCATAATAATTTCCTTATTAGGCATGTCAGATTCTTTCAAATACGCAAGCTCTTTTTCAATAGAATAAGGAAGACGAACAAGCGTAAAGGAAATAGAAGAAAGAACGCTGCTATTTAATTCTCCCTCTAAAATCATATAAGAAGACATAGTAGAATATTTTGAAGTAGCAGTCTCTTCCCCCTCATTCATCATTTCAACAGGAACGCCAACACTACCTACATTAAAAATAGTTTTATTCCCAAAGCGATAAATATTAGGAGTATGCAAATGACCATAACCAACAATATCAGGAACAGAATCATTCTCTCCCTTTCCTATAAATTCTGTATTTTTAAACAAATCATATGGGTCAGTAATAATTTTATTAAAGTAAATGCTATCAGAATTAGGAAACATAGGATTAAAAATATGTTCTAAACTAATAGGAGAAGCATGAAAAAGACGAATTAAATGTCCACTCATAGTAAATTCATAAGAAACAGGTAAGTTATAAATAAACTTAGCTCTCTCTTCACCAATTTTATCTCTGCTCCAAAAACGTCCTTCTTCAATATTAGGACGGCAAATAATCTCATCACAATTTCCCAAAAGCATCACTTCACACTTTTGGCGCAATAAATCAATTACTTTATCAGGATTTGCACACTTAATAACGCTATCACCTAAGCAATAGATTTTTGAGATACCTCTTTTTTCTATGTCAGCTATCACATTTTCAAGTGCTGTAATATTTCCATGAACATCAGATAAAATTGCAATTCTTTCCATAAACTTAACTCCTTCTCAATTCATATTCATTATAATATAAAACAAAACAATTTACAATATACTTGTCATAAGAAAAAAGT
The DNA here is from genome assembly GCA_947581805.1 of uncultured Clostridia bacterium. GTDB lineage: Bacteria > Bacillota > Clostridia > TANB77 > CAG-508 > UMGS1663. The sequence continues at coordinate 279,194 of CANPVM010000001.1, forward strand.
ATGGTATGAAATAAAGAAAAAATGAATAAAGTAATTAGAGGAAAGAAATATATGTTAAAAGAAAATCTTTAAAAATTAAGATAGGGGGAAAAACAAATGTTAGAAATGATTGCATTACCATACAATTTCAATGCATTAGAGCCATACTATTCAGAAGAAACATTAAAATTGCATTACAATATTTTATACAAGGGTTATGTAGATAATACTAATAAAACACAAGAACAACTGAAAGAAGCAAGAGAAAAAGGGGATTTTTCAAATATCAAATGTTTAGAAAAAAACTTAAGCTTCTTTGGTTCAGGAGCTATTTTACATGAACTTTTCTTTGAAAATATGGGACCAAAAAAGAATACTTCACCTAGTTTATTACTAACAGAGCAAATTACAAAAGATTTTGGAAGTATAGAAACATTTAAAGCACAATTTGAAGCAGCATCAGCAAGCGTAGAAGCTTCTGGTTGGTGTCTATTAGTGTGGGTTCCAAAATGGAATAAATTAGAAATATTGCAATGTGAAAAACACCAAAACTTAACCTTATGGGGCTGTGTTCCTATTCTAGTGCTAGATATGTGGGAGCATTCTTACTATTTACAATATAAAACAGAAAGACCAAAATATATTCGTGCTTTTTGGAATATTGTGAATTGGGATGTAGTAAACAAAAGATGGAATTTAATTTAAATTTTAGCGAACAGGAGGGACGCCCCTTTTCGTTCCATTTTGGAACGCCGGGGACACCCCTTGTTTTATTTTTTACAAATGTGGATAAAACAAAAATTTCTTACTAATCTTGCATTATGTTAAATTTTATGATATGATTTTATGCAGTAACTATTGTTGAAGAAAACAACTTTAAAAGGAGGAACATTATGAAATACGACACAATGAACGAATACACATTGCAAAGTTATTTTAAAAGTTTATGCAATAGCTATATTATTGCATATTCGGAGGTAGGGCGGTTAGAAAGAGAGAAAAAAGAAGAAGATTTTCCTCGCGAGGAACTGAAACTGGTAGAAAGCTTGCTTGCACTCTCTCAACTTTCCACCTCTGCTACATTAAAGGAAAAGTATGTAGAGCAAAAATTCTCGCAGGAGGAACTGGAAAAAAGGAAAGAAGAACTAAAGATACAGAAAGAAGTCTACGAAGCAGAAAAAGAAAAAATAGAAAAGCAGATGAAATTCTGGAGTGACAAAATGTGGGATATAGTGGAAAATATAACAGCGCTGTTATACAGAATGAGAGCGGAAGGCTTTTCTATTATCATTACCAGTGAAGCAGAAATCGTAGTACTTATGGCAGTATTTAACTTTAGGTCAAATGCAATGAAGGAATTTGCAAGCATCATTAACACCAAAGAGGAATATTTAAAAAGTTTCCCTATAAGTGAACTCTGCCAGGCATTTTTTAGAGCATATCAACTAAAAAATGAAAAAGAAATGAAACAGGTAATTCAAAAATACTTCTAACCATTAACACTAACGCCCAAAAGACACACCAACCTTACTTAAATAAGTAGGTTGGTGTTTTTTATGTTTAAGTATTTACATAACTAAAAAATTATGTTAAAATATTACAAGAGTTTTATTACTAGTTCTATAAAAAGTAAGTTAGTGATAAGTGTTTGTGAAACCATTAAACTATTTCATTTTAGGAGGGCAATGATATGGATTTCATTATCAGTCATATTGGTATTATTGCGATTATTGTCGCAGTCATCTTGCTGCTTATATTTTTAGCAGCAATCTACAGAGTTGCAGACATTGATAAGGCACTCATTGTTACTGGTGGCAAACAGCCTGTAATTAAAGTTTCTGGCGGTTCATTCGTAATACCAATTTTCCGCAAGGCAAGTTACTTTGACTTATGTATGCTTACAGTAAAGGCAGATAAAGACGAAATAAAAACGTCTACAGCAGTACCAATCATTGCAGATTGGACTGCTCAAATTCGGCCATCTGTTTCGGATGAAGCAAAGTTGCGCACAGCCATCATTTCCTTTAAGGAACGTGGAAAAGAGGGTATTATTGCAGATGTTAAGTTAACGCTGATGGGTGCAGTACGTGATGTTGTTGCTTCTATGACTCCTGAAGCAATTTTGAAGGATAAAGAAGCGTTTAAGCAAGAAATTCAGAAAAGTGTGGCGGATGAAATGGATAATATGGGCCTTGAGCTTGTATCTCTTAATATCCAAGATGTTTCTGACAGCAATGGCTATTACAACAACATTGCAGCACTGGATTCGGCAGAAAAAGACAAGGCAGCCCAGATTAAGCAAGCAGAGGTGAATCAGGCAACTCGCCAAAAGAAAGCAGAAGCAAGCAAGACAGCTGAAATTGCTGAAGCAACTGCAATGAAAGAAACCAGAATTGCACAAATGGAAGCAGAACTGGCTGAAAAGGAAAAACGTAAGGACACTGACATGAAATTGGCAGAGTTCAAAATCCAAACAGAAACAGCCAATGCAGATGCAGCCGTAGCAGGACAACTTCAAGAAACACTTCGACTTCGCGAGGTTGAGGAACGTAAGGGTGCTGTTGAAGTTATGAAAGCGGAACAGGAAAATTTGGCAGCGCAGAAGCAACGTGAAGTTATGGTTACTCGTGCTGAAGCAGAAAAGGAAAAAATGCGTGTTGATGCGGAGGCTGAGGCAAACGTTAAAACTATCGAAGCTGAAGCCACCATAAAAGTTGCTGAACGTAATGCAGATGCAGCACGTAAAGAAGCACAGGGTAGTGCTGATGTTGAAACAACCAAAGCTCAGGCCCGTGTCAAAGTTGCTGAAAGTGATGCGGAAGCTATGAAAAAATCTGCAGCAGCGCAAGCTGAAAAGACTCGTGCAGAAGGTCTTGCAGAAGCAGAGGTTACTAAGGCAAAGGCAGAAGCTGCAGCTGAAGGTAAGAAAGCAGATTTACTTGCTGATGCAGAGGGTATAAAGGCACAACAGCTTGCAGAAGCAGAAGGTATCAAAGCCAAAAAATTAGCAGAAGCAGAAGGTGAAAGAGCTCTGGCAGAAGCTCGTGCAGCAAACGAGAAAGTGAATTTCGAGATTGAAAAACTGCAAATTCAGACAGAGGCTCAAATCAAGATTGCAACTGCAACTGCTGAAATTATGGCAAACCTTGGTCAAAATGCTGAGTTCGTAAACATTAATGGTGGAAACATTCCGGGTAATGTAGGCGGTAATGGAACAGGGAATGTTCTATTTGATTCTATTATGCAACTGCCTACTTTAATGAAAGTGTTAAACACGCAGAATGAGGCACTGAACGACCGCCCTGTAACAGAAGAAGTTAGCCAAATCTCAGAAGCAGTGCTTTCCGGACTGAAAGCACTGAAAAAAGACGATAGTTCATCCAATTAAAACTCTAATGCACTAAAACAAACACAACTATTATCACAAACTTTACCTTTTAAAGGGTATCCTTTTACTTTAGGATACCCTTTTTTTCAACTTTCACAAACGTTCCAAACAAAACCAATAAAACAAAATAAAGAAAAATAAAAATACCACCATAAACTAAAAACTCTGCAAAGGAATCAGTTGTAAAAAAAGAAGAAAAAATAATATTTAAAAAGAAAATACTAAGAAAAGGCTTAATTAGCCAATCCATAAAATTAATTTTAAAATGAGTATGCTTAATAAGAAGGCATAAACTCAATAGACCATTAACAATCTCACTTACAAATAAAACTATAATATACCCTTTTATACCTTGCATAGGAAGTAAAAAATAAATTAGGCAAATACTAGAAATTAAATCAATAATGTTAATACCCATAACACTTACTTGTTTATCAAGCCCCTTTAAAATATTATCCACAATATTATCAATATACATAAACACAATCAACGGGCACAAAAGTTTAATATAAAAAGCAACATTAATATTAGGATAAATATATGTATTTAAATCCTTAGCAAAGCACCAAAAAAAGCCCATAATCAAAAAAGAAAAAATAAAACAATACTTAAATATCTTGTGAAAAGCAAAATGCATCTTTTGCTCATCTTTCCTCGCATTAAGATAAGAAAACTCTGGAATAAGAAGTGAGCTGAAAGAAGAAATAAACGTACAAGGAAAAAGAATAAGCGGCATAACCATACCATGAATTATTCCATAAGAGGAAAGAGCCCCTTCACAAGAAAGCCCAGACTTTTCCAACTGAGTTGGAATAAGCAGTTGTTTTAAAGTAGAAAGCCCAGAGCGAATATAAGAAGTAAAAGAAATAGGTAAAGAAATCTTTAATATTTGTTTGGTATAATTCGTATCCTTAAAACTAGGGGCAGTTAATTTTCGCTTATCTCTTATAAACAAAAATAGTAAAAATAAAAAAGAAAGAAATTCAGAAATTAAGCTACCAAGCACTAAAGAGATACAAGCATATTCTAAACCAGAAGGGAAAAAAGAATTTAGAAAAAAGGAAATAAACGTAATTTTACAAAATTCCTCTAAAACTTGAGTATATACAGTTTTTTTTACTTTTCTTAATGCAGAAAAATATCCATTCATACAAGAAGAAAGAGCAAGAAAAGGGAGAGAAAAAGCTAAAATACGTAAAGAAACAGGAGAAACTTTATCATGTAAGCAAGCAGTCGTAAGAAAAGGAGCACAAGTAAATAATAAAAAGCATGCAAAGCAACCCATAACAAGGCTATAAGATAAACACTTCTTCATAGCCTTTTTAATGCCAGCCTCCATACCAAAAGCCTCTTGCTCAGAAACAATACGAGTAGTAGCCAAATGAATACCAGAATTAGCAAGAACAGTAGCAAAAAGATAAACAGACATCATAAGTTGATAAACACCAATAGCTTCACTACCAATCTTATTCGAAATATAAACATTAAAAAACATACCAATACTGCGCATCACAAGCCCAGTAATAGTAAGCAAAATCCCATTAAATAAAAAAACTTGAATACGTCTCAAAATATCACCTATCCAAATATATGTAGGAGAAAATGAAAAAATGTTATATTTTAGGGACGGGGTAAAAAATATAAAATCTATTCTAAAAATATATAAGGTGAAAGGGTCAAACACACATTTTACTTTCTTTCATATGATATTTTAAGTCAAAAAATAAAACAACAATTATTTCAAATATATATTGCATACCGCAAAATATAAAACATTGAAATAGTGAGAAGTAAGGAGTGAAAACATGAAAAAAGTAAAATGGCTCATATGTCTTATCATATTTATTTTTCCAATGTACATATTAACAGGACCTGTTTATGCCTTTAGTCCATCCAGTCCTACTTTATATCAAGGAATTGATGTCAGTGGTTGGCAAGAAAATATTAATTATGCACAAGTAGCAGAAAGTGGCATTCAAATTGTGTATATGAAAGCAAGTGAAGGGAGCAATTTTGTCGACCCATATTTTGAACAAAATTATACAAATGCCAAGGCTAATGGATTAAAAGTAGGATTTTACCATTACTTAACAGCAAGAAGTCAACAAGAAGCGGTGCTAGAGGCAAACTTCTTTGTATCTACAATTGCAGGAAAAATACCAGACTGCAGGCTAGCTATGGACTTTGAAAGTTTTGGAAGCTTAAGCATAGAAGAAATCAATCAAATTGGACTTACATTTGTAAGAACAGTAGAAACTTTAAGTGGAAAAGAAGTAGTTATATATAGCGACACAAGCAATGCTTCTAGTGTATTTGGAGGGGAGCTAACCAATTATCCTTTATGGGTAGCGCAATATGAAGTAGAAGAACCTACTCCGAACGGAAATTGGAATTCATGGGTAGGCTGGCAATATACAGATTTAGGAGAAATTGCAGGAATTAACGGTTATGTAGATAGAGATGAATTTACAGAAGAAATTTTTTTAAACACATCATCTGAAATTCCACTTCCAGAAAACACAAATAAACCAACAGCAGGAAAAACAATGGAAATTATTATACAAAGGGGAGACACCTTAACAGAACTTGCCATCAAATATAATACAACAGTAGCAAGGCTAGTAGAACTTAATAACATAGCAAATCCAAACTTAATATATGCAGGAGCAACACTTATTGTACCAAGTGGAGAAACAGCCATGGATAGTGATGGAAATTCAACTTCTGGTCAAACAATTTACATTGTACAAAGAGGTGACACTTTAGACCAAATAGCGGCAGAATTTGGAACAACAGCAATTGCCATTGCAAAAGAAAACAATATCAGAAATATCAATCTTATATATGTAGGTCAAAGACTAATAATTCCAACAAATCGCTATGACTTAAATCATATCATTTATAAGATACAATATGGAGATACCCTATATTCTATTTCAAGAAGATATGGCGTTAGCATTGCAACAATTGTAAGACTAAATAGAATTAAAAATCCAAACCTAATTTATGCAGGGCAAACATTAAGAATATAAAAGAAAAAGATTGGCACCAAACCACATAAGTTTTCATAAAATGTAATAAAAGATGTCTCTTTGGGGACGTTTTCCAAAGGGACATTTTTTCAAAATGTCTCATTAAGAAACGTCCTCCAAAGGGACATTACAAAAGAGACAAAGGTAGGTGCAAGATGAAAGAAGTTTTAAAAGTAAAAAACATAAGCAAAAAATATCAAGCAGAAAATGGAGAGGTAGAAGCATTAAAAGATATTAGTTTTTCAATTAAAGAAGGTGAATTTGTAAGTTTAATAGGACCAAGTGGATGTGGAAAATCAACAGTATTATCAATTATTGCAGGGTTAGAAGAAAAAAGCTCTGGTAGTATAGAAATAGATGGAGAAATTGGCTATATGCTACAAAAAGACAGTCTTTTAGAATGGCTTACAATTTATAAAAATGCGCTTTTTGGATTAGAAATACGAAACCAAAAAACAAAGGAAAATGTGGAATATGTGGATAACTTACTAAAAAAATATAACTTATATGAATTTAAAGACAAATATCCAAACCAATTATCTGGAGGAATGAGGCAAAGAGCAGCGCTTATTCGTACTTTAGCCATAAAGCCCAAAATTCTACTATTAGATGAAGCCTTTTCTGCACTAGATTATCAAACAAGAATAATGGTAACAAAAGATATTTATGACATTCTAAAAAATGAACACATTACAACATTAATGGTAACACATGATATTTCAGAAGCAATAAGTATGTCAGATAGAGTAATTGTGTTAAGTAATAGACCAGCAGTAGTAAAAGAAATTCATAAAATAGAGTTTGAAATAGAAAATAGAACTCCACTAAACTGTAGAGAAAGTCCAAAATTTAGTAAATACTTTGATACCATTTGGAAAGGACTAGATGTACATGGATAAAGAAATAAAGATATCAGAAGATAGAAAAAAATATTTACAAAAGAGGAAAAGGGAAAAAATACTCATCAAAATAGTACAATTTAGTATTATTATAGGCATAATTGTATTGTGGGAAGTACTTGCAAACCAAGGAATTATTGATAGTTTCATTATGAGCCAACCATCTCGTATGGTAAAAACATTTTTTAATTTGTCTAGCAATAATTTATTGGAACATTTAAAAGTAACCTGTTTAGAAACCTTAATTGGATTTTTACTTGGAACCTTTTTAGGAGCCATTATTGCTATTTTCTTATGGTGGTCAAGGTTCTTATCGAAAGTAGCAGAACCATTTTTAGTAGTATTAAATAGCCTTCCAAAAGTAGCACTTCGGACCAGTCATAATTATTTGGGTAGGAGCAGGAATGCCAGCCATTATTGTAATGGCATTAGCAATTTCCTTAGTTGTTACCATACTAGAAATTTTAAACGGCTTTTTAAATACCGATAAAGAACTAATAAAAATGGCAAAAACCTTCCATGCCAACAAATTTCAAATATTAACAAGGATTATCATTCCTGCTAACAAACACACTTTCTTTAACTCTTTAAAAGTCAACATTGGACTATCACTAGTAGGTGTTATTACAGGAGAATTCCTAGTATCAAAAGCAGGACTTGGTTACCTAATCGTCTATGGTGGGCAGGTATTCCAATTAGACCTAGTAATGACAAGTGTTGTCATACTTGCCGTAGTTGCTTATATTATGTACCAAGCAGTAGTTTTGTTAGAAAAGTTAGTCGTAAAAAGGTAAAACTAAAAAAGAGATGCAATGAAATGAAGTAAACATTTTGAAGTTCACTTCATTTCATTGCATCTCTTTTTAATTATATGATTTGTAAAAAAACTTAGGTTATTATTGAGCTTTATAAATTATTCCTATAAAACATAAATGTCAAACATTTTCAAAATTTGTTAATTCTCACTTTTCTTTCAAAACCAAGTTACCATCATAAGGAAAACCGAATACAATATACAAGAATGATTTTTAACATTCAAAAAATAAGAAAGGAGAAAGAAAAGTGAAAAAATACTTAATAATAGCACTTATTGTTGTACTTATTATAGTAGGGGTAATCGTTTACTTCGTAACAAGAGAAGACACACAAACTAGCTCACTAACCAAAATACGTCTAAACGAGGTAACCCGTTCCGTCTTTTATGCACCACAATACGTTGCAATAGCTAAAGGCTTTATGGAAGAAGAAGGATTAGAAATTGAAATGACTACAGGGCAAGGTGCAGACAAAGTAATGACAGCAGTCTTAGCAGGCCAAAGCGACATAGGATTTGCAGGACCAGAAGCATCAATTTATGTGTATAATGAAGGAAAAGAAGACTACTGCGAAGTCTTTGCACAATTAACACAAAAAGATGGTTCATTCTTAGTAAGTAGAGAGCCAACAGACAACTTCAGCTGGCAAGACTTAAAAGGAAAAACAGTAATTCCAGGAAGAAAAGGTGGAGTTCCATACATGACCTTTGAATATGTACTAAAACAAAATGGAATTAACCCACAAACAGACTTGATTTTAGATGATAGCATCAAATTTGACTTAATGGCAGGAGCCTTTTCCGGAGGAACCGCAGACTATGTTACATTATTTGAGCCAACTGCAACCATGACAGAGCAAGCAGGAAAAGGCTATGTAGTAGCATCAGTAGGAGAGGCTTCTGGTGAAATACCATACACAGCCTACTTTGCAAGTAAAAGTTATATAGAAAAAAACAGTGACATCATTCAAAAATTCACCAATGCCATATATAAAGGACAAAAATGGGTAGCAGAACATACCATGAAAGAAGTAGCAGAAGCAATACAAAGCTTCTTCCCAGATACTGATGTTGAATTATTAGCACAAGTATTACAAAGCTATAAAGATATAGACGCATGGAAAACGACTCCAGTAATGAAAGAAGAATCATATAACCTATTACAAACAGTTATGGAAGAAGCAGGAGAATTAGAACAAAAAGCACCATTTGATAAAGTAATTAACAATAGCTATGCCCAAAAAGCAATAGAACAATAAACAGGAGGGACGCCCCTTTTCGTTCCAAAATGGAACGCTGGGGACACCCCCTTTTTCTTTTTTCTATGCTTTTTTTACAAGTTTGTTACAGTTTTATGATAAATAGTTAGTAAATATTGACAAAGAAATATAAATAAAATATACTAAAATAGTAACAACTATAAACATAAAATTATAACAAAAAACAATATTAGGAGGAAGAAAAAAATGAAATTTACAAAGGAAAAAGGAATTACACTAATAACTTTAGTTATAACAATAGTTGTACTAATCATTTTAGCAGGAATTAGTATTAGTCTAGTATTAGGAGAAAATGGACTATTTAACAAAGCTAAAAGTGCTGCAACAGAAACAGCAAAAGCAAGATTTGTAGAGGATGCAGGTTTTGCATATTCAGAAGCATATATAGAAAAGTTAGAAGCATCTAATTCTAAAGAAATAACAATAGGAGATGTGGTATCAAAATTAAAGTCAAGTTATGGCTATACAGATAATCAAATAAAAACTGTTACAAGTGGCGTATCTGATATCACACTAAGCGATTACGAAGTAACTTTAAAGCCAGGTGAAACAAAAGAGGTAACAGTAACCTTAGAGAATGAAACCTATTATGCATTAGTAGAAGGCTTATATTATACAATGACATTGTCAAATGGAGAAGTAGCATTAGGGAAAGAAGGAGTAGAAAGTTTGCCAGAAGGAGATGAAACAACAGATACAATTCATGCAACAGTAGCAGAAGAAAGTGGTATAGAGATATCAGTAGAAGGAGACAAAATTAAAATAACAGTAAATAAAGAACAAGAACAAGCAGGGGAAGCAACAGTAACAGTAACATACGGAGAAAGTATAACAGAAACAATAACAGTAAAAATAAAAGTTGTACCAAAGCAAGGAGATGTATTACCATTAGGTGATGTAAACGTAGGTAATATAAAACTTGCACATGGATGGAAATACTTTTATAATGACGAAAAGGAAAATAAAGTGTGGCTAATATATGATGGAATATTAGAAGCAGGAGCTCATCAAATTAGTAGTGATGGAACAATAAAACTAAGAGGAAACGAGGTGAATTCATCAATCAATAGAGATGATTTAATTAGTTACTTAAATGGAACAGACAGTTACGCAGGAAAATGGGACCATATAAAAACAGGAATAAAGGAAGCATTAGATGCAAAAAAAATAACTGTACAAGATAGCGAAATAGAAGTGAAAGGTTCTCCAGATATCGAGTTATTTCAAAAAGCATACAATCAGATGTATCCAAATGAAAAACTTGAAGTGCAGGGAAACAATACAGAAGGTTGGAAATATAGATTTGGGGGAACTGGAAATTTTGAAAATTACGTTAATGTTTCAGATTATCATAGTAAAACATTATTCTTTATAGAAAGTCATTATTGGTTGTCTAGTCCATCAGGTTATAATGGTCTTAAGATGTGCTATGTGAACTATAGCGGATATTTTTGGTATAACAACTTTAACGTTACTAGCATTTGCGCTCGCCCCGTAGTTTCCATTCCAAAAACTGCATTCGACAAATTAGTAAGTTAAATTCATTTAAAAATATAAAATTAAAAATTGGAATATAGGATTTCTCAAGCGAGTGCAAGTCCGCTTAAGAAAAAATATATAAATAAAAATGTGAATAATAATTAGAAAAAATGCCAAAAATTATGCAATTTTGGCATTTTTTAAATTTTATAAAAATATGAAAATAATTTTTTCTCACCTAATACAACAACTTAATCTTATTACCATTTTTAGAAATAAAACCTTCATCAATCAAACTCTTAATCTCTCTCATCATAGCACTTCTATCTACACTTAAATAATCGGCAAGAGTAGTTAAAGAAAAAGGAACAGTAATATTTTTACTAAAACTTTTTACCGATAAAATAGAAAAATAGCTAAGTAATTTTTCTCTAATCGTCCTTTTAGATAAAATTTCTATTCTGGCATTCTGATGAACAACATTATTTAGAATTAACTCTAAAAGAAGTGAAACCAAATTAGAGTGAAATTTACAATTATTTTTACATTTTACTTGTATATCATCATATAAAAATAGAAGAACTTCGCAATCCTCCGTTGCTAAAACAAATAGTTCATTGTTGGTATTTACAGGGTAAAAAGCTTCTCCGAAAATATCATTGGCATTGAAGCGGTCAATAATATCTTTATTTCCATTGAAATCATAACGAATTAAGTCTGCTTTCCCAGAAAGTAAAATACAAATTTGTCTTCTCTTTTCAATATAAGTAGTAATAATACTTCCTTTTGAAAAGACTTTTTTTTGCATCTTAATACAATTATCAGCCATATCGTTTATTAAAATTAAATCATCCATATCCTATTTCACTCTCTCCTATACAAATAAAAACATATTTGCCAAGCATTAAAAAGAATTAGCAAGCAAAAAAACTGTTTCAACTGCATTTTTTATAAAAGTAAAAATTAAAATTTAACTCTATTATTGCAAAAAGCTAAAAGTTTGTCAAAAAATAACGATTTTCATTATGTTAAGATTATACCTTAAAAAGCTTGCTATTGCAACAAAAATCGACAAAAAAAATTTGTAACCAAAATGTAATATTCCGTCTTTGCTTAGAAACACATAGTTTACAAATTTTAAAAAAATATTTTTTTAAAATTGTTGCAAATGCAACAGAAATTAAAAAATATTTTTATATAATAAAGTCATAACAAACAGAAAATGAGAAGGGAGAACTAAAGCAATGAAGGTAATAAAAAGAGATGGAAGAGCAGTAGATTATAATAGAGAAAAAATTGCAACAGCTATTCAAAAAGCAAATAATGAAGTAAAACCAAGAGAAAGAGTAACAAAAGAAGAAATTAAAGAAATTATAAAATATATAGAAGACCTTGACAAGAAAAGAATTTTAGTAGAAGATATTCAAGACATTATCGAGCAACAACTAATGGATAGAAAAAAATTCGAACTTGCAAAAAAATATATGATTTATCGTTATACAAGAGCATTAGTAAGAAAAGCAAATACAACAGATGAATCTATTTTAGGCTTAATAAAAAATCAAAACAAAGAACTATTAGAAGAAAATTCAAACAAAAATGCAGTTCTTGCTTCTACGCAAAGAGATTACATTGCAGGAGAAGTTTCAAAAGATTTAACCAAAAGAATTTTATTACCAGAAAAAATTACGAAAGCACATGAAGACGGAATTCTTCATTTTCACGATATGGATTATTTCTTACAACCAATTTTCAACTGCTGTCTAATCAATATAGGAGACATGTTAGATAATGGAACCGTTATGAATGGAAAACTAATTGAATCTCCAAAAAGTTTCCAAGTAGCTTGTACCATTATGACACAAGTTATTGCAGCAGTTGCTTCTAACCAATATGGTGGACAATCTGTAGACATTAGCCACTTAGGAAAATATGTAAGAAAAAGCTATGAAAAATTCAAAAAAAGTTTGGAAAAAGAATTTGGTGACGAACTATCAGAAGATATGATAGAAAGATTAACACAACAAAGATTGAAAAAAGAAATTGCTGCAGGTGTACAAACCATTCAATACCAAATCAACACATTAATGACCACAAATGGACAATCACCATTTGTAACCCTATTCTTAAACTTAAAGAAAGATGACCCATACATTAAAGAAAATGCAATGGTCATTGAAGAAATTATAAAACAAAGATATGAAGGAATTAAAAACGAAAAAGGTGTATATATTACACCAGCATTCCCAAAATTAGTTTATGTACTAGATGAGCATAACTGCTTAAAAGGTGGAGAATACGACTACCTAACGAAACTTGCAGTAAAATGTTCAGCAAAAAGACTATATCCAGATTATATCTCAGCAAAGAAAATGCGTGAAAATTACGAAGGAAACGTATTTAGCCCAATGGGTTGTAGAAGTTTCTTATCACCATGGAAAGATGAAAACGGCGAATACAAATTTGAAGGAAGATTTAACCAAGGTGTAGTTAGTATCAATTTACCTCAAATTGGTATCATTGCAGATGGCGATGAAGAAAAGTTCTGGAAATTATTAGATGAAAGACTAGAACTATGCAAAGAAGCTTTAATGTGCAGACACTATGCTTTACTTGGAACATTAAGTAATACAAGCCCAATTCACTGGAGATATGGAGCAATTGCTCGTATGGAACCAGGAGAAAAAATAGATAAACTATTAAAAGATGGCTATTCAACACTTTCATTAGGTTACATTGGAATCTATGAAGTAACCAAAGCAATGAAAGGGGTATCACATACAACAGAAGAAGGACATGAATTTGCAATAAAAGTTATGAAACGTCTAAAAGAAGCAACGCAACAGTGGAAAAAAGAAACAGGACTTGGCTTTGCTCTATATGGAACACCAGCAGAAAGCTTATGCTATCGTTTCGCTAGAATAGACAAAGAAAAATTTGGCGAAATCAAAGACATTACAGATAAAGGTTACTATACAAACTCTTATCATGTAGACGTAAGAGAAAAAATAGATGCATTTAAAAAATTATCTTTTGAAAGTGAATTCCAAACACTATCTACAGGTGGAGCAATTTCATACATAGAAATACCAAACATGAGACATAACCTAAAAGCACTAGAAGATGTTGTTAAATTCATTTACGATAACATTCAATATGCAGAATTCAATACAAAATCAGATTACTGTCATGTTTGTGGATTTGATGGAGAAATTATCATTAATGATAACTTAGAATGGGAATGTCCAAACTGTGGAAACAAAGATAAAAATAAAATGAACGTAACAAGACGTACTTGTGGTTACTTAGGAGAAAACTTCTGGAATGAGGGAAAAACAAAAGAAATAAAAGCAAGAGTATTACATTTATAAAACAATCAATTTGGCAAGAGTCATCTTCCTTATAAGAGGATGCTCTTACCAAAAGCGAGGAGTAAACCATGAATTATGCAAAAATAAAAAATTGCGATGTTGCAAACGGCCCAGGAGTTAGAGTATCATTATTTGTAAGTGGATGTAACCATCATTGCAAAAATTGCTTCAACCGTGAAGCATGGGACTTTAACTATGGAGATGAATTCACAAGTAAACAAGAACAAGAAATTATAGAAGATTTAAAACCAGATTATATTACAGGGCTAAGTCTTTTAGGAGGCGAACCTTTCGAACAAGTAAATCAAGAAGGGTTAGTACCACTAATCAAAAAAGTAAAAGAAACATACCCAAACAAAAAAATATGGTGTTATACAGGTTTTACATTCGACAAACAAATTCTAGGTCAAATGATACAAGAAGAACATAGAGAAACCACAAAAGAAATGCTAGAAAACATAGATTACATCGTAGATGGAAGATTTGTAGAAGAATTAAAAGACCCAAAACTAAGATTTAGAGGTTCAAGCAACCAAAGAATAATAGACGTAAAAAAGAGCCTAGAGCAACATGACATCGTCATTTGGGATGGCTTAAACAAAGATGTAGGTTAAACAAGAGGGACGCCCCTTTTCGTTCCAAAATGGAACGGTAGGGACACCCTTTTTATTATTGTTTTCCAAATCTTTCCTAAAAATAGCAAACAACTATTGACAAAAAACTATATTTTAAGATATAATACGTACGTATCAAGAAAAATACATATCCCGCACAAAAAAAGTGTAGTTACCGGAAGGAGGGGAATATTTAAATGTCAGAGATAAAAGTTAATAATGGAAATATAGAAGATGCCTTAAAAAGATTTAAAAGACAATGCGCAAGAAATGGCGTATTGCAAGAGGTACGTAAAAGAGAGCACTATGAAAAACCAAGCGTAAAAAGAAAGAAAAAATCAGAGGCAGCAAGAAAAAGAAAATTTTAAAGTAAGAAAAGAGGTTGTAAGTTAAAGGTTAGAAATAAGCTATAATTTTCAATCTCTTTATTTTTTATTTAGGTGCCTATTTAGGCAACGTCCCCAAAGGGACACTTAAGAAAAAAAGGAGGAAACAAAAATGTTAAAAGAAAAATTATTAGAAGATATGAAAGTATCAATGAGAGACAAAAATGTTATAAGAAAAAATGTAATTCAAATGGTGAGAGCAGCCATATTACAAGTAGAAAAAGATAAGCAAGTAGAATTGAACGATGACCAAATTTTAGAAATCATTGCAAAAGAATCAAAAAAAAGAAAAGATGCTTTAACAGAATATGAAAAAAGTGGAAGAGAAGATTTAATTCAAGGAATCAATAAAGAAATTGATATTTTAGCAGAATATTTGCCAAAACCATTATCTAAGGAAGAAATTGAAAAAATAGTAGAAGACATAATTACTAGTACAGGTGCAACTTCTATGAAAGAAATGGGTATCGTTATGAAAGAAGCAAAAGCAAAAATAGGGCCTGCAGCTGACGGAAAAACGATTAATGAAATTGTAAAAGAAAAATTAAGTTAAAATGATTTGAAAATTATTTAAATAAAGTATTATAAATCTTAAAAGTGTTCGTTTCAGTTTATTTTTTAAATTAAATTACTTTCTAATAACACTTTTTAAATTTATAATACTTTATTTTTTAATAATCCAATTAATATCTTGTATAATTTTTCCATTTTGTATTATAATATGAAAAGAATATGAAAAAATACAAGAATAATACTAGAAAAAAATATATCATAATAAAAGTAGAATTTCTGATTAAATAAATTTGTAGCTTAGAAGGGAAGGAAAAACTATGAAAAATCAAAAAAGAGAAATTAAAGAAGGAATTCAGTTTCATGAAATTACAACAAATAAATTTAAAACCAATTTATTTGCTATATTTTTAAGTGTTCCATTAACAAAAGAAGAAGTAACGAAAAATGCATTATTAACTGCAGTATTGAGAAGGGGAACGAAAGATTTGCCATCTCAAGAGGAAATTAGTAAAAATTTAGAGGAAATGTATGGAGCAGGTTTTGACTGTGGAATAGAAAAGTCAGGCGATTATCATACCATAAAATTCTACTTAGAAATTATCAACGAGCAATTTTTACCGGAAAAAGAAAATCTAAGTAAAAAAGGGTTAGAATTACTACTTTCTATTGCTTTTAACCCATATACAGAAAATAATGCTTTTAAAGAAGAATATGTAGAACAAGAAAAAGAAAAACTAAAACAAATTATTGAAGGAAAAATTGATAACAAAGCAAATTATGCATTAGAAAGATGCATCGAAGAAATGTACCCAAACAGTCCATATGGACTTTATAAATATGGTTATATTGAAGATTTAAAAACAATTACAGCAAAAGATTTGTATGAGCATTACCTAAAAATTCTACAAAATAGTAAAATTGATATCTTTGCCTCTGGACAGTTCCAAGAAAAAGTAGAAGAAATTGTAAAAGAAAATGAAAACATAAAAAAACTACAACCAAGAAATGCAAATATGGAACTAGAAAACAAAAAAGAGGAAAGGCAAGAACCAAAAGTAGTAACTGACCACATGCAAGTAACGCAAGGCAAATTAGTCATTGGATTAGACGTATTAGCAGAAATGCCAAATATGACTTACATTACTATGCTATATAATACGATACTAGGAGTAGACTCTAATTCAAAGTTATTTCAAAATGTAAGAGAAAAGGCAAGTTTAGCCTATGTGTGTAGTTCCAACTACATTAAAAGAAAGCAAATTATCATGATAAGAGCTGGAATTGAAATAGAAAATTACGAAAAAGCGCTAGATATTATCAAAGAACAATTAGAAGATATGAAACAAGGGAAATTTAATGAACAAGAGATAGAAAGTGCTAAAAACTTAATTTACGCTACAATAGCTAATATAGAAGAAGAACAAGATACAGAAATTAGTTATTATTTTGGGCAAGAACTTGCAAAAAGTAATGTTACAATTGAACAATATAAGCAAAAAATAGAAGAAATTACGAAAGAACAAGTAGTGGAAATAGCAAATAAAATAAAAATAAATACAATTTATTTCTTAAGAGATTAATATTTTTATAAAACTAGAAGTTAAAATCTGACTTCTGACATTTGAAAAAGGAGAGGAACATGAAAGTCATAGAAAGTCTTAAAATAAAAGAAAAAGTATATATAGAACAACTAGAAAATGGACTAACCATTATGTTGGTTCCAAAAGCAACTACGAATAAAAAATATGTTATGTGGGCAACCCACTTTGGTTCGGTAGATAACCACTTTATTATGCCAGAAACAAAAGAAGAAGTCTATGTGCCAGACGGAGTTGCACACTTTCTAGAACATAAAATGTTTGAACAAGAAAGTGGAAAAAATAGTTTAGATACCTTAATGGCACTAGGCGTAGATGCCAATGCCTACACCACAAATAACCATACAGCTTATCTTTTTGAAACCACTGAGCATTTTATGGAAGCTTTAGACGAATTAATGGACTATGTACAACATCCATATTTTACTGATGAAAATGTAGAAAAAGAAAAAGGAATCATTGGGCAAGAAATAGGAATGTATGACGATGACCCAGGCTGGCAATTATACATGAATGCACTAGATTGCTTATATGAAAAAAATGCAATAAAAATAGATATTGCAGGAACAGTAGAGTCAATTAGTAAAATTGATAAAGATGTTTTATATAAATGTTATAACACATTTTATCACCCTTCCAATATGGTAATGGTACTATGTGGCAATTTTGAAGTAGAAAAGATGCTAGAAGAAATAAAAGCCAGATTAATAAAAAGACCAAAACAAGGGGAAATTAAAAGGATTTATGCACCAGAAGAAAAAGGTATTCATCAAGAATACAAAGAAGCATATATGGAAGTTAGTCAACCAGCATTTATGATAGGATTTAAAGATGAAGTAAAAAAAGAAAATAAAGTGCAAAGACATATTGCAATTGAAATTTTAATGAACATGTTAATTGGAAAAAGCTCTCCGTTATACCAAAAACTATACCAAGAAGGAATTCTATTATCACAACCAGATTTAGATTATGAATTTACTGATTACTATGCTCATGTTTTATTAACTGGGCAATCCAAAAATCCAAACAAGGTAAAGGAAGAATTATTAAAAGAGATTCAAAAACAAAAAGAAAATTTTGATGAAACACATTTTGAAAGAATTAAAAAGAAAGTATATGGCGATTATGTAGTAGAATATAATAATATTTCTGACATTGCACGCATGTTATTATCTGATTATTTTAAAGGAATTAATTCTTTCGACTATATTGAACAATTTCAAACAGTAACAGCAGAATATACTAAGCAAATCTTACAAGAAGTATTTGACGAAAAACAATGTATTTTGTCGGTTGTGAAAATAAAATAAAAAATAATGTCGAAAATACAAAGAAAACATAAAAAAATGACATACGAAAGTTTAAAAAAATACCGAAAATTCGGTGTTTTTTTATTGACTAAAATGTAAAAATATGGTAGTTTATAATTAATACAAAAGAAAAAAGAGAGAAAAAAGGGAGGGGTTATATGTTAAATGAAGAAATTTGTAAGTTAAGAGAAAAATTAAATGAAAGTATAATTACAGGGCAAGACTACATGATAACATATAAGCTTAGTATAGAATTAGATGAATTAATTGCGGAATATTACAGAAATAATAAAAATGCAGAAAAGAAAAAAGAAAAAAATTGTGTTTTAGTAAAGTAAATATGGTGAGCCTAAGATTTTCTTAAAATTTATATTTTATAGAAAAATCTTAGGCTTGCTTTTTTCTTTTGAAAAAAGTTGAAAAAAAAAAGCAAATAGAGTATAATGAAAATAGATAGTTCATAAAATGAATGGAGGCTTATAATGAAACTAAAAAAAATAGTAACAATCATTACAATTTTATTTTTATTATTAAATACAATTTGCCTGGCAAAAGTAGATACAGATGCATATAAACCAAATGATTTAACAAATAATGATTATGAAAAAGCATTTGCAATGACAGGAAAAATTGTAAATGGACTTACTTTAATAGGAACTGTAATTGCAATTATAGGCATTATGATATTAGGAATTAAATACATGATTGGAAGTGTAGAAGAAAAAGCAGAGTATAAAAAAACAATGATACCTTATTTAGTAGGATGTATTTTTATTTTTGCAATTACACGAATTGTTTCTATTATCTATAGTTTAGTGGTACAAATACAATAAAAAGTAGTAAAATACGGGGAAGTGATAAAATGAAAAAATACATAAAACTAATTTATATTTTATTTATTGTAATAACAATGGTTATGATTTCTAGTCAGGTATATGCAGCACAATGTCCTGTATGTAACGGAACAGGACATCCGCCAGGTTCTTCTGGAGTTAAATGCCCAAGATGCAATGGAACAGGAACCATAGCAATATCTGAGCATACAGCAGGAGAAATTATAGACGAAGCAGGAACATTTATTCAAAAAGGAGAAAGTGGAGCAGAAGGTAAAATTTCACAAAGTGACTTACAAGATTTATCCAATACTATATATAACATACTTCTAGTAGTAGGAATTGTGGTAGCAGTTATAGCAGGGTTGATTATGGGTATCAAATTTATTATGGGAGGCATAGAAGAAAAGGCAGAAATAAAAAATATGCTTATTCCATATATTATAGGATGTATCGTTGTATTTGGAGCTTTTACAATTTGGAAAATTGTAGTAGAACTATTACAATCTATGTAAAAAAATGAAAAAATAACTAAAAAATGGTTGAAAAATAAAAAAAAGTATTGTATAATAAAAATTAGTAAATAAAGAGGAGGAAAATTTATATGAAAAAACAAGTAAAAGTAGTATCTATTATATTAATGGTAATAATGGTATTAACATCATTAACTAGCATAGTATTAGCAGCACCAGATCTTTCTGGCAAAATAGATGAAATAGGACAAGGAAATGCAAATGCAAATACTGGTAAAATTATAACACTTGGTCAAACAGTTGTTACCATTATGCAAACAGTAGGTATTGTAGTAGCAGTAGTAGTATTATTAGTATTAGGTATTAAATACATGATGGGTAGTGCAGAAGAAAAAGCAGAATATAAGAAAACAATGATTCCATATGTAGTAGGTGCTATTCTAATTTTCGCAGCTACAACTATCGTAAATGTTGTTTATCAATTAGCTAATGGATTAAATGTACAATAATTCATTACAATAAAATTACAAACATATTACAAAAATATTAAAAATGCACAAAAAGTGCATTTTTTTTATGTTTTTTGGTGCATTTTGTAACACTTTCTGTTATAATATATATAAGTGTAATTATATACCTATACAAATGAGAGGAGAAACCATAATAATGGGAACTTATAATATACCAAGAAATGTAAAAGGAGAAGGTAGAATACTATTTGTTTTTTCTACAAAAAGTTTAATTTATAGTGCAATAGGAGCAGTAATAGGATTACCATTTTACTTTTTATTTTCGGCTTTGAATTTAACAATAGTAGGAATGGGGGTTATGGCTATTATAGCTTTTATTGGTTTTATCATTGGTACCTTTAAATTTCCAGAAATAGCCGCATTACCATTCACAAAAAAAATAGGTGGCGAAAATATTGATGATATTATTATGAGAGCAATTAAGTTTAAACGAAAAGGCAATAGAGTGTACATATATACTAAGGAGGAAGAAAAAAATGGATAGTATTGAATTATTAACAGTTATTTTAACAGTGATTTTGGGCATTATGGTAATGCTACTAATAATTTTAGGAGTAGTTTACTTCACTTCCAAAACAAAATCAAATACTATAAAAGAAGAGAATAAAAACAAAGAACAAAAGAAAAAAGTAAAAAAGTGTAAAGAATATACAACAGAGTCAATCATGAATTTTATGGAATTTGATACCGTAGTAGACAATATGATTTCTCAAAAAGATGGAATGCGTTATATTATGGTAGTAGAATGTCAAGGAATTAACTATGATTTAATGTCAGAAGTAGAAAAAAATTCAGTAGAAGAGGGATTTGTTCAATTTTTAAATACTTTAAGGCATCCAGTACAAATTTATACTCAAACAAGAACTATTAATTTAAATAGTAGTATTCAAACTTATAAAGATAAAATAAAAGATATTCAATACGCATTAGAAAAACAAGAAATGCAATATAATCAAATGGTACGTTCTGAAAATTATACACAAGAAGAGCTAAATAAAGCTTATTTTGAATTAACAAAGCAAAGAAATTTATATGAATATGGTAAAGATATTATATATAATACAGAGAAAATGAGTTTAAATAAAAATGTATTGAATAAAAAATATTATGTTGTCATTCCATACTTTGTAGAAGAATTAGAAGATAGTAATTTTGATAAAGAAGAAGAAAGAAATATGGCATTTTCTGAATTGTATACAAGGGCACAATCTGTAGTAAGGACTTTAGGCGTTTGTGGAATCAATGCAAGAGTTATGACTTCTAATGAATTAGTAGAATTATTATATATGGCTTATAATAGAGACGAAGCAGAAGTATATGGACTAGATAAAGCACTAAAAGCAGGATATGATGAATTATATACAACAGCACCAGATGTAATAGACAAACAGATGAAAGCATTAGATAAAGAAATAGAAGAACAAGCACTAGCCAAAGCAAAAGAAAAAGTAAGTCAAGCAAAATCTGAAAAACAAAAAGCATTACAGGGAAAGAAAGAAAAGAAAAGAGATTTAATTGATGAATTGGCTAAGCTAATGATACAAGAAAATGTGCAAATATTAGGAACTGATATTGCAGAAAATGCAATTCAAAAAATTGAACAAGAGAAAAAAGGAGGAACAAAAGAAGATGGCAAAAAAACTAGACAAACAAGAGCTAGAAAAACAAAGACAGCTTAATAATGATTATTCTAATCCAGATGAATATCAAATTTTAAAAAGAAAAACCATTAAAGAGTTAATTGCTCCTTCTGGAATAGATGCAAGTAATATTGACCATTTAGAAATTATTTCTAATGTCACTAGATATGCAAGAAGTTTCTTTGTATCTACACTTCCAAGAATGGCAACTTTCCCAGAATTATTTAGAGATATGTACTTATTTGGAGATATTAATACTTCTATTTATATTAACCCAATTGCAGAATCAAAATCACAAAACGAACTAAATAGAACAATTAATGAACTAGAAACAGAAAGAATTGTAGCAGCAGATAAAGGAAATATTAATAGGGAAAGTACATTAGGACAAAAAAGATGGGAAGCGGAGCAATTAAGAGATGAAATTGCAGCAGGTTATAACAAATTATATGAAGCATCCATTGTATCTACTCTGTTTGCTTATAGTCTAGAAGATTTAAATAGATATACAAAATTATTAGCCTCTGAAATGTCAAAGTCATTAGTTGGAGTAAAAAGTGCTTGGGGAATGCAAGAAGAAGCTTTTCAAAGTAATTTACCATTAATGCAAGATAAAATGAAAAAAATCCATACTTTTGATAGACGTTCTATGGCAACTGTATTTCCATTTACTACTTCAGAAGTAGGACATCCAACAGGAATTCCACTAGGTTTTAATAAACAAACAGGAGTACCAATTTTATTTGATAACTTTCATTCTTCTTTAACTAATTATAATATGGTTATCTTTGCAAAATCTGGTGCTGGTAAATCAGTTACAATGAAAACTTTAATTTCACGTTCTGCTGTATTAATGGGAATTCAAAGTTTAGCGCTAGATGCTGAAGGTGAATATTCTATTGTAGCAGAAAGCTTAGGCGGAATTAATGTAGTAATTAGCCCAACTTCAAAAACAGTTATTAACTTATTTGATATTGAACCAGAAATGATTAGAGATGAAATTACAGGAAAATCAAGAACAATTATAAATGTAGAAAATAAAGTAGAAGACGTAACGCAAGCTTTACTTACAATGGCAAGAGGTAGTACAAGATCACAAGAGGTAAATGAACTTACTAAACAGATTATATCAGAAGCTGTTGCAGAAGAATATGAAGCAATTCAAATTACCAGTGACCCATCTAGTTTATATCAATCTGACACAATGAGTGGTGACATTTTAGGAAGACAAAAAAAGGATATGCCAACGATTGGTTCATGGTATAAAAGAATTTTAAAAAAAGCAGAAGAAAATACAAATGAAGATTATCAATTCCATTATAGCTATTTAATTAAAGTCATGAAACAATACATTCGTGAATATAATGGGCAAATGGCTTATTTTGATGGACAATCCACCTTTGATTTATTAGATGGAACATTATTTATCAACTTAGATATTTCTCAACTAGAAGAAAGATTTGCAAGACCACTTGCACAACAAATCTTACTTTCTTGGATTTGGGAAAAATACGTAAAAAAGAACAGTGAAGATAGAACAAAAGCTTCCAAAAAAAGAGTATTAGTAGATGAAGCATGGATGTTACTTCCATACCCAGAAGCTGTAGACTTTTTAAACACAATGGCACGTCGTGCTAGAAAGAGAAATGTATCTTTAGCAATTATTTCTCAAAGATTCCAAGATTTCTATGAAAAGCCAGAAGCACAAGCAGTTTTAACTTCATCTGATACGAAGTTATTCTTAGCACAAGATAAATCCGAAATAGAATACTTAAAAGAAGTATTTAAATTAAGTTCTGGAGAAGCAAACTTTTTAGTAACTTGCTTTAAAGGAGAGGGACTTTTAAAAGTAGGAGCAGATACAGCTATTATTCAGATAAGACCAACGGCAAAAGAATTTGAATTTGTGGAAACAAATATCAACAAGTTGGTGCAAATGAACAAAAAAAGAGAGGAATACTAAAAGAAAGGAAAAATTAGTATGAAAAATATTGCAAAAAAAAGCATACTACAAAAGATAACAATAACAATATTAACAGTTTTATTACTTTCTAATTTCATAGTTCCAACTTATTCTCATGCCGATTGGGGAGGAGCATTAATGAGTCCTATAGTAGATTTACTTTGTTCTGTTGGAGACGTTGTGGTTAATTTACTACAAAAGTGTATGACAGGACATTTTGCTAGTGTAGGTGCACCAGATTTTTCTTTTAATATGTTTATGGTAGAAGATGATGAGTTTTGGGCAAATGGGAGCGGGAGATATTCAGACTATATTATAGATTCTGGAGAAGCTAAAAATATAGCTATTACAGAAACTATAAACGTAGATGCAAAAGATGCAAATGGAAAAGATATTGGTTTTGAAAAGGGATGGCTTAATGGATCAGATAAATATCATATTCCAATAGCAACTTATAGTCCAGAGCAAATATTTACAGGAAATGTATCAGGATTAGATATAAATTTCATTAACCCTGATAAATCTAAATTTGGAGAAACAACAGATAAAGAAGGAAATAAAATTGTAGATAGCTCAGCAGGAAGATTACAATCTACTATTGCCACATGGTATGTTGCATTACGTAACCTAACAGTAGTAGGTTTATTATCTGTATTAGTATATGTAGGAATTCGTATTATTCTATCAAGTACAGCTTCTGATAAAGCAAAATATAAGCAAATGTTAGTAGATTGGTTAATTGCATTATGCTTAGTCTTTTTCCTACATTATATTATGTCTTTTGTTTTAACAATGACAGAATCAATTTGTACGGCAATAGGGCATGGTGCAACTGATATTTATGTACAAGTTCAATCAACAGATAATGGAGAAGGAATATTTAAAACAAATCTATTAGGTTTAGCAAGGTTTAAAACGCAATATGCAGACTTTGGCCAAAAAATGGCTTATCTAATTATGTACTTAGCATTAGTAATATATACTTTAATTTTTACATGGTTTTACTTAAAAAGGTTACTTATGATGGCATTTTTAACTCTAATAGCGCCAGTAGTTGCTCTTACATACCCAATAGATAAAATGAACGATGGAAAGGCACAAGCTTTTAATTCATGGTTAAAAGAATATGTATTTAATGCATTAATACAACCATTTCATTTAATTATTTATATGGTATTTGTAGGAAGTGCTATGGATTTAGCAACTACCAATATTATTTATATGATTGCTGCTCTAGGCTTTATCCTATCAGCTGAAAAAATATTAAGAAAATTCTTCGGATTTGAAAAAGCAGGAGCAGGAACTTTAGGTGCATTAGCTAGTGGAGCAGCCATAGGTTCACTTGCGAAAAAGGCAATTGGAGGTGCAGGAAAGGCAGTCTCAGGAAAATCATCTGGAGGAAAAACAACAGAAGAAGGAGATAAACCACCAAGATTCGAAAGACGACATGATGTTTCTCAAATTGAAGCAAATAATAATATAGGCAGTGAAGATAATCAAATAGAAGAATCTAGTATTCCTAATTCAGAATTAACTTCTCATGCTGATGAATTTGCAACACTATCTGGTGCTAGCCCAAGTGAAACTAATGCAGAATATGGAATAAATGAGAATAATACTACTCCTTCTGGAATTATTTTACCAGATAGTTACATACAAAGACAACAACAAGAACAAGCAAGAAGAAATAGAGAACAGCAAGCACAAGAAGAAGCAGAAAGAATACAAAGAGCACAACAACAACCACAAGAACAACCACAACAACAGAATAGTAGACTTGCAAATTGGACACGAGCACATAATATTAATGGTCGTTCAGCAATGAAGTTAGTTGGAAGAGCGGCTAGATTTGCAACAAGGACTACATTTAAAGCAGGAGCAGGAACCTTAGCAGCGGCAGTAACATTAGCTAGTGGTGGAGGACTTGCAGGAGCAGCAGGTGCATTTGCTGTTGGATCAAGCGTTGGAGGAAGATTAGGAAATCGTGTTGCTGATGCAGGAGTAGCAATAGGAAGAGGAGCAGAAAGAGTAGTAAGAGCAGGAGAGATATATGCCCAAGCATCAACAGATGAAGAAGCTATAGAGGGAGCAAAAGATGCACTTTTTGCTGGAACAAGATTAGGACGAGAACTAGATTTAGCAAATGGAAATACAAGATATCAAACAGCAGGTGAAACGAGAGAATGGAAAAATAATCAAGATAATTTGAACTATCTAAGAGATCAAATGGCGGCTCAAAATGGTGGAGTTGTTCCATCAGCAAGAGATGTAAAAAATCAAATGAATTCTTTCGACCCATATTTAGCAGAAGGCTTAACGGATATTAAACAAATGCTAAAAGCTCAAAAAGCAGAACAATTTGGAATTAGTGGTAAACAATCTGCTATTATTGCCGCAATAGGAAAAGAAAAGGGAATTACAGCAGACGTATTAAATGATAATAAAAAAGCAGCAGCACAACAAGCAAATCTAAAACAAGACTTTATGAATAAGGGTTATTCAGCAGCGGATGCTGCAAGACAAGCAGACTATACCATGAATGTGCTAAAAGTACAAAATGGAGTAGCGCATAATTTACAGAAAGTTGAAAAACCAGCAGAAGCAAAGCCACAACAGTTACAACAGTCAAGTCAACCACAACAGGCAAGACAACCAAGACAACCAAGACAACCAAGACAAACTAAATAATTAAAAGAAAAAGCCTAAACACAAAAGAAAATAAAGAAATAAGCAAAAATATGTTAAAAAAGTAAGGGGGCTATTATCGTTATGAATAAAATAATTAGGTACTTTAATCAAAATAGAAAAAAAATTATTTTAGGAGTAGCGATAATAGTCTCTATTATTATTTTCATTCAAATATTAAACCAAATGGCAAAAAATCAGAAGGAAAAAAATAATACCATGATACCTCAAGAGGATTTATCTGATTTACCAATACAATCAATGATAACAGCAGAAACAGTAGATAAAGAAACAACACAGGAAAATGTAAACTTAGTAGAGCAATTTATTAACTTATGTAATCAAGGTAATTCCAAAGAAGCATACAATATGCTATCAGAGGAATGCAAAACTGCATTATTTTCTACAGAAGAACAGTTTTTAAAAGGATATTATAATATTATATTTACACAAACAAAATTATATGGAATACAAAACTTTCGTAATACATCTGGTTATTATACATATCAAGTTAAATTTTATAATGATGCTCTAGCAACAGGTAAAATGCAAGAGTCAGGTATATATCAAGACTATATTACAATTGATAAAAAACAAAATAAATTAAATATTAATAGTTTTATTCGAAAACAAGAATGTAATAAAACAGTGGAAGAAAACGGAATACAAATTACAGTATTAAGTAAAGAAGTGTATAAAGAACATGAAAAGTATAATATTTTAGTAAAAAATAATACCCAAAAGACAATTTTAATTGATACTAAAAAATCTACGCAAAGTGTATATGCTATTGGAAGTGACAATGGCAGATATGATTCTTTTATGTCTGAAATTGCAGATAATTGGTTACGTATAGAGAAAGGTTTTACAAAAAATTATCAATTAAAAATTAATAAAATTTATAACCCTTCTGTTACCATAAGGGCAATCTGTTTTAGTGATATTGTAACAGACGAAGAAATGTATAAAAATGAAGTAGAAAGTAAAGAAAGGCTAAAAATAACAATAAATCTATAAATTAGGTGGTGAATATGGAAGATAACCAAAATAACGAAACAACACAAGAAAAGATAGAAGAAACTGTAAATGCGGCAAAAGATGCAAGTAAATTAGCAGCTAATGTAGCCTCAGGTAACGTGGCTGGAATAGCTAAAAATGCAATCAATCTTCTAAAAAACAAACAATTTCAAAAACAACTAAAAAAAGCATTAATTTTAGGTATGCTAAAAATTATATTGTTATTTGTAGTTATAGCATCTATAGCGGGTATTTTATTTAGTATCTTTAATACAGTTACTGAAAAGCTAGCTGATATTGCTTCTCAAATAGGAGATTTTGCAAGTAATACATGGAGATGGATTACAGATAATTATTGGATTGATATTAATAAAGAGATTTTGATTACAGCAGAAGATGGAACACAAAAGACACAAACAATTGTGGACCACTATATGGAACAATTAGAAACATTGGGAATTTCTTTACAAGACTTAAAATTACTTGGAGAGGCAGATTATAGTAATCCTAATTTACTAGAAGATGAAAAAAGCAAAGCAATAGTACAAAAATATCTTTCTGAATTTGTTAAAGCAGATATCATATCACAAGAAATTCATCGTCAACATAGTGGCAATGATTTAGTTAATCCTTCTGATGAAGACGGAAGTGAAATAGACGGAGGAGTATATTTATATCGTACAATGAATGAAGTAACAACGGAAGGAACAATTGGCTTAGATAATTCAACCCTTGTCAGAATGGAATATACAGATTATAATACATTCAAAAAATATCTAACAGAGGTAGAATCATACAATAGAGATTATGATAAAGCAAAAAAAATGTTTACTATTGATGATCAAACAGGGAAACTATTATATTATCAAGTAAGTAGAAATTATGAAGATGATTCTGAAGATGTTAATATTACGGTTTCTCATCCAGAAGTAAATATAGAAGAGGTAACAGTAGATTATAAGCCACTAATTCAAAAATATGCTATGCCTTTTGAATTTTTAGTTAACTTATGTATGATTACACAAAACCCAGAATATGTATATCATGTAGCACATTTAGCAAGAAATACAAATATTCAATTAGTAATATTAGATAGTATATATCAAGAAGATGTAGAAGAGAAAATCATAGGAGATTATGCAGAATACCAAAAAATAATACATTTAGATTCCGATGAAGAATCAGAAGGTGAAGAAGAATGGGAACAACTTGGAAGTCAACAAGATAGAGAATTTGAAAGCAAGGTAAAGTATAAAGTAAGCAGTACATCAGAAATAAAGGTTTTGAAAGTAGATACATGGTCTTATACACAATTAAATACATTTACTAACCAAATCATTCCAGGCGCTAATGAAGGTACAAATAGTGAAACATTACCTGATGAAATAGAAAGTACAAGAGAACCTTTTGGACCAGCTTATCCAGATCTTTTATTAGAACAAAGGAAAGAAAAAACAAATCTTAAAAAAGAAACTACAATAACTAGTAAATCAAATGAGTATAGGGAAAATATTGTTGTAGATGAGATTATAAAAACAAAGCAATTTCTAGGATTACTTAGAAATGATACTGGCAAATGTTATAATGAAACATGTTATGCTAATAAAGAATCTGTACAAAGCTGTGTAGACCACGCAGTTTTCAATAAAAATGGATATAATGTAAGTTATAGAATACCAGGAAGTACACGTCAAGAAATGCCATTAAGTAAATTGCAAAGTGGAGCAGAAATGTTGTATGCATTATTAGAAATGCAGAATAATGACAATACAGACGAATTAAATAATTATAATCAAAAAATGCAAGGATTAAAAGAATATATTCAATATGTGCTAACATTCCCAGAAAATGAATCCGTTGACCTAAATGATGATGAGTTTAATGACTTCTTAAATAATTATGAGTATGGTAATGTTACCTATGGTATGTTTTGGTGGCCACTAGATCCAAATGCCGATGTAAGAATTTCATCTTTCTTTGGACCTCGTAGAGCACCAACTCCAACAGCATCTACAAACCATGGAGCAATTGATATTGCAGTTGCAACAGGAACGGATGTCCTTGCTTCTGCTGATGGCGTAGTAGAATATGTTGGTTATGATCCAGATGGTTATGGTAATTATGTGACAATTAATCATCAAAATGGCTATAAAACTAGATATGCACATAATAGTGAAATATTAGTTCAAACAAACGACATTGTAACAAGAGGGCAAGTGATTGCAAAATCTGGTTCAACAGGAAATTCAACAGGGCCACATCTACATTTTGAAATTCACTTAAATGGAACAAAGATAGACCCACTGGACTATGTTAGTATTACAAATAAACAGCCTATGGCAAGTACTTATACTGCTAATAGTTCAGAACAATTGGATATTATTTATGCAGTAGTAGCACAAGAATGTGCATCAAGTTATGAAGGAGCATTAGCTGTTATTAGTTGTGTATTAAATCGTTGTGAATCTCCTGCATGGCAAGCATATGGTGGACATGACCCATATAGACAAATTACTTTTTCTGGACAATTTGCTTATTCAGAATTAGTAGATAGCGGGCAACACTATAAGCAATATTTAGGGGGAAAAGCACCAGACTATGTTAAACAAGCAGTAGATGATGCACTAACAAAAGGTATTCGAAACCATACTTATACAAGATTCAGAACTAATACAGAACAATGTAGAAAAGACCATCCAATTGGAACAGATATAGGTGGAAATTGGTATTTCTAAAAGGAGGTAAAAAGTGAATTTAAAAAAAGGAATGCTTATTATCCTTAGTATAATTATTATTTTAATTGTAATATTAATGGTTATCCTCACTTTGCCAAAAAAAGAAAAGTTGCAACAATCAGAACAAAGACAAGATGGTGCAGAAAATGTAATAATAGAATATGAAAAAATAGCAAAAGTAAAAGACAGAAATACTTTCTTTACAATAGCATCTTGCATTGATCAATATTTAATCAAAGTTCTTAGCAAAGATACACAAAGTATTTATAATTTGCTATCTGTGGAGTATATTACAAAAAATCAAATTACGTTAGATAATGTATTAAGTAAGGTAGAAAGTTATAGCAAACCACAAATCTTTTCTGGCAAAGCAATGTATGAAGTAAATAACACAGACAGGTTATCTACTTACTATGTAGAAGGAACCATTCGAGATGATGTATTTGGAGAGCAATATTCAAAAGGAACACCAATAAAAATAGCGGTACAAATAGACAAAGTAAATAAAACATATGCAATTTTACCGAACGAAACTGTACCAGTTTCATTTAACGAAATACCAAAAACTACAATTACTAATATAGAGCCAAAAGGAGTAAATATTTATTACAGCACAAATATGTTAGATACGCAAATGGCAAGCATGTATTTAAAAGATTATGCTAAACTTTTAAATACAAATATTGAAGAAGCTTATAGTAAATTACAAGAAGAATATAGACAAAAAAGATTTCCAACAAAAGAATCTTTAGAAGAATATGTAAAAATAAAAAAAGACTATGTATTAGAGCCACAAGCTAAATCAGTTAGTGTGTCAAAAACAGAGCAAGAAACAATCTATACTATAAGAGATTATTATGGAAATAGATATATTATAAAAGAAACTGCAGTATTAGATTATACAATAGAATTAGATGACTATACTTTAGAAAATACTACATTTGAAGAAACCTATGCAAAATCCAATAATAGGGATAAAGGTTTATTGAATGCAGATAAATTCTTTGAAATGATTAATATGCAAGATTTTGAAAGTGCATACTCTTTATTAGATAGTAACTTTAAACAAAATCAGTTTAAAACCCAACAAGCTTTTGAAACTTATATAAAAGAAAATTTATTTATGCTAAATACAGTAAATTATATAGAATATAATAGTCAAATTGTAGGGATTCATACATACAAGGCTATTGTAACAGATGCAACAGAACAAAGCAAAAAAGAAGTTACATTGAATATAGTTATAAAATTGTTAGAAGGAACAGATTTTGTTATGTCATTTTCAATCAATTAATAAAAAGCGAGCTGAAAATTTTAGGCTCGCTATATTTATTTAGTAGTAAATAAGATAGAGCTTATTTCTATTTACACTAAACTAACATATATGATAGAATAATAATAGGTGATGATATGGACAATCAAGAGTACATAGGTAAAATATTTGAAGTACAAATAATAGAAAAAACAAACAATTGGTATCTTGCTACGATTATTCAAAAGCAAGAAGTATTAGTTTATATAGAAGATACTCATGATTTTGAGGAAGAAGAATTAATTCATACAATACAAAAATGTATTATTATAGATAAAAAAGGTAAAAACTTAATAGGAGTTATTCTTTCTAATCGTAAATTTGTTAATGATATCAAAAAAATTAATCAAAAATTAAAACCAACAGCAGAGTATAGTAACGTAAAAGACATCTATTTAATGGAAAGACTTAAAATAAAAGGAAGAATGGTAGGACTTTATTTAGTAGATGAAGGAGATATTGCAAAATATTATTTAGACGCAACAGAAATAGGAACTTATATAAAAAAACAAAGAGAAAATAACATTCTCTTTAAAGAAAATACAATTGAAAATGAACTGGCAAAACAAATAAAAGATGTAGTACAATCAATAGATTTAACAAAAAAAGAAATATCTTTAAGGCAAGAACAGGAAAAAGAAAAAAGATTAATTGAAAAGGCAATAGGAATAGAACAAGAAAGGCAAATTACAAGAATTGTTACATTAGACCTAAAGCAAAAAATAGAAGAACAACAAGAAAGAAATGTGCAACGTGTTAAAGAAAATTTTCAAACGAATTTCTTTAGCAAAAAGAAAGAACAAAGTAATATTCATGATGTAAATATTAAGCAAGAAATGGATACAAAAGATAAAGTAACCGATATGAAAACCTTAGGGAAACTATTAAAAGACAATAATAAGCTACCAAAAATTGAAGGAAAAGAATTCACAAAAATTGGAATTATAGAATCAGACGAAAGAAATCAATTATTAAATGAAAAGCAAGAAAGAGCAAAAGTAAATACAACCAGATACTCTTTTGTAGCTATTAGTAAAGATGGTTCTGTTATTCCATTAGAAATAGAGCAAGACCATGCCGAAGGAAACAATCCAAGAGAAGTCAATTATCAAGTAAATCAAAAAGGCGAAGTAAGTCAAGATGATGTATTATCGAGGTTTAAAATTGGAGAAGGTACTTTTGCTGTTAAAAATGGAAAATATGGTGAAATAAAAGTATATCATTCACCTCGAAAAACAATTGGTGGAAAAGAGGTAGAAGGAAATAAAAGTTTAGATAGAGAATTAGAAACAGATAATGTATGGGAAATAAAAAAGGAAGAAAGAGATTTAGCAGGAGAGTATGAAGACGGTTATAGAAGTGTAGAAGAAGGTTACCAAGAGGCAAAACTACATGAAGATAAATCTGGAAAAATATTAGAAAAGGATAAAATGAAAATAGAAGATATAGATGGAGAAAAAAATACAAAATCTCATGTGCATGACCAAGTAAATTACAATGCTTTAGCAGTAAAATGGGGTTATTATAAAGAGGGAGAGCCAAATGCTGAGAAAGCAAAAGAATTATTCGAAGAAAAAAGAAAAGAAAATCCTAAAAAAGAAGCAAAAGAAATTGTAGAAATGGTAACAGAAGAATTAGAAGAAGAAATGGGGCATAATAGAGATAATAGATATTAAAATTTAAATTGTAGGGACGGGGCAAAAAATTTAAACAAAGCGAAATTTTAGAGATAGAGTTAAATTTTCTCAATTGTGGATAACTTAATAAAAAATAGCATAAAAATCACCTTTTAAAAATACAATGTAGAAGGTGATTTTTTCATGTTAAAAAAGAAAATACTTATTTTTTTGTTGATATTTACAATATATTTTCCTACACTTGTATTAGCAGATGATATAGATGAAGAAGAAATAGGAATAGAAGATTTACAAGAAATTACTATAGAAACAGTAGCAAAATCCACAGAAGAGCCAATATTAAATGCAAGAGCCGCTATTATTTATGATAGAACAACCAAAGAAATAATATGGGGAAAAAATGAAACGCAAAAAAGAGCAATGGCATCTACTACCAAAATTATGACATCAATTGTAGTATTAGAAAATAGTAATTTGTCAGACGTAGTAACAATATCAAAAAAAGCAGCAGGCACAGGAGGTTCAAGATTAAAGATAACTGCAGGTGATAAAATTACAGTTCATGATTTATTATATGGGTTAATGCTTCGCTCACGGAAACGATGCGGCAGTAGCATTAGCAGAACATGTAGGAGGTAACTTAGAAGGATTTGCAAAACTAATGAATCAAAAGGCAGAAGAGTTGGGACTAAGTAACACACATTTTGTAACTCCACATGGTCTAGACGATAGCAATCATTATACTACTGCATATGAATTAGCACTACTTACAGACTATGCATTAGAAAATGAAACATTTCGTAAAATAGTAAATACACAAAATACCAATATTACCATAAATGGAAATAGTCGAAATATCTCTAATACAAATGAATTATTAGGGTATACACCAGGAGTAAATGGAGTTAAAACAGGTTTTACAAACGGAGCAGGTAGATGCTTAGTAACTTCTTGCACAAGAAATGGAAATCAAATTATTACAGTTGTTTTAGGATGCGATACAAAAAAACAAAGAACATCAGATAGTAGTAAATTAATAGAATATGCTTTTAAAAATTATACCAGAATCAATTTAGAAGAAGAAATACAAAAAGAATTTGAAAATTGGAAACAAATCAATGGCAACCGCATATATATAGAAAAAGCAGAAAACAACGGAATAGAATTAGAATTAGCAGAAATACAAAAAAAACAGATTCCAATTAAAATAGGAGAAGAAAAAGATATAAAAATTGAAATAAATGCTATATATGAATACAAAGCACCACTAGAAAAAGGTACAAAAATAGGGAATATAATTGTAAAAAAACAAAATGAAATCATAGAAACAATTGATATTTTAAATGTAAAAGAAATAAAAAAGAAAAATATAATATCTTATATGTTAGAACTTATTTGTACTTTAGGAACGTGGCAATTTATATAAAAATGTATAAAACTATAAATAACTTCATAAAAAAGTAATTGTAGCTATTTTAAAAAGTATTTTAACAAAAGCAGTTTAAAACTATTGACTTTTTGCAATAATTTTGCTATGATAGATATGCTTTGATAAAAAGCATATGCGGAAATAGCTCAGTTGATAGAGCGCTGCCTTGCCAAGGCAGAGGTCGCGGGTTTGAGCCCCGTTTTCCGCTCCATTTTTATAATATAAAAAAATATTTGACTTTAAATATTCGACTTTAAATATAAAAATTTAAATATTCGGCGCTATAGCCAAGTTGCTGAGGCTGTTCGAGCTTTAGCGAGTTACAGCGTCAGTATGCAGCGAGCGAAGCGAGTCGCAGGTAAGGAAAGTAATTCAGTTATAAAAATTTAAATATTCGGCGCTATAGCCAAGTGGTAAGGCACGAGTCTGCAAAACTCTGATCCCCGGTTCAAATCCGGGTGGCGCCTCCAAATTAAAACCAAGTTCTACAGATTTTTAAAATTCTGTAGAATTTTTATTGCCTTAAACCCTTATTTTCCTAAGAAAATTCACATAAAACCTTGAAAAAGTAACCAAAATGTAATATAATTGTAATATAGTGTTAAAAGCAAAAAACAAAACGGGGAATATCTATTTCCGTAAACAACTAAAAAAGGGCTAGTAAAATTCTAAAAAATACTGCCAAATATTGCTATTGACGAATGCAACAAAGGTGTTTAAAATAAAATATAGATAATTATATCAAAATAAAGGATGGTAAAATTATGAATTGGAAGAAGAGTTTGTTACATACTATAGTAACAGGAATAATATTAATAGGAGGATTATCCATAGCATCAAATTCACAAGCTTCGATTGATTCAACAGGAAAAAAACTAAAAATGGCTATTCCAACCTATCGTAATTCTGGTTATGCTTATCAAGCAGGTTTGAGGTCTAGTCAAGGAATAAAAACACAAGGCATGTGGAAAATATATGAATATAATGATAATGGCACAACGGTTAAAAATTTTAATAATGCTATTTATTGTTTAAAAATGGGCGTTGGGTTTGGTTCTAGTGGAGGTAGTGCTACAGAAGACAGAACATATAAAGTGTATGCTGATATGAAAAACCCAGCTAATCCTACAGACCAGAGTATTATTAATGCATATAAACAAAAATTACCGGGTAATCAAAATGAAAATTATAATTCACTTGTATGGATTTTAGACCACTGCTATGTACCAGCTCCAAGTTCTAGCCCAACAGATACACAAACAGCAGATGCAGCTGCATATAGAAAAGAATTATTACAAAATGCAGGTATTCCAGAAGAAACTAACATTAATGATGATTTAATTGATATTGTGCAACAAATTGCAATTTGGTATTTTACCAACGATGATGAATATAAAACAGAAAAAATTACCAATATAGCTGCAGCAATAAAAAATACAACAAACTATCAATCAATTGATGATGTTTTTGATGGTGGTAATTTTGATTTAAGTGATGATGTTGAAACTTTATATAATTATTTTATCACGCAAGCACAAGCAAATAAAAATACACAACCAAGTAGTAATGCTGCTACAAATCCAGTTCATTTAAATGCTGAAACAGCGAAGGTAACACAAAACGGAGAATATTATATTGCAGGTCCATATAAAATTGAACAATTATCAGATAAAGTTTATACATTAGAGGGAACTTTAACTGGAAAAGACAACCAAAAGATAGAATATACTTTATTAGACAACCATAAAGCAGTAGCAAATAAGACATTAAAAGAATTAATAGGACAAGAATTCTATTTAAGAGTACCATCTAATACTAATATAGAAGGTGCAACATTTAAAATTACAACAAAAGTAAAACAAAATACTATTACATACTGGGAAGTACAAGGCTCTAATACAAATGAACAGCCACTTGCAGAAATAGTACCAGGAGAAAAAACATTTGAAGAGAAAACAACTTTAAATGTATCTGTTTTTGACTTAGCATTAAGAAAATTTATTACAGAAATTAATGGAGAAGCAGTAAGCCCAAGTAGAGTACCAGAAGTTACAGCTAGTACACTAACTGGACAAAGTACAACAGCAACCAAAAAACATACAAAAGATCCAATTCAAGTAAAACCAAATGATGTTGTTCTTTACACCATTCGAATCTATAATGAAGGACAATTAGATGGTTATGCAACAGAAATTACTGACTATTTACCAGAAGGATTAGAATTAAAAAAAGAAAGTAAAATAAATCAAGAAAATGGATGGACATCTGATGACGGAAAGACGATTGTAACGAAAAAATTAGAAGATACTTTAATTCATAAATTTGATGGAAATACTGTTCATTATGAAGATGTACAAATAGAATGTGTGGTTGTAGCACAAGATTCAACCAAAAGTCAAAGTCTAAAAAATATTGCAGAAATTACAGATGATGCAGACGAACATAAAGAAGCAATTACCGATAGAGATTCTACTCCACACAATCTTCAAGAAGAGGAGAAAAAGGACTATCACCCAGAAACCTCAGAACAAGGTAAGGGTTACGAAGACGATGATGATTATGAAGAATTAGTATTACCAGGAAAATATTTTGACTTAGCCTTAAGAAAATTTATTACACAAATAAATGATACACCAGTAACTATCTCAAGAGAACCACAAGAGGACCCTACAACATTAAAAAATGAAACAACAGCAGCAAAGCCACATACCAAAGCTCCACTTCAAGTAAAACCAAATGATGTTGTTCTTTACACCATTAGAATCTATAATGAAGGACAATTAGATGGTTATGCAACAGAAATTACCGACTATTTACCAGAAGGTTTAGCATTCAAAGAAGATAGTGATATTAATGAACAAAATGGATGGACAAATCCATCTCATGATGGCAAAACCATGGTAACGAACAAACTAGCAAATACTTTAATAAATAAATTTAATGGAACAACGATTGATTATGAAGATGTACAAATAGAATGTGTGGTTGTAGCACAAGATTCAACAGTAAATCAAAACTTAAAGAACATTGCAGAAATTACAGCTGACACAGACAAAGACCATAAAGACATTGACGATAGAGATTCTTTACCAAAAAATTTATCAGATACAGAAAAAAATAGCTATCACCCAGGAACCTCAGAACAAGGTAAGGGTTACCAAGATGATGATGATTACGAAGAATTAGTATTACCAGGAAAATACTTTGATTTAGCCTTAAGAAAATTCATTACAGAAATTAATGGAAAATCAGTAGAGCCAAGCAGAGAGCCAAATGTTACAGCTAGTACATTAAGTGAGCAAAATCGTACAACAGCTACAAAACAACATACAAAAACCCCACTTCAAGTAAAACCAGGAGATATTGTTCTTTATACGATTAGAGTTTACAATGAAGGACAATTAAATGGTTATGCAACAGAAATTACCGACTACTTACCAGAAGGTTTAGCATTCAAAGAAGATAGTGATATTAATGATAAAAATGGATGGACAAATCCATCTAATGATGGAAGAACTATTGTAACTGACATATTAAAAGATAAGTTAATTGACAAGTTTAACGGAACGACTGTTGATTATGAAGATGTACAAATAGAATGTGTCGTTGTAGCAAAAGATTCAATAGTAAGTCAAAGCTTAAAGAATATTGCAGAAATTACGGC
The DNA here is from genome assembly GCA_947581805.1 of uncultured Clostridia bacterium. Taxonomy (GTDB): domain Bacteria; phylum Bacillota; class Clostridia; order TANB77; family CAG-508; genus UMGS1663. The sequence goes on from CANPVM010000001.1 coordinate 317,775, forward strand.
TGACCAAGATGAAAAACATCAAGAAATTGATGATAGAGATTCTACTCCAAAGAATCTTGAAGAAGGCCAAAAAAATAACTATCACCCAGAAAACTCAGAACAAGGATGGGGTTACCAAGACGATGATGATTACGAAGAATTAGTATTACCAGCAAAATACTTTGACTTAGCCTTAAGAAAATTTATTACTAATATCGATGGAAAAGAATTAGTAAAAGAAGACGGAACTTATACGAGAGAACCAAGTATTGATTTAACTCCACTAAAAAATGGAACAGATACAACAGCATCTTATCAACATCCAAAAAATCCATTAGGAGTTTCAATAGGAGATATTGTAATTTATACATTAAGAATTTATAACGAAGGTGAATTAGACGGTTATGCAAGTTCTGTAACAGACTACTTACCACCTCAATTAGAATTTGTAATCGATGATGAAGAAAAATTCAATGCACAATATGGATGGATTATTGACGAGTCTTTAAGAAAAGCAACAACAACTTATTTAGCAAGAACAGATATTGATTCAGAAGACAATTTAATTCATGCATTTGATGGAGAAAATCTAGATTATAAAGAATTAAAAATTAAGTGTAAAGTGGTATCAACAGAAAACTTAGATAGAGTAATTACAAATATAGCAGAAATAACAGAATTTACAGATGTAGAAGGAAATTCTATTACTGATAGAGATTCTCAAAAAGCAAATGTAGTATTACCAAGTGATGAAAATCTACCAGATTATAAAGGAAATGACGATAATAAATCAGTATTAACAGATTCAAATTATTTCTACAAAGGACAACAAGATGATGATGATTTTGAAAAGTTAATCTTAGAGGAATTTGACTTAGCCTTAAGAAAATTCATTACAAAGGTAAACGATACACCTGTAACCAATAGAGTGCCAGTATTTACTAATGTAAAAGATGAAAATGGAAATTACATCTATGAGCATACTAAAGAGCCAATTGAAGTAAGTAGCACAGATATCGTAGAATATACACTTCGTATTTATAATGAAGGTGATATTGCAGGTTATGCAAAAGAAATTAAAGATGATATTCCAGAAGGACTAGAATTTTTACCAGAACATGAAACAAACAAAGAATATCGTTGGGTAATGTTAGACGAAAATGGAGAAGAAACAGATGATGTAACAAAAGCGGTATCTATTACAACAGACTATTTATCAAAAGAACAAGAAAAGGAAGCAGGAGAAAACCTAATAGAAGCTTTTGATAGCACAAAAACTTCACCAGATTATAAGGAAGTAAAAGTGGCATTTAAAGTTGTGGCATTCAATACGTATGAAGGAATTATCACTAATATTGCAGAAATTTCTGATGACTCTGACGAAAGTGGAAAAGAAGTAGAAGATAAAGATTCTACTCCAGATAACAATGAAGAAAAGGAAGATGACATTGATAAAGAGCATCTTAAACTAACTTATTTTGATTTAGCATTAAGAAAATTTATTACAGGAGTAAATGATAAGGAAGTAACCAATCGTGTTCCACAATTTAAAGTAACCGAAGACGGTAAATATATGTATGAACATACCAAAGAACCAGTAGAAGTTCAAAATGGAGATATTGTAACATATACATTAAGAATCTATAACGAAGGAACCAAAGATGGTTATGCAAAAGAAATCAAAGATGATTTACCAGAAGGATTAGAATTCTTACCAGAACATGCTATCAACCAAGAATATAGATGGGTTATGATAGATGAAAATGGAGAAGAAACAGAAGATATTACAAAAGCAGTAAGTATAAAAACAGATTACCTATCAAAGGAACAAGAAGATGCAACTGGAAGAAATAACTTATTAAAACAATTTAATACAGAAACAATGCAAGAGCCTGATTATCGTGATATAAAAATTGCTTTTAAAGTAACAGAGCCAAATACATCAGACAGAATTTTAATCAATAAAGCACAAATTTCCGATGATTCAGACAAAGATGGTAATGATGTTATTGATCAAGATTCTACTCCAGATAAATGGATTGAAGAAGAAGATGACCAAGATATAGAAAAAGTAAAAGTAAAATATTTCGATTTAGCATTAAGAAAATGGGTAACAGAGGCTATTGTAATTGATAATGGAAAAGAAACTGTTACACAAACGGGTCATAAAGCAGAAGACAATCCAGAAGAAGTAGTAAAAGTAGAAATCAAAGAAAGTAGCTTAAATAAAGTCATTGTTAAATTCCGTTATAAAATTAGAGTTACCAATGAAGGTGAAATCGCAGGTTATGCAACAGAAGTTTCAGACTACATTCCAGAAGGACTAAAATTTGTAGCAGAAGACAACCCAGCTTGGAAAGAAGTAGATGGAAAAGTAGTAACTGATCAATTGAAAGATACTTTATTACAACCAGGAGAATCAGCAGAAGTTGAAATATTACTTACTTGGATTAATGGAAAAGATAACTTTGGATTAAAAATCAATATTGCAGAAATTAGTAAGGACAAAAATGATAGCAATACACCAGATATTGATTCTACTCCAAATAACGAAAAACCAGGAGAAGATGATATTGATGATGCACCAGTTATTTTATCTGTAAAAACAGGAGCAGGAATTAATGCACAATGCATTACCTTAATTGCAGGTTCATTAGCTATTATAGCATCTAGTGTAATCTTCATTAAAAAGTATATATTACTATAATACAATAATACACAATTAGGAAATTTACCCTAATTGTGTATTTTTTATATAAATTTTTCAAAAAATATTATCTAATTTCAGTTGCTGTTAGATTTTTCAATAAAATAGTTTACATTAAAAAATGCTTATGATATAATTTTCATAGTTTGAAAAGATGGATTTTTATGTTTTCGTTTTACAAGGAGGAAAGAATGAATCAAATACTATATATGAATAATAACAAAAAGAAAGGTGGACCATTGGAAATAAAAACAATTCTTAGAATTTTTGCCATTCTATGTATTGTTTTTGGCTGTATTTTAGTGGGACAATCATCCTTTGCTCTATTCACAAACAAAGAGTCAATGGAAAGTGTGCCTATCGTAGAAATTAGTCAAGAAGGAAACCAATTATTACTTACGGTAAAACATGATAAAATCATTGATAGAATTGTTTATAGTTGGAATGAAAACCAAGAAATTATCTTACAAGGAAAAGGTAGAGTAGAGTTAGAAGAAACAATCACGATACCAGTGGGAAATAATAACTTAAAAATAAAGATTATCGATATAGAAGGAAAAACAGTATCATATACCAACACGTATGAATTAGAAGACGGGGATGTAACAAAACCAGAAATTGAACTATTGGTAGAAGGTTCAAAAGTAAAAATGGTAGCAAAAGATGAAACAGCTTTAAGTTATATGACCTATTATTGGAATGATGAAGATGAAACTACAGTGGAAGTGCGAGAAGATTCACCAAAACAAATAGAAGAAAAAATTGATATTTTAAAAGGAGAAAATACTTTAACGATTATTGCCGTAGATATGGAAGGAAATGAAACAACAAAAGAGCAAATTTTCAAAGGGGTAAAAAAGCCAGTTATTGAATTAGCCAAAGATGGCAATGACTTAATAATTAAAGTAACAGACGAAGAAGGAATCCAAAAAATCGAATATACTTTAAATGGCGTATATTATTCAACAGATCCTCAAAATACAGGAACATCATTAAATACGAAACAATTTGATTTTAAGCAACCACTTACAAGCGGAGAAAATAAAATTACAATCAAAGCTTATAATATTAATGGATTAGAAGCAGAAGTGTCAGGAGTGGCAAATATTTAAACCACAAAAAGAAAGGGTATACAATGAATATAGAGACAACAATACTATATTTTATAACATATTTAATATTATATTCTTTTGCAGGTTGGGTATTAGAATCTGTATCTAAAACAATAGAACAAAAGAAATTTGTTAATAGTGGTTTTCTCAATGGACCCTTTTGTCCTATCTATGGTTTTGGTGCACTAATTATGCTATTAGGTCTCAATTTTCTAAAAGAAAAGCCAATTTTATTATTTTTAGCAGCTTTCTTTCTGTTATCATTATGGGAATATTTAGTAGGTGTGTTTTTAGAAAAAGTATTTAAAACAAAATATTGGGATTATTCTCACCTAAAATGGAACTTTCAAGGAAGAGTGTGTTTAAAAAATTCACTCTTTTGGGGTATTTTAGGAGTGTTATTTATTTGTTTTATTCATCCTTTTATAGAAGGCTATATTACCAAGGTTCCTACTAATATTTTACTTTATACAGATAGCATTTTAGGAATTGCCATATTAGTAGATTTAATCTTTAGTATTATTGCTATTACCAATTTTGAATCTGCAATTAAAAGAACAAATGAGTTAAGTGATAATATTATAGAAAAAGTAAAAGAATTAAAAGAATTAAAAGAAAAAGCAAAATTAAAGACAGTAGAAATAGAAAAAAATAGTATTGAAAATATTGAAAAAATGATTAAAGAATTAAAAATAACACAAGCAAAATTAAAACTAAAAATATATAGGCAGGCAAATCGTTTGAAGAAAGCTTTTCCTAGTATGAAATCAGAAAGTATAACAGCATTTTTAAATCAAAAAGTAGATTTAGCAAAATTAAAAGAAAATATAAAGAACAAAAATAAGGAGTAATTATGGTACAAGAGATTTATTTAATTGATGATAGTCCAGACTTAAAAGAAACATTAAAAAGAATGTTTAAAAACGATAAGGAATATCGATTTACTAGTGTTGCAACAGAAAAATTAGATATTGCTTTAAAAAATATTCCATCTCTTATTATTATTAATGAAGATACTATTAATGAAGATTCTGTTGAAATGTGTGAAAAAATAAAACAAGATGAAGATAATACCATTACTCCTATTATTGTACTTTCTTCTAATAAAGAACATGAACACCGTTTAGCTATGTTAAAATTAGGTGTAGCACACTATATAAAACATCCTATTGATGAAGAATACTTATATTATACTATTCAAAATGTACTAAAATTAATTTACATTAACAGAAGAGTAAGCCCTTTAACAGGACTTCCTGGAAATGTACAAATCCAAGCAGAAATGAAAAAACGTTTTCTAGCAAAAGAACCATTTGCGATGGTCTATTTAGACTTAGATAATTTTAAAGCTTATAATGATGTCTATGGCTTCTTAAAAGGCGACGAAATTATTAAATTTACAGCCAAAACAATTTTAAAAAATGTACATACAGATGAATATGAAGATAGCTTTGTAGGACATATTGGTGGCGATGATTTCGTAGCCATTATTGCGCAAACAGATTATGATATCATATGCCAAAATATTATTGCTGATTTTGATTTAAATGTAAAAAAATATTTTACAGACGACGATGCAGAAAAAGGTTATATTGAAGTAGCAAATCGAAAAGGAGTTATTGAACAATTTCCACTTACATCTATCTCAATTGGTGTAGTTGAAGTAGAACCAGGTAAATTTGCTAATGTTCTAGAAATAGGAGAAGCAGGTGCAAATGTAAAACACTTAGCAAAAACAATTCAAGGAAGTACTTATGTAATTGATAGAAGAAAGCATCAAGAAGAAAATATAGAAGAAGAAAAAGAGGAAATATGAACAAAAAAATAAAGAGAATGTTATTATTAGAACTAGGAATTTTATTTTTAGTTCTAATTATTTTTATTATGATACAATCAGAGCTATTTACACTATTACCACCTTGTATCATTCATAAAACGTTTGGCATTTTATGCCCAAGTTGCCAAGGGACAAGGTGTGTAATCAATTTTCTGGCGGGAGATTTCTCGGCTAGTTTTGCTTACCATCCTGTGTTCTTCATTACCATCCTTTATTTTATAATAGTAAATGTTATTTTTATCATCAATTCATTTCGTAAAAAAGATATTCTCACTTTCTTATATCCAACAACAAAATTCTGGATAATGTTCTTAGTCGTAATAGTCATTTTTACTATTTTAAGAAATATTTTGTAAAAATTTGACGAAAAAATTCATATCATGTATAATAAAGGTATAAGTAAAGGAGGAATGTAACATGGTAGAAGATAATAATACAGAAGTAGTACAAAACACAACGAAAAAAATATATGGGTTTAATATTGCATCTTTAGTATTAGGAATTGTATCTATTGTTTTATGGTGTTTTTGGTTCTTATCTATTCCTTGTTCTATTTTAGCTGTAATCTTTGGAATATTAGGTGTTAAAAAAGAAGGAAAGGCAATGGGAATTACAGGAATAGTAACAGGAGCTATTTCATTTGCTATTTGGGTAGTTATATTTTTTGGAGCTTTTATGTATGGATTTATGGAAGGTTTAACAGAAGATTCTGCTTACTCTTATAGAACTAGTACATATTGGAACTAAAAATTTATATAAGAAAGAATAAACATACAAAAACTCTCATATGATATATAAAGTATCAAAAGGGAGTTTTTTTCATGATTGTTTTAAATAAAAAAAGAATACTAATTGTTAGTATGTTTGTTGCTATTTCAGTTTTGGCTTTTACTATTCAATCGGCACAAGTCAAAAATACTACACCAACAGTTGCGCTACCAGTTAGTAATAAAGTAATTGTCATTGATGCTGGGCATGGTGTGCCAGATGAAGGGGCACAAAGTAGTACCGGTACAACAGAGGCAGAAACGAATTTGAAGATTGCTTTAAAGTTGCAAACATTATTAGAGCAATCAGGAAGTACAGTTATATTAACTAGGAGTGATGAAAATGCAATTTATGATTTAGATAGTAAAACATTAAAGCAAAAAAAAGTATCTGATATTCACAACCGTGTAAAAATAGGGAATGAATCATCTGCAGATTTATTTGTGTCTATTCATTTAAATAAAATTCCACAAGAGCAATATTGGGGCTGGCAATGTTTTTATAAAGAAGGAAATGAGCAAAGCATAAAGCTTGCAAAAAGTCTGCAAGAAAACTTAAATGAGGCTATACAGAAAGAAAATAAAAGAGTAGCAATGAAATTAGAAAATGTGTATATTATGAAACATGTAGAAATACCAATTTCTATTGTAGAATGTGGATTTTTATCGAACTTAGAGGAGGAACAATTATTATTAACAGATGAATATCAAGATAAACTTGCTTGGGGAATTTATAATGGCATCATAGATTATTTTTATGAAAATAAATAAAAAGAACCTAAGATTTTCTTAAAATTTACATTTACTAGAAAATCTTAGGCGCTTTTTTATATAGTAGGAAATTTCTTATTGAACCGCTTCTTTATTTTTTCTCTTGAATTTTTAAATTTTCCTTTTTTAAATAACCTTGGCGATAAAAGGCTTGAAAATACATTACTAAAGAAAAGATAGTAGAAGCCAAAGCCAAATAATAAATATAAATATCAAATTGTGGAAGCATAGGAGTAGAATATTCAGGGTGTCCTATTAAAGGGGTATTCCAAGTATAAATTAAAAATGAGGATACAATCGCAATATAAAATAATACGGTGGTTAATTTCCCATACCATTTACTAGATACGACAAGTTCTTTACCATAAAGAAAAGAAGCACCTGCTATCATTAAAAATTCTTTTAAGAATACCACAAGTAATATCCAAAATGGAATCACATCTTTTAATGCTAGTGTTATTAAAACAGAAATTTGAGTGGTTTTATCGGCAAGAGGATCAATTAATTTCCCAAAATTGGTAATAAAATTAAATTTTCTTGCAATAAAGCCATCTAAAATATCCGTAATTCCAGATATAGTAAGAACAACAAAAGCAGCAATATAATTATTAAAAGCGATAAATACTACAATAAATGGAATTAATATAAATCTCAAAATAGTTAGTATATTTGGTATATGTTTTGCCATATAAGTCCTCCTATAGTACATCAATTAGTATATTTTTTTTACTAGGCTATAAATTTGCATAAAGAGATATATTTTCACTTGCTATTTTTCCACAGAAAATAACAATTTTTCAGCATCACTAGAAACTACAACTTTTTGTCCGTTTTTTAATTCTTGTTTTAAGATCATATCCGATAATTCATCTTCCAAATAACGTTGAATAGCTCGTCTTAAAGGTCTTGCACCATATTTTAAGTCTGTTCCTTTTTCAAGTAAGTATTCTTTTGCATCTTGAGTTATTTCTAATACAATATTTTTGTCATCTAAAGCTTTTTTAGTATCTTCTAACATTAAATCTACAATCTCTAATAATTGTTCTTTATTCAATGGTTCAAATACAACAATTTCATCAACTCTGTTTAAAAACTCAGGACGAAAGCTTTGCTTTAAAGCATCTAATATTTTTCCTTTATTCGAAATAGCGTTACCACCAAAACCAATGGAATTAGTATTTAAGTTAGAACCTGCATTGGAAGTCATAATGATAATAGTATTTTCAAAAGAAACGGTATTACCTTGGTTATCGGTTAATCTACCATCATCTAATACTTGAAGTAAGATATTAAAGACATCAGGATGTGCTTTTTCAATTTCATCAAGTAGCACAATAGAATATGGTTTTCTTTTTACTTTCTCTGTTAATTGTCCTGCATCATCATAACCTACATAACCTGGAGGAGAACCAATTAACTTAGAAGTAGAGTGACTTTCCATATATTCAGACATATCAACACGGATAATCGAATTTTCATCGCCAAACATTTCATAAGCTAAACTTTTAGCAAGTTCCGTCTTTCCAACACCAGTAGGTCCAACGAAAATAAAAGATGGTGGACGTTTTGTACTTTTAAGTCCAGCACGACTTCTACGAATAGAGCGAGCAACAGCTTCAATGGCTTCATTTTGTCCAATCACTCTTTGATGCAAATTTTGTTCTAAGTTTAATAGTTTCAAAGTTTCTTCTTCTGTAATTTTCTTCACAGGAATTTTTGTCCAACTTTCAACTACTTCGGCAATATCTTGAATTGTAAGTTCGGTTAGTTTTAAAGAAGAATTAATTTGATTAATTTGCTCTATTAAACTACATTCTTTTGCTTTTAACTCTGCTGCTTTTTGATAGTCTTCGGTAGAATCTGCTTGGGCTGCTTCTTCTTTTTCTTCTTGTACTTCCTTTAACTCATTTTTTAGTACTTCTAATTTATATAAAGCCTTGTTATTTAAGTTAATGCGAGAACAAGCCTCGTCTAAAATATCTATGGCTTTATCTGGTAAGAAGCGGTCATGAATATATTTTTCAGACATAATTACCGTTTGTTTAATGACATCAGTTGAAATTTTTACTTTATGGAAATCTTCATAATATTTCTTAATTCCCTCTAAAATATCAATAGAATCAGAAATCGAAGGTTCTTCTACTATAATTGGTTGAAATCTACGTTCTAAGGCAGTATCTTTTTCAATATATTTACGATACTCTTTTAAAGTTGTAGTTCCAATTAATTGAATTTCCCCATTAGCAAGGGCTGGTTTTAAAATATTTGCTGCATTCATCGAATGTTCTGCATCACCTGCACCAATAATATTGTGAATTTCATCAATAACTAAGATAATATTGCCGAGGTTTTTGCATTCATCCATAATCGATTTCATTCTAGCTTCAAATTGACCTCTAAACTGTGTTCCAGCAATAATGGCTGTCATATCTAAAAGATAAACTTCCTTATTTAGTAGTTTTGCAGGAACTCTTCCAGCAGCAATTTTTAGAGCTAACCCTTGTGCAATTGCTGTTTTACCAACACCAGGTTCACCAATTAAACAAGGATTATTTTTCGAACGTCTATTTAAAATTTGAATCATTCTTTGAATTTCTTTGTTTCTACCAACTACCATATCAATTTCATTATTTTTTGCTTTATTTGTTAAGTTGGTTCCAAAAGTATCTAAGGCCTTTTTCTTTTTTTCCTTTGATTTCTTTTCTACTTTTACTTTTTTCTTTTCGGTGCTAGAAGAATTAGAATCCGTATTATCTCCTTGAGATTTACCAAAAATATTTGAAAAGATAGCACCAAGAGGAATTGCATTTGGTGATTGAGCATCATCTTCTTCGAGCTCCTCATTATTATCTAATGGTTCTATATGAAAAGCAGCATCCATATCCATATTAGAAGACATGTCTTGAAACATAGTTTCTAACTGTTCCGTCATATTTTTAATATCTTCTTCCGAAATATTTGCTTGCTTGGTTAAAGCATCTAAAGGATTGACCCCTTTTTTCTTTGCACATTCATAGCATAACCCTTCAGTTGCAATAGAATTATCAGGCATTTGTTTATTAATAAAAATAACGGCTGTATTTTTATTACAAATTGAACATAACATAAATTGTATTTCCTCCTTTTTTCTACCTTCTTATCATACTACAAAAAACGTGAATAGTCAATTGATTTAAGAAGATATTAAGACATGAATTTTTTTGTTGCATTGCACAAAAACAAATGATATAATGAGAAAAAAGAAAATAGGAGGATTACCTAATAAAATGAATAAAAGAAATCTATTATATATTGCCATTACTATCATTTGTATTCTTGCAATTGTTGTAGGAGTGTATTATCAAATATTTGGAAATAAGCAAGAGCAAAATGTAACTAATAATCAAGTAACGGAACAGCATACTACAAGTAAAGAATTAGATTTAGAAGAGTTAAAAGAAGAATTTAATGCTTTGTTTACGAATTCTTTTTCTGACCAAGGCTATAATATAGAAAATATTGAAAAAATATCTGGATTAGAAGATAAAGATATTATCTACTCTGTATATGACATTGAGCAAGAACAAGATGAAAAATATAGTGTTAACATTCATTTACCAGTATTTAATGTATCAGGGGATGTAGCAAACGAATTTAATGTAACAACACAATCGGTTTTTGCAGATAAAGCCAACCAAATATTATCCAATACAGAAAATTATACTATCTATAATATAGATTATTTTGCTTACCTAAATGAAAATATTTTATCTTTAGTAATTAAAGCAACCTTAAAAGAGGGAAATAGTGCACAAAGAGTAATTGTACAAGCTTATAATTATGATATAGAAACAAAACAAAAAGTCACTTTAAATGAAATATTAGAAGCAAAAGGAATAGATAAAAAAGAAGTAAATAACAAAATTGAACAACAAATAAAGGAAGCTAATAAACAAGCAGAAGCCATATCAGAAGCATTAACGTCATCAGGCCAAACCGTATATAAAAGAGATATCAACAATGCCATGTATGTAACAGATAATGTTAATTATTTCTTTATTGGACTGGACGGACAAATTTATATTATTTATCCATATGGAAATTCTAATTTTACATCAGAAATGGATATTATACAAGTACAATAATTATTTTAAAATGAACAATTGCAAATAAGAAAAGGATGTTTAACATGCCAAAACAAATATTAATTACAGAAAAGCCATCGGTTGCTATGGAATTTGCTAAAGTATTAGGAATAAATACAACCAGGAAAGATGGATATTTAGAATCCAATGATTGGATTGTAACTTGGTGTGTCGGCCATTTAGTTACTATGTCATATCCAGAAAAATATGACGAAAAGCTAAAACTATGGAGGCTTGACACACTTCCTTTTATGCCAAAAGAATATAAATATGAAGTCATTCCAAGTGTAGAAAAACAGTTCCATATTATTGAAAATCTTTTAAAAAGAGACGATGTTACTTGCATTTATGTAGCGACTGACTCTGGGCGTGAAGGAGAATATATCTATCGTTTAGTAGACCAAATGATTGGTGTAACAAATAAACAAAAAAAACGTGTATGGATTGATTCTCAAACTGAAGAAGAAATTAAAAGGGGAATTGCAGAGGCAAAAGATTTAGAAGAATACAATAGCTTATCGGATTCTGCCTATTTAAGAGCAAAAGAAGATTACTTAATAGGAATTAACTTTTCAAGATTGCTTTCTATTATTTATGGAAAAAGAGTAGCAAAAGAAATTGAGGAAGAAAGAGCCTCTATATCAGTTGGGCGTGTTATGACTTGCGTATTAGGAATGGTAGTTTCCAGAGAAAGAGAAATTAGAAATTTTGTAAAAACGCCATTTTATAAAATAGTTGGTGAATTTGGAGACCAAACTAGTTCTTTTAAAGCAGAATGGAAAGTAAGTGAAAAATCCAAATTAAAAGATTCACCAAAACTATATAATGAATCAGGATTTAAAAAATTAGAAGATGCCAAAGACTTTATTATATCTCTCAAAGGCAAAAAAGCAATTGTAAAAGAAGTAAAAAAAAGTACACAAAAGGAAAATGCACCACTTTTATTCAATTTAGCAGAAATTCAAAATGAATGTACAAAACGTTTTAAAATAAAACCAGATGAAACCCTAGAAATTATTCAAAATTTATACGAACAAAAACTAGTTACTTATCCAAGAACAGATGCAAGAGTTTTATCTACCGCAGTAGCCAAAGTCATTTCCAAAAATTTAAATGGACTAGCCAAAGGCTTCCATAATGAAGAAATACAAAGCTATTTGAGGAAAATGGCAGAAGAAACGTACTCTACCAATTTAGTAAAAACAAAATACGTTAACGACAGCAAAATTACAGACCACTATGCGATTATTCCAACAGGACAGGGATTCGAAAATTATGAAAAACTAAAAGATTTACACAAACAAGTTTATATACTAATCGTAAAAAGATTTCTAGCTATCTTCTTTCCACCAGCAGAATATCATAAAATTTCTGTTACTGTAAAAATAGAGGAAGAGGAATTTAATACCAGTGGAAAAGTTTGTACCAATATTGGCTACTTAGCTGTATCTGGGGACGGAGGAAAAAAACAGGTAGAAAAACAGCTGAAAGTAAATAATGCAGAACAAGAAATAAAGCAACAAACACAAGAAATGCAAGGAGACACAAACGAACAAGAAACTTCAAAAGAAAAAAAAGATAGTGAAAACTTAGATATTTTAAATAGTCTAAAAAAAGGACAAGAAATTAATATCAAAAACTTTGAAACAAAAGATTCAGAAACTTCTCCACCAACTAGATATAATTCAGGTTCTATGATACTTGCTATGGAAAATGCAGGAAAACTAATAGAAGAAGAGGAATTAAGAGAGCAAATAAAAGGAGCTGGAATTGGAACTAGTGCAACAAGAGCAGAAATTATTAAAAAACTAGAAAAAATTTCTTATATAGCAATTAATACAAAAACACAAATGATTACCCCAACGAAAAAAGGAGAAATCATTTATGATGTAGTTGCTTCTTCGATGCCAGATATGTTAAACCCAAAACTAACAGCAAGCTGGGAAAAAGGCTTAGACATGGTAGCAAAAAAAGAAATAAACAAAGAAGAATTTATGCAAAAATTAGAAGCTTATATTAATAGCAAATTTAATAAATTAATTGTAAAGTACTAATTTAAATTTTATGGACGGAGCAAAAAATTTAAAACCCCGTGGCTTACTATAGATAAAAAGTCAAAAAATGAAAAAGGAGAAATTTCATGGTAAAATCAGTAGACGAGATGAACAAAACAGAAAAAGAAGAATTGCTAGAAATAATAACAATAGACTTAAAAGCAATTTTATCAGAAGAAAGATATTTACATTCGATTTCAACTATGAAAAAAGCAAAAGAAATTGCTAAAGCTCACCATTATGATGAACAAATTGCAATGTTAACAGCATTAGCTCACGATATAGCAAAAGAAATGACAAATGAAGAATATTATACATATGCAAAAGAAAATAATATACCATTAGATGAGTTTGACTACTTAAACGTTATTGCACTGCATGGTAAGGTAGGAGCACACATAGCATGGAAAAAATATGGTTTTACGAAAGAAATGCAAGATGCTATATATTATCATACAACAGGAAGAGCTAATATGACTTTGCTTGATAAAATTATTTATTTAGCAGATAAACTCGAAGATAGAAGAAATTACAATGAAGTAGAAGAATTAAGAAAAATATATAAAGATAGCAATAATTTAGATAAAACCATATTATGGGATATTGACAATGATACTATTCCTAAAAGAATTGAAAAACAAAAATTAATTCATCCAAATTCTATTTATGCTAGAAATGATATTTTAGCAAAAAATAGTAAATAAGATAAAAAATAGAAGGTGTAAAATATGAAATTAGGTTTGGCATTAGCAGGTGGTGGCGTAAAAGGAGCAGCTCATATTGGAGCTATTAAGGCGTTAGAGGAAAATGAAATAAAAATAGATGCTGTGGCAGGAACCAGTATAGGAAGTATTGTAGCAAGTTTATATGCCATGGGGTATAAGCCAGAAAAAATGTTAGAGATTTTTAAATATTTTGCAAAAGAAATAATGAAAACAGATGCAAGGCATTTTGCAGGAAACTTAAAAACTTCGAAAAGTTTACTAGGATATGGTCTTTTATCTGGAGAAAATATAGAGATTGCATTAAGAGAATGTGCAAGAGGAAAAAATATTAAAACTATCAAAGAAGTTCCTATGCCAATTGCTATTCCTACGGTAGATATTGTAGAAAGTAAAAAGTATGTTTTTACGAATCAAGAAAAACAGGAAAATTATTATTTAACAGATGCTCTTGTTGAAAAGGCAGTTCGTGCAAGTAGTAGTTATCCAGGCGTATTTGCACCATGTGAATACTTAGGACATAAATTTGTAGATGGAGGCATTTTAGATAATGTGCCTGCAGGAGAAGTGAAAAAGTTAGGAGTAGATAAAGTACTAACCATTAAATTTTCAGCAGGGCTAACATATGAACCAAAAAATATCTATGAAGTTGCTTTTAAAGCAGTGGATATTTTATTTGATGCTAGAGCAGAAGAAGCAATGAGGCAAAGCGACTTTGTTTTAGATTTAGATTTATCTCAAGCAAGCGTTTTTAATACAAAAAAAATAGATTATTGTTATAATGTAGGATACATAACTACCCTTACTAAAATAAAAGAAATAAAAGAAATGTTACGAAAATAGAATAAAGGATAAACATTTTCACCCTTTTTTTGAATGCAACATAATATATAGCAGAATTGTTATTTAATAGAAAAAACTATTAAATAGAATTTTACTAAAAATGAAAAATAAGCAAGAAAGGGGAAAGAAAAATGCTTAGCTACATAATTAAAGGAGGAAGGAAATTAGAAGGAACGATTTCTGTTTCTGGTTCCAAAAATGCTTCTCTTCCTATTATAGCAGGAACCATTTTAAGTGGAAAAGTAACGAAACTTTATCATGTACCTAATATTCATGATACACAAATTACACTTAAAATCTTAAGACTTTTAGGTTGCAAAGTAAAAAAAGAACATGGTAAAATAATGATTGATACAAAACCAATGAAAAAAACAAAAATTCCAGAAGATATGATGAGACAAATGCGCTCTACTGTTATTATGGCAGGAGCTATTCTAGGAAGGTTTAAAGAAGCCACTTTTTCTTATCCAGGTGGGTGTGAAATTGGAGCAAGACCAATTGATTTACATTTAAGTGCATTTAGAAAATTAGGAATAAATATTGAAGAAAAGGGTGGATTTATTCACTGTAAATGTGATAAAATAATAGGTACAGAAATCGATTTAGATTTTCCAAGTGTAGGAGCAACCGAAAATATTATTTTAGCAACTGTTTTAGCAGAAGGGATTACTACAATTACAAATGCTGCAATGGAACCTGAAATAGAGGACTTAGCAAACTTCCTTAATAAAATGGGAGCAAAAATAGAGGGTGCTGGAACAAATATTATTAAGATAACAGGTGTTAAGCAATTAAAAGAAGTAAGCTACAAAATTATGCCAGATAGAATCGAAGCAGGGACTTATCTATGTATGGTAGCCTCGACAGGAGGAAAATTAAAATTATTGAATGCAGAGCCAGAGCATATTACACCTATTCTTCATAAATTACAAGAATGTGGATGTAACATTGAAACAGAAGGAAAGACGATTACTTTAGAGGCTCCAAAAAAATTAAAAGCGGTTGATATCAAAACAATGCCATATCCAGGTTTTCCAACCGATATGCAATCAGTTTTTGGCAGTATGTTAGCAACAGCAAGAGGAACTTCTGTTATTATAGAAAACATCTTTGAAAATCGATATAAATATACACAAGAACTTCAAAAAATGGGAGCGAAAATTCAAATAGAAGGAAAAATGGCAGTCATCAAGGGCGTTCGAAAGTTAAGTGCAAGTAAAGTAGAAAGTTATGATTTGCGTGGTGGCGCAGCTTTAGTGCTAGCAGCACTTGGTATTAAAGGAACAACACAGGTAAGTCATATTGAATATATTCAAAGAGGGTATGAAAACTTAGAAGAAAAATTACAAAGTATAGGAGCAAACATTAAGATAAAAAATACCTAAAAAGAAGGTGAAATGAAAGTGGTACAAAAATCAAAAGAAGAAAAAAACTTATCTTTTTCTAATAACAAAGAAAAGAATAAAAAAAATGAACGACAAAAAGGAAAAGGGAAAAACAAAACGAATAAAAAATTAAAACCAGAAAACAATCAGTTCTCTTTTGAAAATGAGATTGTTATTGGTGTAACAAAAAAAGATGAATCAAAGAAAGAAACAAAAAAACAAAAAAGCAATCAAACAAAGAAAAACAAAGCAAAAAGAAAAACAATAACACCAAATAAAAAGAAAGAAACGGAAGAAAAGAAAAAAAAGAAGAAGGTAACTCAAAAGCGTGTTCTTTCACCAGAAGAACAAGAAAAGCAAGCAAAAAAGAAAAGAAGAACAGTAAAAATAATTAAATATAGTACATTATTAATCTTATTTATCATTGTTATTGTATGTGCTATGTTTTCACCACTTTTTAATATAAAAACTATTCAGGTAGAAGGAAATCAAAAAATAACGGAGAATGAAATTATTAGTTTATCTCAAATTAAAATAGAACAAAATACATTCCAAATTAGTAAAAACAAGGTAGAAAAGCAAATTAAACAAAATGCATACATAGAGCAAGTCAATATTATTAGAAAATTACCTTCTAATATTATAATACAAGTAAAAGAGAGAGAGCCTGCATATTTATTGGAGTATGCAGGGAGCTATATATATTTGGACAAGCAGGGTTATTTATTAGAAATTTCGCAAGAGAAAATCGAATTACCAATTTTACAAGGAGCAGTTACACCAACAAGTGATTTTATTACAGGAAATCGTTTGGTAAAAGAAGATTTAGAAAAGTTATCTATATTACTAAAAATAATGGAACTAGCAAAAATCAATGAAATAGATTCACTTATTACAAGAGTTGATATTGAAAACAAAGAAAATATATTACTTGTTTTTGAAACCAAAGGAAAAACAGCCCATTTAGGAGATAGTACCAATTTAAATACAAAAATATTAACAATCAAGAGTATTTTAGAAAGAGAAGAAGGAAAAGCAGGGGAAATTTTTGTAAATATGGATTTAAATAAAGAAGATTCAGTATTTAGAGAAACAGTATAAAGATAGGAAGTGAAAAGATGAATAAAAGAAAAATAGCTTTTACCTTAGGAATTGTATGTATTATTTTAACAGTTGCTATTTGCGTTCAAATCAATACCATTAAAAATGCGAATTCTACAGTTTCAAAAGGATTTTCAGAAGATAATTTAAGAGATGAAGTATTAAAATGGAAAGAAAAATATGATAGAATATTAAATGATTTAGATGTCGCAGAGAAAAATTTAACAAAAATAAGAGAAGAATCTACTAAAGATGATACTACATCTTCTGAAACAGAAGAACAAATTAAATTAAATAACAATTTACTTGGAACTACTAATTTAGAAGGTCCAGGAGTCGAAATAGTAATAGAAGATGACCCAAATCCAATAGGTGTATTAGAAGATGTGTCAGATCATATTGTGCATGATGCAGACTTAAGAGCAATTGTCAATGCTCTTAAAAATGCAGGAGCAGAAGCAATTTCAATTAACGGACAAAGATTAGTTAATACAACCTCTATTACTTGCATAGGAAATGTAGTAAAGATTAATAATGAAAAAATAACTTCTCCTTTTACAATTAAAGCAATCGGCTATCCAGAAAGCCTAGTTGCCGTTAATATGAATGGAAGTTATATTGATGACTTAAGAGATTGGGGAATTCAAGTTAGTATTAAAAAACTAAATAAAGTGGAAATACCAAAATATACAGGAGTGATTTCTGCTCAATATATGAAATAGTAAGAGGTGAGTTATATTGAATAAAACAGTATTATCTATCATTATTGGTTTCGTTTGTATCATATTAGTATGTACCATTTTTATGCAATTTAGAGTTGTAGAAGAAACAGACATTACAGGTATTGAAACAGCAAGAGAAGAAGAGTTACAAACAATGCTTTCTGATTATAAAACAAAATATGAAGAAATGGAAGAAAAACTAACTGATACAGAACATAAAATACAAGAATATCAAGAAAAAATAGATTCTAACGAACAAGCATCAGAATTATTAGAAGAAGAATTAGCACAAACAAATTTATTATTAGGGAAAACAGATGTCACAGGGGAAGGAATCATAATTACTCTTACAAACAATGATGAAAAATCAATTACTTCAAGCGATTTAAGATATCTGATTAATGAATTAAAGTTAGCAGGAGCAGAAGCAATTTCAATTAATGATAATAGAATATTGAATATGACAGAAATTGTAGATGTAGAACCTTATATTTTAGTAAATGAAGATAGAATTGTTTCTCCATATGTAGTAAAGGTAATTGGCAACCAAACCTATCTATCTAGTGCATTAAGTCTAAAAAATAGTGGATTTATAGACAGTTATACAAATACAGGAAAAACAGTAGAAATGAAACAAGAAAAAAATATTAGTATAAAAGCATATAATGGCAGAAAGAATTTATTACAGCTTCGTTATGCAAAGGAGGTAAATGAGTAATGATAATATTTGCTATAATTATAGGATGCATTATAGGCGCATTAATAGGAAGTAATATTCCTACTATTCCTTATACATATTCAGGATACTTAGCAATTGCTATTATAGCTGCATTAGATTCTGTATTTGGAGCAATTACATCTACTTTAAAAAGAAATTTTGATATGAAAATTTTTCTTTCCGGTTTCTTTGTAAATGCAATTTTGGCTATAGCACTTACCTATTTAGGACAAAAATTAAATGTTGACATTTATTTAGCAGCTGTGGTCGTTTTTGTGGGTAGAATGTTCAATAATTTAGGAACAATCCGTCGTTATTATGTGGAAAAATTAGCAAGCAATAAAATTATTGCAAAAGCAGAAGCAACTATTAAACAAGTAAATAAAGAACAAGAAAAATAATGAGATTTAATCAATATAAATATGGTAAAAAATATATTAATAAAAAAAGAAATCAATAGAAAAGTTATAAAATTTACATAAGACAACAAAATTAGACTTTATTACAAAAATATTACAAAAATATTACAAAAATATAACAAATTCTATTGACTTTTTTTGTGAAATATAATATTCTAAGTAAGAATTAATTTAAATGAAAAACGGAGGAGTTAACTTTGGCTATCGGAGATATTATTGTAGGAATTGACATCGGTACTTCTAAGGTAAGTCTAGTTGTAGGCGAAGTCAATAATTTTAATCAAATTGAAATTATCTGCAACACAAGCCATAAGTGTAACGGAATCAAAAAAACAAAAATAATAGACGAAGATGATATTGCTTTAGCGATTAGTAAAGTCATTCAAGAGGCAGAGACAGAAACAGATTTAAAAATTCATTCAGCCTATGTTACGATTCCAGGAAAGTACATTACCATTGTGCAAAATAGTGTTGTAAGAGAAGCAAAAGATAAATATGCAGGAATATCCACAAAAGATGTATCTTATGGAATTATGCAAGTAAAAGATGTAGAAATTCCAGAAGGAAAAACAATTATTGATATTGTTACAGATAAATTTATATTAGAAGATGGAAAAGTAACAACAGACCCAGTAGGAAACTTAAGTGCTAACTTTACATTAAATGCACAAGTAATTTTAGCAGAAAAAGACTATGTAAAGCAAATTGTTTCTATTTTTAGAAAAGCAGGAATCGAAGTAGATGGTTTAGTTCCTATTAGTTTAGCAGAAAGAAATGTTATGCTAGATAATAATGAAATGAACGATAACATTATGCTACTAGACATAGGGGCAGGAAACACTGATATTGGTATCTTTGAAGGAAATGGTTTCATTTATACTAACACAATTCCTTTAGGAGGAGATAGTATTACTTCTGATATTGCTTTAGTACTAAATATTGAACAAGAAGAAGCAGACAAATTAAAAAAACAATATGGTCTAGCAATGAAATCCTTTATTGATAATGATAATGAAATTGTTTTAAATACTTGTCGTGAAGATACAAAATCAAAAGTAATTAAAAGTTCAGAGCTAATTGAAATTATTGAAGCGAGAATTGAAGAAATCTTTTCTTTAGTCAATAAAGATATTGTAAATCAAGGTGTAAAACAAAGAATTAACAATGTTATTTTAACAGGACAAGGAATTGCTAATATTAATAAAAGTGATGTAGCAGGAAAAGTTATTCTAAATATTCCAGTAAAAATCTCAACAGGTAGGTTAATTAGCACAGTAAGACCAGAATACAGAACAGCTTATTCTTTAGTAAGATATATTGCCGCAAGACCATTTGCAAAAACAGTATCTAGTAATATTGATTCAAATGTTAAAGAAAGTATCATTCACATTATATTAGAAAGAATTAAAGAATTCTTTTATTCGTAAGTTTGTTATTAAATTAAAAAAATAAATAAGTCAGGAACATTTATAAATAAACATTAATGCATAAATAGGGTAAACGTACCTTAACATTAAGTGTAAGTAATAAAAAATAAAATGTGTTCCTTGACAAATAAAAAAGGAGGAAATAAATCATGTTAATGGAAGGTGCAGAAGAAAATACAATGTTAGACGGAACAGCTACTATAAAAGTAATAGGTGTTGGAGGAGCAGGAAACAATGCCGTAAATAGAATGGTAGAGTCTGGAATTAAAGGTGTAGACTTTATAGCAGTAAATACAGATAGACAAGCTTTACTTTTATCAAAAGCTGGAACAAAAATTCAAATAGGAGAAAAAATTACAAGAGGTTTAGGAGCAGGTGCAAATCCTGATATTGGAGCACAAGCAGCAGAAGAAAGTAAAACCGAAATTCAAGAAGCATTACGCGGAGCAGATATGGTATTTGTTACTGCTGGAATGGGTGGTGGAACAGGTACAGGTGCTGCCCCAATCGTAGCAGCATGTGCAAAAGAAATGGGAATTTTAACCATTGGTGTTGTTACAAAACCATTCACATTCGAAGGTAAAAAACGTTTATCACAAGCAGATCGTGGAGTAGAAAGCTTAAAAGGAAAAGTAGATACTTTAGTAGTTATTCCAAACGATAAATTATTACAAATTATTGATAGAAAAACTTCTATTGTAGAAGCTTTCAAAATGGCAGACGATGTATTAAGACAAGGTGTACAAGGTATATCAGACTTAATTGCTGTTCCAGGTCTTGTTAACTTAGACTTTGCTGATGTTAAAACAATTATGCTAAATACTGGTATTGCTCACATGGGTATTGGTAGAGCATCTGGAGAAAGCAGAGCAGAAGATGCTGCAAAACAAGCTGTACAAAATCCATTACTAGAAAGCTCAATAGAAGGAGCAAGAGGAGTTATTATTAACATTACTGGTGGTGCAAACTTAGGATTACATGAAGTAAACACAGCTGCCGAATTAGTACAAAGAAGTGTAGACCCAGAAGCAAACATTATCTTTGGTGCAGTAATCGATGAAAGCCTAGACGAAGATATCGTTATCACTGTTATTGCAACAGGATTTGATAAAGGTTTAGAAACACCATCTATGAACAGTGTTAGTAGCATTGTAGACAAAGCATGGGGAGAGAAAATTAACTCTATTCCAGCTCCAATAGATAGTTCAAACTCATCTAATGATTTAGATATTCCTTCTTTTTTAAGAAACAAAAAAGGAATGAAATAAAAGTCAAATCATAGAATAAAAGAAAACAAAATAAAAAATAAAAAAAGAAATAATCACATATTGTAGATTATTTCTTTTTTTCGTGCCTAAAAAATGACAGAAAATTCAAAAGAAAGATTGTATTATATATGAAAAAGAAAAAAAGTAATTTTATGCCTTACAAGCAAAGAGAGGAAGGAATGAATTTAGAATGACAATCTATTTAGACGTAGTTTTACTAGAAAACTTATGTATGAACTATATCATTCTATTTGCTACAGGTTACCTACTAAAAAAGAAAATGAATCATGTAAGGCTCATACTATCTGCTTTATTAGGAGGCATTTATTCCATTTTAGCATATCTGCAAATTTTAGAAATATACTCTCATTTTCTTTTAAAAGTAATGTTATCTGTTGTAATGGTCTATATAGCCTATCATGCAAAAAAATTAAAAAACTTAGCAAAAGAATTATTATTTTTCTACCTTACTTCATTTGTATTTGGTGGATGTGCTTTTGCACTATTATACTTTGTAAAACCAGAAGAAATATTCATGTTAAATGGAAGCTATGTAGGAACATATCCATTAAAAATTGCTATTTTAGGAGGAATTGTAGGATTCACCATAACAGCTATTTGCTTCCACTTTGTAAAAGCAAAATTTAGTAAAAAAGATATGTATTGCACCATAAGCATTTATTTCAAAGAAAAACAAATAACTACTACTGCTCTGTTAGACACTGGTAACATGTTAAAAGATCCTATTACGAGTATGCCAGTCATCGTAGTAGAAAAGGAAAAACTAAAAAACATATTACCAGATAGTATATTAAATAATCTAAATAACATTATAGGAGGTGATGTACCAAAAGAAGTCTATGAAGACGAAAATTTAGAATATATGACTAGATTTCGAGTCATTCCATTTAGTTCAATTGGTAAAACAAATGGAATGTTACTAGGATTTAAAGTAAATAAAGTAATGATAGAACAAGAAGACACAAATAAAATAGTACAAAATGTCATTGTAGGAATTTACGACTATTCATTAAGCAAAAAAGGACAATATTCTGCCCTAATAGGCTTAGATTTATTAGAAGAAAGTTCAGAGGGGAGTGATAATGATGAACTTATTACAAATGTTAGTCGATAGTGTAAATACAATCTACACCAAATTTTTAAAAGAAGAAGAAATAGAAAACCTGCCAATTTATTATATTGGAGGAAATGTAAGCTTGCCACCTCCATTATCTGTGGAAGAAGAGGAAACATTACTAAAGGAATTAGAAAAAGGTAAACTAGAAACAAGACAAATATTAGTAGAAAGAAACTTAAGACTTGTCGTATACATAGCCAAGAAATTTGAAAACACAGGAGTAGGACTAGAAGATTTAATTTCTATTGGCACCATTGGGCTCATGAAAGGAGTTAACACCTTTAATACAGAGAAAAAAATCAAACTTGCCACTTATGCCTCTCGCTGTATAGAAAATGAAATTTTAATGTATTTAAGAAGAAGTAATAAAATGAAAGGAGAAATCTCCATTGATGAACCTTTGAACCAAGACGGAGATGGCAATGAACTTCTACTTTCCGATATACTGGGAACAGACCCAGATATTACTTCAAGAGGAATAGAAGAAGAAGTGGACAAAAAACTCTTAAAAGCCTCTATTGAAAAATTAAACAGTAGAGAGCGAAATATCATGGAATTACGATTTGGTTTTATTAGTGGAGAAGAAAAGACACAAAAAGAAGTAGCTGATATGTTGCGGAATCTCTCAAAGTTACATATCTCGTTTAGAAAAGAAAATTATTGGAAAAATGAAAAAAGAAATCATGAGCAAAACAGGATAGTAAATTTTAGGGACGGGTCTAAAATTTAAAAAATGTACTAAAAATGATTTCCTTTTACCTTATTTGTAGGTTTAATAAAAAGAACAACGTATAATAATTGTATAAAGTTATGCTACAATAATAAAGCAAAAGGCGAAAAAATAACTTAAATTAGATAGACAAGAGATAAAAATTATGCTATAATAGCATTATGTAAATAGTAAATATAAATAGAGCAACTTATTAATTAATAGGAGGATAAAATATGGCAGGAGAATATCGGACTTTTAAGCAATTACAGAAAGAAAAGATGACTTTCGAAGAATTAAAGAGCTTTGCAAAAGAAGTCACAGAAGCCTATGCTAAAAGTGACATAGCATATTCACAAACCAATACGGCAAAAGATAACTACTTAACTAAAAAAGGTTTGCGAGATGTAATGGATTATGCGATTGTTACTAATCTTGTATCCAGAGAAACTTGTGAACAAGTATTGCAAAAAGCCATAAGCAACCAGAGGAAAAAAACACAAGAAACAGGTAGCAGCTCTATTACACACCATAAAGAACTCATAAGAAGAAGAGAAGAGTTTTTATTAAATGCGTATGCAAGGGCAGAGGTACAAAAAATTGCAAAAGATATTGCAGAACATCCAGATTATCCCATTCATTACTTCACTCTCAAAAACAATATCGAATCGGACCGGCTTACGAAAGGTATTTTAAAACGAGCCATTGTAGAAAACATTGTATCTGACGAAGTGATGGAAAAAATCATTGAAAGAAGTTTAAAAGGCATTGAAATTAACAGAGTAAAACATAAGGCAAAGCAATATTTTGCAGCCTTAAAAAAGCAAAGAGAAGAAAACCAAACAAAAAGCCCCCAGAAGTAATCTGGGAGCTTTTTGGTGCTATTGGTACATGTTGGAGGCATTAGCCTCTGCATAAGTGAGACGCATCCTACTTTCGCTCGAACGGTTAACTTATCCTCTTACGTAATTTGTCCCTTTTGTCTCATTAACTGTCGAAAACAGTCGTACGATAATTGAATAGAAAAAAATTCCTTTGGAAATAATGAAAATAACATTAATTTAAAGGAGTTTTTTATGGGAAATAAAGTAGAGATATGTGGAGTCGATACCTCCAAAATACCAGTACTTAGTCCAGAAGAAAAAACACAGTTATTTATCAAAATAAAAAATGGAGATGAAAAGGCAAGAGAAGAATTTATTAATGGAAACTTAAGATTAGTACTAAGTGTAATTAAACGATTTTATGGAAGAGGAGAAAATGTAGACGATTTATTTCAAGTAGGATGTATTGGACTTATTAAAGCAATGGACAACTTTGACTTAAGCCAAAATGTGCAATTTAGTACTTATGCAGTTCCAATGATTATAGGAGAAATTAGAAGATATTTGCGAGATAACAATCCTATTCGTGTTAGTCGTTCAGTAAGAGATTTAGCTTATAAGGCATTAAGCATAAAAGAAAAAATGATAAAAGAAAATCAAAAAGAACCAACAGTAGAAGAAATAGCAAAAGAATTAGGAGTAGATAAAGAAGAAATTGTATTTAGTTTAGATGCAATTCAAGAACCAGTATCCTTGCAAGAACCAGTCTATGGAGATGGAACAGAAAACTTATACGTAATGGACCAAGTAAAAGATAATAAAAACACAGACGAATATTGGGCAGAAAACATTACAATATTAGAAGCAATGAAAAAATTAAATGAAAAGGAAAAAATGATTATAAACAAAAGATTCTTTGAAGGAAGAACACAAGTAGAAGTAGCAGAAGAAATAGGTATATCGCAAGCACAAGTTTCACGTTTAGAAAAAAGTGCTATTGAGCATATAAAAAGAATTTATAAATAATTATCTTTTGGTAACTCATTTATATTATATATAAAATAAGAAAAGGTCTCAATTTGAGACCTTTTCTGTTGAAATACCATTTGTTAATTTCAAATATTTCATTGCATTTGCTATATCATCCTCTTGGTTATCATCTAACTTTCCAAGAAAAATAGGATGAAAATTTTTTAATTTCTTATGGTAATACCTTGTTAATCCTATTGTAAGTATAGCAACTATAGCTACCACAAGTAAAGTTCCTAAAATGGCATATAATAATATGTTCATTTTTGTTCCTCCTTATACTATAATAATTATTATGTGTATAGAAACCTATCGTTACTGCGACAGGAAAAATAGAATAATGGTATTATAACACAGGTTTTCTACTTGAGCAATAAAAAAATAAGCATTTTAAGATAAAACAAGCAACTTTTTTCTTCTTATATAATATATTAGAAGAAAGGAGAAATAGTATGGGACAAAAAGGATTGGATTTTAAGCATAAAGAAGTCATTAATATTAAAGATGGAAGAAGGCTTCGGATTTGTGCAAGATGTATGCGCAGATTTAGCAACAGGAAGTATTACGTCTATTATTGTACCAGGAAGCAATAAATTCATAAGTGTATTTTCTAGTGCAAATGATATCGTTATCCCATGGCAACAAATAAAATGTATTGGAGATGATGTTATTTTAGTAGAAATAGATAGGTAAAAATTACCAAGAAAAAACTATTGATTTTAATAAAATATTATGTTAAGATAGAAAATGTAGCAGGAAGAAAATAAAACAACAAAAAACGACAAAATATTTTAAAAATGTATTGACTTTGTAACTAGATTATGTTATTATAATTAAGTACACAATAACTTAAGAAAACATATTATTAAATTAGTAACAAAAGCAACAAATTTTATACTTTAGGAAGTTTACTAGTTTATTATTTTGCTCTTTAAAAAGTAAAATAAAAAAAATACTAAAAACTTTAAAAAAAGTATTGACATATGTTTTTTTTAGTAGTACAATATAAAACGTTACACGGTCAATCCAGTAACAAAAGTACATTGAAAAGTAAACAATAAACAAACCTTTGAAGAAACCAAGCGGTAGTAAAAAGTACTACCAAAAAAC
>CANPVM010000002.1 GCA_947581805.1 uncultured Clostridia bacterium
AATAAATTAAGCTTACATAAGTTAAGAGTAGGAGAGAGGGGCAATTTTGAAAAATGGATATCTTAAATTAAATAAAAATTAATAATTAATCTTCTATAAAAATATTTCAAAAAAATTTTTTTGTAAAACGAAAACATAAAAATAAAATTTATAATTTAAAATTAAGATTTTGAAAATTAAAAATTTTATATTGTTACAAGCTTTAAATTTTAAAACCGAACATTTGTTACGACTAAAATTTTTATAAATTTAAATGTAATTTTTTTAAATATTTTATAAAATTTTTAAAATAAATTTCTAATTATGATATTATAAAATAATTTCATTTTATAAAACTTCAAAATGAATTTTAAGACATTTTTACATTTAACTAATAAAGTTAATCATTTGAAATTTAATTTGAATATTTACAAATTATGATTTATATAATGTAAAATTGTTAAAATATTGTAAAATCAATGGTTTTTGAAAAATACTAGAAAATGGCTAAAAAAGCGACGCACGAGAATCGATTTTAAGGCGTTTTTATAAAAAAGACATATAGTTTATTGTCTATAAATTTGAGCAAAATACTGAAATATAGGCATTTGCAGATTTTAAAAAAATTATTAAAATACAAATATAGAAAATTAAAATTTAAGATATAAAAAATAAAATTATATATAAGATTAAGAAAAACTTATAATAAGCTTAAAATAACAAAGCTCCAGGATTAAATATAAGACATTTTAATATTAAAGTAATATAACTTGTTGTCTAAATATATAGATAGAATTAGCTGAAAGTGGCTAATGGCAAGGAATAGCAGTAATTCTATAATATATGGTTTTATTCCTACTCTTATTTGCACAAAACTTTGATTTTGTGCAAAGTAGTATTAATAAAAATATCAAGTAGAAAGTCTTTTTTATCCCTCTACCTTCCACTTAATATTCTTATCAATATTACTTCTACAAATTTTTAATCTTTAAACTTATACAAAAAATTATCTATCTTTTCAATAAATTCTGCATTGTTCTTTGTGCTTAACATTTGATTAATTAATTGTTCTGTTACTTCTTCTAATGGCATACTTGACATTGCTTTTCTTAAAGCAAATACAGTTTCTAATTCTTTTGGAGTTAATAGTTTTTCTTCCTTTCTTGTTCCAGATTTGTTAATATCAATTGCTGGGAAAATACGTTTTTCAGAAAGTGTCCTATTTAAGTGAACTTCCATGTTACCTGTTCCTTTGAATTCTTCAAAAATAACATCATCCATTCTACTTCCTGTTTCAATTAAAGAAGTAGCTAAAATAGTAAGGCTTCCCCCATTTTCTATATTTCTTGCTGCACCAAAGAATTTTTTAGGTTTATGTAATGATGTTGGGTCAATACCACCAGATAAGGTTCTTCCAGAAGATGGAACTACTAAGTTATAGGCTCTTGCAAGTCTTGTAATACTATCTAATAAAATCACAACATCTTTTTTATGCTCTACTAATCTTTTAGCTCTTTCTAGCACCATTTCTGCTACTTTAACATGATTTTCTGGTAATTCATCAAATGTAGAATAAATGACTTCTCCTTTAATAGAACGTTTCATATCAGTTACTTCTTCTGGACGTTCATCAATTAGTAGAACAATTAGTTCAATTTCAGGGTTGTTGGCACTAATACTATTTGCAATTTTCTTCAATAAAGTAGTTTTTCCTACTTTTGGTTGTGCAACAATTTGACCTCTTTGGCCTTTTCCAATCGGAGAAATTAAGTCAATCATTCTCATAGCATATTCATTAGAAGTAGTTTCTAAACGAATTCTTTCGTCTGGATAAATTGGTGTTAAATCATCAAATTTAATACGCTTATAAGCCTTTTCTGGTGCTTCACCATTGACTTCTCCAACAAAGATTAAAGCTGGAAATTTTTCTCCTTCTTTAGGAAGTCTTGCAATTCCTTTTATTTTATCTCCTTTGTCTAAACGAAATCTTCTAATTTGTACTGGTGAAACATAAATATCTTTTGGCGTAGATAAATAGTTTGGTCCTCTTAAGAAACCATAACCATCTGGCAAAATCTCTAAAATTCCTTCTACAATTCTGTCATCTTCACTGGTTAATTTATAGCCATCTCCTGCTTCCAATACAGGCCCTTCTGGCATAATTTCTTCATTTACTAAAGGATAAAATCTTCTTGGCGCATTATTTTTTTCTTCTAGTATGTCTGCTTCTATTGGTTCTTCTTTTTTTGTTTCTTCTATTTTAGAGTTTTCAAGAATTTTTATTAATTCTTCCTTTTTTAATTTTGATACATTTTTTACGCCTTGTTCTTTTGCAATTTGGCGTAATTCTACTAATGTTGCATCTTCTAAATTCATATATAGCCCCCTGTTATTTATTATTAAATCCTTTCTTGGATATTGATTAAGAAAATAAATTATTTGATTTAATGATATTATTATACTATAAAAATTTATATAAGTAAATAAAAAAGAGGTATTTTACCTCTCTTTTTTTCCATTATTTGTCAATATCAATATAAACTCTTTCATTTGGTAAGTACATTCCTAATTTTTCTCGTGCGATTTTCTCAATATACTCGGGAGAATTTACATTTTCTTTCATTTCAAGTAAAGAATCTTGTGTTTCTTTTGCTTCTTCTATTTGTTTATCATATTCATTTATTTCTTTTTGATAACGGTTTAATGTTTGTTGTTGAGAAGTAAAAATACATATTACATAAATACTAATGACAACGAATAAAACCTTTTTATATAATTTTTTAATTATTTTCATAAGTTAACTCACTTTTCTAGTTTTTTTTCTTTAGATATAAAATATATTCTAAATATATTTTTCTACATTTTTTTCTAAAATCCTTCTTTCCCTAGTCATTTTTTCTTTTTTATTGTGTTTTTTCTTCTTATTTTTTATTTTTTGACTAAAATTTAATGATGATTTTTTAATATTAATGACGAAAAAAGTAAAAGGTTTAAATAATTTTCGTAATAAAAATTGGCACAATTTGATTGGATATTTTAGTATATGATATAATATATTTTTCATGCAAGTAATGATTGAAACATTAATGTTGATAAAATATTTACTAATAGTAAGCATATATAGAATGCTTCCAAATAATAAACCAATAATACTATAAATACGAATTTCGCCATTACTAATAAAAAATAAAATAAATATTAGAAAAAAACCTGTAATTAGCCAAAATAAGATATCTTCTATATAAGTAATGATGTCTGGTGTACGGAAGGATTTTCGAAGGATACGAAAAATATCAAAAAACATACCTATAACAATGCCACTTATTCCATAAATAAAAAAAGAATATAATTGAAAAAGTACATTATTTTCCAAAGTCTTCACCTACTCTTTTCTATTTAAAATTTTATTTTAGAGCCTGCATATCTATTTAAAAATTTTATTTAAGAATCCACCTGTTTTTTTATCTAAATCATTTTCACTATAGGCAAGATTATAAATTTCTCCTTCTACAATAACCTCAGAAGTATCAATACTTAACTTATTAATTCTTAAATTCTCTCCTTTAATTGTAAGTAGTCCTAATTCTGTTTCTACGATAACAACTTGGTCGTCAAAGCTTAATACGTCTAGCACTCCAGATATACTAAGTTTTTCTCTATTTTCTAAAATTAAATTTTGAATTACATTCGTATTTGTCATTTTTCTTTCTTCTAATGTCATTTTAACAAATCCTCCTATTTCTCTATATTCGTATAAATTATATATATTCCGGTCTTGTCTATTTTAGAACTATAATAGTACAAATTTCTAAAGTATAAGAAAAAAGAGTCCTTGCGACTCTTTTTATTCTTCTACTAATTCTTTATGCAATTGTTCTAATATGGTGTTTGAAACTTTTGTTGTGAATAACATTGCTATTTTTGATTCGTTTACTTCAAAATGATAAATTTCTAATTGGTTTAATTCAATAATATTTAATACTTTCTCTAAAATAGTATCATCGTTTCGAATGCCATGGCCAATTATGGCAATTCTAGATATATTTGTATAAGTAGTATCAAAACTTTTAAAGTCTTTTTCTAATAAATTTTGAAATTTATTTAGTGCAGATGCAGGACAAGTAAAACTAATATCAGTATAGTGTGTGCTATTATTTTGAAGATGATTTGCTCCTATTTGATTTTTTACTAATGTAGCATATATTTTATAAAACATTTCAGGTGAATACGTATCATATTTCATGTTAATATAAATTATATCATCATTTTTTACAATGCTTTTTACTCTTGCATCTTCTATTTTATCTTGTTTGTTATATGTTTTATTTTCTATATTATCTTGTTTAGTATATGGCTTGCTTTCTATTTGGTTTTGTAATTTGTTTTGCTCTATATTGTGTCTTTCTTCATCTTGCAAAATAGTTCCTGGTTTGTTATTAAAAGTTGATTTTGTAACAATTGGAACATTATATTTTTCTCCTATTTCAATGCAACGATTATGCAATACCTTAGCGCCTTCATTTGCAATTTCTAACATTTCTTCATAAGATAGAGTTTCTAATTTTTTTGCTGTAGTAATTTTATTTGGGTCTGTTGTATATACTCCATCTACATCTGAAAAAATATAACAATGTTTTGCATTTAATACCGCTGCTAAAGCAACTGCGGTGGTATCTGAACCACCTCTTCCTAATGTGGTA
This sequence comes from uncultured Clostridia bacterium, assembly GCA_947581805.1. Lineage (GTDB taxonomy): Bacteria > Bacillota > Clostridia > TANB77 > CAG-508 > UMGS1663. The sequence continues at coordinate 4,680 of CANPVM010000002.1, forward strand.
ATATCTCCTTTTTCATTATAACCTTGAAATCCCGCTACAATGACAATTTTGCCTTTTGCTAATTCTTCTTCAATTCGAGTGGTATCGATATTTTCGATTTTTGCATTTTGATTTAAGTTGTTAGTTTTAATACCTGCTTGCATTCCTGTTAATGAAACTGCCTCATATCCTAAGCAATTTAATAAAATTGCAAGTTTCGACATAGAAACCTGTTCTCCTGTAGAAAGTAGTACATCCATTTCTCTATCGTTTGGCAAATTTGTTAATTCTTTTGCTTCTTTAATTAAGCCGTCTGTAGTTTTTCCTTGGGCTGAAACGACAACTACTACTTTCAAATTTTCTTTATAAAAATCAATAATTTTCTTGGCAACTACATTTAATTTTAAATTATCTGCGACACTACTGCCACCAAATTTTAATACAACAATATTCGAGTCCATATTATTGGCACCTTCTTTATTTAAAATGATAGATTTATTTAATTATAAACAAACCTATACTTATATTTTATTCAAATAAAGAAAGATGGTGAAAGTTGGTATAATATTAGTTTGACAAATTTTATTGTTTTTGTTTCCATTTTAAGTAAGCATTCATAAAATCGTTTAAGTCTCCATCCATAACAGAAGTAATATTCCCTACTTCATAATTTGTTCTATGGTCTTTTACCATGGTATAAGGACAAAAAACGTAAGAACGAATTTGACTTCCCCATGCGATATCCATTTGATTTCCTTTTAAATCTTCAATTTTGTCTTTATGCTCCTTTTCTTTTAAGTCTAATAATTTAGATTTTAACATTTTCATAGCTGTTTCTCTATTTTGAATTTGAGAGCGTTCAGATTGACAAGAGACAACAATATTTGTTGGGATGTGTGTAATACGTACCGCAGATGAGGTTTTATTTACATGTTGGCCTCCTGCACCAGAAGCACGATAGGTGTCTACTCTTAAGTCGTCTGGATTAATGTCTATTTCAATATCTTCTGTAATTTCTGGCAATACTTCTAAAGAAGCAAAAGAAGTATGTCTTCTTCCTCCACTATCGAAAGGAGAAATACGAACTAATCTGTGCACTCCCATTTCCCCTTGCAAATATCCATAAGCATATTGACCTTCTACTAAAAAGGTAACACTTTTTAAACCTGCTTCTTCCCCATCTAAATAATCTAATTCTTTTACATTATAGCCATTATCTAAAGCCCATCTAGTATACATGCGGTATAACATTTGTGCCCAGTCACAACTTTCGGTTCCTCCTGCTCCTGGGTGAATGGTTAAAATTGCAGAATTGCTATCATATTTTCCAGAAAGTAAAGTGTTAATTTCTAATTTTTCTATTTCTTTTTGTAATTCTTTAATTGAATTTATAAGTTCTTCTTCTAAACTTTCTTCTTTTTCTTCTTCTACTAGAAGGTTCATTTCTACAACACTATTAAGATTGTTTTCTATTTTTTGATATTCTTCTATTTTACTTTTTAATTGATTGATTTCTTTTAAAACCTTGCTAGAATTTGTTGAATCTAGCCAAAATGCTGCATTGTTAGTTTGCTCCTCTAACTCTTTTAGTTTTTTTCTTAAGTTTGCAATGTCAAAGAGATTCACCCAATTCTTTTAATTTGTTTTGCATGTCATCTAATTGTCTTTTGTTTTCTTCAAAATCTAACATATTATTTCTCACTCCCTTTTGCTTTTTTACTATATCATAATTTTAGAGAAAATACTATACTTTTTTAAAACTACAAAAATTATATATTACTAGATAAATTTTTAATAATAATCTCATAGTTATGTTTTAAGTTGTTTTGCTTGAAATATCCAGTCTTTCGTGCTATAATGTTTTCGTAAAAAGTAAATTAGCTATATTTAATTAAATATAGCTCAAAAAAACTTAAGGAGGCATAAAACATCATGGGAAAATTTGCAAGAGAAGAAACAGGAATTGAGGGGCTTGTTATAGTGACTCCAAAAGTATTTTTAGACGAAAGAGGTTACTTCATGGAAACTTACAACGAGAAGGAATTCACAGAAATTGGTATTACCACCAAATTTGTGCAGGACAACCAATCATGCTCTAAAAAAGGAGTAATAAGAGGATTACATTTTCAGTTAAACTTCCCTCAATCTAAATTGGTTCGTGTTGTAAACGGTTGTGTTTATGATGTGGCTGTTGATTTACGAGAGGATTCTCCTACTTTTGGAAAATATTACGGCGTAGTTCTTTCTGCAGAAAATAAGAAGCAATTTTTTATTCCAAAAGGTTTTGCTCATGGTTTTGTAGTATTATCCGATGTGACAGAATTTGTCTACAAATGTGATGATTTTTATCATCCTAACGATGAGGGTGGACTTATTTGGAATGACCCTGACATCGCAATTGACTGGCCTTTTGAAAAAGCCGGTGGAAAAGAAAATTTAATCTTTTCTGAAAAAGACCAGAAATGGCCTACTTTAAAAGAGCTTTTAGTTAATCAGTAACATAAAAAAACAAGTTGCTTTTTAAATAAAGTAACTTGTTTTTTTATGTGTGTTTAGACATTACTGACATTTTTTAAAGACTGGATTGAGTTTCTGATAAACATCAGTATACTCATCATTTTTTTGAAATGAAATAATATTTCCAAGGTAAATAAATGCTTTTTGTTCATTGTAATACTCTGATTGGATAAAATCAAAGATAGCACTTGATAAGTCTAGTTGATCTACTTGATTTTCGACAGTAATACTATAATTGTTGTCAAACTCATTAATAAGTAGATTTCCACTATCCATATCTCCTTCTTCAGGAATTAAAAACATTTTCCTAATTCCTTGCCGCTTTTTTTCGATATTTACCTTTATTTCTTTGATTTCCATAGAAAACTCCTTTCTTATTGGAAAAAAGTATTATTTAACTACAATCAAATTATATTCTTTTTTTCCACATAATGCAATATTTTTTTACAATTTATACTCTTTTATTTGTCCTTTTACTTTTAATAGCATTTGATTTTATTGATATTACTGATTTCTTCCACAACAATTTTTGTATTTTTTTCCACTTCCACATGGACATGGGTCATTTCTACCTACTTTTGGTGTATTGTTTACAACAGGTGTATTTGTTTTTTGTGGAGTCATTCCGTCTAAAGATTTAATAGCAATATCTTCTAAGCTTGCATTGGTAATTTGAGCAGATTCTTGTCTTGTAGCAATTCCGCCCTCTTTCTTTCTAGCATTTAGAAGGAATTTTACAACATCAACTTTAATGTTTGCGTTCATTTCATCGAACATTTCTCCACCAACTAATCTATATTGAACAACTGGGTCTTTTTGTCCATAACCTTGAAGACCAATACCATTTTTAAGTTCATCCATGTTATCGATGTGGTCCATCCATCTTTGGTCAACAATTTTAAGCATAACTACACGTTCTAATTCTCTTAAGTTTTCAGAACCAAAATCTGCTTCTTTTTGTTCATAAATTTCATGAATTCTATCTTTTACTTCTTCTATAATATCAGAAGCATTTAAATTCTTTTCTTTTAAAGAATTTAAATTTTCAATTGCAAAAGTAGTTTTTATATCTTGCATAAAAGCTTCTCTATTAACAGGGTCTTCTGATAAATACATACTTACAACATCTTCTGCAACAGAATCCATCATTCGTAGTATCTTTTCTTTTAAATCTTCGCCATCAAGTACTTGTCTTCTTTGTGTATAAATAATTTCTCTTTGTGCATTCATAACATCATCATAAGAAAGAACGTTTTTACGAATACTAAAGTTTCTACCCTCTACCCTTCTTTGTGCAGTTTCTACAGATTTTGAAATCATTTTTGCTTCAATTGGCATATTCTCGTCTGCTCCAAGTAAGTTATAAACGGCCGTAACTTTGTCTCCACCAAAGATTTTCATTAAATCATCATCAAGACCAATGTAGAAGCGAGATTCTCCTGGGTCTCCTTGACGTCCACTACGTCCACGAAGCTGGTTATCAATTCTTCTTGATTCGTGGCGTTCTGTACCTATAATTTTTAAACCACCAACGCTACGTACTTTTTCTTTTTCTTCTTGAATGGTTTTATCGTGCTTTTCTTCTAATTCTTTAAATTTCTTTCTTGCATTTAAAATTTCTTGGTCATCTGTTTCATTGAATGCAGTTGCTTGCTCTATTAAGTCTTCTGAATAACCTAATTTTCTCATTTCTTGTTTTGCTAAATATTCACTATTTCCACCAAGCATAATATCTGTACCACGACCTGCCATGTTAGTAGCAATGGTAACGGCTCCAAATTTTCCTGCTTGTGCTATAATTTCTGCTTCTTTTTCATGGAATTTTGCATTTAATACTTCGTGTTTAATTCCTTCTTTTTTAAGCAAACTACTTAATTTTTCTGACTTTTCAATAGAAACAGTACCAACTAATACTGGTTGACCTTTTTCGTGGCTTGCTTTAATGTCTTGTATAACTGCTCTAAATTTAGCAGGTTCATTTTTATAAATGATGTCTTGATGGTCGTCTCTTACCATTGGCTTGTTAGTAGGAATCTCAATAACGTCCAAATGATAAATTTCTTCAAATTCGTCTGCTTCTGTCATAGCAGTACCAGTCATACCAGCTAATTTTTCGTACATTCTAAAGTAGTTTTGGAAAGTAATGGTTGCTAAGGTTTTAGATTCATCTGCAATTTTTACATTTTCTTTTGCTTCTATTGCTTGATGCAGTCCATTGTTGTATCTTCTTCCATACATAATACGACCTGTAAATTCATCTACAATTAGAACTTCCCCATCTTTTACAATGTAATCTATATCCTTTTTCATAATACCATGAGCACGTAAAGCTTGATTAACATTATGTACTAATTCTGAGTTTTCAATATCATTAAAGTTTTCAATATGGAATTCTTCTTCTGCCTTTTTAATACCTTTTTGTGTTAAAGATGCAGATTTTGCTTTTAAGTCTACAATGTAATCGTAGTTTTCGTTATCTTCTGCTTGTTCAAAATCCTTTACATCTTCTTCAACAATTACTTTTGCTTTTAAGCGTCTTACAAAATTATCTGCTTTTTTATAAAGGTCAGAAGATTTATTAGCTCTACCTGAAATAATAAGAGGTGTGCGGGCCTCATCAATTAAAATACTATCAATCTCATCGACAATAGCATATTTTAATTTTCTTTGTACTAATTGATTTTTATAAATAACCATATTATCTCTTAAGTAGTCAAAACCAAATTCATTGTTGGTTCCATAAGTGATATCACAATGATAAGCTTCTTGTTTTTGGCTTGGGTTCATACCTGCAATAACAAGGCCTACACTTAGCCCTAAAAAGCGATATACTTTTCCCATCCATTCACTATCTCTTTTTGCTAAGTAATCGTTTACAGTAATAACATGTACGCCTTCTCCTGTAAGTGCATTTAAATAAACTGGTAAAGTAGCAACTAAAGTTTTCCCTTCACCTGTTTTCATTTCGGCAATTCTACCTTGGTGTAATATAATACCACCAATTAACTGTACGTCAAAATGACGCATGCCAAGCACTCTTTTTGAAGCTTCTCTTACTACAGCAAATGCTTCTGGTAAAAGGTCATCTAAAGTTTCTCCGTTTTGTAATCTATTTTTAAATTCATCAGTTTTGTTTCTTAATTCTGTATCTGTTAATTTTGAAATTTCATCTTCTAAACTATTGATTTTCTCAACCAATGGCATTACTCTTTTTACTTCTTTTTCACTATAAGTTTTAAATAGTCCCATGTTTTTCTTCCTTTCTGTTTTTTACATATTTTCATGTATTTTACTATATCACGAATAAATAAAAAAAGCAAGAAAAAACAGGCAATTAATGCCTGTTTTTCAAAAGATGTACAATCAATACGATTTGGCCAAAGACCGATGCATAAGCAATGATAATTCCTAAGAAAATAAAGTTAGTAATTATCGGAAGCATAGCAAATCCTAATGCAAAAAAAATCAAACTAATTCCAAAAATTGCTATAGGAAATTTAAAGGTCGTCTCTATTTTGAGACATTTTACAATGCAAATTCCTTCTACAAACCCGAGCATAGTATTTAAAAGTATCATTGCACAAACTAAATTGATAGAATTTTGCAAATATAACTTTTGAATAATAGCAGTTACATCACAAAATAGCAATGCCATAATAATGAGAAATGATACATAAATTGCTTTGTCTATAGGCTCTTTTTTCTTTTTCATATAAATTATTTTGTTGTTCGAATCTTTTTTCTTTTCCATACTTTACTCCTTCTTTCTTATAAAATGCAGTTAACCAGTTGCTTTTGTTTAGGAATTATCCTAGATAAAAAAGGATTTTTTAATATTTTTAATAAAAAACTATTCGCATTTTATCATAATATCTTTGATTTTTCAAGTATATTTCTTCTTTTAAAACATATATTGTACTAACCTATTATTTGGTTTAAAGGTAAGATATATTATTTTTATTACAGAATAATATGAATTATCCTTTTACCAAAGAGAGAAAGAAAGAAGGTCTTTTAATGTTCGTCTATAATTTTAAGTTAAATAGCTCTTTTATGTTTAAAATATTACTTGCTATTATTGTTTTTATTGTTATTTGCTTATGCATAGTTATTGGTATTAGACTTTATAAAGCAAGTACTAATGATATAGGAGATGGCATAAATTACAATGGTATTACAGAGTTAACTCCACAAAACTATGCAACAATTTTACAAGAAGTTCATGATAATATGGATTCTTACATTGGGCAAAAAATTAAATTTTCAGGTTTTGTCTATCGTGTTTATGATTTAAATCAAGAACAGTTTGTATTAGGACGTAATATGATTATTAGTTCTGACTTTCAAACTGTAGTAGTTGGCTTTCTTTGCCACTATAAAGATGCTATTTCTTTTCGTGATAGTATATGGGTAGAGTTAGAAGGAAAAATTACAAAAGGTAGTTATCATGGAAGCGATATGCCAATTTTAGAGGTAACTAATATACAAGAAGTAGAAAAGCCAAATGATGAATATGTGTATCCACCGGATGAAAATTATATTCCTACTTCGGTTATCTTATAGAATCGTTAAAAAACGGAGAACTATGAAAAATAGTTCTCCGTTTTTTGTATTACTTAAAAACAGAATAGCAATTAATATAAGGTTGCCCGTTTTTATATATCATACTCGTAGCAATATATTTTTTTCTTGCTAAGTGTTGCATAATATCACAAGCAGAATAATTCTGTTGAGCTAATTTGTCAGCCTCCTTTTGAAAAATCTTTCTTGTTGCCTCCGAAAACTCACTTGCTACAATTGTAACTTCCATAAGCAGTCTCCTTTCATGATGAAAAATGAGTATTTTACAAGTAACGTATTCTATATTGTACAAAAAAATTGTAAAAAAATCAAGTTCTTTTATAATTTTTTTCTAAATTCTATTTGAAAATTTTAAAAGGGTGTCCCCACCGTTCCATTTTGGAACGAAAAGGGGCGTCCCTCTTGTTTAAATTTCTCTATCAAATATTGATTTTGCAAATCCTTTATCTATCATATTTCCAAAAATATTTTTTAAAATGATTAGAATAATTGGACCTATAAGCAGACCAAAAACTCCAATAAAACGAAAGCCTGTATACATTGCAATTAAGGTAAAAATAGGATGAATTCCAATTTGTCCAGATACGACTCTAGGCTCTAAAAATTGTCTTACTATTCCCATAATGGCAAGTAATATAATTAAACTAACACCAAGTGTTAAATTGCCATCACAAGCGGCAATGATTGCCCATGGTATCATTACAGTAGCAGAGCCAAAAATAGGAAGTGCATCTACAAAGGCAATTCCTAAAGCAGCAATTAATGGGAACTGCACATTAAGTCCAAGCCATTTAAAAATGCAAAGGCCTATTAAACAAATAATAAAAGAAACAATAACTAAAATAGCCTCTGCTTTTAATAAACAACCAAGAGATTTTGTAATTTCTCGAATATGTTTGGTTAGTTTTTTTACCCACATTTCTGGAAAATGATGCTCTAATTGGTCTATCATATAAATTTTGTCAGTGCATATAAAATATAAAGCTAATACGCTAATGACGGTATAAATGCCAATGGCAGGTAAAGAAGTAAGTAAGTTTAAAAAATGAGTTAATGCATTTTTTACCCAATTTGCTATTGCTGCCAATAGTTCTCTTCCTGAAGATTGCAATATTTCTACTATTTCATTTGGTACTTTTATTTTACTAAAATCTATTTGAGATGTTATATTCATAAATTGTTGAGAAATTTTTTCTACATATTCATTTAAACCACCTAATAGATTAGAAGATTCTGAAATAAGAGCAAAAATTCCCCAAGTAAGAAGTCCAACTAAAAGTGAGAGTACAACTATAAATACTATAATAGCAGATGTTCTTCTTTTCCACTTAAAATGTTTCATACAAAAGCGAATAATAGGTTCTATTAAAAGTGAAAGGATAAATGCTACTAGGAATGGAATATAGAAAACAGCTAATTTAAAAGCCAAATATATACCAATAATTGAAAATAAGAGGATAAGTATTTTACGAAAAACTTTTGACCAATAATTCATATCAATTATCATATACTTTCCTCCCTCTTTTTTATGTATTAAGCTTCATAATTTATATTATGAAGCTTGTCTTAAAATTATTCTGCATTTTTGTCGTTACATCCGCATATATTTTCTAAGGTATGACATACGTCTTGTGTGTTTACATTTTGGTTGTTACATAAATCACCTAATGTGATAATACCGATTACTTGGTTGTTTTCATCAATAACAGGAAGACGACGAATTTGTTCGTTTGACATTGTTTTTTGAGCTTGTTCTACTTCTTCATCTGGACCACAACAACATACTTTGCAAGTCATTATTTCACTTACAGGAGTTGTTGCAACGTCTTTATCGCATGCAATACTTCTTAAAATAACATCTCTATCTGTTACAAGTCCTACTATTTTTTTATTCGTATCACATACTGGAATACAACCAACATGTTTATTACACATTAATTTAGCGCAATCTTTTATTGTGCTATCTGGTGTTAAATAAGCCACCTCATTACACATACAATCTTTTACTTTCATATTTTTTCCCACCTTTTTTTAAAATTTATGCATTTTTATTTTATGTATTTTTCATTTTTTTATACAATTTGAAATTACAAAATAGACCATTTTTTGGATTTTTTGAAAAATTTTACTAAATTTTAATTTTAGTATTGACATAAAAATAAATTTATGTTAAGATACGTAACAGTTCTAAAATAAATCTTTATTGTATTCCCCAGTAGCTCAGTTAGGTAGAGCAAACCTATAGCAGACATAGGTTATGTCAGAGGTTCGAATCCTCTCTGGGGCGTTAAAACGATTTTTTCGTTTTAAAAATTATTTTTTAGGGGAAATGGCAAAGTGGATTGCGCTACCTAAAAGGTTAAGGTAGAAAGTTAGGGTTCGACTCCCTTTTACCCTTTCGGATGCTGCTAAGCATCCGATCGGCCGTACTCCTTCAATTAATGGAAACAGCAAGTAGATATTTCTACTTGCTGTTTTCCTTTTTTATTTCTTTAGTTGTAGTAAAAAACTATTTCAAATAATTTTCATAATCTCTATATGGTGGTCTTGGCTCTCCTGGAAATGGAGGTCTTGGATAAGGAGGTCTTGGGTGTGGTGGTCTATTTGGAAAATTTCCTCCTAATAATTGATTTAAAATTAAAATTCTAATTAAATCTCGCAATAATGGATTATTTGGTCTTCTTTGCCTATTTTCTGCTTGTGCACTTCTTTGCATTGTTTGGTTTGAAACTATTTGATTTGCACTATTTCTATTAGAGTTTATTCTTACATTATTATTTGTTCTATTTTCTACTTCTTGCTCTTGATTTCTATTTTCAATTTGAATATTAACTAAAATTTCATTATTATTTTCTACTTTTTGATAGACTTCTTCCACCATGTTTTCTAATATTTCTCTTGTTACTGGCACAGTACATTTATTACATACCTCGCAAACAATAGGTTCAAGAAGTTTATAAATTTCTGGATAACATTCTTCTAATTCTTTTGTATTTTTATTTGGCAGAATGTAATTTTGTGTTTCTTCTATTATATTTCTCTGATATGTATCTTGATTTTCTACTATTGGGTAACCTAACACACTTCTCATATAATCTTCATAGTTTTGATAATACATAAGTTTTCCCTCCTCTATTCTTATGTATTATTGTATGCTATTCTTCTTGTTTTGGTGATTATATTCGAAACATTTTCTTTGTTGAGCGCAAAAAAAGAGCTAACATTTTATTTGTTAGCTCCTATTCTTTTATTTAATTAAAATTTTATAAATTTTTTACAAATTCTTTAAATTTATCACCACGCTCTGCAAAATTTTTAAAAGCATCAAAGCTTGCACTAGCTGGCGAAAGTAAAACCACATCCCCTACTTTTGCTTTTTTTCTTGCAAAATTAACTGCTTCTTCTAAATTTTTTACATAACAAATTTCTACTTCTTTTTGAAGTTTTTGCATTGCATTTTGTGTGGCTTCTGCTATTTTCATACTAGTTGGACCGCATAAAATTAAAGTTTCTACTTTTTCTGCAATTGCTTCTCCTACTTCTTTATAATCTAAACCTTTATCAGAGCCACCTGCAAGTAGTATAATATTTTCATCAAAGGCATGAAGTCCTGCAATTGTGCTTGCTGGGCTTGTTCCAATAGAGTCATTATAATATTTGACACCATCTAATTCACGTACAAATTCTAAACGATGTTCTACTCCATTGAATTCTTTTATTACTTTTATAGCAGTATCTACTGGAATAAAAGTAGATGTTACAGCAAGTGTGGCACAAATATTTTCGTAATTATGAATTCCTCTTAATTTAATTTCTGTTTTAGGAAGTAAATGTCTGCGAATGCCATCCTTGCAATATTTAATATTTTCATCTGTTATATCATAAATATAACCATCTTGCAATTTTTCTTTGCTACTAAAGAATATAACCTTTCCATTTGCTTCTTTTGCAAATGAACGTGTAATTTCGTTATCGTAATTTAGTACTAAAATACCATTTTCGCTTTGATGTTTGAAAATATTCTTTTTTGCTTCTTGATATTCTTCATAAGAACGATGAACGTTCAAGTGATCTGGATAGATATTTGTTACCAAAGAAACATCTGGGCTAATATCCATATCCATTAGTTGAAAACTGCTCATTTCTAAAATAATGAAGTCTTCTGGTTTCATATCTTTGATTTGTGTAAAAATTGGTTTTCCAATGTTACCACCTAAAAAACAAGTATGCCCTGTTTGTTTTAAAATCTCATAAATTAAAGTGGTAGTTGTAGTTTTTCCTTCTGTTCCTGTAATTCCAATTGTTTTAGCAGGTGTTAATTTTAAAACCATTTCAATTTCAGAAGTTAAAATTGCTCCTCTTTCCACTTCCTCTGCTATTTCTTTTATAAATGGCATAGCACTTGGAGAACGGAAAATGATGTCAAATCCTTTTAAATTTTGTAGATTTCTTCTTCCAAAATAATAAGGAAAACGATATTGCTCCATTTTTCCAATGATGTTTTCATCAATTTCTGCTATTGTACGATTATCAAAAACGCTTACTTTTGCATTATGTTCGTAAAAATAATCTAGCAAAGGAATATTGCTCACACCAATTCCAATAATAGCAATTTTCTTGTCTTCAATGAAACGATTAAATTCTTCTAATTTTTTGTTATAAAATTCCATATTTTTCCTTTCTTAAAAATTTGAAATTTGATTAAAATAAATATTATAAATAATAATTTAAATTTTATTTTATTATAATTATACAGTTAATTTTAGTTCTTCTATGTATTCACATACTTTATCTGTAGATTCTTCTGCATTTTTACAATCAGTTACATCAATTTGAATGGTTTTCTCTTGTAAAGCATAAAAACCTGCTTGTTCTTGCAATTCATCACGTTTTTTTATATGTTCTTTTAGTTCTTCTAAGTTTGCATTTTCACTATATTGAATTGCTTTTCTTCTTACTCTTTCCTCTAATGAAGCCGTAATAAAAAAGTGATAATTCATTTCTGGATAAATAGCACTTAAAGCTCTTCCTGATAATATTACATTATATTGCTCTTTTAGTTCATTTATGAGATTTTTAGCGAAGATAAATAGATTTGTATTATCTGCACTTCCACCTGCAACAGAAACAGCAAGAGATGCTTCCTTTGATTGTAATTTTTCTTCTTCTATTTTTTGCCCTTTTACATATACAACGGTTTCTCTATTTTCTATTTTGATTTCAACTTGCAATAAATCCATAATTTTTTTAATATCTATTTGTTCTATATTTGATTGCAAATTTTTCATATTGTGAGCTAATTCTTGATGTGCTTGCATAAAAGCGTAGATAATGCCACGATATAAGTTTCCGCCATGTAATACAATACTATTTGGCAGTTTTTTCAATAATTCTCTACAAATGGAAGTTTTTCCACTTCCTACTAGTCCTTCAATTCCTATAACTATATTTGCCACATTATTGCTTCCTTTCATTAATATATTTATTACATTCTTCTATACATTCTTCGAAATACTGTAACATAACATCATTACTTAAAAAATAGTTTGGTCTACCTTCGATTTGCTCAAATAACCTTACTTCATCATCAATAATTTTATCAATTTGTTCATTATGAAAATATTCTTTTAAATATTTTCTAATTTCAAATAAATCAATATCTACTTTTTGTAAGATAAATCTATCTACTGTTGCATAATCCAGATAAATTTCTTTTGAAAATTCATTACCATTGTGAATTGAATTATCTTTTATATATTTAACTCTGTTGTTATCATATTTTAATGCATATCTTGGAATATATTTACTAAACCATATTTTATCTTGTATTAAATGGCATAAATAGCCATAAAAATACGAATCATGTTCTCCTTCATATTCTTTAAAAAATTTATCTATATTAGGCAATCTTTGAATTGTTCCATTTTTTTTATAAACTTGTATATAATGGGTTTCATCCCTATTTTTTACATATTTTTTATAAATATCTGGTGCAATTGCTCCTGCCAAAAAATTTTTTGAAAAGTTATTTTGTTCGTTTAAAACTTTTGACATACACAAATGGAAAATAATTGAACTCATGATTCCTCCTTTCGATTTATTATAACATAAAAAAATTTTTTTGGGTATATTTTTTGAATTATTGCTAAAAATATTTGTGAGTAAAGTAATAAAAACTCTATCTCAATTAGGAATTGGAGGTGCTTTTTATGTCAGAAAGAAATAACAATAATAACAACCAAAAAAACAATAATAACAATGAAAAAAATAATCAAAACAATCAAAACAGAAATAACAACAATGAAAATAATAACAATAACTGCAGATAGTTAATAAAATAAACCCCAGATAACAATATTTCGTTGCTATGTGGGGTTTATTTCTTTTTTTATTTTTAGCAAAATTTTGTTATTTTGCTGATATAAAAATACCTATGCGTTTATTGTATTATTTTTCCAAATATTTTTTTAAGAATTTTCCTGTATAACTTTGTTCATTTCTTACTACTTGTTCTGGAGTTCCAACAGCAATGACTTCTCCACCTTTGTCTCCACCTTCTGGTCCTAAATCAATAATGTAATCGCAAGTTTTGATTAAGTCTAAATTATGCTCAATTACAATAATACTATTTCCTGTATCAACTAAACGTTGCAAGATATTCACCAAACGATGAACATCTGCAATGTGAAGTCCTGTTGTTGGTTCATCTAAAATATAAAGTGTCTTTCCTGTTGGCTTTTTAGAAAGTTCTGTTGCCAATTTTACTCTTTGTGCTTCTCCACCAGATAAAGTAGTAGAAGGTTGTCCGAAGTTTAATGTAGCCTAATCCTACATCATATAAAGTTTGAATTTTGTTTTTAATACGAGGTAAGTTTTGGAAAAAGTCCAATGCTTCTTCTACAGTCATATCTAATACATCTGAAATAGTTTTGCCTTTGTATTTAACTTCTAACGTTTCTTTATTGTAACGTTTTCCTTTGCAGACTTCACAAGGCACATAAATATCAGATAAAAAGTGCATTTCAATTTTTAGCACGCCATCTCCAGAGCAAGCCTCACATCTTCCTCCTGGTACATTAAAACTAAATCTGCCTTTATCATAGCCACGCATTTTTGCTTCATTCGTGCCTGCAAATAAGTCACGAATATAGTCAAACACACCAGTATATGTTGCTGAGTTAGAACGAGGTGTTCTTCCAATTGGAGATTGATCAATGTTAATAATTTTATCTATATTCTCAATGCCTTTTACTTCTTTACACTTTCCTGCTTTTACGTTTGAACCATTGATTTCTTTTTCCAATGTTTTATATAATACTTCATTTACTAAAGTACTTTTTCCAGAACCAGAAACACCTGTTACACAAATAAATTGACCAAGTGGAAATTTGACATTAATATTTTTTAAGTTATGCTCTGTTGCTCCTTTTACTTCAATTGCTTTTCCATTTGATTTTCTTCTTTTTGATGGTACATGAATTTGTTTTCTGCCACTTAGGTAATCTCCTGTAATAGAACCTTCTACCTTTTTAACTTCTTCGGCAGTACCGTTGCGCCATTACATAACCGCCATGCACACCAGCCCCAGGACCAATATCAATAATTTGGTCTGCAGCATACATAGTATCTTCGTCATGTTCTACTACAAGTACGCTATTTCCTAAATCACGTAATTTCTTTAAAGTAGCAATTAGTTTGTCATTATCTCTTTGGTGAAGCCCAATACTTGGCTCATCTAAAATGTATAAAACACCAGTTAAACCAGAACCAATTTGAGTTGCTAAACGGATACGTTGTGCCTCTCCACCAGATAAACTTCCTGCACTTCTAGATAATGTTAAGTAATCTAGTCCTACATCAATTAAAAATTGAAGCCTTGTATTTAATTCTTTTAAAATTTGGTCTGCTATCATGGCATCTTTTTTGTTTAAAACTAAAGAATTTAAGTATTCTTTAATTTGCACAATTTGCATATCAGTTAGTTCTTTAATATTTTTACTTCCTACTTTGACTGCCAAACTATTTTTGCTAAGTCTTGAACCATGGCATTCTGGGCAATCGCTATCACTCATATACATTTCGTAAAAATCACGCATACCTTGAGATTTGGTTTCATTATGTCTTCTCTCTAATGTAGGAATAACGCCTTCAAATGGAGAAGTAAATTTACGAATGCCAGCGTAGGATTCATATTCAAAGTCGATTGCTTCGCTTCCTGTTCCATAAAGAATCTTTTCTAAAAATTCTCTTGGTAATTTTTTAATAGGAACATCTTTGATTTTTACGCCATAGTGTTTAGCAATGCTTTCAAAATACATTTTTGCCATGGTATCGCCTTTTTTCATAGTGCTAGCACCAAATGCTTTTATACCATCATATAACGTTTTATTTTTATCAGGAACAATTAAATCTTCATCCATTTTCATTAAGAAACCAAGACCCGTGCAACTAGGACAAGCACCATAAGGATTATTGAATGAGAACATTCTTGGCGATAATTCTTCAAAACTAATGTTGCAATCTGGACAAGCATAATTACCACTAAATAGCATTTCTTTATGGTTTGTAGCATCTTCAATTAGAACTAAATTATTTGCATTTTTTAAGGCAATTTCTACACTCTCGGTTAAACGAGAACGAATATCCTCTTTAATTACTAATCTATCTACTACAAGTTCAATATTGTGTTTTTTCTTTCTATCTAAATCTAAATCATCGGAAAGTTCCACCATATTTCCATCTACTCTAGCACGCACAAAGCCTTCTTTTTGGTAGGCTTCTAATTGCTTTACAAATTCACCTTTTTTACCACGAATAATAGGTGCTAAAACTTGAATTTTTGTACCTTCTGGCAATTCTAAAATGGCATCTACCATTTGGTCTATGGTTTGTTTTTCAATTTTCTTACCACAATTTGGACAATATGGCACCCCAATTCTTGCATATAACAAACGCAAATAATCATAAATTTCAGTAACTGTTCCTACAGTGGAACGAGGATTTTTAGAAGTTGTTTTTTGGTCAATTGAAATAGCTGGTGATAGACCATCAATAGACTCTACTTCTGGTTTTTCCATAAGTCCTAAAAATTGCCTTGCATAAGAAGAAAGGCTTTCTACATATCTTCTTTGACCTTCTGCATACAATGTATCAAATGCAAGAGAAGACTTTCCGTGAGCCAGAAAGACCAGTTAAAACAACCAATTTATCTCTTGGAATTTCTAGGTTTATATTTTTTAAGTTGTGCTCTTTTGCTCCTTTTATTATAATTTTATCATTCATTTTTATTCCCCCTATGTCTCCAAAGAGACATTCTTATTATACAACAATTTATATTTAAAAACAAGAGTTTGGTAAAAATTGTCTTTTTTTGTATTTTTGATATTTTTGTTTACATAGTACGGAATTTGTGATATAATATTTCTATATTAACTATACACTATAAGAATCGAACTTGATTCTTTATTTAGTTTTTCTATCATAGGAGGATAACATTATGACAACGACAGCAGTAGTAGAAGACAAATTATATTCAGATGCTGAGTTTGGCTTGTTTTTTGCCTATCAAAAAATTACAAAAACAAAAGCTAATGAACTTCGGACAGAAGGATTGGATGTAGCAGATTGTAATGATGCAAGAAATTTTCCAAGGCTCCACTATATTTCATGGAAGAATGCTAAAATAAATTGTGAAGATGTTTCTTCTTTAGACGAAAAATCTGACAAATATACTTTAGCGCAAAAGCTCTGGATTGTATCTATGAAAACACAACCCAAAAATTGAAGAAAGTCTTTGAAAGGAGCATCTTACTATGAGAAAATTTAAGCTAATTCAACGAGGAACTTTCAAAAAGAGAGGTACTGGTACCTATCTTATTGGAGAAGATGGAGTTATTAGTCTTGATTACATGGGTTCAGCAGAATTTGAGTTTGGTGCTATTCCCAAAGCGTTTCGGCGTTTAATGTACCACTATACGGAGTACGAAGTTTTTCATACAGAAATCTATACGCCCGAGCATGATGAGTTAATGGTATTTTGCAGAAAAAATTATGCAAAAGAAATTATTCAAGCAATTCAGGAATTTGTTGAAAAACCATATTATCTTCAAGAATATTCTGAACTTGAAAAAGTACCAAAGTCAAAAAAAGAGGATACTTCATTTGAGGGTCGCAATAGTAATTTTTGGTGGTGTATTGATATTAAATCCTCCGGAGATTGGATGGCTTTTTTACAGCCACAGACAGATGTATTTACACAGGCTATAAAAAATGATTATCAGGACTGGTGGTTGAAGAAAACATCAAAAGAACGTGAAGAAGAATATAATAAGTCTCTTCATTGGTAAAAATAATAAAGAACCTACTCTTTTAAATAAAAGATAGGTTCTTTATTATTTTTTACTTACTTTTCCTGGCACTCCTACTACAGTAGAGTTTTCTTCTATATCTTGTAATACCACAGAATTTGCCCCTATTTTGACATTATCTCCTATTTTAATAGGTCCGAAGCACCTTTGCCCCACACCCTACAATGACATTATTTCCTAAGTCTGGATGCCTTTTATTTTTATCTTTTCCTGTTCCTCCTAAAGTAACATTATGATAAATAGTACAATTATCTCCAACAGTAGCAGTTTCTCCTATTACTATTCCCATTCCATGGTCTATAAATAGTTTTCTTCCAATTTTTGCTCCAGGGTGAATTTCAATTCCTGTTAAAAATCTTGCTAGTTGAGAAATAAGTCGAGCTAAGAAAAATAATCTGCACCTATACAAAAAGTGTGCTATTCTATGCAATACTAAAGCGTGAAACCCCGGATATAAAAGTACAACTTCTATTATACTTCTGCATGCAGGGTCCTTTTTCTTTATATTTTTAGCGTCTTCATACAATTCTTTTATGCCTTTCAACCTAATCACCTATGATACTATATGAAATGAAAAAGAAACTGGTGAATTTTTCACTAGTTTCCTTTTTAATGCATAAGGAAGGATTTGGACGCGTCTCAAATCTTTCCAAAATATTTTTAAAATTCCATTTTTTCTTCTAGCCATGAGGTTAGGTCTTCTATTTTTACTCTTACTTGTTCCATGGTGTCTCTATCTCTTATTGTGACTGCTTCATCTTCTAATGTGTCAAAGTCAATTGTTACACAATAAGGCGTTCCAATTTCATCTTCTCTCCTATAACGTTTTCCAATGGAACCTGCTTCGTCATAGTCACACATGAATTTCTTAGATAACTTAGTATAAACTTCATCTGCTTTTTCACTTAATTTTTTAGATAGTGGAAGAACTGCTACTTTATATGGTGCTAATGTTGGATGTAAATGTAACACAATTCTGGTATCTCCTTCTGCTATTTCTTGTTCTTCGTAAGCATTGCAAAGCATTGCTAAAAAGATTCTATCGACTCCTACTGCTGGCTCTACACAATATGGAACATATCTTTCGTTGGTTTCTGGGTCTAAATAGGTTAAATCTTCTTTAGAAGCTTCCATATGTCTTGATAAATCATAGTCTGTTCTATCTGCAATACCCCATAATTCTCCCCAACCAAATGGGAATAAAAATTCAATATCTGTTGTTCCTTTGCTATAGAAAGAAAGTTCTTCTTTTGAATGCTCTCTTAGTCTTAGATTTTCTTCTTTCATACCTAAACTTACAAGCCAATTTTTACAGAAAGTTTTCCAATATTCATACCATTCTAAGTCTGTTCCTGGTTTGCAGAAGAATTCTAGTTCCATTTGTTCAAATTCTCTAGTTCTAAATATGAAGTTTCCTGGGGTAATTTCATTTCTAAAAGAACGTCCCATTTGACCAATTCCCATTGGCATTCTTCTTCTTGTGGTACGAAGAACGTTTTTGAAATCTACAAACATTCCTTGGGCTGTTTCTGGTCTTAAATATACTTCTGATTTAGCATCTTCAGTGACTCCCATGAAAGTTTTAAACATTAAATTGAATTTTCTAATTTCTGTAAAATCTTGTTTTCCACAATTTGGACAAGGAATGTTGTTTTCTTTAATGTATTCTACTAATTGCTCGTTGCTCCAGCCATCTAACCCAGAAATTTCTTTTCCATTTTGAAAACCCCATTCTTCTATTAGTTTATCTGCTCTATGTCTTGTTTTGCATGCTTTACAATCAATTAAAGGATCTGAAAAACCTCCTACGTGACCTGTAGTTACCCAAACTTGTGGATTCATCATAATAGCTGCATCAATTCCTACATTATATTTATTTTCGGTAATAAATTTTTTCCACCAAGCATCTTTAATATTCTTTTTTAATTCTGCTCCTAGTGGTCCATAATCCCAAGAGTTTGCTAAACCTCCATAAATTTCGGAACCTGGGTATACAAATCCTCTATTTTTACATAAAGAAACTAATTTTTCCATTGTTAATTCTGACATTCTACTTTTCTCCTTTTTTAATTTTCATGTTACTACTGGTAATGAATCTCCCAATATTATTTTTATAAATAATTTTAAAATCATTCTTATTATATAGCAATGTTGTGAAAAAGTAAACTATTTTTGTGGATAATTCTATTGATTGTTATATTACACATTTATTACAAATATCATAACAAATAAGTATTTATGACTAGATTTTTATAATTAAAACGTTTTTATATTACAATTTTGTTACAAAAACTATTGATTTCCTTATAAATATTTCAAAATTATTTCAAAAATATTTCATTTATTTTGCATTATGTTACTGTTTTTTATTTTTCCCTTTTCCACATAAAATTGTGGAAACTGTGGATAACTTTGTTGATAACCAATTAGCAAGCATTTCAGGTTTTACTTTTTACACATTTATTTTTTATGCTATTCTTTATGAAAACTTTAATTATTGTTACCGATTTTATGATTACTATAAAAATGATGCAAAAATAAGAAGGGGTGTCCCCAGTGTTCCATTTTGGAACGAAAAGGGGCGTCCCTCCTGTTCTATTTGTTGTTAATAAAATTCCATGAATCTTTGCACATATCTTCTAATGTTTTTTCTGCCTTCCATCCTAATTCTTTTTCTGCTTTTTCCGGATTTGAATAGCAAGTTGCAATGTCTCCTTCTCTCCTTGGTGCTATTTTATATGCAACTTTTTTACCTGTTGCTTTTTCAAATGCTTTTACCATATCTAAAACGCTATAGCCTGTTCCTGTTCCTAAATTGTAAATAAATAATCCTTGTTTTTCTTTGTTTAGTTTTTCTAATGCTTTTAAATGACCTTTTGCTAAATCTACTACGTGAATATAATCTCTTACTCCCGTTCCGTCTGGTGTTGGGTAGTCATTTCCAAAAACAGATAATTCTGGCAATATTCCTGCTGCTACTCTAACAATATATGGCATTAAATTATTTGGAATTCCTTGTGGTTCTTCTCCAATTAATCCACTTTCATGGGCTCCTACTGGGTTAAAATAGCGTAAAATTGCAATATCCCATGTTGGGTCTGATTGATACAAGTCTTTTAAGATTTGTTCAATATATAATTTTGTGGTTCCATAAGGATTTGTGGTTCCACCTATCTTACAATCTTCTGTTAAAGGTATTCTTTCTGGCTCTCCATACACAGTTGCAGAAGAACTAAATACAAATTTTTTAACATTATATTTACGCATTGTTTCTAATAAAACAAGTGCTCCTGAAATATTATTGGTGTAATATTCTAATGGTTTTTTGACAGATTCTCCTACCGCTTTGAAACCTGCAAAGTTTAATACACTATCAATACTTGGATTCTCTTCAAATACTTTTTCTAAATCGTTTCTATCTAAATAATCTATTTCATAAAATTTAAAATCTTTTCCAGTTATTGTTCTTATTGCTTCTAATGCTTGTGGCTTACTATTAGAAAAATTATCTATAATAATTACATCCTCGTTTGCATTTAATAATTCAATTACTGTGTGGCTTCCTATATAACCTGCACCACCTGTTACTAATATTGACATTTTTGTTTCCTCCTTATTTATTTTATAATAACTTTGTCTATTTTTTATATAGATTTTGGTATATTTTATAATCTCTTATGATTTTTCTAACATAATTGTTTGTTTCTTTATAGGGAATATTTTCTATATTAGAACCATCATCTTTAATTGTTCCTTCTGCTATCCATTTATCTACATTGCCCATTCCTGCATTATAGGCAGCAAGTGCCAAATATGAATTACCCTCATAATGTTTTAAAAGGAATGCATAATATTTAGTTCCTATTTTAATATTTTTTTCTGGATTATATAAGGCTTCTTTTACAACTACTTCCTCTCCTATTTCATTTGCCATTTCAATGGCAGTTGCTTCCATAAGCTGCATAAGTCCAATTGCTCCACTTTTTGATTGAATATTACGCTCAAAATTGCTCTCCGCTTTTATAATAGCAAAAACTAAATATGGGTCAAGAGCATTTTCTTCTGCATAAGTATAAACATATTCACTATATTCTAATTTATATATTTTTTTCATAAACCAATTTTGTGGTTTGAAAATAAATATAGCAATAATAATGGAAAGTAACAGAATTGCTATAATTATGCCTTTTTTCTTCTTCAAACTAATTTCTCTCCTTTTTGTTTTATTCTTCTTTTGTAAATTTAGATAGTAGGTATCATAATTTTAACTTACAATAAATATTATTAATTTTGAATAAATCGCGCAAGCGATCAACCGGAGCAAAGCGCAGGGCGATTGGAGCAACCTTTCATATTATTTAATATAAAAAATGAAAGGTTGCGACAACAAGATTTATGAAAAATTAGATAATATTTGTTGTAAGTTAATAAAATGATAATAATTAAAAATTTTATTTTGCCTCATACCAATTACTTGCTTCTGATACTTCTACCTCTAATGGTACCGATAAATGAATAGCATTTTCCATGCAGTTTTTTAATATTTCTTTTGCTTGTTCTTTTTCCTCTATTTTTACTTCTAAAATGAGTTCGTCATGTACTTGTAGCACAATTTTAGCATCTAAGTTTGTTTCTTTTAATTTTTTATTCAAATTTACCATAGCAAGTTTCATAATATCGGCTGCTGTTCCTTGAATTGGTGTATTCATTGCTGCTCTTGCGCCAAATTGACGAACCATATAATTATTTGATTTTAGTTCTGGCAAATATCTTCTTCTATGGAATAAAGTTTCCACATAACCTTGTTCTTTTGCTTTTTCTACAATATCGTTCATAAAAGCTTGAATTCCACTATATTTTTCCAAGTATTGTTCTATATATTGTTTTGCTTGTTTTCTAGAAATTCCTAATTGCTCTGCTAAACCAAAGTCGCTAATGCCATATACAATTCCAAAATTAACTGCTTTTGCAGCACTTCTTTGTTCTTTTGTTACTTCTTCAATAGGAATACCTAAAACTTTTGATGCTGCTTGTTTATGAATATCTTCTCCATTTTTAAATGCTTGTAACATGTGCTCATCTTGTGAAATATGAGCTAAAATTCTTAACTCAATTTGCGAATAATCGGCATCTATAAAAATATAACCTTCTTTTGGTTTAAATACTTTTCTTAACCTTTTTCCTAATTCAAAACGAGTTGGAATGTTTTGTAAATTTGGCTCAGTTGAACTAATTCTTCCTGTTGCCGTAACCGTTTGATGAAAATAAGAATGAATACGCTCAGTTTTTTTATTTACATATGGTAGCATTCCTTCTACATAAGTAGAATTTAGTTTCATTAAACTACGATACTCTAATATTTTTTCTACAATAGGATGCTCTCTTTTTATTTTTTCTAAAGTGTCTACATCAGTAGAATAGCCCTTTTTTGTCTTTTTTGAAGTTGTTAATTTTAGTTTTTCAAAGAGAATTGTTCCTAATTGCTGAGTAGAATTAATATTAAATTCTTCTCCTGCCAATTCATAAATTTCGGTTGTTAGTTTTTCTAATTGTGTTTTTAATTCTTCTCCAAAAGAAATTAATTCTTCTTTGTCTAAATACATTCCGTTGTATTGCATTTTAGCAAGTACTTCTACAAGTGGCATTTCAATATCATGGAATAATGTTAAAGCATTTGCTTCTTCTAGTTTTTCTTTTAATGTTTTTTCTAAATTTTCCATTTGATAAACAAGAAGACTTCTTTCTTCTTTTTTTGCATCCGTAGCTACAGTATTATTAATTTCAAATAAGTTCATTTGCTTATTTTCATCTTGTGAAATACCTTTTTCAGCTAATATTTCATCAATATCTATCCCTAAATATTGATTCATTAAGCTTTTTAATTGATATTGATTTGTGGTAGGGCTTAAAAGATAAGCTGCAATTTCAATATCAAAGTAAAGGTTTTGCATGACAATATTTTGCTCTTTTAATAGTACATAATCTTCTCTTAAATGATAACCTACTTTTTGAACTTTTTCATCTTCCATTATTTCTTTTAAAACTTGTAAAGCATTTTCATTTTCTATATTACTATCATATACGATATTTTTTAGAAGTAGACTAAAAGAAACGATTTTCTTATGGATTCTCTTTTCATTTTCTTTTTCTTCTACTTTATCTAAATAATAAAATAATTTTCCTTCTTGTTTTACTTGTTGTAATACCTCTTGCATTTCTTGTGAAATAACTGATATTTCTTTTCTTTCAAAAGTTTGAGTTTCTTTGTTGGTGTTGTTAGTCTCTTTATTTTCTTCTCCTGTTAAGGAGAAACGTTCTATATAACGATGAAATCTTAGTTTTTTAAATTCTTCATATACTTTTGGCTTGTCCCATTCTTTCAATTTTAAGTCTTCCATAGTTTGCTCAATAGGTACTTCTAAGTTAATTGTTCCTAATGTTTTAGAAAGAAACGCTAAATCTTTATTTTCTAGCATTTTTTCTCTTGTTTTTCCTTTAATGGTTTCTGCTTTCCCTTGTTCTAATTCTTCATAAATTTTTTCAATGCTTCCATAGGTTTGAATTAAACTAAGTGCTGTTTTTTCTCCTATCCCTGGAACACCTGGAATATTGTCGGAGGTATCTCCTTGCAGACCTTTTACTTCAATAAGTTGTATAGGCTCTAACCCATATACTTCTTTAATTTTATTTTTATCGAAGTCTTCTACTTCTGTTTTTCCTGCTTTTGTTCTAGGAATACGAACTATAATATGGTCTGAAGTTAATTGGAAAGTATCTCTATCTCCAGATAGAATCGTAACTTCTAAACCCTCTTTTTCTCCTCTTTTTGAAAGTGTTCCTAGTACATCGTCTGCTTCATAGCCTTCTTTTTCAATAATAGTAATATTCATGTCTTTTAATACTTCTTTTATGATTGGCATTTGAGAAGCAAGTTCATCTGGCATACCATGACGATTTGCTTTATAACCTTCGTACATTTTGTGCCTTGCTGTTGGTGCTTTTAGGTCAAAGGCAACTGCTAAATATTCTGGTTCTAAATCATCTAAAATTTTAAATAGTATTGCTAGAAAACCATATACCGCATTCGTATAGGTTCCTTCTTCTGTCATTAACATTTTTGAACCCATAATGCCATAAAAAGCTCTGTTCATAATACTATTTCCATCTACCAAAACAAGTCTTTTCAAAGTTTTTCCTCCTACTTCTATCTAGAATTTTATCCTATTTTTTATATTTTATGATGCATATTTTTGTAATCTATCATATTTTATTTCTTCTTTTGAGTATTCTTCTGGCTTTAGTCCAACCCTTTTCTTCATAAATCGATTTACTAATATCATTAATATAAAAAAGATAATTCCTACAATAATCATACAATATGCTGTTTTCATTCTATCTAATAAAAAGGATGCAAATATTCCAAATATGGCACTAGTAATACTTTTTAGTAGATTGTTAGCAATAAAAATTTTTGTATCAATTTCTTCATTTGTAAAATTACTTAAATACTTTTCAATTAAAGGATTATAAATACCTAAGCAAATATATTTTATAGTATAAAAACCTACGATAAATATAATCATTATTTTCATTTGCTCTGCTGCTATTCCTAAGATACCTGAAAACAAACAACTGATTGCGCATAATAATCCTATTATTGTAAGAGATTTATTTTGAAACTTATTGTGAAATTGTTCTTGTTTTTTAGTAAATATTCCTGAAACAATTTGGAGCATTGCAGCTAAAATTCCTAAGAAGCTTGCCGATATTTCTAAATCTTCTAATAAACTAATTTCATAATTTGTTAATATACTGAATAAAGCCATTATAATGGCTGAAAATAAAATTAACCCTTTTACTCTTTCTGATTTTATAACAAATTTAAAGGCTTCTTGTATATCTATTAGTTGATTACCACTTTCTTTCTTTTCCTTTTTTGTCTTTTCAAGTGGTTCAATAAAAAGAGTGGATAAAAATGTAACCAATAGTAAAGTAGATAGTGATAAACAGATAGGAATATAAGGATTTACTTCATATAAAATTCCAGCAATAACTGTTGAAATAGCATTTATTATGTAATAGTTTGCCATTCCTTTTTCTGTAATTTTTGCAAAAATTCTACTTTTATACTTTGTAGGTGGTATTGATTCGCTAAGCAGACTTGGTTCTGCACTTTCTTTAATAGCAAAGGATAAACCACTTAAAATTTCTGCAATAATGAGATGAAATAGATTCTGGCTACAAATAATTAATATCATATAAACACAACTTAATACATTTCCGATGATTATACTATTTTTTCTTCCAAAAAATTCAATAATAAAAGTTGCTGGCATTTGGGCAATAATAGAAAATAAATAATAAAATGAATCAATTAATACCACATCTGCTGCATTAATATGTTTTACTTGTGTTAAAAATAAAAAATTAATGGTATAGAAAAATAAATAATCCCAACTTAATCTTTTATATAGTGGAAATAATTTCATATTTCTTTTTCTCATTTGTATTTTATTTGTTTCGTCCATCCTAATCTCCTTATATTTTATCGTTTCTGTTCAAAAATTTTTTACTTTCATCTATTTTTTTAATTAGATAATCCTTGTTTCAAAAATTTATAAATAGATGTGTTATCAATTACGTCATACTTAGTTAAGTCATTTGCACTATTTCCATATGCATATAATAATACATTCGTTTCTGTATGTGCTCCATAAGATGTAAATAAAGAATCTTGTAATTGTTGTTTTGAGGTTACTCCATCTAAATTTAATCCTCCTGTTTCATGGTCAGCAGTTACTATTAGTAAGGTATCTGGATGGGTATCTACATATTCTATAGCCACTTTAATTGCATCATCAAAATCGATTAGTTCTGTTAGCATTTTTGCCATATTTCCTTCGTGTGAATAAGTATCGATATCAGAACCTTCTATCATTAGTATGAATCCATTTTCGTTTTCTAATCTAGGAATTACTGCTTCTACCATATCGGCTAACGGTGTTCTTATATTTTCTTTGCTAATACTTTCGTTAGCAAACGTTCCTATTACTTTTTCATTTTGAGCTATTTTATTTAATTCAGAAAGATGATTAATCCATTTATAATTGTTATTTAGCATATTTTGCTCATATTGGCTAAAATAATTTCTTCCTCCTCCTAGCATAATATCTATAAAGGATTGTGTTTGTGATTCTGCTATTTTTTCATAATTATATCTATGTTCATTATGGATAGAAAATCCTGCTGGTGTAGCATGATTAAGAATTTGAGTACATACAATACCCGTTTTTAATCCTTTTGCATTGGAATATTCCATAATGTTTTCTACATTATTTCCATATTGGTCTTTTCCTAGTACAGCATTGTTTGTTTTATATCCACTCGATAATGCAGTAGCAGCTGCAGCACTATCAGTTACGGTTGATGTAGAGGCTGTTTTTACATATGTTTTATCTTTTATTTTTTGAAGATTAAGAGTTTGTCCTTTATATAATTGGCCTGCTAAGATGTGATTTTCTCCCATTCCATCTCCTATCATATAAATAACATTTTTAATTTTATTTTCTGTTGTTGGTATCTTTCCTATATTTATATTTTCGTTATAATCTAGCCATTCTCCTATTGTGTTGGTATTGTTTTCTCCTATTCCATATTGTAAATGATAGATTTTATTATATCCTTCAAAGTTTGCTTCTACTCTATATTGATTAGGATTTTCATTTGCTATATCACTATGAAATACAATTGTAAAGTTATCTAGATTTTTCAACATGTGATTTGTTATTTCATATGAATAAATATAATCCTTTTCTTGCTTTAGCTCACTTACTGATATTTGCTCGCTTGTTGTTTGTGTATTGGAATCATATAAATAAGCATAAACGTGTTCCCAACTTGCTGGCTTATCAAAATATATTTTTCCTAGTGTTTTTTCTTTTTTTGAAAAATATATAGAAGATGCCAAAACAATCATTAAAATTAATACTATAATACATAAATTTGTTATTTTATTTTCTTTTAATTTCATATCCTTATCCTCTTATCTTTTTTATTTGCTTTTGATATCTTTCTTCCTCAGAAAATACACAACCACAATACTTTTGCATATATAAACCGAGTTCTCTTGCCTTTGCTTGTCCGTCACGAAAACCAACACGAAAATCTCTATATAAAAAGGTTAAACCATAGTTTTTTGCAATTTTTTCTCCCATTTCTTTTAGAAGTTCATGCTTTTGATAAGGGCTTACAAGTAATGTTGTAGTAATAGTATCAAAACCATGCTCTTTAGCATATTTTGCAGTCTGCTCTAAACGAACTTTGTAACAGTAATTTTGGCAACGATTTGGCAAATCAGAAATCACATTTTTACAGAATTCGTCTAACCCATATTCCTCTTCAAAAATTGCCTCTACTCCTATTTGCTTGGTATATTCTTTTAAACAATCTCTCCTTGCCGTATATTCCATATAAGGATGAATATTCGGATTATACCAATAAACAGTTGGTTCTATTTCTTCATTTCTTAACGAATCTATACAATATACGCTACATGGAGCGCAACAAGTATGCATTAATAACTTCATTTCTCTTTCTCCGTTTCTATACTATTAATTTCTTTATCGTTTATTTGGAACAATGTTTTTATAATAATAAAAATATTAATAATAGATATTACAAATATTCTGTATGTAAAAAATGAATGAATAAGAGAATGCTGTTTTAAAATCATATACCAGGCAATAGGTAATAATGACATACAAATATATGGAATACATTCTTTTAAATTATTCTTAAAATTAATATCTTTATCATATTTTTTTATTAGGTTGATTACAATACTAATCATTCCTATTATCATAATGAAAAATACTACATATAAAGACAAAGAATGTAAATTTTTATTGATAACATCCCATAATGTATATTTTATGTTTCCATTTGCATTAGTAGGTAATTTTATTCTATATAGAGCCTGCTCTATAGCTTGTGCAATTAAATTCCTATCAAAAAATACCTGAGTTATTATCCATTTAGCTCCCCATGTTAAACCATAACCTAGAGCCCATGCAATACCTATTATAATAATTTGTTTGTTCGTTTCTTTGATTGATATATTATGATTTTCTTTTTGTAATAGTAAAAAGTATGTGGTTCCTACTATTCCTAAAGTAATAATTGGTGCTGTTAACAAATCAATAAAATTGGTAACTGAACCTAATATAAAGAAAAACATAAACATATCTTTTTTTTGCTTTTTTAATAATAATAAAATCGTACTAATAAATGTTAAAATAAAGATTAATATTTCATTTATTGATTGAGTTACTATTAATATAGAAACGCAAAAGAATCCTAATGCATAGATTAGAGCTGTTATCTTATTAATTTTTTTACTGATTAAAATTAACATGGTTATCATTAATACTAAAGTTAAGATAAAGAAGATAATTCTAATAGAACTATAAGAGAAAAATACAAGTAATGGTCTTAAAATAACCAAGTACCCATGCCAGTATCTTGCATATTCAAAAGATTCTTCTATTTTTTCACCATGCATTAACCCATATAATTCTTTTGTTTGATAAATATCTCCTGTTTTTGGATTTCTATATTTTGCAGTGATTCCTAAATTATATTGACTGTCAATATGTTCTACTTTTGTTTGTGATGGTATAAAATCTTTTCTAGCTAACATAGAACTTTTTATTGGAGTACTACTATCTATAGAATATGCGGTGTTAATCATTAGTGCATCTGTAAAAGTAAATATGCTTTCATATTTATAGCCTAAATTAAAGAACACCTTTTCATTATCATTAAATAAGGTTTCTGAACTTTCTTTTACATTTTTTTGTAATAAAGAAGATGGTATCATACTAGAAAATGTCATTAAAATCATATAAGTACAAATGATAATAATAAATGCCAATAAATATTTTAAAATATATTTTATTTTTTTCATAAAATCCCCTTTTTTTTATAAATATGTATATCCCATATGTGCATAAGCTGGTTCAAGTGGAACTCTGCCTCGTGGTGTTCTTGCTATAAAACCAATTTGAATCAAGTATGGTTCATATACATCTTCTATTGTTTCTACTTCCTCTCCTATTGTTGTTGCTAATGTTTCAATGCCTACTGGTTTTCCATGGTAAGTTAAAATCATGGTATCTAATAATTTTCTATCAATTTCATCTAACCCTAATTCATCAATTTCTAAACTATTTAATGCATGTTTTGCTATTTTTAGAGTAATATTACCATCTTCTAATACCATAGCATAATCTCTTACTCGTTTTAATAAACGATTAGCAATTCTAGGAGTTCCACGAGAACGTCTTGCAATTTCTCTAGCAGATTCCTCATCAATTTCAATTTTTAGAATGCGTGAAGAACGTTTAATAATCGTAGTCAAATCTTCTATATTATATAGTTCTAGACGATGAATAATGCCAAAGCGGTCTCTTAAAGGTGTAGTTAAAGCACCTGCTTTTGTAGTAGCACCAATTAAAGTAAATTTTGGTAAATCAATGCGAATCGATTTAGCACTTGGCCCTTTCCCTATTACAATATCTAAAGTAAAATCTTCTAAAGCAGGATATAAAATTTCTTCTATACTTTTACTTAAACGGTGTATTTCATCGATAAATAGAACATCAAATTCAGCTAAATTTGTTAAAATTGCTGCTAAATCCCCTGGTTTTTCTATTGCAGGTCCAGAAGTAATTTTAATATTGGATTTCATTTCATTTGCTATAATACTTGCAAGTGTAGTTTTTCCTAAACCTGGTGGACCATATAGTAAGACATGATCAAGAGGCTCCTTCCTTTTTTTAGCAGCCTCTACATAAATTTTCATATTTTCTTTTACTTTATCTTGTCCAATGTATTCTTGAAGGTTTTTTGGTCTTAATGTATTTTCCATTTTTTCTTCTACTATATTTTCTAATTCTGGATTAATTAATTTATTTTCATCCGTTCTCATGTAAAATTTCCTCTTTTTTATACATTACTTTTTATTTATTATCTTTTTCAATGTGATTTAAGTTTTCACATTGCATATATCTTAATAAATTAAGTTCATATTTTTCTCTGTTTTGTTTTACTACTGTATCTAATATAACTCCACATTGTGCAGTAATTAAAGCAAATGTCATAATACCGGTAGCTAGAATAGAAGAAGGTACTTTTGTAATATATCCTGTTTGTACAAATTCTACAATGACAGGAATTCCTATTAATAATCCTAAAATGGCAATAATAATCGATATCGTCCAAAAAAATTGTCTTGGTTTGAAATCTTTTAACATTTTTATAATTGTTTTTAATACTTTAATTCCATCTGTTATTGTGTTTAGTTTTGAGAAACTTCCCTTTGGTCTATCTCTATATACAATAGGAATTTCTTTTATGATAAATTTTTTATCTAATGCATGTAAAGTCATTTCTGTTTCAATTTCAAATTTAGCACTCATAACAGGCATATTTTTTACAAAAATTTTGTTAAATACGCGATATCCTGTCATAATATCTTTTAAATCTGTTTTAAATAATTTATTAATAGAATTTTTTACAATTTGATTTCCAAATTCATGAAAAGGTCTTTTATTTTCATTTTTATAAGTGCCATTTGTTAACCTATCTCCTATTACCATATCGGCTTCTTTATTAACGATAGGAGCAATTAATTTATGCACTTCTTCTGCAGGGTAAGTATCATCTCCATCTACCATGACATAAATATCTGCTTCTATTTCTCTAAACATTCTTCTTACTACATTTCCTTTTCCTTGTTGGTATTCATTTCGAACAATAGCTCCACATTGCTTTGCAATTTCAGCAGTTCTATCTTTTGAATTGTTGTTATAAACATAAATATCTGCTTCTGGTAGTTCTTTTTGAAAATCTTTTATTACTTTTTCAATTGTAATTTCCTCATTATAACAAGGAATTAATACAGCAATTTTATCCATTTTTTTACCTCTTTTCCTAATAATTTATGCATTTAATTCTTTTTCCCCATTATACTCATTTACAAAATATAATGGTCTATTTTTTGTTTCGTTGAAAATTCTTCCTAAATATTCTCCTATAATACCAAATAACAATATTTGCACTCCTGAGAAAAATAAAATAAGTAAAATAATAGCTTGATAAGCTTGTACAAAAGTACTTGTTAGAATACATTTTACAATAACATAAATAAAATAACAAAATAGTGCAAAAAAGGTTGGAATGCTTAAATATGTTGATATTCTAAGTGGTGAAGTGGTAAAGGAAGTAATACCATCAATTGCTAAATCAATTAGTTTACGATAGTTCCATTTTGTACTTCCTGCAATTCGTGGGTCTCTTTCATACATTACTTCTTTTTTCTTATAGCCTATCCAGCTAAACATACTTTTCGAGCATCTTTGTGATTCTCTTAATTTTTTTAAAGCATTAACACAACGTCTATCTAAAAGGCGAAAATCTCCGGTATCTTTTTGAATAGGAACTCTTGTTAAACTTTGTAATACTCGATAGTACATTTTGGATGTGAACTTTTTAAGCCATGTTTCCCCTTTTCTACTACTTCTTCTTGCATAAACATCATCATAGCCTTCTTCCCAGTATTTAATTAATTCTGGAATTAATTCTGGTGGATCTTGTAAGTCAGCATCCATAAAGATAACGCAATCACCTTTGGCATAATCTAGACCTGCTATCATAGCAATTTCTTTTCCAAAATTACGAGAAAAATCTACATAGCAAATTCGCTCATCTTTTTTTCTGAGTTCTTTTATAATGTCAATTGTTTTATCTTTACTTCCATCGTTTACAAATAATACTTCAAATTCATAGTTATTTACGCTATTCATTAATTTGTTTAGTCTTTCATATAACATTGGTAAAGCTTCTTCTTCATTATATGCTGGAATAATAATGCTTATTTTTTTCATATTCTTTCTCCTTAAAGTTCTAATTTTAATTGGTATTATTATATCTTTTTTTAGTCTTTTATGCAATAAAAAAATTAAACTTATTCTACTTGATTTATAACCTCTATTTTTATATCTTATTTCAATCTTGTATTAATTTTTGTAAAAAATTCTTTACTTTAGTTTTTAATGTTTTAGGAAATATTTTTAAAATAGCATAGTATATTTTTCTTTTTCTGCTAATACATTGTGTATTTACTTTTTTACCTTGGAAAAGTTTTTCTTCTGGTACTATCCATCTTTTTGATGCTTTCTCTTCCATTTTTGTTAATTTTATTTTTTGTTTTTTTACTCCTCTAAAGTATTCTATATATTCCTTTGTTCGTTCATCAATATCAAATTGTAGTGCAGTTGTTTGTGCATTTTTACTCATTTCCTCTAAAGTTTTTTCTTGTGTTAATAAATACTCTACTTTTTCAATATATTGATTAACATTATTAATTTCTTTAATAATAAAAGAGTTTTTTCCATCAATTGCATATTCGTGAATTCCAAATGATTCAGAAACAATAGGTACCGCTCCTGCAGCCATTGCTTCTAGCGCTACAAGTCCGAAACCTTCCATAATAGAAGCATCAATTAAGATATCTGTTTGGAAAAGAATTTGACTCATTTGCTTTCTATTTAATGGTCCTTGATAAAAATGAATTGGTATATTTTCATTATTATTAATAGGAAACATTGTTTCTCTCATATATACTACATTAATTTCAATAGGATAATCCTTTAATGTTAATTTTTTTAAAATCTCGTTTAGCAAAAAATCTCCCTTTGCAAAATTATCACGAAAAACCATAGTAATTTGTTTTTTAGGCGTTCTTACTTTATTTGTGTTATATAATAAATCAATATTAATGGCATTTGGTATAACGGTTGCTTCCATATTAAAATTATCTTTACACTTTTCTTTTAAAAACTCTGATATAGCTAAGATATTTTGACTATTTTTACAAGCTAATTCTGCCCAACTATAAATTTCTCCATTATCAAAACAAGGTTCATACCCTTGCATGAAATTTACACAAGGAATATCATAATGTTTAGCAATCGCTTCACAGAAGAATATAGTAGGGTAAATGGTTCCTACAATACACTTTGGAGATATTGTTTTTATATTTTCCATAAAAGTTGGTGTAAATACCATAATTTCTTTATATTCGTGAATTCTTTCTGTTAAAATATTAGCAAAACATCCATTGATATTTAAATAATTTACTATATCTACTACCATGTGAACTCCACCTGCATTTTGATGAATATCTGGTAAAAAGAATAATACTTCTGGTGAAGGTTTTTGTTTTATTTTTAAGTGTTCCTTGATATATACAATAGGGTCATTTTTTACATATTCTTGCATCTTTTTATTATATTCTTCTCCCCAACGGTCAAAGAATATTTTTCTATTATGTTCTAGTCTTTTTTGTTTTTCTGGACTTGTCCCAAAAGAAACTTCTGATTTATGATATACATAGGTATCAATTGCCACTTTTGCTTCAAATCCTTTACTATGTGCTTTAAATTGATAATCAGTTTCGTCTCCATACCCCATACCATAAATTTCATCTAGATATCCCGTTTTTTCCATACAATTTCTAGAAATCATTAAACAATTTCCTACTACGGTACAAGCATCAAAATTCATTCCTTGAAAATTTTCATAAAAAATTTCATCCACTTGCATATAACTATAATTTTCTGGAATATCATAGGATAAATTAGCAGCATTACTTGAAATAGGACATATTAATCCTATTTTTGTGTTTTGTTTCATGTGTTCTATTAGTTTTGGAATTGTATTTTTGGATATTAGACAATCTGTGTTTAATAGCAAGATATAATCCGACGTTGTTTTGTCCATTCCTTTATTCACATTTTTAATAAAGCCTAAATTTTCTTCATTACGATATACTTCTATAGTATCATATTTCTTTTTTAAATTTTCAATACAATTATAAGTAAGTTCATCTGAATTATCATCCATTAAGATTACTTTACCAATATATTCTTTTGGTGTATTTTGATATAATGCATAAACGCACAATTTTACCCATTCTGGTGAATTATAAATTGGGATGATAATATCACATTTTTCCATTTTTATTTTCTCCTTTTTTCTATTTATTTTTATATTGTTTTCTATATATAATCGCATAAATACTAAGTAAAATAGCAATAAAAGTAGTAGCAAGAGCAGGCATTGTGTACCTGTCAATGCTAGAACCTAATAGAGCGTGTGCTACAATGTTCATGAAACTAAAACTATATAAAATAGTTATTAGGTCAATTATTTTTGTGTATTTTTCATTGTATCTCTTTTTTGTTCTAAATACTGCTACAATGCTGGCAATGGTTAAAATTGGCAATAGAATAAAGCTAATTTTCATAGCAATTGCAGATGGTATTTGTAAATTTCTTAATAGCCAATTAATAGCCACAACTGGTTTATTAACATCCTCATATTCCTTAGCATATGGTTCATATTTTTCTAGTAATAGGAAATTAGTTGGGGTTCCATAGTTATAAATTTTAAATCCAATTGCATCAATCTCTTGAGTATTTGTAAATTCTAACTTTGTTCCTGTTTGTAATACTCTTGGACCATCAAAGCTAATTGAATACATACTAATGGTAACCAAATAACTTCTTAAATAGCATCCTAATATTACTTTTGGATTTTTAATAAGAGTATTTAGTAAAAACTTTGTTGCGTCCAAAGTAGAAATCACTTTTCCTTTTGAGTAAATAATTTCATAATTTTCTTGATTTGTATCTATTACCGTAAAAGATTGATATTCTGAGTTATTTTCAAGTACTTGTACCATTTTTTCTTTATCTTCTTGTGAAATTTTCGTATTTTCTTGTACTGCTTGTATTGTTTCAAACCCATTCTTTATATTATACTCTTTTATTCCTTCTAGAAGGCCAAGAGCTAAAAATCCTCCAGTGGTTCTAGTATTATCTATGTTTACATTTTTTACTTTAATTACTAAATTCCAACCTTGTATTCCTATTACCAACATAATCATACATATTAATACAGTGAAACCTCTTTGTAAAAAATTCTTTAAATTTACTTTTCGAACAAAAGAGATAATTGCTGCTATAATAACTGGGAATAAAATGGTTCCTACATATGGTTGTTTCAATTGCCATGCAATTGCTGTAAGTATTGCTAATACAATAGTATACAAAATATATTGTAATTTATTTTCTTTAAAATTGATTTGCATCCATTTCCAAGAAAGATAGCAGCCTATTACAGCAAAAGTCATAGCAATAAATTCTGTTAATAGAGTATGGTAATACCCTATTATCATTGGATTTACTACCACTAATAATACAAATAAGATTCCTAATACCCATTTAAACTTTTTACTACACACTTCTTCATTTTGAATAGTGTCTTTGTAAATAAGATAGCTAAAAAGTAGCATTAGCAAGTAGAAAATAAACGTAGCAACCAAGAATCCATTGCTATTTGGTCCAAAGAAAATTTGAGTCACTTTAAGAAAAAGTGGAAAAACGGGTCCTCTTCCTACATCCCATTGAGTAAAATCTTCTCCTTCTGTCATTAGGCTACTAAGCCATAAATAATGTGAGGAATCATGCGTGATTGTTAATCCATAAGTAAAAAAGATTATAGTAATGATAATCCAAAATAATATTAATGCTATTGTTTTTTTATTTTTCATATTTCCTCCTCTGTTTGATTGATTATTCTATCTGTTCTAATTCTCATATTTCCTACATCATGTC
This sequence comes from uncultured Clostridia bacterium, assembly GCA_947581805.1. GTDB lineage: Bacteria > Bacillota > Clostridia > TANB77 > CAG-508 > UMGS1663. Next base: position 40,864 of record CANPVM010000002.1, read on the forward strand.
TAAAATTGATATTAAAATATGGGTCTTCCTTTTGAAAAATTTCTTTCCATTTTTCTTTTAGTCTTTTTTCATCTTCTTGTAGTCTTTTTTGCTTTTCTAAAGTAACCTCATATCCTCTTGTTTTGGATTCATAATGATAAGCTTGTACAAATGGATTTAGAACAACGACTTTGTTTTTCTCTCTAATTTTTAAGCATAAATCAATGTCGTTATAAGCCACTGGGAATGCTTCATCTAGCCCTCCTACTTCACAATAATCTTGTTTTGATATCATAAGCATAGCACCTGTTACTGCCATATAATTTTGAGAAATCACATTTCTTGCCATATAACCTGGCTCTTCCGCTTCTAACCCCAAATTAACATGTCCTGCTACCCCGGTAAGTCCTAATACAACTCCAACATGTTGTACTTTTGTATTAGCATATAATAATTTGGCTCCTACAATTCCCACATCTTCTCTTTGGCAATTTCCAAGCATAGTTTCTATCCAGTTATTCGTAATAATTTTTGTATCATTATTTAGTAGAACAATATAGTCTCCTGTAGAATGTTCTACTCCAAAGTTATTTAATTTAGAATAATTAAATCCGTCTCCTTCATATTTTAATACTTTAATTTTTTCATTTTTTTGTAAAGTTTCATAATATTTAAATATTTCTTTTGTTTTACTATTATTTTCTACAATTATAATTTCATAATTATGATAGGTTGTTTTTTCTAGAATGGATTGTACACATCTTTTTAAATCTTTTTTATGGTCTTTATTTAGAATAATAATAGATACTTTTGGTTCTCCTATTACATGATATTTTATTTGATAAATTCCTAATATTGAGGAATCTTCTACATCAGCTTGTATTCCTTTTCTATCTAAATGTGCCTTAATTGCCTTTTTTGCTGCTTCATATGCATATGGCTTTGCAGATGAATTTAATGCTACTGAATCGATATTCATTCTCCAATGATATAGAATTTTAGGAATATGAACTATTTTGTTTGCTTCTTCTACTGCTCTTAATATTAAATCATAATCTTGACTGCCGTCAAACTCCTTTTGAAAACCACCAATTCTATCTAATAGGCTTTTCTTAAAAATAGAAAAATGACAAATATAGTTATAACTCATTAAGGTATCTGGAGCATAATCTTGTTTAAAATGTGGTCCTATTCTATTTTCTTTTTCTTCCAACAACTTATCTTCATCTGTATAAAAGAATTCCGCTTCCTTATATTGATTAATTGTTTTTACTATTTCATATAATGAAAATACAGGTAATATATCATCATGGTCTAGTAAGGCAATATATTCCCCTTCTGCTAATTTTAAAGCTTCATTTGAATTTTCTGAAATTCCTTTGTTGGCATTTAAGAATTTATATTTTATTCTTGTATCTTGTTTTATTAACTCTTGTACATATTCTTTCTTTTCACTGCTGCCATCTGCTAAGCATAATTCCCAATTTGAATAAGTTTGGTTAATTAAAGAATCAATTAACTCTGTTAAATATTTTTCTTTTGTATTATACATAGGAACAATAACACTAATTTTAGGTTCATATTCAAATACATGATTTCTTTGCTTTTCTAATTCTACTTCATTCGGTTCATTGTTTTGAATCCATAATTTATAATTTTCATTTTCTTCTTTTTCGTACTTTTTTTGCTTTGAAAAAGGAAGTTTCGATAGTATTTTTTGTATTGTTTTCATGATTCCATTTTTGTTATAAAATTCGATTGTTCTATTTATGATAAACCTTAAATTCATTTTATTGTCCCTTTCCTAATAACTTTCTACCCATTTTAATTAATTTCCAACCACGCGATGTATTATATTCTTTTAATAATGTTTGATATTGAGACTCTATTTTGTCTTTTTCTTCTTTTAAGCTTTTATATTTTTCTATTTGAATATATTTTTCGTTTTCTGCCTCTTTTAAGCTTTCTAAGTCTACTAGATATTGTTTAATTTCTTTCTTATATTCGTTTACCTTTTCTTCGTCTAAAATTTCTGATTGAATTGCTTTTTCTAATTCTTTAAAATAAGTTACAAATTCACTTAAATTAAAATGTTCCCATATTTCTTCTTTTTCTATAATTTGTTTTAAACTATTCTCATTATATGTGTATAAATTATTAATTGCACGATATAAAATAAACTCTAAAGGTAAATTTTCTATACACCATTCTTGGTCATAAAAATGGTATTGATTATTATAATAAAAAATATTTTCAAAAGATAAATCAATATAACCACTTTTAATAAAATGCATTTTTTCTTCTATTTCTTTTGGTATTTGTATGTGATATCTGGTAAAAGCATTTTCATCACTCACTTCTTCTTTTTCTAATCTTTCTTTGATATACTTGTACCAATCTTCTATTTGTTGATAAACTTGTTGTATATTTCTTTGTTGAATTTCTCGTACAATGATTTTATCTAATTCCTCTGCTGTTATAAATTTGCTTGCTATTTTTTCTTTTTCTACAGTTTCTATTATTTCAAAGCCTAATTGTTTTAGATGGTTAATATACTCACCAATTTGCTTCACATGTTCTTTTGACTTTTCATTTTCTGGAAGTTTTTCTACCATATCTTGATGAATCATTACCATCAATTGATATTGTTCTTTTCTTAAAATATTATAATTCACAAATTTAATTTGATTTATATTTTCGGCATTAGAAATTTCTATAAAATAAGAATTAGTAAAATCAATAAATTTTTCATTTTTACAAATTTGTCTTATCACATCAATTTCGTTATAAATAATCATACTGCCTTTTTCATAATGCACAGGATATATTATTTTACTATGGTTTGATTTTGGTAAAAATTCATCGGTAAAAATACAATTCGTGTTTGTATAGTCTGGTAATGGATAATAGAATTTATAGTTTTGAAAGCCTGCTTCTTGTACAAAATTTTCTATTTCTCCTTTTAATAGTAAATTTGGTTCCTTGGCTCTTATTTCACTTTGTATTCCTTCAAAGATTTTATGATAATGCTTACTTTTAGCTCCTGCAAAATATTTAATTCCTAATCGATTATCAATGGCTAATAAAATTTTTCCCTGTGGTTTTAAATGCTTTTTTAAATCCTTTAAAAAAGCAACATATGGCACTTGTTCTTGATAAATGGTAGGTGCATATTCATAAGTTCCTATTAATGTTATATAATCATATTCTCCTTGTAATTGTAATTGTTTGATATGGCAACTTTCCAAATTTAATTTGTTTTTTAAACTTTCTAGAATACTATTTTCTTCATAAATTTCTAGTACAGTTGCCCCTTCTTCAAATGGATACCACTTTATGATATTTGCTTTACTATCCATAGGTTTCTCCCCTTACATACTATTTTTTACTTTTCTTTCTGTATTTGTATTTTTGTATCTAATTTAACCATTCCTACACAATCTTTTTCTGATATTATTTCAATTAATAATGCTTCATATTTTCTATTTAATACTTCTAACTCTCCTTTGGCATTAATATGAGTACAGCTAAAAGATAAGGTGTATGGTCCTGGTGCAATTGGTAATTGTTGTATAAACTCTACTGTAACAATATCTCCTTTTTGAAATTTTCCAGGATATATTTTTTCTATCATACTGTTAGTCCCTGCAATTTCTACTCCGTTAAAATTTTTTACTGTCATAGTAAAAATAGGGTTATCCACTTCTTTATGAAATTTTATTTTTGATTTTAAAACAATTTCTTTTACATTATCAATCACATTTAAATAGTTTCCGTCTTTATCAAAAATTCCATAATCGATTACTTCAGCATTTAAATTTCCATATTCAATCACATTAGGATTTTCATTAAAATGTATTTTCCAACTATCTTTTTCTTCTATTTTTTTCTGTTTAACTTTGTTTTGTATAGTGTTTTCTGCTTTTTCCTTCGTTGGTGCATTTCCTGTAATAATTTTTTTATATAGTTCTACTCCTTCTTTTACATCTCCATCAAATGTTTTTCTTCCATTTTCTAAAATAATCGTTTTTGTACAATTTTTTAAAACATCAGATACATTATGTGTAACAAAAAGAATGGTTTTACCTCTATCTTTAAATTCTTGGAACTTTTTAAAACATTTTAATTGAAATGCCATATCTCCTACTGACAATACTTCATCTACAATTAAAATATCAGGGTCCACATTGATTGCACATGCAAAAGCAAGACGTGCAAACATACCTGAAGAATAGGTTTTTACTGGTTGAAATAAGTGTTCACCAATATCAGCAAAATCTATAATTTCTTGTTTTTTTTCTTCAATTTCTTTTTTACTTAAACCCATTACTTGTCCATGTTGATAAATATTTTCTTCTCCTGTTAGTTCTGGGTTAAAAGCAGTTCCTAATTCCAAAAGTGAACTTATTTTTCCATTTACTTTCATAGTTCCTGAAGTTTGCACAGCTACTCCAGTAATAATTTTTAATAGAGTAGACTTACCTGCTCCATTTTTTCCTAATATTCCTAAAATTTCTCCTTGTTTTACTGTTAGACTTAAATTATCTAAAGCTTTAAATTCAGTATGCTTATGATATTTTGGTAAAATAACCTCTAAAAGCCTTGCTTTTTTACTTGTATACATTTTATAAGTTTTTGTTAAATTTTGGATTTCTATGATATTATCTTCTTGACTCATTTTTCTTTCCCTTCTTAATTTGTTTTCTATTATAGTACATCGGCAAAATCTTTTTTATTTCTTTTAAATACATTATTTCCCCATATATACATAAGAATGGTAATTAGCCAAAATGCAATAGTATATAGAAAATGATTATCTGTTAGCATATTACCAGGTAAGAATACTTCTCGAAAAGTAGTTACCAAATACGTAAAAGGCATACATTTTACAATTGTTAAAATGGTTTGATGTCCTTCTAGCATACTTAAGTTCCATATAATTGGAGTGAACCAGAAAAATAGTTGCATTACAATACCAAGTAAATTTGAAAAATCTGGTACAATCGTAGTCACTGCTGAAGTAAATCTTGTAAATGCAATTACAAAAGCAAAAAATGCAATAAGTATATAAAGTAGTTGTAATACATTAGGAATATAGCCAAATAAAATACATACTATAGTAACTACAATAGTTAAAAAGATTCCAACAAAACTAGAAGCTACAATAGATATCATAGGAATAATATCTACTGGAAATACTACTTTTTTTACTAAATAACTATAACTACGAATAGAATTACTTGCTGACATAATACTGTCATTTAGCCATTGCCAAATAGCCATTCCAGGTAGGAACCATACTAAATATGGTTCTTCTCCACTGCTTCTTGTTTGTAAAATATATTGAAATACAATAACATAGGTAAACATGAAAACAAAAGGTTGTAAAAAACCCCATATGCTTCCAAGACTTGTACTAGCAAAACGATTTTTAAAATCATTTTTTCCTAATTGCCAGATTAATTTCTTATTTTTTATGATTGATTTTATAAAATTCATTTATTTATCCTTTCTAATAGAGAGATTGTTTACTTAGCTTTTAATAAATCTTTTCCATTTTTAATATAATCCCAGCCTGAAAAAATCGTAGCAATCACACATACCACCATCAAAATAGTAGTAATGCTATTAAGCAAAAGTGGATATCCTGTTAAACCTCCCTTTAATATGGTTGCAAATGCGTTGTTATCCATAAATGCTACAATAATTGCGAGCATTTGTGTTACTGTTTTTAATTTTCCCCAAATACTAGCTGCAATTACTTTACCTCCATTTTCTACTGCAATTAAGCGATAACCAGAAACAACGAACTCACGAAATACAATAATTGTTGGGAGCCATGCAGGAAGCTTTCCTAATTCCACTAAAATAATTAAAGCAGTAATAACTAATACTTTATCTGCAATTGGGTCTAAAAATTTTCCAAAAGTAGTAATTTGGTTCCTAGAACGTGCAATATAACCGTCTAATTTATCGGTAATAGAAGCAATAATAAAAATAAAATTTAATATCCATGACATGGTTGGAATCCCTAAAAACTCTCCTGGCCAATTAAAAAATGTAACAAGAATCATTACAGGTACTAGTAAGATACGAAATATAGTTAATTTATTTGCTAAATTCATATTTTTCCTCCTCTTTTTAGACGTCTTTATTATATAAAAGTATCAAAAAAAAAGCAAGTAAAATCATAGAAAAGTCAAGAACATAATTTTACCTACTTTTTTGTACAATCTCTACAATATCTGCAATATATTCTCCAATAATAGGAATATTTAAAGTAACTATTTTTCGAAGTAACATGATAAGTAAAGCTGTAATAATAGTAACTCCAATTCCTATTCCTATTCCTCTTGCCATTCCAGCTATTAAATTTGTCCACAATAGTTTTTTTCTATTTCCTAATAATTGAGAAATATCTAATAAATTACTTTCTAATAAATTTTTATTTAAATTATCAATCTGTTTTAATAATAAACTTTCTTTTTCTTTTTTTTGAAACATAATAAACCTCAACAAAAATACACCCTTTTTATTTAGGGTGCATTTTTTTCTGTATTTTATACTTTTTATTATATTTCATTATTCTGTATTTCATTATTTGCTATGATTTCATTATTTTGTGTTTCTTTTATTTCATTTTGTACTTTCTTTTCTTCTTCTACTAATATTTCTAATTTTTGAATAAATTCTTGTAATCTCTTTACGTCTTTTCCAATCATTTCCCAGTCATTACTCTCATTAGAATTATTTAAATTTTCATTTGCTTTAATAATCATATCAATTAAATCTTCAATGGTGTCTGTATTTTCTACCTCAATATCCACTGCATTTTTTGATACTAAATTAGTAAGAGCTTCTTCTAAATTGGTACCAATTGCTAGTTTATTTCCGTGATGCTACAATCACTTTCTTTAAAGTAGGAAGAGCATCTTGTTCATTAATATATTGTGTATAAATTGATTCTACATATAATAACATATTGTTAATTGGAACAATTGTCATATTTTTGGTTACTTTAATTCCATTGACATTTAATGTTTCTAGCTCTTTTGTAACAATCTCGTCCTGTCCTATTTGAGTATCTAATTGCATTGGTCCTAATATATTGCTATCGGCTTGATATTTATAAATCGTTAATTGACTATTTCCACTGTTATCATAACTTCCTACTAAATAAGCAATTAAATTTTGTCTTCCTTGTGGGGTGTATGGTAACACTAAACCTAATTTTGGATTTTCTTCATTAACTAGTTTTGTCATTGTATAATATGGCATAATATCTGTTCCTGTTTTGGTCATTACTTTTCCTGTGTTATAGGTAGCAATTTCCCAAATATCATTACTGCGATAAAGAACATCTGGTTGAATATTATGATATCTTGTAATAATGTCAGCTTGTATATTATACAAATATGTAGGATATATAAAATGTTCACTAATATCAGCTGGAATTTTTTCTTCTAAATCTGCAAATAAATCTGGATAAATATTGAAGTATGCCATAGCAATTGGATCTGTTCTATCTGTAATATAGAAAGAAATCGTTCCATCGTAACTATCAATTAATACTTTTACTGAATTACGGATATAGTTCAATTCTAGCTTACTTGTTGATGTTTCTCTTATTGTTGTTTTTTGAGAATATGGATAGTCATTTGAAATCGTATAAGCATCTAAAACCCATACTAATTTTCCTTCTTCTGTGATTACTAAATAAGGCTCTTCATCATACATTAAATATGGCATTACTGTTTGTGCTCTTTTAATAATATTACGGTTAGTTAAAATTTTACTTTCACTGGTTACATTACCGGAAAAAGCTAACTTTAAATCTCTTTCTTTTATTGCAAGGATTATTCTATCTATAAAGTTTAAGGATAATCCTGCTTTTCCATCATAACTATTTTCTGCATTTTCTGCATAAGTAGAATCTAAAATTGGATAGTCAAATTCTTTTTTATCTTTACTATTCGTTACGACTGTGTCATTTGTTTCCATACCGAAATAAATTCTTGGTTGCGTTATACTAACAACATCATTTGTATCTTCAAAACCTTTTTGCATATGGTCTAATGTTCCATTTTGTTTCGTAGAAGTAGCAGATGTAAGAATAGCACTATATCCATGTGTATATTCATAAGTTTTATTGTTATAAGTTCCGGTTACTGCTTACAATTTCTCTTGGTGATAAATAGACTAGTTGTTCTTTTCCATTAATAAAATATTTTCCTATTTGGCTATTGCGATAAGAATAATAACCTTTTGCTGTTTGTCCATTTTGTAAATCTTTTAAAACAATATCTTCACTTACAATGGCAATATTATTGATGACATCTGCATATTGTTCTAAATTTTGAGAAGTAATATTTTCAGAGGTAGTACTTAAATTAACTTCTTCTATATCAATTCCATAGGCATTTTTAGTATATTGAATATTTGCTTCTATATATTCCTTTTCTTTATCTAGTTGGTTCGTCGTAACAAAAACTGCTTGAAACATTACTAAAACGAAAAACATAGCCACTAGGTAACATGGAACAACACCAATATAAAGAATGAGTTTTTTCGTTTTTCCTTCTTTAAACGCTTTGATGGCTAAATAAATAGAGGCAATAATAACAATAGATAAAATACGGTATCCCCATAATTTTACTGTAACATCGGTAAAACCAGCTCCATATAAAGAATAAGTACTTTGACTATCCTGTAAAGTTAGAAATTTTTCTGTAGCAATGCCCTGTGTTTTTACTAAAATAAGCCCTGCAAATAAAATAGCAATCACCATAATAAAGGTCGTTATTTGTTTAATTAATTGACTATCTTTTAATGTTTTTCTATCAATTCCATCAAAAAATATATTAAATGTAGTAATATAATAAATAATGGTATAGATTAATAATGCTATCATTGCTATTAAAAAATACCAAATCGTAAGTTCTATAAATGGTTTTTGAAAAATAAAATAGCCAATATCAAAACCAAAGATAGGGTCTTGCACACCAAACTGAGCACTATTAAAACATAACATTGCTTTTTCTAAAATAAAACTAGAAGTAAAAGCACTAATAATAATAGCACTAATAAAAGCAATGGATTTATTTAATAATTTTGGCATTTTCTTTTTTTCTTGTTCAAAAAAATCTTTTAATCCTTTTTTTATTCTTATATTATTAAAATATATCATGCTATAAATAATGACAAAATTGGCAATTAATGCAACAGTCATATATTTTATATTTTGCCAGAATACGTTAATGTAGTTTTGTCCTAGTTCCATTGTTTCTAGATATGTAGCACGAAAAGCAATATACCCTATGAGCATTGCTAATATAGCAACAAATAGAACTATAAAAAAACGTCTTTTTCCTATTTTCATTTTTATTATTATCCCTCCTATTACTTTTATTGAGCTAAAAAGGCATTTACAAAATCTTTTGCATTAAAAATTTCCATATCATCAATTTGTTCCCCTACACCAATAAATTTTATTGGTAATTTATTTTCATTTACAATTCCAATAACTACGCCACCTTTTGCTGTACCGTCTAATTTTGTTAGCACAAGTCCTGTAATATCCACTGTTTCTTTAAAGGCTTTTACTTGCATAATTGCATTTTGTCCAGTGGTAGCATCTAGCACTAATAAAATTTCTTTGGAAGCCTCTGGTAGTTCTTTATCTATTACTTTTTTGATTTTTTCTAGTTCGTCCATTAAATATTTTTTATTATGAAGTCTTCCTGCTGTATCGCAAATTAAAACATCAGCATTGGTTTCTTTTGCTTGCTTTATAGCATCATATACAACAGAAGCTGGGTCTGCTCCTTCTTCTTTTTTTACTATATCGACACTTGCTCTATTTGCCCAAATTTCTAGTTGTTCTACTGCTGCAGCACGAAAAGTATCAGCCGCTGCAACTACTACTTTTTTACCTTCTTGCTTTAAACGATTTGCGATTTTTCCAATAGATGTTGTTTTTCCTACGCCATTTACTCCTACTACTAGAATAACAGAAGGTGTTGTATTTAACACTAAACTGCTATCGGTTTGTTCCAAAATAGCTTGCATTTCTTCTTTTAAAGCTTCTTTTACTTCTTGTTCATCTTTTAAATTATTTAGCTTAATTCTTTTTCTTAAATTATCTATAATTTTTAATGAGGTTTCTGTTCCTACATCTGACATAATTAAAATTTCTTCTAATTCTTCTAATAGTTCTTCATCTACTTTGCGAAATCCACTAAATACTTGATTCATCTTTTCATCAAATGAAGTTTTGGTTTTGTTTAAACCATTTTTTAATTTATCAAAAAATCCCATGTTTTTCTCCTGTTCGTTTTCTATTTATTTTTAGTTTTATTTCTTATTGTTGCAGTTTTGCAAGTAAGCATGCTCCTATAATACCAGGCTCCTTGTATTGAGCTGTATCTATAATAGTATTTTGCGCTAATGGATGTGCTTTTTCTTTAAATTGCTTTTTAACTTCTTCTAAGAAATATTCTTTTGACTCTAGCACTCCTCCACCTAATACAATAATATCTGGATTGAAAGTGCAAGATACATTTAAAAGTAAGGCTACTAAATTTTTCTTAAATTCTTCTATGATTTCTATTGCTACTTTGTCTTGATTTTTATATAGCTCAAATAAGTCTTTGGTAGTTTGAATGTTGCTATTTATTTTTTCTTTTGCGAAGCGGCATAAAGCTGTTCCACTAATTAAAGAATCACTTGTGTTTGTTCCATCTAAAATCATTCTAGAAAGATAGCCTCCTAAAAAATGACTACCATGATATATTTTTTTGTTAATAATTACTCCTCCACCAAGCCCTGTGCTAATAGTAATATAGCAGACAATATTTTTTCCTTTTCCTCTACCACTTACCGCTTCTGCTAAGGCTGCTACTCTTGCATCATTTTCCATAAAAACTGGCTTTTGAAATTCTTTTGTTAAATTTTCTACTAATGGATATTCTTTTAAAATGCTAATGTTTCTTGCTGTTACGATTTGCTTGCTATCATGGTTTACAGAGCCTGCCACTGCTATACCAATTGCTTTTGCTTCTTCATAGTTTGGAACTTTTTTTATTAAATTTTTGATTTTATGATATAAATCTTCACTGGTAATAACATTTTGAAAAGTTGGCTCTTTATATTCAAATGCAATATTTTCATTTTCGTTCATTCCGCCTACTCTAATATTTGTTCCACCTAAATCAATTCCAATGTATTCCATGCTTTTTTCCTCTCTTTTGTTTTAACGCCTTTATTATATCAAAAATTGGGATATTTTTCAATATAAAAATGACACAATCTTTAATTGTGTCATTTAATTTATTTTACATTGTTATTCTTTTGAACTCTTTTAAAACATGCACAATAAAATAAATATAGAGCATATTTCCTAAAGTAATGGTAAGAATAGACTTAATTGTCAAAATATTTGTAACATCTTTTGCATTTTTCTCTATAAAATATTGATAACTATCTGATAGCCAAGTATATTGCACTTTTTTTATAACATCTTGATAGTATATTCTCACATTATAATCATCCGGAAATCCTCTTGTAATTTCTATTTTATATACATAAGGATTTCCTTCTAATCTTTCTTTTAATATACTTTTTATGCTTAAATTTGATACATTATTTACATTTGTACCAACTTTAATTTCATATTTAGAAGTAAGTGGCATAATAGAAATTCCTTTTATTATAATATAAACAGTCAAAATTCCTAATATGATTGTTTTGATGATTTGCTTTTTCTTTTTTCCTTTATACTTTACATATTTTATGCTAAAAATAATCCCTAAAATAATTGAAATTATCAAATATGGTATGATTAAAATAAAAGCAACAATAACCATATAGCTCATATTATTTAATAGTTGATGAAAATATTGATATATATTCATGTTAATTATTAATTTTAAGAATTCTGTTGTATTTAATAAATTCATAGTAAAAAATAAAATAAAGTAAGATATAAATATTATTCCTATTACTCCCATGATTAAAATAATAGAATATATAAACTTATCTGTTGTTTTCAAATGTTACACCTCTTTCCAAACTTCTTCTACAAACTGCCATGTATAGCCATTATCGGAAGAAATATATTTAGCTCTTGTTTTGCCTTGATTATAACCTCCTTCATAGCCACCTGAAACAAGTACCGTTAAAATGCCATTTTCGTCTTGAGTTGGTAAATAAAAATAATCATAACAGTTTTGCCATTCTTCTCCATTTGGGTCTGATAACGAAAATTCACCGATTAGGAAATTGAATTGTTTCAAATGTTTTACCAGAATCGTGTGTTACTAATAATTCTGATTTTTCACAATAAATGCTTGTTGGTCTTTCTAAAAATCCTAATCCATTTTCAAAAAACTTTATTTTGCTAGGTGTGCTTACTACTAATCTCTCATTTACAATCTGATAATCTTTTTTATTATTTGTTGCTTTTTCAATTTTCCATACAGCTGTTCCCATAACACTATCAATTTGTTCTACAAAGTATTCTTCATTTTCGTTAATCATTTCATGGTACAAATAATTTTTAGGCTTTGTTGTTATTGTTTCTTCTATTTTTCTTTCCTCATCTTTTCTTTCTTCATCATAAATTTCTTCTAATGCTTTTCTTTGTTCTTGTAAATTTTGTATATCTACATTTTTCATTTTTGCCTTTGCTATATTCCATTCTTGTAGACTTAAACTCTTAGAATTGTTTGCTAGTCTTAATAAAATATCCACTATTTCTAATTTTTCCTTTGTTGTTCTATTTTCCTCTTGTAATTTTTCCTCTAAAATAGTGAAACTGTCTTCACTTGCTATACTAGCAATATACTCATAATCAACTGGCACACTGCTTTGCCTATCCATATTTTTCTTAATAATTATGTTTTCTAAATTCATATAATTGATACCACAATAAACGCATAGTACAATAATAAAACATGCTTTTATAAAATGAAGTTTCTTATTAAATAGTGAAATAATAATTGGAATAAAACAAGCAATTTCACTTATTAAAATAATGTATACAAGCATTCTTAAATATGTTAATCCGTATTCCATTTCATACATATACATACGATACATAGAAGATATTGCTATTACAATAGTAAATATTACTAACAACAAATTTAAAATTTTAATTAACTTTTTATTATATCGATTTGATACTAAAATAATAGCAAAGTTAATTATAGAAACGAACATTAATTGGAAAAATCCTGTTCTTGCATAATTTGCGTAATTAAATGTTTCCTGCATATTGATTTTAGCAAATAAAGATTGAATTTGAATAAAGCAAAATACCAAATAGATGATGTTCAGTACAATTAAAAGTAATTTTATAGTAAATTCGTATTCATTTTTTATATTCTTTGATTCCTTTTCTTCTTGCTTATATTCTTTTTGTAATTTCAAAGTATAATTTAAGAAAAAAAGATAAACAACTGCTATTATTATAATTCTTAACATTAAGCTCCATATTATTGTCATATTCATATTTCTAAAGAAGATTCTTACACCAGAAAATAGACTTGCAAAAATGCTATCTGCAGATGCAAGTAAAATAAGGATTATTCCTACAATTCCAAATACAAATAATAAAGAAATTGCTACTTTTTTCATTCTTTCTTTTTCAACTATTTTCTGCTTTCCTATCACTTTTTTAGTTTTTTCTTTTGTAATAGTAATAGCATCTTCTAAATCTATTGCAGTATCTACTGCAATATTTCCTATATGAATAAAATTATTTGTTACAATAGCATACATTAAAATATGTAATAGTGCTAATATAAATAGGTTCATAGTATAAAATACTCTATTTGCAAAAATGAAATATGTACTTCCTAATAATAAAATAGGAATTAAAAGAAAAGAACCTTTTTTGTTGTATATTTTGTTCTTTTTATAAAGCATATAATATAAAATTCCATTTGCCAAAATTAGAAATAGGATGATAGAAATTCCTAATTCTTTTCCATAGAATAAAATTGATTGAACAATAGATAAAACAATACTTCCTACTACTTCCATAATAAATATCCTTTCTTAGTAATAAAAATTTTTTCTATTTTTTATAATCTAAAATATCCCCCGGTTTGCAATCCAATACTTCACAAATTTTGTCTAATGTGGAAAATCGAATTGCTTTTGCTTTATTTGTTTTTAAAATTGAAAGATTAGCAGGGGTAATTCCTACTTTTTCAGCCAGTTCTCCAGATGACATTTTTCTTTTTGCAAGCATGACATCTACATTTACAATAATTGGCATAACTTTTCTTCCTTTCTGTATAATAAATAATTCTATATCATTCTTGTTAATAATTAACATGAGAAATTTCTTAATACATTTTTTAAATGGTATAATCATTTTCTTCTTTATACTCTATTGCCTTTTTATAGATTTCATTTAATATTTTAATTCCAATTCCAAATATAAAAAATAAAATAGTAAATGTAATAGAAAAGGTAAGAATATAAAATACAAATTCTTGTGTTAGTTTTTGTAGTATGAACAAAATTAAAATGCTGATTATAAAATATAAAACTGCCATAAATAAAGAGCTATAACTTACATTACTTAAACTTTTGGTATTTTCTTTGCAAAATAGTACATTGTTTTTTAAATTTTGAAATATTTTCATAAATTGAACAATTATGAAAAGTGCCATTAAGCCTGTAAGAATAACAATGATAAATAAAATGAAATCAAACCAAGCTTCAATTTCATTAGTATTTAAGATATCTCTTACTGTTTTAAAAATAATTCCAAATACTCCAATATCAATTAGAGTTATTAAAGCAAATAAGCCATAAAGTCCTGCTAATACTTTAGATGATAAACTATTCTTTCCTAAAATTTTCATTCTTATTTCCTCCTATTTTTGTTTTCTTTTTTATTCTGTTTTTTATAAGACATTGTGTCCCTTTAGGGACGTTAGCTACTGCATAAAATATCTGTCATTTGATTTACTCAAATAGCTATCTTATTCTAAAGAGACATTTTTTATTTTGCATCATTATATTTCTTTTATTTTTGTTTGTCAATATATTTTTATTGTTTTTCGATAATTTTATTTGCTTTTATAATAAGGTTGTATAGTTTAGCATAGGTTGTGTCAACAAAAAAACAACCAGTTTAACTGATTGCTTTTGTATTTATCTGTTCTATATAAAAGTTTGAAGAAACGTCATTGGAGCGATAACAAATTAACAAGCAACTAGTTATTTCTAACTAATTGCCTATTGATTTTAATTTTAACGTACAACCTCTATTTGAGTTATATTTTTGTCTATTTCAACTAATATAAGTTTTCCAGTAATATCATCTGTTACAGTTCCTTTTTTATAGTCAATATTTGGTTTAAGAACTAAAATATTATCATCAGTTGATATATCGACTCCAATAAATGTATTTGAACTGCTTCCAGTAACTATAAAAATTAATGCTAATGATTTATTTTCAAAGTATTTTTCGTTATATTTATTAGAAGATATTTTTTGTTTATATTCTTTATTCCATTCACTAGAATCTGCCATAAACTTATTATAATCATTAATGTTTGATACAATCATATTATCAAAGTCAGAAATATATCCACTATCTATAATTTTGTAATTTTTATTAGATGTGTATACAAAATAAACTAATCCAATTGTTACAATAATAGCAAACATAATTATGATAGCTTTCTGTTTTAGTTCCATTCAATTACCTCTTTAATCAAAACTATATTTATCGATTTTATACCATAAAATACTATATATGTCAAATTAATATATCCATAACTTGTATTACAATGTTATATTTTCCAAAGTTTATATAAGCAACTCCTTGAAATTGCTTCGAAGCATAGGACTTTAAACTTGTAACAAGTCCTAACCCCTATGAGTTTTGGCTAACGGCACAAAACTCGGGGAAATGTAGTACATACTGAAAATAGCTGGTGCAAAACAACTTTGCAGATGTTTCACCCCAACTATTAACATTGAACCTTCTATAAAAAGTTCAAGCAGATTCGTCGTTGGAGCTACTGGGCAGAATCGAACTGCCGACCTACAGGTTACGAATCTGTTGCTCTACCAACTGAGCTACAGTAGCGTTTTTTACTTTTTTTATTATATCTTGTTTATATTTATATGTCAATGCTAATTATTTTTATTTTTTAAAACTATTGACTTTATGTAAAATTATAATATAATATTGTGTAGTAAATTTTATTTCACAAAAAGGAGGATTTTCAAATGAAAACTTTCAAAAAAGGTATGATGTTACTACTAACTATTTCTTCTTTGCTTATGTTTTCCGTAACAGCATATGCAAAAGAAGACTCCGATTCAGGTGAAACACAAGAAACTTTTGCATTGATTTATGGCATGGATGCCACCGTTCGGGACTGTACAGAATTAAATATCAGACAAAAGCCTTCTACTTCTTCTAAGGTTCTTGCTACTATTCCTGTAGGCGAACACCTTACCATTATTGATCAAGTAGGTAAATGGTTTGAAGTAGAATACAAAGATATTAATGGTTTTGTTTTCTGGAAGTATATTTCTTTCACAGAAGAAGAAATATTGGAAGATTCTGATTTAATTGGAAACTCCATTATTCATTACACTTCCAATGACAATAGGGATACTAATATTAGTATTGCTTGTGAAACCATTAATGGCCTTGTTTTGAATCCTGGAGAAGAGTTCCGTTGGAGTGATGTTGTAGGACAAGCTACAGCAAAAAAGGGTTATTTAAAAGCTCCTGTGATTGTGAACAAAAAATCTGTTCTTGGTTTCGGTGGAGGTGTATGCCAAGTAAGCACTACTATCTACAATGCTGTATTAGATACTTCACTTGAAGTTTTGGAAGTTCACAAACACAGTATTGGTTCTGCTTATGCCAAAAATGATGCAACTGTAGCTTATGGCAGTAAAGATTTTGCCTTTGAAAACACTTATGATTTTCCCATTGAAATTGAGTGTTATAGCTATAAAGCAGTTGTATTTGTCAATCTTTATCGCGTAGAAACAGAATAAAAAAACAATAAAAAAATCCAGAATTTCTGGATTTTTTTATTGACTAAAAATGCTTTCCTCTTCTATTATTTGTATCATTATCCTCTTTTGTATCTAAGAAGTAATCTAGTTTTGATTTTTCTCCATTTTGTTTTTCTTCTTGTCTTTCTGGTAATTCTCCTGGAAATCCTTCAAAATTATCTTCTTCATATTCTTCTTGATTTCTATGTTTTATTGTATAAACAATGACAATTACTAAAGCAATAAATACAATGACTCCTATTGCGATATACATATAAATATTAGAATCCATTTTGTCTTCTTGTATTTCTGCTATTTTATTGATAGCTAATTTATTTACTTTAATTTGATAAGTTACTTTTTCACTATCATCTTGTGATGATACCATAATTGTGATAATGTTTTCGCCTTCTTGTAAATCTTCATTTCCTATAATTTCCACTGTTGCTGTTTCATCATTTGCCTCTGCTTCTATCTCTAATTTTGTTAAGTCTTCTATTTGAATTTCATATTCATATATATCTGGCTTAAATTCGTTTGCAATATTGGTACCTTTAATCATTAAAGATTGTAAACCAAGTGTTGTTTGAGGTAATTTGGTTACTTTAATTTCATATATTTTGATTGTTCCATCTTCTGCACTAACTGATATTGTTACTAGATTTTCTCCTTCTTTTAAGTCTGTATTGCCTTGAATAGAAACTGTTGCTTTTTCGTCTTCTGCTTCTGCGTTTATATTTAGATTTGTTATATCATTGGTTACTTGCATTGTATAAGCAAGAGTAGCAGTTGAAAAAGAAGGAATTATTTCTTGGTTTTCTACAACTAATGATTTTAAATTTGCATTATTTGATTTTTCTTCTTCAACTGGTTTCGTTTTTGTTAAATAGCTTGAAGATATATAAGCTGTTTTTCCATTATAAGTAACCTTACTCCATCCATTACTTCCTACACCAGTTCTTGTTACTTCTTCTCCTTTTTTTAAACTTCCTATAATTTTACTAGAAGTATTATAGCCTTCTCTTATATTTACTGTTCCTGTTGCATAAACTGTTTCATTGACAGAACTAAAAGTTGGTTCTGGTTCTGTAGGAGTAGCTGGAGTAGTTGGCGTTTCTGGAGTGGTTGTTGTTGGTGGTGTAGTTTGTTTGGCCTTTACTGTTAATACTGCTGTATTAGTTTCATCATCTAATTTTTTTAAATCTGGTGTTTCCATTCCTGTAAGAGAAAATTTAATATTATACTTTGTATCTTTTGTTACACTAGGTACTTTAAATGTAAAACTTCCTAAACTTGTTGTTCCTTTAGGATAAGAACCTTCCATTTTTTTATTATCTGTACTAATTTCTGTATTGTCTCCTGCAGAAGCGGATAATAAAGTTAATCCTGCCGTATCTGTTAATTGTAATGTATAAGCTCCTAAGCTTTGTTTTGCAGTAACTGATATGGTAACAGTACCACTATCTGTTTCTACTTGTTTATCTGTAGATACAATCACTGCTGCCATAGAATGTATTTGCATCATTAAAATAAGTGCAATCAATATTATTATTATTTTTAATATTTTTTTCTTTATCATTATTCTTTTATCTCCTTTGTTATATTAATATCGAAAGTTCCTACTGCATATTTCAATATCCTTAAAGAGTCTCTTGCATCTACTATTCCATCACCATTGATATCGGCAGATTGTGCAAATTCATCTTTTATATCATAAGTTCCTACTGCATATTTCAATATTCTTAAAGAGTCTCTCGCATCTATTATTCCATCACCACTAACATCACCCATTTTTGATATCTTATAGCTTTTATCTCCTATTGTAATAGTATAACCTGTTCCGATATTTCCTGTTTTTACTATTGCTCCATCTGCGTTTTTTACAATAATAGTCGTATTAGAATATTTTTCTTGAATTGTTTCTACTGTAGTATTTGGCTCACAAACTAATTTAGAATCTTCTAGTTTAAAGTCATCATTTTTATCAGTAGTTTCTGGAGTGGTTGTAGGGGTTGTAGGAGTTGTAGATGTAACTACTTCAATATATTGTTCTTTTGAATCTCCTCTTGCAATATAACCTTTAATACCATCTGCTGTTACTACTTGATCCCATATATAGCCATTTGCATTAGAAACCCCTGCTTGCATTCTTGTTAAAATATTGCCTTTATCTACATAAGTTAAGACTTTTTGATTCGTTCCTGGCTCTTCTCTTACTTTTAATCCAGATTTACAAATTACTTTAATTAATTCTGTTTTTGTTGTCCCTTTTCCATCATTTAGTCCTATATAATTTTGCGCTACATAGCCTTGTCTTCCATCTGCTAATTTTACTCTATCCCAAACATAACCATCTATATTGTATTTTCCTTTTTCAATTCTTGTTAATACCTGTCCATTAATTAACATAGTCACAATAGTAGTTCCAGTAATTCCTGGTCCATTTCGTAAATTAACGGAAGTATTAACAACAACGGTATCATTGCAATTAGTAATATCTGCTATTTCTACAAGATAGTTACGTGCTATATAACCTTTCCTTCCATCGGATAAAACTACTTTATCCCAATAGTAATTACCATTCTTTACAGAAGCTTTCTCTATTCTTAAAACTACGTCACCCGTATTTACAGTGGTAATAATAGAAGCTGAATCTGTTGCTCCACTTCTAACATTTACTTTTTGTCCTTTTATCTTTACATTTTCTGTTACAATAGCTCCATCTGCTGGTTCTGCACATACTGTTTCTGGCATATTTTCATAAACTGGTATAATAAATTCAAACGGACTATTCATAACTCCTAACTCTTGATAAGTTTGTCTAGGCTTAGAACTTTCAGAAATACATGCAGATACATTTTGCATATATTGAAAATAATATAAAGTTCCATCGGAATTATCTACATCAAATTTTTGTAAATATAGGGTATCTTGTCCATCATTAATATAATTTTTTGCAAGTACTTTTGCTCCTTCTTTAATTGAAATTTCAGGATTTGTCCATTTGTTGGTTTTTGCATAGCTTAATCCATTTGCAATAACCTCTGCATCTTTTGAGCCAGTAGCTTTTATATTTAAGAAATTATAATATCCAACATAGCCACTATAAGTACCTGTTGCTGTACTTCCTGGTGTAGAACCAGTTCCTTGTTCTTGGAGAATTCTAGAAGCTAAATGATAAGGGCTGATTTTTGCTTCTTTTGCTGCTTCATAAATAACTTGTGCATAAGATTTATTTATTGTAGCTTTTTTTCCATCTGTTGTAGTATATGTAATTTGAGCTCCTTGCATATATTTTATTCCTGCTATAATTTTTTGTACGCCCTCTACTGTTTGAATTTCTCCATTATAAGATAAATTTTCAAATTGGAAAATATAAGTATCATTTAGCCAATTTCTTGGATCCATATAATAAGAAACTGCAGCTTCGGAAGCACATCTCCAAGAACTTCCACCATGAGGCGTTTCTCCACATACACTGCATTTCCATGCACTTGACTTACTTGATGGTACAACATTTCTTCCATGATATGCTGTTGTTTCATTTTTTATTACTTGGTACCAATCTAAACCTGTATAAAAAATCGTAAATTTCCAAGTTGGATGATCTTTCTTTAATTTTTCAATCAATTCTTTATAACCTGGATATTTTTCAATTTTATCAGAATAACTTTCTCTTGTTTGCGCAGCTAATACTGTATTTTGATTTATATAATTTAGAAACACATAAGACAACAAAGTTAGAATAATACAAACGATTAGTAACTTTTTAGTCTTATGTATTATTGTTTCTTTTCCTGTAAACACTTTTATTTCCTCCTTAGCGTTTATAATCGCTCTTTTGTTTTGTGAATTTTATCGACTTGATTATATCATTGAGTGTCAAATATCGTCAATAAAATTCACAAAACTTACAAAAATGTAATATTTTAGTAATATTTGTGTCATGTTTTAGACAAAATAAATTTTCTACTATATAAAATAAAAAAATCTTATGCATTTTCTCTCTGTGCATAAATTTTATGCATCAAGAAAATGTATAAGATTTAAATATGTTCTTTTTGTTGCTTTTTAATATTTTCTTAGCCTCTATTACATCCACAGCCACTTCCGAAACTTGTAAATAATAATAAGAAGATGATAATAAAGAATAAAATTTCACTATCATTTCCACAGCCACAACCGCCAAATAAGTTGTTTAATAATCCTCCATTATTTCCACAACCACATCCGCAATTTCTTACTTCATCTTGCATTTTACTTCCCTCCTCTTTTCTTTTTATAATATAGTATGCTTTTTTTATTTTTTGTGTTACAATAAAAAAGGAGAAAAAATATAGAATTATTAATCAATTTTGTATCTTAGAAAGGAATAATTATAGAAAATGAAGAAAAAATTAGAGCTACTTTCTCCCGTTCGGAGATTTTGAATGTTTAAAAGCAGCCGTTCAAAATGGTGCTGATAGTGTGTATTTTGGTGCTTCTAACTTTAATGCAAGGGCTTCAGCTAGTAATTTTGACTTAAGCAATTTAAAGGAAGCCATTGCATACGCAAAGTTGAGAAATGTCAATACGCATTTGACTTTAAATACGTTAATTAAAGATGCGGAATTTGAAGACGCTGTTCTTCTTGCAAAAAAAGCCTATGAGTTTGGAATTGATGCTATTATTGTGCAAGATTTAGGATTAGCGCGCTATTTAATTCAAAACTTTCCTAACCTACCTATTCATGCAAGCACGCAAATGACAATTCATAATTTGGAAGGCGTACTTCAAGCAGAAAAACTAGGTTTCAAAAGGGTTGTTCTATCAAGAGAACTATCTTTAGAAGAAATCGAATATATTTGTTCACATACGAAGGTAGAAA
This sequence comes from uncultured Clostridia bacterium, assembly GCA_947581805.1. Taxonomy (GTDB): domain Bacteria; phylum Bacillota; class Clostridia; order TANB77; family CAG-508; genus UMGS1663. The sequence continues at coordinate 62,750 of CANPVM010000002.1, forward strand.
TTGAAACTTTTATTCATGGTGCCCTTTGTATTTCATATTCTGGTCAATGCCTATTTTCTAGCATGGTAGGTGGTCGTTCAGGCAATCGTGGAAGATGTGCACGGACCTTGTAGACTGCCTTACGAACTTGTTACTTGTGATAAATTAGAATCGTTTCCATTTTCATCAAAAATAAGTAGTACAAACAAAAATGTTCTTAAAAGTACAAAAATACAAAATGTCTCTTTAGGAAACGTCCCAAAATGTACATTGCTTAGCACAAAAGATTTATGTGGGCTAGATTATTTGCCACAGCTTATTAAAGCAGGTGTAATGTGTTTTAAAATTGAAGGTAGAATGAAAACACCAGAATATGTAGCAACGGTAACTCGAATTTATCGCAAGTATATAGATTTAGCCTTGTCGGAGAATCCTTATGTAGTAGATGAAAAAGATAGAAAAGATTTATTACAAGTTTTCAATCGTGGTGGTTTTTCTTGTGGACACTTGGATAGTAAGCCCAATAAAGAATTGGTTTTTCCAGAGAAACCTAATCATATGGGAATTTATGTGGGTAATATTGCAAGTCTTAAATCGAATAAAGGTCATGTTTTTGTTAATTTAACTGATTCTATTGCTTTAGGTGATACTCTGCAGTTTGAAAATGAATCTAGCAAATATACTATTTCTGAGCTTATGTTAAAAGGTAAAAATATTCCTTCTGCTCATGAAAAGCAATTAGTGGAAATTGGTAGAATGAAAGGAAATCTTCATGTAGGCGATAAAATTTATCGTGTTAGTTCAAAAGAATTATCTACATTTGCTAAAACTTCCTACCAAGAAGAACATAAGAAAGTGTTATTGCAAGCCAATATAGTATTAAAAAAGGAAGAGCCTATTGTTTTAAATGTATCTACTTGTAAAGTAAACAATCCTCTTTTTGCTAATATTCAAGTTTCTTTTTCTTCAGAAGAAGTTCCTGTAGCGGCAAAGTCTAAACCAATAGAAAAAGATAGAATTATTGCACAATTAAATAAAACTACGGATACCATTTTTACTTTTGACAAAATTAACGTTATTTTAGAAGATAATTTATTTTTGCCTTCTATTAAAGTGTTAAATGAATTACGAAGAAAAGCATTAGAAGAAATTTACTTTGAGGCAGAAAGTAGACTTTTAAGGAAGTCCCCTACTTTAAAGAATGTGTTAAATTTAGCAGAAAATAATATGCTAGAAAAACCTCAAGCATTGCAAAATTTAGCACAAAAAGATGTACTAAAACAAGATACAATACATAAAGATACTAATAAAAGTATTTCGGTTTTATTGAACATTTTAAATGAAAATGAAGACTATACAAAACTAAAAAAAGTAAATAAAGTTTATATTCCTTTAAAATATTTTGGTAATAAAAAATATGCAAAAGTTGTTCGTGATATTTCTACAAACTTTCCTACTTACATTTATTTACCAACTATTGTAAAAAGTAATTATAAAAATTTATTAAATACAGTTGTTGAAAAATCAATAAATACTTTCCCAATTTGTGGTTTTGTTGTATCAAATTTAGCAAGTGGTAAGTTTATTGAGCAACTTCAGCAAATGTATCCAAATAAATTTGATTTTATTGGTAATTATACTTTAAATGTATTTAATCATGAAACACAGCAAGAATTAAAAGATTTTGGAATAAATACGCTAACCATTTCTCCAGAACTAGATGCTACAACCATACAAAATTTACTAAAAAATCCTGTTTGCTCGCAAGAATTAATTGTATATGGAAGAACTCCTTTAATGTCAATGAATTATTGTCTGCTTGGACAAACGAATAAATGCTACCCTACTTGTGGCGCTCGTTGTAAGGAAGAAAAAGAATATTATTTAAAAGATAGATTAGGTATTACTTTTCGCATTGTTCCTGATAGTATTCAAACTGTTAGCACTATTTATAATAGTAAAATTACTTCTATTGATACTTCTGATTTTGATGTTTATTCTTATCGTTTAGATATTTTAGAGGAAAGCGTAGAGCAAACTAATTCAATTATTGAAACAATTTTAGCAGGAAGACGTTTAGAAGGAAAAGATTATACGAATGGCAATTTAAATAGAGAAATATAAATATGACAAGCTCCAAATTTTCTTAAAATTATAAAGAAATTTAATATAGCGAGCCCTGATTTTCTTTAATTTTTCATTGGATGAGAAAATCTTTGGCTCGCTATTTCCATAACATATTGGTTTTAATCTATGACACACTATTTTTGTATTATATAAATATTTCCATTTTTATGATACCATTTTTATTTGATTAATTTGTCCTCTTATTTTTCCTAAATTCGTTTCTTTTGCAATACTGCTTAATATATTGTGAGCTATTTCCATTTCTAATTCTTTGCTATATTTTTCTGCTATTTTAATTCTACTTTCTATATCATATGCAACTTCTATTTGCATTTCAGATAAAAGGTACTTTGCTAGCTCTTCTTTCTTTTTTTCTAATTCTTGTGGTTCTAAATTGCTAATAATAATTATTTTCTTTCCACTTTTTATTAAATCATCTAATATTCTTTGAAAAGTCATACAAGTAAGTTCTTTTTCTAATATGCTACTTAATTCACCATCTAAAACAATAATATCTTCTTCTACCGCATTGTTTTGAGAATGTAATAAAAGAAAATCTTGCACATTGGTATAAAGAGCTTTTTTATTGTCCTTTCCTATCAGTTGTTTTACAAAATACGTTTTTCCACTTCCTGTTTTTCCATAAATATAGTATAAATTATTTTCTTGTAAATTGATTTTTTCTATTTGCTCTATTTTAGTTAATTTCATATTTTTATTATTCAAAGATTCCTTATTTTTTTGAGTAATCTTTGAATTTCCCCTTTCTTCTTAAATTTATCTTTTTATATCTTACTTTTTTATTGATGTTTTGCACTTAGTTCAATTAGTAAATCCATATTGTCATCTTGAGCAGCTTTATTTTTTCGAATAGCTTTGCATTTTTTGCACTGGAATACAATAACATAGCCTTTTTTACTGTCTATTTCTAAACCGATTGGTTCTAAAATTCCGTGGCAAGTTTCCTCTCTATCTCCTGGATTGATATCTACATGTTTTGAATGTAAACAATAAGGGCAATGGTTACGACAAGAATAACCTAGCTTTTCTACCTTTTTCCCACAATTTTCACAAATAAATTCTTCATCGATTTCTGTAAATTTTCTTGGCATTTTAATGTTATTCCCCTTTTCATTGTAAATACGTAATATTAAATACAATATGTTTTAACTTTTTGTAAAATTTTATCATATCTCTTTTTATTTTTCTAGTATTTTAATGATATTTTCTACTAATTTTTTTGTCGCTTTTTAAGAAGTTTTGTAAGGTTTTGAAAAAGTATTGACATCTACATAATGTCTGATATAATGTCACTATAAAATAAAAGAAAGGAGGAAAAATATGGAAGAAGAAATATCAAATATTATTCTTCTAGAATTGCAAAAAATTAGCAATCTTATTAATGACATGCAACAACGTCTTGATAATATAGAACAAAAAATGCAAAATAAATTTCAAGAGTACGATGAAAAATTTGATTTAATAAATGCTAGATTTAATACACTAGAAGAAATAGTATTATCTATTCAAAATGATATTGATGTATTAAATGACAGAATGGCAAATATAGAAAATAGGATTGGCACTATAGAAAATACAATTACTAAGTTAGAAAATAAAATTGCTGAATTAGACAATAAAATTGCCAACTTAGAAAGTACAATTACTAAGTTAGATAGTAAAATTGCTGACTTAAATAATAAAATTGCCGATTTAGAAAGTACAATTGCTAAGTTAGATAATAAAATTACTGAATTAGACAATAAAATTGCCAACTTAGAAAGTATAATTGCTAAGTTAGAAAATAAAATTGCCAATATAGAGATTATAATTGCTGATTTAGAAAATACAATCGACAATATAAAAACTGCAATGAATGAACTAAAAAATAGAATTTCTAGTTTAGAAGGCATTACTTTTCGCATGGAAAATACTTTTAATGAGCAAATTTCTATTTTATTTGATGCACATTCTTATTATAATGACCAATATCAAAAATTACAAGAAAACATAAGAAAAAACGAAAATAAGATATCAAATTTATCTATGTTAAAAGGTTAACTCTGCATTTCTTAATTTCTTAAGGAATTATGCTTAGTTTCTAAAATTTTTATCTAAAAGATAATTCTATCTTAAATTATCAATAATAAAATAAAAAATAGCAGAGTGTAGTATAGCCCTGCTATTTTTTATATATTTTAATATTCAAAAATACTATTTCCTAAAAACTCTTGAAGTAATGAATTCTTAGGCACATCTTCTATAGAAAGTGGTTCAAAATATTTCAAAAACTCACATAAACGTTTTGCTTCTGCATACTCTTGATGTTCTTTGCTTATTTTTTCAAATAAAGGTAAAGCGTATTGCTTTAAGACATTGATTTCATATACTAAAGAAGTATTAAACATGCTATCTGCTTCTTCTTGGAATGGAAAGATATTCTTTTCTTCCCCTGCTGTTACTAAGTACCAAGAAGCTAATGTTTTTAGTGCATCATATCCTCTAAACTTACTATCTCTAACTGTTCTTCTAATAATTCTTGTATCAGTTGTAGAAATACGATTATAGTAGTCAATATTTAATACAGTTAAAGCACTAATATAAATTTTAAATTTTTGCTCTTTTGGAATAGCAGGAGTTAGTTTATCGTTTAAACAATGAATTCCTTCCATGACTAAAACTTCATCATCTTCCAGTTTCATGGTATCGCCATAATAATGTTTTTTACCTTCTTTAAAATCAAATGTAGGTATTTGAACTTCTTCTCCATTTAATAATTTTACTAAATGCTCATTTAATAGTTTTAAATCTACTGCTTCTATATCTTCGAAATTATAATTACCAAATTCGTCTTTTGGTGTTTGCTCTCTTTCTACAAAATAATTATCTACAGAAATAGTTTTTGGTTTTAGCCCATTTAGACGAAGCTCTAATCCAAGTCTTTTTGCAAAAGTTGTCTTTCCAGAAGAAGATGGTCCTGCAATTAAAATTACCCTTTTGTTTCTATCTTCTGTAATTTTATCTGCAATTTGCGCTATTTTCTTTTCATGAAGTGCTTCCGAAAGTAAAATAATTTCCTTTCCTTCTCCGTTTCTTATTTTCTCGTTTAATTGTTCCAAAGTAGAAATTCCTAAAATGCGATTGATATCATCATATTCTTCTAATGTTGCCATAAGCTTTTTTCCTTCTTGATATGGCTTTATTTCATTTGGACTTGTTTTACTTGGATAACGAACCAAAAAGCCTTTTTGGTATTTCATAATATCAAATAGCTTAATATAACCTGTAGAAACTGGCATGACCCCAAAAAAATAGTTATAATAATTTTCACAAAAATAGAAAGAAACTTCCTCTTTTTCTTTATTTTCAATTTGAATTTTACCAATTCCTGTATTTTCTTTTTTAATAAATTCAATAGCTTCTTCTTTTTTCATTTTTACTTTTCTGATTGGTAAATTTTTATCTATTATATTTTGCATTTCTTTTCGAATGGCTTCCATCATTTCTTTTGTTATAATATTATTTTCTATTTCACAAAACATACTGCTAGATAATTGATAATTGACAGTTAACAAAATTTCAGGGTATAACTTATGAAATGCCATTGCCATTATAAATAATAAACCTCTTGTATAAATGCGGGCTCCGTCTCTTGTGCTTGTATCTAAAAGCTCTACCTCATCATTCTCTTTCAATATATAATTTAAAGATTTTACTTCATTGTTGACCATACAAGCAATAATATTGCTTTTTTCTTCGATTGCTTCTTGAAATAATGTTAATACACTGGTATTTTCTTCTGTTTCTATTTCCATATTTTTATAAATAATTTTCATTTGTTTTCATCCTTTCTTTTTCTTACTTTCTTATTATATTCTATTCTTTATTGTATGTCAAAATTTATTATTTTATTTTTGCTCAAAGAAAAAGACCCTAAAGGGTCTTAATCTTTTTTCTGTAGCATTTGATATAAATACCTATACCTATGTTTATGATATCTATAATACCCCAAAGGAAGAGTAAAACATACCATCCAGTAGGTACTTTGGTATTAAAAATGCTTACCAATGCTACAAAAATTGTGATTGCAAAGCCTAAAATTGAATACATGTAAAAAAATTTTTTTACCATAAGATGTCTCCTTTGCTATAAAATCATGTTAACAAGTTACAAAGACAGTTTGTCTACATAATGATATTATATCATTTTTTACATAAATAATCAATATTTCTTTCTGTTTTTTGAGGCTTTTTTCCTCCGTCTCCAAAAACAGAAACTCACAAAACTTTTGCATAAATTTTCCCATTTTGGAAATTCTAAAGAAAAAGGACGGATGAAAATGGATTTTAAAAAAATACTAGACTCTTTTACATGGAAACCACATGAAGCCTACGACTTCTCTATTGCACAAGTTGAAGAAAAGAGTATTAAAGATGAAAATACTGCTAAACCATTAGAAGAAAAGAAAAAGGTTTTTCCAAGTTTAGACGTAAATTTAGAATATATAAAAACAAGATATAACACATTAATCAATAGTGATATTATTATTCGTGAATTTACCCTTCTTGCTCATAACAAGCAATATAAGGCGTTTTTGCTATTTATTGATGGTATGGTAGATTCTAATTTAATTAACGATTTTATATTAAAGCCTCTAATGCTTCGAAACTCTGCTAATACCTTTGACGGAGGAAAAGATAGAATTATATCAGAAGCGGTTACAAACAATATTACAGTTCGAAAAGTTAAAAGATTTGATATGACAGAATATATTGCAAGCAGGCTTCTTCCTCAAAATAGTATTACTGAAGAGCAAGAAATGGACACTATTATTTCTGGCGTAAATTCTGGAAATTGCGCTTTATTTATTGATACTCTTGAATTTGCTTTTGATATTGAAGTCAAAGGATTTAAGCAAAGGAGTATTGATTCTCCTAATAATGAAATTGTTATAAAAGGGCCTCAAGAAGCCTTCGTAGAGAATATTCGTACTAATACCTCTTTACTTCGTAGAATTACCAATACTGAAGAACTTATTATTGAAAATATTGAAGTTGGAAAAGTAACAAAAACCAAATGTGCTGTTTGTTATTTGGAAAATATCACAAATAGTGATTTGGTAGCAGAAGTTAAATATCGTTTAAACAATTTAGAAGTTGACTCTTTACTATCTTCTGGCGAATTAGAACAACTTATTATTGATGATAACCAAATTGGTGTACCTGAAATTTTATCTACAGAAAGACCGGATAAAACTGCAAAACACTTATTACAAGGTCGTGTTGTTGTACTTGTAAATGGTTCTCCTTATTCTTTAATTATGCCTGCTACTTTTATAGATTTCATGTCATCTCCGGAAGATACTAATTTAAAGCCATATTTTGCAAATTTTTTAAGAGTACTTCGCTTTCTTGCCTCTATTATTACCCTTTTGCTTCCTGGTTTTTACGTGGCAGTTACCAGTTTTCACCAAGAAATTTTGCCAACCGAACTGCTTTACTCTATTTTAAGTGCAAGAGAAACAGTTCCTTTTCCGGTCATTTTTGAAATTTTCATTATGGAGGTTTCTTTTGAACTGATTAGAGAAGCGGGGCTTAGAGTTCCTTCTCCTATTGGACCTACCATTGGCATTGTAGGTGCTTTAGTTTTAGGACAAGCCGCTGTTAGCGCTAATATTGTTAGCCCTATTCTAATTATCATTATTGCTTTAACCGGTATTGCCTCTTTTGCTATTCCAGACTTTTCGTTTGGTTTTCATTTACGTTTCTTCCGTTTTCTATTTGTGTTACTTGGGTATATTGCAGGATTTTTAGGAATTTCTATTGGACTTTTTGTATATTTATCCATTCTTTGCAACATTCGTTCTTTTGGCGTTCCTTTTCTTGCACCATTTGCCCCTGCTATCAATAGCAAAGGAAATGGATATTTCATTCCGCCTATTTGGAAACAAGAATATAGAGCAACTTATATGGCACCAAAGAAAGAAAAATCACAAGAACATATTAGTATGAAATGGAAGCAAAAGTAAAAATTTTTAAATAGAGTAAATTTAGTTGAATTAAATTTATTTATAATATAAGTTTGACTTTAAGCAATTAAAACTTTATGTAGGTTTATAGGTATTTCCTCTAAAATAAAAACCTAAATTTAAAAAGCAAGGATTTTTCACTATGAATCATTCAAGAATTGGTACATTAGAAGCCATATGCCTTATTTTGTCGGTCATCATTATACGAACTGTATTATCACTTCCAAAAAGCATTTTAGCCATTACTGGCTCTGCTAGTATTATTAACTTAGTTTATGTTGGCCTAATTATGCTATTATTAGTCTATTTTATATATCGCTTATTTAAAAAATTTCCCGGCATGGACATTATTGATATATCGGAAGTATTAGGAGGAAGTGTTTTAAAGAAAATTGTAGGCTTTATTTTCATTTTTTATTTTATTGTAAGTTCTAGCATTTTTCTTAGAAACTTTTGTGAATGTTTAAGGATTGTATATTACCCTTCTACTAGCATTTTATTTGTCATTCTATTTTTCATTATTGCACTTTGCGCTACAAACTACTTATCCTTTAATGCTAGTTTGAAGTCAAACTTGATTATTGCACCAATAGCCCTTGGTAGTATTATATTTTTATTTGTTGCCAACTTTAGACACTTTTCACCACAAAGAATTTTTCCTATTTTAGGGAATGGAATATTTGAAACTTTTATAACCGGACTTGGCAATATCTCTTCTTTTAGTGGAATTGTATTTTTATACTTCCTTCCACCTTTATTAAAAGAGCCTCAAAAGTTCAAAAAAGTTGCAATTACCTCTGTTGTTTTATCTGTAATTTACTTAATTATTACAGTTTCCATTGTTTTATTTATATTTCCTTATTTTGTGCAAACAGACGAAGTAATGCCACTATACTCTGCTGCCACTTATATTGAATTTGGAAGCTTCTTTCAAAGGTTAGAATCTGTATTCTTACTAATATGGATGCTAGTTCTTGCTTGTTATTTAGGAATTATTAGCAAATTTGTACTTCTAATATTCCGAAAAATAACAAATATAAAAGACTTCAAACCTGCCATTTTACCTGTTGGACTTTGCATCCTTGCAGTTTCCCTTCTTCCAAAAAACTATGCTACGGCAAAATTTTACGAAACTGATATTTATCCTTATTTAATGATTGGCATTGTTTGCATTATGAGTTTTCTTATTTTGCTTTTTGCATCTTTCAAAAGAAAAAGAAAAGTAGGTGATTCTATTGAATAAAATAGTGCGCAACATCTTTATTTTACTTGTAATTATTGTGTTTATTGTTGCCTTTAGTCCTTCTTACACTTCACTTAATATAGATAACTTAGCCTACGTTATTGCACTTGGCATTGATGTTGGAGAAAATGAGGATTTCAACATTAGTTTTCAATTTACCACAGGAAGTTCCACAAGTGACTCTGGCTCTAGTGAAAAGAGTCCTCTTATCGTTAATTCTGTAGAAGCATCTTCTATCGATAGTGCCATTAACCTAATGAATAGCTATTTAGCAAAAAAAATAAGCCTATCGCATTGTCGCTTGCTCATCTTTTCAGAAGAAGTGGCAAGTAAAGGAATTTCAGATGCCATCTATACTTTAGCAAACGATTCTCAAGTAAGACATTCTGCTAATATTATTGTTAGTAAAAGCACGGCTAAAAGTTATATGGAAAATTCCACACCAATTTTAGAGAATTTAATTACAAAATATTATGAAATTTTCCCAAATTCTAGCAAATACACAGGCTACATTTATAATGCTACATTTGCAGATTTTTTAAATCAGTATTTATGCAATACTTGTGAACCTTTTGCTATTCTTGGTGGCGTAAATACAAACGCTAGTGTTTCCGATGCTGGTACTCATAGTAGCGATGTTACAACTATGAAATCAACCAACACACCTTTTTCTGGTGATAGAGGTGCAGAGAACTTAGGAATTGCTGTTTTCAAAGATGACAAATTAGTAGGAGAATTAACTGCCATTGAAACACTTTGCCTTTCTATATTACGTGGGGATACCGATTCTTTCTTAATCAGTGTGCCGGACCCAGACAATCCAGAAAAACTATTAGATATCAAAATATCAAATGAAGGTCATAAAAAAATAAAAGTCGATATAGTAAATGGTTCCCCTTATATTCGCTTTGAAGCCAAATTCACAGGTAGAGTTTACTCTATGAAAAACAACGCTCACTATTTAGATGATGCTACGTTAAACATGATTTCTAATGCAGCAAATGAATATTTAGAAGAAGCCTTAACGCAATACTTGTATCGTACTTCTATGGAATTCAAGTCAGATATTAGTGGTTTTGGAAAATACGCTCTATCTAGTTTCTTAACTGCCAAAGACTTTGAAGATTATGACTGGCAAAACAGATATGTCGATTCTACTTTCAAAGTAACCATTGACACTACAATACAATCCGGTTTCTTAATTAACGAAACCTAAAAAGGAGGTTTATTTATGATGCTCGCTTTGTTTTATCATGTTTTATTTCTTGTTTTTACTATTTATGTGCTAGTGTATTCTATTTCATATGGTTTATACGAAATAAAACAAGAGAAGAACACTTTTGGTGGAAGTCTTATGGTTGCTTTTACTATTTTTAGTGTTATTTTTAGTAATATTATGGTTTGGAAAAACTAACTATTTTTTCCCACGCCATTTCTTCTTTGCCGAAATGTCCATAGTTTGTTGTTTTTGCATAAATTGGCTTTTTTAAGTCTAAATATTTTATTATGCCATTTGGTGTTAAGTCAAATTTTTCTTTAATCATTTCTAGTATTTTTTCTTCTTCTATGGTATTGGTATTAAAGGTGTTAATCCAAATTGAAATTGGCTCTTTTCTGCCAATGGCATAAGATACTTGTAGTTCGCATTTCTTGGCCAAGCCATTTGCTACTACGTTTTTAGCAATATGGCGAAGCATATAACTTGCTGACCTATCTACTTTGCTAGCATCTTTTCCTGAAAAAGCGCCTCCTCCGTGTCTTGCATATCCGCCATAGGTATCTACTATTATTTTTCTTCCTGTTAAGCCTGTATCTCCTAAGGGTCCTCCTATTACAAATCTTCCTGTTGGATTTACATAGATTTTTGTGTTTTCGTCCATTTTTTCTGTTGGTACAATTGGAAGAATAACTTTTTCTATGATTTCTTTTTTTAGTTCTTCCATTGAAATTTCTTCTAAATGCTGGGTAGATACTAAAATGGTATCAATCCTTTTTGGCTTGTCTTCTTCATATTCGATGGTGACTTGCACTTTTCCATCTGGTCTTAAATAAGGAATTTCGTTTGTTTTTCTTACCTTTGTTAGTTGTTTAGCAAGTTTATGTGCTAAATCAATTGCATAAGGCATATAATTTTTTGTTTCATCTGCAGCATAGCCAAACATGATGCCTTGGTCTCCTGCCCCACCTATATCTACTCCCATAGCAATATCTGAACTTTGTTTGGTAATATTAATTGAAAATTTACAAGTTCTATAATCGATATCAGTATTTTCGTTATCAAATCCAATTTCTTTCATTACATTTCTTGCTACTTTTTCAATATCGACTTCTCCTTTTGAAGTCACTTGTCCTGCTATGGTAATTGTATTTTTTGAAGCAAATGTTTCTACCGCTACCCTAGAATTTTCATCTTGTTTTAAGTATTCATCTAATATGCTATCTGAAATTAAATCACATAATTTATCTGGATGCCCCTCTGTTACACTTTCTGATGTAAAATAATAATGCTTCATTTTATTTTATCCTTCTTTCATATTTTTTCTTATTTTTCAAGCACTTTACCATATTTTTTATAGTGAGCTATCATATTTCTTCACAGCAATTATGATAGTATAAAATCTTATTCTTCTATTGTTTCTATATCGTCTTCTTTTTCCTCTACTAATGCAAAGTCAACCTGTCTTAATGCTTTATTGGCATTTTTCACTCTAATTCTAACTTTATCTCCAATTTGATAATGTTTCTTGGTTCTTTCACCTAATAAAATCTTTTTATTTTCATCATAAATAAAATAGTCGTCTCCTAAGTCTTCAAAACGAATTAAGCCCTCTACTGTATTTTCTAACTCTACAAACATACCAAAAGAAGTAACCGAAGAAACAATGCCTTCATACTCTTTTCCAATTTTATCTTGCATATATTCTGCTTTCTTAATATCCACGCTATCTCGTTCTACTTTTTGGGCAATTTTTTCTCTTTCAGAAGACTGCTCTGCAAAGCTTGTTGCTTTTGCTCTATATTCTTCTTTCCAATCTTCTGCTACATCATAATTTTGTGCTAGATAATAGGAAATCATTCTATGAATAAATAAATCTGGATACCTTCGAATTGGAGAAGTAAAATGACAATAGTAATTACTTGCAATTCCAAAATGTCCTTTATTTTGACTTTCATATCTTGCAACTTTTAATGTTCTTAAAAGTAAAGTCGAAACCACTCTTTCCTCTGGTTTCCCTACAATGGCATCTAACACCTCTGCAAATGCTTTAGGATGAATATTATCTTTATTTGCTTTGATTTTATATCCAAGATTGAATAAGAATTTATTTAATTCATCAATTTTTTCTTGGTCTGGTACTTCATGCACACGATAAATAAAAGGTGCTTCCAGCCAATAAAAACGTTCTGCAATAGTTTCATTTGCTGTTAGCATAAATTGTTCAATAATTTCATTTGCAAAAGTAATTTCATATTTTTTAACATCAATAGCAAAACCATTTTCGTCTAATACAATTTTGGTTTCTGGTAAATCCAAATTTAAACTACCTTGTTTTTCCCTTCTATTTTTCAAAATATGAGCTAATTCTTCCATTCTTTGAAAATGCTCGATAAATGGCTTATATTTCTTAACCACTTCTAATTCTTTTTCTAAAATTTTAATTTTCTCTTTAGCTTTTTTCGCATCTTTTATTTCTGCTTCTTCTTGTTTTTCACTATTTGCATATTTTAATAAAATAGCAACATCAGAATAATTCATTCTTCTTGTTACTTTAATGACGCTTTTTTGCACGTCAGAAGATACTACTTCTCCTTGATTGTTAATTTCCATGATGACAGATAGGCAAAATCTATCTTTTCCTTCATTTAAACTACAAATGCCGTTGGAAAGTTCTTTTGGAAGCATAGGAATTACCCTATCTAACATATAAATGCTGGTACCACGAACTAAAGCCTCTTTGTCTAAAGCGCTATCTTCTTTGACATAGTAACTAACATCTGCAATGTGAACACCAAGCAAATAATTTCCATTTTGAAGTTTTTTCACTTGCACCGCATCATCTAAGTCTTTAGCATCTTCTCCATCAATCGTGAAAATTTCTTCTTCTCTTAAATCTAACCTGTTTGGAATATCTTTTTTGGCTATTTCTTCTTTTATTGCCTGTGCTTCTTCAATAACCTTTTTGGGAAATTCATAAGGAAGATTGTATTCTTTAATAAGGCTAAGCATGTCCACTCCTGCCTCATTTACATTTCCTAAAATTTCAATAATTTTTCCTTCTGCATTCTTCCCTTTTTCAGGATATTTCGTAATTTGCACAACTACTTTTGTATTATTTTTTGCTTTTAACATATTCTTTTTAGAAATATAAATATCAGTTCCGAACTTTCTATCATCTGGCACAACAAAACCATAATTTTGCTGTTTTGTAAAAGTCCCTACTAAACAATTTTTATCATGAGCAATTACCTTTATAATTTTTCCTTCTTCATGTACTTCCTGAGTATTTTCTTTGGAAGTTTTAATCATTTCTAATAATACTTTATCTCCATTTAAAGCACCCTTTGTATTATTTTTGGCAATATAAATTTCTTCTTCCTTACCTTCTACTTTTACAAAGCCAAAACCTTTTTCATTTGCACGAAATACACCAGATAAGTACTTTCCTTCTTCTACTAAAGAATATTTTGACTTTCTATTCTTTTTAATTTTATACTCTTGTTCTAAATGATTTAATACTTCTACAAAAGTAGCATACTCTGTTTTAGACACACTAAGCATAAGCGCCAACTCTTTTGCTTTCATTGGCACATACATATCTTCTTTCATAAAATTTAAAATCAATTCTTCTTTTTCTTCCATATTATCCTTTCTAATCTCTAAACCCTGGTACAAATTGTCCCATTTGTCTCAATTTTGGACTGTCAAAAATTGTTCCATTTACAATAAATAAAAGATGTAGTATGTTAATCTACTACACCTTATTTTTCCAAAAATTTTAAATTACATACAAAATTCCAAGTAGAATAGCAAGTACTACAAATAAAACACCAAGTAAAATAGTAAATCTTTTTAGTCTTCCTTCTTTAGTTCTACCTTTATTTTTCTCATAAAAGTTGTTGGTAGTAGAACCTGTAATTGTTCCTGATGCTCCTTGGCTATCTTTGGTTTGAATGGTAGCAACGATAATTAAAGCTACACAAATAATTAAATATATTGCTAATATAACGTATTTTACAATTTCCATTTTTTGAATTCTCTCCTCTTTTTCTTAACTTTTTTCTTAACATTGCTTATTGTAACATATATCTCAAAAAAATGCAATTGCTTTTTTGAATTTTCTATTATATAATTAATCACAATAAAATATAATCAATTTGAAAAAAGCGTATTGAAAGTATTTGAGCTAGAACGAGCATTTTTGAAAATTGAATATATTTTATCGTGATATCAATTATATAGGTGTTTTTATGAAAGTTATTATTGTTAATGAAAAACAGAATAATAAAAGATTAGATAAAGTAGTATTTGAAAATTTTCCTCATCTAAGTGCAAATACTTTTTATAAAGCTTTGCGAAAAAAGGATATTCGCGTAAATGAAAAAAGAGTTTCTGAAAATGTGATTGTTTCTACAAATGATGTTATTAAAGTTTTTATTACAGATGAATTACTTGAAAATAAACCTACAATTTCTGTTATTTATGAAGATGCTCTTATTTTAGTTGTGGATAAACCTTCTAATTTAGAAGTAGTAGGAGAAAATTCACTTACTTCTTTGTTACAAGCAAATTATGCTTTTCTTGAGCCTTGCCACAGGCTAGATAGAAATACAACTGGTCTTGTTTTATTTGCAAAAACAAAAGAGGCTTTGGATATTTTACTAAATAAATTTAAAAAACATGAAATTGAAAAGCATTATTTAGCTACGGTTTATGGTATTTTACCTAAAAAGCAAGCAAAATTAGAAGCTTATCTTTTTAAAGATAGTAAAAAGTCTTTGGTTTATTTATCTGATGAACCTAAAAAAGGCTATCAAAAAATTGTTACTTCTTATAAAGTAGTAACAGAAGATAACAAAAATAATACTTCTCTTTTAGATGTTAATTTAGAAACTGGAAAGACTCATCAAATTCGTGCTCATCTTGCCTATATTGGTTTTCCTATTATTGGCGACCGGAAAGTATGGTAAAAATGAAATTAACAAACGTTTTAAACAGAAAACGCAATTATTACAAAGTTATTCTTTAAAATTTAATTTTACTTCTCCAAATGGTATGTTAGAATATTTAAATGGAAAAGAAATCACATTAAAACCACCAATTTCTTAATACGAGACATGAATTTTATAATTCAAAAAAGAAGGGGTGTCCCCACCGTTCCATTTTGGAACGAAAAGGGGCGTCCCTCTTGTTCTATTCAAATATTTTTTCAAATTCTTTTTCAGTAATGGTTTCTTGTTTTAATAAGGTTTGGGCTACTTCGTGAAGTTTATCCATATGTTCTAAAATTAATTTTTGTGCTCTATTATAAGCGTTATCTAATAGGATTTTTACTTCTGCACCAATTGCATCAGCATATTTTTCCCCTAATAATTGTAATTCATATGGGTCTTTTTCTGTATTGATTGAAATAGTTCCTACTACGTCACTCATTCCATAAACGGTTACCATGTCTTTAGCAATTTTGGTTGCTACTTCTAAGTCATTGCTTGCTCCTGTGGAAATATCATTTAAAGCAATTTTTTCGGCTGCTCTACCTCCTAAAAGACTAATCATTCTTTCTTCCATTTCTGTTTTGGAAATATAGTTTTTATCTTCGTTGGTTTTATACATAGTGTAGCCACCTGCCATACCTCTTGGAATAATTGAAATCTCTTTTACTGGCTCTTGAGTTTCTAAATACTTACTTACAATAGCGTGTCCAGCTTCATGATAAGCAGTTAACTTTTTATCTTTATCAGAAATGACTCTACTTGTTTTTTGAAGTCCTACCGTTACTTTTTTTAATGCTTCTTCGATGTCTTCTTGCTGAATTACATCATGTTCATTAATTGCAGCTAAAATAGCAGCTTCATTTAAAATATTGGACAATTCTGCTCCGGTAAAGCCTGCGGTATCTTCTGCAATGGATTTTAGTGTAATATTTTCTGCAAATTTTTTGTCTTTACTATGAATTTTTAAAATTTCTTCTCTTCCTTTTAGGTCTGGTACATTAATAGTAATTTGTCTATCAAATCGACCTGGTCTTAATAGAGCTTTATCTAGCATTTCTGGACGATTGGTAGCAGCTAGTACAATAATTGTTTCTTCTGTATCAAAGCCATCCATTTCTACTAATAATTGATTTAATGTTTGGTTATTTTCTGATTCTGCTCCATTTCCACTGGATCTTCTAGAACCAATGGCATCTATTTCATCTATGAAAACAATACATGGTGCTACTTTTCTTGCTTTTTCAAATAGTTTACGAACACGAGAGGCACCAAGTCCTGCAAACATTTCAATAAATTCAGAACCACTCATGGAAATAAAAGGTACACCTGCTTCTCCTGCAATGGCTTTAGCAATTAATGTTTTTCCTGTTCCTGGTTTTCCATATAATAAAACACCTTTTGGAATTTTTGCTCCCATTTCATTAAATTTTTTTGGCTCTTTTAAGAATTGTACAATTTCAAGCATTTCTTGCTTTTCTTCGTCTAACCCTGCTACATCATCAAATTTTACTTTTTGCTTGGAAGCATCTTGGTCATAAACTTTTCCTTTATCGCCTAATCCTTGCATTTTAAAAACTAAAATAAATAGAGCAACAATCATTAAGGTTGGAAGTAAAGTGAAAAATGTTTCTGAAATGCTAACTAATACATTTTGTGATTTTTGATTTAGTTTAAATTCAATACCATCTGCTACTTTTTCTTGTACTAATTCAATAAAGGCTTGTGTACTTGGTATAATCGCCGTTTTTTCTTCTTCTACATTTTTCTGTTTTACTTTTACGGTTGTACTTCCTACAGTCATTTCGATTTTTTCAATTTCACCATCGGAAAGTTGTTTAATTAAATCCGTATAAGCAAGCTTATCTTCGTTTTCTTCTTCAGCTTCATAGAAAAACAAGAAATAAGTTCCTACTGCTACAGCTACTAATAATAAAATTGTTAACACGCTAAGTACAATCTTATTGATTTTTTCTTTATTATTCTTTTCTTGTTGTTTGTTATCTTCCATACTTTTTTATTTCCTTTCTTTATGCATTTTCTCCTTGTGGTTCTTGTCCCACACCTTTTTCTTTTTCTTTCTCTTTTTCTTCTTTCTTTTCTTTTTTCCTTTGTTCTTCTTTTTCTTTTTCTCTCTTCTTTTCTTGTTTTTCTTCTTCTTCCTTTTCTTTCTGTCTTTCTAATTCTTCTCGTACTTTTTCTTGTTCTTGCAAGATTTTTGCTAATTCTTTTTGGCTTTTTATGACATCTGATTTTATCATTAAAATTGCTGTAATTATATAAATATACGCAATTGCAATATACATGATTTGGAAATATTGAATACGCAATGTAGTAAAGGTTTCAATAATTGTTACAAGTGCATTTAATAAAATTGGCAGAGTTAGACTATGAATGGCAATTTTACACATAGCAGAAAAACGAAGATGTAACCTCATAATTAGTGCTGTAAAGAAACCAAATGCCCCTAACAAAATAATATCTAGCCAAATACTAATAAAATATAGGACAAATAAATATAATGCTAGCATTAAGAAGATTCCAATATACATTAAGAACATATTGGTTCCTGAAAAGTATTCTAAAACTTGCTGTTTATTAAATTCTGAAATTCCATAAGTTTCTTCCAAAGTATTATAAGGATATTCTACTATTTGCGTTGCCACTTGTGTTTTTATTAATAGCCTATCTTGTAATAATAAAATTCCATTTTGTGCTTTTTCTAAGACTTCCTTATCCTTTTCTACATTATTTTCTTCTGTTTGATTTGTATCTATAATAATAGTATCAAAAAAATTATCATTATTTTGTTCTATGATAGCAGAAGATTGTTCTACCTGCAATATACCGTTAGAAAAGGTAAATTCTGGTATTTCTTCTTTTATATATTGTATTGCTTGCTGTAATTCTTCTGCTACTTTATAAACAGAAGTAAAAGAAATAATAAGTACAAAAATTACAAGTAATTTTACAAAATATGATAAAACTAAACTCCATTTTTTACTAGCTAATTCTGGATATTTTTCAAAATCTTTGATACTTATAATTAATTTTTTAAAAAAAGAATCTTCTTTTTCTTCTTTCATCTTTAGCTCTCCTTTTTAGCTCCCTGTTTTTCTTTTTATTCTTATATACTATACTCTCGTTGTTAGATAGATTCGATAGTCATTCCCTCTTTTGTATCTTTTACTACATAACCTTTTTCTTTTAATTCTTCACGAATGCGATCTGATTCTGCCCAGTCTTTGTTTTCTCTTGCCTTTTTTCTTTGCTCTACTAAATCTAAAATTTCTTTTGGTAATTCTGTTTTCTTTTGGTTTTCCAAATAACTCTTTGCATTTTTTAAATCTAATCCTAATATTTTATCAAATTCTAATAGAAGGTCTGCAAATTGTTTTGATTTTACTTCATTACGAACAACTTCCCATACTATTCCCATAGCAAGTGGCATATTTAAATCATCATTTACTGCTTCTATAAATTTTCTTTTATATTCTTCAATAGTCTCTTTGTTTACTTCTTGCTCATTTTCACTATGGAATAAATATCCTTCTCTTAAACGATTTAAAGCTTTTTGTGAAGATATAGCACTATCAAATGTGAAGTTTAATTTTGTTCTATAGTGTGCTGTATAGCAGAATAATTTGTAGGCAAGTGGTTCAATTCCTCTTTTTTGTAATTCATCTAAAGTATAGGTATTTCCTAAACTTTTTGACATTTTTCCACCATCTACCTGTAAAAATTCAACATGCATCCAACGTTTGGCAGGAATATGTCCTGTACATCCTTTACTTTGTGCAATTTCATTTTCGTGGTGGGTTGGAATATGGTCTACCCCGCCTGTATGAATATCGAATTCATCTCCTAAATATTTTCTACTCATTGTAGAACATTCTAAATGCCAACCTGGGTACGATAATCCCCATGGGCTTTCCCATTTCATTATATGATTTTCAGGTGCTTTAATCCATACTGCAAAATCATAAGGATTTCTTTTTTCCTCGTCAACATCAACTCTAGCACCTGCAATTTGCTCATCTAAATTACGATTTGATAATACAGGATAGTGGTCTAACTTTGAAATGTCAAAATAAAGTCCTTTTGATGTTTCATAAGCATATCCATTTTCTACTAATTTTTTTACAAATTCCAACATATCTGCAATATGATCTGTTGCTTTTGCAATAATTTCTGGTCTTTCTATATTTAGTCTTCCCATATCTCTAAAAAATATATCGGTATAAAAAGCAGCAATTTCATAAGGATTTTTATTTTCTTTTTTCGCTGCTTTTTCCATTTTGTCTTCGCCTTCGTCGGCATCTGACTCTAAATGACCTACATCAGTAATATTCATAACATGTTTTAAGGTATAGCCATTTGCTTTTAAGACTCTTCTTAGCGTGTCCATAAAAACATAGGCTCTAAAGTTGCCAATGTGGGCATAACTGTAAACAGTTGGCCCACATGTATATATTCTTACTTCTTTTCCCTCTAATGGAGTAAATTCTTCTTTTTTTCTTGTTAAAGTATTGTATAATGTTAAACTCATATTTTATTCCTCCCTAGGTACAAGTTTAGTTGAAAAATAATTTTATTTTCTAGTTTTTAATTTTTTTATACAACGACATTTGTTTCTGTTGTATTCGTATTTGTTGTATTTGTAGTTGTAGTTGTATTCGTAGTTGTATTATTATTTACTTCATTTGTAATGGTGTTTTGAGTATTGCCACCTTCTTCTGGCTTCTGTATTTTGTTAACCGTTAATGTAATTGTAGTTTCTTTCGCTACTTTTTCTTTTGCTTTAATACTTTGTTCTAGTACAATTCCATCTTTCTTCGTTTTGTCTTCTTTATATTTAATACTTACTTTTAATCCTTGTTTTTCTAAAGCTTCTTTTGCTTGTTTTAGTGTCATTCCTACTACATTTAATACTTCTACTTTTTCTGGCTCTTTATGTACATCACAGGTTTCTTCTGGCATATCATATTTGTCTCCGGCATCTGTAGACCATAAATTTGTATTTTCTTTTTGTGGTTTTACTAAGTAAGTTTTTTCTTCGGTCTCTTTACAATATTCTGTTGCAATTTTTCCTGTTTGTTTACATATTTTTAATTTGGTATGTCCTTCACATTCTTTTGGAAGAGTTCCTTTTACAAAAACTTCGGATATGGTTCTAGTACAAGAATCTGTTGCTAAACAACCTGAATCTTCACAAATTTTTGCATAAACAACGTTGCTTGGTCTTTGGAAACGAGCAGTTGGTAAGTCTTTATGAATATCTTTCATAACAGCTGCCCAAATATTAGCTGCATTATTTGTACTAAATACTGGATTTTCATTATAATCAAATCCAAACCAAACAGATGCTGTATAATATGGTGTAAAGCCACAAAGCCATCTATCTATGTAATGGTCTGTTGAACCTGTTTTAGCTCCTACGTCCATATTAGACATATAACATACTGCTGCTGTTCCACTTCTTGCAGGTGATTTTAATAAATCTTGTAATACATAAGCATTGGCTTGTGACATTACTCTTCTCTTTTCTTGTTTTGATTCTAAAATGACATTTCCATTAGCATCTTCTACCTTTGTGTAGAAAATAGGGCTAATATATTCTCCATTATTTGCTACTGCTGCATAAGCTGCTGCCATATTAAGCGGGCTTACATCAGCTGTTCCTAATGCTAATGTAATACTTTCATGTCTACTATCAATTTCAATTCCTAAAGTTGATAAAAATTTAATAGCATTGGCAGGACCTATTTCTTTCATAATTTTTAAATGTACAATATTAGAAGATTTTGCCAAAGCTGTTCGAATTGTCATTAACCCATGAAAACCATCTGAATTGTGTGGATTGCTATAATCTGCTCCAAAGCTAGTAGCAGAATCATCGTATACTGTTCCTGCTGTAATAATTCCGCTTTCTAGAGCTGGTGCTTCACAAGCAAGTGGTTTAATAGAAGAACCTGTTTGTTTTCCTCTTAAAGCTCTATTGATACCAGTAGAATTTGAATCACTTCCTAAACCTCCGGCGCAAGCTACTACTTGCCCTGTTTTATGATCAATAATAACCATTCCTGCTTGCGTATGTGTATTAATTAAATTTCCTTCATCGTCTTTCTTTACACCACTTTTAATATATTTGTCTTTTAAAAATTCCTCTTCCATTCTGTTTTGTATTGCTGTATCTTGTGTTGTATATACAGTATATCCATAGTTTTCTACCATAAATTGAGCGGTTTCTCTATTAACTCCTTTTTCTTCCATTAAGTCTTTAATCACTTGCTCAATAGCAGCTGATGTATGATAAGAATAAGTAATTTTTGAAACATTAGCACCTTGTTTAAATGGAAGACCTGCTTCTACTTTTGCTACTGCGGAATTATATTCTTCTTCATTAATCATATTTTGGTCTTTCATTTGGAATAAAACTTCTTTTGTTCTATTAATAATAAGTTCTCCATTGTCTTCTCCTATAAATGGATTATATCTGCTAGGACCATGATTAATACCTGCTATAAAAGCACATTCTGCTAAATCTAATTCTGCTACTGGTTTATCAAAATAATATTCTGCTGCCATGCCCACACCATAAATAGTAGAACCCATTGGAATTTTATTTAAGTATAGTTCTAATATTTGATCTTTTGAAATAATCTTCTCTAGATTGTAAGCACGTGCCATTTCTCTTATTTTTCTTTCAATTCCTGCTGCACCTTCGTCTGCATCATCATCCATTAAATTTTTAATTAATTGTTGTGTAATAGTACTTCCTCCACCTGCAGAAGATTCTCCTTTATTAATTGCATACATTACTGTAACATATGCCGTTCTTTTTATATCTATTCCCTTATGTTCATAAAACCTTTTATCTTCAATAGCAACAAAAGCTTTTGGTAAAAGTGCTGGCATATCAGACAAACTTACAATCTTTCTATTTTCTTTTCCAGATATTGTTGCAATTACCTCTCCATTTTTATCTTTTACACTACCATTAATTTGTTGAATTAGTAAATCTTCTTGTGTTAGTTTAAATTTATCACTAAAGAAGATACCTGCAATGATACCTATTCCAATTAAGCATAGTAAAATTCCTAAAACAAAGATAATTAAAATTGCTTTTTTTAGTTTTGGATGTTTTTTCTTTGCTTTTTTCTCTTTACTTTTTCTATGTATTTTTGTTTTATATTTTTTTGTTTTTTCTGTGTCTTCATAATTTGTTTTTGTTACCTTTTTTTTGCCATTTGATTTATTCATTTTTTATTTCCTCCTTGGCATAAAATTGACAGTTACATTATATTATATATTGCTTAAAATGAAAAGGTTTTTTAAGAAATTTTTAAGAAAAAAATATCAATTTGATTATTTTACTAAGCAGATGTTTTTTCTTTAAAATTTTTCTTGTCTATATTTTATATAACAAAAAATACTAGGCTTATTTGCCTAGTATTTTTTGTTTATTTTGCATAATCAATAACTCTAGTTTCTCTTACAACATTTACTTTAATTTGTCCTGGATAATCCATTTCATCTTCTACTTTCTTTGCGATATCTCTTGCCATTAATGTCATTTGACTATCTGATACTTTTTCCGGTTTTACAATAATTCTTACTTCACGACCTGCTTGAATTGCAAAAGATTTGTCTACCCCTTCAAAAGAATCTGCAATTTCTTCTAATTGTTGCAATCTCTTTATGTAAGCTTCTAAAGTTTCTCTTCTTGCTCCTGGTCTTGAAGCTGAAATAGCATCTGCTGCTTGTACTAATACTGCTTCCACACTTTGTGGCTCTACATCTCCATGATGAGCTTGTACGGCATTAATTACCATTTCATTTTCTTTGTACTTTCTAAGTACATCTACACCTATTTCTACGTGTGTTCCTTCCATATCATGATCTAATGCTTTTCCAATATCATGAAGTAACCCTGCTCTTCTTGCTAATTTTGGATCTAAACCTAATTCTTCTGCCATAATTCTAGCTAAGTTGGAAACTTCAATAGAATGATTTAATACATTTTGTCCATAACTAGTTCTGTATTTTAGTTTTCCAAGTAGTTTAATTACATCTGGATGAAGACCAATGACACCAGCTTCCATGGCTGCTCTTTCGCCTTCTTCTTTAATAGTTGCTTCTAATTCTTCTTTTGCTTTTTCTACCATTTCTTCAATTTTAGCTGGATGAATTCTTCCATCTTCAATTAATTTTTCTAATGCCATTTTAGCAACTTCTCTACGTAGTGGATCAAAACCTGAAATAACAACTGCTTCTGGTGTATCATCAATAATTAAATCAATTCCTGTTAAGGTTTCTAATGTTTTAATATTTCTTCCTTCTCTACCAATAATTCTTCCTTTCATATCGTCATTTGGAAGAGCTACTATGGATACTGTTGTTTCTTGAGAATGATCTGCTGCACATTTTTGAATTGCATAACTAATAATATTTTTTGCTGTTTTATCTGCTGTTTCCTTTGTTTTTTGTTCTAAGTCTTTAATTAAAGCTGCTTTCTCTGCTGTTATTTGTTTTTCTACTTCTGATAACAATTGTTTTTTTGCATCTTCTGCAGATAGGCCTGCAATACGTTGTAATTCAGACATTTGCCTATTGTACAATTCTTCTAACTCTTGTTTCTTTTTTTCATTTTCTTCTTGTTTAGTAAATAAGTCTTTTTCCTTTTTTTCTAATTGTTCCATTCTGTTTTCTAAATTTTCTTCTTTTTGAATTAAACGTTTTTCTTGTAGTTGTACTTCGCCTCTTCTTTCTCTAATCTCTTGATCTAATTCTTTTCGACTAGCCATAATTTCTTCTTTTGCCTTAAAGATTTCTTCTTTTTTCTTATTTTCTGCTTCTTTATTTGCTAATTCTACAATTCTTTTTGCTTCATTTTCTGCACTTTTCATTTTAGATTCTGCTATTTTTTTTCTGATGAAAAAACCAACGAATGTAAAAATAATAGCTGAGACTAGAAAAACGGCGATATTAATTATGATATCCATAATTTTACACCTCTTTCTATTAAATTTTCAATGTACATAAATATATATTACTCTAATTATTTTTAGAATATATTTTGTCTCCTCTTCTATTTTATCTTTATTACTGTCAACTGTCAAGACATTTTCAAGAATTGGTAAAAAAAACTAAAAAAGTGAACTTTGAAAGTTCACTTTTTTATAATCTTAAGCTCTTGGATGAGCTTTTTTATATACATTTTTTAATCCACTATCTTGAAATTGCATATATACTTGTGTAGAGGAAATATCAGAATGTCCAAGCATTGTTTGAATTGCTTTCAAGTCTGCTCCATTTTGTAAAAGATGTGTTGCAAAAGAATGTCTTAATACATGTGGGGTAATATCTTTTGTAATGTGAGCTTGTTCTTTATAATATTTTACAATTTTCCAAAAACCTTGTCTTGTTAATCTTTGACCATTTACATTGACAAATAAAGCTTTTACACTTTCGTCACGAATTAAAACTGGTCTTGCTTCTTCAATATATTCTTTTAATGCTTTTAAAGCAATAGCACCTAAAGGAATATTTCTTTGTTTTGAGCCTGAATGGCATACAACATAGCTTTCATCTAATTTTACATCTTGAATATCTAGAGAAATAATTTCTGTTACTCTCATTCCCGTTGCATAAGCAAATTCTAACATTGCTTTATCTCTAGTTCCTTTTAAGTCTACATCTTTTGGTTGGTCTAATAACAATTCTACTTCTTTTGCTGTTAGTACGCTAGGTGCTCTTTTTTCAATTTTTGGTGATTGAATATGTGCTGTTGGGTCTTGTTTTACTTTTTTATTTTTTACTAAAAATTGGTAGAAAGAACGAATAGAAGCTAAATTTCTTGATATTGTAGATGCTTTCTTTCCTACTGATTGTAAATAATCTAAATAATTTTTAATATCTTCTTCTTTTACTTTTGCATAATTAATTTTATTGCTTTCTACATATTTGTTGTAGTATACAATATCTCTTCTATAAGATTGTAATGTGTTATCTGATGCTTTCTTTTCATTTTGAAGAAATTCTAAAAAAAGTTTTACTTGTTTTTCCATTTGATTTAGCTCCCCTATCTATTTATTTTTTCTTTACCTTACGTAAACTGTATATGTTATATCAAATTCCTGACAAATTGTAAAGACATTTTTCTAAAAAATTTTATATTTTTTTACACTTTTTCTATTTTTTACTTATTTTTCAACATTTCTTTTTTATTCACAATTTAAAAATATGAAACAGATAAACTAAGCATAGAATTTGATATATATACTTCTGCTAAAGCTGATATCATCAGAATAAATAAAATAAAAAGAGAAAAAACAGTATGTCTTACCATTTCTACTTTAATATTTTCTTTTCTTTTATCTTTCATAATAGCTTGGTATAATTTTGCTCCACTAACTGCTAAAGCTAAGGTGCAAGGAATAATAAAAATATTTTGTAATAGAAGTGTGATACAGGAAAATAAAATTCCTTTTGTGGTTCCTAATACATAAATTATAGAAGAAATTGTATAACCTAACGAAAATCCTTTTAAAGTAACTAAGCCATAAACAATAGGAATACCTATAATAGTGCAACCCATGAACCATAATAAAAATGCAAATAAAATATGATTTCCAATGATACTTTTTAAAAGATTGACAGAATCAATTTGATAATCTGTTTTGAGAGCATTGATAAATGTGTTAATTGTTGTTTCGATTTGCACATGTATACTATCATTGGAATGATTAACAAAAATAACCCCTGCTATTATTCCAATAAAAAAGAAAACCGAAATAATTGTATATTGTTTTAAATTATGAGATATATGTTCTTTTACGACATTCCAAATTTGATTCTTTTTCTCTTGTTTTTTCATATTCATCATGCTCCTTTTGTTCTTTCTACATAATGTCTATTCCATAAAACAAACTTTTAGAACCAAATCACATTCTTATTTTATTTTACTTTGCCGTAAACTCCTCCACCACCAGCTTGTATTGTTACATTTCCCTCTCTTACCTTAATGATTTTTTCTGCTACTTTTTCTCCTACAACAGATTCGATATCATCTTTTGTAAGCTTATGTAATATTGTCATTTCCGTTCCAAAATGGTCTAATAATTTTGTAATTTGTTTTGCTCCAACGCCTGGTATAAATTGAAGTGGAACTTGGTAAATATAAGGTGGTCTTGTTTTTGGACTTTTTGTTTCTTTTTTATCTTTTATTAATTCAATTCTATCAAATACTCCAAATGTCACTTGATTACTTCCACATTTTGGGCAAATAGCTACTGGCTCTTTTGTTTCAATCGTACTTTCACAATCATCGCAGTACGTTCTATGGTATTTGCCTAGTTTTGGATCTAAACCGTAATTGGCTACTATTTTTCTTCCTTCTTCATTTTTTAGTGCTTTCACCACTTCTTTAAATGAAATATCTTTTACTTCTAACTTGTTGTATTCTCTTGCAATTTTAGGAAGAGAATGTGCATCTGAATTCGTAAGAAAGGCTTTGCTTTCTAATTCAGATATCGTATCTGCTAGAAAAGTATCCGAACTCAAGCCTAATTCAATAGCAAATATTTTATTGAACTTTTCTTTAAAAATTTCTTCTAATCGGTCAACACAATTTCCATAGTAGCTTTTATGAGGAGTAAAAACGTGAGCTGGAATTAAAATTCCATGATATTTTTCTACTAAATCAATTAAGTCATATCCAGATAAATCGGACCTTTGCGTACTTAACGTTATGTTTTTTACATGTTGGCTCATTTCATGAGAGAAACCTTTTATATCTTTTAAATGTGGAAAGAAACAAATATTATGGGCTGCTCCTTTGTGTCCATTTCTACCTACTTCTGAAGTTTCTACTTCACTTCCCAATAAGATGCAAACTTTATCTTTATAAATAATTCCACCATCTTCTATTTCATAAGCTTCTCCTGTTTTTAAAAAATTTTCAATATCTTCTATTACATATGGGGAAGCACAATCAATAATTCCAACTACTTGAATTCCTTTTCTTTCATAACATTCTTTTGCAATGTTTGCAAAATTAAGGGTTCTTGCTGCTGTTATTTTGATTGGCTTTCCTGTTTCAGACCTTCCAATATGAACATGTAAATCGGCAAATATTTCACTCATTTTTTCTTCCTCCTATAAAAATACGTTTCCTTTCGAAATGTTTTCAAAAAGAAACGTGTTTTTTTATCTTTCTTCTTTATTTTTATTTTTTAATACAATTGGTTCAATTTCATTTGGATTAAAATGAATTGTCTCTGGTTTTTGCTTTTCTACTTCTTTTAAAGTTTTATTTCCTATTTCTTTTACTTTCTTTTGAATATATGCATAGGAATTTGCTGCAGTAATAATAGACTGTTTGGTATCTTTAGCAGTATTCATTTTTATAGCTAAATATTCCATTGTTCGATAAAAACCACTCATTATACATATACCTCCTGCATTTTATTTACAAATTCTTTAAACTGTTCTAAATATCGATTTTTCTTTCCTTTTAAGTTTCGATATTCTAATAGTACTAATGCTTCATCTGGTTTAAAGCCAATCCTTTCTGGTCTATCTAAAAGCATACCACCAAATTGGTCAACTAGCTCTAAAATATCACTTTCTTTTTCTCTTGGGGTACTTTGAGAATAACGATTTACTTCTTCACATATTTTACAAAATCTATCAGAAAATCCAAGGGTTTTTAAATATTCTGCTCCTTCTTTTGCATAAGATTTGACTTTATTTAAATCGCTAAAATTAGTTGGTTTTTTACAATTGCATAACAAGCAAGCAGTGATAACTAAATTGCTGTCAATATCTATGTTCATAGTTTCTATAAATAATTTTGCTAATTCTGTTTTTAAGACAACGGATTTATCAAAGAAAATGCGAGCTTTTTTTTCTAAATAAAACATAATTTCCATTTTGCGAACCCAATCTTTTTCTTTTAAAATATACTCTGCAAACGTTTCTTCCATATCACCCCTCCTATGGAATTTATCCTTAGTCTTTTTTTCTTTATTATATTGAAAAAAAAGACATAATTCAACAATGTTATATAAATGTTATCAAAATGTAATAAATTTGTAATAAAGTAAGCTGAATTGGAACGAGTTCCATACTTTTTGTTTATAATTTTGAAACAGCGAGCCTAATTCCTACTATAATAAAAAAGAAGGAGAGCTTTGGAGACCTTCCAATTCTTTCCCTCTTTTTATAAAATAACTAATTTATTTGTATAGTCTAAATTTGCCCATGAATCATATTCATACCCTAACGTATAGATATTAGTAGCAAAAATATCTTTTTCTAACATTTCTTTAAGAATTTTATTAGTATTTTGCTCTGTATATTTTTTTACTGAAGTAATCATTTGAATTTTTGGATTAATGTTACAAATATCAGATAACATTTCTTTTCCTTTACTATTAAATCCTAATACTCTTGCATATGGTGTTACTTTTTTTGAATTTTGCATATCTTTTTTTGTAATACCAAGTAATGCGTATAATAAAATTCTTTGAATTCTGGTTAAGGTATATCGTTTTGATTTTATAATATTAACCAATTCAATTAAACTGTTGCAAGAATCTGCTGCATTTTTAATTGTATTTTCCAATCCTTCTGTAACATCTGCTAGTTCTGCGATTTCTTTGACTGACATTTTTCTTAATATATATAAAATTTCCTTTTCATATTTTACTAAATCTAAAACATAATTTCCTTTGCGGATTTCTTCTTTTAGTAGCATATAAGAATTTCTTGGCATTACTTTTCTTACATCATCATATTGTTCTGTTGCAACTAATTTGCGTATTGCAGTACTACTTGCAAATTCATCTATAATTTTTTCATCATTATAAAATACTTTTTTACGTTCTATGGAAAATGGCTTTATTTCACTTTTTAGTCTTTTTAATGCTTTCAAATATTCAATTGCTAATATATTGTTAGAACCTGACATAATATTAGCATAACGTTTAATATCATTTAAATACATAAGTAATGCATTTTCTCTTGCTTTTGGATATGATAAGCCTTTTCCTAGTTCATGATTTAAAATTGCAACATATTCTTTTGGTTCATTATATAAAACGTTAGCAATATTATTTAATGCAGCAAAATCCGCTGTTTCAGAGCCAAAACATAAAGTATCTACTATTTTTAAACTCTCTAAAACTTTTATTGCTCCTTCTGCAAAATTTTCTGCGCTAGAAATGCTATATACTGTAGGAAGTTCTAATACAATATCAACCCCATTTTCTAATGCCATTTGTGCTTTTACCCATTTGTTAATTAAAGAAGTGTTGCCTCTTTGTGTAAAGTTACCTGTCATAATTGCTACAACATACTGTGCGCCTGTTTGCTTTTTTGCTTCTTCTATTTGGTATAAGTGTCCATTATGAAATGGATTGTATTCTGCTATAATACCTAGAACCGTTGCCATATTTATTTCCCCTCTCTTATGACTTTCCTTATACAAAAATATGATATATTTTGCTTTTTTTCCCTTGTATATTTTTTATTTCATTGATATAATATCATAAAACTTTTAATTTTTCAATCGAAAGGACAAATATTATGGAAAAAGTTACAATTTATACTGATGGTGCTTGTTCTCGGCAACCCTGGTCCACGGTGGTTGGGGTGCTATTTTAATGTATCAAGAACATAAAAAGGAAATTTCTGGAGGCCAAAAAGATACTACCAATAATATTATGGAATTAACTGCTGTAATTGAAGCTTTAAAATTAATTAAGTTTCCATGCCATATTGAAATTTATAGTGATAGTGCCTATGTTGTAAATGCTTTTTTACAAGGTTGGGTTGAAAATTGGCTTAAGAAAAATTGGAGAACAGCGGATGGAAGTCCGGTTAAAAATAAGGAATTGTGGGAAACCTTATATCAGTTTACAAAAACACATGACATTAAATTCTTTAAAGTAAAAGGTCATAGTGATAATGAATACAATAATCGTTGTGATGAACTAGCACGAAATGCTATTGCCAGTTTATGAGATTTGATATAATATTTATATAATGTATATTAATTTTATATATGTTATATAATTTTTATATATAATCTTTATGTAAGGAAGTGAGGTTTGTAATATGTTAGGAGAGGAAGGAAATTTTTCAGATGTTATTCATAATGTAAATGAAGGAAAAGATATTTTACCCAGAACCTTCTTTTGGATGTTTTTAGGATTGCTTGGAACTGCTTTGGTTAGCTAATATACTTATTCTTCTGGTTTATTTGTTACTGTTTTAGCAGAAGGTTTTTTTGGTCCTTTATTAATTTTAGAGATAATTGTAGTTCTATTATTCTCTTTTTTATTTCGTAAATTACCGGCTACCATTGTAGGAATTTTATATTTTTTATATGCTGCTATTAACGGAGTTTCCCTTGCTACAATTTTTTATGTTTTTGAACTAAATTCTATTATTTTACTATTTGTAGTATCAAGTTTATTATTTGGTGGTTTCGCTCTTTATGGTTATAAAACTAAAAAAGATTTAAGTAATTGGCATACTTTACTTTTTGGTACTTTACTTGCAGGATTAATAGTTAGCTTATTTAATTTATTCTTTCAAAATTCTATTTTAGACATTATTATAGATTGGGTTATTTTACTTGTTTTCTTTGGTATTACTGCTTACGATATGAATAAAATCAAGCAATTAAGCTTAATAGATACTATTGACCAAGATAAAATTCACATTTATGGTGCTATGGAATTGTATTTAGATTTTATTAACATCTTTTTACGTATTTTGTCTATTTTTGGAAAGAGAAGAGATTAAGAAATAAAACAAAAAAATCCAGTGATTTTCACTGGATTTTTTTGTTTTTTAGGTTCCTATTTGGACACCTCTTTTTGATTTTTAGGTTTCTATTTTAGAACTCCTTATTTGGAATTAAGTGCAATGTTCTTCCATCTTTCTATTTCATCTTGTGCACTTTTGAGTTGTTGCTGAAGGTTAAAATTTTCCATTCTTAACTTTTTCAGGTCTTCCTCTTTTTCATTTTCTAATTCTTTAATAGCTGAAATAATGTCATTTACATTTACCATAGTTGCCTCCTTATAAAAAACGTAATTTACGTTGTAACAATTGTATTTTATAACTTTATGCTTATTTTGTCAATTTTTTATGTGCAAAGTTAGCTTACTGTATAATAATTATTTAAAAAATGAGGGGTGTCCCCACCGTTCCAAAATGGAACGAAAAGGGGCGTCCCTCTTGTTCTTTTTTAGATTTCTTCATAAATTGTTTTTATTTTATCAAGTAAATAATGGCTTCCGCCTCTTTCTTTTACATCTTCTACCATACTAATGATTAACATTTCTCTTTTTCCATTTACTAAAAAACTATCAAACCAGCCAATTTCAGTACCTTGTGTGTCATCTTTTGAAGCTTTTATTTCTGCTGTTCCTGTTTTTCCTGCTATGGTTAGTCCATCTATTTTAACACTATGGGCTGTTCCATTTGGATTTTCTACTACTTGAATTAAACTATCTTTAATGGTATTTGCTGTTTCTTTATTAAAGGCTTGTTTTTTATAATAAGTAGACGTGCTATTTTCTTTGTATTCTAAATATGGCATTACCATATCTCCCTCATTTGCAAAACTTGAATAAAGCATTGCCATATGAATTGGATTTACTAACATTTCTGCTTGCCCATAGCCACTATTTGCTAGTTGTTTTTCACTTGTTATGGTATCAGAATTAGCATAAGAAGATGATTCCATTTCTTGTACAAATTCTATTTTTTGTTTGAAACCTAACTCTTTTAAACTTTTTACAAAATTTTCTATTCCGATTTTTAATGCTGCTTTTGCAAAATAAATATTATCAGAATAAACAAGTGCATTATTTAAATTTTGCTCTCCTGCATAGGTAGTTAAAGTAGAAATGTAAAAATCTCCCCAACTATTATCCTTTTGCCATTTATTGGTGCTTGTTCCAAAACTTTCTTCTTTGGTAAAACTACCTAAGTTTAAGCCTATAGCACCTGTAATTGGCTTCATAGAAGAACCTGGTGCATAGCTTGCTAAATATCTGTTGTAAAAAGGTTTTTCTTCATCTTGAGATAATGCATTCCATTTATTTGTTGTCATTCCTAAACTAAAGTCGTTAGAATCAAAAGTAGGTGTACTAACTAAAGCTAAAATTTCACCTGTTTTTGGATTCATTGCTACATGAGCACTTTTATCTTCTTTAAATTGTTCATATAAAGCCTCTTGCAAATTACTATCAATGGTTAGTTTAATATCTTCTCCATTTTTTGCCTCTTTCTTTGCAATGGTCTTTATTTTTTCTCCTTCACCATTGATAATATAAATTTCTGCTCCATCTATTGCTCTTAAACGGTTTTCATATATTTTTTCTAAACCAGATTTTCCTATTTTGCTATATTCATTATAGCCCTCGCCTTTCTTTTCTTTTAATTCTTCCTGACTAATACCTTGTATATAGCCAAGAAGATGAGAAGTAGCTTCTCCCAGTGGATAAATTCTTTCTTCGGTATCGATAATTTTAATTCCTTTTATTTCTAATAATTGGTTTTTTAAGGCTTGCTCTGTTTTTCTAATGGTTCTTAAAGGAACAAATGTGTCTTCTCCTACATAGGAAGCAGATAAGCTACTATGGATACTTTCACTAGAAATATCTAAAAGCTCTGCCACCTTTGCAATATCTTGTTCTTTGGTATCGCTATTCATCTTACCTGGTACGAACCCAACTTGTGAAGCAGTTTGTTTTCCTGCTAAAATAGTGCCATTTCGAGCTAATATTTTGCCCCTATCTGCTTCTATCGTTTCTACTCTTACTTTATAATTGTTTTCTAATTCTGGAAAAATGTCATTAGAAGACCAATCTAATTTGTAATCTTCATCCTCTTTTGTAAAATAGCTTGTATTCGAAAAATTGATTTCTCCAGCTACTGTTTGCATAGTTACTTGATAGATTACTTCTGCAGTTTTCTCTTTTTTATTTGTTTTTACTACATGAATATTCAAGTCACTGATTTCAATTCCTTCATAAATATTTTTGTTACGAGAAAGATAAGTTTCTTTTTCTACTTCTTGCTTTGTTTTACTACTTAATAATTCGTACATACCTTCATAGTTTTGTTCTAATATGTATGACATATAGGTTGTTAAAGTAGACTCTGGTGTATTGGTTGATTTTTTTCTTACAAAACATAGTAAAAGAATACCAATTATTAAAATTAGTATAAAAAATAAGATAATTTTGCTTTTCTTATTATTTTGTTTTTTCTTCATTTTAATTTTTCCTTTCTTACTTTACTAAAAAGTAATGCTTATTTTTCTTGTTCTTCTAAAATACCATACGCCATTGCAATATCGGTTGGCACAATATATTTTGCACCAATTGCTTCTGCTACCACTAGAACAAAAGCACACATAGCTCGTGTTGCATACCACCATTCTGAATCTTTTGTCTTTGCTTTTATAGCATTTAAAGAAATTTCTTTATAATACCTTTGTGTTTCTTGCTTTCTACTTTCTATGCTCATCATAATAGGAGATGCTATATCTTCATATAAAGTATTGGTTTCGTAGTAAATGCCAGAGTTCCTTGCAAATTTTTCGTGTCCACCTCCTGCTAGTATTAAAATATCTGCTTTTTCTTTTGGTAAATTTAATCGTTCTTTAATAAACTCTTTAACTTCTTCTAGAGGTGTTGTTGCAACATCTTCTGCTAAGTCTGGAAACTTTTGCATAACATCTATTACACCTAATTTGGTATTTACACTTTCTTTGATTTGTCTATCAAAAATAGAAATTTCAGTAGAGCCTCCTCCTCCAATAAAGACACATACTTTGTCTTTCACAAAACGCGTAGTTCCTAATACAGTTAATTCGTTTTCTTTTTCTTGTGAAATAATATGAAAGTCATACCCGGTTTCTTCTTTAAAATAATGAACAAAATTTTCTTTTTCTAATTGCTGTAATGTTCTAAAAATGCTTGTCCCACAAACATAGATATCTTCGGAAACTGCCTTTAATTCCTTAATGCTTTCAATTAATTCTTCTACATCTGTTTTTCTTAATTGTTTATCTTCATTATAATGTTTTTTAAATTGAATGGTTCTTCCTTCTAATTTTTCTATCTTTTTTCCATCAAATTTATCTACTTTCGTGCAAGTAGAACCAACTTCTACTATAATTTTGTTCATTTTACTTATCTCCTTGAACTAATATTCTTTTCTTTTTTATATCACAAAACTTTGTATTTTCCTAGTAGTTTTTTAATATTTGTATCTTATTGTTTACGAAATATTTTTTTGTAAGCATTATCAAATTATCGTATCATGAAAAGTGGTGTAATGATTTATTTGTAAGAGCTGCGTAAGCGACTAACCGAAGCGTAGCGTAGGGCGAATGGAGCAACTTACATATATTATTTTAGATTATGAAAGTTGCGACAACAAAGCTTCTTACAAATAAATCATTACATCACTTTTAAAAAAATAAGAAATATTATATTTTTTTAACTACTTTTTCAAAATAGTGGTATACTATAAAAAAATAATAAATTGGAGTTGATAATTTTATGGCAGACGCTAAAGAAGAAGTAGATGTAGCAAAATTATATGGAAAGGAAGCTACCTTATCAAAAGAACAATTTATGAAAGATTTTTCTGTTTCTACAGAAGGGCTTAATGCTAATACTGCAAAAGAAAATTTAGAAAAATTCGGTCTAAATGAGATAACTGGTGCAAAGCCAAAAAAGTGGTATCATTATTTTTTAGAAAGTCTTCTTTCCCCTTTTAACTGTATTTTACTTGGAATTGTATTTATTCTATTTTATACTGACGTTTATTTAGCAGAAGAAGCAAGTTATGCCAATATTATTGTCATTGCTATTTTAGTTTCTGCAAGTACCTTTTTAGATTTTTTTGAAGAATATCGTTCGAATAAAGCAGCAGAAAAATTAAAAGAGTTAGTAGCAACTACTACAACTGTCATTCGTGAAGGAAAAGAAATGCAAATACCAATGAAAGAAGTGGTACTTGGTGATATCGTTCTTCTTTCCGCTGGTAGCATGATTCCTGCTGATTTAAGAGTGTTAGAGGCAAAAGATTTATATGTAGGGCAATCTTCTTTAACTGGTGAATCAGAGGCTGTAAAAAAATCATCAGAACCTAGTCTTGCTATGGAAGAAATTGAAAATATTGCCGATTTGGAAACCATTTGTTTTATGGGCACCAATGTTACTTCTGGAAGTGCCAAGGCGGTGGTTATTAAAACTGGAGATGATACCTATTTTGGAAAAGTAGCTCATACGCTTTCTACTGGTAAACCTAAAACTGCTTTTCAAGAAGGAATTGAAAACATTAGTAGGCTTCTTATTCGTTTTATGGTCATTATTATTCCTATTGTTTTTCTTTTAAATGCTTGGAAGCATCATGTTATTCTTGCTTTTACTTTTGCGGTTGCCATTGCTATTTGTATTACACCTCTTTTACTTCCTGTTATTTTATCTTCTAGTTTGTCTAAAGGCGCTGTTCGTATGTCAAAAAAGAAAACTATTGTAAAAAAACTAGATTCTATTCAAAATTTTGGCGCTATGAATATTTTGTGTACGGATAAAACAGGAACTTTAACCAAAGACGAAATTGTTCTTGAAAAATACTTAGATATAAAAGGTAATGAAGACATTCGTGTTTTAAAGCATGCTTTTCTAAATTCTTATTTTCAAACTGGCTTAAAGGGTAATATTGATGAGGCAGTAATTAAAAGAGGTTTGGAAAATGGAATGGAAACTTTCCAAACTAAATATAAAAAAATAGATGAAATTCCTTTTGATTTTTCTCGTA
The DNA here is from genome assembly GCA_947581805.1 of uncultured Clostridia bacterium. Taxonomy (GTDB): domain Bacteria; phylum Bacillota; class Clostridia; order TANB77; family CAG-508; genus UMGS1663. Next base: position 99,199 of record CANPVM010000002.1, read on the forward strand.
GGCGCTTATCTGTTATTTTACAAGACGAAAATAAAAAGCAAATGATTACCAAAGGTGCAGTGGAAGAAATTTTAAGTATTTGCAGTCTTGTGGATTATCAAGGACAAGTTAGCCCTATTACAAAAGAAATTAAAAAACAGATTTTAGATATTAGTAAAAGTTTAAATGAAGATGGCTTAAGAGTAGTTGCGGTATGCCAAAAAAATGACATTGAAAATATTACAAATTTTGATGTTTCAGCCGAATCAAACATGGTTTTAATGGGATTTATTGGCTTTTTAGACCCACCAAAAGAAACCGCAAAAGAATCTATTTTGAAATTAAATAAAGCTGGTATTCGTGTGATTGTTCTTACTGGTGATAATTTAGAAGTAACAAGAGCAGTATGTAATAAAGTTGGTATTAACTCAAAAAGAATTGTGGTAGGAAGTCAAATTGATAAATTAAGTGATATTGCTCTTTTAAGACATTTACGCAATACCAATATTTTTGCCAAACTTTCTCCTATTCAAAAAGCAAGAATTGTACGTCTTTTAAAGACATCTGGTAACATTGTTGGTTATATGGGAGATGGCATTAATGATGGTCCTTCTCTACTTAATTCCGATGTTGGTGTGTCTGTCGATACAGCTGTTGATATTGCGAAAGAATCTGCCGATATCATTTTACTAGAAAAAGATTTAAATGTATTATTTGACGGTGTAACAGAAGGTAGAAGAACTTTTGTTAATTTAATGAAATATATTAAAATGGCTACTAGCTTTAACTTTGGAGAAGTGCTTTCAGTTATGATTGGTAGTGTACTTTTACCTTTCTTACCTGAAACACCAATTCAATTATTGGTAGAAGGTTTATTATATGATTTTGGACAAATGACACTTCCTTTTGATAATGTTGATAAAGAAGCTTTGCAAAAGCCAAAAAAACTAGATATTAAAGGTCTAAAACGATTTATGTTTTTTATGGGTCCTTTAAGTTCTTTGTTTGACTTACTAATTTTTGCTTATGTATGGTTTGTATTTAACATTCACGAAGTTGCTATGTTCCAAAGTATTTGGTTTACTTATAGCATTATTTCCAATTTGCTTGGACTTTATATTATTCGAACAGCGAAAAATCCTTGGAATGGTAGCAAACCAAGTAAAGCAATATATTTTTCTTCTATTTTAATTATTATCATTTCGCTTATCATTCCTTACACACCTTTAGGAAAAGCAATTGGTCTTGTTCCTATTGGATTTGGCATTATTGCAGTATTATTTATGATGTCTTTTCTGTACTGCATTGTGGCAAGCTTTGCGAAAAAAACTTACATTCGAAAATATGGAGAATGGATTTAAAAAAGATAGCCAGATTCTTAATTTTAAGAAATCTGGCTATTTTATTGTTTCCAATTTTTATTTATGTTCTAACCATTCATAATATTTAATTCTGTGTAAAATATTATGATACATTATTGACAATAAAATTAATAACATCATCTTCATTATAATTTTGTTTATCTTTATTTATAGCCTCTTGTGTTAAGTCTACAAAGTATTTATTACATTCTGGCATAATAGAAATAGAATCTAATGGATAACCAGGATTTCTTTTTTCACATGGTGTATCTACTAAATAAAAGTTGCTTTTACTCCAAGTATATTCTTTTGCTTCTTTTCCATTATAAATGACCATTCCATATACCCATTTTGCTGTTAATTTTCCACCATACTCTTTTACTAAATTGGTATAGTATTCTATCATTTCATCATCATTTAACTCTTTTCCATTTATTCTTCTTACATGAGTTCCTGGTTGCTTTTCTTCTGGTAATTCTTCAATGAATAAGTTATTATCCATTCCAATTGTTGTTATTCCCGTTTTATCATAATATGCTTTAGCCTTTATATAAGCATTTTCTATTGCATTTTTTCCATTTTCTTCTACATGTAGATTGATTTGTAAATCTTTAATTGTGATTAGTTCTATACCTCTTTTTGCTAATTCATCCGCATATTTTTTTACTTTAGCTGGATTTGTTGTTGCAAATAATATTTTCATTTTTTTCTCTCCTTATTAAGCTTGCTTTTCATCATCTTTATCTTTTATTTCTCTCAAAGTTTTTTGCTCTATATATTGATAATTCAAAGAATTCTTTTTGCTAATTATGGTTTCTCCTAATTTCTTTTCTAAATCATCTCGCGCAATTTTGGCTACTTCTCCGCCAGCTTTTGCCACTTTTTTATTTTCTTTTAATCCATAAGGTTTATGTTTTTTGGCAAGTTCTCTTGTAGCTATTTCTCCTAAATCTGTCAATGCTACTTCTACATCTGACATATTATCTCTTAAAGATTCTTTTCTAATACCTTTGTATGCTTTATATTCTGAAGCTTTCATACCTGACCAAGTTTTATATATTTCGTTTGTTAGAACTGCAAATTCGTAATTTTCTTTTATTCCATTTTCTTTCCATACATCTGTTAATTTATTTCTATCTAATATTCCTTTTAGTCTAGCTTCAATCCATTTATCTGAATAACCACGATTTCTATAATAATCTATTGCTCTTTTTATTGCTATTTCAGGATCAAAAACTTCATCAATTCTTTCTTTTCCTAAAGATGCAAGCCATAATTTAAAAGGTTCTGCTTTTGAACTTGGAACTGATTCTATTAACCTTAAAATGCCTTGTGTGTCTAAAGTATCAGTCAAATAGCTTTTTCCATCTTTATTTGATTTTAATTTCAGTTGCACGATTTTTTCGTGCAACTCACTTCCTTCATTAATTAATTTTCGTTTTAAATCACTCCAATAGTTTCTTGGAATTTTACTATCTGTTAATGCATGAATAACATCAACTACACTGAAAAAGTATTCTTCTTTTTCTGCATTCCAAATGCTTCTTATTTCTTTGCCTTCAAAAAGATTTGAAATTGTTTCTAATTTATTGATTGCCATATAATAATACCTCTTTCTTAATATTTTTTAACATTATACAATAGGTTTTATTATTTGTCAAACATTTGTTTTATATTAATATTAATTTTGCTTGCATAATTGATAAATGGTATTTTCGTACTATACTATTTATAAGTAGCTTACAATATCTTCAAAAGTATCATATCCACTTTCACTATTGATATGTCCTGCATTTTGAACTAAAATTTGCTTTGTTGCAATAGTATCTGCAAAATCCTTTTCTACTTCATATTTTACATATGGATCATTATCTGAATAAAAACAGATAATATCATTTGCATATTGTTTTACATCTTCCAAGTTATCAAAATACATTGTTCTATTAACATTATCATATTCTTCATTTATTCCTAGATAATTATTAAATCCACATACAAATATTAATTTTTTAACTTTTACTTTATTTTCAGTTAGAAATTTTGATATAAATATCGGTGCAATACTATGAGCAATAATAGTAGTATTTTCATTGATTAAACCTAAATCTAGATAGTTTTTTAGTAATTTACTCCAATTTTCATAATTTTGATAACCTACTCCTATTGGGAAATGTGGCACATATACTTGTTTCCCTTCATCTTCTATAAAATCATGTAACCAACTAAACCAATTTTCAAATGGACTTCCAAAACTTCCATGTATTATAAAATAATTTTCCATTTATATTTACCTCCTAAAAAAATTATTTAATCTTTTAAAATAGTTAGATATTATTTTTCAATTTCATTTTTATATTCACTTCTATATTGTTCATATTTAGCTTTTGCCCTTGGCAGTCCTGCATCAACTGCCATTTTTAAATAATATTCTGATAGCCTTAAATTTCTCTCTGTTCCAACTCCATTATAATAAAAATTTGCTCCTAAATCATATATTGCAGGAAGATGTCCTTGCATCGCACAATCATGTATTAAATCAAATGCTTTATTCTTATCTATTTCAACTTCACCAAAACCAAAATAGTAATATGCTCCTAGGCAAAACTTTGAAAATGCTTGTTTTCTTAAATTTTGTTTTTCCTCTTCTATAAGTTTTAATAATGATTTGTATGCTTGAATATGTATCTGTTTTGCTTTTTCTTTATCTTGTTCAACTCCATCTCCAAAATAATAACAAGCACCTACTCCATATGCAGAGCGAGGATCTCCTAACTCTTTTCCTCTTTCATACCAGTACATTGCTTTTTCAAAGTTTTGCTCTGCTCCGTTTTCTTCACTATCATAACTTCTACCTAAAATATAACATGCTAGTTTATCTCCTTCTCTAGCTTTAATTTCTAATTCACTTAAATCAAATATCATCGGTTTTATAATATTACTCATTTTTAGTTTCACCTAATTTCTTTAATAAAATATATCTTTTTATATTTTCATCTTTTTGATACCATGTCTGTTCTTCATATCCTAAATCTTTTAAATTTCTTAAACTATAAACATTTCCAAACGTTACTTCTGCAATAATATTATTTATACCTTTTTCTCTAGCCCTTTCTTCAAGATATTTTATTAATGTTTTTTGTAACCCATATCCTCTATATTCTGGTAATACAATAACTCCGTCTATATCAGCACATTTTCCTTTTAAATTTGGAATCTTTTGTTTTAATTCTTTCATTCTATTAGAAACTGAAAGAAAAATCCAAGCAACCATTTTATTATCTATAAAGGCGCCATATATTTCACCATCTTTTATAGGGTTATTCAATATTCTTAAATATATTTCCTTTGTAAAAGGTAAAAAATAGCCTTTTTCATCTTCTTTAAAATTATCTATTACAATATTTTCAATATTACATATTTCATCAACATCTTTTTCAGTACATTTTCTTATTTTTATATTATTAACATCTGCTTGATTTTTTTGGACTTTTTCAGTTGACTCATTATTTTTATCAAATATATCTATATATTCCATAATATTACTCCTCAATTTTGTTAGTTTTTTTAACAATATTTAAATCAATATAATTATTATATTTTATATCACAAATTTTATTAATAACTGCTTTATTTTGTAAAATATTATTATGTCAATTCTTTCAAAGATAGCACTGCAACGCACTCCACATGGCTCGTAAATGGAAACATATCTACCGGTTGTATTTCATTTACTTCATATTTTTCTTCTAATAATTTCATGTCTCTTACCATAGTCGCTGGATTGCAACTAATGTAAACTACTTTTTTAGGTTCTACTGCTAAAATATTGTTAATTGTGGTATTGTCTAATCCTTTTCGTGGTGGGTCTACCATAACAACATCTGGATAAACTTGTTTCTTTTCTATCAAATTCGTTAAAACTTTTTCAACATCTCCTGCTATAAATTCAATATTTTCTATTTGGTTAATTCTTGCATTTTCTTTGGCATCATAGATAGCTTGTTCTACAATTTCCACTCCATAAACTTTTTTCACATAAGAAGAAGCAAAAATTCCAATGGTGCCTATACCGCAATATAAGTCAAATAAAATATCCTCTTTGCTTAAATTTGCCATTTCAATTGCTATATTATATAGAACTTCGGCTTGCACAGGGTTTACTTGGTAAAAAGACATAGGAGAAATTTTAAAGGTATAATCTCCTAAAATATCGTAAATATATCCATCTCCGTGAAGCACTATATTTTCTTCTCCTAAAATAACATTGGTATTTTTTGTGTTGATATTTTTTACAACCGTCTTTACATTATAACGTTTTACTAGCATTTCTACTAATTCTTGCTCATATGGAATTTTATTTCCATTGACAACTAAAATACACATAATTTCATGCGTGCGAATTCCTACTTTTATTACAATATGACGAAGCAATCCCTCTCTTGTTTCTTCATTATAAACAGAAATATCTTTTTCTATGATAAATTTTTGAATAGCAAATGCTATTTCTTGTGACATGGTATTTTGAAGGAAACAATCTTGCATTGGAATAATTTCATGAGTTCTTTTTGCAAATACACCAACTACTTTTTCGTTTTGTTTATTTATTCCTACTGGAAATTGTGCTTTGTTACGATAATGATAAGGATTTCCCATTCCAATAGTTGGCTTTACCTTCACATTTTTATTTAAAGTTTTGCTTACTAAATTTTGCACCATATTTTGCTTAATGTTTAGTGTTTCTTCATAGTCGATATGGCGAAGACTACAACCTCCACATCTTTGATAAGTAGCACAATCACTTTCTATGCGATAAGGAGATTGTTCTATAATTTCTAGCAGTTTTCCATAAGCATAAGAAGATAACACTTTTACAATTAGAATTTTTACTTTTTCACCTTTCATGGCATTTGGAATAAAAACAGTAAAATTTTCTATTTTTGCAATGCCTTCTCCTTCCATTCCATAATCGATAATATTTACAATATATTCCTCATTTTTCTTAATTTCCATATTAAAATCCTTTCAAAATAATAAAAGCAAGGTAATACCTTGCTTTTATTATATACAACCTATTCTGTTTTTTCAATATTTTTTTCACTCTTCTTTGCAATTCCTAATCTGTAACATCCTACAATTGCAAATATAAAAAATGAAATGCAGAAAATAGTAATAAGCATAGACTTTGTTTCTTTATTTTGATATATCATTAAGAAACTGGTCATTGCAACGCCGCCAGAACTTGTACATATTGCATCTAAAATATTGTCTTTTACATTTTCTTTGAGAATAGCATTCCAAACTGCTTCAATTACCACCATAAATATAACCCAATACATAAGTATGGTTATGACGACAATTGGAAAGCTTAAAGAAATTTTAGTTTTAATCCATACTTCTAAAAGTATTGCCAATACTAATCCAACAATTGTGCAACATAAGCTTTTCCGGTTTACCATATTTTTTCCTCCTACAAATTATTGTTTTGAGTGGTTAATACAAAAACTTACTTTTTTATTATACGCTTTTTGTTGATTTATATCAATCTTTTTATATACTATTATTAGTAATATAAACAAATGAAGCCACAAAATATTGTGACTTCATTTGTTGTTTTAGAACAAAAATGTGTTACTGCTTCTTTTCACAGGTCTGATTGCCTACTGTGCAAGAAGTTTTACATGCAGATTGGCAAGATGTTTGACACTCGCCACAGCCACCTTTTTTCATAGATTCTTTCCAATCTCTGGTAGCTAACGTCTTTACATGTTTCACTTTCTGTTCCCTCCTTTCTTAAGGTAAAACAACAGTATGATTTGGTTACTCTTTTATTATAATTGAATTTTAAGAATTAGTAAATATAAAAATTAAAAAACACCATTATATATTGGTGTTTCTTGTTATTTCTCTCTCTTTATTTAATAATGCTTTCATTCTTGATTTTGCATCTATTTTACTTTTATGCTCAAAAGTTTTAAAACGATTTGGATTAGTATCATAAACTAATTCTATATTAGGCAAATATTTTTTCTTGGTAAATGCTTTTTTATTAAAAATAGAAAGCAATTTATTTTTCATTTTATCAAAAATTGTTTCTTCTATTTTTAATAATGCTGTTACTTTCCTTTCTGAAAATACTTTTAAACTGTTTTCGTCAGATACTACATAATATTCATCATATTGTTCCATTTGCACTGTTTTGCCTTCTTCTAGTTTTTCACAAATAGCTTGAATCATATCAACACGACTAAATTTTCTAGGTTCATATTTAATTACTTTTTCAGGATTTACATCATTTACACCAAATAAACATACAAATTTGCCATCATATATACAAATTTTATCCATATAATTTTCTTGCTCTTCTAAGTGAGTACCTACATCTGCAATTTCTAGTTTCTCTATTTCGAAATTTTCAACTTCAGCTAAACATGGACATACTACTTCTAATAATACTTTTGATTTTATTTTATCAAATTTAGCATCATTAAAAAGCCTATCTTCTAAAGAATTTTCGACATATTTTAAATAATTATTATCTACTTCTTCTTTAGATACAGCTTCTTTAACATCTGTATGTAAACTAATAGCATCTGACATTTTCTTAATTTTTTCCAAAATACTGTCAAATTCTTCTTTTCTGGTCTTTGTTACTTTTTCAATTTCATTTGTTTCTGTTATTTTCTTCTCTTCTTCGTTCATTTTTTTCACCTTTATTTTTTAAATGCTTTTATATTATAGCATTAAATAAAAAAAAGTGTGTTACTGTTTCTTTACTTTTGTATTACAATTTTATGACACTATATAAGGCTCTTTCATTATCAATAAAAAAAGAAGGGGTGTCCCCAACGTTCCATTTTGGAACGAAAAGGGGCGTCCCTTCTGTTCAATTATTTTCTAGGATTTTTGATAGCAGCTTGTGCAGCAGCTAGTCTTGCGATTGGAACTCTAAATGGTGAGCAAGATACATAGTCTAATCCTACATTATGGCAGAATTCTACTGATGCTGGGTTTCCTCCATGCTCTCCACAGATTCCTAAGTCTAGGTCTGGTCTTGTTTGTCTTCCTAGTTTTGCAGCCATTTCTACTAATTTTCCAACACCGTTTTGGTCAAGTTTAGCAAATGGATCTGATTCATAAATTTTCTTGTCGTAGTAATCTCCTAAGAATTTAGCAGCGTCATCACGGCTGAAACCGAATGTCATTTGAGTTAAGTCGTTTGTACCAAATGAGAAGAATTCAGCTTCTTTAGCGATTTCATCAGCTGTTAAAGCAGCTCTTGGTATTTCTATCATTGTTCCTACTTTATATTTTAAATCTACTCCTGCTTCTTTAATAACTGCATCTGCAGTCTTTACTACGATGTCTTTTACATATTTTAATTCTTTTACTTCTCCAACAAGTGGAATCATAATTTCTGGAACTACATTCATTCCTTCTTTGTTTACGTTGATAGCAGCTTGGATTACAGCTTTTGTTTGCATTTCTGCAATTTCTGGATAAGTAACTGCTAAACGGCATCCACGATGTCCCATCATTGGGTTGAATTCTTTTAATCCTTCACAGATATTCTTCAATTCTTCAAAAGAAAGTCCCATTTCTTTTGCTAAATCTCTAATTGCTTCATCTTCGTGTGGTACGAATTCATGTAGAGGTGGATCTAAGAAACGGATTGTTACTGGGTAACCTTTCATTTCTCTATATAGTCCTTCAAAGTCTCCTCTTTGCATTGGAAGAATTTTTTCTAATGCTTTTGCTCTTTGTTCTGGTGTTCTTGAAACAATCATTTCACGGATAGCAGCAATTCTATCTGGTGCAAAGAACATATGCTCTGTACGGCATAGTCCAATACCTTGTGCACCAAAGTTGTATGCTTGTTTTGCATCTCTTGGTGTATCTGCATTTGTTTTTACTTTTAATTGTCTATATTGGTCAGCCCATCCCATTAATGTAGCAAAGTTTCCAGATACAGTTGCGTCAACTGTTTCAATTTTTTCTCCATATACATTACCTGTAGAACCATCAAGAGAAATCCATTCTCCTTCTGTTACTTTTCTACCATCTGGAAGTATGAAGAATTTTTCTTCTTCATTAACAGTAATTTCACCACAACCTGCCACACAGCATGTTCCCATACCACGTGCAACAACGGCTGCGTGTGATGTCATACCACCACGTACTGTAAGTACACCATGGCATACGTTCATTCCATCAATATCTTCTGGAGATGTTTCAAGTCTTACTAAGATTAAATCTTTTTCTCCTGCTTTGTGTAGTTCAACAGCTCTTTCTGCTGTGAATACTACTTTACCTGTTGCAGCTCCTGGAGATGCAGCTAAACCTTTTGCTACTACTTTTGCAGCTTTTAAAGCAGCTTGGTCAAAGTTTGGATGTAATAATTGATCTAATTGTTGTGGTTCAACTCTTAATACTGCTTCTTTTTCTGTAATCATGCCTTCGTTTACTAAATCAACTGCAATTTGTAATGCAGCATTTGCTGTTCTTTTACCATTTCTTGTTTGAAGGAAGAATAATTTTCCTCTTTCAATAGTGAATTCCATATCTTGCATATCTCTGTAATGTTTTTCAAGTTTTTCTGCATACATTACAAAGTCTTCATATGCTTTTGGATTTGTATCTTTTAATTGGTCGATATGTTGTGGTGTTCTAACACCGGCAACAACGTCTTCACCTTGTGCATTCATTAAGTATTCACCAAATAATTTGTTTTCACCTGTTGCTGGGTTACGAGTGAAAGCAACACCTGTACCACAATCGTCTCCCATGTTTCCGAATACCATTTCTTGTACGTTAACAGCAGTTCCCCAACTTCCTGGGATATCGTTTAATCTTCTATAAGTAATAGCTCTTGCATTGTTCCAAGAACGGAATACGGCTTTTACACCTTCCATTAATTGTACTCTTGGATCAGATGGGAATTCTTCTCCTTTTGCATTTCTATATACTTCTTTAAAACGAACTACTAATTCTTTTAAATCTTCTGCTGTTAGTTCTGTATCTAATTTAACACCTTTTGCTTCTTTTACTTCATCAATAATTTTTTCAAAGAAAGGCTTTGGTATTTCCATAACAACATCGCTAAACATTTGAATAAATCTTCTGTAGCTATCATAAGCAAATCTTTCATTTTTTGCTGCCATTGATTTTACTACATCTTCATTTAAACCTAAGTTTAAAACTGTATCCATCATACCTGGCATAGAAGCTCTAGCTCCTGAACGTACAGATACAAGTAATGGATTTTCGATGTCTCCAAATTTCTTTCCTGTCATTTCTTCTAATTTTGCTAAACTTGCAAAGATTTCTTCTTCAATTTCTGGTGCAATTTTTTCACCATCTTCATAATATCTTGTACAAGCTTCTGTTGTAACTGTGAAACCTTGTGGAATTGGTAAACCTAAATTTGTCATTTCTGCAAGGTTTGCTCCTTTTCCTCCTAAAAGTTCACGCATGTTTGCATTTCCTTCACTAAAAAGGTATACATACTTTTGACTCATAAAAAAACCTCCTTGTTTTTTCTTGTTTTTTGTCTTAACTATATCTATATTGTTAAAACTTACAAAAATAAAGTCTTGTCCTAGCATATTTTTCCAGAACGTAATTATTATATCCATATTTTGCCTAATTGTAAAGAGATTTTGAGAATTTTTTTTATTTTTTAATGTCTCTTTTTGGACGTTTCCGAAAAAAAACATTCATGATAATGTCTCTTGAGGAAACGTCCTCAAAAGAGACATTATCATGGCAAGATTTAAGACGTGTTTAAATTTTTAGCCTAAAATCAAAAAATATTTACATAATTAATATGTTATGCTATAATATTGTGTATAGGATTTATTTCCTGTTATAGAAACTTAAATAAAATAATTTTTATTAAGGAGGTCAAATTTTATGGCAAAAAAAGATGAAAGTGGACGGCTAACCATTCCTGAGGAGTTCTTAAGAGATGCACATGATTATACCAACATTTCCAGTAAAGCTTTTTTCTTTTTTATGGATGGAACAGGTGCAATCGGTATTTTGTCTAAGAATACTTCTACAGAATGTCGTTGTACTAACGGTTTTAAGTTTTTGGGTGATTGTGATTATGATATACAAACGCATACTTTTTCTATCCCCGAAAATGTCGAACTTGCTTTAGGAGAAGGAGAAAATTATTTCTTTGCTCTTTCCACTCAGCCTTATATCATTTATCTCTACAAGAGTAAAGTTCGATGAACAACTCTTAAAAGGTAATAAAAACTTCATTGAAGAAAATTCTTCTTTTTGTGTAACTAAAATAAAATAATTTTTATTGTAGGAGAAAAATTTTATGGCAAGAAAATCTTCACAAGGGCGGTTAACCATTCCTAAAGATATTTGGGATATAGTTGATTTTGCTCATTATGATACTCCTTCTTTTGGATTCTTTATCACAGAAGATTCAAGAGTCGCAATTATGCATGTATCACTAGGAACAGAATTAAAATATGAATATTTAGGAAAATGTAACTTTGATGATAAACATCGCTTTTTTGTTCCTTCTAATGTAGATATCTACTTAGGAGATGGTAATATTTATTATTTTACTACTCATCTAGTGAAGTCTTGCATCTATCTATACAAATTAGATAATTCTATACTCCAAAAGAGGCAAAATCTGCAAATTAATAAATTGCTATCAACTCTTTAAAAAAAGTAAGAGGGTATCCTAAAATAGGAACCCTCTTTTACTAAGTGTTCTAAAATCAAATGTCCTAATGTGTCAATTCTTTTATTTTGTCTCTTATTTCTGCTGCTTTTTCAAATTCCATTTCTTGTGCATATTTTAGCATTTGTTCTGTCATTTTATCGATAATTTCTTGCATATCCGCTTCTTTTGAAACATTATATTCTTGTTGTACTTCTTGTACTATGCTTGCTTTAATAGATTCTCTTACTGATTTTTGAATGGTTTGTGGTACAATTCCATGTTCTTCATTGTATTTTTCTTGTATTTGTCTTCTTCTGTTGGTTTCGCTAATTGCTTTTTCCATGCTTTCGGTTAATTCATCTGCATACATTATTACTTTTCCATTTGTATTTCTTGCTGCACGTCCAATGGTTTGTATTAATGAACGTTCTGAACGTAAAAACCCTTCTTTGTCTGCATCTAAAATGGCAACTAATGATACTTCTGGTATGTCTAATCCTTCTCTTAATAGGTTAATTCCGACTAAAACATCAAATTCACCTAAACGTAATGAACGTATAATTTCCATTCTTTCTAAGGCTTTGATGTCAGAATGCATGTATTTTACTTTCATGTCTAGATTTGCTAAATAAGAGCTTAAATCTTCTGCCATTTTTTTCGTTAAAGTAGTAACTAATACTCTTTCCTTTTTTTCGACTCTTTGCCTTATTTGTTCTACTAAATCGTCTACTTGGTTTGTTACTGGTTTTACTTCTATTTTTGGGTCTAACAAACCTGTTGGACGAATAATTTGCTCTACAATGTTTCCTTGTGATTTTTCTTTTTCATATTCTGCTGGTGTTGCACTTACAAATATACATTGGTTGATTCTTTCTTCAAATTCGTTGAATTTTAGTGGTCTATTATCAAAGGCAGATGGAAGTCTAAAACCATATTCTACTAAAGATTCTTTTCTTGCTCTATCGCCATTATACATAGCTCTTACTTGTGGAATAGTAGCATGTGATTCGTCTATTAAAAGTAAGAAATCTTTTGGAAAATAATCAAATAATGTATATGGCGCAGAGCCGAGGCTCTCTTCCACTAATGTGTCTTGAATAATTTTCAATTCCTTGGCAGAAACCTGTTTCTTTCATCATTTCAATATCAAAGTTGGTTCTTTCTTCTATTCTTTGTGCTTCTATTAGTTTTCCTTTTTCTTTAAAATAGGCTACTCTTTCTTTCATTTCTTCTTCTATGGTTTGAAGCGCTCTTTCCATTTTGTCAGAAGTTGTTACATAATGCGAGTTTGGGAAAATCCATATATGGTCTCTAACAGCTATGGTTTTTCCTGTAAGAGGATTGATTTCACTTATTTTTTCTACTTCGTCATCCCAAAATTCTACACGAATAGCAGTTTCTGCTTCGTCTGCTGGATAAATTTCTATAGTATCACCCTTTGCTCTGAATGTTCCTCTTTTAAAATCTAGTTCATTTCTTGTATATTGCATATCAACTAATTTTTTTAATACTTGGTTACGTTCTATTTTCATTCCCGGTCTTAAGGAAACGGTTTGGTGTTCGTAATCAATAGGGTCTCCTAAACCATAAATACAAGAAACAGAGGCAACGATAATAACATCTTTACTTTCAAATAAAGATGCTGTTGCTGAGTGACGAAGCTTGTCTATTTCATCATTTACAGAGGAATCCTTCTCTATATAGGTATCTGATGAAGCTATGTAGGCTTCCGGCTGGTAATAATCAAAATATGAAATGAAGTAACCGCACTTGGGCATCTGGGAAGAATTCTTTAAATTCTGAATAAAGTTGTCCGAGCTAGTGTTTTATTGTGCGCTAGTACAAGAGTTGGTTTTTGTACTTTTTCTATTATGTTTGCCATAGTGAAGGTTTTTCCGTGAACCGAGTTACCCCAAGAAGTGTTTGAAATTTTTTTCCTTCTTTTACTCCATTTGCTAAATATTCAATTGCTTGTGGCTGGTCGCCAGTTGGTTTATAGTTAGATACTAGTTTAAACATAGTTTCTCCTTTTATTTACTCCATTTAATGCTTACATTTTAACACTTTTTTCCTTAAAGTACAAGGTAATCTTATAATTGTTATTTTTACTTTCTTTATTTTTTATATAATAATAACAAAATATAAAATTATTTTAAAAAATTGCTAGACTTTTTCTTTAATATTGTGTATGATATTAACAATATTAAAAAACTATTTTAAAATCGTTTTCCTAGGAGGTATAAAAAATGAAAATATCAATCAAAGTTTTTGCTATTTTATTTGTTATTTTATTATGCATGGCTACTCTTTCTTTTGCAACAGATATTAATATGAATTTAACATCTAGCGATGCACAAGTAGAAGAAAATACATTATCTAATGAATTCACGAATGAAGCTAATACTGGTGCAAACCAAACATCTACTACTCCAAATTCTACATTAACAACTACACCTTCTACAACAGTTAGTTCTGCTGTTCAAGAAAAAACACTAAGTTTTTCTAACATTTTAAGTATTATTTTAATTGTTGTTGGTGTTGTATTAATTTTATTAGGAATTGCTATTTTAATTCGTGTAAATTCTTAATTAATTTTACTTTTTTATTATCAAATGAATAAAATTTGGAAAAATTTTCAAAATTAAAAGATAGATTTATTTCTATCTTTTTTTGTATTTTTTGTTATTTTTACTTTTTTTATGTATGGAAATTTTTAAAGTTATTTTTTCTTTGTATAATTTATTTTGAAAAATGAATACTAATAATGAAGTTTAAATTTTAAAAATTTAGCTAATCTTATATTTAATAAATAAGGAGGTTTGTATGAAAAAGAAAACATTAATTGCAATTATTACTGTTTTAGCTGTTATTCTTTTTGGTGTTTCTTCTTTTGCAAGTAACAACAATATGGGTTCAGATGCCGTAAATGGTGTTCGTAATTTTGTTGGTGGTGCTGAAAACGTAGTAGAAGATGCAGCAATGGGAATTGCAGGTGGTATTCGTGAAGGAATTTCAGACGTAGAAAATGGTGCAGAAGATGCAAGTCGTACTGGTGGAAACAATATGGAAGGTGCTATGACTTCTGATAATAACAATGGTGATTATACTGCTACTAGAACAGCTACTACAGCCACAACAGGTGGAAGTTTTCTTGGTATGGGTGGAACTGCTTGGGCTTGGCTTATTATGGCTGTATTAGGAATTATTATAGTAGGTCTTGTTTGGTACTATGGAAAACAAAATGAAATGACTGCTCATAATCATGATGACCGTTACTAATTCTATCATTTAAAGAAAAAATTAAATTTGGGGACAGAGAAAAATATTATTCAACGGCATTTTTCCTCCGTCCCCAAATTCAGTTTTATTCAAATTCAGTTGATTTTTTACTATTTTATGCTATAATATGTGCTATATTAAGAAATGAGGTTATAAACATATGGCAAAGTTAATTGCTAAAAACCCTGTTGCGAGACACGATTATGAAATTATAGATACAATAGAAGCAGGAATTGTATTAACAGGTACGGAAATTAAATCTATTCGAAATGGAAAAGTTAATTTAAAAGATAGTTATGCTAGTATTGAAAAAGGTGAAGTTTACATACATTCCATGCATATTAGTCCATATGAACAAGGTAATATTTTTAATAAAGAACCTATGCGTGATAGGAAACTACTTTTAAATAAATATGAAATTCGTAAATTGATTGGACTAATTCAACAAAAAGGTTATACTTTGGTTCCTATTAGTCTTTATTTTCAAGGTAGTTTTGTAAAGGTAGAACTTGGTATTGGAAAAGGTAAAAAATTATATGATAAACGTGAGGATTTAAAGAAAAAAGATCAAGAACGTTATATGAAACAACATATCAATTAAATTTAATTATTTAAATATAATAAAAAACAACATATCAAAATTTGAAAAAAGCACATTAAAAGTGATTGAATATAAAAATTCAAATTTAGATATGTTGTTTTATAATTTAACTTTAAATTTTATTATTAGAACCAAAGACATCTCTTATTTTATGAGAAACTGTATTTTTTACTTCTTCTCTTGCTGGTGTTAGGTATTTTCTTGGGTCAAATGCACTAGGTTCTTCTGCAAATACTTTTCTGATTTGTGCTGTCATAGCTAAACGCAAATCGGTATCTACATTTATTTTAGATACTCCTGATTTACTCGCTTCATGTAGCATTTCATCTGGCACTCCTTTTGCCCCTGGAATATCTGCCCCATATTTATTACACATTTCTACTAATTCTGGTATAACTGTAGATGCTCCATGTAATACGATTGGTGTATTTGGTATTAATTCTTTTATTTTTGCTAATATATCAAATCTTAATTTTGCTTCTCCTTTAAATTTATAAGCACCATGGCTTGTTCCTATTGCAATTGCTAATGAGTCACAACCTGTTCTTTCTACAAATTCTTTTGCTTGCTGTGGGTCTGTGTACATAGCGTCTGATGCTTCTACATTTACGTCATCTTCTATTCCTGCTAATTTTCCAAGTTCTGCTTCTACTACTACACCATGAGCGTGAGCATAATCTACTACTTGTTTCGTAAGTCTTATATTTTCTTCGAAATCATATTTTGAACCATCAAACATAACTGATGTGAAACCACTATCTACACACATTTTACAGGTTTCAAAATCTGGTCCATGGTCTAAGTGTAATGCTATTGGAACTTCTGGATGTTCTTCTACGGCTGCCTCTACCATTTTCATTAAATAATTGATTCTTGCATATTTTATTGCACTTGATGATACTTGTAATATAACTGGTGATTTGTTTTCTGCTGCTGCATCTACGATTCCTTGGATAATTTCCATGTTGTTTACATTAAAGGCACCAATGGCAAAGTGCTCTTTCATTGATTTTTCAAACATTTCTTTTGTTGTAACTAACATATTTTTCCTCCTTTAAATTTGCTGTTATTTTTTATTAAACTATGATTTTTTATTTTAACGTTCTTAATCATAGTATTCTTTTCTTTGGCTATTATATACTTAAGTTTTTTTTTCGTCAAGAAAAGAGACATAGAATTTCTATGTCTCTTTTTAGATATGAAATCTAACCTTTTCTCATTTCAACATTTTTCGATTATTTTCTACATTTTTATTGCTTTTATGTTACTATCATGATAAAATATTTTTAATCTTTATAGATTGCATAACAAATTATTATTTAATGCAGAAAGGAGAAATTATTACATGGGTAATGTTCATCGGTTTTACGTTGATATAATGGCTTTGCACAAAGAGGTTACAGGCTCTTGCATTTTGAACGTTATTAAGTTTCCTAATGGCCATACCAAAAAGGTTTTGATTGATTGTGGATTATTTCAAGAACCAGATTATACAGATTTCAATAAATCATTACCTTTTAAAGCATCTGACATTGATTACGTGGTTGTTACTCACAATCATGTAGATCATACCGGTCGATTGCCATTACTAGTAAAGCAAGGTTACCGCAATAAAATTCATACTTCCTATGACACCGCTACACTCATTAGTAATGCTTTATCCGATAGCTATAAAGTGCTTCGCCGAAGGGCAGAACTGACAAATGAGAGTTTGTTATACACGGAAGATGATGTAGATACTACTTTATCTTTAGTAGAGCCTCATCCTTTTGAAGAAAGTATATGGTTAGATGATAATATCAAGCTTACTTTCTTTATGAATGGACATCTTTCCGGTGCCATTATTGTTTTAATGCAAATCCGGTATCATGAAGAGGGAGAAAAAAAGTACGAAAATATTAACTTGCTTTACACTGGCGATTACAATAACAAAAATATGCTTTTTGATGTAAAATCTGTTCCTAAGTGGGTTCATCAATTACCCATGAATATCATTCAAGAATCTACCTATGGTGATATGAATTCATGGGAAATTGAAAAGGTTTTTGAAAAGAATATTTTTGAGGCCATTGCAAAACATTCTGAAATCGTCATTCCTGTCTTTTCTCTTGGTCGTTCACAAGAAATCATGTATATTTTGAAGCAATGGCAAGATGCTGGTAAACTTGACAAAAATATTCCTATTTATTTTGACGGTAAATTAGGAATGCGTTACACCAAGCTTTTTACTTCTGGTTCAATTCTTTTAAAAAAAGAATGTGAAAACTTTACTCCAGAGAATTTGACCTATGTAACCAGTTGTGAGCAAAGAGAAGCACTTTTGAATGATGAACAGTGTAAAATCATTTTAACCACCTCTGGCATGGGTTCATATGGTCCTGCTCAAATTTATTTACCTGCTTTTTTAAAAAAGCCAAATGCTTTAATCCATTTTACGGGTTACCTTGCAGAAGGAACCTTAGGTAGAAGGCTTTATGAATGCCAGAAAGAAGATATCGTAGAAATTTCTGGTCTGAAGGTAAAGAAATTAGCTGATGTAAAATTCACTGCTGAATTCTCTGCTCATGCCAAAGCTGATGAATTAATCACATTCTTAAAGGATTTTGAAAACATTAAATTAGTCTTAATCAATCATGGAGATAATCACAAAAAAGATGTTTATGCTTCACGTGTTGTTAATGAAGTATCGCCAAAAGATGTTGGTATCTTAGGCAGAGATTATTTCTTCCGTGTAGATGGCTATGGTCTTATCAAATCCTTATCAACAAAATTTATTTAATACCGTTTCTCATGTTAATAGGAGTCTTTAATAAAGACTCCTATTTCTTTTATTTGATTTTCTTTTTAGCATATTTTACTACATTCTATTATTCTTTGTCTACGTTTCTATAACTACTACACATAGATTCATCTGGTTGTTTTGTATCGCAATTTTCAATTGGTGTTACAATAATTTGTCTTAATGAACATTGTTGTCTTTGATTTTCATTGTATTTGCAACTTGTTACAGTGCAATTTATTTTTTGGTCATGTTCCATACTATTATCCCCTTTCTTTTAAGGTTGTTTTTTCATTTTAGAAAAACAAAGATGTTATTTATTTTTCTAATCTTTACATTTTTCTAATTATAGTATGTACCAAAATTTTAAATTTACACTTCTTTTTTACTTATTCTTTTTTATTAATACTTTTTATTTGTATTTTTAATTTACACTTGATTTTCTAATTTTTTCATCAAATTCTTCCCACGATTTGCTAAATACATGGTTTGCAAACATTTCTTTTAAACCAGTAATCTGTTTTAATCGAATTATTTCATCTAATTCCATTCCTAAATGTTTTGAAATTTGTTGCTCTGACCATCCCATATCTGTTAACGACAATACAATGTGAGACATATCAATAATTTGATGTGTTCCTCTTGCACGATTATGTCTAATTGTAGATGCCATTCGATTTTCTAAGTCTTTATCAATAGTTACTATAGGAATTTGTTTTAAATGAAAATATTCTTTTGCACAACGATAACGGTGGAAACCATCTATAACAATATATTGGTCGTTCTTTTTATCATAATATGTAACGATTGGTTGTGTGTAACCATCTTCTTCAATGGAATGTTTTAGTAACTCCATTTCTGGTGGTGCTACTTTATTTGGGTTGTAATCATTAGCAATTACTTTATCAATATCTACCATTTTTACATTTAATACAGGAAATGTTATTTCTGACATGATTGAACCTTCCTTCTTTTTTCTATTATATTTATTATTTATCATAAATAATAACAAAATTTTTCAAAGTATCTTCGTTATTTAAATGAAAACCTGCTTGTACATATAAATCTTTATAAATATTTGGTACAATACTTTCTTGTATTTTGTTTTCTTCTCTTATTTGTGTTAATATTTCTACTAAATAACTATCTTTCATGGTATAAACATTTTTGATAACATTCTTTACAACAGAAACAAAACAAACAAGTCTATCTTCTTCAAGATATAAATACCATTCTTTATCATTATCATCATAAATTCTATCATTAATTTGTTTTTGAACAATACGTGAACCAAACATTCTTCCCATATAGGTATAAAAATTTTCTTCTTTATTATTCATTTTTACTATCATAATTTGCTTCCTCTTTTTCTCTATATTCTTCTACAATTTTTTGTAAGCTTTTATCGTCTGTTAATGTATCTTTGTTTAATAAGTTGTCCCATTTGTGAATTAGCCTTTGCAATTCTGCATCATCTGTCTTGGTTTGTCCAAAAGATAATCTACGCAAATAAAAATCATTTTTTTCAATTGCTCTTGCAATTCTTCTCCACGAAATTGCTTTCTTTTGGTTTTCTAATTTGCATTCTGCTTTTTCTGGAATATCTTTAATTTCTACATTATATTTATTTTTATACCATATCATAAATTTTTTAATTTTTCGATAATAATGCATCATTAAATCTTTATTATAAATTCCAATACTTTCTAGCAAAAATACAGCATATTCTTGCCATGTCATGAAATCTGGTTTACAAGATTTTATATTGCCTAATGCTGTTGTTTTACAATAAATATTTCCAAAATTAACACCATTAACACGATTTAGTATTTTACCCCAAGTTTCATATTCCAAGGCTTTAAATTGATTTAACCCATTTCTTTGGTCGTCTCCATATGGCTGGCATAGCCTTTGTTCAAAAATACTGACTCCATTTTTATACATTAATTCATATATATAGTTAAATTTCAAATCTAGTTTACTAACAGCACCCCAAATATCCTCTGTTTTCCAATCATAAATGGGATAGAAATTATACACATTAATATGTTTCTCATTTAATTTTATTTTTGTTGTCCAATTGTGACCTTTATAAGTTATCTTTTTTTCTTGGAAAGCAATGGTTCGAAATCGATTTAAACTTTCGTCTGTACGGATTCCAATACCACATGCGACTTTCGTTTGATATTTTTTTTGATACCAATCTGCAAATTGAATAATAAAATCTTCGAATTCTTCTCCTTTAACAAACCAATCAAAAGGACAATTATTTATATTGATTGCATCTTTTGGCATAGGTCTTACCCATAAATGCTTGCTTTCTTCTTCCCAACAAATCCATTTTGGTTGCAATACAGACACTGCGTTGCGCAGTGCCATTGGAAGTGCTATATGATAAAAGTCGCGTATTTGTGATAATGTTTTTAATTCTTCAATATGTTCTATGGTATATTGGTACTGTGCTTCTAAGTCGATATAAAGAACATCAAATTTTTTTTGATGCTTTTTTGCTACCATGTTTGCCAGTTGTACCATAACGGAACTATCTTTTCCACCACTTACACTAAAATATACATTTTCAAATTCTGTAAAAATAAAATCTAATCTTTCTAATGTTGCTTGTAATACATCTTTTTCTAAATATTTTTTTGCCATTTTTTCTTCCTTCTGTTTGTATTTTATCGCTACTTGCTCTATTCGTCAAGTTTTTTTCCTTCTCTTAGCTGCTTACTTTCTCCATTTTCTATTACTTTACAATCTTTTGGTTCTTTAAAACTCAAATACCACGCCATTCCGTTTCTGTCCTTTTGAATTTGCTTATTTCTTTCTTGCAACTGTTCAAATGTTTTTGGTGCAGGTATAATAATAGGCTCACATGGTACCCAGTTAACTGGTGTAGAGGCATTATTATTATCTGCTGTTTGCAATGCTTCTATGATTCTTAAAATTTCTGGTATACATCTTCCTATATTAAGAGGATATACTAAAATTAATCTGATTATGCCCTTATCATCAATGACAAAAACATTTCTAACAGTCTCTGTGGTACTTACGTCATTAGAAATCATTCCATATTTTCTTGCAATAGTACCATTTCTATCAGCAATAATAGGAAAAGGAACTTTTACTCCCGTTTTGCAATAAATATCATATACCCACGCTAAATGGGAGCTATTACTATCCACACTTAACCCTAGAAGACAAGTATTTAATCTTTCAAAATATGTATTTGCTTTTGAAAATGCAATGATTTCTGTTG
This sequence comes from uncultured Clostridia bacterium, assembly GCA_947581805.1. GTDB lineage: Bacteria > Bacillota > Clostridia > TANB77 > CAG-508 > UMGS1663. The sequence goes on from CANPVM010000002.1 coordinate 121,147, forward strand.
TACACACGGGTGTAAAGTCTCCGAGGATGTGAGAAAAATACTAACCATTTTCCTTTGTATTGATTTAATGATATTTTTCCCATAGTTGTTTCTGCTTCAAATTCTGGAGCATACATTCCTATTTTTACATTTCCATTCATCATAATTTCATAATCCATAAAAAATAAACTCCCTTCATTTTTTGTATATTATATGAAAGAAGTTTATTTTTGTTACTTTTATTTTATTATATGAATTTTTAATCACTCACTACTATACTTTTTTCCAAAACCATTCTAATCCATTGTCAATACTTTTTATTTTTCTTTCTTTTGCTTCAATGTCATCTATCCATAAATAAGAAATGAAAGATAATAAAATAAATACAAAATCGACTGCGATACATTTAGCAATTGTTTGTTTAATGATTCCTGTTGGATCTACTACCATTACGTACTCAATGCAGTGAGATACAATTAGTGTTAAAAATATTAACAACATAATACAAGTAATATTACTTTTTTTGATTTCCCTTGATAAAAGTAATACTAATACAAATAAAACTAATGTTACTAATACACTAAATGGTTCTGATAAATTAACAATTGGCATCTTATGTTCCTCCTTTTTTATTTCTTCTTATGTTCTTTTATATTATAGACTTTTTATATTTTTTTACAATATTTTTTATTTAAGAAAAAATTTTTTTGAAAAAGCCTTGTTTGATTTTTTCTGGCATTTCAACTTCAATTTCTTCATTTTGTAATACTTTTTCTGCATTTTCTGTAGTAAGTTCTTCGATTTTTTCATTGTCAATTATTTTTCTTAACTGTTCTCTTATTTCTGGCATTTTTTCATAAATATATCCTTCGTGATGTACATCGCTTCCTAAGAAGTGAATAAAATTATGTTCTATTAACAATTTTGCTGTTTTTTGGATTTCTTTTCCATACTGTCCTATGATACTACCATAATTTGTTTGAAATAACACACCATGTTCTATTAGCTCTAGTAAACGATTGGGAGCCTTTTGAATATAGGCATATCTCTCTGGATGTGCGATAATTGGCACTTTATGGTTTTCTACTAATTGATAAATAACTTCTAGTAAATTAGGTGGTTCTTCATTCATTGGTAATTCAAATAATACATAGCGACTATTATTTATTGTTGTTGCCTCATTGTTTTCTATGAAATCTATCATATGATTTGTGATATAAATTTCATTTGCCTGATATAACTCTATGTTTATTTGTTCTTCTTGACACTTTTGCCTTAATAGTTGTATTTTTTCCTCAATTTCACTAGCAGGAAATTCATAGTAGTCTTCCATATAATGTGGTGTTAAAATCACTTTGGTAAAACCTGCTTTTTCTGCTTTTTTTAGAATTTCTATAGATTGTTCGATTGTTTCTGAACCATCATCAACATCATATACAATATGAGAGTGAAAATCTATCATTGGTTATCTCCTCTTTTTAGTTTTGCTTTTTCTTCATCTATATATTGTGTCATTTGCTTTAATAGTGCAGTAGCATCGTCTACTTTACTGGTATTCATATTTTCTTTTTCAAAATCATATATTTTTGATTTTGTTTCTTGTTTTGGTTGGTTTACTTCTGGTTTGTAATATTGTTTATTTTGTGGTTTGTATTCCGATTTGTGGAATTGTTTATTGTCATGTTTGTATTCTGATTTATGAAATTGTTTGTTTTCTGTTCTATATTCAGGTTTGTTTTGTTGATTATGTTCTGGTCTATTTTGTTTTACGATATTTTTTGATTTTTCTTTTAATTCTTGTTTTTTTCTTTCTACTTCAAGTTCTTCCTCTTCTTTTGTAGGTTTAGTTTGCTTTGTATTTTTCATATTTAGATTTGAATTTCCATAGTAATAAGTTGCATAATATTGTTTTTGTGATATTTGCATTTTATTAATTACAACTCCTGCTATTTTTCCACCTACGTTTTCTATATCTCTTTTTACTTTTTCTAGGTCATCCATTTTTGTTTCTTTGTAAGCAGAAACAATTAAAGTGGTGTCTACATAGCTTGAAATAATAACCGCATCAGTAACTAAAGAACTTGGTGTTCCATCAAAAATAACTAAATCACATACTGATTTTAATTCTTCTACTGCTTGTGTCATTTGCTCTGAAATTAATAATTCAGAAGGGTTTGGTGGAATATTTCCTGCTGGAATTAGGTATAGGTTCTCTACTTCTGTTTCCTTAATGTAAGATAAAATATTTGGGTTACTTTCTTCTCCATTGGAATTAATACCAGATAAGTAATTGGAAAGCCCTGGTGTTGGAGCAACTCCAAAAATTGAAAATTGCCTTCCTTTTCTCATGTCGCAATCTACTAATATTACTTTTTTTCCTGCTTGTGCAAAAACAACTGCTAAATTTGCAGATACCCAACTTTTTCCTTCACTTGGAGATGTGGAAGTAATTAGTAAGGAATGTAACCCTCTTTTAGAGTTTGCAAATTGTATGTTTGTTCTTAAAGTTCTAAAAATTTCAGAAATAGGAGATTTTGGTTCTTTAAATGTAATAATTTCTTTTTTCATTACTTTTTACCTCCTTTTCTCATTGTTTTTGGCAATTCATCAAAATTGCAAACTGGAATGTTAACTAATACTGTAAGACCAATTTTTCTTTCTACATCTTCTTTGGATTTTACTGTAGTATCTAACATATTAGCAATGAATACATACATAGCTGCAACTACAAGACCAATGAAAGCAAAGATAGCAATATCTTTAATATGGTTAATATTGTATGGTGTACTTTCTTCTTCTGCTTGATCTAAAATATACACATTGTTTAATTTATAAATTTGTGGTACTTGTTCTGCAAATACTTTAGCTACTTCATTCGCAATAATTTTTGCTTGGTATGGGTTTTCGTCTATTACCCCAATATAAATCATTTGTGTGCTTTTCTCTGAAGAAACTGATATTTTACTTTTTAGGGAATCTTCTGATATTTTAATTCCTAAATTGTTAATAACTTGCCTTACAACAGTATTGCTAGTAATAATATCTGTATAAGTAGCCAATAAATTATTATTTAAAGTAATATCTGTGGTAGTAATTGTTCCAGATTGACTTGTTTCTCCTTCTGCTGCAGTTGTTAAAACTAAACTAGTAGTTGATTTATATTTTGGTGTTACATATAAATATGAATATAAAATTCCTATAACCATAAAAATTAGGACAATTAGTATAATATGTATAATCCTTGTCCAAAACATATAAAATATCTCTTTTAAATCTAGTTCTTCCATTTTTTGATTTTGCTCTCCTTTTCTTTTGATATGTTCCTATTATATCGAATTTTATCTTTCTATGCAATAGATTTTGATAAAAATGTTTCAAATTATAAAGGAACTAAAAAAGTTCTTCATACTTCTTTACAATTTTTTCCCAACTATAATTTTCTTTTATTCTTTCTTTTGCTTTTTCCCCATATTGTTGTATTTTATTTTCTTCCATAGCATCTATTTGATTAATTAAGTTACTTAAATTTCCGTCTTCTTTATTCCAATAAAGGCTACTATCTTGTGCTACTTCTTTATTAAAACCTACTTCTAATAATAAATTTAAGTTAGTGGAAGCAAGTGCTTCTAAAAGAGATGGGTTGGTTCCTCCTACCTCGTGCCCATGAAGATAACCATAAGCATTTTGCCTAATTTGTTGTAGTAATTGTGCATCATAAACAGTTCCTACAAATTTAATTCTTTTGTCTTGTTCAAAATTTGTTTTCTGTTTTAGTTCTTCATAAAATTTATTTTGTTCCACATTTGTAACAATAACCAAGTCCTTTTTAGTATTTGATTTTACAAACTCTTTTAACATTGTTTCATAATTATTTTCAGGAACAAATCTTCCTACAATTAAATAATATTGTTTTGGTTTTATTTGTCTTTCTAAACACCATGCTTCAAATACCTTGCTACTTTCTTCTTTTTCTTCTTGTAAATCTGAACCATAAGCAATAAACGTAGTATTTGGTTGATACTTCTTATATTTTTCTTTAATGTAGGATTCAATATGAATGGAATCACATATAACTAAATCGGCATGTTTTACCATTTTTCTTTCTGCTATTTTTAAGTATTTTCTTACCATAGCATTCCATTTTGTTCTTTTCCATTCACATCCATCTGGATTTACATATAATTTCACATTTAATTTTTTTAACTTTTTTTTGAAAAAGCCAATGACTAAACCTATGGTAGTTCCTAAAACATATACTGTAGCATTTTGAATATGGTTTTGTTTAATATATTTGATGGTTCTTTGCAAGGACATAAAATCATAACAAATTGCCCTACCATGCCCCACATTTGGTGCTTTTACATGAAAACATCTGGCACCATTGTATTGTACTTCTTCATTGTCTTCTACTAAACAGGATACATGGTATTTTATTTTATTACTTATTTTCTTTGCTGTTAAATTTTCAACAAAGGTTTCAAACCCACCATAATTTGCAGGTATTCCATTAGAACCTACAATAAAAACATTCTTTTCTTCCATTTTTTAAGTTTTCCCCTCTTACGTTCTGCTTTTTATTAAAATTTATTAAAAATAATGGCTAATTTCATTTTACAATTTATTAAAAAACGGTTTGTTTTAAACTTTTTGTTTCGTAATAGCCATATTTTGGAGCGTCGTTCTGTTTGATAAGAAATAAGGTGATAAATGACTTCTTTTGCATTTTCTGTTAAATTTTCTTCATAACCATTTTTTAGCTCTTTTGCAATATTGACTCTCATGCATGTTTTTTCTTGAAATGCAATTTTAAATTGTTTTTTCAACTTTTGAAAAGTTTCATCTTTATACCCTAAAACGTTACTTTCATGTTGCCTATATTGAATATAAGTGTTTTCATCTATTATTACATTGCCACCAATGGCATAGCATACTCGTGTAATCCAGGAATCGTGCATAATAAGATAATTTGGTGTGTAGCTTTTTATTTCATTTAGTAATTTTTTGTTAAACACTTGTGTACAACCAGTAGCAAAATTTTTTATTATTTCTCCTTCAAAGCAAAAGTTTCCGCTTACTTTTTTTACTTTTATGGTATTTAAATTTTCGTCTACAATTTCTAGGGCTGATATATATAAAGCTGGTTTTTCTTCTATTGTTCGTAATTTTTCAATAGCAGAAATTAGTTTTTCTTGTTTCCAAACATCATCTTGGTCCGCAAAGGCAAAATAATCAAATTCTCCGGATTGATTTATTAACTCCATAAAACTTCTAGCAGGACCTATATTGTTACCTTGGTAGTAGGTAATATTGTTATATTTTTTTGCTAAATTCTGCACAATTTCTACGGTTTTATCGGTAGAACCATCATCTCTTATTAGTAAAGATACTTCTACTTCTTTTTGTTTTAATATGCTTTCTATTTGTTCTTTTATATACTTTTCTCCATTATAGGTAGATAACAATACTTGTACTTTGTCCATTTTACCTCTCCTAATACGGATTTATTATATATTTTATTCTATGGAATGTCAATTAGTATGATAATATAAAAAACAAATATCTCTGTCTAAGCCGAGAGATATTTGTTTGTTTATATTAACATTTATTAAGTTTCATAAATTACCTCATTGATATATATCTATTTCATTTTATACCTATCAATATCTTAAGTCTTAATAACATTTTCTTTAATTGCTCTCTTTCAAAAAATATATCAAATATTAATATTATACATGTGCTAATTAGTGTAGATAAAATTCCAGCAATTACCCATTCAAAATATCCATGAATATTTTTTATAAAAGTAAAACAAATTATGCACGAGATTGAGCCTAAAATAAAAAGTTTAATTTGTCGCTTAAATGTTGACCATATAGTTCTATGAGTTAAATGTTTTGGTATAAAGAAAAGCCAATCAATATCTCTATATACGTTAGAACAAATACAAGCTATTAAAACACCAGTAACTCCTAAAATTGGTGTTAGTATTGCACCTAAAATTACAATAATTAATCCCTGTGTAGTTGTTTGCCATCTAGTTTCTTTATACATTCCTGCTGAAATAACAAGCATTCCTTGAGGAGTCTTTAAGTTATAAAAAACACCATTTAACACAATTAAGAAACCATATAATGGTACATAATAATTAACATCAGTAATATTATGGGTATATAAGCTAATAAATGGCATTATTAAAACAAATGCTGCAGCATAAACAATTGTAATGATATTATAATATATATATTCAAATTCTTCTGATGCAGATTGAAGTTTCTTAATATCTTTTCTAACTATAATATCTCCAAACGACGCTGATAATCCACTAGTAAAAATAGATAGGATACTACTAAGCCCATGTAAAACCATGTTATAAATAGAATAAATACTAACTGTTACTAAATCAGTAAAAAAAGTTAATAAAATAATTGGAACACCATTTTGAATTCCACCTAAAATTTGCTGATATAAAGCGTCCCAACGCTTATTAAGCAATTTTTTATCTTTCTTTTCATCATAATTAATAAATTTATATTTTCTTTTAACATATACTGCAACAATAATAGATTGCATAGCAATAGCAAAAATAGCCAAAAATTTAACCAAGATAATGTTAATTCCCATATTTGCTAGAACTACTATTATAATCGTATTTAGTATGTTATATACAATAGAAGCAATGGATATTACATATACTTTCTGATCTGCCGTTAACAGTACTCTATATTTAGCAAAAGTAAAAAAGTTTAAAAATCCAGTTGCTCCAGAAACCAAAACTAAGGCAAATATTTCAATATAGCTCATTGAGTTACTTTGAATAAAAAATGGGTAAAAAATAGATAGCAATATAACAAGTAAAGTAAATATATAACCTGATTTATAGTAAAAATCTTTTGCCGTAGATACAACTACATTAATTTGTTTATAATTTTTATTAGCTAATGGTTCATATAGTGAAAAAACAGCAGCAGCAGCTAATCCTGCTTCTACTAGATTAAAGTAGGATATAAATTGAGTAATTGACGTAGTTAAACCATTAATTTCTGACCCATAATTCATTAATATAACTTTTGGAAGAATAAAATTTATTATTAAAAGTACTAGTTGTAGCATTCCAGTTGATAGAGAATTATAAAAAAATTTCTTTGTTCTACTCATAATCATCACCAAAAATTCTTGATATATAGCTTAGTGATTTTTTTCTTTCTTCTTCAAGTTTTTTTTGCACTTCACTATAATCTATTTTTTTATTAACCAACTCTTGAAAATTGTTAGAGTATATTCTGTCTTCTAAATTTAACATCTTAAGCAATGATGTTTGCCTAGAGCTTCTATTAGAATTTAAAAATAAGATAAATTGTTTCTTAAAAATAATTGAGAATGCCAATCCATGGAATGAATTGGTTATAACTAGTTTTGAATTTCTTATACTCTCAATAAACTCAATTGGTCCATAATATAAAGTTTTTAGCTTTTTAAATATTGTCTTATTACTTGCATCAAAGACAATTAATTTTTTGTTATATACTTTAGATGCTAACTTAGATATTTTATTCATTTCATCATTCTGCTCAGCAAAATAAACTACTATTTTTTCTAGATTTCTTGATTCATTTTTTATTAGTTGTTGCCATTTGTCTTCTTGCAATAAAAGAGTTGGATCTAAACAAACAGAAACTTTTAACTTTGATTTTTTTTCAATTAATTCCTTTGAATTTTGTTCACGTACAGAAATCATTTTATATTTTTTTATTGAATCAATCAGTTCATCTAAAAAAAGTTCGTTCATACAATCATCACCAAGACTAGCAGCATATGAATATTTTTCTGTTAAAATATTTTTTAATAAAAATAAATCTTTAGAATCCCTGGTAATTTTAGTATTCCATACTTGGTCACTACCAACAATAACTTTATCACACTTATTAATGTATTCTCTGGCTTTTTCTTCTGTATTTATTTTTTTTGACAAATTCATATATTTCTTTAAAAATCCATCAAATTTTTTATTTCTAAAGAAATAAAATAACTTCTTTAATAATTTTTTTATAGATTTAGTATTACTAAAATCATAATCAAGCATTTCTGTATATTGATATTGATTGCAAATAGTTGAGAGTGCATACGCCTGTAAAACTGCTCCATAATTTTTAGCCCTATGAAATGTTAGTATTAAATTTTTCATTATTATCATCCTTTCATTTAAGTGATTTATAATATGCTTTTAGTTTTTTTGCTTCTTCATCAATATCAAAACATGCTTTTTTTATACATTCACACATATTTTCCCTTTTGTATTCTGAATGCCTAAGCATATCATCTACAACAAATTCTTTTTCCGTATTAACATCAAATTTTTTAGCCAACTTTGTAATTATTGCTACATTAGGTACACCTAATGAACAATAAGTCATTAAGCCAGATGCTTGAGCTTCAATAGCAACTATTCCAAATCCTTCAAAAATTGATGGTAAAATAAAGAAATCAAATGATGATAATAAAACATTTACATCATTTCTTATTCCTGTCATTATAATAGATGATTCTAAATCTAATTTTTTGATATCACATAAAATCTCCTGTTTTAATTTACCATCACCAACTAAAACAAGAACACTTTTAGGTTCTTTATAATGATATAATTTAAATATTCTTAATAATTCCTTATGGTTTTTTTCGCTAGAAAATCTACCAATATGACCTATCACTTTATAATCAAATGGAATATTTAATTCTTGTCTAATCTTTTCTCTGGATTTAGGATTATACATATACTTTTTCGAATCAATTGCGTTGTTTAAAATGAAAGATGATTCTCTTTTGCATTTTGGAAAAACAATAGTAGCATTTTTTGAGCAAGCGATATAATCTGTTACAAAAAAACGCGAAAGTTTTATAATTATATAATTTCTAATTGCACTAATCTTTTTATTTGAATACTGCGTTGTATGGCTATGTTGAATAACGTGATTTATTCCATATACTTTTGCATGATTTGCAAAAAAAATATAAGAAAAAAGAGGATGGCAATGTATTGCTTTATATTGATTATAATGATTTTTAAAAAAATTTTTAACTTTTCTACTATAGCTTATAGAAAAATAAGGTTTTCCAATATTATATATATTTCCACCATATTGCTTTATTTCTTTAGAAAAATCATTTTCAACTTCACTAAAATATAAAAAGTCAAATTGAATATCATGATATATTTTTGAATAATAATTCATAATAACATTCATGACACCACTACTTTTACCAATTGTAGAAACAATATGTAATATTTTAATCATGCTCGTTTACCTCTACTTTCTTATTAATACTATTAAAATTGCTCATTTTTAATATTAATAATATAAAAATTCCTGGTATAGAAAACATAGCCCCTCCAGATACGCATTTTGTTATATATAATATCAATAAGAAATATTCTATATATGACTTACATTCTTTAAATACTTGTATTAAGAAAGCTCCAAATAATATGACACCAATATAACCTGATTGAATTATTAATCTAGCCATAGAATTTATATAAACTGAAGTAACACCTAAAAATGTGTATTCATTTCCTATTCCACAACCAAAATATTTTTGCATTCCAGTTAAATTACCAAGGTAATTGTAACTTTTACCTAATCTAGCTATAGACGAAAAATGAGTTGGCTTTGTTATAGCATCATCAAAAATTTTTCCGAAATTGCCCAAACCTTCTAATATAGTATTTAAATTTAGTATAATAACACTAATAATTGGCAAAAATATAAGTATAAATAATATTGCTTTTTTTGTTTTTTTGATATTAATAAAGTACAACATATATAAAAATATTAGCATGTATATTGCAGATGTAGACGTAGATAAAAGTATTCCAAGTGTTAATAAAATAATAATATTTCTTTTATTTTTTATTGTGTTATCTCGCAATAAAAGAGCAATAGCACATATGACATGTGTTGAATAATACGCTGGTTCTCCAAAAAAAGAGGCTGGTCTATATGTATTTAATTCACTCAAATCTTCTGCAATATGTATAATAAAATGAAAATTAAATACATTTGGCAGTTTATAAGAAAATAAAAATCCGAAAACACTTTGAATAATTATGTATATAGTGGCAATTGCAGCTACCTTTATTACACATTTAAAAAAGTAATTTAAATCTATCATTTGTCCAAAGGGAAATGACAATACTATTCCCCAAAGCATTAATTTCAATAAATATATAATAGCATTTTTTTGTAATATCGCATAATTTGGAAATAAAATTAAACTTATTAGTGAAAGTAGTATTAATAGAAAAATTAATATAATAGGGCGAAAATCAATTTTTATATGTTTTGTTAACGCGGTAAAAATACCAAAAAGTGCATATCCAGATAAAATTAAATACATTAAAGAAATATTTTGTAAAAAAGAAAATGCATATGCACACAATATAAGTGATAATGACAACAAAAAAGCAAAAACTTTTTTTAAATTAATTGAGCTATTCATAATTTCTCTCCATATTATAAACTAATTTTTTCTCTTAAAATAGTTGATGATATTCCATCTGTATGTTTTAAATAAACTACGTCAACATTATATTTTTTTAATTCTTTTTCTAAATTATTCCAATAATTTGTGTTTTTCCAATCATCACCAACAAAGACAACATCACATCCTAATTTCAAAATCATACGTATTTTATCCATATCTGATTGAACTACAACATAATCTACATACTTTATTGATTTAACTATTTCCATACGATTTTCAAGCTTAATAATAGGATACTTTTTTTTTCTAGAATAACACAACTCATCTGTAGTAACAGCAACAACAAGATAATCACATAATTTTTTGGCATTTTTTAATATATTTAAATGTCCAATATGAAACATATCATATACACCTGCTGTGTAACCTTTTTTATATTTTTTCATTCTTTACATACTCCTTATAATCTTTATTTACATCCCAAAATGTACAATGACTTTGATAAATTTTTTTCGTTTCTTCATTTGGAAGACTCATATAATCACTTCCATATCTTATAGTAAGATACTCATCAACGCCGCATGGTACAGGAAGTTTTATTTTTTCAAAATTTATAAATTTTTGTTCCTTAAAACATCTTTTTGGATATACTGCATTTTTTAATTTTGCTCTGCCAAAAAAATGTCCTAAATAATTTGTATTTTCATTTGAATATTTCTTTACAATATTAAAAATAACTTTCTTAGTATATTTATTTACAACTATATTTGCTAAAAGTATTAATACTTTTTTCTTAATTGAATTAGTTTTATATCCATTAATAACTAATGCCTTAGTTTTTAATAATGCTGCTGCATAATACTGACATTTTTGTTTTAATTTTGACGATGGCACGTTATATAAGCACATTATATCAATATAAATACCACGATGGACATCTCTATCTTTCTTTGTATGCTCATCTAAAAAAGTAGTTCCATTCATCCTAATCTTTGAAAAATAATATGGATTCTCATAAGTATCTTCTTTTTGTAAATAAAATCTTTTTTTATCAATTTTATTTGCAGAACATAGTAGCTTATTATAATTTTCATAATCCATAAAAACATCAAAATCATCATCCCATGGAATAAAACCAGCATGCCTAACTGCTCCTAATGCTGATCCTCCCATTAAAAAATATGTTATTTCATTTTCTTTACAAAATTCATCAAAATATGTAACTATTTCAAGGATTTTGTTTTGTAAAGTTTTAATTTTATACGTATCTGGTATTTCATCACGCATATATTTCATTGTTTTGCTTTTTTCCTTCCTTATTTAGATTCTTCTTTTTATTGCATTAATTAGATAAAATGTGAAACAATAGAAACTATAAAATATATTTAAATGTTCTATATTTCTATACAAGTTCCATGTTTGTTTAATTGCATGGAATTTATTTGAAGATGAACTAACAATATTTCGTCTATAATATGAAAATACATCGTTAAATCCGTAGGCATAATCAACAATCTTTAAGACTTTCCACCATGTAGCAGAATCTTCTGATTTAACATTAGGCATATAAATGTCTTCTTTTTTCAATTTATTCATATCAAACATAACAGTAATTGTACTAATAATTGTGTTTTTTAATGCTTGTCTATAATTTATTTTTTTTGGAACAAAAACTTTTTTTCCATTTGGTATTCCATACTGATTTGCAAATTCATACCCAGTAAAAGAAAAAGCACAATCTTCTTTTTTCATAAATTTTAATTGTTCTTCTATTTTATTACTATCCCATAAGTCATCAGCATCTAAAAAACAAATATATCTACCGGTTGCTTTTTCTATTCCTTTGTTTCTAGTAATTGCTGCACCATTATTTTTATTTTGAGCAATCAACGAAATTCTTTTATCATCTTTTATATAACTTTTAATTATATTTACACTATTATCTATAGAGCAATCGTCAACTAAAATAAGTTCCCAATTTTTATATGTTTGTGCTTTTACAGTTTCCAATGTATCTCTTATAAATTTTTCTGCATTGTAAACGGGTACTATTATACTAACTAATTCATCTTTCCCCATATTCATCACCTTTTATATATTTTTAAAATTTATCCTGTTATTAGTTTTAGTTTTCTTCTCATGTTATTGGCTAAGTGACAAATCAATGTACTTTTTTAATATTTTAGATAAATATTTTGATATTCTATTTTTTTATAGGCTACTTTACACTATCTAATTTAAAGAATATAAAAAATAGTCTGTCTATTATTTCTATATTGCTTTTGTTAAACTTTCTTGTCTCTTCAAATCTTCGATTTCTTCCTTAATTCCCTGTTCTGATATTTCTGCATTTGTCTTTTTAAATACTTGCACAATAGTTTCAAAAACAAGTTTTATATCTAACCATAAGCTCATGTTGTCTACATATTCTAGGTCATACTCAATTTTCTTAAAAATATTAATTCCATTTCTTCCTTTTACTTGAGCTAAACCTGAAATTCCTGGTAAAACGTTGCTTCTTCTTTTTTGTTCCTCTGTAAACCATTCATAATATTCTGGAATCCACGGCCTTGGTCCAATAAAACTCATGTCACCTTTTAAAATATTGACTAGTTGTGGTAGTTCATCAATGCTTGTCTTTCTTATAAATTTTCCTACTCTTGTCACCATTTGCTCATGGGTTAATGTTCCATCTAATTCTTTTCTGTTTGTTTTCATGCTTCTAAATTTATATGTATAAAATGGTTTGCAGTTTTTACCTATTCTTTTTGACTTATATATAATTGGTCCTTCTGAATCTATTTTGATTGCAATCGCTACTACTATAAAAATTGGTAACAATAGGATTAGTGCAATTGCAGAAAACAAAATATCAATTGTTCTTTTTATGTATTGATAACCCTTTCTCATGTTTGTCCCCTCTTTTTGAAATGATTGAATTCAATTTGGCATCTCTGAATATTGTTGGATTACTCCGTTCTTTATTTACACTTTCACTATGTAAAATTGCGATATTCAACACATACAATAAAGCATATAGTTTTATTGCATACCTCAGTGTTTCTCCTGAGGATTTGAATTTTATTCAAATTTAAGTTTTAATTTTTTTAAATTATTTGCCAAATTTTTTAAAGCACATAATTGCTATATTCATTGCTGAATTAAAAAAATAATCTCCTTGATGTCCATTTTCACAAGTGTATTTGCTTCCATTTCTTTTCAGTTCACCTCGGCAAATATAACATTTGCTTGCCGTATAATTTCTTCTTACTTTTGTCATAAGAATGCCTTGTTTGAATGCCTTATATTGTAAATAGGAAATAATCCTTTTTCTTAGATAAATTGGACTATACTTTCCTACTTTCTTTCCAAAATGCTTACTTACATCTTCTTCCATGTCCGCTATTGAAATAACATCGACTTGATTTTTTATACAGAAGTCAACGATTTCTTTGCTTACTCTATGAGTATAATAATCACTAATGTTATTTAATTTTTCCCAATAATGTTTATGGTCTCTTTGTGAAAATTTTTGTCCATCTTGTTTATGTTTTTTAATTTTTGCTAATATGGTGTGTGTTGCATTTCTATATTCGTTTCCACCTTTAATAAATTTTGCTTTTATTATGTTTTTGTTTTCATCAAGCACCACACATATAGCAAAACTATCTGTGTTTGAAAACGAAATACCGCATACTCGAATATGTTCTTGTTGCATCCTTTCTTTTATTGGTGTTACATCTTCTATTTCTTCTTTTACTGGAAGATGAAGCATAACAAGGTCTTTTTTTACAACAATACTTGGTGATAGAATTTCTGCATTTTCATTAATTTTTCTACCTTTTATTTTGGCTGGAAACCATCTCCAACTTTCGCCATCAAAAAGTTTTATTGTTATGCTGTCTCCATATAAGTCTTTGTACATTCCTTTATAAAGTACAACTGGAGAATGAAATATTTTCGCCTTATTTAGCGTGCATATTGTTTTCTTTTCTTCATTCAAATGATTATTTAATGCAGTTTGGTAACTTCTAACATATCCAATTGCTTGATTGATAGCTGCTCTCCTTAAGTACATAGGAATATCTTGTTCTATATAATCTTTTGGCTTTTCTCCTGTTTTACTTTTGATTGTTAATTTTTCTAACTCTCTCAAACAATTTTGATTTGATAGGTTTAAAAATTTTAAATTGTCAAATAATAAGTTGTAGTACTTTATAATTGTTTCGTTATAAATTACTTCGGTGTTTTTTATATAATTTAAATGATTGGTATAAAGTCGAATTTTGTAAGTTGTAGTATAAAACCCGCTTTTTGACTGCATTTTCTTCCATTTACTATCACCTAATTTTTTTCGTAAAGTTTAGTCCTTTACGAAAAAAATAGAGAATATTTACCAATTTTCTGGTACTATATTCTCTATCTTGATAAGTCTTTGTTAAAAATAATTATGTTAGTTACATATTTTGTGACATTTTAAGTGGCTTTTATAGTTTTTCTAAATACGTTTTTTTAGTTTTTAACGAAGAATGAACATACTTATTTAACGTAATGTCAACACTGGCATGTCCTAAAATTTCACTTAAAGATTTTACATCCATTCCTATTTCAATACAGTTTGTCGCAAATGTATGTCTTAATACATGAAAGTTGTACTCTTGTATATTACATTCTTTCAAGCATTTTTTAAACATATATTGGTAACTTCTTGGCTCAATAAACTTGTCATTTTCTCCTGTAAGAAAAAATTCGTTTCCACTAATTTTATTGTTAATTTTTATGCTTAGTAGCATGCTATGCATTTTCTTAGATATTGGTATTTCTCGAATCGATTTTTTACTTTTGGGAGTGTCTATTAAAATAATTGTATTATTTTTATCTTTATAAATACGTTGCATTGTTTTATTAATAGCTAAAGTATCTGTTTCTAAGTTAATATCTTTCCAAGTTAAAGCACATATTTCTCCAATTCGTATTCCTGTGTTTAAGCAAACTAAAATTCCAATGTTTCGCAATGTTGCATTTTTATAACACATTTCTTCTAATTGTTTTTTTTCCTTTTTACTTAAAATTTGAATTTCTTCTTGTTGATATTTTGGCAGTGTTATTAAATCTAATTTACAATCAATATTGTACTTCCTTTCTGCATATTTTAAAATAGATTTTAGTACAATAATAATATCTTTTGCTGTTTTAGGGGATAGATTTTCTACAAGTTTTTCAATAAAAATGTTAAAATCGTAATGTTCTAAAAACGTTGTTTTTTCTTCTCCAAAATTAGGTAATATATATTTTTTTATAATATATTGATAACGATAATACGTAGATTCTTTGAGTTTACATTTTTTATAAAGTAACCAACTATCTATTATTTCTTGCAATGTAATTGACTTATTCTTTCTTATTTTTTGTTTTAAAATGTTCATTGTTTTCCTCCTTGAATATTTTATTAAATTATTAATTTTTACCAATATATTAAATTATATATTATTAAAATATATTTGTATCCGTTTTTTGACGAAATTTATAGAAAAACCTTGATTTTTGTTTTTTTTTCAATTATAATAGTTTTAACGTTCGTAAAGGACTAAACTTTACGAACGTTTTTATAATAAGTAGGTTGAATTACAGTCAAAATAACGCAAAAACACACATATACTTTTTTATATGCGTGTTTATTTATATAGTTGTATTTTTTTATTATCTTAAAATATTATTTTATTTGAACAGAATCATAATGCATATCTTCTATTTTGATAGTACGATTAAATATATTAACCGTAACTTCTACTATTCCATAGCCATACTTATTTTCATTTTCTTTAATATTGCTTGTACAATATATTGTATCTAATTTTGCTTTATACTTTTCCAACATTTGCTTATCTGGCAAGCTAACATTTCCCACTCGATAGACTGTTGTAACAGAAGTTGGAACAAAAATATTTTTTAGTAAGTTTAATATATTTTTTGAGCCATTTGAGCAATGATGTGGTATTTTAAAAAAATCAATTGCATAAGAAAAAAAATCTCTACCATTTTGATTTAAATCCCTTTTTACAATATCTATACTATCATTTTCAATATCACTACATAATAATACTTTAAAGTCTCCTAACGATAAGGATGACATTATAGATAAGTTATTATGAGCATTATGATAGATATTCTCTCCTTTTAAGAAGTTTTTAGCGCTATATCTATCATTGATCTCCGATACTGGAGAATATGTATTGATATATAATGGATATCTATAACCATTCGTTTCATGTTGAAATTCCATTGTTTGTATTAAATTGTTACCAGCACATCCTTTTAATATTGGCTTATTGGAATCATCTTTTCTTAATGCCAATAATTCTCCAATTTTATCTACTGCTATCTCTACACTTTTATCTTTATAAGAATCGTTAAATACATTAGTAGGATATAATATTTTAGTTTTACTATTAATTTTTTCTAATACTTTTTCTAACCCTTTGCAATGGTCTTTATCTGGATGAGTTAAGCATATTAAATTTAATTCTTCTATATTATATTCTTTTAATATATCTAATGTTAAGTTTGTAGTTGAACTTTCAAAGCAATCGATTACTGCTGAAAACTTCACTATATTATCTGCCATAACCAATATTACAATGCTTTCTCCCATTGGGCTATATCCAATAACAAATATTTTTAATATTAATTCTTCTTTTACTATATGGGTTGTTTTATATTCTTCTATATTGCTCATACTCCTTTTTATTTTTATAGGAAATTATTTTGCCAAATTCTCTTTCAGACGTTGACATTGATATAATATTTGGTTTGATATTTGTTGATTTTCTAATTGGACTTGATACTGTTATATTGGTGGTTGTTATTCTAAAATTATTTTCCATTATATATTTAATATCTCCTCATCTCTATAATTTTCATTTTTTAAATCTTCTAGAAATTTATATTTTAATGAATCTTTATATATTTCGAAAACAATGTCATTCATATTCATAATATTTTCAGTGTTATCTCTCATTTCATCATTATAAATATCTATATCTAACATAACTTGATATGCTTCTTTTTCTTGCTTATTTTCGTCTAAGAAAACTCCTTTTGCTGCTGTTACATTTTTATTTACTTTATATTCTTCGATTTTAAAAGTTTCTATTATATTCTTTACTTCGAAATTTATCGGTTTATTATTTATAAAATTTGTTAAACAAAATGCAGTTTCTTCTAAATAATTATTAATATTTTGTATATTTTTGATAAAAAATACATTAATTTTTCTAAGACCTATTCTATTAAAAGAAAAACCAACTCTTATTTTTGATAACACTTCTACTAATTGGCTAAATACTCTATAAATTTCTTCAAAGGTTTCATATTTATTATATGAAATTGTTAAAATAGTAGCTTCTTTTGTAATATCAATTATAATATCTTTCATTTCATTTTTAAATGATGTATAGTTTTCAGTATTTGTGTTGATTGAGTTGGCTATATTATTAAGTTCTTCCATATTTATATTTACATTATAGTTAGACATTGTATTGGAATTCATTTTGTAACCATTTTCTATTAAATATGGATAGATACTTTCTATATAGTTTTGAATGTCTTTATCAAATAACATATCATGGTCTATTCTAATGATTGTTTGTCTAAGAAAATTAGATTTTAAAGATTGACGAGTTATAGTGTTTTTATCCATATAAATTTCTCCTTTTCTCTTAGTTTATTTTTCATTTATTATTTTATTCTGCATTATGTTAATTGTCAATATCTTACAATAATTTTTTATAAAAATCGTTCGACATTTTTCGACTTTATTATATATTACTTGCTTCAATTTCTAACTTTTTCTTAGTATATATTATGTTTTAAAAATCGTCAATTGATTTAGAAAAATTTGCTTATTAAATATTATACAAAAAAATAATATAGTTGTTGCTAGTAACTATACTATTTTTTTCTGGAAATTTCTGCAAGTATTTTCAGGTGTAAAATTTTAAGTTGATTTTTCAAGGGTTGAAGAGTTTGAGGTGGAGTTGTTTTTGATGAATAGATGACTTTTATAAGAAAAGAAATATTGAAGTGTATCTTAATCAAAAGAAAAAACTCTTATAAAATGAAAACACATATTTCATTTTATAAGAGTTTTTTCTTTTTCAAATATTCGTAAATTTATTTTTCTAGAAATTTATATTTTTATAAATCTTTGTATATTTAGACTTTTTTCTTTAATTGTATATATTGCTTTACTTTAATTTATAACTTTGCTTAGTATATCTTATGTTTTTTGAAAGTTTCAATTGATTTAATAAAAAATTTACATATTATAGATTACTTGTTCTAAATAAATTTTACTTTTTTAATTCACCATTATAAATTACATTATATTTCCGTTTGTAATTGCTATATTTTGTCCTGTAATGCTGTTTGCAGCATCTGATAATAAAAATTTAAACATAGGAACTACATCACTAACTGATAAATTTTTACCTGTTGGACTATTTTGTGCATTTTGCTGTATAATAAAATCTGGTATATTTTCTAAGAATTTTGTCTCCATCATACTTGGTGAAATTCCATTTATGGTAATTCCTTTTCCAGCATATTCATTAGATAATGCTTTTACTAAACCTAATAGAGCATATTTGGTTGTAACATAACTTGATACATATTTAGGTGGGATATTTAATGTACAAGAAGATAGCATAACAATTACTTTTCCTTCTTTATTTTTTTTCATAATAGTTAAAAAATTATTCAATATAATTACTAAAGAGCGTAATGAAATATTAATATCTTTATTAAATTTTTCCCATGTAATTTTTGAAAATTTTATATTCTCATACTTTCCTGCTGGTAAATGAACAATATGTGTAGGAATCTTTCCTGTATTTTTTATTTCTTCGACAAATTGATTAGTTCCTTCTTCATCTAAAAAATTCCCATATATTAAAACTAATTTATCTCCTAATTTCTCTTTTAATGTCACTAATTTTTCATTGTCATTCACATGGTGTGCTATGATATAGTCGTAATTTTTTGCTACTTCTGTAATTAATTGTACTCCTATGTCTGAAGATGCTCCTGTAACTAATAACACCTTATTCTCCATCTAAAACACCTACTTTCATAATTCCCCTTAATACCTTTTCTTGATTTTTATTGAATATTGAAACGTTTATTGTAATTTGTTTGAAATTATCATTTATTTCTGTTACTTTTCCTTTTACTGTTAAAGGACTATCTGAAATAAATACAGGCTTTTTAAATATAACTTCTACACTATGTATTAAACTATATTTTCCCGGTAGATAAACTCCTGCTAAAGTTGATAAAAAAGATGATGTTAGCATTCCATATACTACTTTTTCTTCATATCCTTTTGATTTTGCATATGTTAAGTTGTTATGTAGTGGATTTGAATCTCCTGTTATTTCTAAGAATTTGTTCATTGTTTCTTCTGTAATTTCTACGCTAAAACTTTCTTCCATTCCTACCTTTATATCTCTAAATGTGTATATTCCCGTGTGTGTGTGTGTGTGTGTGTGTGTGTACAGTATCAAGGGTTTCCATTGTACTTCTTTTTTCCTCCTTATTTTTTTATTTTGTATTTATTTTTTCATTCAATACTTTTTCATTACATATTTTTTTATAATGATTCATCATAGTCTTTATTAGTTATTTTCTTATAATCTTGTTTGAATCTTTTATATTCATTATCCCAAGAAGCATAATTTTCATCACCTCTATAATCTGGTAATTCATAATTTTCTTTTAAGTATTTAGCAAAGTATAATGTATATTTTGTTGCACCATAGACGTTTAGATGTGCATAATTATAAAAAAATCTGTATGATAACTAATGTTGTTTAATTTTTTCTCTAAATTGCAATTAATAACTTTAAATCCATTTTCCTGTATAATTTTAACTGCACTATTTCATCTTTCTATTTTTCCTTCCTCAAAAATTCTTTTAGGTATTACAAATAAGACATTTATATCATTTTCTTTTATATATTTTATCAAATCACAGAGTATTTTATTACTTTCATTTTCTAGTTCAATAACATCGTTTGACCATGTATATTTATCTATGGAATCTATTATTGTTGTACCTTCATTAAATAGATACCCTTTATATAAGTCTGTTTTATTAGTTATACTATCTTTTGAAATGTTTTTCCATTTATTACGATATAATAAAAAGCTATAATAAAAATTAAGATATTCTTTTTGATTTATATCTTTTTTATACTTTAATATATCATTTATGGCATCTATCTTATTTTGGCAAAATTTCATAGTATTGTATCAGTAGTTTTCCTAATTTCTTCTGTTGTAAATGATTCTATAGTATTGGCAACTAATGCTATATCAATAACATATAAATATGGATTTTGAGATTTTTCAATTTCTTTTATGCAGTATTTTGTTAGTGCAAATGGTTGTGTACTAGTTGAAAATAGACAAGTAGTATATCCATATAAATTATAGGTTAACATCGTATTAAAATGTGCAAAAACATTACTACTTCCTATATACGCAACATCTATAGAAATTTTTTGGTTCTTTATAAAAATATGTAATAAAAAATGTCTCTATCCAAAGTATATGATATACAGTAAAAATAAAATAAAAAAATTAGTAAAAATGTAATTGTTTTTATTATTTTTTTATTTTTTCTTGGTCTCCTTTTAAAATTGTTTATAAATAAATGCTGTTGCATCATAACCTGCACCATAACAACCAAATATGATAATAGTGAAAATTAGTGTATATAATACTCCCCATCGAAATACAATATTTTGCTCTAATAATTTTTCTCTTACGTCTCTTCTTCTTGCTAAGAATTGCATCATAAATAAGATTATTAATGAAACAAATAATACTGCTAAATCATAAAAATCTAATCCAATATTACTTATCATATTTAATAACATTTCTTTATTCATTAATGATTGTATGTTAATTGTAAACATATTTTTTATAATTTCTATAGCATTTGATACACTATTTGCTCTAAAGAAAATCATAGCAAAAGAAAATAACAAATAAGTTCTTATTACTTGATATAACTTATAACTAAATACTTCTGTATTAATTCCTAATTTATTATTAATCTTTTTTGATATTGGTCCGTAATATATCTTCTAAAAACATAAATATAAATTGCAATATTCCTGAACCAATAATAAATTTATATTCTCCACCATGCCAAGCACCAATTAATATCCACATAATTAGCATTGATAGATACATTGGTATTTTCTTTGCTGCTTTTTTACCAAATTTTGCTTTACATTTTTTTGCTAGGTTCTGCATAGCATCTGATTTTAATAATGGATAGAATATATAATCTTTAAGCCATGCCCCTAATGTAATATGCCAGTTTCTCCATAGTTCTGTAATAGTTCTTGAGAAAAATGGAAGATTAAAGTTTTCTGGCAATTTGATACCTATAATTTCAGATATTCCCATAATTACATCAATAGAACCAGAAAAATTAGTATATAGTTGCATTACAAACGCCATGGCAGCTGCAATAATAAAGATAAATGTAAACATTTCTAAATTTCCATAAATAGCATCTACAAACATACCTAATCTTTGAGAAATTACTAATATTTTAAATAGTCCCCATAGAATTCTAATTAGTCCTCTACACAATGTATCATAATGTAGTTTGTGTCCTTCATATAATTGTTTTCCTACACTATCATAGCGAATAAATGGTCCTGATGTTAAAATTGGGAAATATGACATAAATAAAGCACACTTAAATATATTTTTTTCTGCTTTGCAAGTACCTCGATAAACATCTACTAAGTAGCCTATCATAATTAATGAATAGTAACTAATACCTATTAATGAATTTCGTTGTACAAAGGTAAATTGATAATCTATATTTAACAAGTTATTGATATGATTTGCTGTTGCTAAAAATAAATTGGTATATTTTAAGTAAATTAGTTGTGCTAGTATAATAATAATACCTAAAATCAAGATTTTTTTACCTTGTTTTGTATTTGTATGATTTTCTATTTTTCTTCCTAATATGTAACTTGGAACAAGAATAACTAAGGCTTGTATTACTGTACTGATATGTAGGTTATCATAAAATAAAAAGATAATACTTGAAATTAATAAGACTACCCATTGAAATTTTTTAGGCATTATAAAATAAATGCATAATGTTATAACTACATAACATAAAAAAAATAATGATGTTAAATTCATATTATTTTCCCTCTATTCTGTCTAAAATGATATCTACCATTTCACCAACGTTTTTCATTGTTGTTACTTCATTCATGTTGAATTTCATTCCAAATTCTTGCTCTACTGCTACTACTAGATTGATGTGTTCTAGGCTATCCCAATCTTCAATATCGTTTGATGTTGTTTCTTCTGTTACTACAATACTTTCATCATCAAATATATCTCTAAATACCTTATTTAATCTTTCAAATACTTCTTCTCTTTTCATTTTTTATTCCTCCACTTCAATTACATTATTTTTATTTGTATATCCTTTTGAGATATCTAATTTATAGGTTTTGTTTCCTTGTTCATCACAAGATATTTCTTCAAAACCTTGTAAATCATAGAAATTGTTTACCATTTTATTTTTTAAAGTTGGATAATAATAGCCATAAATTGTTTTTATATTTCTTTCTTTTGCTTTTTTTACCAACTCATCCATCATAGCAAATTCCATGTTTCTTTTTAACACTCTACAACTCATAATCCATAAATCTATATGTAGTTCATCTTCATTTTTAATGTTACCAATAACAACTGTAATAACGCCATTATCTCCAAAAATGTCTTCTAATTTTCCATATAGTTTTATATAGGTATCATCTTGATTGACTGATTCAATGTCTGCTAATGAATATCTTTTTGTTGTTAAGTTAAATTGATTACTTTTATTACTTAGTTGTGAAATTCTTTCCAAGTAAATTGGTTTAAATGTTGTGATTTCTGCTTTCATTTTTAATGAAAGTAAATAATCATCATAATTATCAAAGGTTGCCATCATTTGGCTTCTTTTGGCATTGTCTTTATACATTTCACTTTTCTTTAAGTCTTCGTTAGAAAAGTTGGTTACTTCAAAGTATCCATTATGGTCAATTATTTTTATATAGTTTTCTGGCACATCAATTTCAGGTGTTGAAAGTCCTTCTACATAGTCTTTACATATTTGTCTTTCTGCTGGGTTATCATCTACAAATACAAAACTATCTGCTCCTAAATTTAGTTCTTCTGCTATATCTTTTATATTTAGGTTTTTAGGATTCCAATTTGCTTTTATTATAATAAAGTCTTCTGGCTTTAAGGTTCCTGCTGGGTGGTTTAGGCCTGCTATTGCATTTTCATATTCATTTTTGGAGTTGATATTTAATATAACACCTAAACTTTTATGTTCTTTTAAATAGTTTTGAAATTCTGTGTAAACTTGTCCACTTGGTACCTCTGGCCCAATTTTCAAGTTTTCTACTCCATCATCTCCAACAATTCCTCCCCACAAAGTGTTATCTAAGTCTAATACAAAGGCTTTTTTATTTTTTCCATAAATTGATTTGATAATGTTTGCTAAGTTAAATGATAAATATGGAATGGCTGGTACTTCCATTGCGTATTTATACATATGCCAATAAAATTGATTTGACCATTTGTCTAGTCCATAACAAGATGATACATAGTTTATATCATTTATAAAGAAATTTTTGGTTTGGTTAGCATAGTCATAGAATTTTTGATTTAATCTTGTTATAAAGTTTGTTTTTCCGTGAATATCTACTGCATCTTTATTTCCTAGTAAACGATAGTATGGATATTCAAAGTTATTTTGAATGATGCTAACATTGAATTTTGAAAATAACTTGTCCCACATTTTTTTAAATTTTTCATATTCAAAATTAAGTTTTTCTTCTACCATTTTTTCGTCATCATACATAATTGGATATTGTATAATATTTCTATTGCTAGTGTGTATGTATATAATGTCTGGTTTAAAGTTATCTAATTCTTCGTTTCCAAACATAGCATCTTCATAAAATTTATTATATTCTGATTCATAAAATGTAGGTTTTATGCCATAGTTTAACAAAAATAGTTCTAACATATTTTTTATTTCACTTGTGGTGGAGCCACCTAATATTGCTATGTTTTTTTCTAATAAACCTGGTTTTAGCAATAGTTCTTTTTTTATTTTTCTTTTGTTTTTCATGATGTAATTTACATCAAATGGATATTCTAGTTTTTTCATTTCTATACCTCTTATACTTTTTATATTTTTCTGTTTTATAGAAGTTTAATTTTACAATACAAAACCCTAAATAACAATATTTTGCAAAGAAAGTTGTTAAAATTATACAAATGCAGTGTTTTTACAATAGATTTTCAAAATCTTCTCCTATTACTTTCTCATAATTATTTTTAAATCTAATATATTCATTCTCCCATGAATTATAAAGTTCATCATTTCTATGGTCAGGTAAATCATAATATTTTTTTAAGTATTCCGAAAAATATTTTGTATATTTTGTTGCTCCCCATACATTTAGATGTGCAGAATTGTAAAAATCTTTACTATAGTCAACTTTAAAATCTTCTAATGTATTAAAATTAATTACATCAAAACCATTTTCTTGTATAATAGATATTGCGCAATTAATACTTCCAACATTTTTAAAGACTCTACTAGGAACTACAAATAATACATTCAATTTATTTGCTTTAATATAATCAAGCAAGTCCTCTAATATTTCTTTATTTTCTTGTTTTAATCTTGTTTTTTCATTATTCCATTGATACTCATTTTGTTTTTCTACTTTATAGGTTCCTTCATCAAAAAGATATCCTTTATATAGTGTTTCATTACCCACAATGTTTATTTTACTAATATTTTTCCATTTGTTGTGATATAGTAAAAAACTAAAATAATAGTTTATATAGTCTTCTTTTTTTAAATCTGTATATTTTAACATACCATTAATTGCATCTATTCTGTTTTTAGAATTTTTTAAAGAGTCAATCACATTTCTTTGATACCCTTCTTTATCTTCACTAAACTCATCTCCTACTCTTGCTATATCTATTACATATAATTCAGGATTTTGATATTTTTTTGATTCTTCCAATAAATACTTAATTGCTGAAAAAGGTTGCGCATTTGTAGCTAACAAACTTACTGTAAAACCATGTAAATCATATGCTAATGGAGCATTATAGTGTGCAAGAACATTACTTGAACCTACATAAACAACGTCTATAGAATTTTTAGGTTCATCATAAAAATAGCCAACGTTTGCTTTTTCCAACCATAATACTTTGAAAACAATACTCCATAAAATGTAAAATATAATTAAAAATACTATAAATTTAATGAATTTTATAATTTTTTTCATTTTTATTCTCCTTTAAAACTGTAGTAATGTAAACTAAATTTATGTTGTTTTATTTAATTTTGTTCTTAAAAATATCCTTTAAAGTTTAAAGAAAAGGATGATTCTTTATTTTCCCTCAATACAGTAAACTTAAGGTTGATGGACTTTCTATATTTTTATTTCTGACAAGAAGGATTATAAACTTCTTTTAAATCAATATTTTAAAGAGCACCATAAACATTTAAAAACTATTAAGTCTTGTGATAAAAATCCTATCCAATGATATTCATTGTCCTAGTTATAATATTCCTCACCAATTTATTTACGACAACACTGGTGGCTATAGTAAATTTTTGTACAGTTTGCGGTTTTCACTTTTTTCGTAAATGATAACCGTATTATTGAACTCCGTTGCTCTTATTGTTTCGATACTCTTACTTTAGAGAAAAATTATAAACTTTTTAATATTCATAAGTTCCATAATAATAAATATTTTTGCTATTATCTCCTTATGTTATGGATTTATATCTTACTTAGTTAGCTATGGTATGTTTATTTTTTTATAGATGTTATCAAAAGTCTATCTTAGGCTATAGAAATTCTGATTCTAGTTCTACATTAAATGTTCCTCTTTTTATAACTAATTTCTTACTTTTTTCCATATAATTCGTCTAAAAATTTTCAGTTATATAAATAAATTTGCTATTAACATTATTATTTATTAGATTTTTTCCATAATTTTCTTGTAAATTTTATAATATTTATTATACATCTAATATACTACTTTAGTCAATAAAAATATTAATTTATAATTTATATTTTTACATAATAATTATGTAGAAATAATGGTAAAAATACTACACTTTGGAAATATTGAAAAAGTTATCAAAAAACTAACAGTAAAAATTAGGTTACTTGAGCTAAAGAATATATTGTTCAAAGAACAAAATAAGAAAGTAAAGACTATTACACTTACTTTACAAAATGAGTTAAAGGTAAAAAATTTGATTTTGAGTAAAAAATTATATACTTTGAGTTATATATTTTCTTTCACTATAGATAGACAACTACTCATAAAAAATTTCCAATTGTCTAAATTTTTAGTTTGTTTGGCATATTCTTAATAATGGTAACCATCAATATAAATCAAATTGATAAATATGATTAAAAAAATACAATATATATGCAATACAAATTTTAATAAAAAAAAAGCCCATATATCATATATATCAATGAAATACAAGCTTATTATTCTTTATAACTATTAAGATATTTATCTGAAAAATTAATTTATCAATTCAATTATTAAAATTTTAAAAATTATCATAAGAAGTTTAAAATCTAAACATACTTTCCGATATTCCCTTAATGAACCTTTTCACAACCTCTCTTAGTTTTATCAAATTTTATATTTATAATAGAATCTTAAATTTTTTTATTTTTTATCTATTCGAACCTCCACACTTTTGCCAAATTGCTTGTTTCATCTCCTTCAGCATAATTTTCTACTGCTCCTCCATTATACATAATTAGTACTAAGCTAGGATTAAAACTTTTTATATAACTTTTTAAACTCCCATTATAATATCTTAAATCGATTATAGATAAGTACTCATTTTCTAATGCTAAAAAAGGTGATACCACATCAGCAAAACTATCTTTTATCATCAATATTTTTTTATTATTTTTTACTAGCTCATTATGTATTTCAATCAATGGTTTTTCTCCATAAGCATACGCCCCGTATTGGCTAGTAGAATAATAATTACCATATTCAATACGTGACCAATCAATAAGAGTATTTTCAAAGCTATCTGTTTTATCAATACCTTTATTTAAGATTTTAATGTTTAATCTTGTATTAAATTTTGGTGTTATTAAGTCAAAATCTTCTGGCTCAGCATTTTTCAAGCTTACATATCTTCCATCATATCCCAAATACATTTTAGGATATATTTTAATATTATACTTATCAGGATTAATATTTTCTATATTTAAATTTAAATTGTATGTATTATTTAAATATTTAGAAATTTCTCCAGCTACCCATAGTCCTGTTTCCGGTAACCAATGGTGATCCGTTTTATAAAACAATGATAAATTGTCTAATTTTTTTTGTTTTATAATTTTCCTTAAATCAAGATAATCTATTTTTCCATTAATTTGCTTTAGAAATTTATTTACATTTTTATTTGTATAATCTCTATATATATTTGATGGCATCGGTTGATTTTCTGATATTTTATATGGTGCTTGTACATATAATAATGTTATATCATTTTCTTTTAGATATTTATTAAATTCTATTATGTTATTAGCACATTTATCAACATCTTCTTCATTTTGTATTTGTGATAAATACCCATTTCCTAAATCAACCCTATCAAGTTCATTCGAATTAGATACTAATTTATATAACATTAAATCTTTATAGATATATGATAATTCTATAAACTTTTCATATCCTAATAATTGTTCAGATGTATGTGCTTCAATTTTAGTTTTAATATCTTCTATAATTGTTTCATATTTTTTTAAGATGCTTGCTTTTTTTACAGTTTGTACTTCATCTGCTTCAAATGGAAATAACTTTTCATAATCTACATTTATACTTGAATTATCTTGCTCTTTTTTTATTATTTTTTTTATGATTGTAATACCTGATAATATCATCATTGCAATCAATACTAAAATTATAAAAAATGTAGTAAAATTCTCTATTTTATTCTGTTTCATAATTATAGTCTCCCTTTTTAAAAATTAAAATAAATAAATGGGTTATATGTAGCACTAATACATGATAACAATGAAAATATGAATATTAATAATGTTCCAATAGATTTTAAAATAGTCTTTATATTATTATTTTTTATTTTATTCCATAGAATTTTTAAAATTGGAGTAGATAATAATATTCCTATTGGAAGTAAAAATCCTGTTAACCTTATATAATCAATGGCTGTACTATCTATAAAAGAAACTGCACCTATTCCAAACATACTTCCAATATACTGAATTGCTATAGACATATTATCTGCTCTAAAAATAACCCAAGCAATAATCACAATTAGTAATGTATATAAATAGGAAAATTTACCAATTTTCTTAAGAAAGGTCGTTTTCTTTTCTAATAGTATAAATACAAAATAATACAATCCCCAAACAAGAAACGTCCAGTTTGCTCCATGCCAAATACCTGTAAATAACCAAACCACAAATAAATTAAATATATGTCTTATATTTGATACTCTGCTACCTCCAAGCGGAATATAAACATAGTCTCTAAACCATGTAGATAATGATATGTGCCATCTTCTCCAAAAATCTGTAATAGATTTTGCAATATATGGATAATTGAAGTTTTCATTAAAATGAAAACCAAACATCTTTCCAAGTCCTATTGCCATATCACTATACCCTGAAAAGTCAAAATAAATTTGTAAAGTGTATGCTATTGCCCCAATCCATGCAGTGCAAACAGATATGGATGTACTTTCAAAACTATAAAATATATTATCTACTATTAGTCCTACATAATTAGAAATTAATACTTTTTTTCCTAAACCATATACAAATCTATATACCCCACTAACAAAATCTTTCATATTTTCTTTTCTATTTGTTAGTTCATCTGCCACTGTTTTATATCGTACAATAGGTCCTGCTATCAATTGTGGAAATAAAGATACATACAATGCAACGTTTAAAATATTTTTCTGTACTGTTTTAGGTTCTTTATATACATCTAATACATAGGATAACATTTGAAAAGTAAAAAATGAAATTCCTATTGGTAATAATATATTTAAAGCTATTTCATCTTGGTGTAGTAGAAGATTAATATTGTTTAGTGTAAATGTTAAATACTTAAAGATAAAAAGCACAAAAAGATTATAGATGTAAGCAATCGCAACATATACCTTTCTATGTTTTTCTCCTGCTACTTTGATTCCTAAGAAGTAATTTATACCTATTGAAAATAGCATAAAAAATATAAAAACAGGTTCTCCATAAGCATAAAATAATAAACTGGCTATCAATAAGAAAATGTTTCTAAATTTTCTACCTTTCCAAATTGGATTGTAATAAATAATTAATGTAATTGGTAAAAACAAAAATAAAAAAACTGTTGATGAAAATACCATATGTTCCTCCATTTTTCTGTAATATCTGACAATTTTACTCTTTATTATGTTGATAAGTATATACTTTTTTGTATTATTTGTCAAGCACATTAAAAATGGGTATAAAGGTTGTTGAAATTTATGTTGAGATACCTATTAAACCACATACTTGTCCTAGTTGTGTCAATCAAACTTTTATTATTCACCACTATAGGTCTTAAGCCATTAAAGATATTCCTATTTATTTCAAATCTACTAACCTTATTTATAATAAACATATGTATCATTGTAATCATTGTAACAAAAATTTTTATGAAGATAATCCTATTATTCTTAAATATCACAGAAAAACTCTTAGACTTACTAGTTTTATAGTTAATGAACTTCGTAACCTAGTATCTTGTTCGGAAGTGACTACAAAACTAACGTTTCTTCTAATTCTATTTGTAGATTATTGTCTCCTTTCGCTGTTACTAATACTAAATTACCTAGAGTTCGTTGTATTGATGAATTTAAAAATAATGCTGGTCTTTATAAATATCAAGTTATTCTTATTAATGTTGAAACTCATGAAGTTGTTTATAGTTTTGAATGTAGACGTAAGCACGAACTATGTGAATATTTTAAAAAATTTTCTAAAGAACAGTTAGATAATATACAGTATTTTGTTTCTGATTTATGGGAGACTTATAAAGATATTGCTTTTACTTACTTTAGAAAAGCTAAAATTGTTGCTGATTATTTTCATTTTGCTAGATATGCTTGTGATGCTGTTAATAAAATAAGAATTGATGTACAAAAAAATTATCTAAAAAAGAAAGAATTTATTTTAAACATTCGAGAAAATTACTTCTTTCTAGAACTTGTAGTTTAAAAACTGATGAACAATAAGATGAACTTTCTTATATTTTAATCAATTACTCTAAAAACCTTCGTATTGATTATCTAGAAAAATAAGATTTATTAGATATTCTACATTCTAAAGAAACTTCTGAAATTAAGATTTCTCGTTTTAATAAGTGGGTTAAACGTAATTTGAAATCCGATATATCGGAAATTAAAGAGGTAGCTAAAACTTACCATCATTGGTATAGTAAAATTAGAAATTTTTTAGAAATTTACTATTCAAATAGAGCAAAAGAAAGATTTAATAATAAAATAAAAGTATTAAAAAGAATTTCATTTGAAATCAGAAATTTTAAATATTTAAAAGCTAGAATTTTATTATTAAACAGATAAAAATATAAATTTAATAGTTTTAAATAGTCAATTTATAATTGGTTTATTAAACATACGTTCAATTACATATTTTTCAGCTATTTTTAGATGTAAACATTAAATTACATTAAAAAAGCTGGGTAGAAAACTTTCAAAGTTTTCTACTCCAACTATTTACATTCAACCATATGAAGATTTAGCTTTTTTATAATATATTATTTATTATATTAACAAGTATTGCTTCAATGGTGGATTCAGTAGTATCTGTATCTATACACTCCTAAAATAAAGAATTCTCCTGCATGCATACATTTTCTTAGTATTACGTTTAAAATATCTACTATTTTGTTCATTTTTTTGTTTTACTTGTTTATTTATAATTTTAAATATTGTTTTTAATAATTTTTGTGTTAATCCTTTACTTTTTCTTTGTGATTCCTTACCGGACATATTCGAAAATGCAAAAATAATTAAACATCATATAATAATTAATATTAAATTAATTAGCAATTCCACATTCACTTTACTTTCCTTTTTATTGTATGTATGTTACGAATTTTATAATTCTAATAAATTTTCAATAACTCACCTAATGGTTTATTTTGATGTATTCTTAATATAGCCTGTGCAAATAATGGTGCAATAGATAAAACTTTTATTTTATCTATTTGCTTTTCTTCTATTAGTGGTACTGTATTTGTTATAACTAATTCTTTTATTGGTGAATTGTTTAATCTTTCAATTGCAGGTCCTGATAAAATTCCATGTGTGCATCCAGCATAAATATTTTTAGTATGGAATTTCTCTAATATTCTAGCTGTTTCTATCATTGAGCCAGCTGTATCTACCTCATCATCAAAAATAATTGCATTTTTACCTTTAACTTCACCAATGACAGTTGTTGCTATTGCTTTATCATTATTTGCTTCTCTTCTTTTATCTATTAATGCAATAGGACATCCAAAATATTCAGAATATTTATATGCCTTTTTGGAACTGCCTGCATCTGTTGCTACAATAACCATATCTTCTAGTTGCTTTTCTTTAAAATAAGATTGTAATAAATTTTGTGCTGATAATCTATCACAGTCAATTGTAAAATATGCTTGTATTGCAGGGTTATGTAAATCGCATGTTATAACCCTGTCTGCTCCAGCTGCTTCTATTAATTGCGCCATAAGTTTTGCTGTTACTGGCACTCTAGGTTGGTCCTTTTTATCTGATCTTGAATATATATAATATGGTAATACAACATTTATTTTTTCAGCTGATGCTCTTTTTAGTGCATCTATTGTTATTAGTAATTCCATTACTCTTTCATTTACTGGTGGCTGTGTTGTTTGAACTACATATATATCTTGTCCTCTAACTGTTTCTAATATTTGTACAAAACTATTATCATTTGAAAATTTTTGATATTTAATTTTTCCCATTTCTATTTTTAGATTATCACATATTTCTTGTGTGAAGCTTCCTGCTGTTGGACATGCAAATATTTTTATATTTTCCATACAATTCTCCCATAATTACTTAAAATAAGTAATTTACATAATTTAAAATGTTTATGTAATTAATTTTTGATAAGATTGCAATAAATTTCAACAATTCATTATGTGTTAATAAATTTCTTTAATTTTCAATACATTCCTTTATAGTTTTTTTCATTCTTACTTTTTCTTTTTCTAGAATCTTATTAGTTTGTGTATAATCAAATTTCAACATATCTTTTGTTATTATTCCTTTGAACTTTCTATCTTCTAATTTAAACGTTTTAAGCAAAGTATCCATTCTAGAGCTCATACTCTCATTATTATCCTCTCTATCAAAAACTAAAAATGGTCTATTAAATAATATTGCAAAGACGCATGAATGGAAGGAATCTGTACATATAAGAAAGGCATTTTTTTCTAAATATACAAACTCTCTTGGGTCAATCACATATAACTCACTTTTCTTATCTAAAATATTAATTACTTTACAATTGTTTTCTCTTGCAATTCGTTCAATTTCTTCTCTTCTTTCACTGGATAATCTTCCTAAAAAATAAGTCACTATATATTTTTCATCTTTTAATTTTTTTGGTTTCTTTGATATTTTATTCCATTCACTTACTGCTAGTAGCATTGTAGGATCAATGACTACATCTACTTGTTTTTCAGGAATTATTTCTTCTAAAATTTCTTTTCCTTTCTCTTCTCTCACTGTTATTTTGTTAAAGGATAATAAGCTATTTCTCAGTTTTTGCTTAATGTTGCCATCTAATTTATCTACTGCTAAAGATGCTGCATATGATATTTTTTTTGTATGTTTTATATAATTACCACATACTAATTCATTATGTTCTATTGCGTATGGATGCCATACTTGATCTGATCCAAAAATAAATATATCATAATCATTTTCTATTTTATCTAATTTTTTTCTTGGTATGCTTCTGTTTTTTATATATTTATTTGTAAATTTCCTAATTTTATTACTTCTTTTTCGTTGAATCAGTTTTTTCTTAAACTTTTTTGAAAATGGAGATAAAATCAATATAATTGTACTTTTGATAAATTCTTTTATTATCACTATAAACTTAGGCTTGTCCTCAACCCATAGTGTATCACATTTTACAGCAAATTGTTCTAAATATTTTTGTAGTGCATAATTTTGAAGTCTATTGCCAAAGTTATTATTACCTGTTAGTGTTATTATACTTCCTCTTTTCATAGTCAGTTACCTTTCTTTATTTTTTATTTAATATTTTTATAATAATGTCTCTCCATTATCACAAGTAAGTATTTGTCCAGTAATACATTTTGATGAATTACTAATTAAAAACATTGCAACATCTGCAATTTCTTTTGCTGATAAAATTCTTTTACCTTGCAAAGATTGCGAATATAAATTTCCTTTATCGTCAAAATGATTTATATTAGAACAGGTTACACCTGGTGCTATTGCATTAACTCTTATCTTTTTATCTATCATTTTTTTTGCCAAAGAATGAGTTAAATGAATCACATTTGCTTTTGACACTCCATATGGTCCATCCATTCCTCGGATTCCTTCTATTGATGCAACCATAATAATATTTCCTCTTTTCATTTTTTCAAAACATTGTGTGATTATCTCTCTTGTTGCAAAATAAAGTCCACCTAAATTTGTATCCATTATTTCATTCCAATCATCAACATTACAATTATTATATTGTAATGGCATATATATGCCAGCATTATTAATAAAACAATCAATATTTTCATTCATTCTTTTAACTATTTCTTCTACTTTTTCTTTTACTAAGTCTACCTTAGATATATCCCACTGTACTATATCACATTTTAACTCTTTCTTAACTTCTTCCAGTTTATCTATATTTCTTCCTGTAATTAATACATTTGCTCCTAAATCTATTGCTTTCTTTGCAATTTCATATCCTATGCCAGATGTACCTCCAGTTACTACGATATTTTTGCCTTCAAGCATTTTTTCACTATGAATTTGATTTATCTTTAAATGCGTTACCCCCCCCTTATGTTTTATGTAATCTATAAAATTCTTAATGTATCTTTTTACCACAATTATCACTCCTTTTTTATACTATTTAAACAACATAATTTATAATAATGTATCTCCATTATCACACGAAATTATTTGACCTGTTATACATTTTGATGAATCACTAATTAAAAACATTGTAACATCTGCAATTTCCTTTGCTGATAAAATTCTTTTTCTTTTTGTATTTTCTTTATATATGTTTCCTTCTTCATTTATTTGATTTATATTTGATATAGTAATTCCTGGTGCAACTGCATTTACCCTTATATTTTTGTTTAATAGCTTTTTAGCAAATGAATGTGTTAAATGAATTACTCCAGCTTTTGATGTTGCATATGGTCCATCTTCATATTGTATTCCAGCCATTGATGACACCATAATAATATTTCCTTCTTTTCTTTTTTCAAAACATTGCAACACTATTTCTCTAGTTGCAAAATATAAGCCTTTTAAATTTGTATCCATTATTTTGTTCCAGTCTTCTATACTACAGCTATCATATTGCGAATCTTTATAAACTCCTGCATTATTGATAAAGCAATCAATTTCTCCATTCGTTATTTTTACTATTTCTTCTACTTTTTCTTTGGCCAATTCTGCTTTTGATATATCCCACTGTACTGTATCACAATTTAATGCTTTCTTTATTTCTTTTAGTTTATCAGTATTTCTTCCTGTAATTAGAACTTTAGCTCCTAAGGATATTGCTTCTTTTGCAATTTCATATCCTATGCCAGATGTACCTCCTGTTACTACAATATTTTTGCCTTCAAGCATTTTGTCACTATGTATTTGATTTATCTCTAGATATGTTATTCCACCTTTTTTTATATATTCAATCACATTTTTAGGGTTTATATATTCTATTAAATTCTTAAGTTTCTTCTTCATATTACCTCCATATAATAATTATTTATACCACTCTCCTTAATAATGGTATTTTGTTTAATATTATAGTAATAATAAATGAAATTATAAGTGTTATCACAAAAACTATTGGTATATTAATTATAGCCACATCAAAACTAATTTTTTTTATAACTAAATAAGCAATTGTTGCAATCATTACATGAATTGCATAAATTCCAAGACTATTTTTAGAAATTAGTAATATTGCTTTATTTGTCTTAATTTTGTTTTTCTCAACTTTATCCTTTATAAATATATATATACATAATGCTTGAAAAAAAACATTTACAGTTAAATTTCCAAACATTTGAGTTGCTTCTCCAGATTTTATCGATAAAATGTAAGTACCAAAAATTGATAAAATGATGCTTATAAATCCTAAAGAATATACTATTTTTTCTCTTTTTATTTTAAAATTATTTAAATACCATCCTAATATAAAATATACAGTATATCCTCCTATATATTGTAAATTTAAATTTTTAATAACTTCATCAAAGCTTTCAAATATACTAAAATAAATACTGCCAACATTAATTATTTGTGGAATTAAAAAAGTAAATAAAAGTGCTAATATAATATAGTATTCTATGTATTTTTTATTTTCTTTTTTTACCCATAGTCTTAATAATGGTAAAATTAAGTAGAAACCAATTATTAAATATACATACCATAAGTGGTAGTGTCCTCTAATAAGACTATCTATTATTTCTACAATGCTAGGAGAATCACTCCCCCCCCGATGAAAATTGGCCATATTATTTTATATATTATACAATATACTAAAGACCAAAATACAAAAAATAATATCATCTTACTAATATGCTTAATCAATTTCTTTTTAGTATATAAATATTTTTCATCTAACAATAGAGTTCCTGATATCATAATAAAAATTGGAACTGCAATTGCTGAAATACCATCAAATATGTTTCCAATCCAAAAATTGATTGTACCAATATCTCTAACAACATATTCTGCACTTGCATGAATCATAATAACAGCTAGGCATGATATAACTCTTAATACATCTAAAAAATATATTCTTTTATTATTTTCCATATACACACCACCTATTAATTTTTATAGTTGTTTTTATATTTAACTTTTTCATATTAATCTTTTAATAACTATCTCTAAAGTAAATGCTATCTAATAATTCTTTATTGATTTCTTTTTTTACATTTTTAAAACAATATTTATATATTTTATCTCCTAGTGCTGGTACAGTGTATATAGAACCATCTTTAGTTATAACTCCTCCTGCACATTTTGCTTTTATATTTTCCTTTACCTTATATATTTCTTTTACTTCATCTTTTTCAATATCATATTCGTAAACGATATTACCATCTCCGGGGATTCCATAGATTTTTCCATTTATGCCTAATTTGGTTCCATAGCAGCCTGATACGCCTATTTCTGTATGAATCATTTGACTTTTTTTATTTTTTACATCTATTTTTAATATGCCTTTTTCCGTTTTTGAAAAACCATATATATTTCCATCTTTTCCTATTACTGCATCAAATACCATTGTGTTAATTTTTTCTCCTATAAAAGAAACTTTTTCAGTTTTTGTATTTAATACCATTACTCTTCTATTTCTTTCTGGAAAAAAGTAAATATTATTATTAGGATGTAATATTCCTGAATTATATCTATATTTTACATTAAGCCACTTAGGAGATATATATATTTTTTTTGCTATTTTATTCTTTACATCAATTTTAAGAATATGATTACAATTTCTTGGTGCTTGATATACAACTCCATTCTCTATTTGAACTCCACTATAATGATGTTCTTGTTTATATTTTAATCCTAATTGAATTTCTTCAACTTTTTTAGTACTTGGATCTAAACATAGTATTGTATTTCTAGTTCTAGGAAGAGCATAAATTTTTCCTAAATATTCAAAACCTCCTGTCCACCTATATTTTCCTTCTTTGCAATTAAATGGTATATAGTTATAAGTTTCATTTTTTATATCGTACACTAGAAATTTATTAATTCCATTTGGTATAAAATAAATGTTGTCATTATATTCAACTGCTCCAACCCATTTAAAATCATTTTTACCATCATTTAATTGAATCTCTTCTATCTTTTCTATATATGCATTTTTGTTATTTTCAATTAGCTTTAAAAAATCTTTATTTATTTGAAATTTCTCATCACTTTTGTTCATTTTCTTTAATTCTATTTTATCAGGTATAAAAGCTAATATCTTTGCTAATATATTTTCTACCATTTTCATTGATTCTTTACATTCTTTTTGATTTCTATAAAAAATATATAACATAATATTGGGAACCGTTAAGCATAATATCATTCTTCCAATAAAACTAATATACGTATACTCTGTAAATAGTTTACTGCATAAATAACAAGTTATTAATGCAACAATTAAAGTAGCAAATAAATATTTTATATCTTTTAATAACCATTCTTTCATTTGTTTTTTATTAAAATAGTATTTAAATAATACTACAGTAAATCCTACATCATATACGCATACTAGACTAATAATTGTAGAGATTATAATTCCTTTTAGTCCTATAAACTGTACTAATATAATATTGGTAGTTAAGTTTACAATAGCAGCAATAAGTGGAACATATCTATTATACCACCACATTCCTAATGCTTCTTGATATACATCTAACATATCAAACCACTTATTTGTGAAGAAATATATTGCAAATAACAATACTATTTCATTACCTAGTAGCATTTTTTCTCCTACCCACAAATACATAAAGTTTTGGAATAAACATAATAGTGATATTGTACAAAATGAGATAATCCATATATAAATAAATGTGAATTTTTTTAAATCATTAAAATTCTTTTCCTTTGTTTCTAAAATAATTGAATTTCCAACACTTGCTTTTAGTGAAGTTGATATAACTCCTAAAATTCCATATATTCCAGTAATTACATAATAATAATTTGAATATACTCCTAAAGTTTCCAAGCCTAAAAATGATGATATTACTATAAAATCCACATTTCCTAATACCACTAATCCAATTTTCTTTAGTATCATTCCTTTTATTTGTTTTTTCAGTTCAATAACTTGATTTTCTTCAAGTTTTCCATCAATTTCTTTTATTTCAGGATATCTTTTATTTACAACCCAAGCGACAAATAAGTTATTGCATATTGTTGTTATAGGTAATGCAATTATGTATAAGTAATAATTTTTTGCTATTAGTAAAATTACTATTTGTAATAAATTTTTAGTAATTAAAACTACTGAACTAATTTTGCTAATCATATCTTCTCTTTGACTAGCTGCTAATAGTGAACTCTTATATGCAAATAGAAAGTACGTTAAGCATGTATTTACTAAATTAATTAGGTAAACTATATAAATGTTTATACCTGCTGGATAATCTCCACTTATAAGGTTCTTTAAAAAAGGTAACATTATAAGTCCTATTGCAAAGATTATAATACCCATAATTCTGTAAACTTTTTTATAAAGATTTAATAATACTCCTACTTTTTTAGTATCATTTTCAGCTATTGGCTTATACATACTAAATGTTATAGCATTAGAGAAACCTAACTCTGCTAAATTTAAAACTTGTAAAATTGAAACAAATAGGTCATTAAGACCTAAAAACTTGTTACCTAAAATATATATAAAAACTGTTCTAGTTATAAATGGAAATATAATATTTAAAACTCTCTGTAAAAATCCAAAGACAATATTTCTACTAGCATTTTTTGTTCTACTGTTTTCAATTAAATTCATCACTTAACTCCATTTTATATCACTTTTTATTACTTTGGCTGGAACACCAGCGACTATAGAATTTGGTGGTACATCTTTAGTTACAATTGCTCCCGCAGCAACAATTGCTCCATCACCTATGTGTACTCCCTTCATTATAATTGCTCTTGTTCCAATCCATACATGATTTCCTATTACTACTTCTTTTTTTTCTTCGTGTTTTCCATCTTCTATTTTATGCGCATCTGTATCTCTAATAATAACATCCCTTGCAATAGCCACATTTTCACCTATTTTAATATCTTTAGCACATACAATTTGAACAAATCCATTCAAATATCCGCTTCCTATCGATAAATTTGCATTATCAAAAACTCTAATATCACTACCACAACCTACTGAAAAATCATTGTTTATATTTATGCACGAATTTTTACCCATACTAAATCTTGTTTCTTGTTTTGATTTTGTATTTTCTTTAGTTCCTATTGTTAATCTTCCTTTGCAATTTATTTTTGATGTTTTATCAATCATAACTCTAGTAAATTTTTTACATACAATTAACTTCTTTTTCTTTATATTTATTTCAGTATTTTTTCTACAATTTACTTTTATAGTATTTAATATTTGAATGTCTGCCATTTTCATTATTTTCTCTCCTAACTTTTTCCGATAACTTTTTTTACCCTTGCTTTAATCTTTTTTAATGTTCGATTTGTTTTAATTTTTATCTTAACTTTCTTCTTTAAGTTTGGTTCTGGAAAAAAATTTTTGCTCAATTCATTATATGACATTTTATCAATATTCTTAAAAACATTTTTTCTTGATTCTGTTATTTCAACTGAATTATTCATACACATATTTCCATTGAAAGCATCATTGGATGTAACTTCTACATATTCTACATTATCTTTAATCAATTCAAATAGTTTTTTCCCTTTATTTGAATTAATTAGAATCATAGATGTTCCTTTGTCACAATCTAATTTTGGATCTATTTTTTCAATACCCCAAAAATCCGCTAATGTTATATCAGCCACTCTTGGCAATCCTTTAAATTTACACTCATAGCAAGAAGGTCTCATAAATGCATTGTATTGTAAATATCCAATCCAATAAGAATCTAAATATCTAGTTCCTATATAATTTTTTCCATTTTCAAAATCAACTTTAATTGAAAAATTATGCCATCCATAAGTTTTATTTTTAAATTTGATTTTTTTTATTTTAGAGTGATATTTTTCTTGTAAATTTAGAATATATTTTTTAAAAATTTTAGGTGAATTAACCCCTCTACAAATAAAATCACAAGTATATAAATTTTCATATTCTTTATTTGATAAGTAATTATATAATCCAGCTATTTGACATGGACATCCACAAACTAAAACTTTTTCGCCTTGTTCCAATAATTTTTTTATCCTTTTAAAATTATCATTCATATCACTTTGTAAGTATTTAGAACTTCTTAAATTATCAATATCTTCTATATTAGAAGATACATAATGTTCTACTAACCACTCTTTATTATATATTGCCCCACAAACATATCCATTTTGTTTATATATTGCCCCTGCAAGTTCTGAAAAAATTCCTCCTGAAGTACTATCTAATCTAACATGGTTATTCTTACTCCACGCTGCTATTACTGTTGGTTTCTTATAATTATCATTTATTTTGGTATTATTGTTAATTGGACAAACTTTATTGCAAAGACCACATTGTATGCATTTATTCATATCAACTTTTGGATATTTAAAGCCTTCATTATCTTCTACCATTTTTATTGCTTTGACCGGACATATATTGTAACAAGCACTACAAGCCATGCAATTTTTCTTATCTTCTATTTTAATCATTCATCTCACCTTACATATTCTTTAATTATTCTGTAATAAATTTTTCAAATTTTTCTTCACTTGTTTTTAAATTTCTATTTTTAATTGATACGTTACCATTCTTTGCTATATTAATTCTAAGTTTATTGTCACTAAGTAGTTTATCAGCATTTTCATACATACCCTGCACATCTTTTGGTTTTGAAATCATAGAATTATCACTATTTGCATATTCCATAATTCCCAAGCAATTAGTTGTTACTAGTGCACAACCACAAGCCATTGCTTCTAATCCTGGAAGTCCAAATCCTTCTTCTATGCTTGTACATATATATATTGCACTATTATTTAGTATATTTACTACCTGTTCTTCTGAAGCATTTCTTGTATAACTTATCCATTTAGGTAAATTTTTAGGGGGTTTACAACTACCATACATCTTAACTTCTAGATTTTTATATTTTTCTTTAAGTTTATTTAAAACTTCTATGCCATATTTACTACCTTTTATTTCACCGTCTGAATAAAGCATACTAATAGAGAAAGGATTTCTTTTTTCTATATCATTATTTATTTTAAAAATATCTAAGTCTATTCCATTTGATATTAATGTTGAAGGATTTTTACTATATTTATCAACTATACTTTTTAACCATTTAGATATTACAATGTTATTCATACCATAATTATATGTTTCTCTTAAAAATTCATCTGTTATAGTTCCCCAATTCTCATATCCTTGTATAAAATAAAATTTATTACCTTTATTTTCTGAAAGTTTATAAACTTGATATGCAGTATTTGGTGATGTACATATGCTAATATCCGCATTTCTAATATATTTTTCATTAAAATTTTTAACTGCTGATTGAGAGATTTTATCATTTAATTTATACCACTTTGGATATCCAATAAATCTTATTCTTCTTATTAGTCTCACAACGATTTTAGGAATATGCTTAGAATTTTTTCCATCTTTTAGATTATAATAAATATGCACATCGTGTCCTTTTGAAGCTAAATAATTTGAATATTGGTATACCACTTTATATCCTCCAGCAATTCCTTTATAAACTTGTGGCAAATAAAAATTTATCTTCATGTTCCCTTACCCCTTTTTTATTTTTTGTATTAATTTCCAATATAACATTCCAAAATAGTAATTTATATTTTTTGCATAAATTATTTTATTTAAAAAGCCTATTTTCCATATACTCTTTCTAAAATCTTTTATAAAAATTTTTGGATGAACAAAATAATATGATATTTTTTTTGCATTTGCTACGTCAAGGATTTCATAGTCAAGAAACTTTAAATTTCCAAATGTTTCTAATATTTTTTTATCAGGTTTATCTAAACTTAATGTAAAATTATTACTACAAACTTCTGAATTAAATTCAATGTACTCTTTGCAACTGGCATTATTAATGTCTTTTACAAAATCAATGGCACCTTCTTGTATATTAGTTGATAATTCTAGTTCATGAGAATTTTTATATTCATAATCGTAAAATTCTACATTTTCTTTTGAATTATTAAAACATTTTACAGATCCATGTCTTGCTAAGAATAAAAATTCAAATATTCCATTATTTCTATTTATGTTTGAGCGTATTTCTTTTTTATAATCTTTATCAAATAAAAAGCCTTTCATTCTTGATGTATTTTGATTATATATTAAACCTACATAATATCCATATATATCATTATCTAAGATTCTTGATAATGACATTTGCATATTTCCGCCCCATCCTATATCAACTACAGCTAGTTTTCCTCTAAAATCAACACTGTCTAAATATTTTTTCATACATGAATATTCTTTTTTAGAATTATTAATAATTCTATCAAATATTGCTTTCATAAAATCAATAAAATCTTCATTTGTTTTCATAAATTCTATACTATATTCTTTTTCTAAGTCTAATTTATATTGCTTTATTTCCTTAGATA
Organism: uncultured Clostridia bacterium; assembly: GCA_947581805.1. GTDB lineage: Bacteria > Bacillota > Clostridia > TANB77 > CAG-508 > UMGS1663. The sequence continues at coordinate 164,327 of CANPVM010000002.1, forward strand.
AATCAATGTCATCTAATCCAATTCTTTTTATGAACTTATCTAAACGTATTTTTTTTACTCCATACATTGAAGTATATATTTCATTTATTTCTTTGCATTGCCATAATGAAGGTACTATAGTTGACCTTCTTGAAGCATAAAGATAATAACTTTTTATATTAGTATTATTTATCACATCAAAAACTTTCTTTATTATGTATCCATCTCTAGCCATAAAATAAACTTTATTTATTTTTTCTTTTTGTAAATTATCTATTAACCACTTAGTAAATCCATACAAAATTGGTCCAAAACATACATATCCCCAATCATATAATTTTTTCTCTTTATAGATTAAATTGTTTTTTATAAAACTACTTAATACATTTGAACTTATATTGTTTTTTATTGTCGCATTGTAATAACAATTATTATCATTTTTAATATAATGAATTGCTTCTATACCTATGGATTTTGGATTTAGGTAATCACTTTTATAACTATCACCAATATGAATTATTTCATTCTTGTTTATCTTTAACTCTTCTAAAACTTTAAAAAATAAATTTCCACTTGATTTTGTAACTTTAAAATCAGAGGATAAAAAAAGCTTATAATATTTTATATTGTTTTTATCTAAAATTCTTTCAATTACAGATTTATCTAAATACATATCTGATGTTAAAATTACTTTTTTTCCGTTTTTATTGCAATATTCTAAAATATCAATCATTTCATTATTTATTTGACAAATATTTAATTCTGCTTCTATTTCAATCTTTTTTAATCTATCGCATACTTCTGTAGGATATTCTTTTTCTAAGGATGAATATATATCATTAAATTCTATTTCTTCACTCTCAGATGATTTTCTAGCTTTTATTTCACTATTCACTCTTTTAGTTAAAAAATCAAAAATTTTATCTTTAAACTTACTATTATATTTTTTTTGTACAATAGAATATACATCATGTGGATGAATACAATTTCTTTTTATTAGTGTATCAAAAATATCAAAAGAAATATATTCATATTCTTTTAGCTTACCAATATCTAGCATATAACTCCTCCTCTAATGCTAATTCTTCTTTAAAATATTGATTATCTTCTTAGCTTTATCTTGGCCTATTGTTCCTTTTATAATATTTTTACTTTTATTTACAATTTCATCTTTTAGTGTTCGTGGACTACTAAAATCATAAAAATCAAAAATTGTTTGAGCATCATCTTTCATCTCAGTAAATACTTCAAAAAATACTGGCTTTTCATCTTGTATTTTCATGAATTTTTCCACATTAGCCTCAAATGATTCTTTATCATTTGCTGATAAATATGTAAAATTATTTTCTTCTACCCATCCTTTTGCTTTTGTATTATGTCTTGCTGATGTATGTAGCTCTCCTGATTTATTTAAACATGTCTTATTATAGTAAAACTCAGAACCTCCATGATTATTTATCATTAAAATATGTACATTCTTTTTTATGCTATTTATTCTTAATGCATTCATATCATAAAAGAAAGCTAAATCCCCTATTACAAGAAAACTCTCCTTGTTACTAACTGTTGCTTGACCTAAGAATGTAGATAAAGGTCCATCAATTCCATAAGTGCCTATATTTGCATATGTTTTTATATTGTTATTTAATTTAAAATAATTAGCTATTCTAATACTATCATTAACACTTAAATGTAAAATTGAATTCGATGGCATTTTTTGAACAACATTTTTTATTGCATAAATATGTGAAAATCTAAATTCAGGCATTTCTACTGAATCTGAGTATTTTTTAAAATTATTATAATATTCCATACTATTCTTATTCTTTGAATTTTTATTAAAATATTCAAAGAAATATTCTGGTTGACATTCAAATATTGTTTTTAAACTCTTGAACGTATCAACTACTTGTCCATCTTCTTCTATACTCCAATGTTCAAATTTTCCATTTAATTTTCTAAATTGCTCTTTTATTGAAGAGAAAATTTGTCCCCCAAAAGTTATCAATACATCTGGTAGTAGCTCCTTAACTATATTACTATTTGAATATTTAGGATCAAAACATGTTATAGTATTTATTCCTTCTTCTATCTGGACATTTGACATATGATCTACTACTATAGTTGCATTATAGTTTTTAAAGAAATCTTTTATTTCTTTTTCTAATTTTGGAGTAACGTTACTTTTTTGTCCACATACAACTAGGACTTTTTTGCAATTTTGTAATTTTTTTACTTTTTCATCCCATTTTGATTTATCTTCGCACAAACTAATTCTTTCTATTTTTTTTACTTTTGGAAGTTCTTTTACATTAAAGGACATATTATAATCATAGGTTGGAACATTTATATGAATTGGCCCTTTTCTACCATTATGATTTAATTCCAAAAATGCTTCATTTATTAGTCTTTGGCAATAGATTTCATCATCTACTGTATTTATAATTGGTAGATTAACTGATTTTTGTACATGCCTATCAAACATACCTACTTGATTTATCATTTGATCTTCCCATTGACCCAGCATTCTAAAATCTCTGTCACTTGTTAATACTATTATTGGAACTCTTTGATAAAATGCTTCTGCAACAGGTGGCCAATAATTACATGATGCTGTAGAAGCTGTACAAGATATTAAAACTGGTTCATTTAATTCTTGTGCTAAGCCCAATGCAAAATATCCCGCACTCCTTTCATCTACAACGGAATAACATTTAAAGAAATCATCTTCTTCAACAGAATGAACAAAAGGTACATTTCTTGATCCTGCCGACAGTACACAATGTTTAATTCCATACTCTTTTAATAATGCTATTAAAATTTGATAACTTTTTATTTCTGTATACATATATATTCTCCTTTTTATATATTTATATGATTTCCCGCATTGCAATGTAAGATTTCACCTGAAATACATTTACTTGCATCGCTCAATAAAAATAAAGTAACTTCTGCTATTTCCTCTGGTAAAAAACATCTACCTGAACTTTCATCTGTTGCCAAATTATTGCCATTTGTTCCAGCATAATCCTTTGTCATATCAGATATTGTTACACCAGGTGCTATACCATTTACTCTAATTCCACTTTTGTAATATTTTTTTGCCAATGCCTGTATTAAAGAATTTAGGGATGCTTTTGTTAATCTATATGGTAAATCAGATGCACATGAACCGCCTTGCGAACTAATTATTATTAATTCAGATTCTCCCTCATTTTCTTTATTCTCTATTTTTTTCTCAATAAATGCTTTTGATAAAAAATATGTTCCCCTAAGATTAATATCAAATTGTTTATCAAAACTTTCTGTTGTTACGTTTTCGATACTTCCCTCATATAAGTTTATTCCTGCATTATTGATAAGAGCATTTATCACACCATTTTTAAATTTTTTGCAACATTGCTTTATAAACAAATTAGCATTATCTACATCACTTATATCAAATACTATATATGAACAATTTTTACCAAGTTCCTTACATGCTTTAATAAGTTTATTTTCATCTCTACCCGAAATTATAACATTAGCTCCTTCTTGAATACATTTTTTTGCCATATAATAGCCTAATCCTCGTCCTCCACCTGTAATTACAATATTTTTATTTTTTAATATTTCTCCATAATTAACTTGGGAGATTTTAACTTCTACATAATTTTCAGGTTGACTGGCTAAAATAAATTTTGCAATTTTTTTACAGAACTTTCTAACCCCCCCCCATTTATTTTGCTCCTTTCTATACATTCTTTGATAGTTTCTTCTATAAAGTTAATAGATTTTTTTCTTTCTTCATCTAATATTTTATTAACCTTTTCATATTCTATTTCCTTGTCAATAATAGTTAAATCATTAAAATTATTTACTCTTCTTTCTTCTAAGTTTGTTAACTCTAATATACTTTGTAATCTTGTACTAAATTTTTGCGGAAAAATACATACAAATTTTTTATTAAAATTTATTGCAAAACCTGTAGCATGAAAAGAATCAGTAACAATATATGCTGCTTTATCAAAATAAGATAAAAACTCATTTATTGTAGGACAAAATACAAGTTTACCGTATTTAAAAAATTGATAGTTTACATTAGAAATTCTTAATACTGGCATTTTTTTCTTTTTTGATAGTTTTTTGACATATTCATCAAATTTTGGATTGTTGCTATTTAATTGGTAAACCAAAATATATGGTTTCTTTATTTTGACTTCTTCACTTATATCTTTCCATGCTTTTTTATTTAATAATAATGTTGGATCTAATACTTGGATAGCATTGTCTATTCCCATTTTTTTTAATATTTTTAATGCAGAATTTTCTCTAACAGAAATCCTTTTATATTTTATTAACATTTTTTTTAGTTCTTCTTCTTCTTTTTTCTCAAGTTCTATTTTTCCAAAACTTGAAGCATAAGCAAATCTAGGTACATCATTCTCTAAAAAATCTAGAAATAAAGCTCTATCAATTTCTTCATTCCACTCACTATTCCATACTTGATCGCTTCCTGTACAATATATATCTGCTTTTGGCGTATTTTTTTTTAATTCTTCATTTGAATAATATTTTTTTGTTAAATGGACGTATTTACCTAAAAACTTATGAAAAACTTCTATTTGTTTGTTTATAGATGTAGTTAAAAATAATTTTCCAATAAATTTTGTGATAATATTTCTAGAGAAAATAGATGAGCTATCAATTCTTCTTTTTACCATAGTTTCTTCTACATCTACTTTTCTATAATAATTTATTATTTCAACTTCATTTCCTAGTTTTTCCAACGTTTTTTGTGTTGCATATGTTTGCAAAGCAGACCCATAATTTTTTACATTATGTAAAGTAATAACGTCTATTTTCATAGTTCGAATCCTTTCTGTTAAAATTATTAATTTTAGATTTTATTATATTATTTGTTAAAATATAACACTTTGATATGGCAAAATGCCATTGAATGATACTACATTCATTATATAATAAATAAATATTACTGTATAAAATATAAGACTTTCTAATCTTTTTTTTCTAAAATCTTGTATTTCATAGTAGCTAGCTAATATAAAAGTTATAAAAATTAAAAATTGTAAAGCAACTCTATTAAATAGCCAATTTTTTATTGAAAATATATTAATAATTATTCCTATCGTTGCTATTTTAAAATATAAATTATTATTGCCATTATAATCTTCAATTTTTTTCATATTCGTAATCATGATAAATGTATATATTACTATATAAAATAATACATTAAGATATGTTCCAACTCCTGATTTATACTCATTAGCTGTATCATAATACATTTGGTATGCATCCATTCCCCCTACTATTTTTAAATACAGAAAATCATATAATATAAAGCCAATTAAACTTATTATTAATACATATAACGGTCTTATTTTTAGTTTTGGCTTTAAATATAAGAAAGAAAATACTAATATACTCAACAATGATATTGAATGTATCGAGAAACCTATTAAATAAAAGATTAAGCATTTAATTTTTTTCTTTCTTTGTAAATAATTTAATCCATAAATAACAAACATTGTAGCTATACTTTGCCTAAATCCATTAAGAGAAAACGCATAAAATCCAAGTGCTATATATATTAACATTACTAATCCAGGTCTTTCTGAATGTTTTTTCATAAAACTATATATTAAAAAATTAGTACAAAAAGAAACTATAAATATCCAAGCTTGATAATTTAAGTTTAATTTTGTATTAAAAAAATATGTTAATAATGTATATCCTATACCTGTTCTACTTTGTAAAGCATTCTCTATACTTGTACCCAATTGGTAACTCGATTCATATAATATATAATCAGATCCTATTCCATATCTTAATCCTGAGAAAAGAATAATTATACCTAAAAATAATATATCATAAACATCCCACTTTTTCTTTTGTATCTTAAAAGATAACAAAAATATTATTATGTAAAATATAATATATACTATCATTTTTACCTCTTTTAAATTTTAATTTAATTTTTGTATTTTTCTAATTATTGCTAACAAATATACTGGCAAATATATTTTTTTTATTATAAAAAATAATACCATTTTTCTTTTTATATCAATTTTACTTTTAAACTTTAAAGCTTTTTTTATTATTTCATTATTTATAAATTCTTCAAATGTTTTTTTTCTTATCCTATATTTAATTTTTGAATCAGGATTAAAATATCCACTAATTGCTGTTGCTACTATGATATAATTAATTCTGTTATAAAAAGATTTTGTAACTGTTTCATTGTCAAGTTTTAATACTTTATTTTCGACTTTTTCTAGTCCAAATAACAATTGTAAATATCCTTGATTATTTGGTTTAGTTGTAATAGATTTATCATTATATACATAATGATAAATATATTCTTTTATAAATTGTATTTTTGTTGCTTTTCTGAAAGCATCAAAATTAAAATCAAATGACTCTACCCCTTGTCTTATTTCAGAATCATGAAAAATATTATTTTTTGTTAAAAATTCTTTATTATATAATTTAGCTGTTACATCTGAAATATTGCTATTAAAGTCAAATAAAACATCTAAAAAAATTTTACAATCTTTTTTATATACTTTTCCATCTTCAAATAAATTATCAAATTCATATAAAAAAGAACTTTTTTTATACTCTTTTATTGTTCCAAAACAAACTATATCTGGGGAGTCCTTTAGTCTATTTATTACTTTTTCAAATCCATCTTTTTCAATCCAATCATCACCATCTACAAAAGTAATCCATTTTCCAGTTGCATTACTAACTCCAGTATTTCTTGCTCCACATAATCCCATATTAATTTGATTTATAAGTTTTATTTTATTGCTTAATTCTAAATATTTGTTGCATATTCTTATATTATCTCTATTGGTCGAGCCATCATTAACTAATATTATTTCAATATTTTTGTATGTCTGTTTAATTAAGCTTTCAATGCATTTTTGTAACATATCATTTGGAACATTATATATTGGTACAATTATACTAATTAAATCATTCATAACTTCACCTTTTTTAATTGTATTGTAAAATTTTCATTATAATATATTTTTAGACTATTAATTTTTTATTTGTTTACATACACTTTTTTATACTTTTGCGTCATAACATTGTTATTATATTTTGTCATAATGTCATTATGAGCATTATTCTTAATTTGTATATTTGCTTTATTCTTTTGTATGTTTTCTATTATTTTTATATAATCTTTTGACGTTTCAGCTATAAATCCATTTACTCCATTTTCTATAACATCCCTATTTCCTATACAGTTACTAACAATACATATCTTTTTCATATACATTGCTTCTAGTAAGGAAATAGGGAGACCTTCCCATAATGAAGTTAATATAAATATGTCTTGTTTACTTAAAATTTCTAATACTTCTTTCCTAGTTTTCCAACCTGTTACTTTTATATTTGAACTTACTAATGTATCTTTTAATTCTCCATCACCAATCCATGTAAATTGAATAGTTGGCATACTTGACGCAATTTCATTAAATACTTTTGGATTCTTTTGATATTCAATTCTTCCTACCGTACATATCTTCAAATTGTTACAATCAATTTCTTTTAAATCTATATGACGTTTATTTTCTTCTACTGTATAATCATTTACACTGCTGTTATGAGCAATTTTTTCTACTTTTTCTGTCTCTTTTTTTAATTTTTCAATATCTATTCCATTATTTATACAAATTGAATTTTTATTTAATTTTTTAGCTTCTAAATACTCACCATTTGAACATCCTACTATTGTACATTTTTTATTATATATTGCTGTTGCTTTTTCTATTAGCCAATATATCATTCTTTTTAATTTTGAATTATCTTGTTTTAAAAAAGAGAATCCATGAGGGTTATAAAACATTTTTACTTTTCTACCACTTATAGCTAATCTACCTAATACTCCTGCTTTTGATGAATGTAAATGCACTATATCCGGCTCTTCTTCTTTTACTGCTTTTTTAATTTCTTTTAGTGCTTTTATATCTTGTTGTGGACTTATGTTTCTTGTAAAATTTTCTATTTTTATAAATTTTATTCTTTTGTCAAAGTAATTTTTAAAATCTCTTGGAGTTTCTGCTCTAACTGCATAAGCAATTGATATATCAAATTCATCTACCATTTTATTTGTTAAATCTAGTAATACAGAAAATATACCTCCACCAAAAGCTTCGACAATATGTAATACTTTTTTCCTTTTCAATTAAAATACTCCTTTTTCTATTTATATTTAGATAATATATAAATAGATTTATATGCTACCTAGTGCTATTTTTTTATTTTTGTCTCTATGAAATTTCATTTATACTATACAGCTCCTCTAAAAACTCTAAAAAATGTTTTTAAAAGTATTTTTAAGTCTAACCATAAACTTCTATCTTTAATATATTTAATATCTATTTCAAGTCTTTCATTAAAATCAACATCACTTCTACCACTTACTTGCCATAGGCCTGTAAGTCCTGGCTTAACTGTTATAATTTGTTGATATTTGCTTCCCATATCTTCTTTTTCTCTATAAAGGTATGGACGTGGTCCAACCAAACTCATTTCCCCTTTTAATACATTTATTAATTGAGGTAACTCATCTAAACTTGTTTTTCTTAAAAAATTACCTAGTTTTGTAATTCTAGGGTCATCCTTTAATTTTTTATATTTATGATATTCCTCTCTTGCTTCTTCATTCTCATTTAAATATTCCCATAGTTTTTCATCTGCATGCATTACCATAGAACGGTATTTATATAATTTAAATTCTTTTCCGTCTTTTCCTATACGTAATTGGTCAAAAAATAATGGTCCTTTATTTTCTTTTGATATTTTATTTACTATGTATAAAATGGCTGTAACTGGAATTAGAATGACTACCCCAACTAAGCCTCCTATGATATCTACAAATCTTTTTATGGTTTTATATATAATTTTTTTATTGCTAACTATTTCTTCTTGTTTTACTTGAGTTTCTAATATAACATCATCTAGTAAAATGGCATTATCATGTTCTAAATTTGTACCCATTTTAAATTCCCCCTAGTAAATATAATTATATAATTTATTGAAAATAATGTCAATTATTTATTGTCTTTTTTTAGCACTTTTTGAAATTTTTTGAAACAAAATATAAATACGTTTTATTTTTGTTGAAATTATTGTTGTTCTAAGTGTTTAAGTTTTTTTAAGTTTGTGCTTTTATGTATATTAATTGCTAATTATTTTGGAAAAAATTACATATTTTATTTTTCATAAAAAAAGATTTTAGAATTCTTATAAAACTCTAAAATCTTTTTTATATTATAAATTATTTTTATCTTTTCAGCCAATTCGCAATTGCCTCTATAAATATTACAAAAAGCATCATAATGAAAATTCCTGTAAAAACTCCCAATGAATCAATGCAAACATCTATAGGGCTTGCCAATCTTCCTGGAGTGAAACTTTGGTGAATTTCATCTGTAACTGCATATATGACTCCAATTACAATACTAACCAACACTTTATATTTATTTTTTATATTAAATGTACACATAAATCCCATAATTGAGAAACCCACTAAAGTATAAATACTAAAATGAGCTAATTTTCTAACAATAGGATGTAATTTTGCTATATAATGAAGCTTCATACTAGAATCCATTGTTTTAATTTTAGAAAATATTTCTACTATAAATTTAGTTACTTTCTCACTTATATTTCCAGATTCTATACCATTTTGTGAAGAAAAATTAAAAATGATATAGAATGTTGCAAGTAGCAAAAATAAAAATATGATTCTTTTTAATATTAAATTTCTTTTAAATCTTATTTGTGTTGTCTCCATGATATTATTCCTTTGTTCTTTTTCCCGTTTTTATATTGCCTATGATGCTAAATAGCAAACCAAGTATGCAAAATACAATTCCGGTTATTAAAAGAGAAGTTATTATGCTTTGAATTGCATTAATAATTACATTGGAAAAAGCTTTATTAAGTAGTAAAATATTGTGTACTTGCATAGTAGAACTTTCTACTATTTTTAGTATAATAAATAATGTTCCTGTACTAATACATGCTATAGATAAATATTTTAAACTTTCTTTTCTATTGATAAAAATTAAGATTACAATGATGCCAAGAGTTACTAAATAAGGAATTATTTGTACTTTAGCTAATATTGTTTGTACTTTTGCAAATACATTTTGAATAGTTTGTATGTATTTTTCTGCATAAACAATGCCATCACGATATATATTAGCAATTGTTTCTATATAAATATTAATTGCTTGTTGTTCTTCTGTGTTTACTCTTTTATTATTTTCGTTAATTATTTCTTCAATTTTTCCTTGTAGTTTTGTTTTAATTCCTTCTGTATCAATTGACATTTCTTTTCCAGTGTAAATATATTTTATTAATGATTGTATATCTGTTTTTACTTGTTCTTCTGTTATGATACCATCTAAAATAGTTTCTTCTAAACCAGACTGTACTGTATTATTTTTAAAAGATTCGAATATTTCATTATATGTTTCAGTATAATAATTATTTTTATCTAATAAACTTAGTACAAATTTTTCTTTTAGTATTGTTTGAGATAGAATTGTAATAGCTGTACTTGCCACTAAAAGAATAATTAATATAAATGTGACAATGTATGAAACAATTTTTTTTACCATTTTTATAATTCCCTTTCTTCTATTTTAGTCTAAGCTTGAGTATGTTATAAACCTATGGGTAGCATGCCCAATGCTATTAACTGGATAACAAGTATATAACATAAGAATTTCTTTTTCTTTTTGAACTGGTACAGCATCTGTTTCTGTTTGATGTACTATTTTTGTTTCATCAACTGTATAAGTATAATCTCCATATACCGTTTCTATTTTTATTTTGGTTCCTACTTTTATTTCTGGTAACTTTCTTAAAAAGCCACTGGTATTGTGTGCCATACAAATAATTGAACCACCTTCTCCAGGAAAATAGCCTTTACTTGATTGCCCTACTCCATACCTTAGAATAGAAAGAGAATCTCCAAAATATAATGGTAGTTTTACATTTAAGTCTTCTATAATAAGAGTTGCATAGCGCTCCCCTATGGATGGATAACTTTCTAATTTATTATGTTCTAAATCTATTTTTACGTCACTTAATACTTTTTTACTTGTGTCAACAGAGATAGTATTAATTAGCGAAATTGCCATGCTAATTTTAGATGAAAAAAGTAAAGTGATTATAGCTACTATGATTACTACATATACAAAAGCAACTATTATGTTTTTAATAGTTGCTTTTAGTATTGTATTTTTTTTATTTAGTGCTTTACGCATTAGCTTCTAACCTTTTTTGCTACTACTGTTCCAGCAACGGCAATAATTGCTACACCAGCTAATACTACAAATACTAAATTGTCGCTTCCTGTTTGAACTAATTTTCCATCTTCATAAGTTCTGCTAATAACTGATTTACCTGTTGAAATATTTACAACATCTACAGTTTTGTTTTTGCTATCTGTTACTACTTTTAGTCCAACTTCTTTAGCTGCTGCATTTGCATAGCTTAATACTTGTTCTCTTTGTGTTGCAGTTAATTCTGCAGGATCAGTATCACCAATAACTGCTTCGGCATTTTTAACTTGGTTAACAACTTCAGTATATTGAGCATCATCAATTTCTGCTGGTAAAGCTCTCTCGATTTCTGCCTCTACATCGGTATAACCATAGTCTTTAGCTTTGTCAACTAGGTATTTTACTAAATCCTCTCTTTTTGTATTAGCGTTTACAACTGTGCATGCTAATGTTAAAACTAGCGCAACTAATAATGTAATTGTTAATGCTTTTTTCATTTTATTTTCTCCTTTCGTATGAATTTGAAATAATTATACCATTAAAAATTTTAAATGCAATACTTTTTTTAAAATTTTTTAAAATTTTTTAAATTTTTTTATGTTTTTTTATGTTTTAGGAATATTTTTTACTTTTTATTCTGTCAATTATTGTTGTATTGTTCTTTACATTCTATCTGGCATTTCTATTCCTAGTAAATTTGCCCCTGTTTTTAAAATATTGCCTACTACATAAGTTAAGTATAAACGAGCATCTTGTACTTCTTTTTCTTCTCCAATAATTTTATTGTTATTGTAAAAACTGCTAAAACTTTGGCTAAGTTCAATTAAATATCTTGCAAGAATAGATGGTTCGTTTTTTTCTACTACTTGTTTTAATGTGTCTGCAAAGTTTGCAATTGTTTTTATTACGGTGCAAGAAGCCTCATCTGCTAAAATGTTTGTGTTGATGTCTTTGTATTCTGGCACATATCCTGCTTTTTCAAGTACGCTTTTGGTACGTACATAAATATATTGTACATAAGGACCTGTTTCCCCTTGGAAGTTTAGCATGGTATCCCAATCAAATATTTCGTCTTTAATTCTGCTATTTGATAAGTCGTTGAAAATAACTGCTCCAAGTCCTACTTTTTTTGCAACTTCTTCCTTATTTTCTAAATCTGGATTTTTCTCTTCTACTACTTTTAGAGCCCTTGAAATTGCTTCATTAAGTAAATCTTCTAGTTTTACTATATTTCCCTCTCTTGTTGACATTTTTCCTGTTTTTAGTCTTACCATTCCAAAAGGTACATGTTCTAAACCATTCGTATATTTTTCATCTAATCCTAGTAGTTTTGCTACCGAAAATACTTGTTTAAAATGCAATACTTGTTCATAAGAAGTAACATAGATTGCTTTATCAAAATTATAATTTCGAGCACGGTACAAGATAGCTGCTAAGTCTCTTGTAGCATATGTAGTCGAACCATTCGTTTTTTCAATAATGCAAGGAGCCATATTATCTAATTCAATTACTCTTGCTCCTTCAGATTCTACTAATTTTCCTGTTTTTTCTAAGATTTCTACTACTTCTTGCATTTTATCTGAATAAAAAGCTTCTCCATTCCAAGAGTCGAATTTGCTTCCTAACATATCATATACTTTTTGAAATTCTTTTAAACTTAGTTCTCTAAATCTTGTCCATATTTCGACGCAATAAGAATCTCCATCTTCTAATTTTTTGAAATTATTACGACAGTTTTCTAAAACACTCTCATCGTTTTTACAAAGTTCATTAATTCTTACATAAATTTTAGTTAGTTCATTAATTGGCTCTTCTTCAATGTTGTATTCCTTTCCCCATAATTTATAGCCTTCAATTAACTTGCCAAATTGGGTTCCATAGTCTCCTAAATGATTAACTCCTGTTACATTATAATTCAAAAATTTATAAACATTGTATAAAGCTCCACCAATTACCGTAGAACGTAAATGCCCAATATGAAATGGCTTTGCAATATTAGGAGCAGAATAATCTATAACGACATTTTTTCCTTCTCCTATTTTAGAGTTTCCATATTGTTCTTTTTTGGAATCATATTCTTTTAATACTTCATTTATAAAAGTATTGTTATTTGCATAGAAATTGATGTACCCACCTACTATTTCTACTTTTGTTATGATGCTTTCATTGACTTGCAATTTTTCATTTATTTCTTCTGCAATTGCAGGTGGTGCTTTTTTTAATGTTTTGGCCAGTTTAAAACATGGGAAAGCATAATCTCCCATAGAAGTATCTTTTGGCACTTCTATGTAACTTTTTAATTCTTCTTTTTCTAGACCTGTTGCCTTTTGCAATGCTTGTGCAATTTCTTCTTTAAAATCTAACATATTACTAATCTCCTAAGTTAATACCTATGTCTCTTGCTGTTTTTACTAAATCATGGTCCATAGTTACAATTCTTACATTACTTTCTTCTGTTCCACCTTGCACTGCACCAATTTCTTTATTATTTCCTACAACATCTTCTAAATCAACATAGTCTAACTTTCCATCTTTTAAAACGGTTAATACATTGAATTTTCCTTCTAGAGCAAGTTCCATTGCTTTTGCACCATATTTAGTAGAAAGTACACGGTCAAATGCAGTTGGTGTTCCACCTCTTTGCATATAGCCAAGAACTGTACATCTTGCTGTTAACCCAGTTAGTTTTTCTAATTCTTTTGCTACTTTTTCTCCTGCACCACCAAGTTGAATGTTAATAACTCCTTCTCCATTATCTCTTTCGTTTACAACTGATACATCTCCATTTTTTGGAAATGCCCCTTCTGATACAACAACAATGCTAAAGTTTTTACCGATTTTTTGTCTTTCTTTTATAGCTTCTGCTGCTTTGTTGATATCATATGGAATTTCTGGAATTAAGGCAACATCTGCACCACCTGCGATAGCAGATTCTAATGCAATCCATCCTGCTTCTCTTCCCATAACTTCTAGTACCATAATTCTGTCGTGTGTTTCTGCTGTAGTATGAAGCCTATCTAATGCTTCTGTTGCAACAGATACAGCTGTGTTGTAACCGAAAGTAATATCTGTACAAGCTACATCATTATCTATTGTTTTTGGTACACCAATTACATTAATTCCTCTTAATGAGAAATCTCTTGCTGATTTTTGGGTACTGTCTCCACCTAGTGTAAAGATGCAGTCAAATCCATCTTCTTTTACATTTTGTACACATTTTTCAGATAAATCTTGGTAGCTTACATTTCCATTTTCATCTACTACTTTATAACGAAATACATTAGCATTAGTAGAAGATGAAATAATAGAACCACCTTTTTGTAAAATACCAGATGCTGTGTCTGCACTACTTAATTTTATATAATCATTTTTTAATAATCCACGATATCCGTCAATAAATCCATAACATTCTACGCCATTATTTTCTGCTGTTTTTACAATGGCACGAATAACTGCATTAAATCCTGATACGTCTCCTCCATTTGCAAGTATTGCTACTTTTTTTACCATAACTTTTTCCTCCTATTTTTTTGTTTTTTTCAACATGTTATTTATTATATCAATAATTTCGTTTTTTACAAGTGCCTTTTTGAAATTTTTTATTTATTACTAATATGAATGTTAGTAATATCTGTTTCCATTTCTCTTGCAATAATATTTTGAATTTGTGCAATTTGTTCTTGTTCTAGTTTATCTGCTCTTACTACAACACTAATACTTTTGTCATTAACAAAAATGATTAAATCTTGAATGTCTTTTGTTTTTATTAAATTTTCACATATCATAATTTTATTTTTTGTTTCATTTATATTTTGTATTTCTGTTTGTGCAATTGCTTTTTGTGTTTCACTAATTGATTCATTTTCTAGTATTTCTTGGTAACTTTCAATCATTTGTGAATACATAGTTTCTCTGTTCAAACGAGATGATGAAAAATAACTGCTCGTATCTTTGCTAACATTGCTATTGGTGCTAGTAGTTACTTCATTTTGATTTTCCTCTCCTAACGTATTTTGTGCTATTTCATTATTGGGCACTAATTGTGTTTGCTCATTTGCTTCTACTATACCATTACTGCTTACTAATTTTGCGTCTCCAATTCCTGCGTATTGTAAGTTACTTTCTTCTTCAGCAACCGTTGGAATAGAGTTTTCACCTTGCCTTGTTGTAAAGTTTAAATATCCTGCTGAAACTAACATTAGAGCAATAACTAAAATAATAATTTGATTTCTTTTTAATATTTTCATTTTTCCTCCTCATATTTTTGATGCCTTAGTTTGCCATTTCAAAGACTTGAATTTTATGCGTAGCCAGTCCTGTTGCTGCTTCTACTGCTTGCACTATGTTGGTTTTTATATTGCTATCACTAGCTCCGCTTGCTGCTACAATTGCTCCTTCGATTGTCGGTTTCATTATACTTTGTGTTACTGGTACTTTTTCTCCATTAATTTCTTGGTAAATTACTTCTCTTTTATTTGTTGTTTCGCTTATTTTTCTGTTTCCTCCGCCCGTGTATCTGTTTCTTCTGTATCACTTTTTGTGCTATCTTCATTATACATAGCCATTGTTTGGCTGCTTTGCGAATATGTTAATAATACTTCTACTTTTCCTACTCCTTCTATTTTCTGAAGAATACTTTTTAGTTTTTCTTCTAGTTCATTAGAATATGATTGTTCTTCTGGTTGCTTAATCTCTTCCATTGCTAATATTTTATCAGCACTATTTTGAGTGTTTCCTTGCTTATTGTTGTCACTCCAAACTGTGTTAATAATTATAATAGTGATGATTAGGATGATAACAAATACAACTAAGTTTTCGATTTTTCTTTTATTGTTTTCTCCTGGCTTTTTTGAAAAAATTTCTTTTATTTTCTTTTTTTGCTCTTCTAACATATAACTCACTCTCTTTCTTTTGTATTTTGTTCTTTTTATTGGATAGTTGTTTTAGTAAATAGTAATATCTTTTTCATTTGTTTCATAGATAGAAGCTAGGTATTGCTTAATTTCTTTTTTTTCTTTTTCTGTGATTTGATTTTTTTGTTCACTTTGCTTCTCTTGTTTATTTTCTCCTATTTGAATTTCCACTTTTTCAATTTCATTAATGGCAATGGTGTTTGAAGTTTCTTGTTTTTCTACTATTTTTTCTAATGATAGTAAAATTGTTTTTATTTGATAGGTTTCATCATTAGCTATTTCTACATTAATTTGTTCTACTTGATATCCTTTTTCTTTTAATTTTGCTTCTATATCATTTTTGAGATTTACTTCGTAAATTTGCTTAATATTATTTTCGTTTGTTTCATCTATATTTATATTCCTGTTATCTACTTCATATGTCTCCATTTTTTTTGTATATTCTTCTATATTCAAAATAGAAGATAGTGCAAAATCGGAATTCACGAATTGATTGATGACTGGTGTAATAATATTAAATACAACATAGATTCCTAATACCACTTTAATATATTTTTTATTACTACCATTGGGTAAAATCATTTCAATAATAGTAGATACAATAACGGCAATCATAATACCTTGTAGCCAAGAATTTAAAAAGTTCATGTTTTATTTATCCCTTCCTATTATATTTTATCGATACATGAGTCCACTATTAGAAATTTTCATTACTAGAGTTGTTCCAATAATCAGCATAACAGACAAACTGCATAAAATAGCAAGTAAGACCTTGAATGTATCTCCCATTTGTCCAAGCAATTTCACAATTTTTTCGTCTGCAATTGGTTCACAAATAGCTGAACCTATATAGTATGTAAGCATAAGCATAACTAGTTTTACAATTGGTGTAATGCAAATTCCAAGAATAACAATAACACCAACGATACCAACAGCATTTTTTAGAATAGATGTACAGCCAATAACCGTGTCTACCGCATCTCCTAAAATTTTTCCTACAACAGGAATGAAGCTAGAAACCGCAGCTTTGGCAGTTTTTGCAGTAATTCCATCTACGCTACTGCTTAAACTTCCTTCTACAGAAAGTAAACTTACAAATAAGGTTAGAATAACACCTAGAACCCAAACAATACTAGATTTAAAGAATTTTGATAATTTATCTAGTTGCACATAGTCTGATATTTTAGAGACAATTCCTAAAACTGTAGAAGCTAGTAAAACTGGGATGATAACATTCATAATAAAGTTTCCTATAAATGTAACAAGAAATAACAAAATTGGTTGTAAAAGGTTGGCAGATACTACGTTTCCTGTTGTTAAAACGAGGGTTATTAAAATTGGTATTAATGTGTTCGAAAAAGCAACTAAATTTGAGACTGAATTTTTTACCATAGTAATCACATCTGCAAAATTACTCATAATTAAAGTAACAATTAAAATATATTGTACATAATAGCTAATTTTTGCAATTCCGTCATTTCCTAGACCGTCACTAATGCTTTTTAAAATACTATGAATGATAACCACTATGATAATACTGACAATTGTCTTCATTGAGTCAATTGTTTCTTTTCCTAATACATTTAATAAGCTTTTTCCTAATTTTGCATTGTCAATGTTTCCTGCTATAGCAGAATTTAGTAATTCGTTATAATTGGTATCTTGAAATACTTCTGATGTATATTTTTTTGCTTCTTCTATAAATTTTCCAATGTTAATCGATGCTTCTTGTTTAGCTATAATGTCCTCTTGAGAAATTTCTTCTGCTAAACAAACCGTAGGACATAAAAAAAGAATAAGCAAAAGAAAAATAAATATTTTTTGATACATGGTTATTTGTAATTTATTTTTGCTTTGGATGATTGTTTCCTCCTTTTTATGGCAAAATTTTTACCATAGTTTCTAAAAATCCTGCAATAATAGGAATTGACATGGAAACCATAATGACTTTTCCTCCCATATCAATTTTGTTGGCAATGGCTGTTTCGCCTGAATCTTTGCATATACTAACTGCAAATTCAGTTAAAATAGCTATTCCTGTAATTTTCATTAATAGTGTAATAAACTCCTGATGAATAGAAATTTTACCTGCCAAACTATTGAGTAAACCTATTATGCCTGAAATTTTGGAAAAGGTTAAAGTAAGAATGAGTGCTCCGGCAAGTAATGATACATAAATTACATATTCTGGCTTATATTGTTTTAATATTATAATTAAAATTAAAGCTATTAGACCAATTCCGTATTATTTTAACAATTTCCATTATTACTTTGTTCCCTTTCTATTTTATAAATTTTAATCGTTTATTACATCGAAAAATATGATGTATGTATGCGTTATAGTCCAAAAATGGTTCGTACGGTGTCAAAGAGAGTACTAATTTCTTTGATGACCATGCTTAATACAATGACTAAGCCTGCTAAGGTTGTCATCATTGCTTGGTCTTCTCTTCCTGCACGCACTAATACTTGGTGCAATACTGCTACTAATATTCCTATAGCCGCTATTTTAAATAATAAATTAATATCCATGTTTTTCTTTCCTTCCTTTTTGATTGTTATTAGATTAATACAATTACCATGGCAAGCCCTGCAGTAACTCCTAGTGTTTTATACATTTTTTCGCTTTTTTTGCTTTCTTCTTCTGCTATTTCTATTTGCTTATCTAAAAAATGTTCTACTAATTCTATTTCACTTACTTGCCCATCTAGGTCTACTTTTCCCAGTAGACTACTGAGTCCTTTTAATACTTCTATATCTTCTTTTTTTAAGTTGGTATTTGCTTTTTCTAATGCTTCTAACCATGCTTGTCCTGCTGGTAGCTGTTTCATGTTTTGAAAGGCTAATTTGAAAAGCTGACTTATATTATTTTGCTCTTTTCTACCTAGTTCTTCAAATATTTGTGGAATTGGCTCATAGGTCAATTTTATTTTAGTAGCAAAAATAGCAAGAGAACTTTTTATTTCTTTTAATTCTCTTACTCTATTTTGATATTTTTTTGCTATGAGCACTCCTATGTAACTACTAGAAGTAAAAAGAAGTATTAAAGTTACATATTTTATTATTTGCATTTTACTTACCTTGTCCTTCTTATTTTCTATCTTAATTATATGCAGAGGATTCTCGTTTTAGAACTATAATTTATGGTAAAAATTTTAGATAAAGTAAAAATTCAAAAAAGAATGAAATCTCAATTTTCATTCTTTTTAATTATTTCCATATAAGACATATTGCTTTTCTATTTTATTTAAGCAATATACTTTTTGTACTTCTCCCTTTTCTTTTTTATCACTTAAAAATATAATTCTTTCAAATGCCCCATTTTCTGCAAGTTCCTTTAAGGTAGGATTGAGTTTAATGTCTTCAATGGAAGCTCCATGTGCAGTAAATACACATCGAATACCAGAACAAAGTGCATACATAATTGGTTTTATTTCTTCTGGATTTCCTATTTCGTCTGCTACAATGACTTTGGGTGACATGGAGCGAATAAGCATACTCATTCCTACTTCTTTACTTACATTATCTAATACATCTGTTCGAATACCAACATCATTTTGAGGAACGCCTCGATACATGGCAGCAATTTCTCCTCTTTCATCAACTACTCCTATATTTATTCCATGAAAATTAATTTGTTCAATACCATTGCTTAATTTACGAACTAAATCTCTTAAAATAGTAGTTTTTCCTGCGCCTGGCGGAGATACAATAAGTGTATTGTAAATAGAATTTTCTTCTTCGTTGATAATATATTTTAAAATTTTATTACTGGCTCCTAGCACTTGTTTAGCAATACGAAAATTAAGGCTCGAAATATAGTTAATATTGCTAACCTTTCCTTCTTTTATAATAGCATTTCCTGTAATACCAACACGATGTCCACCTTGCATAGTAATATAGCCTTTACATATTTGATTTTGATAGCTATATATGGAATTATCACAAATATGTTGCAAGGTTTCTAAAATTTCTTCTTGTGTAATAACATGTTCTACTTTTCTTTCTTCTTGACCTATTTTTAATAAAATAGGTCGATTGGTACGCAGGCGAATTTCTTCTAGTAAATTTAAATTAAGATTTTCCGATAAAAAATAATCTTCTATTTTCTTTGCTACTTTTAAAGGGAAACATCTTAATATAGGATGAATTGCAATCATTTTTTCTTCCTTTCCAACTGGAGACTTATCCCTAATTGTCCTATTTGAAAACGTCCCAAAGAGACACAAAAAAAGACATATATATTATATATATGCCTTTTTTGTTATTTTAGAACTTTGTTTTTTATTCTGTTATTTTATTCTTCCCAGTTATGGTATACTTCTGATACATCGTCTAGTTCGTCTAGCATGTCTAGCAAACGTTCCATTTTGCCTGCGCCTGCTTCGTCTAATGCTATATAAGTAGATGGTACCATTTGCACTCCTGCTTCTAAGAATTCTAAGTTTTCTGCTTCTAGTTTTTCTCTTACTTCTGAGAATGTTTCTGGTGTTGTGGTTATTTCATATACTTCTTCTTCAGAGGCAAAATCTTCTGCTCCCGCTTCAATGGCAAGCATCATTAAACTATCTTCGTCTAATTTGCAGTTTGCTTTATCTATAACAATAATTCCTTTTTTGGTAAATAAGTAAGATACACATCCATTGGTTCCTAAGTTTCCGCCACATTTTGAAAATGCGTGTCTTACGTCTGCTGCTGTTCTATTTTTATTGTCTGTTGCCGCTTCTACAATAACGGCAATTCCGTTTGGTCCATATCCTTCATAGATTACTTCTTCATAGTTTTCGTTATTTCCTGCTCCTGCTGCTTTTTTGATTGCATTATTTATGGTATCGTTTGGCATGTTGGCTGCTTTACATTTTGCTATAACATCTTTTAATTTGGAGTTACCTGCTGGGTCTGGTCCTCCTTGTTTTACTGCCATTAATAATTCTCTACCTAATTTTGTAAATATTTTTCCTCTTGCGGCATCTGCTTTTCCTTTTTTTGCTTGTATATTATGCCATTTTGAATGTCCTGACATGATAATTTCCTCCTTTTATATTCTAGTGTTTAACATTTCTTTATAATGTTTAATGTTCTCTCATTCTTTGTCTAAAATATTGTAGCACATTTTCCTTATTTTGTGCAAGTACTTTTTATCATTACTTGCAATTTTTATAGTAAATTGAAAATAAATTAATAAGGTGTGATGTTTAACATCACACCTTATTAATTTTATTGTTGCCTATTCAGCAGATTCCATTCCTACTACTTTAATGTCTTGAACACCTGCTGGCTTATCTATTTCCTCACCAGAAATGTTTAAATATTTATTTATAATATTATGAACGTCTTTGGTATAAAATTTTATTTTACTAAAGTCTTCTGATGTAGTACATTCAACGGCAATTACTATTTGTTTTGTTGTTGATAGTAAAATATCAGCTACTTTTTCATTAGCTTCCTTTAATATTTTAATTGCATAATCATTATTATATGTATTGTTCTCAATTCTAATAGGTTCGTCAGTATCCGTTTTCTGTGCACTTGCGTCAAAACTCTTTATAGTTATATCACTTATCTTCTTATCACTAGAAGATATTTTTTTGAATGTATTACCACAAATTTCTGACACTCCTGCCAAAGCATCCTCAATATCAATAAAAGTATTTTTAATGTTACCTGATTCAAATGTGTTCCATCTAATATCAGTTGCAACTTTCTCTGAACCTTCAAGTTTGATAGCACTATCCACTGGTGTACCAACATTTTTTAAACTTGATTGCCACAATATAAATTTAAAGGTTTTCTCTGAACTCTTGGTAGTAACATCTATTAATGCTTTATCATCACTCGTTGCATTTATTTCGAAATCTATCCTATGTATAAACACATCATCTGCTGTAACTTTGATTCCTCCATCAACTTGTAGTGTTATATGTCTAGGTGGTCCAATAATTGAAAGTTCTTTATTAATAGTAATAGGACCTTTTTTTGTATAATCAATATTATTTTCTATATATATTTCATTAATCTTAGGATCTGATAAAGCAGCTTCTAAGCTATCTGCATCTGTAACATGTTTTACAGAATTTTTTAATGTTGCTTTATATGCTATAAA
Source organism: uncultured Clostridia bacterium (assembly GCA_947581805.1). Taxonomy (GTDB): domain Bacteria; phylum Bacillota; class Clostridia; order TANB77; family CAG-508; genus UMGS1663. Next base: position 186,637 of record CANPVM010000002.1, read on the forward strand.
ATAATATTTATCTGATGAAGCCTTTCCTAAATTCTCTATGACTCCGTCTTTATTATCATTGAAAAATACAGTCTTATATCCATTCTCCGTATAACCTATTTTATCATATGTATATCCATCATAATCAAATCCTCCAAATGCAATAAATGAATCAGCCGTACTTGGCTCTTCGATTATGTCGTCATGATAGCAATATCTTACAAATTCTGCAATCCTTCTTCCTTCATGGTTATGGAAAACAATTTTATATATTTTTGAATTTTCTTCTTTATTATAATAATTATTGTAATTGTAAGTACTATCAACTTCTTTTTTGTCACCTAAATTATTTTTTGGTACTTCTTGCTTCTCATATTTTGTAATTTTTTCTATTGTGTCAAGTTTTGTTGCAGGTTTTGATGCACTGTCTGTAAAGTTGACTGTTGCACTCTTTCCAGCCTTAACAGCTGGTTTTTCATAAGTTTCACCTTCAAAAATCAATTCTTTTGCAGTTAATGTTGCACCACTTTTAACTTCAATAGCAGCTTCAAATCCTTCAGGAAGAGTGTCTCCATCTTTGATTATTTCTAAACCAGCTGTAGTTAATGAACCACTTTCAACAACAATATCTTTTTTAGTACCTTTTAATTTAATGTTATTTATCGTTACATTAGCATTATTTGTTACGCTAAATATTGAATCTATATCACTATTAGCGGATATCGTATGTTTGTTAGTTTCTGTACTTATTACAACATCTCTATTAATTTTTATAGGTTCATTAACGTTAAAATCTCCATCTATATATATTGTTTTAACTGCTCCTGCTATTGCATTTTTTAATGTTTGCTCACTATTAATTTTTGCTACATTTGCTTCAAATGTGAAAGTATAATCTGTTGGAACTTCTACTGTGTTTGTAGGTAAAACTTCATTTTCCATTGGTGATTTTACAAGAGTAACTGTATTTGTAACTTTCTCTGGGTTAAATTTCAATGTAAAACTATTGTAATTTTCTTTGTTAGCCAAATCACTTAAAGTTACTGTGTCATCATTTTTACCTTCAAATTGTGTTTCTAATATCTCTGAATATAATTTTTTGGCACCATTTTTAATATTTTCTTTTAAAGTTTCTAAATCATTTACATTACCTTTTGTAAATGTCTCAGTTTTTCCATTTACTGATAATGTAATTTCTTGAATTTCATCTTTTAATAATATATAAGCTATCGCTCCAGGAATGCTTGTGTCATTCATTCTTGATAATTTTGTTGTAGGGTCAAGTACTGCGATTGTAACTTCTCCACTATTTTTTACATAATTTTCAATTATAAATTCTTCGCTAAAGTTTTCTGATTTTGAAGTATTTTCTGTACTATTTAAATCTTCAAGTACATCTGCAACAAATTTGTCTGAATATAGATTCCAATGTGCTACTACGGCTATATCTCCACTATCTTTTGTTACTGTTATTTCACTAAATTGTGTTCCATCTTCTTTGTTCCAATAAGCAAATTCATGGTAAGCATCAGTTGGTGCTATATCTTTTGGAAGCATATCTTCTGTAATTTTTTCTCCATCCCAAACTGTAAGTGCATTTGCTTTTATACCTTTAAAGGATACTGTGTGTGCATGTAAAAATTTTAATTCACTAAAGTCAATTCTTATTTTAGTTGGAACTCCATCAACTTCAACAATAATATCACGGTATTTAACATTTTCGTTTTCTCCAACTTCCATTAAAACTGTTAATTGATTTTCTGTGAAGTCATCTTTCGTTGCAATATTATAACCTGCATCTTCATTATCTCCTTTTGGTATTTTTACTTTAACACTAGATAAATCAATTCCTTCATTTAATGTTATTGTATAAGCAAAATAGAAACCTGTTGGATTTTCTCCAAATCCTGTAATGTTTTTTTGCTCTTTTACACTTCCTGTTACTTTATAAGAACCATCTTCTCCTTCTATTTGATAAATACTTTCTTGTGTATAATTAAATGTACTTTGTAATTCATTTTTATCTTTTTGAGGAATTTCTTCTCCTACTGTGGCTGGTTCTTCATATGTAAATTTGATGGTATATTCTTCTTGGCTATTATTGTTTTGTGAACAAGCTATATTTTCATTTAATTGTATCGTTAATGTTAATTCTTTTCCTACTAAATCTCCTTGAATAATGCTGTCAAATTCTTTATTTGCTACTGCTGCCAATAATTCTTTTAATTTTTTATAGGCTTCTGATTCAGCATCATTCATTTCTGCACTGTTAAAATCATAATGATTATTACCATAAGTAACTGTTAATAATTTCACATTGTCATTTTTTAAAATATCTCTAATAGTTGCAACTAATCCTGTATCTTTAATTTCACTATTTTTCTTGTTTTTATCATATATTTGATAGGTTAAAACTTTATTTTCAAAGGTTGCTCCATAAAATTCATTCTTTTGGATTTTACTTTGTGCTTCTTTTAATAGGTTCTCCGTATTTACCTCATTATACCATGTTGCTTTTAATGTAATGTTGCTATTAACGACATCTGTGTCAAAATCCCATACTGCTCCATCTTGACCATTTTCTACCTTTACCCATTCTTTGAATTTTTTTCCTTCTCTAGTTGGTGCATTTTTTCCTGTAATTAAGTCTTTCTTGATTTTTTCGCCTTCTTCTACCATAATGGATGTTTTCTTGTCAGCAAATTCTCCACCGTCTAAATCAAATTCTACAGTAAAAAGATCTTTTACATAGTTATAATCAATATAATGAATATCTAATTTAGTTGAATTTGTCAATGATGTTTCACCTACATAATTTTCTTTTATTTTCCATCCTGTAGGTTGAAATTTGTTATCAAATGTTCTTTCCACTTTGTGGATTGTCATTTCACTTAATACATTATCTTTGTTTTTTCCATTATATTCTTCGCTTATTTGAATGCTTCTTGCAGCTAGCATTATATCTCTTGTATTTAATTTATAATTTGATGTGAATACATAATTTCCTATAATATAATACGAATCAATAGTAACGTTTAGCTTTTGTTGTAATAAATCTATTTGATTACCTATCTCTTTTACATCTACTTCTCTAGCAAATACAGGTACAGATAATACAAATAATAGCATAATTGTTAGTATGATAAATCTATTAAATTTTTTGGTCATTTTATATACTCCCCTCTTTTATTAATTTTTATATGTTACTGTTGCTTTTACAATACTTCCATCGTTTAATGTTAATGTTGCACTTGAAGCTTCTGATTCTAGTGAGACATATAAATTTCCTTTTCTTGCTTTAGTTCCTCCACAGTCAAATCCTAAATAATCTGTGAAACTCTTTCCATTTTTATATACTACAAATGTGTATTGCATTACATTATTTGTACCTTCTTGTTTAACTCTTGTGAAAGTAATCGAATAGGTATCTGCTTTAGGTGGTTCTGGTTTTGCTGTTACAGTAACAGTATATGTTTTGGATATTCCATTAGCTGTAGTAACTGTTATGGTTACCGTTCCTGCTTTTACTCCTGTTACTTTTCCATTTCCATCTACAGATGCTATTTCTGGTTTACTGCTTTTCCAAGTAACTGTTTTATTAGTTGCGTTATCTGGTTTTACCGTTGCACTTAATTGAATACTCTTTCCTTCTTCTACTGTTGTTGGTCCAGAAATAATTACGTCAGTTGGGTTAACAGTTGTTGGCTTGTTTTGTTCTTCTGGTTGGCTTGGTGTAGTTGGTGTATTAGGCGTGCTTGGATTACTTGGTTGATTATTATTATTGTTGTTATTACTATTGTTATTATTGTTGTTACTGTTGTTATTGTTGTCATTATTATTTATATTAGAATCTTCTTTTGCTGTTACTGTTACTGTGCAATTAGCTATATATTTTCCATCTTCTGTTGCTACTGTAATGGTTACCGTTCCTTCTTTTAATGCTTTAATGTTACCATTTTCATCAACTGTAGCAATGTTTTCATCACTAGAAGACCATACTAATTTAACAGATTCTGCATCTTCTGTAAGTAATGTTGCATTAAGAGTTGCACTGTCATCTTGTTTTAATGTTAATTCTGTAGTATTTAGAGAAATTCCTTTTACTTCTGCATTAGTTAATACTGTCCATTCTGCTTTTAACGTCATATCACTTTTTACTGGGATATTAAAATCGTATGACTCATTTAAATAATACCAACCTGCAAAAATATACCCTTCTCTAACTGGATTATTTGGTTGCTCTATTGTATCGTTTTCTTTTACTTTTACAGAGGCTATTTCACTTCCTCCATTGCTATCAAATGTTATTTCATATTGTCTTTTATGAAATAAAAAAAATAAAAGCAAAGATAAAATAAGTAAACATACCATAATGACTATAATAATTAAAATACCTTTCCTTTTTTCCGTTTCTAAAAATTTTTGTTCCATTAATTTATTCCCCTTTCCCCTTTTTATTTTTCTGGTTAACGAGTTATATATTATATAGCATGTATATTGTATCATTTTATATTTATGAAAGTCAATTAATATTTAGAAATAAAAACTCTTTTGTGTTATTTTTTTACATAATTCGACTTTTTTCTTCATAAAATAAAAAAAATAGAAAATATAATACTCATTACATCGTAAAATATTTTCTATTTTTATTGTATTCTATTCTTCTTTTATGACATTCTTGCTTCCAAAGTAAGTGGCTAAGAAATAAGAACCGTAAATGATTCCAATGATGATAACAGTGGCAATAATAGAAGGGATGAGTTCTTCCTTTTTTGCTAGTCCAGACATAATTTCGATTGCAAATTGTATACCAAAAATAGAATGTATAATTGCTAACATAAGTGGCATACAAAAAAAGATTCCAATTTGTGTGAATAACGCTTTGTTGAGCATGTTTTCATCACAACCAATTTTTCTTAAAATGGTATATCTTTGCTTATTATCGGAGCTTTCCGTTAGTTGTTTTAGGGCTAAAATAGCTGAACTTGCAATTAAGAATATAATTCCTAAATAGATGGCAATAAATGTTACAATTGTGGCTATTCCAATACTTGCTTCCATTAAACTAATTTTGGTAAATCCATCGATTTCTATTCCATGATTATTTAACGATTTGATAAGATTAGAAGACTCTTCATTGCCAGCAAAAATTTTTTCAATTTCTGCTTTTTCTTGCTTTGTTTCTGCATTATAATTTGCTACCAATACATACATTTGTCTCATTTTTTCTGTTAAAGGTATGCTGTCTGGAACTAAAATAATTCCTGTGTTGGTATGGTTTGTTGACATCATTATGAAGCCTTCTTGGCATTCCCTATATTTTGACTTATACTCTTTTCCTGCAATCTTTAAAGTATAATTTTCATTTGCTAACACTTTGTTTCTTATCTCTACCATATTATCAAAATCACAAATAACAATAAATTCATCTTCATTTAGGCTGTATTCTTTTATTCCATATACCCTAGCAATTCTGTTATAATCTGATATTTTTACGATTTGCTCCTGTGTTCCATAAGCTAAATTTGGAAATAAATCTTTTGTTTCTGCTAATTTATCTCCTAAAAAATTTCCCCATTTTAAATTATCCGTAACATAGATTTCTATTTCTTCAATATCTTTTAGTACACTAATATCTAGTCCATTATTGACTAATGTTTCTTTTATGGGATGCCTTGAATCTTCTCTTTGTTCTTCTGTTGTTGTTTTCTTCACTCCATAGGAAGTATAAGTTTCTGGTAAATTTGCCGTTTTATATAGATTCAAATCCACTGGTGTCATTTCCACTAATTCTCTTTGCATGGTGTTTCTTAATGCTAAGCTAGAAGATAAAATACTAATAGTCATAAATAGCATTAAACAGATTACGCTCATGCTGATAACGGTGGTATTGATTTTGTTATTGATTTGCCTTAAAACAAACATGTTGGTGCCTTTTAAATAAATCTTTTTCATTTTTTGCATCACTATTAAAATAAAGCCAGATAAAGACCAAAAGATAGCAACCGTACCTATTATCCCCATTAGAATTGGTGGTAATAATTTCTCTGCTGTATTCATTGCATTCACATTACCTGTTACTTGATAGTAAGCATACCCTAAAATACTACTACCTAATAAAAATACTAAAATGGCGAAAAATGGATTCTTCATTTTTACTGTTTCATTTTTCTTTGTTGCATTTAACAAGTTTATTAGTTTATATCTTGAAACTGTCATTGTGTTAAAGAACATTACGGCAAGATACATTACTGCAAAATAAATACAAGTTTTAATACAAGCATCTTTGGAAAATACAAAATGAAATTCACTCATATCTGCTTCAAACATTTTTGCCACTAAGACCGACATTAATTGTGAAGCAAAGATTCCAATGACAAGTCCAACTGCAAGGGAAATAATGCCTACAAATATGGTTTCTAATAAAATGATTTTAGAAATTTGTCTTTTTCCCATGCCAAGTGTCATATAAATTCCAAACTCTTTTTTTCTTCGGTTAATTAAAAAATTATTGGCATATACAATGAGTAGTCCTAATACCACGGCTACAAATACAGAGACGATTCCTAGCATTCCTATCATTAATTTTATGATATCTCGTGTAGACCCGAGATACTTGTAGCATGGCTTGCTGGCTATCAAGTGAATTAAACAGATAGAAAATGGCTACCCCTAAAACTAATGTTAGAAAGTAGATGGTATAATCTTTAATACTTTTTACCATATTTTTTAATGATAATTTAAAAACAATCATTCAAATCACCTCCAAGCAGTGTTTGCACCTCGATGATTTTTTCAAAGAATTGTTTTCTAGTATCATTTCCTTTGATTAATTCATTAAAGATTTTTCCATCTTTGATAAATAAAATTCTACTTGCATAAGAAGCCGTGAATGCATCATGTGTTACCATTAAAATAGTGGCTTGTAATTTTTGATTTAAATATTCAAAATTTTCTAATAGTTGTCTTGCAGATTTGGAATCTAAAGCTCCTGTTGGTTCATCAGCAAGGACCAACTTTGGATTGGTAATTATAGCCCTACTTGAAGCCACTCTTTGTTTTTGTCCTCCTGATACTTGATAAGGATATTTTTTTAGAATATCTTTTATTTCTAATTTTTCTGCTATTTCATTTACTCTTTTATCTATTTCTTTTGCATTTACTTTTTGAATGGTTAAGGCAAGGGCAATGTTTTCATAGCAAGTTAATGTATCTAATAAATTAAAATCTTGAAATATAAAACCTAATTCTTGTCTTCTAAATTGATTTAGTTTATTTCCCCTTAATCTTGTAATATCTTGGTTATGCACCATAATGTGTCCGGCTTGTGACTTTATCGATAGTAGAAATACAATTTAAAAGAGTGGTTTTTCCGAGAACCAGATGCTCCCATAATACCAACAAATTCTCCTTTTTCTACATAAAAGCTAATATGATCAATGGCTTTGGTTAGATTTGATTTGTTTCCATAGTATTTTTCAATATTTTGTACTTCTAAAATTTTTTCCATACTTAATTTCATTCCCTTCTTATTTTGTTTAAAAGCTTACATCATGATGAAAGATGATTTTCTTTCTCACTATGATTGCTTCTTTTTTTATTATAAACAGTTCTTTTGATACTTGCCATCGATTTAGCTTACAAAAACCTTACATTTTTGTAAGGTTCTCCTATTTTGACTGTTTTTTATTCATGTTGCTCTTTCTGTTTTAGTAGCAAAATATCAACTTTCATTCATTTGTAGATAGCTACTACTAGGAAATACTAATTTAACTTCTGTTCCTTTGTTTTCTTCTGATTCTAACTCGATACCTATTCCTAATTTATGGCATAATTTTTGGCATAAATATAAGCCAATTCCTGTGGATTTTTTGTTGGACAACCTTCCATTTGTCCCTGTAAATCCCTTTTCAAATACTCTTGTTATTTCTGCTTTTTTAATTCCTATTCCATTATCCTTGATTGATAAAATAACATTTTCTTTTCCCTGTGTTGCATCAATTTCAATTTCAGATTGTCCTTTTTCTTTTCTATATTTAATACTATTTTGTATGATTTGATTTAAAATAAAGACAATCCATTTGCTGTCTGTATTTACTGTTATCTCTAATTGATGCATATTAATTGCTATTTTTTCTCCAATCAATGCTGTTTTATTTTTACGAATTACCTCATTTACCATGTCTTGTAAATTGCATTTCTTAATATAGTAATCTTTCTCTACGGTATTGCTTCTTGCATAATATAAAGCTTGTTCAATATAATTTTCTACCTTGTCTAATTCTTCATCTATATTTTTAGTTATTTCGTTTTTGTTATTTTCTACAATCATTTTACTTGTTGCAATTGGTATTTTTATTTCATGAATCCACATTTCTATGTATTCTTTATAATCTTCCATCCAGTATTTGTAAGTGTTTACTTTTTCGAGCATAGATTTATTGATTTGTTCTAAAATTTCTTTTTCTATTTTTCCTTCTGCAAAATTAGGGGTTTTTATCATTTCACAAATGAGATATTTTTCTTCTAATTCTTCTAATGTTTGACAAATAGTTTGATAATACTGATTTTTTCTACTATATTCAAATAGAAGCGAAATAAAGTAAAGACCTAGTATGACAGCAGGAATATAAATTTTGATAAAAGAATCACAAGGATAAAGAAATAAAAATATTTCTATGGTAATTATGCCAAAAACGATGAGCAAAATTTGTAATAATTTATCTTTTAGAAAACTACTAAACTTCATTTTTCCCTCCTTCTATTCTAAATGAATAGATTTTTTATTTTCATTCCAATTTTAAAATATAACCTAGTCCTCTTTTGGTTTCTAGTAATTCTTTTAAATTTAGTTCTTCCAACTTATTTCTTAATCTCGTCATGTTAACGGTTAAGGTATTATCGTCAATAAAACTTTCACTATCCCATAAATATTCCATTATTTCTTCTCTGGAAACAATTTGATTTCTCTTTTCTGTTAAATATTTTAATATTTTTAGTTCATTTTTTGTTAATTCAATTTCTTTTCCTTCTTTTATGACAGTACTATTGGATAAATTAATCATAAAGTTTTGTGCATTAATTTTATCTTGTACATTTTGTCTATTATTTCTTCTTAATAGAGAGTTAATTTTGGCAAGTAATATTTGAATATTGAAAGGTTTGGTAATATAGTGGTCTGCTCCATAATTAATACTTAATAGCTCATCTATTTCATTATCTCTACTGGTTACCATCATAATAGGAACATTTGATTCTTTTCGAATTTCTTTTAATAGATATTGTCCATCTACTCCTGGCAAATTAATATCCAGTAATATTAAATCTGGATTTATTTTCATGATATCTTGCATGGTGTTATCGAACTTTTTTAACGATTCTGCTATATATCCATTATGATTTAAAAAAATTTGTATTTCACCTCGCAATTTTTCATCATCTTCCACAATTAAGATTTTTTGCATGTTGTTCCTCATTCCTTTCAGAGTACAAAGCTATTGAAAGCTCTCTTTTTCTTCTTTTTAGCATTATAACACAAAAGATAAAAAAATAACCTTACAATTTTGTAAGGTTATTTTTTTATCTTGTATTGTTTAGATTATTTTTCTTTTTCTCCTATTTAATTTTGCTCTAAAATTTGTTGCCCTTTTATTAAATCATAACTTACTAAAGTATTTCCATCTAAATTTTCTTTGTTCATGTTAACAGCAGTAATTTGGCTATTTTCATAAGTTTTATAATAGTAAATTCCTTTGTCCATATTACAGCAAGAACTATAAATGGTTATTTCATATAAATTTTCTCCCATATATACACAGCCTCTTTGTTGACATACGCTGTCTAATATATGAAAGAATTGGCTAATACTTTCTGATTCTGAATCACCAGAGATAGAATTCATTTTTGTAAACGTTGCTTTTACAAATCTAGATACAGAAGATAAATCTCCTGGTAATCCCATAGCACCCATGCCCCTACTGTAAGTTTTTAAATTTAACTCTTTTGAAAAGTTGTTTACAGGTGGTTTAGTTGATAAATTCATATAATTGTTTAAGTTAAACATTTGAATGTCAAATGTTGGGTTATTTGTAAGTACACCTACTGGATTTTCATATATTTTAAGACCTTCTTTAACACTTTCCACTGTTATGGAAGATTCTTTATCTGCAATGAACCAATGTAATGGTGATGCTGGTAATTCTTCGCTAAAGTTAATTAAAGCTATATTGATATTTTCTAATAATTTTTTAACTTCACTAATATTTGCACATTGTGCTAATACATAAGGAATAAATTCAAATGGTGCTATATTATTTTTGTTTTCTTTTTCTTCTTTATAGTCTGCATTTTCAGGGAAATTTAATCCTGCCATTCCTAAGCCTTTTTCATTTATTGCATCATAATAAAGTGGATAATCATCAGATACATAAGCCATTCCTATTATGGCATAATGGTCTTTTAAATTTCCTACTTTTCTAAATTTAAATTCATAATTTCTAGGTGTTATTGTTACTGTTTCTTTGTAGGAATATTCTAAATCTAAATTCCTTCCAAAATAATGGTCCTTTGTATTATAAGTTACTGCTGTACACATATTTTTTCCTTCTTTCTTTTTAATTTTTTATTTTAGAAAATACTTTTCCTAAACTTTCATGAATGACTAAATCTGCCCTATTATCATAAGGTGTAGAATCTCTATTGATTAGCACTAAATTTTTACCTCTAAAATAATGAAGAAGCCCACTTGCAGGATATACTGTTAATGATGTCCCTGCTACTATTAGCATATCTGCATTTTGTATTGCAAATATAGCATTATCCACTGTTTCGTCATCTAAGCCTTCTTCATATAAAACTACATCTGGCTTTACTATTCCTCCGCAACTACATTTTGGAATTTCTTTGCTTTCAAATACATAATCCGCATTATAAAATTTGTGGCATTGCATGCAATAATTTCTTAACACACTTCCGTGTAATTCATATACTTTTTTTGAACCTGCTTTTTGATGCAACCCATCTATATTTTGTGTAATTACTGCTTTTAATTTACCTTCGTTTTCCATTTCAACTAATGTTTTATGAGTAATATTTGGTTCATATTTTAAGCTATTCATTTTTTCTTTATAGAATTGATAAAATTCATCTGTATGGCTCATGAAAAAATGATGGCTTAATATTTCTTCTGGTGGATATTTATATTTTTGATTGTATAAGCCGTCTTTACTTCTAAAGTCTGGTATTCCACTTTCTGTAGACACTCCCGCTCCTCCAAAAAATACAATATTATTACTTTCTTTTATTAGTTGTTTTAATAATTCTATTTTATCTATTTCTTCTTCCACTTTTTAAGTGCTCCTTTCCTAAGCACAATCTTTTTTATTCACCTATATTATTTTTTTGACTTGCCTTTTGTTAATTCATAACTTTGCATGATAAGTTCTTTTACTAGTTTTTTATCGCATTTGTTGCTTAATATGATGGTGTTCCAATGTTCTTTATTCATGTGATAGGCTGGTATATTTCTCCATTTTTCTATTTTCTAAAATTATAGCAAATAAGCAAGTGATTGTAAATACATCCACTTGCTTATAAATCTGGTAATTTATCTTTTTAATAAATAATCTAATTATTGTTCTTTTTGCTCGTTAGTAATATTAATCGTTTTGATTAATTCTATTGCTTCATCTGCATCTGTATCTATTAAACCATAGTTCATAACTGCAATATACTGGCGCATTTTATAAAATGAAATATCACTCCAATTTTTATTTCCATCATAGTATCCAATAGTAGCTTCTTCTCCATTATTTAAAGTTATATTTTTGGCTGTTCTTCCTGTTCCACATACGCCAAATGTATTATTATAAAAATATAACATTGCATATTGATTTTCATTATTTTTATATAGTTTTAAAGCATATTTATAGGAATCATTTTCTTCATCTTTTGCTACTTCTTCATATTGCCATTCATTTGGAATATTTAGTTCTATTTTAGTGTTTCCTATTGTTTTAGAATATTTTTGATAGTTTTCGTTATTACTTGTATTTGATTTTATATCGTTTTCATTTAATATATTGAGCTCAGAAGGTGCATATTTTGCACCCCAAGTACTAAATACAACTTTCTCTCCATTTTTCATCCTATCTAAGTCAATTAAATACATAATGCCTATGATGCTTAACAATATAACAATTATTATAATAATTATTTTACCTATTTTTTTATTCATACTAATCACCTTTTTAACCTTCCTATCTTTTAGACGATTTGTGATTACATTTTAGTTGGTGATTTGTATAAATAATTTAAAATTACATTATCTTTTCCTCTATTAATAACCTAATTTTTATTTATTATTGGCTTTAATGTCTCTATTCTAAATATTTAAACATTTGCTCTGGATATATTTTTAATTCTTTATCTTTAAATTTATTTATATCTATCCACATTGCATCAGTTTCACAATTATCATCAATTATATGGTATTTTTCTTTATAATCTTCATCTTTTATATCAACATTATAAAATAATATTAATTCATGTGCATTTTTTCCATTATAAGTGAATATATTTTCAGCAATACCTAAAAATTTTCCTATACTAATATCTATATTAAGTTCTTCTTTAAATTCTCTTTTTAATGCTTCTTTACTATCTTCTAAAAATTCAATGCCTCCTCCTATACTTCTATAAAATACCTCTTTTTTTACTTTGTCATATCCTTCACTAACTAGTATCTTGTTATCTTTTTTAACTATGCCAAGAACAATCGGTCTTATTTCTTTAAATTTATCCATATTTTATTATATCTCCTTTACTAATTATTTTTCTTTTTTACAAATTTTCAAATTATTACATTTCATAGTACCTCCTATACAATTTTTTATTATTATTTTATTAGTTTTACTATAAATTCAATTATTCCATCTTTACTTTTTGCTTCAATAGTTCCATTATGCAATTCAATTATATCTTTAGTTATTGCTAAACCTAATCCTGCACCACCATTATTTGTTCCTCTTGATTCATCGGCTCTATAAAATTGCTCGAATATTTTATTTAATTTATAATCTGGAATGGTTACACCTTTGTTTTGAAATTTTATTTCTATTGTTTTTTCCATTTCATTTATATCAACATTTATAATTGTTTTTTCATAACTATAACTAATTGCATTTTTTAGCAAATTTCCAAAAGCTCTGGCTAATTTATCTCCATCTGCTTTATATATTAATGAATTAGGCTTATTTACTTGTAGTTTAAGTTTTCTTTCTTCTAGCATAGGATAAAACTCATCTATTAATTGGTCAAACAATACTGATAAATCAATATTAGTTTTATTTATAGGCATATCATTTAAGTTATATCTTGTGATTTCAAAGAATTGATTTGTAAGTTCTTCTAATCGTAAAGCTTTATCATAAGCAATTTTTAAATATTTTTTTTGTGAATTTTTATCTTGTATGTCTGCTTCATTTAATAATGATAAATATCCTATAACAGATGTAAGTGGTGTTTTTAAATCGTGAGCCATATACATTATTAAATCATTTTTCTTTTGTTCAGCTTCTTTTGCTTTATTTTTATTTGTAATATATTCATACTTTATTTTATTTAATTTATCAGAAAAAATTGATAAAGAACTTGCAAGTTCAATGTTTGTAGTATCATCATTATAAATATAATCTAATGATTGATACATTTTATTTAGTTCTTTTATCTTTTTTGAAATATATAAGATTAGCATAATAACAAATATTACTATCATAAATAGTAATATTGCTGTACTTTTATTGCTTACACACCAAAAATAGAAATCTGGTACATTATTATGCAACAACTCTGCGATAGCATCATTTAAAACACCATCAACAAATATAAATGTTATTATAATTGCTATAAAGTAAGAGAATAAAGCTCTTATAATCAATTCTCCCCATATTTTTAAATTTTCTATAATTAATCTTTTATTTTTCAATTTTATATCCTACTCCCCATACAGTTTTTATAAATTTAGGTTTTTTACTATCATCTTTCAATTTTTCTCTTATTCTTCGTATATGTACCATTACAGTATTATTATTTTCTAGGTACTTTTCTTTCCAAACCTTTTCAAATAGTTCTTCTGAACTAACCACATTTCCTTTCTTTTGCGCTAAATATAATAGTACATCAAATTCCATTGGCGTTAATTCTATTTTCTGATCATATAACTTACAGATATGTTTATCTTGATTTATCTCTAATCCATCTATATAAATAATATTATCTTCTTCTTTTTCATTATATTTGGTATATCTTCTATAAGCTGATTTTACTCTAGCAACAAGTTCTAATGGATTAAAAGGTTTTGTTATATAATCATCTGCTCCGTAATGTAAGTCCTTCTATTTTATCTTTATCTTCAATTTTAGCAGTAAGCATTATAATTGGAAATTTTAAATCTTTTTTCCTTATGTATTTGCAAATTTCAAATCCATCTATATCTTTTATCATAACATCTAAAATTGCAAAATCTAATTTTTGACTATTAATACAATCTATTGCATCTTTAGAATCATAAAATTTAAACACATTGTAATTTTCATTTTTCATATATAATTCCACTAAATCTGCTATTTCTTTTTCATCATCTAATACTAAAATATTCATTTTTTCTCCTCTTTCTAACTAATTATATTTTAGCATAAAATACTTTTTATTTCTATTATTAGACAAAAATGTAAGGAAAAGTTAAGAGTTTGTTAAGTCTTTCTTAAAACATAAATCCAATCATTTAGTTATACTAAAAAAAGATTGGAGGTATTTTATGAGAAAGAAACATAAGAAAAAACTAAATATAAAAAGAATTATTTTATTGATTATTTTTATAATTTTTATAACTATTCTTGTTAAAAATATAATATTTACTAATCATTCATTAGAGATTTTAAATAAATTATCTTTTACAACAACCGATGATAATGGATATAAAATAATAAAACAAGATGAAAATAATAAATATTCAGGAGTTGGGCAAGAGAAAGTATCCAATAAAGATGGTTATTATACTACCTTTACTACAAATGACAAATATAAAAAAACATATATTGAATATAAACAAAACGGAGATGCTTCTTGGGCTAATAATACATATTGGAATGATTCTATGGAAAAAAGTGGGTGTGGAATTACAGCAATGGCTATTATTTTAAGTGGATATGGAAAAAAAGTTACACCTGAAGATTTAAGAAATAAATATTATCCTGTAATTGACCATGATTCGTTAAATACAGAATTTTCTAATTCTTACGGAATAGAATCAAGTGATTTCTTTTATGACTCTGTGCATTTATCAAAAGAATATATAAAGGAACATTTACTAACCAATAGGCCTATTCTTGTCTGTGTTTGGAATAAACCTAGTAAAAATCGTTGGACAACTTCTTCTCATTATATGGTACTACTTGCTTCTGATGATGACAATATGGTATATATTTCTAACCCAAATCGGTGGAGAAAATGACAGCAAAAGTTCTGGCTGGTATGAATATGATGAGGTTATTCCTTACATTGCTAAAGCATTATTTATTGAGAGTTATAAATAAAAACAGTTTTTATTGTTCACTATTTATTGTTACGATTATATAGTAAGAAGCAGATAACTATCAACTAATTATCTGCTTTATAACTTACTATTTTATTAATCCATTAATTTTCAAAACATCTTCTAAATATTGATTTTTTTGTATCATTAATACTTTTTTGGGATGATAATTCTTTAATTTTTCATACCAGTCATATAAATTAATTTTTAATTTTTCCGTAAATGTTTTATTGTTTCCTCTAGCATAACATCTTTCTTCTAAAACTTTTTCACTATCTAATGTAGGATAAGCTAAATAATATTCAATATTATTTTCTTCTAAAAAATCAAGTAAATGCCAGTGCATTGATGTAAGTACAATATCATATTTTTCCATGGCTTCTAAAACTGCTTTATGATAATTATTAGGCCACTCATGGTTTTCTGGCCTTTCATTTTTTCCTTTTCTTTGCTCATAAGGAATATGTTCAAATCCGGTATTATCCCACTTATAATAACCAGACTCTAAATCAATAATATTATTATATTTATTACCAAGTGTAGTCTTTCCTATTGCACCAAATCCTGCAACTATAATTCCTTTACTCATTTATATCTTCCTTTTTTATTATTTTTAATATTTTGATGGCTTCTTTTTTATCAGATTCTTGTTCTTCATTTGATAAATCAAAATAACTAGTATTTATTTGTCTATTCCATCTATCTACAAATTCCTTAGGAATTGTCATACTTCCATCTTCATTTTTCAAACATTTACTAAAAAGGTGTTTTTGCCATCTTGACCATCTATCATGTTCATAATTTGCTAATTTTTCTATAATTTCTTCCATAATTAATATTCCAACTTTCCATATTCTTCATCTGTAACAGGTTCACACCATTCATTAGAAGTATTTTCTCCGGGTATTTCGACTGATATGTGGCTAAACCAAGACTTTGCTTTGGCCCCATGCCAATGTTTTACATTAGCAGGAATTACAACAATATCTCCTTCTTTTAAACTTCGTGCTGGTTTTCCTTCTTCTTGATACCAACCTTCTCCTTCAACACAAATTAAAACTTGACCTCCACCTTTTTCTGCTTTATGAATATGCCAATTATTTCTACATCTAGGTTCAAAAGTTACGTTTGCAAATCCTATTCCATTTTCTGTTTTAGCAAGTTGCTTTAAATAGGAATTTCCTATAAAATATTTTGCAAAATTTACATTTGGTTCTCCAATTCCAAATGCACCACCATGAATTTCTGTAACATTTTTATCCGCTTCTTTTTCCATAATATATCAATCCTTTCTTTATTTTATTTATATTCAACAATTTCTGATAAATTTTTCCTAGTATTGTGCAGATGTGAAGGTTTGCAATCATCAGTTTTATATCCTAATGGAATAAGGCAGATTGGTTCAATATTTTCATCTAAATTAAACGCTTGTTTTAAAATATTTTTATCAAACATTTCTATCCATATATTATCTACACCTACATTTGTAGCCTCTAACATCATGTGAGTAGCTACTATACAAGCATCCATTTCATAAGTTGAATAATTATCTTTTGACCATGCAATATTTTTATCACTTGCTACAATTAAACAGACTGGTGCATTATATCTACATGGACTTGCTTTATCTATTTTTTCTAATCCTTCTTTCGATTTCACTACATATATTTTTTGTGGTTGATTATTTTTTGCTGTAGGTGCTAAATTCCCTGCCTCTAATATTTTGTTTATTAGTTCATCTTGAATCTTATCATTTTTAAATTTTCTAACTGAAAATCTTTCTCTAATCACTTTCTCAAATTCCATTTTTTATCCTCCTTATTATATCTTATTATATTTAATTTTTGTTAATACATTTTAATAATTTAAGCTATTAACCCATGCTGTTACTTCACTTTGTGATGAGTTAAGTCTCTTTCCATCTAACCAATTAACATTTTTATAATTATTCTTAAAATAATTAACACTTGTACTTATTCCAGAGCTTCCTGATGTACAGAATGGAATAACTGTTTTTCCACTTAAATCATGGTTGTCTAAAAATGTTAAAATTATTCTTGGTGCATCTCCCCACCAAATTGGGTAACCTAGATAAATTACATCATAAGAGTTTGTGTCAATTGTATTTGCTATTTCTGGTCTTGCAGAGGAGTCATTTTGCTCTTTCGTAGCTCTACCATTACTATTGTTATAGTTTAAATCATTATCAGTATATTTTTCCTTTGGCACTATTTCAATTAAATCTCCACCAGTTAGCTCTTTTATATATCCTGCTACTTTTCTTGTTGTTCCTGTTGCAGAAAAATAAATTATTGCAATTTTTTTACTATTAGACATTTCTCTATCTTCTGTATTTTTATCATTAATTGTATTTTCTTCATCTTTATTCTCATTTGTATTTGCATTTGAATTTATGTTATTGTTAGTATTAGCATTGTTAGATTTATTAGAATTATTATTAGAACTAATTAACCAAATACTAACGCCTACTGCAATAACTACAATTGCAATAATTAAAACTATTATTTTTTTATTCATATTATTCTCCCTCTTTCTTATATATTTTTCCCTAATTTATAGGCTTCCTTATAATAATTTAATTATACTTTCATAAGCCATTTCATATATTGAAAAGAACTTGAATGGAACTTCTGCATTTTTCATAGCTTCTTTTTGCTTATCCGTAGCACGAGTATATGGATATATTCCATACATTAATGGAAAAAATGAAAAAATAAATTTTTCTTTTTCTTCTTCTTTCATATTTTTAAAGAATTTATCCAAACACTTTTTAATTGTTCTTAATGATTCTCCGTAACTTTTCTTAAAATCCACTAATTGCTCCATACGACTATTTGCTTCCATATCATATAAGTTCATTGAAAGCAATTTTAATAACTGCTGCCTTTTTTCAATGCTTAAAGCAATTTGTTTTGCAAATTCTGCTTTTTCTAATTTATCATTTTTGCTATATATATCTTCTAAATCTTTGAGCCATCTTTCATATTCTCTTTTTAAAAGGGCTAAAAATATTTCTTCTTTTGTTTGAAAGTAGTTATATATAGAAGGTCTTGAAAATGTAGTTTTTTCACTTATGTCTTTTAGCGTTATTTCCTTAAAACTTTTTGTTTGATACAATTCTTCGCAAGCATTTATAATTTCATCTTTTCTTTCATCCGCTGATTTTATTTCCATTTGTTCATCTCCTTTTTCTTAAAGTCCTTTTATAATATTAATTGTGTTCATTGTATTTGGAAATCCTATATAAGGCAAACATTGTAGCATAGTTGCTAATAATTTTTCTTTTGAATTTCCTACCTTTATATTTCCAAGCACATGGGCTTTTATTTGAGTATCTGCTCTCATTGTTGTTAAACCAACTAATACAAGTAATTCTCTTGTTTTTATATCTAATCCTTTTCTTGTATAAAAATCTCCAAAGACGAATTCTGTTAAATATTTTGGTATTTCTGGTACATCAGGATATTTTTCTTTTATTTCATCTCCATATATTGGATTTTGAATATCAAATCCTTTTTCAAATCTCGTTTCATCTGTTACTGTTCCAGTATTTTCTAATGGCAATTTAATTTCTCTTGATTTAAAAACTTCATTCATTGTACTAACTGCATTTAATGTTCTTGGAAAACCTATAAAAGGTGCTAACTGATAAATTGTTTCTCTTATTTCTATTGGAGTTGCTCCTACATTTAATGCTGCATTTATATGTGCTGATAATTGTGGTAAGGTTTGTAATACTGCTAAAATTGTTACTGTAATTAACTCTCTTTCCTTCATATCTATTTCATCACTACTATGAAATACATCTCCAAATATAAATCTCCTTAGAATTTCCATTAATTCATGATCTATTTCTTTATTTGCATCTGGTAATTCTCCAAATAATTTGTTAAAAACTTCTTTGCTTTCTTCAAAACGATTCATTTTTATTTCTCCTTTCTCTGACATATTGTCAGTATTATAATATGTTACTTCTGACACAATGTCAATACTTTTTAAAAAAATTTTTTAAATTTCAAAAAAATAGCTTATGCTTTGGCATAGCTATTTTAATTAGGTATAGAAATTTAAGTTTTTAGATTATTTTAAATTATTTTTGAAAAATGTTTCTATTTTATCAAAAGGTATTATATTCATATTGTCATATAATAAATAAAATTGTTATATATAACATATACATAGTCAAATAAATCATTCCATTGAATCTACTCATCTCATTTTTAGGTGGTATTATTGGAAATAATGCTAATACTATCATAGCTAATATCAATATTCCTATTTGTATATTATAAGTAAAATTATATGCTAATGTTGAAATTATGGCTGACACTCCAATTATAAGTAAAATATTGAAAATATTAGAACCTATAATATTCCCTATTGCTATATCACTATTTCCCTTTATTGCTGCAGTAACACTTGTTACTAATTCTGGCAAACTTGTTCCTATTGCCAGTATTGTTAGGCTAATTATTTTTTCGCTTACCTTAAACATTCGAGCTATATTAATAGCATTATCTACTGTTAAATCTCCACCTATTTTTAAACCTATAATTCCTAAAATAATTAATGCTACACTTTTTACTATAGATAATTGTTTAGTTTTAGTCTGAATTTCAATAATATTATTTTCTTTATCAAATTGTTCGCCTTTCTTTCCCATAATTATTGTGTACAATAAAAAAAGTATAAATAATATAATTAAAACTATGCCTTCTGTTTTTGATATTGCCCCTGAAGTATTACAGAATATTGCAAAAATAATTGTGATAATCAAACACATTGGTATTTCTATTAACCTTGTTTCTCTTTGAAATTTGACCGGCTTAATAATTGTAGATAATCCTAAAATCAATAGTAAATTACACAGATTACTTCCTATTATATTTCCAATTGCCATATCTGATGAGCCGTTTAATGATGATGTTGAACTTACAAATAATTCTGGCATTGAAGTTCCTATTGAAACTATTGTTAAGCCTATTATAATTTCTGGAATATGAAATCTTTTAGCAACACTACTACTGCCTTCTACTAAAAAGTCAGCTCCTTTTATAAGTAGTGCAAATCCAATAATTATTAAAAGTATTGATAATAAAATCTTTATTCCTCCTTTACATTATATGTTCTTACGAATTGTTATTTACTTTTCTATTTTTTTATATGCATTATTTTCTACATATATCATCATTTGATTATAAAGTACAACATAAAATAATATTGCTAATATTCCTGCTACTGTTCCAATAATGTAGAAATCAACATTTTGTAATTTAAGAGCAATAATTAATACTACCCAAGATATAAAACATAATATAAATTTAGATATATGTTCTTTTTTCCATTTCTTTTTATAAAACTCTATTTTCTCTTTTAATGTAAACGAACTATTTTCTAAAGCATCTAATAAATTATTATCTGCTACTTCTTTATAATTTTCATCTAATATTTTCTCTCCAATAAAAAGTTCATTTAAAGTAATATTTAATATCTTACATAATTCTTGCATAATAGAAACATCTGGAAGATTTAAACCTCTCTCCCATTTACTTACTGCATTTTTACTTATATTTAACTTTTCTGCTAATTGTTCTTGCGTCAATTTTTGTTCTTTTCTTTTTTCTGCTATAAACTTTCCTATTTTTTCTTGATTCATAAATCCACCCCTTTTCAAGAATAATAATAGCATTTAAAGTTATTAAAGTACACATACCTCTGGTTTACTTGTTTTTATAATTGTAATTTGTATTATTCTTTATAAACATCTCTATGATTTTACTTCAATTTTATCCTCTAATAAATATCTTGTAATCTCTATATCTTTATATGGCTCTACTTCTTCTACATAGTCAATTATTGGATATAATGATAGTTTAATAATTGCTGCATTTATTCCAGTATCTTCATCTATTGTTATTCCATAAAACTCTCCTGGAATATCGTCATTTACTACTATTGATTTAGGAATAATATTATTTCTACTTGCATCTACAGTTAATACATAACCTGTCTCATTTGTTTCTTTTTGCTCCTTATTTATATATTTTTTATCTAAAACCTTGTACTCTACTTCATATATTGTTGGGTAACCGTCATAATTATAATTAGCTATTCTTATTTTATCAGGTTTCCTATTATTTGAGTTTATGTTAGTATTTTCAACAAAACTATCTAAAACATCTTTATTATATATTTTATTTTCCCCTTCTCTGCCATCTATAACAAAGTATCCTCTTTCTATTGCATCTTCTACTTCAAAGTTTTGTGGTATATCCGTAAATCCTATCAATTCTTCATCTTCTTCATCATATTTTTCGAGTTGTTTCCATTTATTTGTAGTTTTATCTTTTTCTAAAACAAGATTATATCCTCCATCTCCTTTATAAAAATATATTTCAGTGCAACTTGGATTTAATTCTATCTCAAATGTGTCTTTAGCCCCTATTTTGCTATTAAATCCACCGAAAGTAGAATAAAATGTTATGTACTGGTTATCTCCACTTTGTTTTATATTAAAGTTTCTTGTATATCCCATAGAACTTGAAACTGCAACTTTTAGTGTAAGTTTAGTTCCATCTTCCGATACAGAATAATCTGTGAGAATCACATCTGTTCTTTTTTTGAAACCTGTTGCAATCAATATTATAAGTATTATAATTATTACTAATATTAATATTACTGCTATCTTTTTCTTCATAACAAATCCTCCTTATATATTGTTTATTACAATCTTCTTTATTTTCCATATTTACTTCACTAATAAATTACTATTTATCTAATTTACTCAAATTGTAATTTTATATATTTAATAATTAAAAATAATATAATACCAATTATCATTGCAAATATGATTTTTTCTAAAATTACATTTTCACCTGCTTGTGGAATTGGTCCCTTTGCTGTATCTTCTTTATCATAGTCTTTAACTGTTTCATCTTGTGGTTTGATTTCATTTTGCGTTTTATTACCTTCTTCTGTTTTATCGCTTTCTTCAGTTTCATTATCAGTTTTATTATCGATTACATTATCAATTTCGTTATTATTGTCTACTTCTATTTTATTATCGTTTTCGTTTTTTTCTTCTATAATACTTTTATAATATTGCCTATATTGTTCGTCAAAGTTTGCATCTGATACATATGGATTGTAATAGTGTGAATAGGAAAAACTAGTTAATTTTTCTGCATATTTTGAACATATTGATAATTGTAATATATATCTTTCTAATGTGCTAGGTTTTCCTTCTCCATTTATATCTGCATAATTTTCAACATTTAACCAAAATTCTAAGCCTCTTTTATTATCACTTTTTACTGCTTGTCGTATTGCTTCTAAATATTTTTGAACTTTAGAGGGTTCAAACGAAGATGTTCCAAAGCCATCTTGCATACAAATAATATCACCTTGTCTAAAGTTTATTTCATCTATCATCTTTTTCCAGTCTTTATATACTTGTTCATATGTTAATTCATATATTTGACTAACAAATGGAGATAGCATAAATGTATGCTTTTTTTCTCCAACATCTATTTTTTGTAAGTGTTCTATATTAGAATTAATCATTTCAGTCCAATATGAATAATAATCATCTCCATTTGTATAAATTTCATTTGTCCAATAAATTCCTTCAAAGCATTCATATTTTTCATATTTTTGGTATATTTCGTCTATCATATCATTTAAAAATTTTATATTTTTTGTTCTCCAGCCATCATCTGTAAAATTGCTACTCCACCAATCATTAGATGAAGCTAGTCCTATATAAATTTTCATATTATTATCTTGAATTGCTTTTACTAATGTGTCTAACATTTTTGGTTTATATGCTTGTAAGGTGGTTTCATCTTGTATTAAGTTTGAATCATACCATGATTCTGTTACTTTTATTTCACTATTTTTTCCACCTTCTATATTCATTATATTTTGTATTATTACTGCCTCATATCCTGCTCTTTTCAGCATTTTTACATAATCATCCATTTCTGTCTCTGAATATTCACTTAATAAATATGGCTGTACAAAATCTATAGTTGCAATTGGCAAAGTTAATCTTTCTTTATTTTCTTCATCTAATATTTTTAATTCTTCTACTCTTTTTTCTACGTCTATTGTTAGTCCCAATGATATTGGTGTAAATATTATTAAAGTTATAATTGATATCATAAATGCTAAAAATGTAAATTGCTTATTTATTTTTACATTACCATTTTTCTTCATCTTTTTCTTCTCCTATTTCATTTATACTCCATTAACTTATTTTTGGTAATAATCTATCATTTTAACTACATATTCTCCTTCATCACCTGTTGCACTTGCTCTTTCAATTTTTCTATGCGAACTTTTTGGCTATCTTCTTCCTCTCCATATTGAATTGGCTCTAGTATTTTCAAGGTAACATCCTTTTTCCTTTTAAATAGCTTTCTTATTCCTTTTGGCTCTCTAAAAGTAACAACCATTGGAATAACAGGAACATTGTTTCTAATAGCAAAGCGAAATGCTCCATTTTTGAAATTCCTTATTTTTTCGCAATAAGGCCATAATGCTTGTTCTGGGTAAAAATGAATAATTTTCCCGTTTTGCAATGCTTTATCTAATGCTGTTATGAAACATTCTCTATTTTCTATTTTACTAGGGATTGGTACTGCTCTTAATAATTTTATAAGTTTTCTTATAAATGGAAGTTTGAAACTCCCTTCCCTTGTTGTAAAATATACTTTATGTAGTCCAAATGCTAAACCTACCATACTGCAATCTAAAATTAAAACATGATTAGATACGCTAATGGCTC
Organism: uncultured Clostridia bacterium; assembly: GCA_947581805.1. Classification (GTDB taxonomy): domain Bacteria; phylum Bacillota; class Clostridia; order TANB77; family CAG-508; genus UMGS1663. The sequence continues at coordinate 211,017 of CANPVM010000002.1, forward strand.
CTGTTTGTAAGTTTTTAATATTTTCTTTTCCTTCTATTTTTAAATCATATACAATTTTATTTAGAATTGTTAAAACAGGAAAAGCTACTCCATAATATAATAAATTAGAAAAAAATGAAAATATTTTTTCCTCTTTAATATACTCATAATTTTTATCTATGTTGCTTTCTAATGGTTCGTATAGATGAATAATATCTTCATTTTCACTTTCTTCTACTACTACTTGTTCTTCCACTATCTATCAACCTCTATCTAATTCTTTTATTACAATTTCTGCTATTTTTTCACAAGTATCTTTTGTTATATATTTTTTCTGATTTTCTATTATTTCTTCTTGTAATTCTACATTTTCTAATAGTGTTTTGGTGTTTTCTATTACTTGATTTATATTATCACACTTTAATGACATTTTTCTATCAGCAAAGAAATTGGCATTATCATTTTCACAACCTGGTATTGGCATAATATGAATTAAAGGCTTTCTCATAGTTGTTACCTCTGTTGTTGTTAACCCACCCGGTTTGCTAAGTATAATATCTGAACTTGCCATATATTTGCCTAATTCATTTGTATAAGAAAGTGCTATAAGTCTTTCATTACCTTTATATTCTTTATTTAGAGTTTTTAATAATTTATCATTATTTCCACAAGAAATAATTAAAGTTACATCTTCTATATTTTCTAACAATTTTTGTGCTATTTCTTTTACATTGCCAAAACCCATACTTCCATTTAGAATTAAAATGTATTTTTTAGTAACATCTAAATTTAATTCCTTTTTCATTTCTTCTTTATTGTATGAATTTCTAAATTGTTTTTTTACTGGTATGCCAAATGGTAATAGTGTTTCTTTTTTAATTCCTTTTTCTAAAAAATTTTCTTCTAATTCTTTGCTTGGAATAATAAAGTAGTCTGGCTCGGTTTCTTCCCAAAAAGGAATGCTTACATAGTCGGTAGCAACTTGCATAAAATGAATAGGATGCTCCTTTTTTATTGCAGTTAAAGCTTGTGCCGCAAATAAATGTGTTGTGATAACAAATTGATATTGATTATTTTGTATATAGTTATATAACTTTTCTTTACTTAAACTATTAAGAAAATAAACTGGTGATTTTAGATTAGTTTTTTCATAGATTTTGCCCAAATTATATACATTTTTAAATATTTTTCCATTTTTATTGGTAGATTTTATATATAAATTATTGATTTCATCTTTTAGTTTTGAATCAATAATTTCTAAGTATTCTTTAAAATCTGCTTGTATGTTTTTAGAAAGAAGTTCTTCTTGTATTGCTTTTGCTGCTGTATTATGACCTCCACCTGTGCCACATGATAGAATTAAAACTTTTTTATTATTTTCTGACATATCTCTTTTTCCCTCTTATTTTCTATTTATTACTACGTTTTTTGCTACAATAATATTCTTCTATATTTTTTATGAACTCATTATATAATAAATATATGAAATTATCAAATACTTACAAAAGAAAAAGATGACATAGAAATTTAATATTTTTTATTACACTCCCATTATATTATATCCACTATCTGCATAAATAATTTGACCTGTAATAGCCTCTGACATATCACTTAACAAAAAGGTTGCAACATTTCCTACTTGCGTAGTCGTTACATTTCTATGTAAAGGTGACTTTTCTTCAACAACTGTTAAAATGGATGAAAAATCTTTAATTCCTTTTGCTGATAATGTTTTTATAGGTCCTGCTGAAATAGCATTTACTCTAATATTTTGTTTTCCTAAATTTTGGGCTAAATATCTAACACTTGCTTCTAATGCTGCTTTTGCTACTCCCATAACATTATAACCTTCTAGCACTTTGCTTGAACCATAATAAGTTAAACTAACTAAGTTAGCATTTTCATTTAGCATATCTAATTCTTGTGCTATTCTTGCACAAAGTACAAATGAATAAGCACTGACATCTATTGCATGAGCATATCCTTCTTTACTTGTGAAGATAAAATCATTGTGTAAATCTTCTGTATTAGCATGTGCAATAGCATGAACTAATCCATCTATTTTTCCGTTTTCTTGTTTTATTTGTGAAAAAACTTTTTTAACTAATTCATCTTCTGAGGCTCCATCTAATACATAAGCTTTGCTTCCTTTAAACTCGCTTATAAGTTCTTCAATTTTATCTTTATTTTCTTCTCCCATATAAGTAAAAATTAGTTTTGCTCCATTTTCATAAGCAGATTTTGCAATTCCATAAGCAATACTCCATTTATTTCTTATTCCCATAATTAATATTTTCTTATCTTTTAATAACATTTTTCTACTTGTATAATTAAAATATACAGAACATTTTAATTATACTCTCCTTCCATTAAAAATTTTTTCGTTCTTATAGGTTAATGAATTCACCCATATTTCTAAATTTGTCATATCTTTGCTTTACAATTTCTTCTAGTGTTAAGTGACTCATTTCTATTATAATATTTTTTATTTCTTTTTTTAAACTTTCAATTATTTTATTAAAACTTTCTTCGGCGTCTCCATTTGGCTCTTTTATGATTTTATCTATCACATTTAATTCATATAAATCTTTTGCTGTTAGTTTCATTTTTTCTGCTGCTTCTTTATATCGATTTGCATCTTTCCACAAAATACTACTATAACCTTCTGGCGAAAGAATAGAATAAATAGCATTTTCTAACATAAAGACTTTATTTGCTACTCCTATTGCTAAGGCTCCTCCGCTTGAACCTTCGCCTATTACAATTGTTATAATGGGAACTTTCAATTTTGCCATTTCAAACATAGATTTTGCAATAGCTTCCCCTTGGCCTCTTTCTTCTGCACCAATTCCTGGATATGCTCCTTTTGTATCAATAAAAGTAATAACTGGTCTATGAAATTTTTCTGCTTGTTTCATAAATCGAATTGCTTTTCTATAACTTTCTGGATTTGGCATTCCAAAATTTCTTTCTATATTTTCTTTTGTTGTTCTTCCTTTTTGCTCTGCAATAATGGTAAAGTTTTGTTGTCCTATTCTACCTAGTCCACAGACAATTGCCTTATCATCTTTAAAATTTCTGTCTCCGTGTAGTTCTATAAAATCATCAAATAATTTTTCTATGTAATCAAGAGAAGTTTTTCTTTTTGGATTTCTTGCAATTTCCACTCTTTCCCAAGCAGTTACTTTCTTATTCATGGCTTATACCTCCAAAACATATTTTTTATATTTTAAATAAATTTGTTTTATGAAATTTGATTAGCCTATAAATTGTTTCTTTTAAATCTTTTCTTTCTACGATTTTGTCTATAAATCCATGCTCTAATAGGAACTCGGCAGTTTGAAATCCTTCTGGCAATGACTCTCCTATTGTTTGTTCTATCACTCTTTGCCCTGCAAAGCCTATCATAGCTTTTGGTTCTGCTAGAATAATATCTCCTAAACTTGCAAAGGAAGCCGTAACTCCTCCATAAGTTGGGTCTGTTAATACAGAAATATATAGTAAACCTGCTTCATGCAATTTGGTAAGTGCTGCTGTTGTCTTTGCCATTTGCATTAAAGATATTATTCCTTCTTGCATTCTTGCTCCACCTGAAACAGAAAATATAATAAGTGGTAACTTTTGCTTAATTGCTTGTTCGATTGCATATGTAATTTTTTCTCCTACGACAACACCCATACTTCCCATTAGAAAAGCACTATCCATAATACAAATAACTACTTTTTCTCCATTTATATTTCCAGTTCCACAACTTACCGCTTCCTGCAAGCCTGTTTTTTCTCTTAAATTTTTTAGTTTTTTTGGGTAATCTTCTAATTGCAATGGATTTGATGTTTCAATATTGATATCAAATCTTTGGTAAGTGCCTTCATCAATCATAAGTTCTAATCTTCTTCCTATGTGCATTCTAAAATAATTCCCACAATTAGGACAAATACTTAAATTTTTTCTAACTGTTTCTTTATATAGAATTTCTTTACAATAATCACATTTGAGCCATTTTCCAATTGGTATATCTACCTTTGATTTTTTATTTGTAACATTTTTTACTTCCTGCTTTTTTATTTTATCCACAATCATTTTAATATCATTCCCTTATTATTACTTAATTTTCTATCTTCGTAATTGTTCTATTCAATATTTTATCTTCAATAAATGAAGTATTAAAATTTCCTCTAATAAAATCTGGATTTCTTATAATATCTAGCAAGAAATCTATATTTGTTTCAATGCCATCTATTACTAGCTCTTGCAAAGCCCTTTTCATTTTTGCAATTGCTTCATTTCTTGTTACTCCATATGTTATAATTTTTGCAAGCATAGAATCATAATTTGGTGGAATGGTATATCCATTATAAATTGCGGTATCAACTCTTATACCATTTCCTCCTGGAAGGTTAATTTCCTTTATTTTTCCTGGGCAAGGCATAAAATTTTTTATTGGATTTTCTGCATTGATTCTGCACTCTATAGAATGTCCTTTGAATTCTATTTCTTTTTGTTTGAACTTTAGTTCTTCTCCTGCTGCAATTCTTATTTGTTCTTTTATAAGGTCGATTCCTGTTCTCATTTCAGTAATTGGGTGTTCTACTTGAATTCTTGTATTCATTTCCATAAAGTAAAAATTTTTATCTTCATCTACTAAAAATTCTACCGTTCCACAACTTGTATAGTTTGCAGCTTTTGCTGCTTTTATTGCTGCATTTCCCATTTTATTTCTTAATTTTTCATTGATTATTGTTGATGGTGTTTCTTCTATTACTTTTTGATTTTTTCTTTGAATCGAGCAATCTCTTTCGCCTAAATGAACAATATTTCCGTGTTCATCTGCTAATATTTGAATTTCTACATGTCTAGGTTCTTTAATGAATTTTTCTATATAAATTTCATCATCATTAAAAGCATTTTTGGCTTCTTGTTTTACTAGATTATAATTAGTTTCTAGTTCACTACTATTATTTGCAATTCTAATTCCTTTTCCTCCACCACCTGCTGCTGCCTTTAACATAACCGGATAACCTATTTGTTCTGCAATTTTTATGGCATCATGTAAGCCTTTTATACTTCCTTCTGAACCAGGAATAACTGGAACTCCAGCTTGTTTCATTATTTCTTTACTATTTGATTTATTTCCTAATAAATTGATTGCTTTTGAACTAGGTCCTATAAATTTAATGTTAGATTCTTCACATATTTTTGCAAATTCTGCATTTTCTGATAAAAATCCAAAACCTGGGTGAATGCTATCACTTCCCGTTATATAAGCGGCCTCAATAATATTCTTTATGTTTAAATAACTTTTACTTGCTACTGCTGGTCCAATACAAATTGCTTCATCTGCTAAACGAGTATGTAATGCATCTTTATCTATATCAGAATAAACTGCAACTGTTTTTATATTCATTTCTTTACAAGCTCGAATAATACGAACTGCAATTTCACCACGATTTGCAATCAATATCTTGTTCATTGTAATTTCATTTCCTTTCTGAAATATTTCAATACTATCTTAAGAAATAATATTTTCAAATGATAATTTGCTTAATGTCGCATAAATAGTTAAATAAATGATAATTTTTCAAACTACTGCAAAGGTTAATTCTCCTTTTGCCGCTATTACCCCATCTACTGTTGCTAAAGCTTCGCCAACTCCAATTGGACCTTTTCTTTTTATAATTTTTACTTCTAGTTTTAATCTATCTCCTGGTATTACCATCTTCTTAAATTTCATTTTATCAATTCCACCAAACAACGCATTTTTTCCTTCGTTTTCTGGCATTGATAAAATTGCTACTGCTCCTGCTTGTGCAAGTGCTTCTGTAATTAAAACTCCTGGCATAATAGGATTGCCTGGAAAATGTCCTTTAAAATACCATTCTTTTTCATCTACATTTTTATAAGCTATGGCACTTTGCCCTGGTATATATTCTTCTACTTCATCAATCATTAAAAAAGGCTCTCTTTGTGGAATAATTTCTTTTATTTGTTCTTTATTTAACATGTTTCTTTTCCTTTCCTACTTAATTCTAAATAAGGGAGTTCCATATTCTACGTTATCTCCGTCTTTTACGAAAATTTCAACTACTTCACCTGAAAATTCTGATTCAATTTCATTCATCAATTTCATTGCTTCTATAATGCAAAGAATATCTCCTTTTTTAACTGTTTTTCCAATTTCAACATACGTTTCAGCAGTTGGGGAAGATTTTGCATAAAATGTTCCAACCATTGGAGATTTTATAAGGTTTCCTATTTGCTCTTTTTCTTGTTTTTCAACTATTTTTGATTCTTCTTGTTCTTTATTTTGTATTTGCTTTATTTTTTGTTCTAGTTGTTCTTTTACTTGTATATTCTGTATTTGTTTTATCTCTTTTTTCATACTAATTTTGGTACCATCTGGAAAATCTATATCAATTGCTGTTAATTTAGAATCTCCCATATCATCCATCAATTGTTTTATTTTTTCATACTCCATTTTTCACTAACTCCTTTCTTGTTTTTTGTTATTTTAAAGTTCATATCACTTTAATTTTCGTACTTTTTCAATATAATACATGCATTATGTCCGCCAAAACCTAAAGAATTTGACATTACTATGTTTATATTAGCTTTTCTTAATTCATTTGGCACAATATCCAAATCACATTCTTCATCTTTTTCTTTATAATTTATAGTAGGAGGAACTAATTGTTTTTCAATAGCTTTTACACTAAATATAGCTTCAACTGCTCCTGCTGCTCCTAATAAGTGTCCTGTATTTCCTTTTGTTGAACTTACCATCACTTTTTTACTTGCCTTGCCAAATGCTTTTTTTATTGCTAAGGTTTCTGTTACATCATTTAAATGTGTTGAAGTTCCATGTGCATTAATATAATCCATATCTTCTGGCTTAATTCTTGCATCCTCCATAGCTCTTGTCATTGCTCTTGCACCTGATGCACCTTCTGGATCTGGAGAAGTAATATGGTAGGCATCTGTAGTAGAACCAAAGCCTATCATTTCTGCATATATTTTAGCACCTCTTTTTTTAGCGTGTTCTAGTTCTTCAAGTATAATCATTCCTGCTCCTTCACCCATAACAAATCCGCTTCTTACTTTGTCAAATGGTATGCTTGCTCTTGTTTTATCTTCTCCTACAAACAATGCCTTCATATTTTCAAAACCTGCAATTCCAATTGGACATATTGATGCTTCTGTTCCTCCTGCTATAATAACATCTTCATATCCTTGTTTTATTGTTTTATAAGCCTCTCCGATGGCATGAGTAGAAGATGCACAGGCTGTTACAATTGACATAGATTCTCCTTTAAAGCCGAATTCTATTGCAATATTTCCCGCTGCCATATTTGTTATTCCCATTGGAATAAACATAGGAGATACCATCTTGTTTCCTTTCAAACAGTTTACTTCACATTGTTCTTGAATGGTTGTTAGTCCTCCAATTCCAGAACTTACGAAAACACCAACCCTATCAAAATTAGTATTTTCTTTTGTAATATCACTATCTTTAACCGCTTCTCTTGCAGATATAATGCCAAACTGACAGAATTTATCTAATCTTCTTGCTTGCTTTGGTTCAAAATAGTCTAGTGGATTATAATTTTTTACTTCTGCTGCTAACTTTGTTTTAAAGTTAGTTGTATCAAATGAAGAAATTTGAGCAATACCACAAATTTTATTTTCTATTCCTTGCCATGTTTGCTCTACATTTTTTCCTATTGGAGTAATTGCTCCTAATCCTGTAATAACAACTCTTTTTTCCATATTAGATAATCATTCCTTTCCTTTTACATTACCATTCCGCCATCTACATGAATGACTTGACCAGTAATATACGAACTTTCCTCTGATGCTAAGAATTTTACTAGATTTGCAACATCTTCTACTGTTCCCATTCTTTTTAATGGAATTGATTTTGCTATTTCTTCTTTTACATCTTCTTTTAATACTCCTGTCATATCTGTTTCTATAAAACCTGGTGCTATGGCATTTACTAGAATATTTCTTGATGCTACTTCTTTTGCTAAACTTTTTGTAAAGCCAATAATTCCTGCTTTGGAAGCTGAATAATTGGTTTGCCCTGCATTGCCTACAAGTCCTACTACAGAGGATAAATTGATAATTCGCCCAAAGCGTGCTTTCATCATATAGGAAATTGCATTTTTCGTCATATTAAATGTTCCTATTAGATTGACATCTATCACTTGCTCGAAATCTTCTTTCTTCATTCTCATTAATAACATATCTTTCGTAATTCCCGCATTATTGACTAATACATCAATCTTTCCAAATTTATCTATTGTTTCTTTTAGCATTCTTTCACAATCTTCAAAATTTGCTATATCGCCTTGCACTGCTAAACATTTCACATGTTGTGCTTCTATTTCTTTTTTTGTATTGATTAAATCTTCATTTTCATTTCTGTAATTAATTACTACATCATAACCATTTTTAGCAAGTGTAATGGCAATTTGTTTTCCTATTCCACGAGTACTTCCTGTTATAAAAGCAACTTTATTCATATTTACTATTTTCCTTTCTTACTTATAAATTTACCTTTTAACTTTTTTAGCATAAGTCATATACATTTTTAAACTTTCTACATTATTGATATTGAATATTTTGATTTCATTTTCACTTTGCATTCTTTTTACAAAACCGGATAACGTCTTTCCCGGTCCTATTTCTATAAAGGTATCTACTCCTTCATCTAACATAGTTTGTAGTGTTTTTGAGAATTTGACTGGGCTTATAATATGATTTGCTAAAATATCTTTAACATTGTCTGAACTTTTGTAATATTCTCCATCTATGTTCTTTACTATTTTTGTAGTAAATGGATGTATTGTTATGTTTTCTAGTTCTTTTCTTAGTGCTTTTGCACTTTCTGCTAATTTGCTAGTATGAAATGGTCCAGCTGTATTTAAAATCATCACTTTTTTGGCTCCCATTTCTTTTGCAATGTCTACTACTTCTAATACTGCCTCTTTTTCACCTGAAATAGCAACCTGTCCTTTGCAATTGTAGTTTGCCGCAGCAACAAATCCGTTTTTTGCTTTTGCTACATGCTTCTTCTACCTGTTTATCTGTTAAGCCCATAATAGCTGCCATTTGCCATTCCCCTTTTGGTAAAAGAGTTTGCATATATTCTCCTCTTTTTTGAACAATTTTTACTCCTTCTTCAAAGGAAATTACATTACTACTAATTAGCGCTGAATATTCCCCTAAACTTAAACCTGCTGAAATATCTGCTGTTACATTATTTTGTTTTAAAATAGTTACAATTGCTAAACTCATTGTTAATATGGCAAGTTGTGTATATTTCGTTTCATTTAACAGTTCTTCTGGTCCTTCAAAAGATATTTTTGCAATATCTATTCCTGTTATTTCTTTTACTTTGTCATAAACTTGTCTTGCTTCTTTGTATTCTTCATATATGTCTTTACCCATTCCTATAGTTTGAGAACCTTGCCCAGAAAATAAAAATCCTATTTTCATTTCTTATTTCATTCCTTTCCGTTTTTCCATTCTTTTTAATAATTCTTTTTCTAATCTATTGCAAAACTCTGTTATAAACTTTTCTCTATCTACATTTATATGGAATTCTTTTTTTATTGAAGTAGCAAGATTTTTTATGTCCTGTGTAAAATTTTCTTTATTTGTATTGATACCTATTCCTATTACTAAATATCTCACTACTTCTCCTGCTAATGCTGTCTCTGTGAGGATTCCTCCTAATTTTTTTCCATTAACTACAATATCATTGGGCTGTTTTATTTCTAACTTTATTCCATAAATAGTAGCAAAAATATCTACGATTATTTTTGCCATTTCTATTGTAATTCCATTTAATACTCTTACATTGCAGTTCATTTCTACAAATAAAGAAAATGCGATATTACCACTTTCATCTGTATACCACGTTCTACCATGCGTTCCTTTGCCATGAGTTTGAATATCTGCCATAATTAAAGTTCCATTTGTAATGGTTTTATCTTTTATTTTTCTCCATATTTCATTTTGTGTGGAATCTATTTCTTTATAATAAATTATGTTTTTACCAAGAAAGTTAGGTTTTAAGTTTTGTAATTGTTTGTTCACTTTTTTATCCTTCAATTTTTTATTATATATTTATATCATAGATTTTTATTATAAGTATTAGTCTGGTTGGTCAGTTTAAATAATTGGTAGATGTACATAAAAAAACAAGTGATTATAAATATTATCACTTGCTTTTAGTATTATATATTGCAACTTTCACAATGATGCTCTTTTAAATTACACTTAACTTTAATTTCTTCCTCTGTCATTTTTCCTTCTTTTCTATAATAATCTGCAATAGCCTCATGTATTGCTTCTTCTGCTAAAACAGAGCAATGTAGTTTCACTGGTGGAAGTCCACCTAATGAGTTTACTACATCTGTGTTTTTTAATTTTAACGCTTCTTCTATTGTCTTTCCCTTAATCATTTCTGTTGAAATACTACTTGTTGCAATGGCTGCGCCACATCCGAAAGTTTTAAATTTTACATCTACTATAATATTATTCTCGACTTTGATAAACATTTTCATAATATCTCCACAAACTGGATTTCCAACTTCTCCAATTCCTGAAGCATCTTCTATTTTTCCAACATTTCTTGGATTTGTATAATGTTCTATAACTTTATCTGAATAATCCATTATTTATTTCCCTCCTCTACAAATTTTTCCCACAATGGTGACATTTCTCTTAATCTACCTACTATTTCTACTAAATTTTCTACAACATAGTCAATTTCTTCTTTTGTATTATATTTTCCTATTGAAATTCTTAAAGAACCGTGTGCAATTTCATGTGGCAAGCCTATTGCAAGTAATACATGTGATGGGTCAAGTGAACCGGAAGTGCATGCACTACCACTTGATGCGCATATTCCTTTTAAATCTAAATTTAATAATAGACTTTCTCCCTCAATAAATCGAAATGAAATATTGCTATTGCCAGGTAATCTTTTTTCCATATCCCCGTTTATTTTAATATATGGAATTTTGTCTTTTACTTGACTTACATAGTAATCTCTTAATTCTTTAATTTTCTTGTTATGTTCTTCTAAATTGCTATATGCTAGCTCCATTGCTTTTGCAAGTCCTACTATTCCTGCTACGTTTTCTGTTCCTGCTCTTTTATTTCTTTCTTGATGCCCTCCATTGATTAACTTATTGAACTGCACTCCTTTTTTTACATATAAGGCTCCAATTCCTTTTGGTCCATAAAATTTGTGCCCAGATAATGAAAGACTATCTATATTTAACTCTTTTACGTCTATTTTTATATTTCCTACTGCCTGTACTGCATCTGTATGGAAAATAATTTTATTTTCTTTTGCAATTTCTCCTATTTCTTTTATAGGTTGCAATGTTCCTATTTCATTATTTGCATACATAATGGTAATTAAAGTAGTAGTAGGTTTGATTGCCTTTTTTAATTCTTCTAAATCGATAATTCCATTTTCTTTTACCCCTATATAGGTTACTTCGAAACCTTCTTTTTCTAGTTGTTTACATGTTTCTAATACAGCTGGGTGCTCAATTTTAGAAGTAATGATATGTTTTCCTTTTTTGATATAACTATAGGCAATTCCTCTTATTGCCGTGTTATCACTTTCGCTTCCTCCAGAAGTAAAGTAAATTTCATTTGGCTCACAATTTAAAATTTGTGCTACTGTTTCTCTTGCCTCTTCTATTGCTTTTCTATTTTCTCTCCCAATTTTATAAATAGATGATGGATTTCCATAGTTTTCTAATAAATATGGCATCATCGCTTTTACCACTTCTTCATCTGTTTTTGTTGTGGCATTATTATCTAAATATATTGTATTCATTTTGTTTTTTTCCTTTCCTAACTACTATTCTATAGCAGTTATAGTATTTCTTTTTTACTATTATGTAGGAATTTTAGTTTTTTATCCTACTATTATAGTAGGAATTATAACATTTATTTCCTAGTAAGTCAATAGGAATTAAGTAGTTTTTAAAATTTGCTATTGTTATATGAAAATATTTCTTGATTTTGGTAAAAAAAAGAAAGGGGTGTCCCCAACGTTCCAAAATGGAACGAAAAGGGGCGTCCCTCCTGTTCTATTTTATTAAATCTTCTAATGTTTTATTATTTACATATTCATTGATTACATCGTCTAGTCCCTTCCAAAAAGAATATGTTTTACAATAATTTTGTCTTTCACATTTTCCTTCTTCTGTTAGGCAATCTATTGGTGTTAAGTCTCCTTCTGTTGCTTTTAAAATGTCTCCTACTATACATTCACTTGGTTTTTTTGCTAATTTATACCCTCCAGCAGTTCCTCTTGCTGTTTCTAAATAACCTGCTTTGTTTAACATTGCTATAATTTGTTCTAAATATTTAATTGATATTCCTTGCCTTTTTGCTATTTCTTTTGAAGTTATATATTTTTCATTACTGTTTAATGCTAAATCTATCATTACTCTTAAAGCATATCTTCCTTTTGTGGATATTTTCATATATTTACCTCCTGTTCTACATTATTATATATATTATCATAAAAGCAGATAATTATCAACTAATTATCTGCTCTATAATCATTAGCTTGGCATAAGTACAATGGTTTAATGTTAAAGAAAACATTGATGATATTATTAACAGTAGAATTATTTTGCTTCTACTAATTCTTTTTTTGCATTTTTCTTTTCTGTTTTTTCGTTATTATTCTTAAAAATAGCTTTGAAAATAGTTCTTACTAGTGGTTGAATAAAGAATAATTGAGAAAGCAAAGCAAATGGGAAATTAAGCACTATTTTTTGTAACCAGTATGGAATGAAATTGATAATATAATCATTGAATGGTGCTCCATTCATTCCTACTGCAATAATTCCATTATAAAGAATCGTTGCTAAAAAGCTCATAAGTGGGCACATAATTCCAACTGTTGCACATATAATAGCAGTTTCTACTATCATAGGAGCGTTCTTTTTAGGGTCAATTGCTTTTAATGCTAATTTAACAGATAACGGACTTCCAATGAATATTTCACATAGATAAGCAAGTACAAATTCAATAGGAATAAAAATCCAAGAATTTTTTATTACTTCTACATTAAATCCTCCCGCTTCATAAGATGAACAATAAAATACAAAACATGGAACTGTTATTATAACAGTAATTAGTGCAAATATTAATTTTTGAAATTTTGTTTGTGGCATTTCTTTTTCTCCTTTCTTTTTGGCATAAAAATACACATGTGCGCTTAGTACCGTAATCAGATTTACAAGCCTATTGCTCCACATGTGTCGTTTTCTATTTTATCTACATGCTAAAATATATCATTTTTTTGTTAAAAAAGTCAAGCACTACTTTTTATTTTTTTCTAATAATATTGATGCTTTTTAATATCATTCAACTTTGCTATTTTATTATATCTTTTATTACTTCTCCTGCAATGATTAAACCTGCTACTGATGGAACGAAAGAAATACTACCTGGTACTTGTTTTTTAGTATTCAATTTTTGATTGGTTTCAGGAGAATTTATAACCTCTGTTTTACAATTTTCTTCTATTGTTTCCTTTGGTTTCATTGGTTCTTCTTTTGAATAAACTACTTTAAGTTCTTTAATTCCTCTTGCTCTTAATTCTTTTCTCATTACTTTTGCTAAAGGACATATACTTGTTTTATAAATATCGGTTACTTCAAATTTAGTGGAATCTAGTTTATTTCCTGTTCCCATGCAAGAAATAATGGGAATGTTTAGCTTGTTTGCTCTTACAACTAACTCTATTTTAGCTGTTACCGTATCTACTGCGTCTACAATATAATTAATGGTATTATCTAAAATTCCTTTACTATCTGGCATAAAAAATTCTTGATATGTTTCTATTTTTGCATTTGGATTAATTTCTAGTATTCTTTCTTTGGCAACATCTACTTTAAATTTTTCAATTGTTTTGTGGGTAGCAATTAATTGTCGATTTATATTTGTTAAACATACTTTGTCATTATCTACTAATATAAAGTTTCCTATGCCTGCTCTTGCTAACCCTTCTACTACAAAAGAGCCTACTCCACCTATTCCAAATATAGCCACTTTTGCATTTTGTAATTTTTCTATTCCTTCTTTTCCTATTAATAATTCTGTTCTTGAAAATTGATTTATCATTTATTATTTCACCTTAATTATTTTTAAATTTTATTTATATTTTACTTAAATCTTTTTCATTTTTACCTATTATCTTTTTTATATAGCCTACCTATATTTTATTTCCATATGTCTTTATTGATAAATTGTGTTAATGCCATGATAAAGGCTTGCTTTGTTAAATCGATTCTCGAAATTCTATCTTGCGTTAATAAGCTGATACCGCCTTTTCCTGCTCTTAGTTCTGTTTCGTTAAAAATACGGTCCATTACTTTACCTAAATCTGTTTCTATAATTTCTTTTACATACTTTTCTGGTACTGGAAATCCAGAGCTTGTACCCCAACTTTTAAAGCCTTTTTTATCTTCAATTACTGCAATATTGATAATGGTCCATTCTCCTAATTGGTTTGTAATTCCAGATTCCACTGCTACATAAAAGTCTGCTTCTTTTCCTTGCTCCTTTACTATTTTTCTTACGTTTTTTACTCGGTTGCTAGCTCCCTCATAAATTTCGTTATCCACTGGTTCTTCAGAAACATCACTACTTGCCTTAATTCCTTCTATTTCAAATTCTTTAAAATATTCTCCAAATGCTCGTTTTGCTCCTTCTATTTTTCCTGGGTTACTACTTGCTACTATTATTTTCATATTCATTATCTCCTTTTTGTATACATATCAAAATTTTTATTTAAATAATTTTTCTTTATAGCATTCTACTTGTTCTACCATATGACCAATATTGCCTTCTCCTGCATATTTTTGTAAATCAAAAAAGTTTTCATTTTTGTTCATCCATTGTAAATGATTTACTTCTTCTTTTAGTTCTACCTCTTTATTTAGTTTTCCTACATAAACTTCTAATTCCATATTTTGCATTTGGTATTGAAAATTCATTAAATGTTTTAATTTTACATCTTTTTTACTAATTCCTGTTTCTTCCTGCAATTCTCGGTAGGCTCCTTGCAATTTAGTTTCTCCTTCTTCTAATTTGCCACCTACTAAATTATATTTGCCTTTATATGGTTCTTTTGCTCTTTTGCACATTAAAATATTTTCTTCTTTTTTATCGTATATGATTACTACATTTAGTTTTTTCATATTTTAACTCCTTTTTTGTTTGATTTTATCATAAGGCTATTTAAATTGCAATTCATTATACAATATCTATGATTTTATATTAAAACAGTTTACATATTTTTTATTTTATGGTATACTAAAACCATCAGTTTTTAAGTTAGGTAAAAATACTTTTTACCTATATTATAACACTATCATTCATCTTAAGGAGGAAAACAAAATGGAAAAGAAAAAAGTGTTAGTAAGTGGTTGCAATGGTCACATGGGGCGGATTGTCTGCTCGCTTATTGCGCAGACAGACGACATGGAAGTTGTAGCCGGGTTTGATTTGGTAGAAGATACTTCTGGGTCCTTCCCTGTTTTTAATTCGTATGTTTCTTTATACGATTGGTCTGCTGATTCTCATATAATTCCGGATGTTATTATTGACTTTTCTTCTCCGGATGCTACCAAGACGATTTTGCAGTATGCTTATGCGTACGAAATTCCTATTGTTATTGCAACAACCGGCCTTTCTGAAGCTACTATGCAGGAGATTAAGGATATGTCTGAGAAAATTTCTATTTTCCAGTCTCCCAATATGTCAATTCAGGTAGCTATGGTAACAAAACTGCTGAAAGAGATTGCCTGGACCATTCCTAAGGCTGAAGTAGAAATCACAGAAACGCATCACAATCGTAAAAAAGATGCTCCCAGTGGTACTGCCAAAATGTTTGCTTCTGCCATTAAAAGTGTATTGGACAATGCAAACGATGCAGAAAACACTATCATCTACGGCAGAGAAGGAAAACGGCAGGAACATGAAATTGGTATGTGCTCCAAGCGTGGAGGTAACATTGTAGGTACGCACACCATTGAGTTCTTTAGCCCGTTTGAAACTTTGGAAATTACCCATACAGCTCATTCCAGAGAACTGTTTGCAGATGGTGCTATTCAGGCAGCAAGGTACATTATCAATTTTGCCGCCGGTTTGTTCACGATGGATGATTTAGTTAAAGACTAACTTGTGGTAACTACCAAGCTTACGTAAAAATAACTGTCTATTTTCAATAGGCAGTTATTTTTTGTTCTAATTTGGTTCATACTAATAGCAGGTGATACCAATATGAATTCTTTTTATTTATTACAAAATCCAGAAGTGTTTCAAGGAGAAAAGAAAACAAAATATTCCAATTCCTATTTTGAAGGTTGGTATTTTAAGCATACTATTCAAAATAAAAGCATCTCTTTTATTCCGGGTATTCATATTGAAGAAGGAAAAAAGTCTGCTTTTATTCAAGTGATTACTAATTTTTCTTCGTACTATATTTCTTATCCTTTTGATGCATTTTCCTTTTCTTATGAACCTTTCTTTATTCGTATTGCAAATAACTTCTTTTCTTTGGATGAAATAAAAATAGATTTGCAAGATACAGATATAAAAATACAAGGAGAACTATTTTATCGTAATCATAAAACAATAAATAAAAACTTTCTTATGCCGAATATTATGGGACCTTTTTCTTATCTTCCTTTTATGGAATGCAATCATGCTATTTTAAGCATGAAACATGAGGTAAATGGCTTACTTATGATAAATGAAGAGCCTTATCCTTTTAAAAATGGAATTGGCTATATCGAAAAAGATTGGGGAAGTTCTTTTCCTTCCTCTTACATTTGGACACAAGCAAATGACTTTGAAAATCCAGATTGTAGTTTCTTTTTATCAGTAGCTACTATTCCTATTTCCCTCTTTTCTTTTACTGGCTTTATTTGTTCACTTATTTCAGATGGAAAAGAACATCGTTTTTCTACCTATAATGGTAGCAGAATTGCTAAGTTTAGAACTTCTTCTCAAAATTTTAACATTGTACTAAAACAAAAAGATATGCGTTTGCATATTTATAGTGATACTAAAAATTCTTTTTCTTTAAAGGCACCACGAGCTGGCAGTATGAATCGAGAAATTTTTGAAAGTATTGATGCTAGTATTACGATTTGCTTATCTAAGCAAGATGCTATTCTTTTTGAAGGGAAAAGTAAAAATTGTGGACTTGAAATTGTATTATAGAAAAAAAGAGGAAGGTTTCGGACACATTCAAAACCTTCCTAGCAAAGATAATTTAATTGCTTTCTTTTATTTTGTATTGGCTTATATCAGGTTCTATAAATATAGAATCGTCTACATTATTAAATTCGTAACTCTTTATATATTTTATTAATCAAATAATTTTTCATCTTGCTTCTGCTAATTCTTTTTTTATCTTTTCTATTTCTTTTTGTTTTACTCCTGTTACTTCTTGTATTATTTTATCTTCTAATTTTAAGCCTAACATTCTTCTTATTGTTAAGTTTATTGTTTCTAATTTGCCTCTCATTTCACCTCTTTTTTCGCCTCGTATTTCGCCTCGTTTCTCACCCTTTATTTCGCCTTCTCGCATTGCTTGTAATCGTATTTCTAATCTTTCTTTTCTTTCATTCTCATGAATTCTTTCTGCTAGTGTCATAGTTTTTTCCTCCTTTTCTATTTTTACTTTTTTTAATAGTTTTTCTAGTTGCTCTTGCTCAATTATTCCTTCTGATTTATATCTTATTATGTCTTTTATTTTTTCCAAATTTTTATGATTAATTGTTTTTAAGATTTCTTCTACGTTTTTGATAAATTCTACTGTATTTTTACTTTTCTCTAATAACATTACTTTTGATAATATATTATTTTCTTTTAATAGTTCTTCTTTACTATATTTATTAACATCTACTAAACTTATTTCTTCTTTTTCTTCATACCATTTTACTTGTTCTTTTAATTCTTTCATACTTAATTTTGCATTCCACTTTTCTTCTCCTGTATATATAATTATTGGTATTATTAGTGGGTATTTATATGTTTTGTTTTTGCTTTCCTTTTTATTTATAATAGTTCTCATAATTTCGATACTATATTCCAGCATTCGATATGCTATTGAATAATCTATTGTTGATTGATGTTCTATCAAGAAAAAAATGTTTTTATCTTTTATTTTATAAATAATATCTGACTCTCTATCTTGATATTTACTTGTAATAAATCGATTTGAATATAATTCTATTGGTTCTTTTATTTCTTCTTTTGGCTTTAACGCCTTATTTATTAAATTTAATGCTTCTTCTTTTTTCATTAAAATTTCTCGAATTACTTTATCATGTTCATTATTTTTATCGTAAATGTATTCTTCTTGTTCTTCTGCTACAATACAATATTGAAATTCTTGATATTTTATATAATGTTGATATGTAATTTTTAACAAATTTTGCCTCCTACTTTTATTATATTTAGTTTTACTATATTGTCAATATAAATTTTAACGTTAAATTGATGTTTAAAATATTACCTCCTTTCTTTCTTCAATTTTTTCCTTTTCTTTTTTTGATTTTTTAAAGAATTAATTTTTTTGATAATAATTTTTTGAACCTAATAATTTTTTATACTTCTATTAAAGCACATAAATAGCAAAAAAGCAAGAAATTTTCATCGCCTTTTTCTGACAAATTTCCTGCTTTATTTTTTCTTATACTAATTTTCTAACAATTAAATGAATTAAATTATACTTAAAAATAATATATTAGAGACATTTTATATTATATTTTCTGTTCTACATGATATAAAGTGCAGAGCGAAAGCCGATGGTCGTGTTAGTGTTAGTCTCAGTATAGCCATAACGGTAGCACGCAGGATAATTAGAATAATCAAGGTGAAATGCACCACCACGCATCATGTAATATACTGTTTTGTTATTAGGATAGGCTTCTTCTTGTGTCCATTCCCATAAGTTTCCTGCTATATCATATAAATTTTTTTGCTTTACTCCTTCTGTACTTGCTGTTGTTCTTATACCGTAACGATGTTCTCCATTTGATGGTTGAAATGCTGATTTCATTGAGCCATTGCTTGAATCTACTTCAGCATACCTTCCTTGTCCCTTTGTAAATGTTACACCATCAGTTGCTTTATTGTAATTTCCCCATGTACTCTTTGTAGTAACTATTAAAGTGTCATCACCTGCTATAAATTTCATAATTGAATCCCACATGGTTCCGGTTACTAACCCACTTTGTACATAATTGGTTTTATACATTCTATTACTTAATTCTAATGCTGTAAAATAATCTGCGTGATAATATGGTATTTCTCCTGGTTTACTTGTTATTTCTCCTGTTGCTGTGTGGTTGTTTAAGTCATCTCTTATAGAAAAATCTGTATCTTGCCAATCATCTGTTTTATTTTGAGCTGCAAAATCTACTCCGGTTGATAACTTTATTTCACTTGTTCCTGCTTCATATCTTCCTACATAAAATCCACCATACTTTTCTATTTGTGCCAGCTCTGATTCAATTGGTTCTGCGTCATAGGTTACGTTTTCATATTTTGTTGTTCCAGCAGTCCATGTCTCTTTTTTGTAATCTTCTAATTCTACTGGTATCCATACGAATTGGTTTCCTAATATCACTGTCTGCTTTTCCTCATCTGTTAATTGGTTTTCTGTTTTTGGTATTCCTGTGTTTGTGTCATAAACTACCCCTGCTGGTATTCCTTTTTCTCCTTCAGTTGGTTTATAATCTGCATATTTGTTTTTGTCTTTTGCATTGTCTGATATTACTACTCCGCTTTCAGGTGTTCCACCTACATAGTAGAAACCTTTTGGCATTGGTACTTCTTTGCCTTTTCCTGTTGCTATTGCTCTTACACTTATTTTTCCTGTTCCGTCTGTTGGTATCCATTCATTTGGGAGTTTTACTTGTGTTCCTGCTGCTGTTTCTTCTGTATTTTCTGGTAAGTTCTCATTATCTTGCATTTGCATTTCTAATTCTGCTAATCTTGCTTCCTCTTCTGCTTGTGCATTTAAAATTATTGCTTGTGCTTCCTTTGCTTTTGCAATTATTCCATCTCCTCCTAATACTAAGTTTATACTAACTCCCGCCAAAATGATTAAAACAATGATGGTGATTACTAGTGAAATTAGTGTGATTCCTTTGTTATATAAATTATATTGTTTTTCTTTTCTAGCTTTTCTCATTGGTATTCCTCCGTTTTTTATAGTAATTTTATCAATATGTTATTTTTACGTCAATATTTTTTTGCAAAATTTAAACTGAAACAGAAATAGCAATTAGGCACAGTGCCTAATTGCTACTTTTCTTTAATAGTCTTTCAAGTTTTCTAGTTGGATTCTTCTTTTTTCTTGTTTTTCTTGTAAATTTTCAAGCATTTCTTCACTCATTTCATACTTGTTATTTTCCATATATTCTTGTGTATTTTCATACTTTTTCTCTAAATTTTCGATTTGCTCTTCTCTTGTTTGAATATCGGCATTTCCATTTAATTTTTCTCTCAAATCATCTATTTGTTCTTCACGAATTTCTTGAATTTCGCGAGCGTGTTCTTTATTGTCTTGATTTCCAATATGAGAATATTGTTCTAAATGTCGTTCTGTTCTTGTATGATTTTCCACTAAATTGATTAAATTATCAATTTGTCTATCCTTTTTGTTTTGTTCGTCAAAATTTTCCATGATAAAAAATCCTCCTTTTGAAATACTATAATTATAGCATTCGTTATTTTTCAATTTTTATAAGTGAGAATTTTTTGCAATTTTAAAAAATTTCAAAAAAGATTCAGATTTTCCCAAAATCAATATATTTTCTAGACATTTACATATTTTTATGATATACTATTTTTTAGTTAAATTATAAAGTCCTCTTGGCACTTTAGGTTAGACTTCACCAGAATAAAAATTTTTAGGAGGAAAAAAAATGAATGAGGAAAAGTTTTATCGTATTATGGAGTTTTATCTAAATCACCTTACTCTAAAAGAGAAGGAACGGACTGGTTGGATTAAGTGGAATGTAGTCGGAAGGCGGGAATCTATATCAGACCATATTTCGAGTGCACAAGCACTTGCATGGGTTTTGTATTCAGAGTTTGACTTAAATGTCAATATCGAACATGTTATCAGTCTCCTTTCTCTTCATGAAGAGGGTGAAACTCGTATTGGAGATATCACTCCTTATCAAGGAATTAGCCCCGAAGAGAAGGCAAGAAGAGAAAGAGAGGCCATTGTTTCTATTTACAAAAATTTGAAACAAGGAGATTACTTTATTCGCTTATTTGATGAATTCGAAGCCAGGCAAACACCTGAAGCAAAACTTGCTTACCTTTGTGATAAGTTAGATTGCGACTTGCAATCTAAAGTATACTCAGATGACGAAAGATGTAGTATTGCTAATGCTACCTATGATATCGTTAGCAATAAACAAGTGCAAAAGATAATTGAAGAAGGCGCTAAAACAGTTTGGGAAATTTTTTACCAATCTGACAAGCATATCTATGAAGGTACCTTCTTAGAAGAATTTTTTACTAAATTTTTAGAGCCTTAAGATACGTAAAAAACCAACGATTGTTCTTTCTATCGTTGGTTTTTTATTTATTTTATTAGAAATATTTGAAGACGTTTCAAATATTTCCTTCCATCTAAAATGTCCTGAAATTTTTTCAAAATATTCATTTAAATATTCTAAAGCATCTTCTTCTCTTAAAGGTTGCCCTCCATTATGAATTAAATAAGGCACTCCTTTTTTATTTCTTTTATCAGATATTATGCCAATATGTGAAGTTCCAAAGGTAACAATATCCCCTGGTTGCCATTCTTCAATTTTGCTTAAATCTGTAGTCAAATTTTTGGCATTTCTTTCAAAAAAGGTTTTTAAATTTCCTACTCTACGAAAGTCTATATTAGGATCTGGCTTGTCTTCTACTCTTGGATATTCTTCTACATTATTTTTAATATCTTCATCTACCATATCTTTTAGACTATACCCTGCATTTTTAAAAGCTCTCCAAATAACATCTGTGCAAACACCTTCTTCGTCTGGTGGATAGCCACCTGCATAATAGGCACTTTTATACTTTGGCGCTCTTTTTGCTTCTTCTTTTGCACCTAATAAAATATCGGTATAATCATCAATTCCATTATTGTTATAATCTGTATCACTTTTTATAATGTGAATTTCAAAATCTTCTGCAGTATAAAATTCTTTATTCTTCTCATAAAAAAGGATACCAAATATATAAGCACATAATGCTAAAATTATCATAGCAATTATAATAAGAAATTTTTTCATTTTTTATTACATTCCTTTCCTTGTTGTTTCTTATCAATAATTATACATAAGAAAAGAATATAAACTATAAAATTTATAAAATCTTAAGAAAAAGAGAGATTTTTATTTTTTGTATTTTTGTTGTGCAAAGATAATGCTAAAGAAGATTGTAGCACATAGCGAAAGACTAGTAATACCAATCAATCCAATATCTAGCCAAGTTTCTAAAGGTTTACCTAGTACAAATGTTTCTTGTCCTACTTGGCTTTGCACTGTTTCTTGCTGTATATACTGTGCATTTTCATATTGTTCTTTATTTTGTTCTATTTCATTTTTATTGTTAAAATTGCTATCTATTTCTTGGTTTTCTTTGTCGCTTTTAGATGTCTGTTGCTCTATTGCTTCACTATCTAGCCTGTCGTTTTCAGATATGCTAGAAGAAGTTGTAGAATCTAGTATAGTATTTTCTTCTATTTCTGCACTTTGCGCCATATTAGCACTTCTTTTTTTGCTACCCAGTAATTTACTAACACATAGTGTTGCTGTTACAATAAATAGTGATAAATTTCCTATTAACAATTTTAAACTATGAAGTGACTTGTAATATTTCCATTGCACTGTGCCAATTGGCATATTTAAAAGTTTAGCAATTTCTTTAAAAGATAGCCCTATTTCTACTTTCAACGAAATAATTTGTTTTTCTTTTTGCTCTAATGAAGAAATGATATTTTGGTAAGTGTTTTTTCCTACCACTTCCTCTATGATATCTTCTTTGCCCCTTTCCTCAATTTCATCTATTTGAAGTGTATCTTTATTTTTTCGTAAATAAGAAATTGCTTCATTTTTGGTTACTGAGTAAAGCCAACTTGGTTCATAATTGCTTGGAAGTTTTTCTTTTGAAAGATTTCCTATTTTGATAAATACATTTTGCATAATATCTTCTGCATTTTCCTTGTTTTTTAAAATAGAAAATGCAATTTGGTACACTAAGGAAGAATATTTTTCGTACAATTCTTCATAAGCTGTTTTATCTTCTTCTTTTAATTTTTCAAATAATGTATGTAATTCTTGTTCATTTATTTTACTCATTTTCTACTCCATTCTTTCGATATGTTATTAAACATGCAAAATACCAATATTTTGTCCCTCATTCATTGACTTTTTATGTTCTTTATTATATAATCTTGTTATGTAACTTGTTAATTTGGTCAAAGTTTATTTGACTTTTCATTAAGAAAGGAGACATAATTATGTCTGATGACATCCGTACTATCATCTATTTAGTTCTTTCTTATCTTTGCTTTGGTGGCTGTGTTTGTTTCATTTGGTTAGCTGTACTTGTAAATCCTTTATTCGCATTCCTTGCATTTTTACTTCTTATGGTTACTCTTATTTTAAGTGTATTATTATTTTATTAAGCACATCAAGTTTTTATTGCTCAGGTATTTTTGAATAAAAGAATAAAAAACTTATAAAAATGGTGGAAACATATCATTGTTTTCATCATTTTTATTTTTTACAAATTATCATAATTAAGTTTTTCTATATCATAAGAAACATATCAATTTGTGAAAATACTACGTACTTACTTTCTAAATCGTTAACTTATGGCTAATTGCTATTTGCTTTAGGTATTTGTCAATTTCCTTATAATTTGGCATGTACTTTTCCACTAATGTATAAAAATCTTTGCTATGATTTGGATGAACAATGTGGCATAACTCATGCACAATTATAGCATCTACCGCTTCTTCTTTTAGCATAACCAAACGGCTACTAAAATGTAGAGCTTTTGTTTTAGGTATGCAACTTCCGTATTTTGTTTTCGCATCTCTTACCTGCACACTATTATATGAAATATTGGTTTTTTTACTCCAATATGGTAGTTTTTCTTGTAACATAAACTCTGTATTTTCTTTAAAAAGTTTTCTTACTGCTTGTTTTATATAAGCATTTTCCTCTTCCTTTTGAATTTGTTCTGGAAGAAGAATTCGAAATATTTTACTTTCTTTTTCAAGTCTTACCCTTATAATATCTTTATTATGATAAGATTTATCAATTCTATATTCCTCTCCGTGATATAAAATGGTTTGACCAGTTTGCCATCTTCCCTCTTTTTGACGCTTTATCTCTTCCATATTTTTGTATTTTTCATAAATTTTTTCTTCATTTATTTGAAGAAAAGCCTCTACTTCTCTTTTTGGTACATAAAATGGCTTCGTTACAACTATTCCATCTTCTTTAAATAATATCTTCATCGTTTTAGCTGTTTTATAATTTTTAATACAAAACGGAACTTCTATTTCTTTTATTTTTAATATATATGGCATCTCTATCTTTCTCTTTTCGTTTTTCTTTATCCTAACATACCCTTTCTTATTTTTCAAGATTGCCATTTTGGACGCCCTTTTTTGGCAATTTATTGCCATTTAGGACAGACCTATATAGTATTTATTGTACTTTATGTAAATTTAAAGAAAAACTATTGCTTTTATAAATAAAAAGAGTTATAATGAATATACTAATATTGATAAAATATTTTATCAAAAAACTAGGTTAACACTAACCTTTGATTTAATTCATAAATAAGTGTGTTTTAATATTAGGTTAGATATGAGCCTTTAGGATGAAATCCTATAAACGAATATCCTTTTGAACATTAGGTTAGAAACGAGCCTTTAGTTTTACTATAAACGAGTTTCCAAAAAAATTATGGGGTACTAAAAAGTATCCCCTATTTTTGTAAAAGGACCTGTATATGAAAAATAGTAAAAAATTAAAAATAAAAAAATTAAATTTCTATATTATTGACAATGACTATATAAAATTTTTAAGTAAATTTGAGAACCACATTGCTTATAATAAAAATGAGAAAAGACCTTATATTGGAGTAGTTCTTGTAGTCAAAGAACATTATTATTTTGCTCCTTTGTTTTCTCCAAAGAAAAAACACAAAACTTATAAAAATAATTTAACTTTCTTTAAAATTATAAATGAAAAGACAAAAAACAATTTAGGAATTATAAGGTTTTCGGATATGATTCCAGTTCCAGAAGATTGTGTTTATTTATTAGATATGAACAATAAAAGTTATGGATATAAAAGGCTTCTATCTGAGCAATATTCATATATCAATAAGCCTAATAATAGGCAAAAAATCATAGAAAAAGCAGAAAAAATCTATCATATAGTTACCAATAATAAAAATAGCAAAGTATCAAAATTCTACAAAGATTTAAGTTGTAATTTTAAACTACTAGAAGAAAAGTGTTTAGAATATAAAATTAAACAAACAAAGGTATAAACTTTTTAATCAGTTTATACCTTTTTCTATTACGCTGTTTCTTCTGTGCGATTTGTATTTTTTCTTTGTGGTTTTGATGTTTTATTTTTGATTAGTTCCTTTTTTTCGTTAATCACTAATTTTGGTGCTTTCTTTTCTATCACTGTTTCTTTTGTTACAATACATTTTTCTATTCTTGGGTTAGATGGAATGTCAAACATGATGTCTCTCATAATTTCTTCTATAATAGAACGCAAGCCTCTTGCTCCTGTTTTTCTCTCTAAAGCTTTATCTACAATGGCTTGTAATGCTTCTTGTTCAAATTCTAGTTCTACATTATCTAACTCTAATAATTTTTGATATTGTTTTACTAATGCATTTTTTGGCTTTGTTACAATGTCTATTAAAGCATTTCTATCTAATTCTCTTAATGTTGCTACTATTGGAAGTCTTCCTACGAACTCTGGAATTAAACCAAATTTTAATAAATCTTGTGGTAATAATTGTTCGTAAATTTTGTATTTATCTATTTCTTTTTGACTTTGTACATTAGCACCAAATCCAATTGCTTTCTTTCCTGTACGTTCATTGATGATTTTGTCTAATCCTTCAAATGCACCACCGCATATAAATAAAATGTTTTCTGTGTTAATTTGTATTAACTCTTGATGTGGATGCTTTCTTCCGCCTTGTGGTGGAACAGAGGCAATGGTTCCTTCTACAATTTTAAGTAACGCTTGTTGCACTCCTTCTCCACTTACATCTCTTGTAATGGATGGATTTTCTGACTTTCTTGTAATTTTATCTATTTCATCTATATATACGATACCTTTTTCTGCCTTTTCAATGTCATAATCTGCATTTTGAATTAGTTTTAATAAAATGTTTTCTACGTCTTCCCCTACATAGCCTGCTTCTGTTAGAGTTGTAGCATCTGCTATAGCAAATGGAACTTGCAAGATTCTAGCAAGAGTTTGTGCAAGCAAGGTTTTTCCGAGAACCTGTTGGTCCTAGTAGTAAAACATTACTTTTTTGAATTTCTACATCTTCTTTATCTTTCTGTGGATGATTAATTCTTTTATAGTGATTATATACGGCTACTGCTAATGTTTTTTTAGCATCTTCTTGCCCTATTACATAACTATCTAATACCTTTTTTATTTCTTCTGGACTTGGTAATTTATTATTTTCTTTATTTAAGGTGTAGCTAAAGTCTGCTTCTTCATAAGAATCATCTTCTAAAATATTGGTACATACTTTAATACATTCATCACAAATAAATACTCCTGGTCCTGCAATAATTCTTTCTACTGCATCTTGTGATTTTCCACAAAATGAGCATCTTATATTTTTATCTGTCTTGGCCATTTTCTTCTCCCTTTTTTATCTATTATGTTTTTTTCTTGGCAGTAGGACTTTTTCTAATTGTCCTATATGCCATATACTTCTTTTATTCTATATTGTATTCTTCCGTTTTAGTATGGTTCTTATTTTGTTTTTTATTCTTGTTTTTTTAATATAATAGGCTATGGTCTTTTTTCCATAATACCATCTATTAAACCATATTTTAAAGCTTCTTCTGCTGTCATGTAATTATCTCTTTCGGTATCTCTTTCAATGGTTTCTAGTGGTTGACCTGTTTTTGCACTTAATAATTTATTTAATTTTTCTCTTGTTTTTACCATGTGGTCTGCATGAATTTTTATTTCTGTTGTTTGTCCTGAAAGTCCATTTCCACCAATTAATGGTTGGTGAATTAGAATTTCTGCATTTGGTGTTGCAAATCTTTTTCCTTTTTCACCAGAAGCAAGTAATACTGCTCCCATGCTTGCTGCCATACCAATACAAATAGTAGATACTGGGCATTTAATGTAATTCATTGTATCTACAATTCCCATTCCGTCTGTAATAGAACCTCCTGGGCTATTGATATATAAAGAAATTTCTTTATCTGGGTCTTCGGATTCTAAGAATAATAATTGTGCAATTACTAAACTTGCAGATGTTGGGTTAACATCTTCTCCTAAAAATATAATTCTGTCTTTTAATAATCTTGAGAAAATATCATATGATCTTTCTCCTTTGGCTGTTTGTTCAATAACATAAGGTACTAAACTGTTTTTTTCTAACATATTTTTATCCTCCTAAAAATTTAATATTTTTCTTTATCAGAAGTATATATATTATATTTTTTCGTTCGTCCCAACTACGAATAGTCTATAAATAAATTTTTGCTAATGCTAAAAATTTATTAACAGACTATACCTTGTCGGTCCCCACACAAGCTCACTACAAAAATATAATATATATACTTCTGATAGCATAAAATCTTTCGTATAAATAAGCAGAAAAAGCTAGCGGTAAATACGATTTATTTTAAAAATACAGATTCACCCCTAACTTTTCCCCTTTTTATTTTATTTTTGCATTTTCTACGATAAAATGAATTGCTTTTTCTGTTTTTA
The DNA here is from genome assembly GCA_947581805.1 of uncultured Clostridia bacterium. Taxonomy (GTDB): domain Bacteria; phylum Bacillota; class Clostridia; order TANB77; family CAG-508; genus UMGS1663. The sequence continues at coordinate 239,087 of CANPVM010000002.1, forward strand.
CAGATTCTGCTATGTATGTTTTTAAGTTTTCATTTTGCTCTAATTCTTTGGCATCTCTTCCATAAGTTTGTGCCATTTCTTCTATTTTTGATTTTACTTCTTCTTCAGATGCTTCTATGTTTTCTGCCTTTACTATTGCGTCTAATACTAATTTTGTTTTTACTTGTTTTAACGCTTGTTCTTCCATTTCTTTTCTAAGGTCTGCTTCTGTTTTGTTCATCATTTTAAGATATTGTTCAAAGTTTAAACCTTGGTATGCTAATCTTTGTTCAATGTCTCTAATCATGTTGTCTGTTTCGGTTTCTACCATTCCAGATGGAATATCAATCTCGGTATTGTCGCATACTGTTTTGATTGCTTCCTCTTCTGTTTCGTATTCTGCTTTATGTTTGTTTTCATGTTCTAATTTTTCTTTAATGGAATCTTTTAATTCTTTGATTGTATCAAATTCGCTAACATCTTTAGCAAATTCATCATCTGCTTCTGGTAGTTCTTTTTTCTTAATTTCATGTAATTTTACTTTGAATACAGCTGGTTTTCCTGCTAAATCTTTTGAAAAATATTCTTCTGGGAAAGTAACATTGATGTCTTTTTCTTCTCCTATTTTCATACCAATAATTTGGTCTTCAAAACCTGGAATGAAAGTATTGCTTCCAATTACTAATTCGTGGTTTTCTGCTTTTCCACCTTCAAATGCAACGCCATCACTAAATCCTTCAAAATCGATAATAGTAGTATCGCCACTTTCTACTGGTCTATCTTCTACATTGATAAGTCTTGCATTTCTTTCTCTCATATGGTAAATTTCGTGGTCAATGTCTTTGTCCTCTACATTATACTCTACTTTTTTAAGGTTTATACCCTTGTATTTTCCAAGAGTTACTTCTGGTTTTGTTTGTACTACGGCAGTGAAAACAAGGTCTTTTCCTTTTTCCATTTGCGTAATGTCAATATCTGGTCTGCTTACGGCTTCAATTCCTGCTTCTTTTAATTCTTTTTCATATACTTCTGGAACTACTTCGTTGAAAGCATCTTCATAAAAGATTTGTGCACCATATTGTTTTTCTATAATTTTGTATGGAGCTTTTCCCTTTCTAAAACCTGGAATATTAAAATATTTTGCACTTTTTGCATATACTTTTTGAATGGCTTCTTCAAATTTAGAAGCTTCAATGCAAAAGCTTAATTTTACTTCATTGTTTTTGTCTGTTTTTTCTACTTTGATACTCATTTTTTTCTTCTTCCTTTCATTGCTATCAAAATTTGCTTATTTATTATATCATATTTTTTCAAAATAGCAAGTCCTACAAGGGATTTTTTTTCCTGTTTTTGGGGACGGAGGAAAAAAACATATCTATTTCCTGTTTTTTTCCTCCGTCCCCAAAAACAGGAATTTTCATTTATCTTCCTTCTTGCTCTGTTTGTTGCACTTCTGAAATTTTAGTTAACCATGCAAAGTCTTTTCTTTGTTTTGCTTTTTGTGCTAATTCTTTTAGTTTTTTTGCCGCTTCTTGATGTTCTTCTTCGTATTTTTTCGCATCTTCACTAATGATATAACCATTTAAATACTTCTCGTAAGTGTCTAGCATTCCAATTTCATACACATTGGTATTGGATAAAAATTTGCTTAACTCCGGAACTTCTCTTTCTAAAAATTCTCTAAATTCAAGTAGACTAAGCCTATCGGATACCTTATTTTCTCTTGGTTTAATTTCGATGGTTCCTACATTGCCAAACATTTCATAAATTTCATTGTGATAATTAGCATTATTGAAGGAAATATCAATTAAAACTCCATTGATATCTATGGTATATAAATATCTTACATTCATTACATGTAACACTGGTGATATATCTTCTTTTTGTAATCCTATTGCGGTTAAAAATTCTGCATAACCTTCTATTTTTGCACTATCTCCAATTTCTTCTTCTTTTCTTCGAACTGTAAAATTGCTTTGTCCTTCTTTTTGATATGTTTTATAAGTAGCTCTTCTTGCTTTAAATCCATAAGTTTCCTCTACTCCATGGAAAGTAGTTCCTGTTCTAATTCGGAAAGCCTTTTTATTTTCTAATAATGCATAGTTATCTATATTGTCATAATAAACGTCTTCTGACATATATTTTGCACTATCTACAATTTTATATTGCTGTGCAATTTTTTGCTTAATTTGCTCGCCCTTTACACTGCCTTCTGTTAAAACGTAACGAAGTTCAAACTCATCTTTTGCCTTAGTTACTGTGCTTATCACTTCCTCTATAGTTCTTTGATATTTTTGTTCAAATTCTTCTTGCGAAATTCCTAGTTCTAAACGTAACATTTCCATACTAAGAGCTGTTACCTTTTTGGAAAAAGGTTCTAGTTTAATTAAATCTTGCTTAATGTCCTGATAGTCCTCAATTCCATTACGTGTAATTACATTGATATTATCATTTTCATTGGATTTGTATGGTTTGATTGGTCTTTCTTCTACTACGAATCCTTTTGTATTTTCTGGAATTTCAGGAATTGCTTTATGTAATAAATAGCGAATATAGCTTTCTTTTTTATCCGTATTTAGCACTTGATAAGTTTTGGTCATTTGCGTAATATCACATAGTTGCTTTAACATTTCATTTTCCGTTTGATTTTTGATTTTTTGTAGAGCTTCATTTAAAGGTGTTTCGGTAATAGTCATATATTCTTGTGTGGTAAAAGTTCCTTTACGATTGGTTAAAAAAGTTTGCAAAATTGGACTAATATCGCTTGGAATTTCTTCTTTATGTTCTCGTAGTTCTTCTAATAAAAATTCTAATACATGGTCTCCTATGATAGATGGTCCGCAAAAGTAGATATCTCGATAATTTCTTGCTCTTTCTAAAATTGCCATATCTACTAATATTTTCTTTTCTTCTGGAATAGCAACTATAATTTTGTCTACATCTAGCACAAATTCAAAGCTTGCAATTAGTTCATCTACCTGTGTTAAAACCTTATACCCTGCTTTTTTAGAGTCTCTTACTAAATAATCTAATCTATCGGCATCAATATTATTGGAAATAAGAGAAGCAAGTAAATCTTCTAAGTGAACTGTTCCATTTTCTATTTTTACATCAGAAAGTGGCTTATCTTGTTTTTTGTGCTCATAAACTCGCTCTAAAAATTCTCCTACTTTGTTTGTAAAATTTTCTCCATAAAATTCTTTTAAAATTTGATGTATTTGCGTATTTTCATCTTTTACAATATCAATACTTCTTCTTTCATGAGAATACCCTGTCATTTTTTCTAAGGTATGAGAATACGCTCCATGTCCAATATCGTGAAGAAGCATGGCAATTTTGGCAATTTCTTTTTCTTCTTCGTTTACTTGAATGCCTTGCATTGCTAGCTTATTTTCAATATTTTGAATAATTTTGCACATTAAATGGTAAGAGCCTATGCTATGGTCATACCTTGTTTCATTTTTCATTTCTGGGTATTGCAAATAGGAAGTTCCTGTTTGCACAATATCTTTTAGTCTTTGGAAATCCTCACTTTGTACTAACTCTTTATAAACTCCCTCTAAAGTAATATTTCCATGTACTTCATCTTTTATAACAAATTGTTCATTCATATATTTCTACATCCTTTTCCAATTAATTTTTTTAGGAAACGTTTCCAATGTTGTCTCTCTTTTTATACAATCGTCCCCAAAAAAAGATTTTATTGTAAATTACAATTTTCGCTCCCTACCATTTCTTGCAACTCCTCTAATGTGTTTCCATTTAAGAAGATGCCTCCTGCTGGCATTTTATTTTCACCATTTATAATTTGCACAGGTGTATTGTTTTTGTCTCCTGTAAAGAATTTTAAGGCTCCTCTTAATTGTTCCTTTTGTTCTTCGGTTAAATTCGTAATATTGATTTCTAATGTTTTTCGCATAGTATTGTTAGATGCTCCAAAAGGGACATTTTCCCCTTTTGCAAACGTACCTGAAGAAGAAATTGTCTCTTTGGAAATCGCCCCTAAAGGAACAATTTTGTTTGCAATGATGGTTACGTTTTGGTCTTCTTCTCTGATGCTTAGGCGGCCTTCGACTAGTACTACATTGTCTTCCATTAAGGTAGCACCTGCAGATTGATAAGCATTTTCAAACACGATTATTTCCATACTTCCGTATAAGTCTTCCATGCTAACAAATGCCATGATTTTGTTGTTTTTAGTATATTTCTTTTTGATACTATTGATTATTCCTGCAAATTTGACGTTTTGTCCATCTTGAAATGGAAATTTTCCTGTTTCTTCTAATTCGTCTAGTCCTTCTCTTATGGCTAGTGTGTTAATGTTAGTTAACATTTCAATTTGTTCTTTTAGGCCTGCTAATGGATGTCCTGAAATGTATAGTCCAAGCATTTCTTTTTCCATGGATAGTAATTCTTTTTCAGAATATTCTTTTAATGTATGATAGTTATATTTTAATTTTTCTAATTCACTTGCTTGTTGATTTTTCGTACTAGATTCACTATCTTTGTTTCCTAAGCCACCAAATTCTCCTAGGTCAAACATTGAAACTTGTCCTTTGAAGTTCTTTTTGGAAGCATCAGAAATAGAGTCTAGTATTTCTTCAAATGATGCCATTAAAGTACTTCTGGTTTGTTCAAATTCATCAAAACAACCTGCTTTTATTAAACTTTCAATACATTTTTTATTTACCGCTTCTTCGTGAATTCTTTCACAGAAGTCGGTAAAGCTTTTATATTCTCCGTTTTTTGTTCTTTCTTCTACAATGGCGTCTACGGCTGAAGTTCCTACATTTTTAATACTTCCCATACCAAATCGAATTTTTCCATTATCGACCGTAAATTTGGTATCGCTTTTGTTGATATCTGGCTTTAATATTTCAATATTCAAACGTTTACATTCTTCTATGTAATATGGCACTTTTCCTAAGTTTCCTAAAAAGCTATTTAAGGTAGCTGCCATAAATTCTTCTGGATAGTATGCTTTTAAGTATGCAGTTTGATAAGAAACTACGGCATAAGCTGCTGCATGTGATTTGTTGAAGGCGTATTTTGCAAATTCTGCCATTTCATCAAATATGGTATTAGCACTTTTTTCATCAATGCCATTTCTTACGCAACCTGGAACTACTACATTACCTTCTTCATCTACTTGTCCATGTATGAAGATTTCTCTTTCTTTTGCCATAACATCTAGCTTTTTCTTACCCATGGCACGACGTACCAAGTCTGCTCTACCTAAAGAGTAGCCTGCTAAATCACGCACAATTTGCATTACTTGTTCTTGGTAAACCATACAACCATAGGTTACTTCTAGTATTGGTTTTAAAGATGGATGGGTGTATACCGCATGCTCTGGGTCTTTTTTATTAGCAATATATCTTGGTATTTGGTCCATTGGCCCTGGTCTATATAACGATACCCCTGCAATGATATCCTCTAAACTATCTGGCTTTAATTCCCTCATGAAATTTGTCATTCCTTGGCTTTCAAATTGGAAAATGCCTACAGAATTGCCTTCTTGCCATAGTTTATATACTTTTGGGTCATTCATGTCTTTATCAAATACGACATCAATATTTCTATTTTTCTTTACTAAATCGATTGTGTCTTTGATAACTGTTAGTGTTCTTAAGCCTAGAAAGTCCATCTTTAACAAGCCTAGTTCTTCTAGGGTAGTCATAATAAATTGTGTAGAAATGGTTCCTTCTCTTACATACAAAGGAACATATGTATCAACTGGCTCTTTAGTAATAACAATACCACAAGCATGCGTAGATGCTTGTCGTGGCATTCCTTCTAGTGCCATAGCGATATCTAGAAGTTTTTTCATTTCAGCATTGGTTTCGTATAAATCTCTTAGCTCTTTGTTTTGTTCCATCGCTTTTTTAATGGTAATATGAATTTCATTTGGAATCATTTTGGCAATTCTATCTGCTTCTGCATAAGGAACATCTAGTACTCTTGCTACATCTCTAATAACCATTTTAGCAGCCATGGTGCCAAAAGTAATAATTTGCGATACATGGTCATAACCATATTTTTCGCATACATATTCAATGACTTTATCTCTTTTTTCATAGCAAAAGTCAACGTCAAAGTCGGGCATACTAATTCTTTCTGGGTTTAAGAAACGCTCAAATAGTAGATTATATTTTAGTGGGTCAATATCTGTAATTCCAATTGCGTAGGCTACAATAGAGCCTGCTCCTGAACCACGTCCTGGCCCTACTGGAATATCATGAGTTTTGGCAAAATTGATATAGTCCCATACAATTAAGAAATAATCTACATATCCCATTTTTTGAATAACACCTAATTCATATTCTGCCCTTTTTCTAATTTCTTCTGAAAGTTCTTCGTAAGTCTCATTTTCTTTTCCATAACGTTTCATTAAACCTTCTTTTGTTAGATGTTCTATATAATCATAGTGAGTTTCAAAACCTTCTGGTACATCATAATTTGGAAGAATTGTATGTCCAAATTCAAATTCTACATTGCACTTTTCTGCAATTTTTACAGTATTTTCAATTGCTTCTGGTACATTTGAAAAATAATCACTCATTTCTTCCGGTGATTTAATGTATAATTCATCTGTATCAAAACGCATTCTATCTTCATCTGACATTTTTTTGCCTGTTTGAATGCATAATAGTACTTCATGGTTATAGGCATCTTCCCTTCTTGCATAGTGTGCATCGTTTGTTGCAACAAGTGGAATGTCTAGTTCTTTGGATAATTCTATCAACTTTTGATTAACTAGAGTTTGCTCTTTTACCCCATTGTTTTGAATTTCTAAATAATAGTCATCTTTGAATAAATCTTTAAACCATAATGCTACTCTTTTGGCTTCTTCCATATCGTTATTTAAAATGGCTTGATTGACTTCTCCTGCTAAACAAGCACTACAGCATACTAATCCTTCATGATATTTGGTTAGTATTTCTTTATCAATACGTGGCTTATAGTAAAAGCCTTCTGTGTAACTTAAGGAAACTAATTTAGATAGGTTTTGGTAGCCTTGTTTGTCTTTGGCAAGTAAAATTAAGTGATTGTATTTACTATCTATATTAGGGTCTTTGTCATGTCTTGTTCTAGGTGCTACATACACCTCACAGCCAATAATAGGCTTTACTCCATTTGCTTTGCAGGCTTTGTAAAAGTCAATGACACCAAACATAGCACCATGGTCAGTAATGGCAATGGCATCCATGCCCAGTTCTTTGGCAATGACTGGAATATCTTTTATTCTGTTAGCTCCATCTAGTAAACTAAATTCACTATGGATATGTAAATGAACAAATTTCGACATTTTTCTTCCTTTCTCTTTCTTTTAAAGGCTGGTACAAATTGTCCCAAATTGCGATTAAGCTCTGATATTGATTGTTAAAAGATAAAACCATATTGTAACTAGGATTAATGTCCCATAAATGACAATTCGGCAAAACCATATAGTTCCGTAAATAGAAATTCCCATTAATAAGCTTAATACTCTTATTATATACATATGAATGCCTTCTATCCCTGCTTGTAATGTTTGTTGCTTTTTATCAATAATTTCACTACTAGGAATCATATAAATTTCTGATAATTTATAAATAGCATCTAAATCTGGAAATTCCAAATCACGTTCCCATTTTTTAATATTAATTGCTTGAATATTGACCATATTTATTTTATCTGCTAATTGGTCTTCTGTTAAACCTTCTCTCTTTCTTATTTCATATAGCCATTGTCCAAAGTCAATATAGTTTGAATCTTTTTTCTTTTTCATTTTTATTCCTATCTCTTTCTTTTGTAATTTATTTTTCATTACTTATTTGCGCTATTTGCATTTATTTTTTTCTTGTTATTATCTGTTATTGCTTTTTACTTAGTATTCTTGCCATTTGTACTCCAGAGGCAGAAGCCATCATTAAGCCTCTTGTCATTCCTCCACCATCGCCAATAGAATATAAACCTTTAATGCTAGTTTCAAAATTGTTATCAATTACTACCTGATTGCTATAAAATTTAATTTCTGGTGCATATAATAAGTTTTCTGGGTTAGCAAACCCTTCTACTACTTTATCCATTTCACGAATAAATTGTAAAATGTCAGTCATAGTTCGATAACCCAATGCAAAAGTAATATCTCCTGCAACTGCAGATTTTAAAGTAGGAACAATCTTATTATTTTTTAATTCTTCTTTCCATGTTCTTTTTCCTCTGTAAATATCTCCTAAACGTTGTACTAAGACATTGCCATTTCCTAGTTCGTTTAAGTTTTTGGCTACATTTCTACCATATTCAATTGGTTTATCAAATGGGTAATTGAAATGATGTGATACTAAAATGGCTAAATTAGTATTAGTACTTTTTTTATCTTTATAAGAATGTCCATTTACTAAGGTTAAATTATTGTCATATACTTCAGAAGAAACAAAGCCACTTGGATTTTGGCAGAAAGTTCTTACTTTATCTCCGAAAGGCGCTGGTCTACCGATGAATTTTCCTTCATACATATAAGTATTAATTTTTTCCATAACTTCATCAGATAGCTCGTATCTTACTCCGATATCGACAACACCAGCTTCCGTTTTAATGGAATGTTTGTTACACATATTAACAAGCCAGTTTGCGCCTTTTCTTCCTACTGCTATAACGACATTTTCTCCATAAATTTCTTCTACTTCTGCCTCTTGCGTTTTTACACTTTTTATTTTTACCCCTTTTGCTACACCATTTTCAATAATTAAATCTTCTACCATAGTTTCAAATTTTAATTCAATTTGATTTTCTTCTAAATAATCTTCTAATTTTTTATATAGTTCATGTGCTTTTTCGGTTCCTAAATGACGAATTGGTATATCAATTAAAGTAAGTCCTTGCTTTTTTGCTTTTTTCTTAATTTCGTTTACTTCTTCTTTGTGCTCAGTTCCTTCTAGTTTAGTATCTGCGCCAAAATCTAAATAAATTTGGTCTGTATAATCAATTAATTTTTTTGTTTCTTCTACTCCAACATATTTGTGCAAATTTCCACCAACATAAAAATCTTCATCTTCTTTATTGTATAAAGATAGTTTTCCATCAGAAAAGGCTCCTGCTCCAGAAAAACCACTTGTAATATGACAAAATGGTTTACATTTCATACATTTTCCTGTTTTTTCAATAGGACAAACTCTATTTTCTACCCTTTTTCCTTGCTCTATTAATAAAACTTTTTTATTTTTATTTAATTTTATCATTTCATAAGCCATAAAGATAGCGCCTGGTCCCATTCCTACTACAATTACATCGTACTTTTCTTTCATTTTTCATACATCCTTTCTGGTTTTTATGTTGTATAATCTATGTCATTTTATATTTTATAATACTTTGATTATTTCTCCTATTGCTTTTCCTTGTGTTTTTGGAATTTGAAGAATTTCAAATTTAGCTAATTTGTCTCCAAATTTTATTTCTACGATATCTCCTACTTTTACTTCATAGCTTGGTTTTACTACCTTTCCATTTACAACTACTCTTCCACCATCTGCTGCTTCATTGGCCACGGTTCTTCGTTTAATGACTCTAGCTACTTTTAAAAATTTATCAATTCTCATGTATTTACCTCGTATAATTTTTTATTTCTTCTTGTACACGATTTAAGAAGTTTTCTACTGACATTTGTCCTAAATCTCCATCTTTTCTTGCTCTTACTGCTACTGCGTTTGCCTCTATTTCTTTATCTCCTATTATTAGCATATATGGCACTTTTTCTACCTGTGCTTCACGAATTTTGTAACCTATTTTTTCTTGTCTTTGGTCTAAGTCAGCACGAATTCCATTTTCTACTAATTTTGCTGTTACTTCTTTTGCATAATCCATTTGCTTATCTGTTATTGGTAGTATTTTTACTTGTACTGGTGAAAGCCATACTGGTAAAGCTCCTTTGGTTTCTTCTAAGTAATAAGCAATAAATCTATCAATGCTTCCTAATATTGCTCTATGAAGAACAACTGGTGTTTTCTTTTCTCCATCTTTATCTACATAAGAAAGATTAAATTTCATTGGAAGGCAAAAGTCTAATTGGCAAGTAGATAATGTATATTCATTTCCTACCGCTGGTTTTACTTGTACATCTAATTTTGGACCATAGAAGGCTGCTTCTCCTATTTTTTCTACATATTCTATTCCAATGTCATTTAATACTTGTCTTAAAGTATCTTCTGCATGGTTCCACATTTCATCATCTGGGAAGTATTTTATTTTATCTGCTGGGTCTCTTAAAGATAGTTCAAAATGATAGTCTGTGATATTTAGTTCTTTGTATACCTCTAATATTAAGTCTACAACAGCCTTAAATTCAGATTCTATTTGTTCTGTTGTTACAAATAAGTGAGCGTCATTTTGGCAGAAAGTTCTTACTCTTTCAATTCCTTTTAGAGTTCCACTTGCTTCAAATCTACAATCTCTTGCTACTTCTCCAATACGAATTGGTAAATCACGATAAGAGTGAATGTCATTAGCATAAATCATCATATGATGTGGGCAGTTCATTGGACGAAGTACAAATTCTTCCCCTTCTACTTCCATTTTAGGGAACATTCCATCTTTGTAATGGTCCCAATGTCCTGAGGTCTTGTATAAATCTACTGTTGCAAGTGGTGGAGTTAGAACGTGTTTATATCCAAGTTTCTTTTCTTTTCCTTTTATATAATTTTCTAATAATTCCCACACAATATATCCATTTGGTAAGTACATAGGAAGTCCTTTTCCTACTAAATCATTAGTCATGAAAATTCCTAGTTCTTTTCCTAGTTTTCTGTGGTCTCTTTGTTTTGCTTCCTCTAATTTTTGTAAATATTCTTCAAGTTCACTTGCCTTTGGGAAAGAAATTCCATACACTCTTTGAAGGGTTTTATTTTTTGAATCTCCTCTCCAATATGCAGATGACATAGAAGTTAATTTAATTGCTTTTACTTTTCCTGTACTTGGAAGATGAGGACCACGACATAAGTCTACAAATTCTCCTTGTTTATAGAAAGAAATAATTTCTCCTTCTGGTAAATCTCTAATTAATTCGACTTTATATGGTTCTTCTCTTTCTTCCATAAGTTTGATTGCTTCATCTCTTGGAAGTTCGAATCTTTCTATAATTAAATCTTCTTTAATAATGTTTTTCATTTCTTCTTCTAATTTATTAAGGTCTTCTTCTGTAAATGGTTTTTCTACATCAAAATCATAATAGAAACCATTTTCAATGGCTGGACCTATTGTTAATTTATAATTTGGAAATAATCTTTTTACGGCTTGTGCTAAAATATGAGAGGTTGTATGCCAATACATTTTTTCCTCTACTTCCATTGTTTTTCCACCGTCTAATTTAATTTTAAACATTTAAAATTCCTCCTTTTTTATACTTTTTTATACTTTGTTTTTACTGTATATATTTTTTTGCAATTGAAAGTCAATTTTTCAATTACATAAAAGCACCCCTAGGCACTTTTATATCGATACCTAGGGGTGCTTTTGCACGGTTCCACCCTATTTTTTTACTTCATTTATGCTTTTAACGCAAATCGCCTACGTCTAGTTTTTGGCTAGAAACAATGAGGTAGTTGTTCAAATATGTTTGCTTAAGTTTGCTCTCAGCTTATAACAAACTCTCTCTTTTAAGTAACTTTTATTTTACTTCGTCTCATTTTTGTTTTTTATTATGTTGTGTTTTCTTATTTTGTTTTTCTTTTATTATATTGTGTTTTTTATTTTTAATACATTTTTATAATAGCATGTTTTTGTTTTCCTGTCAATTTTTATTTTATACTTGTTCATTCATTATTCTATCTCTTTCATTCAATATAGACTGAAGTTCTTGCTGCTGATTTAACATTTCTTGTTCTGTGTTTTCTAATATGTCTAAAATATCGTCTTTCCAACCAATTGCTTGTTTCTTTTCCTCAAATACAGTTGCTATTCTTTGCCCAATACTTTCTAATAATGGTAATAATTGTTCTGTTGTATAATTATTTAAAACTGCACAATTTGAACTTGTTAATTCAATGATATCTGCTATTTCTCCTGGGAAAGTTGTTTCTTGGTTATAATAAATTGTACTATTTACGTTTCCATTTTGACTGAAGGATACTTCTATATTAGTACTAATTGCTTGCTCTTGTGCACTTCCTGTATTTTCTACATATATTTGCATTCCTATATTATCACTTAAATTGATTGTAATATTATTGATTGTTTGATTACTATTTTTAGTTTCTATTTGTTCAAAATCTATTTTCGTGTCTGTATTTAAATTTTCTATAGATATATGACGTTGTGTTGTGCCTTCTTTTGTTTCACCGTCAATAGTGTATTTTTCTTCATTATTCACAATAATTTCTGTTGTAATCACCTTTCCACTATCTACATATACAGCAATACTTATTCCTTCATTTGATAAATTGTGTTCATTGTTTATTTTATTTATTTGTTTTTGAATTTCACTATTTAGGCTATTTACTTGTGTGTAGTTTTCACTTAATCCTAGCTGTTTAGCTTTTGTTGCAAGAAGATTTAAGGTAATACTATCTTGTTGTAATGTTTGTAATAAGGCAATTTGTAATTGTTTTAACTCTTCTTGATTTAAAGTTAAACGATAGGCAGTCGTTTGATAAGTAACCCCATCTTTGTTAATTGTTATATTAGCATCTTTAAAGAAATGATTTTTGTCAATATTCTGTATTAAAGCAGTAACATAAGTATCTTTGATATGTTCCTTTTCTTCTTCTGTAATCGAAAATAAAGAATTGAAATTCATACCTTTGATTTCATTAGGAATGGTAGAAGTATCTGTTACTCCTAGTTTTTGCATTAAAACTTTCAAATTATCGTTTTCTATTCCTAGAAAAGCAGTTACAATTTCGTCTGATTTTAATGCATAAGTATTGTCCGTGTGTGCGTATTCTAAAGTGAATAAATCAGCATTTTGATGACGTAAAATTGCTTTTGTATAAGCCTTTTTTTCTGGCTTATTCACATTTGATGTGATATCTAATTCCATATTACTTAAAATTTGACTATTGTTATCCTTATATTCTTCGCCTATTTCATATGTTAGCTTTCCTTCTACTTGATATGGAGCTATTTCTTTTAAATTTGCAATTTCTGACATTTGTGTATTTTCTACATACTCAAAATTTCCTAACACTTGTCCTACATACTTAAAAAATAAACTTTGGTTAGAATGAAACAAATCAGTTGTAGCATATACTAAAAAGCCTCCTATTGCTAAAGCCATAATGCACAAAATAATAATTACTGTAATTATGATTCCTTTTTTTCCACCACGATTCATTTTTAGTTTCCTCCTTCGTTTTTATTTCTTTGCTTTAATGCTTCATATATTACAATGCCTGCCGATACAGAGGCATTTAATGATGTTATTTTACCCCTCATTGGAATTTTTACTAGAAAATCACAATTTTCTTTTACTAGTCTACTCATGCCAAAGCCTTCACTTCCAATGACAATTGCAATAGGGCCACTGTAATCTTGCTTCTCATAATTGGTTTTTGTGTTCATATCAGTTCCACAAATCCATAAGCCTTTTTCTTTTAAGTAGTTAATGGTTTCATTTAAGTTATTTACTCTTGCTATTTTCATATATTCTACAGCACCTGCTGAAACTTTACTAACCGTGCTATTTACTGCTGCTGCCCTTCTTTTTGGAATAATTATTCCATGCACACCTGCTGTTTCTGCAGTTCGAATAATTGAGCCTAAATTATGCACATCTTCAATTCCATCTAGTATTACAATAAATGGAGCCTCATTTCTTTTTTCCGCTTCTTCTAGAATATCGTCTACTTCTACATATTCAAATGGTGGAACTATAGCAATTACTCCTTGGTAGTTTTCTGTTTGTGCCATTTGCCTTAGTTTATTTTTGTCTACCTCTGATACCAAAACTTTCTTTTCCTTTGCCATTGCTATAATTTTATAAATGGAGCCATGCTTTTCCCCTGCTTGTATATAGATTTTATTGATATCTCTACCAGATTCTAATAGTTCCAGTACAGCATTTCTACCTTCTACTTGGTTTTCATCTATTTCTTTATTTTGCATTAGAAGATTTCCTTTCTTTTTATATTTACTTTACTTTTAGCACGTGCTATGTAATCACTAAAAAATATTTTCAAATTTATTCTTCATCTAATTTTAATACTGATAAAAATGCTTCCTGTGGTATTTCTACATTTCCTATTTGACGCATTTTCTTCTTTCCTTTTTTCTGCTTTTCTAGTAACTTTTTCTTTCTTGTAATATCTCCACCATAGCATTTAGCAAGTACGTCTTTTCTCATAGCAGAAATTGTTTCTCTTGCAATAATTTTGCCACCAATAACTGCCTGCAAAGGAATTGCAAATAATTGTCTTGGAATAGCTGTTTTTAATTTTTCTATCATTTTTTTGCCACGTTCATAACTAGAATCTTTATGAACTATAAAAGATAAGGCGTCTACTCCTTCACCATTTACCCAAATATCTAATTTTACTAAATCAGAACGCCTATAATCTTTTACTTCATAATCAAAAGAAGCATATCCTTTAGTTCTTGATTTTAATTGGTCAAAGAAATCGTAAATAATTTCATTTAAAGGCATTTCATAAGTAATAGTAACTCTATTTTCGTCTAAGTATTTCATGTCAATATAAATGCCACGTCGATTTTGACAAATTTCCATGATATTTCCTACATAATCTTTTGGTGTTAAAATTTCTGCTATTACATAAGGTTCTTCCATATAAGAAATTTCATTTGGAGCTGGTAAATCGGATGGATTATATAATTCTACCATGGTTCCATCTGTTTTATACACTTTATAAATAACAGATGGTGAAGTTGTAATTAAACTTAAGTCAAACTCCCTTTCCAATCTTTCTTCTATAATTTCCAAATGAAGCAAGCCTAAAAAGCCACAACGGAAGCCAAAACCTAATGCGTTAGAAGTTTCTGCTTCGTATTCTAAAGCAGCATCATTTAATTTCAATTTTTCTAAAGCTACTTTTAAATTTTCATAATCACTACCATCCATTGGATATAAACCACAATATACCATAGGGTTTACCTTTTTATATCCTGGAAGTGGTGCTAAGGCTGGTGCTTGTTTTAAAGTAATCGTATCTCCAACACGAAGGTCTGATAAACTTTTAATGCTTGCTGCAATATAGCCAACTTCTCCTGCCTCTAAACAATCGCATGGTTCATATCTTCCTGGTTCAAAATGGCCTACTTCTGTTACAGTAAAAGTTTTTCCTGATGCCATAAGCATAATTTCGTCTCCTACTTTTACTATTCCATCTTTTACCCTTACATAAGCAATTGCACCTTTATAATCATTGTATAAAGAATCAAAAATAAGACAAGTTAACGGCTTTGTACTATCTCCTGTTGGTGCAGGAAGTTCAGTTACAATTCTTTCTAACACTTGGTCTACATTTAGTCCTGATTTTGCTGAAATACAAGGAGCATCCATAGCAGGAATTCCAATAATATCTTCAATTTCTTTTTTTACTTCGTCTGGTCTTGCATTTGGTAAATCTACTTTATTTATAACTGGTAAAATTTCCAAGTTATTATCTAAGGCTAAATATACATTAGCAAGGGTTTGAGCTTCTACTCCTTGGCTACTATCTACAACTAAAATAGCCCCATCACAAGCAGCTAAACTTCTAGAAACTTCATAATTAAAGTCTACATGTCCTGGGGTATCTATTAAATTTAACTCATATTCTTTTCCATCTTTTGCTACATATTTCATACGAACCGCTTGGGATTTAATAGTAATTCCTCTTTCACGTTCAATATCCATGTTATCTAGCACTTGCTCTTCCATTTCACGTTTGGAAAGTACACCAGTCATTTCTATTAAACGGTCTGCTAAGGTTGATTTTCCGTGGTCTATATGAGCAATAATACTAAAATTTCTAATTCTTTCTTTTCTGTCTTCCAATTTTTCTCTCCATTATTTGATTTTTCTGCTCTTATTCTATCATAGAGATATTGCAAAAGCAAGAAAATTTAACTTGTTATCAATAAAAATATTAGTTCATATAAAGAAAAACAAAGCAAAGCAAATAGATGAATGCAAAAATCTATTTTGATTTGTTTTTCTGTTTTTTCTTTTTTTCTTGTTAAAATTTGATATGTTCGGTAAATGATTTCAAATAAAAGAAACAGCATTATAATGCCAAATGGATGGCATAAATAAGCAATATCTGTGAATACTTTTGGTAAATTTTGAATGTACCTTGTTCCACCACATAAAGGACATGGTTTTCCTGTTACTCTTAAATAGGTACATTCATTAAAGGTAGGAAAAATGGCTTTGATTGGGATTGCAATAATAGGAAAAAGAATTACATATATGCAAAACAGTAAAATTGTTATATTAACATATATATAATTCTTTTTAATCCATGAAATCATTTTATTCATATTTTAGTTACCATATGTTGCATAATATTCATTTAAAGATGTTAAATAATTTTCAGTTGCTTTATCTAACTCATTTAAATCTGTATTATTTACTGCTACACCAAAAATGAATACCCAGAAAATAATAACAATAATAGAAATAGCAGATAATATTAAGCCTGCAACCGAAATTCCTATTTTTTCATCTTTCTTATGTTTTTGAACTGTATCAACAATTCCTAGAATTAAACCAATAATAGCTGGTACTAATGCAATAGAACCACATAATGGAATAAATCCTATAATAAATGATATAATTCCTAAAATTAATGCTGCAATACCCATCTTTTTTCCTCCTTTTATTTTTCTATTTTTATTATATTGAATTTTAAAAAATTTGTCAATTTTTGTAACAATTTTTTTAAATTATTAAAAGAAAAAAAGACCAAAATTCTTGGTCTTTTTTAGATTGAATTGTTACCATATTCAATGTTTTTCTTTTGCACGAACTAATATAATTTCACCCCTGTGGAATCTATTCTCTATGCCTTTGAATTTTCCTACTTGCTGGACATTGATTGTTCCACCTTTGGAAATTCTTTTGTAAGCAGTAAAGTCGTTTCCATCTTTAATAATAATTTGTTCAGGAAAAGCATTTTGATAATTTTTATGACTCCTTGCCATATCATAAAATATATTACTTGCTAAGGAGCTTTTTTCATCCCACTTTCCTAAACTTGTAAAAAACAACAAACCTTTTTGACCTCTCCGTGCAAAACCAATTTCCTTCATATGGTATGTCCTCCTTTTCAGTCTTTATAAGAAATTGATGTTACAATTCTATCTTTTATTATAACTTATTTTACATAATTTTTCAATAAATTCCTTAAATTTTTATTTTTCTATTTTTATAAGAAATCTTCCCTTTTTTGTATTTCCTATCATTTCTTTAATCAAAAATCTTCCTTTGCCACGAATAGTAATTCTATCGTTCACCTTTATTTCTTTTGTTGGCTTTGTTACTTGTTCATAATTTACAAATACTCTTTCTTGTTCTAACAGTTCCAATGCCTTACTTCTAGAACATTTTGCAAGTTCCGCTACCATATTGTCTAATCGCATAGAAGAAACTGTAATAGTAAATTCTTCTTTTTTGATTTCTACTTTTCTTATTTCTTGCAAAGGCACTTCTTCTACTTTTGCTTTTTGAAACCTTGTTAAACTTGGTAAGTTTGCTAGCAAAAAAGATAAACTATCATAATGAAGCAAGATGTCTGCTCCTTTTTCATCGACTAAAATATCTCCTATCATTTCTCTTTTAATGCCTAACTTTATGATAGCTCCTAAATAGTTTCTATGCTCATATTGCCCTTCCATTTCATTTGGAAGTGTAATACGAATTACTTTTAGCCATTCATTAAAGTCGATTTTTTCTTGTTTGATTAGTGGCTCTAATTTATCTGGATAGAATAAAAGCATAGCTCGTTCTGCTGTTTCAAAACCACCGAATAGTACATAATTTGTTTGTTTTTGTAATTTTAAAAATTTGATTACTAACTGTTGTTGCCTTTCATCTAAAAAATGTGTTACTTGTATTTGATTTCTCAATTTACAAAATTCTATTTTATCTATTATTTTCGATAAAATTAATTTTTCTTCTGGTTTTTTATATTGATTTAATATACTTTTATCCATGCTTTCCTCTTTTTCATACTCTTATTGTATTTATCCACATTTTGGAAATTTTAACCCCGTCCTTAAAATTTAAAGATTTTTAACTATGCTTTCTACGTCTAAACCATATAACTTTTCTAGTTCTTCTACTTTTCCATGTTGTACAAAGGAGTCTTTCCAGCCAAAACTTTTAAATTTGATATTTTCTAATTCATTCTTTACTATTAAGTGTTCTATATGTGAAGCAAGTCCTCCTGTTAAAATATTATCTTCTATTGTTATTACTTTTTTTGTTTTTTGAATTGATTTTAAAATAGTGGTTTCATCTAGTGGTTTTAGGAAGCGAATGTTAATTACTTCTGCTTTTATTTGTTCTTTTTCTAGTTCTTTTTCTACTTCTATGGCTCTTCCTACCATTCTTCCTATGGCTAAAATTGTAATATTTTCTCCTTCTTGCAGAATTTCAGCTTTTCCTAATTCTATTTTTTCATGTTTTTCAAATGTTTCTTGCTCTCCACCTCTTGGATAGCGAATAACGACTGGTTTTCCGTAATTTAACTGCAAATGTAAGCATTTCTTCTAATTCTTTGAAGTCTTTTGGTGCCATAATCGTTAAGTTTGGAATAATAGAAAAGAAGGATAAATCAAAAATTCCTTGATGGGTTTCTCCATCTTGCCCTACAATACCTGCTCTGTCTACACACATAACGACTGGCAAATTTTGAAGGCAGATGTCATGAATGACTTGGTCATAGGCTCTTTGGTAAAAGGATGAATATATTGGCACTACTGGTATGTAGCCCTCTTTTGCCATTCCCGCTGCCATGGTAAGAGCATGTTGTTCTGCAATTCCCACATCAAAAAATCGTTCTGGAAAAATTTCTTTAAATTTACTTAGCCCTGTTCCGTCTGCCATTGCTGCAGTAATTGCTACTATCTTTTTGTCTTTTTTAGCAAGCTCTACTAAGGTATCACCAAATACAGCTGAATAATCTTTGATTTTGCTTTTTATTGGTTTTCCTGTATCTTTTTCAAAGCTTGCAGTAGCATGAAATTGATCTGGATTTTTTTCAGCAGGTTCATATCCTTTTCCTTTTTTTGTAATAATATGTACCACTACTGGCTCTTTTTCTTTTTTGGCTAAATTTAAAATCCACTCTACTCGCTCTATGTCGTGTCCATCAACTGGCCCTAAGTATTTGAATCCTAAATCTTCAAAAAACATATTAGGAAGTAATAATTGTTTTATACTATATTTAATTCTTCTTGCTAATTTAATGATAAATGGTCCAAATTTTGGTATATATTCTAATATTTTTCGAATAAAATTATTCGATTTTTTATAAAAACGTTTTGTTCTTATTTTAGTTAAAAATCGAGAAATTCCTCCTACATTTTTTGAAATACTCATTTCATTATCGTTTAATACTACAATTAACCTTGTTTTACTGTTTCCTGCATCATCTAATGCCTCTAATGCCATTCCTCCCGTTAATGCTCCATCACCAATAACAGCAATAACATGATTGTCTTTTTGTTGTAAATCGCGTGCTCTTGCCATTCCTAAGGCTGCTGAAATAGAAGTACTACTATGTCCTGTATCAAAATTATCATATTCTGATTCTTTTGCTTTTGGGAAACCTGCAATTCCATCTAATTGCCTTAGGGTAGTCATTTGTTCTCTTCTACCAGTTAATATTTTATGTCCGTACGTTTGATGTCCTACATCCCATATGATTTTATCTTTTGGTGTTTCAAATACACTATGAAGTGCAATAGTAAGTTCTACTACCCCTAAATTAGAAGCTAAGTGTCCTCCTGTTTTTGAAACGGTATCTATAATTTCTTCTCTCATTTCTTTGGCTAACTGTTCTTTTTGTGGATAGGTTAAAGTTTTGATATCTTTTGTTTGTTTTATTTTGTCTAATATTTTTTCATTTTTTAATGCTATTTTTGCGTTGTCTTTCATATCTTTAAACATCCCCTCTTTTTTATTTGCTCTTCTATCGTATCATATTTTTTTATTTTTTTCTACTAAATTATACAATTTTATTGTATTTTTACACTTTTTTACTTGAAAATAGATGTAAAATATACTATAATAAAATAGAAATATGAAAAAAGGAAGGAAGAATATTATGCTTAAAAATAAGAAAAAAATAATGGTAGGAATTATGACTATGTTACTTCTTGTTTCTAGCGTATGTTTCGCTGCCACTACTAATTCCGAAAAAGCAACATTAGAAATTGTAGAAAATAATGTTTGTACTATTCAAATTAATGATTTTGCTGTTTTCGAGAAAAAAATAGTAGATTATGATTTAGAAAAAAAGGAATTAACGATTGGTTTAAATATTACCAATAATGCTGAACCAGTTACCAATGCACCTTTTGAAATTGTACTTGTGATTGATAATTCCCTTAGTATGAAAGAAAATGAAGTTCGTAGTGGAGTAACAAGACTAAAAGAAGTAACAGATTCAGCAAAGACTTTAGCAACAAAATTATTAGAAAATGACAATACGAAAATTTCAGTTGTTAGTTTCTCTACTTCTACCCATACAGATAAAGAAGGTCATGTAGATAGAGAAGGAACACTAGAAGATGCTATGTTAAGAAATGAATTAACTTCTGATAGCGCGACTGTTTTATCTTCTATTGATAAAATTGCTACAGACAGTTTACAAGGACCAAGAACCAATATTGATGCTGGTTTACAAGTAGCAAAAACTTGCTTTACAACAGAAGATAATAATAAATATATTATTTTATTAACAGATGGTATTCCTAACACTGCAGTAGGAGGTCCTACTATGACTTATTCTGATGAAACAGCTACTAAGACTAAAGCTACTTTACAAAGTTTAGAAAATGCTGGAATTAATGTTATTTCTGCTATGATTGGTTTGAACCCTTCTGTTTTAGAATCTACAACGAAACTTACTTATAAAGCTTTAGCTGAAGAAGTATTTGGAACACAAGAAAACCCTACTGTTGGAAAATTTTATTATGTAGCAGATAAAGATATTGAAACTTCAATATGTGAAACAATTTATAGTAATATTATTGATAACTCTATTTATACTTTAAATAATATTGATATTTACGATTATTTTCCACAAGAGATTATTAATAACTTTGACTTTTCTTATGTAACTTCTCCTAATTTAGGAACAGTATCTGCTGATATTGATTTACAAAATAATTGTATTATATGGCATATTAATAAATTAGAGCCTCAAGATTCTGGATATCTTGCTTATAAATTAGTTTTAAAAGACGAAATTGAAACAGATATTATTGATGTAGTATTAGATACTAATGAAAAAGTAGATATTACTGCCGATGAAATTACAACAGAAGATGGAAGCAATAAATTAACTTCCGATGTTACTCCAAAGGTTAAAGTTACTCTTCCAAAAGAAGAACCAAAACCAGAAAAACCTGTAGATAACACAGTTGCAAATGAAGTTATTCCTCAAACAGGTTCTACTTATACTTTTGCTTCTATTTTTGTAATTATGATGATAACCGCTCTTGTAATTGGGCTTCGTTATTATTTTATTAGTAAAGAAATAAAATAAACTGAATAAAAAATAAGATTCTCTATTTTTCATAGAGAATCTTATTTTTATTTTACTCTTGTAATTCTGCTTCTATATTTAATAAACGATTATATTTCGCTATTCTATCTGTTCTACATGGTGCTCCTGTTTTAATTTGACCTGCATTAGTTGCAACAGCAATATCTGCAATAGTAGTATCTTCTGTTTCTCCGGAACGATGTGACACTATTGCTCGATATCCATTCTTTTTAGCTAGTTCAATTGCATCTAATGTTTCGGTAAGAGTACCAATTTGATTTGGTTTTATTAGAATGCTATTTGCCACTTTGGTTTTTATTCCTTTTTGCAATCTTTTTACATTGGTTACAAATAAGTCATCCCCTACAAGTTGCACTTCTTTCCCTAATTTTTCCGTTAAAATTTTCCAAGTTGCCCAATCTTCTTCTGCTAGACCATCCTCTATGGAAATAATAGGATAGGTTTGAACTAAATTTATTAAATATTCTACCATTTCTTCTTTAGTTTTAAAGATATCTTTTTTCCAAAAGTAATACCCTTCTTTTCCTATTTTTTTTGCCTCTTCAAACATTTCTGTACTTGCTATGTCTAAACTTAATGCAATGTCCGTTCCTGGAATATAACCTGCTTTTTGTATTGCTTCTATAATTAATTTAATTGCTTCTTCTTCTCCTTCTAAATTTGGAGCAAAACCTCCTTCATCTCCTACTGCTGTACTATATCCTTTTTGCTTTAGTACTTTTTTTAACATATGGTAAACTGTAACTCCCATTTCCATTTTTTCTTGAAAACTTTTTCCGCTTACTGGCATAATCATAAATTCTTGAATGCTAATATTGTTATCTGAATGTTTGCCTCCATTTAATATATTCATCATAGGAATTGGAAGTTTTTTTGCATTGACTCCACCTAAGTAGCGATATAAACTTAACCCTAAAGAATTAGCTGCTGCTTTAGCCACCGCAATAGAAACTCCTAAAGTGGCATTTGCACCTAATTCTTTTTTATTGTCTGTTCCATCTAAATCTATTAGTACTTGGTCTATTTTTGTTTGTTCATAAACATTCATTTTTTTTAGAGCCTTAGCAATTTTTTTATTTACGTTTTCTACTGCCTTAGTTACTCCTTTTCCCATCAAACGTTCTTGGTCTTCATCTCTTAATTCTACTGCTTCAAAACTTCCTGTAGAAGCACCCGAGGGCACCATAGCAGTACCACTAAATCCTCCTTCTGTTACTACTTCTACTTGCACAGTTGGATTTCCCCTTGAATCAAATACTTCTAACGCTTTTATACTTTCAATACCTAAATAATCCTTCATTATACTTATCCTCCATTTCTTTAGTTAAACAAAATATGAAGCAAATTACTAAATAAAATTTGTTCCACTTATAACTTTTTTCAAATATATTATTAACAAGCATAATAATTCTATTCATTTTATATGGATTATTTTTCCTCTAAATTTTTTCTTAAAAGTATAGCATTAGTACAAAAAATGTGATATTATATTTTAGGTTTTAGCAATTTATGACTAAGAATTTTATTATTTTGGGGTATCGCCAAGCGGTAAGGCATCGGACTCTGACTCCGACATTTCCTAGGTTCGAATCCTAGTACCCCAGCCAAAAAAATAATAGCTTATAGATTAAGCTATTATTTTTTTTTAGAAAAGATTTACCCTACTTTCTTTCCTTGTAATTTAAATTCTCCCATATTTGTTTTTGCATAAATGTTTAATATATTTCCTGTTAACTGCCCCATAATTTCATATTCGATATTCAGTGCATTATTTTTAATATTTCCTTTAAAATAGCATTGATTTCCTTTTACTTTTCCATTACCTAAATTGTTTTTCATTCCCATTATTTCTAATGTTCCATTTATGGTATTTTCCTTTGTTTGTAAGCTTACTTTTCCCCTCATTGGACCCATTGGGGTATTTATACTAATTTCATAAATTCCATCCATAATAAAAACCCTCCTGACACATTATATTCATTTTGTTTGGAATGTTGAATTTATATAGATAAAAAACAAATTAATATTCTTTAATATGCAATTCCATTTAATTCTTTTGCTTTTTCTTCATAATTTGGTATATAGGTTTCTAACATTTTATAGAAGGACTTTGTATGATTTTTATACTTTAAGTGACAGAATTCATGTAACACAATGTAATCGATAATATCTCTTTCATACATTACAATATTAGGATTGATAGTAATAGTTCCTTCTTTACAGTTTGCTAACCTTCCTTCCATTCTTTTTAATTGATAGTTTTCTGGTGCTAATTCTAATAAAAGCCTTGTTTTTTCCATTGCTCTTTCTATTTCTTTTTCTGCTAATTTTTCATACATTTTATTCATAAGCATTGTTTTTACTTCTTCTATTTCTAATTTTTTAAATTGGTTTGGAAGTACAACTTGAATAATGTTTGTTTTAAAACTTAAGCTAGGTGCTTTCACCATTTTATATTGTACTTCTACCGTATAGCTTCTTCCTAATACTCGTACGGTTTCCATTTTTATATTGTTTCTTTTTTCTTCACAAGATATTTCATATTCTTTTACTTTATTTAAAATCCATTGTTTTTTCTCTTCTACCACTCTTTGGATTTGTGAACTTGCCATATACCAAGGAGCGTTAATAACTACTTCCCCATTTTGTACTGAAATATATAAATTGCTTGTTAATTCCTTATTTACTGTATATGTTATTACATTATTTTTGTTTGAGAATAAATTCATTTTAACCACTCCTTATAAAATATTTGTTTTGCAAATTCCTGTTCGCTTTTGATGAACTTATTTTATCCTTTTTTATTTTCTTTGTCAATACTTTTTTGAAAATTTTTTCAAATTTTTGTTCGTATA
Source organism: uncultured Clostridia bacterium (assembly GCA_947581805.1). Taxonomy (GTDB): domain Bacteria; phylum Bacillota; class Clostridia; order TANB77; family CAG-508; genus UMGS1663. Next base: position 263,631 of record CANPVM010000002.1, read on the forward strand.
ATTTTTACATATAAAAAAGCGTAGGATATAACTTTTTATGCTTATATCCTACGTTTTTTTATAATAGCTAGTTTATTTTTATTCTTTTTTATACTAAAAATTATTTGATATCTTTACAGTTATGATATTTTTTATAAATTAGTGCGATTATAATTAGCATACTTATCATAATTGCTACAAACATTACTATATTAACACCAGTTTGGGGTATCATTCCTTTTGCAGTTGTATTATCTTGTTTTGGTTGACTACCAGTATTTTGTGAATTGTTATTATCTTTTTGCTCTTGTTCTTCTTTTAATTGGATTGTAGAACTACTCGTTAAAGCTACTGTATGCTCTTTTTCATCTGCATCTTTGTATGTAATTTCGGTTTTTTCGTTTGTTGCTATTGTTTTATTTAATAAACTTGCATTTTTCATATCTGTTAATTGTAAAGTATATTGTAAGGTAGATGTTTTACCTTCTGCTAAAGTACCTATATTCCATGTAATAGAGCCATCTGTTTCATATTTTTTAGTATCTACATTGTTTACATTTTCTTGTGCTATTGTTATTTTATAATGACTCATTATTTCTTTTGGAAAATAATTTGTTACAACTACTGATGTCATATCTTTCTTTTTTGGTTGCATGAATTGTTCGTACATATTTGTTATTAGTACAGTTGCTAGACTACTATTTTCTAAACTATACATTTCCCCATAAGTTGGTTTTCCAGTAGTACCATATAATTGTTGTGCATAGGTACTTCCATCTAATTGATATGTTAGTTCTCCTGTTTTTGAATACCATTTTTGGTTAAAATCTGTATTTCCTGGTTTTAGTAAAATAAAGTTAATATCTTCTTGTTCAAGGCTTAATATTTCTGATTTGGTTTTACTTACAATATCTTTATTTTTTGCTATTACTGCTTGTTCTAAAGCTTTAGAGTCTTTTCCTTCAGAAACTTCTTTACATACCCCTATTGCAGTACTTGGCATATTATCAAATAAAGTTATTAATATTTTATTTGCCTTGCCTGAATAGCTTGATTTTGCGAGCTTTAATGCTGCTTGTAAATTGTTATTGTAAGTTACTTTTTTCGCATTCATATTTTTTAATGCTTGCGTTAAACTTTCTGCATTATTTGTTAAATTTGCAAGAACCTCGGCATCACTTGCACTTCCATTTTTACTACCTTGGTCATTTTTACCGATTACTAGTTTTCCATTGGAATCTACTTGCCTATCACTAATGGTTCCCTTCATTCCAATAATACCTATTTTAAGATTAGGAGCAAATAAGAAAACTTTGCTAGCTAAACTATTGACTTGGGAAATATATTGATTTAGTTTTGTTGTATCATTTGCTAAATTTTCTTCCATAATAACAATAATTTCTGTATTTTCATAAGTTTGCTTTGTATTAGTTACCGATAATTGCATAGTAATTGTTCCTGTTTCACTATTACAAGAAAGAATTTTATTTTGCATTGTTCCTTGGTTATTGTCTAAATATTTTGTTTTGCTTTCCTTCTCTACTATGTTTAAGCTTGTTTGTGCCGCATTTACATTTACACACATTCCTAGTGTAAGTAGCATAACTATTACTATAATAAATGACTTTTTTAACATTTGTATTCCTCCTATTATTTTATCTAAAACGTGTTTTTTAACCATTTTTTTACATTTTTCTTATTATAATATAGCACTATATTTTTTGTGTGTCAATTCTTTTTTTGTAACTTATTGGGTTATTTTTTACCTCTTTTTTTGATTGTTTTACTATAGAATATGACTATAATCAAAAACCTGAGGCAAGAAACTGTCAAAGTTTTTTTGCCTCAGGTTTTTGTATTTAAGCTATTTTCTTTATTTGTAAAAGAATATTGTATTCCTTATTGTATAAGTTATATCTTCCATTATGTTTTCTATTTCTATTATTGTAGAAGGTGCTACTTTAATTCTATTAATCATAACACCAAAATTCATGATAAGAGTAATAATTCCTACAAAGATTAGTAATTTTTTACCTGTTTTACTTTTTTCACCTTTTTTTATATACTTTAGCCATATAATTAGTGCAATAAATGCGATACATGGTTGAACATCTACAGCATACCTTTGGTTAATACCTGCTAAACAAGTATTAACAGCTAATGCAATAATTGTTATTACTAGCATTGACACCCATAAATATTTCAATATTTTTTCTTTTTTTAATAAGCTTCTTCCCATGACTATTACCCACAAGAATGGATAGCAAATTAATCCAAATATTTTTTCTGTATATATAATGGTTCCATTTTTTACTTGTGCATCTACTGGTAGAATATATGGGTAAGAATCTACTATATTTGGCATATTAAATAAGTAGGCTACTATTCCACTAATACTCATTCCAATATCCATTTTTTGTTGTGCTGGGTCATTAATCGTAAGTTGATAAAATTGACCAAACTCAAATACATTGCCAAACCTTACATAATTGTATGTCATTTGTAATATAGCTATTACTATAATTGGCATAGCAAAAGAAAGAAATCTATCTATATTAATTTTCTTGTTAATTACTATATGTTTATAAGCTAATATTATATATATTATGAAATATAATACATAAACTGGCCTTGAACATACCATTAAGCCAAAAGACAATCCTGCTAAAAATAGTTTTAAATTGACCTTTTTATTATTATCTAATTTTAGTAATAAATAAATTCCAATACCACACCATGCCAAACCACATAATTCAGTTGCTTGGTAAAAAGTAGAATCACATGTTAGAATTAAGATTCCTGTTGCTACAAATAAAATAATATATAAAAAGACTTCTAATATAAAATCTAATTTTACTTTTAATCTTTTTAATATTTCTAAATATAGTAATAAAACTACTATTGCTAAAATAGAGCAATAAATGAAACATGGTATATTAGAATATACAATAATACCAGTTAACATTGCAATTGGTAGCATCACTGTTAGAACGGGAACAATTCCATAATAACAATAATACGTTCCATTGCAAAATGCTGTATCAAAATAATGAAGTATCCTTTCATGAAATCTTTGCGAAATATCTCTTGGATTATTTAAATTGGCTAATCGATTGATTTCTTGTTGTGTAACTGGACTACCTTCATATGGGTAGTTTAAATCAATTCTTCCATGTAAAAGAGATTCTGTTAAAAGATTATATGGGTCTACTCTAACATCAATAGTTCCCTCGCTAAACCTTCTATTTTCTGTTTTTACTATAGAAAATATTCCATAAATCATTATAAATGTGATAATTAATATGGCATAAATTGCTATACGTAATTTTTTTCTATTTTCAAAATAGATATTAATTTCTTTATAATATAATAAGAAAGTTCCTACTAGTAAAATGATAAGCACTCTTAAAAAATTAAAATGATAATACCATGTATTAATTTCTATATTTTCTAAATGAAAATCTCCTGTTGAGGTAATATATAAATAAAGTTCTTTACAATTTCCTTGAGAATTATACACAAAATATTCAGTATTTTTCAATTTTTGATTATATACAATATTCGTATAATCTTTTCTACTATAAATTTCGCCTTCATCTTTAAAACTTACATTAACATTAATATTTTTGTCTGATAGGTCTTCAAAATTTAATTTCACTCCTTGCACTTTTTTATTGATTACTATTTTTATTTCTTGACTTTTAATAACTGATTCTTTGTCTTCCCTTAAGATTTCATAAGTATTAATTTGTTCTTTTTTTAATCTAGAAAATTTTATTACAAAAAATCGGAAGTTAAATATAAATAGTTCTAATAAAATAGTAATGATGATAAGTGTAAAAAAGCTTTTGTTCTTTTTCATTTTTCTTTCCTCGTATACATATATATCAGAAACCTTCAAATTCAAGAAAGTTTCTGATATATTTTAATTTTTTATATTTTATTCTTCTACAATGGTCCATGCGCCATTTACTTGACCTGTTGTCCTTACATCTTTTTTCAAGTATACTACTGGTCGAATTCCACCAGCAGAACCTAAGGATGAAGTAGTAAATGAAGCACTAAATCCTGAAGAAATGAAATGCCCTATACTTTCAGTAAATATATTTCCTTCATTTGCTAGACCCAATTTGTAAAAAATCAAATCAATATAATCATTGTAACCTCCACGTAAACATCTTGAAGCCAGATAGAAAGCTCCTCCACTTCCTAATTCATATCGATCAGTTATATCTCTTTCAAATAAGACAATATACTCCTTGCTTGTTTTTGGAACTAAATCATTAATACTATTGTATAATTTAGTAAAATCACTTGTTAGTCCAGTATATGTTCTAGTTTCAGATGATATACCAGTATCAGAATCTCTGGTAGGATATAGTAATGTTTTTTGTTCACTAGGTATGTTTGGTAAGGTTGTATTGGCTACTTTATAAATATCTTCTATTGTTAAACTTCTTGCTCCACTATCTGTTTTAGTTTTTATTTCATCATCAAAAGGTCCTCCGACATGATATGTTGTAGTAATGGTATCTGCACCTTTTCCATGTCCATAGATTTCACATATGTTATGTAATTCTTGCTCATACCATAGATAACTAGTTGATCCATAGCCTTTATAAGTACCTATATTTTTCTCACTAATTAATACTATTTCTCCTGTTGCTACATTTTTACTAAGAACTCTCCATTTTATTTGGCTACTTGAAGTAAATGTTTGTGTTGTAGAGCCATTTCCACCTGATTGAGGTGTACCTTTTTCTGATGTGTAACTATAATTATCAGTGGCATCATATGCTACATAGTCTCCTACATTTACTACTTTTGCAAGTAGTTTATGTTTTACTGTTACTGTAAATGTTTGTGTTGCTGTCATATATCCTTCTTTACTTGCTGTTATTGTAATAGAATATGTACCAACTTGTGTTACTGCTGGCACAGTATTTGTTGTTTTTTCTCCATTTAATGAATAGGTTACGATTGCATCAGATGGTGTTACTGTTACTTTACTGAATGCTTGGTGAGATGTTTCATCATATTCTCCTTCATATGGAGTTGCTTCTATTGTAATAGAGCCTTGATTTACCGTTACTTCATATTCTGCTGTTTGGGCTTCGTAATTTGCTGTTGCTGCACTTGTTACTGTGATTTTTGCTTTTTGTCCATTTGTACTTATTGCTTGTGGTTTTAATGTTACTGTTTTGTCACTGATTTCTGCCTTTACTACATTATCATTACTTGATTTTACACTTAATTTTCCATTACTTACATTTCTATCTACTGTAAATGTTCCTTGTTCTGGATATGTTAGTGTTCCACTAGTTGCTGATAATGTTAAATTTCCTGTTTCATTATTTTTTCCTACTGTTACTGTTATTGTTTCTGTTGCTGTCATATATCCTTCTTTACTTGCTGTTACTGTAATAGAATATGTATCTGCTCCTGTTACTTTTGGTATGTCGCTACTTTCTTTTCCATTTAAGGCATATGTTACTGTTGCATCAGATGGTGTTACTGTTACATTGCTAAATGCTGGATGCTCTTTTGCATCATAGGCTCCTTCATATGGAGTTGCTTTTATTGTAATAGAGCCTTGATTTACTGTTACTTCATATTCTGCTGTTTGGGCTTCGTAATTTGCTGTTGCTGCACTTGTTACTGTGATTTTTGCTTTTTGTCC
>CANPVM010000003.1 GCA_947581805.1 uncultured Clostridia bacterium
GAAGTTCATTGGATGTATTTTCATCTTTTACTATCCAAAGACGAATCCTACAACTCCTTGACTTTGCACAAAGTTTTCGGTTTTCTTCTGTTATTGCAAAGTCTTCTCTTGAGAAAATAGCTTCAAGAACATGATGATCTTGCTTATCTTCATTTGTTACCGCTTCCTCAAGTATTTCGTTAAGAAGTTCATTGGAGGTATTTTCATCTTCTACTATCCAAAGACGAATCCTCCAACTCCTTGACTTTGCACAAAGTTTTCGGTTTTCTTCTGTTATTGCAAAGTCTTCTCTTGAGAAAATAGCTACAAGAACTTCAGGATTTAGCGTATCTTCATTTGTTACTTCTTCCTTAAGCATTTCGTTAAGAACTCCATTTGAAGTTTCTTCGTCTTTTGCTACAAGTAGCCGAATTGATGGAAATTGTGACTTAGAAGCATCTTCTCTAAATTCATCTTTTTTTGCTTCATAAAACTTTTTTTGCATTTCTTCTGTAAAATCGTTAAACCTTACCTCAATTCCCTCTACAAACATTGTTTTCATATTATTTCCTCCTATAAAAAAATTTTTTATTCTATGTAGTCTCTCCTTAGATGAAAAAATAGGATTCTACATTAGTATAATTTAATTATATTACACTTTACATAAATTGTAAATATTTAGCAACAAAATTAAATTAAAGTTTATGAAAAGTAATATTAATTATAAAGTGATTTTAATTATTTTTCTATATAGAAGAACCAGTGGAAATAATTCCACTGGTTCCTTTGGCTTTTAGTATATGATTGCTTTTATTTTTTCCAAACATTCTACTGCTTGGTTTTCATAGGGGAAATAGTCTTTTAGCATTTCTAACATTTGCTTGTTCTTTTCCTTATTGGAAAGTCAACCTTTTTTCATTAAAGTTAGTGTAAAAAGTAATCTTTTACCACACTTGATTACATCTGTTTTTTTCTCCGTCCCCAAAAATAAGTTATTTACAAAATCTATGATTTCCTATGGTTACGGTTGTTGGTCTTGACCAAATCCATTTATTAGTTGCGGTATTTGGGTTAAAGTAATAAATGGCACCATAGGATGGGTCCCAACCGTTTAGAGCATCTTGTGCTGCTTTTGTTGCTGTGCTACCTGGAGCTAAGTTAATTTGTCCATCACTTACTGCATCAAATGCTCCTGCTTGGTAAATTACTCCTGCTATGGTGTTAGGAAAGCTTGAACTTTTTACTCTATTTAGTACAACGGCGGCTACTGCTACCTGACCTGTATATGGTTCTCCTCTTGCTTCTCCGTGTACTAATCTTGCTAATAAATTTACATTGTTGGAATTACTAGAAGAACTCGAACTAGAAGAAGATGTATAAATTCCCATTGCTTGCAAGGTTTTGGTTCCTGCGATGCCATCTGCTGTTAGCCCATTTTTTCTTTGAAAGTATTTTACAGCAGCTAATGTTTGACTTCCATATATGCCATCTACACTTCCATTGTAATAACCCCAACGCTTTAATTTTGTTTGTATTTGTATTACTTCATTTCCTCTTGAACCATATTTTGAAAGTGCTTGTACTTCTTCATTTCTAATAAAAATATGATAAGAAATAAAAATGGCAAATAATATGCTTATTATAATAATTGGTTTTATCTTCTTTTTTATTTTTATTCTCATAAAAATTCCACCTCATTTGAAGTTATTTTCTCCAAATTTGGTGGTTTTATACAATTTCATTATTTATTTACATTTTTAGCAGCTTTCACTAAAGCTACAAATAGTGGTGCTGGTCTATCTGGTCTTGATTTAAATTCTGGATGGAATTGTCCTGCTATAAAGAATGGATGGTCTTTTAACTCTACCATTTCTACTAACATGCCATCTGGTGATGTTCCAGATGCTATTAGTCCCGCTTCTTCCATTTGCTCACGATATGTATTATTGTACTCAAAACGATGGCGATGTCTTTCTTCTATATCGGTTGTTTTATATATTTTTTCTGCCAAGCTTCCTTTTTTAATAACACAAGGATAGCTTCCAAGTCGCATTGTTCCGCCTTTTTTTGTAATTACTTTTTGGTCTTTCATAATGTGAATAACCGGATTTTGGCATTCTGGGTTGAATTCTTCTGAGTTTGCATCTTCTAATTTTAATACATTTCTTGCAAATTCTACTACTGCCATTTGCATTCCTAAACAAATTCCTAAAAATGGAATGTTGTTTTCTCTTGCATAACGTATTGTTTCTATTTTTCCTTGCACGCCTCTATTTCCAAAGCCGCCTGGTACAATAATACCATCTAGCCCTGCTAATTTTTCTTTTGCATTTTCTTTAGTGATTTCTTCTGAATCAATATATTTTATTTGTATTTTTACTCCATTTTCAAAACCTGCATGTCTTAAACTTTCTGCTACTGATAAATACGAATCTTCTAATCTTACATATTTTCCAACTATAGCAATAGTTACTTTTTTGTCTGTTACATTGTTGATTTTTTCTACTAGTTTTTCCCACTCTTGGTTATTTGGCTGTTCTTTGTCTAATCTTAAGTGTTTACATGCTTGAAGTGCTAGTCCTTCTTTTTCTAACATTAAAGGTACTTCATATAAGCAAGAAGCCGTTCTATTTGCAATAATATTTTCTTTTCTTACATTACAGAATAGCGCCATTTTTTCTCTTAAGTTCTCTGGAATTTCATTTTCTGAACGACATACTAAAATATCTGGCTTAATTCCAAAAGATTGTAGTTCTTTTACAGAGTGTTGTGTTGGCTTCGATTTTAGTTCATTAGAACCATGTATATATGGAAGAAGTGTTACGTGAATATATAGTACATCTTCTGGAGCATTTTCAATTCCTACTTGGCGAATAGCTTCTATTAAAGATAAACCTTCAATATCTCCTACTGTTCCGCCTAATTCTGAAATCACGATATCAACATCGGTATCTTCAAAAGCATAGATTTTTTCTTTTATGGCGTTGGTAATGTGAGGAATTACTTGTACTGTCTTGCCTAAATAGTCTCCCCTTCTTTCTCTATCTAATACTTCCTGATAGATTTTTCCCATAGTTATACTTGAATTTTTACTTAAATTTTCATCTGTGAATCTTTCATAATGCCCTAAATCTAAATCTGTTTCTGCTCCATCATCTGTTACGAATACTTCTCCATGTTCGTAAGGGCTCATAGTTCCTGGGTCTACATTTATATAAGGGTCAAATTTTTGATTGACTACCTTATAACCTCTGTTTTTTAGAAGTCTTCCTAAAGATGCTGCTGTAATTCCTTTTCCAAGTCCTGATACAACTCCTCCTGTGACAAAAATGTACTTTGTTTTCATGTTTCTTCCTCCATTTATTTCCTTATAAAACAAAAAAAGATTAAAAAGCAAACCAAAAAATGCGGTTTTTTTTTAATCTATTCTTTATTTGTTCTATTGTATTTATCTTATCATTAATATTTTTTATGTGCAATATTTTTTTACAATTTTTTTAATTATTTTCATTTTTTTACAGAATTACATTTAATTTTTCACTTGACGATTTACATTTTTACATATTATTTTGTTATTACGAATGGAAAAACAGTGCCTATTTAAAATAGACACTGTTTTCTTTGTTATAACAGATGTTTCAGCAATTCTTCTCTGTTTTTAGGAGATAAGTAAATCGGCGGAACATCCCACACCGTTCTTGCACCCACAGAATTAATAAACCCTGTTTTATTCATTTTGTAAGCTGCTCTTGCATAAGCAAGAAGTACCGATGAGGTAAACTCCGGATTTGACTCCAAGTTTAACGAAAATTCCATGAGTTGTTTCGTATTTTCGCCTGTTTTTCCACTACGAATTACGAAACCTCCATGAGGCATGCCAGAATGCTGTGCTTTGAGTTCTTCTTCTGAAATGAAATGTACGATGGTATCGTTGTCTGCAAAGTAATTGGGCATAGTTACAATTGCCTGCTCAATTTTTTCTTTGTCTGCTCCTTCTTCGGCTACAACATAGCATTCTCTTACATGTTTCTGTCTGGTAGTAAGCTCAGGATTTTCTCCATTTCTTACTCTTTCTACAGCCTCCTCAATGGGCACTGTATACTGTACTGCATTTTTTACTCCCGGAATACGGCGAATAGCATTGGAATGCCCTTGGCTAACACCTCTTCCCCAGAAAGTATAAGTATTACCTTCCGGCAGACAAACTTCGCCATACAGCCTTAAAATAGAAAACAAGCCTGGATCCCAACCAACAGAAATGATAGAAAGGTTTCCTGCTTCACAGTCGACCTCATTTACTTTTTCATAATATTCCGGTATTTTAGCATGTGTATCGAAGCTATCTACGGTGTTAAAATACTTGGCAAACATGGGAACCTGTTCTTCCAAATCGTTGGCAGAACCGCCGCACATTACCACAACATCAATATCATTTTTATACTGTTCTATGTTTTCCATAGAAAGTACTTTTGATGTTGTGTTTAAGTCTTCTTTCGGCCGCCTGGAAAAAATGCCTACCAACTCCATGCCAGGATTCTGCGCAATTGCTTTTTCTACGCCTTTGCCTAAATTGCCATAGCCACAAATTGCAATCCGAATTTTGCTACTTTCCATCTTTTTTCCTCTCTTTCTTTGCATAAAATAATTATTTTTTTGCTACTACTTAGAAATTTTCCTAATGTTATGCTATTATATAACACCTTTTTATTTATGTCAATCTATGTTATAAAAGTTTTTATTAAAATTTGTAGTATTTTTTTTATTTGTTTGATATACTATAGAAAAATAAAGGAGGATTTATATATGACCCCACATAATGAAGCAAAAAAAGAAGATATTGCAAATATTGTTATTATGCCCGGAGACCCACTTCGTGCTAAATATATTGCAGAGAATTTTTTAGATGATGCTAAACTTGTTAATTCTGTTCGTAATATGTATGCTTATACTGGAAATTATAAAGGAAAAAGAGTAACTGTTATGGCTTCTGGCATGGGAATGCCAAGTATGGCTATATATAGTTATGAATTATACAAATTTTATGATGTAGATACTATTATTCGTATTGGCTCTTGTGGTGCTTACAATAAGAATTTAAAACTATTTGACATTATTCTTTCTGAAAAATGTTTTACAGAAGGAAACTTTGCCTTAACTTTTCATAACGAAATTTGCCATATTGTCGAATCTAATAATGAGTTAAATAAAGTCATTGAAGAAACAGCAAAAGAAAAACAAATTCATGTGGTAAAAGGAAATACCGTTTGTGCTGAATTTTTTGATGTGTATTTTGAAGATATCAACCAATTTTTATCTAGAATTCCAAAAGATTTTGAGCCAATTGGAGCAGAAATGGAAGCCTTTGCCCTATTTTATATTGCAAAAGTCTTAAACAAAAAAGCTTCTTGCTTAATGAGTGTAGTAGATTCCAAATATATAGATGAAGTAGCTACTCCAGAGCAAAGAGAAACTGGCTTGAAAGATATGATTTTGCTTGCTTTAGAAAGTGCTTTAAAACTAAGTTAAGACTTAGCAAAAAGTAAGGTACCTATGCATTATAAACACATGGGTACCTTACTTTTTTTCGCTTTTTATTTATTATTTTGTAATCGATAAAACTTTATATTTAATAACACCTGCTGGTGCATTTACTTCTACAATTTGGTTCTTTTTTGCTCCCATTAGTGCTGCACCAATAGGAGATTCATTTGAAATTTTATTTTGTGATAAATCTACCTCTGTAGAACCAACAATGGTATATGTTTCTTCTTCTTCATATTCTAAATCAAATACCTTTACTACATTACCTACTTGTACTGTTTTTGTATCAATTTCAGATTCATCTATAATTTTAGCATAACGTATTTTATTTTCTAAATCTGCAATTTTTGCTTCGTTTTCTGCTTGTGCTGTTTTTGCTTCATCATATTCAGAATTTTCTGATAAGTCACCAAAACCTAGGGCCACTTTAATGCGTTCTGCTACTTCTGCCCTTTTTTCTGTTCTTAAATAATCTAATTCTTTTTCTAATTTATCATATCCTTCTTGTGTTAATAACACTTCTTTATTTTCTTCCATTGTCCTTCCTCCTTATAATAAGTGTTTTTTATTGCCTATTTATATTAATCTAGTTTTTTTCATTTGTCAATATTTTTTGCCAATTTCGTAGTTCTTTTTGAACAATTTTTCCATGATTTCCATATAAACTTACTATTTTTATTTTTTCTGCATTTATTTTTCCTTCTTGCAGACTCTCATATAACTGTAGTTGAGTAAATGCTTTTTCTAAGCTTTTTTCCTGTTTTACTTTTCTATTCTCTTCTAATGTAATTTCAATATCTTGTACAATAATGCCATTAAAACTCTTCATATTTGACAGTTTTTCTTGTGTCGTATTAATAATGACACTATCTCGAAAAATGGAATACTCCATTAGTTCTTCTTTTGAAAAGTCTAAATTAATGATGATTTTTGCTTTTTTTAAGCTTTTCTTTTTATTGTTAGCAACACTGGCGACAATTCCCTGTTCTTGCATCATTTCTTCTAATGCTTTATATTTTTCAACTTCTTTTGTAATAATATTCACTGTTTTTACTTTTGTGGCTAATTTTTGAATTACTGCTATATTTTCCTGTTTATATTTATTTGCTAAAAAGTAAATATCTTGTAAAGCCATTGGCTCTTCTTCTAAAATTTCTCTGATGATGTTTTCTAAAGAAGCTAAATACATTATTTTTCCAGTCACAATTTTATATTCTTTAAAATAAGGAGCATATGGTTTTAGTTTATGAGATAAAACAATTTGTAATTTTTGCGTTTGTGTCTTCTCTTTTTCTAGCTTTTTTCTTATTCTATTATAAATATTTTCTTTTTCTATATTAGGAATTATATAAATCTTCCTATTTTCTTCTATCTTTTTTACTATAATATAATTTAATTTTTCAATTAAGTAATATAAGCACTTTTTTGCCCATTGTGGCATATTTTGAATTTTTACTAGTTCTTCCTCTTTGTCCCATTCTTTTAAATAAATTGTAATCATAAAAACACCTACCTATAACTTGTTTTACATTATATGTAGGTGTTTGTCTTCTATTCCTATTATTTTAATTCTTTTTCAATTATATCCCAAATCTGAGCTGTTTCAAAATCCTTTTGCCAATATGCTGCTCCAGCTAAATCATATTGTTTCATTAAATTAATTTTTGCTTTAATAGATTCTTCTTCTTCTAGCCACATTTTATAAGTTGTATTGTTTCTTTGGTATTCTACATAGTATTGCTTTAAATCTTCATTCCATACTTTTTCTATGTCCGTTGGAAGAGTTTTGTTTATACTTTTCATTAAAACAACTTCACTACTTACACTATCTCCCGTTTCTTTCCATAGTCTTGTATAGAATGGCATTCCTAAAATTAATTTACTGCTATCAACTTCTTCTCTTTCTATAAATTTTTTAATACCTGTTTCTACCCAATTAGCTCCTGCTGTGGTTCCTGCTTTTTTTGAAGAAGTTCCATATTGATCATATGCCATAAAGATTAAATAATCTGCTACTTTTCCTAACTTGTGTCGATTATAACATTCTGACCAATCTTCACTACCATCTGGTGCTGTTACATCAACAGAAAGTACTTTACCATATTCTCTTAATCTTGGAGCAAGTTCAATAATAAATTGTGAAAACATATCTCTATTGGAAACTTTGATGTACTCAAAATCGATATTAATTCCATCTAGTTGATATTTTAATGTAAGATTAACAATATTATTAATTAATTTTTCTCTTAATTTATAATCATTTAGTATTTCTGTAGTGGTGTCTTGAATATCAGGAGAACAACTATTAGAAACAATTGCCCATATTTTATACCCATTATTATGAGCCCATTTAATATATTCTTCTCCTTTTGCCCCAATTTTGACATTTAACTCGCCTTTTCCTAAATTAACTAAATCAGCAAATGATGGAGAAATTACATTAATTCCGTTAATAGTAGTACCTGTGCGGTCTGGCACTGCACTTGTGTAATAATCCCAAACTAAACTAATTTTTCCTTCTATTGGTTTTACTGGTTCCATATTCTCACGAACTTGATATAAATTTGTAATATCTTTTGTATAACCTATTTCTCCTAAACTAGTTCTTACTTTATTCCATCCATTCTGTACTTCTTCAATTACAATAATACTATCTCCTTTTTTTACTTTATCTACTGTTTTTGAAAAAATGGTTGGTTTATATTTGATTGATGTATCTTTGGAAGCATTCGCTTTTGTTTGCTCTCTATCAATAGAATCAATGGTTAGTATATTACTTTCTTTTTTATAATTTACTTCTACATTATAAACATCTTTTAATTCTGAAAAAGGTACATATAATTCGTCCTCTTTTTTGGTTGCTGCACCATAAATTTTTACTTTACTGCTGTTCACATACATTTCTTTCTTTTCTAATGGTAATACGGCAAGCTTTGTAGAAGAAGTCGTAATTATTTGATTATATTGATTATCATAAAAAATATCTTCATCAAAGAAATTTCCAATGTCTTTTGTAGAAAGATAAACAATTTCATTTTCATCTACATAAGCATCAAGTTTCATGCTGTCTGTCACATCATTATTATTAATAATAACTTCTATTTTTCCTGTTGCTTTTTTTCTTATATAATTTGGTGCTAAATTAATAATGATAGCAATTACTATCATAAAAATAGCTACAATGGCTAATTTCATGCCCCATTTTGAATTTTCTTTTTTTTCTCTTTTGGCTCTCATATTGACTCCTTTTTTTATTTCAATTTGTTATTTCTATCTTATCTTATCTTTTTCGACTTTTCAAGTTTTTTTCTTTTTATTTAAGAAATTATTTAAGAAAAATTTTTTCCATCTTTCCTTGTATGAATATAATGCTATTTTTAAATTGTTTATTCATTTCTTCTTTTGTATAAATCTGATAACATTGTTTTTGATTTTCTTGCTTATTTTTCATTTCTTCTTTTATTAAATACTCTTTTACTTTTTTTAAATCTTCTTTTGTTATATTCACTGTTTTTATGATAGATATTTCTTTTAATTGTTCTTCTTGTATAATAGGATTTTGGATTTTATTTTCTTGATATAACCATTGAGAATATGCGTTAAAATCACTTACTTTCATTTTTCTTGCTGTTTCTTTATCACAAATAAATTCTTCACCAGTATTTTTTCTAATTCCAATTCTTTCTTTATTTTTATTTAAAAGTCCATATTGTAAATAAGTTAATTTATTCCAATAATAATCTGTTAATAAATGTGTATAATACCCTAAAACAATAGGATGTGTTATATCGTTTTTATAATCTTGCATAAATGATTGTAAATTAGGCAACCATTCTTTTTGTCCATTTAAATCTTGTAACTCAAAATAATGTGTTTCCTGATAGGTTTTTAAATGCGAAACTCCTTCAATAACATATCCATTATTAATATCTGGCAAAATATTTCCTAATAAGAAATCGTTTGTTTCAACTTGCAATTTTTCTTGTAATTTCTTAGCCGTTGCTAAATGAATTCCCCATGATGGCATTTTATCACTCCCTTTACTTGCAATTTTAATTGTTTTTTTTATAAAAATCAATCTTTTTAAGAATTTGTATAAATTTCAAAATTTAGGAAAATATATAAATAGAAAAAAGATAAGGAAAGGATGGATATTTCATGGAAAAACATATTCATGTTACAGGAACCTCGGAAGTATCTTGGAAAGATGCTATTTTGCAAACAATTACACAAGCTTCTAAAACACTTGATTATTTAACGGAAGTTAAAGTTTTAGATCAAAGAGCGAGAATTAACGGAAAGAAAATTGAAGAATATATGGTTGATTTAGATTTAGCCTTTACAATTGACCGAGATAGAGATGAATAGAAAGGAAAGTGATAAATAAATGAATCCAATAGAAACACCAAAACAATATAGTGATTACGTGGATAAAAAGTCACCTAACTCTCCTATTTTAAAAAACTGCTTTAATGCATTTTGGGTAGGTGGACTTATTTGTTCCATTGGACAAATTATTTTTGATTTTTGTAAGTACAAGGAAATGGATGTAACTTCTTCTAATACAGTAGTATCCATTGTTCTAATTGGAATTGCAGCCTTTTTAACAGGTCTTAATATTTTCAATAAAATAGGGAAATTTGCAGGAGCAGGTTCTTTAATTCCTATTACTGGATTTGCTAATTCAATTGTATCCCCTGCTATTGAATATAAATCAGAAGGTTATGTCATGGGAGTAGGCGGAAAAATGTTTACAGTTGCAGGACCTGTTTTAGTATTTGGTATTTCTGCCTCTGTTATTATTGGTATTATTGCTACTTTATTTGCGTAAGAAAGGATGATAATTTTGAATCGATTAGGAAAACAAACTATTCATTTTGATAATCCACCCACTATTGTGGAAACGGCTTCTATTGTTGGCCCTAAGGAAGCACAAGGTCCTATGGCTGGCTATTTTGACCAATGCTTAGAAGATGAGTTTTGGGGTGAGAAAACATGGGAAAAAGCAGAAAGTAAAATTATAAAAGAAACAGTTAATTTAGCCGTTACTAAATCTGGCATTCCCGCAACTAACATTGATTTTTGTTTTGCAGGTGATTTACTAAATCAATGTATTTCTTCAAGTTTCGGCTTAAGAGAACTTAATATTCCGTTTTTTGGAATTTTTGGTGCTTGCTCTACTTTTGTAGAAGGTATGTGCCTTGCTAGTATTTGCCTAGAAGGAGGTGCAGCAAACAATGTTTTATGTGCTACCTCTAGCCACTTCTGTAGTGCTGAAAAACAATTTCGTTTTCCATTAGAACTTGGAAATCAAAGACCTCCTACAGCGCAATGGACGGTTACTGGTTCTGGCGCAGCTGTGTTATCTTCTAGTGGAAATGGCCCTTTTATAACTCACATTACCCCTGGCAAAATTATAGATATGGGAATTAAAGATGCCAACAATATGGGAGCTGCTATGGCCCCTGCTGCTTTTGATACTTTAATGACTCATTTTGAGGATACTGGAAGAAAGCCAAGTTATTATGATGCTATTATTACTGGAGACTTAGGTCATGTAGGAAAAGATATTTTAGAAGATTTATGTAAGACAAAAGGCTATAATATCAATGCTAATTATGATGATTGTGGTGTTTTAATTTTTGATAAATCAAAACAAGATACCCATAGTGGTGGTAGTGGTTGTGCTTGCATACGGAACAGTATTTTCTGGCTATTTCTTCAAACAATTACGTGAAAAGAAAATTAATAAGATTTTGCTTATGGCAACAGGTGCTTTAACCAACGCCACCACTTCTCAACAAGGAGAATCTATTCCTGGTATTGCCCATGCTATTGCTATTGAAAATGAAAAAAACTAATTGGGAAAGGAGATTGTAAAATGGAATTTATACAAAGTATTGACTGGATGCAATTATTACGTTGCTTTGTGGTTGGCGGCCTTATTTGCATTATTGGTCAGGTTTTGATTGATAAAACAAAATTAACCCCTGCTAGAATTTTAGTTGTATTTGTTACCTTAGGTGCTGTTTTAGGTGGACTTGGTATTTATAAATATATTATTGATTTTGCTGGTTGTGGTGCTACTGTTCCTCTTACTGGATTTGGTGCTAACCTTGCCAAAGGTGCTATTGAATCTGTTCAAGAAAATGGTTTACTTGGAGCCTTTATTGGAGGTGTAAAAGCTTCTGCTGGTGGTATTGCTGCTGCAGTATTCTTTGGCTACTTAGCTTCTTTAATTTCAAAGCCAAAAATGAAGAAGCAATAATTTTTAATAGATATAAAAAAACTTGCAAGTTTGAATTTTACTTCAATCTTGCAAGCTTTTTATTGAATTTCTATTTTATATTCTTTATTTTATCATACACATCATACCAGCTATATACTCTTGTAATGTTTTTTCCTTTTACTTCTCTGTTATATTGGTTATCAAAGCAAAATACTGGTAACTTTTCTGCTACATTTTTAATTTGTTCTGGGCTATCTTCAATCATAAGTTCTATGTAATTTCCTACGCAATATGGTAGCTTGCTACCTTCTGTATAAATGATTTTATCATAATAAATATTATTATCTTTTAGCCATGCATCTACAATTTGTTTCATTTTACCAATATATTCTTTTGTTAATCCATAATCATTTCTTGCTGTTACAATATAAATTTCGTGTCCTTCTTCTTTTAATTTTTGAATGACCTCTGATGCAAAGTCTCTTGCTGCATATTTTGTTGCATAATAAACTAAATATTCATTCCAAAATTTTACAGTTTGTTCTTCTGTCCAATGAAATGCTTTTGATTCATCATAATAACCTGTCTCTATTTCAATTGGTAAATTATTTTCTATGCAGAATTTTGTTCCATAATCTGCAATAAATCTTTCCATATCTGTTATTACTCCATCAATATCAATTCCTATTCTCATTTGTTTCTTCCCCCATTTCAATTTTGCGTGCTATCCATAACTATATTTATTTTTGTTATTGATATATTATCTTTAATTACAAAATTCGTCAAGATTTTGCAAACTATTTTTGTAGATTTTCGTTGTCTTTAAATAAGAGGCCTGTTCCAAATGGCAATCTGCAATAAAAAAATGCAAAACACAATTTTGTATTTTACATTTCTTTATATTGTTGAATTGTTATTTTATTATTTATATTTTAAGTTTTATGCTTTTTTTGCGATTTCTGCAATTTCAGTAAATGCTTTTGGATCGCTAACAGCTAATTCTGCAAGCATTTTTCTGTTTACAACTATATTTGCTTTTTTCATTCCAGCTATTAATTTGCTGTAAGTTGTTCCATTCATTCTTGCTGCTGCATTAATTCTTGCAATCCATAATTTTCTGAAGTTAGATTTTTTATCTTTTCTTCCTACATAAGCATACATTCCTGATTTCATAACAGCTTGTTTTGCCATTCTAAATCTATAATGTTTTGCTCCATAATAACCTTTTGCTCTTTTTAATATTTTTTTATGTTTTTTACGAGTTATTCTTGCTGTTTTTACTCTTGCCATTTTTTTCACCTTCCTTAATTATTTGTAAGGGGATATTCTTTTTTAAGTCTTCTTTTTGCGAATAAACCCCCTCTTTTATTCCCGACTTAAACTTTAATTACCATATGGTAACATTTTTTTGATTCCTGCTTCGCAAGTTTTGTCTGCATAAGCATCTTGTACTTTTCCTCTAGATTTTGCTCTTGCAGTTTTATTTGCTAAAAGATGTCTTCTATTTGATTTTGTTCTTTTAACTTTACCTGTTGCTGTATAAGAATATCTTTTCTTTGCAGCTTTATTTGTTTTTAGCTTTGGCATAATATTTCCTCCTTTTTTATATGACAAGGGATACCTTATGAATTATTGTTCAATATTAAAAGTATTCCTTATTTATTATATACACTAGCCTTTGAAAGTTATTTTTCTACTTTTTTGGCTAATATTATAAACATGTTTTTACCTTCTAATATTGGTTTTTTCTCTGGAGTTGCAACATCTGCTAATTCTTCGATGAATTTGTTTAATGCGGCTTCTCCAAGTTTGACATAGTTTAATTCTCTTCCACGGAAACGTACGGTTATTTTTACTTTGTTTCCATCTTCGATGAATTTTTTTGCATTTTTGCATTTGAATGCAAAGTCATGTTCTTCAATATTAGGTGTAATTCTAATCTCTTTTAGTTCAAAGGTTTTTTGTTTCTTTTTTGCTTCTTTTTCTCTTTTGGCTTGTTCAAATTTATATTTTCCATAGTTCATTAATTTGCAAACTGGAACTTCTGCGTTTGGTGCTACTAATACTAAATCTAGTTTTTTGTCGTAAGCCATATCTAATGCTTCATGAATAGAAATTGGTCCTACTTTTTTTCCTTCATCATCAATAATTTGAACTTCCTTTGCTCTAATTTGTTCATTAATTGGTAAATCTTGTTTGATATAAAACACCTCCAATATTTTTTCATAAAAAAAGAATTAACTTTGATAAGTTAATCCACTAGCCTCACATAAATATACCTTAAGTTTGCCTTAAGAATACTATATTTATTAACCTTTTTCCAATAAGATAAGGTGAGAAGTGGATAACTTCTTCTTTTTTTAACATTATTATAATAATACATTCTTTCTGATTTGTCAACCATTTTTTCGAAATTTTATGTGAAATTTTATGTGAAATTAAACATTTTAAAGAAATATAAGTGTTCAATAAAAAGACATAATAAAAACCTCAAGCATTTCCTATATCATAATCGGTTAGTGCTTGAGGTTTATTTTTTTCTAAATCATCTACTTCTTTGTTATCAGGACTTAGAACTACTTTATATAAAGTATAGGTCTGAATGTGTAGCCCTTGTTGCTGTAGGTAGCATAGTAGTAGTAGCGACTGCTCGTGTAGCGATCGCTGTAGTAGTAGTTGTCTCCCCTATAGACACAAGGATCTGCTATAGAATTATACGTGTGCGCAGAACACTCAGTAGTCCATTCAAAACAATTAGATGCCATATCATAGATATTACATACTTTATCAGTTGTGTCATTTTCTCTTTTTCCGGTATTTGCTAAACTTGTAGTATTTTTTGAATTTTGCATTGAGTAAGTTGTTCCATTGTCTGAAAAATTTTGTATATACACAATAGCAGTATCCCATGCATAACTATTGACTAAATCTGAACTTACTGTATCATACATATTATCACATGCTTTTGCTGCACTAATTTGTGTAATGTTATTCCATAAGTACCCTTCCTGAGTTGGTGCAGAAGATTCACTATAATTGTCAGATACTTTTGAATTAGGTTTATTATCTATTCCATAACTTGCCTCATATCTCGCAATATAATATCCGCCATTTTCTTTTACACTATTTATAAATCCTGCTAAATCTTTCGCTGTTCTATTTTCTCCTGTTGTATTCTCAAATTCTTTTCCGTCACGATAAGTTTTTAATTCTTTATAATATGCGTTTATTACTGTTTCTGTTTCATCTCCTGCTTTTTGTCTTAATATTTCTGTTCCTTTTGCTAATTTTCCTAAATCTTTTCCTTCATTATCTGTATAAGTTTTCGAATCATCTGCAAACTCATACCTTCCTAATGTTATTTCTATTTCTTCTGTTGTTCCTTCGCTATTGCTTTTTATGATTGGATTGCTTCCATCTTTATTTATATTGCTTACTGGAATCCATACATATTGGTTGCCTCTATTTTCTCCTATTCCTTCTATGATATCCTTATCTTCTATCACTATTCCAGCTGTTACATTATCTCCTGAGTCGTCTGCTATTTTGAAGCCTGCTGGAATTACTACTTTATTTCCATCACTATCTGTTAAAGTCGTCTTTTCATAAAAATAACCATAATTTGTTGTTTTTGCTTCTTCTATTGTTTTAGGTCTATTGTCATTTGCTATTTTTTCTATTCCTTCTTCTAAATCATTAGTCATTTTTTGTTCATCTATTGCTGCTTGTTGATATTTTTCTGCTGCTTGTTTTGCTTTATAAAATAAACCATTTTCTCCTAGCACTAAATTGATACTTATTCCTGCTAATATAATTAATACTATAATGGTTATTACTAGTGCAACTAAAGTAATTCCTTTACTATATTTATAATGTTTTTCTTCTCTTGTTTTTTTCTGTACAAATCTGCTATGCTTCGTTTTTTTTTCCATTTCTCTTTTCTCCTTTTCCTTTGTTTCTTTTTAGTGTTGTTTTTTCCTTGTTTTTTATACTAATTTTTTTAGTTTTTTCCTATTGTTGATATCATAACTTTTAAACCTATAAACATGAAAGTATACTTTTTTTCATATTAAATATCTTTAAAGTGATTTATGTTTATAAGTTACTACTTCTTTTATGATTTCATAATATTCTTTCTTTACTTCTTTGTCAAGAGTTTACTAATAACTTTTTTTTCAAATTTTTTCTAGTATTTTCCTTGACTTTTGCTTTTATTTGTATTAGAATAATATAGCGTAGTTATGAATGGGCTTATTTTAATAATTGAACTTCTCCCCGGTAGTTCAAGTGTTAGAATAGTTTCATATAAATTATTATTAAATGAATGGAGGGTATTTATTACCATGAATAATACAACACATAGCGTGAAAAAAAGTGAAATCGAAAGAAAATGGTATATTCTAGATGCTGCTAATAAACCTTTAGGTAGAGTAGCAACAGAAGCCGCTAAAATTTTAAGAGGAAAACATAAACCAACTTATACACCACATATGGATGTTGGTGACCATGTTATTATTATTAATTGTAAAGATGCTGTTTTAACAGGAAGAAAATTAGACCAAAAAGTATACAGAAGTCATTCAGGATATATTGGTGGAATGAAAGAAACCTCTGCAAGAGTTATGATGGAAAACAGACCAGAACAAGCAATGATGCTTGCTGTAAAAGGAATGCTTCCACACAATAGCTTAGGAAGACAAATGGTAAAAAAATTAAGAGTATATGCTGGTAGTGAACATGAAAACATTGCTCAAAAACCAGAAGTTTGGGAGGTAAAATAATATGGCTAAAGCAAAATCAGTAAAAACTGCTTTTTATGGCACTGGAAGAAGAAAAAAATCTATCGCTAGAGTAAGATTATTAGAAGGAACTGGCGTTATTACTATCAATGGAAAAAGCATTGATGAATATTTCGGAACAGAAGTATTAAAAACTATTGTAAGACAACCATTAACAGCAACTAACACAACAGCAAAATATGATGTTGTTGCAAAAGTTGTAGGTGGAGGATTTACAGGTCAAGCTGGAGCAATCCGTCATGGTATTGCAAGAGCATTAAATGAAGCAAATAGCGAATTCAGACCAACTTTAAAATCAAATGGATACTTAACAAGAGATCCACGTATGAAAGAAAGAAAGAAATATGGTCTTAAGAAAGCTAGAAAAGCTCCACAATTCTCTAAGAGATAAAAAAAACAAAAACTCGGAAATTTTATTTCCGAGTTTTTTTGTTTTTTATCTTAAAAATCCATCAATAATTGCTTCTTCTGCCTCTTTTTCATTTAATCCTAAGGTCATTAGTTTCATTAGTTGGTCTCCTGCAATTTTACCAATCGCTGCTTCGTGAATTAAATTGGCATCTACGTTATTGGCAATAATTTCTGGAATAGCAATTACTTTTGCCTTGTCTTTAATTATAGCATCACATTCTACATGTCCAAAACATTGTGTATTTCCTGTTACTTTGGATTCAAATTGTTGCACAGAGTTTTCGGTTGCTACTGACCTAGAAGTTACTTTAGTGCTAGCATTTTTTCCATTTAACTCGACTTCAAAAATGGTTCTAGCTTTTTGCAAACCATGTGTCATAATTTTTTCAGTTACAACAAAGTTTGTATCTTCTTCTAAAATACCTTTTGTTGTTCTTATGGTAGAATCGACTCCTTTTATTTGTGTCGATTCCATCTCTAAAGTTGCGCCTTTCTTCAAGTGAACTTCCGTTACTGGATTTAAAATTCTTTTTCCTGTTCCTTTGCCTTCTCCATAATGCTTTTCAATATATTTTACTTTAGCACCTTCTTCTAAGAAGAAACGATGAATTCCGTCATGCTGTGAATCTTTGTGGTGGTCATTGTGAATGCCACAACCTGCTACAATGACAACATTAGCATTTTTTCCAATGTAGAAATCGTTATAAACCACATCATTTAGACCACTTTCTGTAATAATAACAGGAATGTGAACAAATTCAAATTTGGTGTTTTCTTTCACATAAATATCAATTCCAGAAACATCTTTTTTGGTTACAATATTGATATTGTCGGTTACTTTTCTTTCAATACCTTGTCCATTTTTACGAATGTTATAAGCACCTTCAAAGGTTTCTCCTTGCATATCTGTAATTTCATGTAATAGTTCAATATCTGTCTTATCCATTTTCTTGGTCACCTCCTAGTTTGCTGCACATAGATTGTCCAAATACTTGTCCTAGTAATTCTTCTTTGCTTCCCTTTGCTTGTATTTTTCCTTCCTTCATTAAAATAATTTCATCTGCAATGTTTAAAATGCGTTCTTGGTGAGAAATAATAAGAGTTGTGCCTTTTACTATTTTTCTCATATCTTCAAATATTTTAATCAAACTTTGGAAACTCCATAAATCAATTCCCGCTTCTGGTTCATCAAAAATGGTAAATTTGGAATTGCGAACAGCAACCGTTGCAATTTCAATTCTTTTTAATTCTCCTCCAGATAAAGAGGCATTTACTTCTCTATCGACATATTCTCTAGCACATAAACCTACTTTAGATAAAATATCGCAGGCTTCTTTTTTATTCATTTCTTTTCCAGAAGACAATTTTAGTAAATCATAGACTGTAATTCCTTTGAATTTTACTGGTTGTTGAAACGCAAAACCAATTCCCAGTTTTGCTCTTTCATCAATTGATAAATTTGTAATATCTTTTCCTTCTAATAGAACCTTTCCCGAATCTGGCTTTTCAATTCCCATTATAATTTTAACCAAGGTAGATTTTCCTGACCCATTTGGCCCTGTAATTACTACAAATTTATCGGTATCTATATTCAAACTGACATGGTCTAATATTTTTCTATTTTCTCTTGTAAAACATATATCTTTTAGTTCTAACATATCTTTTCCTTTCTAATACATTAGGGACGGATTACCTAAAAAGAAACGTCCCTAAAGGTGCATGCTATACTTTTTATTTTAATGCCTTAAAGCAAAAGTGTCAAGAAAAAGTATGAAAAAAGCGCTAGTTTTCTAGCGTTTTTTTCGTACTTTTTTATTATTTTATATGAATTTATTTTTCTTACTATTGCATTACTTGCATTGCATCGCTTGCTGTCATTCCTTCTAAGTTGTAATACGTGTCTGGTGTTGTTCCTACAATAACTGCTTCTGCAATTAACACTTGATTTGTAATTGTTTGTTCTACTGTGTTAATTGGCGTTAAAACTACAACTTCACATTCTACTTGCAAATATATTCGATGAAGCGTTTGATTAATTCCTGTAGAGGAAAATTCTGACCTTAAATCGGTTTCTATATTTCCAATGGTTGACATTCTAACATTAAGTTTTGGCCCTCTTCCTGAAAGCAATCTGCTACCTGTAAGACTTCCCATTCTTATTGTGAAATTGCTATTTTCTTGTTTATTTAGTTCCTCTTGAATTTTTACTGCAACATCAGAAATAATGGCATTTACTGCTGCTACATTAGCATTTAGCATACTGATATTACCGAGAAGTATCTTTGGTAATAATGCATAAATCATCGTATTGATATTTTGACATTACAACAGTTGCTTGCTCATTTGAAACTTTGGTAGCTATACTTTTAGCAATATTTATACATTGTTTGTCAATAATTGGAGAAATAGATTTTGCAATTAGGCTTGCAGTCATTATTGCAATAAGAATGACACAGGTAATTTTCCACCTTTTGCCCATTTCTCTATTTTCTGGTCTTTTTCCTTGGTGATACACAAATGCAAATTTTGGCAATATAATTCGCCTTCGTGAATAAATTTTATCCATGCTTTTCCCTTTTTCCTAAATTCAAACACTGTACCAAATTGCCCCATTTTTCCCAATTGGGGACTGTCCTCAATTGTTCCATTTTCTCTATATAGCGCTTGGAATGAATAATTGCTGTCCTATGCTAATTTTATTTTCATCTTCTATTCCATTCATTTGTGCAATATTAGCTACTGTGCTTCTAAATTTTTTGGCAATCTTCCATAAAGTATCTCCTGGTTTTACAAAGTAAATAATTAGACTACATCTTTGATTATTTCTTGTTTCATCTATGTCGATTTCTTCAATTACTTGAATATTTTGATTGTTTGATAGACTAACCACAAATTCTAAGTCTACTTTGATGTCAATATTTTCATCAGATAATACCGTAAAATCTTGCAAATTAATTCCAATTTTAGTTTCTATTTGAGAAGTTGGCATTGCTCCTTTGCAATCCATTGCATAATTAAATGGTACTACTACATTTTTCGTTCCTATTCTGCTACTATTATCTGCATCAAATAAGAAGTTTAATTCCATTTGTCCTTCATACATGATTTTGTCTTTTAAAATTGTTTGATTTAAAATGGTTGGTCTTACTTCTACGTCATAAATTTTATGATTTCCTATTTCTGATATGAATTGCTTTTCACGAATAGAATATACATCTTTAATTATTTCTTTTTGCGAAATAGCTTGAATTTGTTTTTGTTTATAGGCTAAGTTTATACTTGGACTATATAAATCTTGTAGAATGGTTAGTTCTTTGCTTTGAGATACATAGCATACAATTTCTAGTTCTGCTTCTACATAAATAGAATGTTCTTCTACGTTATTTGGTTTTATGGTTAAATTTTTTAACTGATAACGCACGTCACATAAGTTTTCATCTGCCACATCTGGCATATCAATAAAGCCCATTATTGGAATGATTTGTGATGTAGTGCAAATTCGATTATCTTCTGTTAAATACACAATTTTGACACAACTATCGGCTTTTACTAATACCTTATTGTAACTAATTTTTGTTTCTTGATTTGTAATAGTAAAGTCAACTTTCATAATTTCTGCTAAATTATCTACATTATCAATTACAATTGTATCTTTTGCATACACTTTTGTAGTTCCAGAACCTAATAAGGAATTTAATGTTACATTACTGTCTAATACTTGAACATCTTTAATGTCTTCTACTTGTTTTACAAATTCGACTTCTTCATTAGATGTTATTTTAATGTCGAAGTCTAATAAAGCCTTTACACTTACTTTTCTTCCGTTTAATACCCTACATTCCACTGATTTTAAAACAACTTTATCTTCTAGTGTCATGCCTTCCTTTACAATGTCAAAATCAATTGTTTTAGAAAAATCAAGCGTTACATTTAAGCTTCTAATACAGGATGTCTCATCATCCGCTAAATACATAATATACACTTGAATTGCACCATCTATCTTAACTTTTCCTTCCATGATTTCTTTTTTATAGATGCAAACATTTCCATTGGTGCGGATTGTATTTAAGATATCTGGCTTAATATCTGGAACGACAAAATCCTCCTCTACCATGGCTGTATCTGTTTTTTGTCCTATTACTTGGTTAATACATAGGGTCTCTTTACTGGTTGCTACTGCCATTACAATATACCTCCTTCATTTTTTATTATTAAATGTATATTGCTTGGGCACAAAAAAAATTCCTAAAAATATAGGAATTTTTCATTTTCTTATTTTTTTACTTTTGTTTTTCTTTGCCTATGCTTTTACATTTACAGCTGGTGGGATTAGTGGAGAATAATTTTGTCCATCAAAAACATCCACTTCTACTGTTCTTGTTAGAACATCGGTGTAACTATAGGTAACATTTCTTTCGTTTTCTTCGTATTTTACAACAAAGATATTTGGATAAGCTTTTTCAATAGTTGCTTCTTTTTCGAAAGTTTTACTTCTTCCTAAAGAACCTTTCACAATAATTTTTTGCCCTATCATGTCTCCAATATCTGTTTTTAGATTTGCGATATCACTCTTACAAATCATGTACATCACCTACTTCTTTAAGATGAACTTATTCTATCATGAAAGGCAGAAAATGTCAAAAAGAAAAGTTTTATGTCATAACTTGTAGTTGGCTTGTATCAAGCTTTTTGAAGTTTTATTACATTTATATTACAATATGATTACTGTTTTATTACAATATATTTTTGGGACGCTACCCTCTGCATAAGTTATCCGTAATTCACTTCATTCAAACGCTAACTTACCCTTTTGGTACATTGCATTTTTTAATTGTTTATGTTATACTATTGTTTAATATTAAAAAGGAGGCATTTATGCACATTATTGGTATTACAGGTAAATCAGGCAGTGGGAAATCGACCTTTGCTTCTCTTTTATCTCAAAAATTAAATTGTTCTCATATTGATATTGATAAAATTGGACACCAAGCTTTATTTCAGCCAGATATTTTAGATGTTCTATGTGATAAGTTTGGAAATCAAATATTGGATAACAATGGAAAATTAGATAGAAAAAAATGGTAGATATTATTTTTACGAATAGACAAAAAATGCAAGACCTATCTGATTTAACATGGGATTATATGAAAGAGCAATTAGACCGTATTTTATTGCAAAAGCACGATATGATTATTTTAGAATGGATTTTGCTTCCCCATAGTAGATATTGGAAACAGTGTAATACTAAAATTTTAGTAACTGCAAATGATGAGCAGAGAAAAAGTAAGGTTTTAGAAAGGGATAATATCACAGAAGAATATTTTGTAAAAAGAGAGTCTTCTAGTATTGATTATACCCCTTTTACCTTTGATTTCTGTTTTACTAATGATTATAGACAAGAAACCATGCAAAATATGCTTCAAATGGTTCAAAAAGAAATTATGAGAGGAGAAGAAAGATGAAATTAAAAGTATTAGGTACACAATCTCCATATAATACACCTAACCATCACTGCCCTGGCTTTTTGATTACGGATAATGAAAATAAAATTTTATTGGATTGTGGAAGTGGAAGTCATAGTTTGTTAAATTTTCCAACTGATTTACAAAATTTATCGGTCTTTATAAGTCATTTACATAGAGATCATTACAATGATATTTATAATTTGCAATATGCTTCTTTTGTTCTTCATAATCAAAAAAGGATAGAAAAACCAATAGAAATTTATTTACCTTCTAGCCCAAATCCTATTTACAAAGATATCATAGAAGAAAATAATTCTTTTGCTAATTATCATACAATAAGCCAAGATAGTAGCTATAATATTGGAAATATGTCTATTTGCTTTTGTCCTACAGACCATCCAGTTGAAACTTATGCTATGAAAATAACAAATAAAGATAAAACAATAGTATATACGTCAGATACTTCTTTTTCAACCAAGGATAGATTAGTCAAGTTTGCAGAAGAAGCTGATTTGTTAATTTGTGAATCTAGTTTATTAAGAGAACATGGCTTTCCAGAAATTAATTCTCATTTAACCGCTTACCAGGCAGGTATCATAGCTAAAGAAGCAAAAGTAAGAGGTCTAATGTTAACTCATTTTTGGCCAGAAGAACAAATTGAAAAATATGTTGCAGAAGCAAAAGAAATTTTCCCAAATACGATTGCAGCCATAGAAGGTCAAACGATAGATTTACCTACTATAAAAGAAAAAGAAGAAGACATGAGATAGTATCTCATGTCTTTTTGCTTTTTACTGCATTACCTTGATAATTTCTTCTGGTAAATATTTAGAAACATCTTTCCCATTTCGAAGTAGTTCCATTACCATACTAGAACTAATATTGCCTAAACTACCAGCTCTAATATAAATGGTATCTATTCCAGAAACTTCTTCGCTAATTGCTGCAATGTTTTCTTCATACTCATAATCCATACCATTTCTAATACCCCTTACTAAAAATAGCGAATGATGCTCTAATGCTGTGTCTGCTGAAAAATTATCATAAGTGATAACAGAAACATTGTTTAACTTTTCTCGAAAAAGAACTTTTTCAATAGCCTCTCTCATTACTTCTTTGTCATATCTCCGCTTCTTACTTGGATTAACACCAATGCCTATGATAACTTGGTCAAATAACGTTGCCGCTTTTTTCACAACATGTAAATGTCCGTTGGTAAAAGGATCAAAGCTACCTGCATAAAAACCTATTTTCATATATTTTCCTCCTTTAATTGTTTGGAGGAATTACCCTCCAAGATTTACTTTTTTGGGTAACTACATAAATTACTCTTATATTATACTATATTTTACATAATCTTTCAAGTGTTTTTTATCTTATACCATAATGTATCAAAGATGCTTTTTGCCCATGGAGCCAATACCGACTTACTCCTTCTTCTCCATCTCTTAGTTCGTCTTTGATGTCACGAATAGTTAGATATTTGGTATTTTCTGTTGTTGCAATTCTTTCTGCTACAATTAAAGGGTCAATGAAATCTATCATAATTCTTCCAGGAGAGGAAGCAAAATTTGCACCTGCTGACATGATAGCTTCATAATAGCTTTGGCACGCTCCTGCAAAAATAGCTAAGTCTTTTCCGTGTGAATTCCATTTTCTTGCTTCATTTACGGTATTGATAAAATGTCTAGAATTTCTATAATTGTATATATCGTTAAATCCTGTTCCTTTTTTTATCATTCCATCGTGCCCTGTTAGCACTAAAATGTCTGGGTCGTATCTATCTAGCAGACTTCTTACTACTTGTGCTTGTTTATATTCTGGAACATTTTTTACAATGGCATCTAGCCCTAAACTTCTGTAATACTTCATAGATTTTTCACTATATCTTTTATCCCCATCCAAGTGCAAAATTCTACCTGTGCTTGATATACTACTACTTCTTTCTTGTCTAAACCCAAATAATTTTTTTGCCTCGCAAATGCAATATTTAGGGTCTTTCACACATTCTTCTATACGATGTAACATTTGTGCTTCTAACTTTTGCATTCTTTCTTGCACAATTCTTTTATCCATGATTTCTAAGTCTTCTTCTGGACTATCTGCTTCTATTCTTTCAGTAATTCCTTTTAATATCATAATTTGTTTATGATTGCTTGTCTTTATAATTTTTGTAATTTCAAATAATACATCTTTATTATAAGAAATTCTTCCTACTATATCGCCTTTCTTAAACTTACTCATTTTGCCACCTCATCTATTTTTCTATTATATGATATGTCGTATTTTGTAGAATTGTGACAAAAAAGAAGATAACCAAAAAAAGAAAGATTTGGACGCTTCCAAAATCTTTCTAACTCTTTTTCAATTTTTCCTTTTGATTTAGCCTACTTTGTTTTCTTTTTGTTGGCTATATTTCATTTTTGTTGCCATACCTCCTCTTATGTGTCTTTCTGCTTTATTTTCATCTAAAATTAATCTTACTTCTGCTGCAAGTGCAGGATTTATCTTTACAATTCTCTCACTTAAATCTTTGTGTACTGTAGATTTGCTTACGCCAAATTTTTTTGCAGCGCCTCTTACCGTATCTTTTGAATCTATGATATAGTGTGCTAGCTCATTTGCACGCTCTTCGATTGAGTAACCTCTCATAAAGAAAACCTCCATCTTGAATACTTTTGTTTAAGTGTATTCAAGTAGAGGTTGTATTAGAACGCAAAGATTTTTTTATTTTCGTATTTGTTTTTCATCAATTTATAATCTTTAAATCTTTCCTTTATTCATTTTCATTTAATTTCAATTTATATTTTTTAATATTTTCAATTAAATTCATAACTTGACTATGATATAAATCTTTCATTTTTATAACTTCTTCTGTACTTAAACTATTTTCATCCATTAATCCATCTTCTAATTTTTTTTGCATTGCTAATAAATTCGTTGCTTCATTTTCAACTTTAATTGTGTTTACAAAAGCTTCTTTTTCGTTAGAATATTGGTTTTCTACTCTCGTTGTAGTTTCTTCTAAAGCTGGCAATTTTTTAAAAAATACTTTTTTTATCCATTCTATCCATTTTTTCATTGGTTACTCTCTTTCCCCTTCTTCTTTTTTAGTAAACTTTTCTTCAAATTGTTTTTGTAATTCTTGTTCTTCTTTTTCTAATCTTTTCCTTAATGCAATATAATCTTTTAGGCTTAATTCCTCTATACTACTTTTTCCTGTTAAATCTAATATTATCTTTTCATTTTTTTCTTTTTCTTCTCTTATTTCATCTGTTTCTTGATATTCTTCTCTTGGTCCATATCCATCTGTATATTCTATATTTTTATATTCATTCATAAAGTTTTCTAAATAATTATCTACTGCTTCTATTTTTTCTTCATTTGATGGAAATTGCTCTAATTCTTCTTTATGTTTTTCATAATATTCATTTCCCATATCTAATGTCTTATACTGAACTCCTCCTACAAAATATTGTGGTTGATAAGCAAAGTCTCCTACTCCTTCTAGCTTAATTGGTTCATCAACAAAGAAATATAACACGTTTCCCCATGTTCCATCTACCATTTTATTATAATTTTCATCATACTTTGATGTTCCGTCCATATAGTTAAACCCAAACATACCCCTTTTCTTTCCATCTTGCTCATATACCTCCAAAGCTGCATTTTGTCCATCAAGAATTGCTCCTTTTTGTTCTATTCTTTTATTATACTCTTCAGGTGTTAATGAAAAATACAATGCTACTTCTAGTCCACTTGGAATATGATGCTTTTTAAAATCTTTCATAATAATCTTTTCAAAATCTGAATCAATGTCTACTCTATAATATTGTGCTAATCTTTCTTTCCCTGCCGTATTAATAATTTTTTCAATTCCTTTTATTTCATATTTTTGTTTCATTTTCATTCCTTCCTTTCTCTTTTCTACTGCTTACTATACCATAGTAAAAAAAGAAAGAGTAAACAAATCTGTTTCAAAATTTGTTTACTCTTTCTTTTTTATGCTACTATTGGAATACACAAATAACAATTTTCTCCTATATAGTATTCTATTGTATAATCTTCATCAACATTGATATTAGTTGATTTAAGCCATTGTGTATAAACTTTTTCTTCTGCTTTTACGATATCTTTTTGTTCTCTTGTACCTACTTCAAAAATAGCATATTTACCAGCTGGAATTTTCTTTTTTGTTTTGGAAGTATATTGGGTTTTACTACCTACAGCATAATAATTCACTCCATTTTTATAATAAGAAATAGCATATTGTTTTTCCTTTTTTAATTTTTGATGAATTCCTTTTTCTTTTAAAGATTGATAAAGTTCTCGTATTTTGTATAATAAATCTTCTTGCTTTTCTGCTTTGACTTCGTAGCAATAAATTTCTTGTTGTTCTAAATCTTTTACTTCAAAATTTAACACTTCATAAAATTGAGGTTTAAAAGTTATAATAGGAAACTGTTGATAAGGAATACTCCTATTTCTACATTCCATTGGTGTTATTCCAAATAATTTTTTAAAAGATCGACTAAATGAGATGTTGGAATTATATTGATATTTTAATGCAATATTCATAATTTTAGTATTGGTTTCTCTTATTTCCTCAAACGCTTTACTTAGTCTTCTATTTTTAATATACTCGGTAAGAGATATTCCTGCTATAAAATGAAAGATTCTTTGTAAAGAATTTTCCGAAATGCCTACAATTCTTGCCAGTTTTTTCATAGTGATAGCTTCTTGTAAATGTTCTTCTATATATTGAACCATGTTATTTAAATTATCATAATTGATGTTATCCATTTTTCTTCCTTTTTATTATTTTTTGTTTGCTATAAAATATCATAAATTTCATTTTATTGCAAATTCTAAATTGCTATGGTATCATTTTTTTGTAATGATAATTAGAGCAAGTGAAATATTTAAATATGAAAGATTTAATTTGGGTAGGGATACGAGAATCTGAAGTAAAGTATTCTAATTTTATTTGTTATTCTATAAGTATATTTGGAAAAAGTAGTAATTGTCTAGAAAATCAAATAAAAAAGAGAATTAACCATAACAATAAAAATAATAATATATTGATAGATAACTTTTATAATAAAGAAATTATCAGGGAGATAGAAAAAATCCCAATATAAAATTTATGTATTATAGTCAAATATATAGTTATGATAGTATGAAAAAATTAGGATTGTTAGACTATGTTATCTGTTTAAATAATCCTGATTTAATTGAATTTATAAATAATATGATAAAATAATAATAAAGAAAGAGAATTATAATGAATAAAGAATTAATACAAAATCATATGAAAGAAAAAAATAAACAAGGCTTTACTAATCAAAAATATGCTACTTTTTTTGATGGAAAAGTGCTACAAATATGTTTTTATAGTACAGGTTGTAGATTTAGCAAAAATGGAAATTGTATTATGTGCGACTATGGAAAACCAAGAAAAGAAAATTTAACGCCTAATGATGTAAGAAAGATTATACAAGAAGTCTTTAAACATTTAAAAGAACAACCTAAAGTATTGTTACTAAATAGTTTAGGAAGTGTATTAGATGAAGTAGAAATGCCAAAACAGAACATTGTAGCTTTATTAGATGAAATTTCCAATATTGATATTGATGTTATTGTATTTGAAACACACTATTCTAGTATTCAAGAGGATATTTTACAACTAATAAAACAAAAACTACCAAAAAAATGCATTGAAATTGAACTAGGATTTGAAAGTGCTAATCCCAAATATAGAAAAAACTATTTAAACAAGATTATTGATAATGACAAATTTATAGAAAAAGTAAAGTTAATAAAATCCTATGGATTTATAGTAGAAGCTAATGTTTTGTTTGGTATGCCTTTTCTATCTAATAAAGAACAAATACAAGATACTATTCAAAGTATCGAATGGTGCTTTCAAAATAATATCGATAGAGTTAATTTGTTCCCTATGAATATAAAACCATATACTTTATTATATAAGTTATATGAAATAGGTGACTACTTACCTGTGAAACATAAAGATTTTATCGAAGTATTAAAACAAATACCAAAAGAATATATAGATAAGGTTTATTTATGTTGGTATGGAAATAGACAATTATATTATGATGGAAAAGTGTCTATTTTACCAATATGTAACGATAATGAATACGATAAACTAATGAATTTTTATAAAGATTTCAATTTGCATAAAGATAAAAAATATAGAGAAAATTTACTAAAATACATACAATAAATAAAAATGAATTTTTCAAATCAGCGACTGAAAAATTCATTTTTATTTATTTTCTAATATCGACTTAAATTTTTCTTTACTTCCATTAGTTCTTTTACCCCTTGGCTTTGTTCTTGTATAATGTTTGCTGCTACACTTCTTAACCTACTATCAATTCGATATTGTAATAGATTTTCACACATAGAAATAGCTCCCTCGTGGTGTGGAATCATCTCTCCGACAAAACTTAAGTTGATATTACAATATCTAGGACTATGCTCCATTTTTTCGAGCATATTGTGCGTAATTTTTAAGTAATTTTCCATATAACATCTAACATCTGCCATTGAATTATAAACCCTAGGGGTAGTTCTTGCAATTTCCTCCATTTGCTGAATTCCTCTTGTTTGCATTGCAATAATGTCTCTTGCTATTTTTTGAAGTGGTGGATAAGTAGTATATTGTAATAAGTTTTCACTCATATAGATTGCTGCCTGATGATGTGGAATCATACAATGAATAAAATCTAATGTAATATTATTGGTAATATTGGCATTTAGCATTTTCTCTGCCATTTGGCATAAAATCCTATCAAATTCATTTAAATATTGATTTGCTCTCCTTGTTTTTTGACATTGCATTTTAAAACACTCTCCTTTGTATATGGTATGAAGCAAAAGAGAAATATGTTATTTTCAAAATTTGGTATATCCTTCTTACTTTTGGAAATAATGTGTTTAGGTGGTGATAGAGATGACAAGTAAAGAGCTTTTATACATTGAAGATGCATTAGGCCATGAAAATTTTATGAAATCATGTGCAAAGAAAACATCTGGAAAATTAACAGACCCTACTCTTTCTACTTATATGGCAGAGTTAGAGCAAAAACATGCTGCATTAGCTAGCAAATTTTTAAATCTATTATAGGAGGTACTTATGGAAGATAAGGATTTAATGGAAAGTGAACTTTTAGTAATAAAAGGCGTTTGCGATTTATACCTTCATGGAACAATTGAATCAACTACAGCAGAAGTTCATATGGCATTTAAAGATGCGTTAAATGAATCATTAGATATTCAAAACAAAATTTATAATTTAATGAAAGAAAAAGGTTGGTATCAAACCGATAACGCAGAACAAACTAAAATTGATACTGTTAAGCAAAAATTTGCTTCTCAAAACTAAAAATTAAGAGGATGGATTTTTTTCCTTCCTCATTTTTTTATTTTATTATAAACTTTAATTTTTAATTCAAAAAATAAGAAGGGGTGTCCCTAGCGTTCCATTTTGGAACGAAAAGGGGCGTCCCTCCTGTTCTATTTTATTCTTGTTCTTCTTTCTTTTCGCTATCTGGTAAAATTACTTGTTCTTTTGCTATATCTTCTTTTTTCAAACTATCTATCATCATAATGAATTTTACATTGCCTTCTGCATTTTCTTCTGCCATAGTGAATGTTTTATATTCATTTGATAATTGTTGCATTTTTTCTACTCTTACTTGTAAATCTTTTACCTGTCCGTTGATAGTATTGTAAAGTACTTGAATTCCATCTTTATTGAATTGTGTAATTCCGTCTGTTAATGTTTCAGTTCCATCGTTAATTGTTCCTGCACCTTCTGTTAAACTTTTGCTTGCATCTTTTAACTCACTGCTTCCACTATTTAAAGTATTGATACCAGCTTTGATTTGTGCAGAACCACTGCTTAATTGATTTGTTCCTTCTTTTAATGTTTGTGTTCCTGCATATAAGTCTTTACTTCCTGTTGCTAAATCTTTTGATGCATCAGCTAATTGGCTAGTTCCAACTTGTAATTTTCCTAAACCGGCATTTAAGTCTGTTGTTCCAGCTTGTAAAGTACCTAATCCATCTTTTAAAGAAGTAAGACCATCTTCTAATTCTTTCATTTGTGTTAAATCTGTTGCTTCTAATGTTGCAATCGTTTGCTCAATTGCTCCATTATTTGTTTCTAATAAAGTAATGATAGAAGAATTGGCTGTAATTTGTGTTTGAATATTTGCTTTTTGTGTTTTAATTTCATCTGTTTCTGGAAGTAGTTTTAATTGAGTTAATGTTGCTTGTAAGCTTGTGTTTCCGTTATTTAAGTTTTTTATTGTTCCATTATTAGTTGTTAATAATTGTTGTAACTCTGTTATTTTAGCCTTATTATCTACTGCTGTAACTTGTGATACACTACCAATAATTTTGTCTAATCCTGCGGTTAAATTTTTTTCTCCTTGTGCTAAATCTACTCCACCTTGAGCCAATTTTTTTACACTTTCATTTACTGTTTGTAAAGAGTCACTAATTGCTGTTGCTCCTGCATTTAAGTCTTTAGCTCCACTATTTAATTTTCCAGAGCTTTTATCTAAATTATTAATTCCATCATCTAAGTCTTTATAACTTTTATTTAATGTACTAGCACCACCTGCAATTTGTCCTACAGCATTGTTGAATTCTTGTGATTTTTCATAATAGGTGTTTGTTCCTTCTTTTAAGGTATTTGCTCCTTCTTCAATTTGGTTCATAGAAGAAGAAAGTGTATTCATTTTAGCATATAACCCATCTAATTTATCAAATACATCTAAGTCTTTTTCTTCCAATACTTTTGGAGTAGCAAAGATGTAAATTGCATTGCTTTCAAAGTCTTTTGCTTCCATTGAAATTTCTACTTCTGTTGGAATTTCAATTTGGCTTTCTGATATCGCTAAATTTTCTTGCATTCCTGGCATAGCAATTCCTGCTACCATTGTTTTGGTTCCATCATCCATTGTTTTTCCATTTGTAACTGTGATGTTTTTATTGTTTTCATTATCGATAATAGTTCCTATTGCTACTACAAAAGGTACATACATGGTTTGTCTTCTTCCATTGATAGTAACTTCTCTTTGTTCATGATTGGTAAAATGAAGTGTTATTTTTACATTTCCACTTTTTCCTACGATTTCTTCTTTTGAAGTTTCTTCTCCATCTAATTCATAGGTAACTTGGCATTCAATTGGTAATTGTTTTTCTGTTTCTCCCTCATAATAAATGTCTTCCCCTTCTGCTTTCCAAGTTAAGGTATTATTTTCTTGTTTTAATTCTTGATCTCCACTTACATTTTCAATATTCATTAAATCTGATAAGTCTTGTAAAACACTTTCTTTTTCAGTATTTTTTAAGTGGTCACTTACAATGGTTTGGTATGCCTTTCCATTTGCATCTAATTTAGAATATACACTTTCCTCTTTTGTATAAGCTAAAACTGGTAAAGTATAGGTAAACATTGTTCCTAATAATATGGTTGAAACTATTTTTTTAAATTTTGTATCCATAATATTCATATCCTTTCTCTTTTAATTTTTTATCTTCTTTGTTGTTTTTGTAATTAGTCCATCAAAAATCATTAAGAATGCTGGTAATACACAAATAACGGTAATCATACTAATGATAGCTCCTCTTGCCATTAAGTTGCATAATGCACCAATCATTTCAATTTTTGAGTAAACTCCTACACCAAAGGTTGCTCCAAAGAAACATAGTCCACTTACTACAATCGAACCAATCGATGTTCCTAATGCTTCTGATACCGCTTCTTTTTTGTCCTTTCCTTCGCTTTTTGCTACCAAATATTTATTGGTAATTAAAATAGCATAGTCGATGGTTGCTCCGAAGTTGAATTGTTCCAATGACAATGGATGCAATGAATGGTAAGATTGTTCCTGTATAATAAGGAATACCCATATTAATAAAGATAGCAAATTCAATGACACACATTAATATAATAGGAAGACTTGCTGATTTTAATACGAATATCATAATAACGAATATGACTGCAATAGAAACGGTATTTACACTATTAAAGTCATGATTACTAATTTCTACTAGGTCTTTCATTAGAGGTCCTTCCCCTGCTAGAATTGCATTTTCATCATATTGTTTTACTACTTCATTTATTTTTTCTACTTGTGCATTTAATTCATTAGTTGCCATTTCATATTTTGAATTAATTAAAATCATTTGATATGTGTCGTTTTGTAACATACTGCTTATTTCTTCTGGTAAAATTTCTTTTGGAATTCCCATACTACCTAATTTTGAATAGCTAAGTACCCATTCTATT
This sequence comes from uncultured Clostridia bacterium, assembly GCA_947581805.1. Classification (GTDB taxonomy): domain Bacteria; phylum Bacillota; class Clostridia; order TANB77; family CAG-508; genus UMGS1663. The sequence continues at coordinate 32,755 of CANPVM010000003.1, forward strand.
CCGTCCATATTTTCTATTTTTTCTGTCATTTCATTTACTTTATATTCTGGAATATTTTTATCTACTAATAGCATTTCCATGGATACCATGTTAAAGTCTTCTTTTAGTGCCGTGTTTGCTTGCACACTATCTAAATCACTTGGTAAAGATTTGTCTAGGTTGTAGTAAATTTCTGTGTGTGAATATCCATAGTAAACAATTGGTAGTATGATAACAAATAGAATAGCAATGGCAATGTAATGCTTCATAATGAAATTTTTTACTATTGTAAATTTTGGTAATATTTCTTTATGTTTTGTCTTTTCAATTAGGTTATCAAAAGTTAATATCATAGTTGGTAAAACGGTTACTACACTAATTACTCCTAGTAGTACACCTTTTGCCATAACAATACCAATATCTTTTCCTAGTGTTAGGTTCATACTACATAATGCTAAGAAACCTGCAATGGTTGTTAAGGAACTTCCAAGAACGGAACTGAATGTTTTGGTAATGGCATTTGTCATAGCTTCTTCTTTATTATCGGTTAATTCTTTTTCTGCTTTATAACTATGATATAAGAAAATAGCAAAGTCCATGGTAACACCTAATTGTAAAACAGCGCTAATGGCTTTTGTAATATATGATATTTCTCCTAAAAATACGTTGCTTCCCATGTTATATAAAATTGCAATTCCTATGTTTAGCAATAATAACATAGGAGCAAAGTAAGAATCTAAAGCTAGTTGTAAGATGATTAAGCAAAGTATTACAGCAATTACAACATAAATTACAATTTCTGAATTAGATAAGTTTCTAGTATCTAAAACAGTTGCTGTCATACCACTAATTTTGCATCTTTCATCTGTTATTTTTCTTAATTCTTCTACAGATTTAATCGTAGCATCTGCCGAGATTTGCTCTTTAAAGGTAACTAACATTATTGTTTTATCATCTTCATAAGCAAGATCTTGTATTTCTTCTGGTAACATTTCTTTTGGAATTTCTGTTCCAACTATGTCTGCTATACTAACTACTTTTTCTACATTGTCAATCTGTTTGATTTTGTCTTCTAATTTTAAAATCTCTTTTGGCTTCATATTGTCAAGTATAACAACAGAAAATCCTCCCATGTCGAAATCTTCTGATAGAATTTTTTCTCCTTGAATGGTTTCTATGTCTTCTGGTAAATAAACTAAAATGTCATAATTGATTCTCGTTGCTTTTATTCCAAAAATAGAAGGAATAAGTAGCAATAAGCTAATGATTAAAATGATTTTTCTGTGCTTACAAATTGCTTCTGCTATGTGTTTCATTTTTCATTCTCCTTTCTTTATGACCAACGGTCATTTTTTATTATAATGCTAAACTGACCATTAGTCAATACATTATTTGAAATTTTTTCACTTTTTTTAATTTATTCCCAAAAATGCATAAAATTCCTATTTATTTTATATTGTATAAAAGATTTTCATTACTTATTTGTTAATAAAAATTTCTAATTTTCTTATTGACTAATCGTCTAGTTTGTGTCATAATGAAAGCATAAAGAATAGCATTTCATTTTTAAAAAAATCTTTCATTATACGTGTGCTTTCTAATTGGAATAGGAAAGGAATGAAATTTTATATGAAAGAGGAAATAGAAAAAGATAAAAAATCACGTTTGTTAGATACTGCTTTTGAACTTTTTACAGAGAAAGGAATCAAAAATACTTCTATTCAAGAAATTGTAGATCGTGCCAATGTTGCGAAAGGTACTTTTTATCTTTATTTTAAGGATAAATATGAAATTCAAAATATTTTGATTACTAAAAAATCGGAAAAATTATTTAGTGATGCTTTGAAAGAGCTTCATAAAAATTATATTGAAAATTTTTCTGATCAAATTATTTTTATTATTAACTATATTATTGATCAGTTTAAAAAAGAGCCTACTCTTTTAAAATTTATTTCTAAGAATTTGTCTTGGGGTATTTATAATAAGTCTATTTTAAAGTTATATGATAATACTGACAAAAAAGAAGATAGTATTTATTCTTTGTTTTTAAAGGGAATTGAAAAAAATAAGATTGCTTTGAAGAATCCTGAAGTTACTTTATTTATGATTATTGAGCTTGTTAGCTCTACTTCTTTTACTTCTATCTTAGAGAATGAGCCACTTCCTATTGAAGAATATAAGCCTTACCTTTATCATGCCATTAGGCAGTTGCTTTATAGTTAGTTTTAGTTAATTAAAAAAGGAAAGATTTTAGACTTAAAAGTCCATTTCTTTCCTGCTTTTTTTATTTTGGAAAGATTTGGACGCGTCCCAAATCTTTCCAAATAACATTTTTTATAAATTTTGAATCTGCTTTTTATATAACTCTATTAAATCCATTACTTGAAAAGGTGTTAAATCTTCTTCTAAAATAGTTCCTTCTTCATATTGTTTTTGCAAAATTCTTATTTTTTGCTCATCTTTTACATCTAAACTAGCTTTAAAATCTTTTTGTTCATTTTTTTCATTTTCCATTTTTTCTGTTGGTAAATATTTAGCCTCTTTTTTGAATTGATGGAAGAATTGTTTTATTTTTTCTAAAATTTTATTCATGCTCTTTTTCCTCACTTGTTTCTTTTGTGTTTTTTAATTGTTGTACTTCTTCATTTTCTTTTATTTTTGCTTGTCTTTCTTCTTTTAATGCTTTTAGTTCTTTTAGTGCTTCCTGCATTTTACTAGAATCTTTTATAAAATCTAAGCCATTTTGGACAGATTCTTGCATCCATGCTGTTTCTGGTATGTTTGGAATAGCCACTCTTCCTATTTCATATTGAATTCCTTCTTTTATACTATGGTGGTCATCACTTCCTCCAGATGCCTTTATTCCATGTTCTCTTACTTTTTGTAGTAAAGTTTGTCTAAATTCATAGGAATGATCTGGATAATATACTTCTACTCCATCTAGGCCTTTTTCTATCATATCATCAATGAAATCTAATACAGGAAATTTATCGTTGTATCTTCCTGGATGAGCTAATGACGCTATACCTCCTGCTCTATGAATTGCATCAATTGTGTCTTCATAAGAAGGTCTCGTTTTAGCCATATCTACAAATAAAGGAGATTGCTTATTATAAAGATGTTTATTGATAAATAATTTTAATGTATCTGCTTGCTTTACTTCTCCTTTTTCATCTGTATAAGTTAATAATGGTAAGTTTTCTTCATGTGCAATAAGTTCATTGAAGAAAGGTCCTACTACACCACCTTTTCCTTCTTGTTTTATTTTTTGATATGCTTCCTCTAAAGTCTCTTTATTGAAAGTAAGATTTTTTTCTTCTATTATTTTGTTAAATCCTTCATATAAAGCTTCATAAGGTTTTTGCTTTACTGTCTCTTTTAGTCTTTGAATTTCTTGTCCCATTTTATCAACATCAAAATTATAACCTAATACTTCAATAACAACTCCATTATAACTAGTAATTAACTCTGTACCTTTCAAAATTTTAATGTCTTCTAGCATTTGTATAATTTTGCTAGGATTATAAGACTTGTCCTCACGTATAGTTCCTAGAACAGAATATAAATCATCTTCTAAGTTTTTGTAACCTCTTACACTATCGTGGTCTGCCATAGATATAATGTTTTTTCCTTGATGAGAGGCTCTTAATAAAAAACGAAAAGAAGATTGCCTTCCGTCTGAACCTTTTGTATGATTATGAATATCACTATTTACATCTACTAAGGTAATTTCAAATTTTTCTTCCATTGTTTACCTCCTTGTTATAATTATCCTATCTTAAATACTATTTCTTGTCAATATTAAGCAAAAAATATTTAAGATTATAAAATAAGCCAAACACATTCCCATTACTTGCACAATTTCCGTTTGCATTATAGCAAATGGAGCAATAGAAAACCACCAATCAAAAACAGTTAATCCTACAATAAATAAAATAAGCATTGCAATTGCTAAACTAAGACGAAAACGAGAGAATGGATATTTTTTGTGTTCTGATTTTCTTGCTTTTGCTAGTGTAAATAATAGCAAAATAGCTGAAAAGCCTGCTGCAATAACGCATAAACTAGAATATATTTCTTCTGATATTTTACTATGTTGATATGCAATTGTAATTGTAAAAATACTACATATAACTGTAAATGCCGTTGGAAGTGCTTTTCTTAAAATATTTTTCAAAAAGTTTCCTTGTATGCGGTCTTTATTAGGCTCTAAAGCAAGTAAAAAAGAAGGAATACCGATGGTTACCATACTAATTAAACTAAGTTGAATTGGCATAAATGGATATTCTTTTTGCCATAGTAAAAATAGCAGTGCTAAAATAGTAGAATATATAGTTTTTACTAAAAATAAAGATGCACTTCTTTCTAAGTTATTGATGCTTCTTCTTCCTTCTAGTACCACTTGTGGCATTGAGGCAAAGTTTGAATCTAATAATATAAGTTGTGCTACATTTTTTGTCGCATCACTTCCATTTGCCATGGCAATACTGCAATCTGCTTCTTTTAAAGCGAGTACGTCATTTACTCCATCACCTGTCATAGCAACACTTCTTCCTTGCTCTTTTAGGGCTAATATAATTTCTTTTTTTTGCGAAGGTGTTACTCTACCAAATATGCTATAGTTTGAAACTGCTTTTTTTAGTTCTTCTCCTGTTTTGATTGTGCTTGCATCTATATAATTTTCAAAATCTTTCATTCCCACTTGTTTTGCAATTTGTGATACAGTAACTGGGTTATCTCCAGAAATGATTTTGATATCTACTCCCTGCTCTTTAAAATATTTTAATGTGTCTTTTGCTTCTTTTCGCACTTTATCTTTTAAATATAAAAAGCCTACTATTTCTATATTTTGTGGTAATTGTTTTTCCTGTTTGTTTAGTTTTTCTGTAGTGTGAATAATAACTAATACACGAAATTCTTTTGCTTTTTCTATTACTTCACTTTTATAGTTTTCTATCTCTTTTCCTAAAATAATTTCTGGTGCTCCTAAAATATAGGTGCCTTTTTCTTTAAAAGTAACTCCTGACCATTTTGTTTTAGATGAAAATGCAATTATTTCTTCTTCTTTCCATGTTTGCTTTCTTTGAGGGAATTTATCTTTTATAGCAAGCATAGTAGAGTTGCTATCTGTTGATGCAAAAGCAAAATTGGCTACAATATTTTCAAATTCTTTTTCATTTACTATTGGAAGATAATCTTTTACTTCCATTTTTCCTTCTGTTAAAGTTCCTGTTTTATCTAGGCACAAAGTATCTACTCTTGCCAAAGTTTCAATACAATATAATTCTTGTACTAAAACTTTTCTTTTAGACAAACGAATAACGCTAACTGCTAGAACTGTGCTAGTTAATAATACAAGTCCTTCTGGTATCATTCCAATCATAGCTGCTACTGTTTTTACTACCGATTCTTGCATACTAGAGTTTAACACAAAGTACTGATTGCTAAATAAAAGTATACCAATCGGAATAATGGCAAATGTTAAAATTTTTATAATTTTCTTTAATGTTTGCATCATTTCGGAATTTACTTTTTTTACATATTTAGCACCATGTGAAATTTTTGCTGCATAGTTTTCTTCGCCTACGTGAACTACTTTTGCCTGGCATTTTCCAGATAAAATAATGCTTCCAGAAAAAATGCTATCTCCTTTTTGTTTGTAAATTGAATCTGCTTCTCCTGTTAAAAAGGATTCATCTACCTCTACAAAACCTTCTTGAATAATGCTATCAGTTGCTACTTGATTTCCTGTTTCTAATTCTACAAGGTCGTCTACTACTAATTCATATATAGAAATTTCTTCTTTTTTCCCATCACGAATCACATTTGCTTTTGCACTTGCAAGAACAGCTAATTTATCTACCATTCTTTTTGAATGAATTTCTTGTATAGTGCTAATGGCAGTATTTATAATGACTACCAATAAAAAAAACATATTTTTATAAGAGCCTACTGCAAAAATACTGAAGGCTAATAATAAATTTAATATATTAAATAAAGTAATAAAATTTTCTTTTATAATTTGTTTGATGCTTTTTGTAGGAAGTGTCGTATCTGCATTTACTAAATTTTTATTTTTTCTTTCTTCTACTTGCTTATATGTTAGTCCTATTGGCTGGTCTAGTTTTTCTTTTAACATGTTTTTCTCCTTTTATTTAAACAATAAGATTTTATCATATAAAAATAAAATTTTGTATACTTTTTTATAACAAAAGAAAAAAGTTCGGAAAAATTCCGAACTTTTTGTGCTTCATTACAATTTTATTAGCTCCACTCTAAATGATTAATTGAAACTTCATAGGCAACTCTCGTTTCTTGTGTTCCATCAGAAAACTTTTTGTTATACTCTCTGCTTTGAATTCTGCCATTTACCTTAAGTTTAGTACCTACATTCAGAGTAGCTGCCCAACATGCATCCTTTCCCCATGCAATGCATGGAATATAGTCTGTTTGCCCATAGTTACGATTTACCGCTAGCATAATATCTGCAATTTTTCTACCAAGTGGTGTTTGCCGATAAATAACATTTTTGCAGATAAAACCTTCAAGGATAACTTGGCTGTCATCTTGTTCATCTTCCGATAGGAAACCAATTTCTCTTGCATAAACTGTTAAAATCAGTTTTGCCTTTTTCTCTATTTCTACGTATTTATTATATGAGCGATATTGCCCTATTACGCAGACTTTGTTTCCTATATTAATTGCTGAAAAGAACGGAGAATTTTTGGATATTATAATAGGCAGTAAATCTGTCATTTCACTTGGCCGCTGTATTTTTAACTGAAACATATAGAATTTTTTACCATAGATTTCATGGCTAAATACCGGCTCTGTTGCCACTGTTCCTTTAACAGTTACCTGATTGTTACATACTACATTGTTTGTCATTGTCTTTTGTCCTCCTGCTTGTAAATTGTAATAAAACTTTTTAAGAAGCTATCGCTTCTCTTTATAATAAGTTACATTTCTATTTTACCACTATTTTAGGTAATTTGTCAATTATTTACATAAAGTATTTGCTAGTTTCTTCCAAATTTTCAAATTGTTTTTGTCTTAATACTTCATAAACTACAATTGCTACAGAATTAGATAAATTTAAAGAGCGAAGTGTTTCTCTCATAGGAATTCGAATAGTTTTGTTTAAATATTTTTTTAGCAAGTCTTCTGGCAAGCCTTTTGTTTCTTTTCCAAATAATAAAAATACTTCTTCCATATTAGAATAATCTACCTCTGAATAGCAAGTTTGCCCTTTTGTTGTTACAAAATACATATTGTTTTCTTCTGGTTTGTATTTTTCTAAGAATGCTTTTAAAGAAGTATGTCTTTCAATATCTAGTTTGTCCCAATAATCTAGCCCTGCTCTTTTTAGAGTTTTATCTGTTATTTCAAAGCCTAAAGGCTCTACTAAATGCAATTTTCCACCTGTTGCCGCACAAGTTCTTGCAATATTTCCTGTATTTTGTGGAATTTCTGGCTCTACCATTACAATATTGAATTTCATTGTTTCTATTGCTCCTTTCTAATGTACAAAATGGATTTATTTTTATTCTTGGTTTCTTTTCCAAACTCTATGAATATTTTCCTTTTCCTTTTCTTTTAAGCTACTAAATAAATCGATATTGAGTTTATTGCAAATACTAGATAACACATAAAAACAATCTGCTACTTCACTTTCTATTGTATCATAATGATATTGTTTATTGATATCAATGCACATATTACTTGCTGATTTTCTAATCGCTTTGGCAAGTTCTCCTATTTCCTCTGTTAAAAGAAGCATCGTATCTTGCACAGGTTGCGTCTCAAACCCACGAACTGTATTTATTTCTTTTATATAGGCTTGTACTTCTCTTAACGTATTATTTTCCTGCAAAGCATCCCACAATGCTTGTTGTTTATTTGTTTTTTCTTCATTACTCTGTATCATCTTTTTTCTCCTCTACATCTATTAGGTATATTTTAGTAGCCTGTTCATTACTATATATCACTATACTATATTAAAAATAAAAAGTCAATTATTAAACGAATTTTTGTTTGACTTTTATTTTTTTATATGTTATGATGTATACAAACATTTATTTGTAGGAAGTGAAGCATATGGAATTAGAAGAAAAATTAAAAATATTAGCCGATTCTGCCAAGTATGATGCTTCTTGTAGTTCTTCTGGAAGCAGGCGTGCTAGTACCAAAAATGGTATTGGAAATGGTGATGTTTCTGGTATTTGCCATAGTTGGCGGAGCAGATGGCAGGTGTATTTCCCTTCTAAAAATTTTAATGAGTAATGCTTGTATTTACGATTGCAAATATTGCATCAATCGTTGTTCAAATTCTGTGAAAAGAGCTACTTTTACGCCAAGAGAAATCGCCGATTTAACCATTCAATTTTATAAAAGAAATTATATTGAAGGTTTATTTTTAAGTTCCGCTGTTATTAAAAATCCAAATTTTACAATGGAACGTTTATATGAAACTATTTTTATTTTAAGGAAAGAATATCATTTTAACGGTTATATTCATGTGAAAACCATTCCACGGTTCTAGTAAAGAACTTATTGACAAAATAGGCACTTTAGTAGACCGTACTAGCATTAACATTGAACTTCCTTCACAACATAGTTTGAAATTGCTAGCTCCTCAAAAAGAAAAAGTAGATATTGTTTCACCAATGAAATATATTTCACAGGAAATTCAAATTTCGAAACAAGAAAAATCTAAATATAAAGAAAAGTTTGTTCCTGCTGGGCAAACTACACAATTAATTGTAGGTGCTACTCCAGAAAGTGATTTGCAAATTATGAAATTATCTGAAAGTTTATATCAAAACTTTCATTTAAAACGTGTGTATTATTCTGCTTATGTATCTATTAACCAAGATACAAATCTCCCTACTCTTTCAAGCCCTCCCCTTCTTCGTGAAAATAGGCTATATCAAGCAGACTGGCTTTTACGCTTTTATGGTTTTAAAATGGATGATTTATTAGATGAAACTCATCCAAATTTTCATTCTCTGTTAGACCCTAAGTGTGATTGGGCCCTTCGTAATTTACATCTGTTTCCTGTTGAAATTAACAAAGCAGATTACCAAACGCTTTTAAAAGTGCCACGGCATTGGTGTCATTTCTGCTAAACGTATTATCAAAGCAAGAAGAGAATTTCACTTAACCTTTGAAAATTTAAAAAAACTTGGCATTGTATTAAAACGTGCACGCTATTTTATTACTTGTGATGGAAAATATTTTGACCCTATTAAGAGCTTTAATTCGAATTTTATTTCTGAAAATTTACTCTTTTTAGAACGTGATTCGTCTGGCTCTTCTAACTATGTACAAACTTCGCTTTTTGATACCTTAGATACACCTATTTCAAAGTCTTCTTTGAAAGATTCTTTAGAATTGAATCAAACTTTTTTAAATAAAAATTTAGATAGCAGTGCATCATATTTTGAGACTTTCATGCCAACAAAGGAGGATAAACAAAAATGTTTAACTGGAATGTTATAGAAAAAACTTATGTATATGATGGAAGTTTTGAGGGTTTGCTAACTATGGTATTTGATTGCTATATTCAAAAAACAATACCTCGTAAAATTGTTTCGCAAAGTGAATTTGAACAAAACTTTTTAGAAAATTTTGAAAAGAAACAAACAGAAGAAGAAAAAGCTAGTAGAATTTTTCATGGAATTGTAAAAAATATTTCTTATGACACCTTATATAATAGTTACTATGCGTTTCTTTCAAATACCACAGAAAAAGAAATACAAATTCTAAAATACTTATTAAATGGTTTTGTTGTTGGTCCTAAAATTAATACTATGCTCTCAATTGATTTTGTATTTTCTGTTAATGCTATGAGAAAGAAAACTTTGAATGAAGCTCACAAATTAAAAGGGCTTCTTCGTTTCATGGAAATAGGAAATAATGTATTTTATGCTTCTATTCATCCTACTAATAATGTTCTTGAAAATGTTGGGCATCATTTTATAAAAAGACTTCCAACGCAAAATTTTATTATTCATGATAAAAATAGGAATATTGCTTTTCTTTATAATACGAAAGAATACATAATAAAAGAAGCTTCTAATTCATTGTCTCTTAATCTTTCAGAAGAAGAAAAGAAATACCAAATGCTTTGGAAAACTTTTTTTGACACCATTGCTATTAAAGAAAGAATAAATCCAAGATTGCAAATGCAATTTATGCCAAAAAAATATTGGCAAGACCTCACTGAATTTATCTAATAATATATATATCAAAAAATATTTTTTAAAAATTTTAGAATATTTTTAATTTTTTGTGAAAAAATATTTTATATAGCAACTTTTAAATTCATGTTTACTCTATAGTTTCTGTTAATCTAAACTATTGCATGCTATAGTCCAAATACATAAATCTTTACGATTGAATCAGAATGATGGAGGTGAATATGAATGGCAATTGACTATAGCGTTATTGGAGAAAGATTAAAAAAAGCAAGAAAGGAAAAACATTTAACACAAGAACAATTGGCTGAAAAAATAGATGTTTCTATTGCTTTCTTAAGTAGAATTGAAAGAGGAAGTTCTCAAATTAATTTAAAAAGATTAAGCCAAATTTGTGATATTTTAGAGATTACAGAAGGAGATATTTTAAATGGTACTTCTAGTAAATCTGCTAAATATTTAGATTTTGAATTTTCTAATTTATTAAAGGATTGTTCTGCTGAAAAACAAAAATTAATTTATGATATTGCAAAGGTAGTTGCAGGAAAAAATTAAAAAAGGAAAAAGATAATAACACTTTTTGAATAATAAAAATAAATCATTTAAGTATAAGGTTCTCTTTATTTAGTGATTTATTTTTTTGAATGATTACTCTATTTTAACTTATTGTTATCTGTAAAATTAACCTTATTCATGCTATATTTACAAAAAAAAGAAAAAGGTGGTATATATGGCAGTAGATTTTAGTATTATTGGTAAACGCTTAAAAGACGCTAGAAAAAAGAAAGGTTTTACACAAGAGCAATTAGTAGAGAAAATGGGAGTTTCTATTGCCTATCTAAGTAAAGTAGAAACAGGAAAAATTCATATTAATTTAGAAAGATTATCTCAAATATGTAATATTTTAGGAGTAACAGAGGGCGAAATTTTAAATGGTGTTTCTAATCATTCTGAAAAATATTTACATTCTGAATTTTATGAGCTTTTGAAACAATGTTCTCCAAAAAAACAAAAATTAATTTATAAAATTGTGCAAGTAATTAGTAAAGAAATATAATATGAATTTTAAGAAAGATTTGGACTTATCCCAAATCTTTCCTAACTTTTCCACGTAAAAATTCTTGAAAAGCATAAAGCAATATGATAAGATTAAAAGTGATAAATGATAAAAAAATACAAAGGAGGATTTTTTTATGGATTTTAAACAATGGGAAGGTTTTAACAAACTTGGAGAATGGACCAAAGAAATTGATGTCAGAGGCTTTATTCAAGCAAATTATACACCTTATGAGGGAGATGATTCTTTTTTACAAGGACCAACAGAAAAAACAAAAAAATTATGGGATGAAGTATTAGAACTTTACAAAGAAGAAAGAGAAAAAGGTGTACTTGATGTTGACACTAAAACCCCTTCTGGCGTAAACCGCTATGAAGCAGGTTATATTGACAAAGATTTGGAGCAAATTGTTGGACTTCAAACAGATGCCCCTTTAAAAAGAGCAATTATGCCAAATGGTGGTATTAAAATTGTAGAAAAATCTTGTGAATCTTATGGTTATAAAGTAGACGAAGAAACTGACTATATTTATAACAATTTAAGAAGAACACACAATGATGGCGTTTTTGCAGTATATACTCCAGACATTAGAGCAGCAAGAAGTTCTCACTTAATTACAGGGCTTCCAGATGGTTATGGACGTGGAAGAATTATTGGAGATTACAGACGTGTTGCACTATATGGTGTAGATGCTTTAATTGCTGAGAAGAAACAAGAATTAGAAATATTAGATGTAGATGAATTTACTGAAAGTGTAATTCGTGAACGTGAAGAAATTCATGACCAAATTGCTGCTTTAGAAGATTTAAAGAAAATGGCTGCAAAATATGGTTTTGATATTTCCGTTCCTGCTTCTAATGCAAAAGAAGCAATTCAATGGTTATATTTTGGTTACTTAGCTGCAACCAAAGACCAAAATGGTGCTGCTATGAGTATTGGTAGAACTTCTACTTTCTTAGATATTTATATGGAAAGAGATTTCAAAAATGGAACTTTAACTGAAGAAGAAGCACAAGAATTAATGGACCACTTTGTTATGAAATTACGTATGATTCGTTTCCTTCGTGCACCAGAATATAACGAACTATTTAGTGGAGACCCTGTTTGGGTAACTGAAAGTATTGGTGGTATGGGTGTTGATGGAAGAACTTTAGTTACTAAAAACTCTTACAGAGTTCTTCATACTTTAATGAATCTAGGACCTGCTCCAGAGCCAAACTTAACCGTTTTATGGTCAAAAAATTTACCAGAAGGATTCAAAAAATATACTGCAAAAATTTCAGTAAAAACATCTTCTATTCAATATGAAAATGATGATTTAATGAGAACTACTTTAGGCGATGATTATGGTATTGCTTGCTGTGTTTCTGCTATGAAAATTGGTAAACAAATGCAATTTTTCGGAGCAAGAGCAAACCTTGCAAAAACTTTACTTTATGCAATTAATGGTGGCAGAGACGAAAATAGTGGTAAACAAATTACACCAAAATTTGAAGCAATTACTTCTGAATATTTAGATTATGATGAAGTTATGGCTAAATTTGATAACATGATGGACTATGTTGCAAAAATTTACATTAAAGCTTTAAATGCTATTCATTATATGCATGATAAATATTCTTATGAAGCATTAGAAATGGCTCTTCATGATAAAGAAATTTTAAGAACGATGGCATGTGGAATTGCTGGACTTTCTGTTGTTGCTGACTCTTTATCTGCAATTAAATATGCAAAAGTAAAAGTCATTCGTGATGAAACTGGTTTAGCAGTAGATTATGAAATAGAAGGAGATTTCCCTAAATACGGAAATGATGATGATAGAGTTGACCAAATTGCTGTTGACGTTGTAAAAACTTTCTTAAGAAAATTACAAAAACATCAAACTTACAGAAATTCAAAACATACCCTATCTGTCCTTACTATTACTTCTAACGTTGTTTATGGAAAAGCAACAGGAAATACACCAGATGGAAGACGTGCAGGAGTTCCATTTGGACCAGGTGCAAACCCATTACATGGTAGAGACACCAATGGCGCTGTGGCTGTTATGAATACAATTGCAAAACTTCCTTATGAGTATTCAGAAGATGGTATTTCTTATACTTTCTCTATTACACCAGGAACTTTAGGAAAAGAATTAGATACACAAGTTACTAACTTAGTTAGTCTTCTTGATGGATATTTCAAACAAACAGGACATCATATTAACGTGAATGTATTTGATAGAGCATTACTAGAAGACGCAATGGAACACCCTGAAAAATACCCACAATTAACTATTCGTGTATCTGGCTATGCTGTAAACTTCATTAAATTAACAAGAGAACAACAATTAGATGTTATTAATAGAACTATTCACGAGAAATTTTAATTAAAATGAAAAAAACTGCCTTAACTTGTTTTAAACACAATAAGTTAGGGTAGTTTTTAATTTTTGCATTAATATTTAACTATTTTATGATAATGTCTTAATAAATCAAGTGTGGTAAGGGTTTTCCCCCTTTACCACAAAAAATATTATAAAAAAAAGTGGCGATTTGAATTTTCAAATCGCCTGTTTTAAGTTAAACTTTCCTACATAATTTTTTTATTTTTTATTTTTTATTTTTTATTTTTTATTTTTTATTTTTTATTTTTTTCTTATTGTAGGCAAATCATAATTTACGACCTTCTCTTATATGAGAACTAATTAGACTCTAGTTAGATTCTAAAAGGAAGTGATTTGTTCAAGTTTAACTTTTATATACTTATATTATAACACCTTCTATTTTTTTTGTCAAGATTTTTTCGTTAATATTTAAAATTTTCGTTAGTATTTAAAATTTTCTTGATACTTTTTAAAGAAAGTTGCAAAATTTTGTTCTATTTATGTTGATTTTTATAGTTTAACATGTTATACTAACTAGCATAGGGAATGAGAATAAGCAGATGTGGTTTGCCACTTTTAATCCACAACTTTAGTTGTGAGAATGGAGGTGGTGCTATGATAGAAGCTATTTTATTAGAAATAATATACTTACTTTTATTTGGCTTAATTGTCGAAACTATTATAGTATTTGCCTTAATTATACAAATTATAATTTTAAGCAAATAGACAATAAAAAAACACATCTGTAACTTGACCGGTTCAATGTGTTTTTTTACATACTAACTGGCAAACCACGTTTGTGGTTTCTCCATTTCCTATATTTATTATATACAACTATTTAAAAAATGTCAAATATATTTTATAAAGGAGTAGCAATGAACGGAAAAATTCATTCTTTTGAAAGTTTAGGTGCAGTAGATGGCCCAGGTATTCGCTTTGTTATTTTTATGCAAGGTTGTGCTTTGCAATGTCAGTACTGTCAAAATAGAGATACTTGGGATTTACATAGTGGAACAGAATATTCTACAGATGAAGTCTTAGAAAGAATTTTAAAATATAAAAATTATATTATGCCTCACCGGAGGCGTTACCATTAGTGGTGGTGAACCTCTTTTGCAAGTTTCTTTTTTAATTGAATTATTTATGAAATTAAAAGAGCATAGTATTCATACTTGCATTGATACTTCTGGCAGTGTAGATATAACTGAAGATATGAAAAAATTAATTGATTTAACAGATTTATTTTTACTTGATATAAAATGTATCAATGATGAAAAATGTATTCAATTAACGGGTGTTTCAAATAAAAAAGAACTTGCTTTTGCTAGATATTTAAGTGAAATTCACAAACCTATGTGGATTAGGCAAGTACTTGTTCCTACTATAACAGACGATAAGCAAGATTTATTACAATTAAAAGATTTTATATATAGTTTAAATGGTGTGGAAAAAGTAGAAATTCTCCCTTATCATGATTTAGGTAAATTTAAATGGGGGAACTTAGGTTGTTCATATCCTCTAGAAGGCCTTAGAACAGCTTCACAAGAAGATGTAAAAAGAGCAAAAGATATATTAAATTTATAAAAAATCAAAAATAGTCTAACTTTAACTGGTTAGACTATTTTTCCTTTTTTATGCACTTTTTAATTCTAAACGTAATTTATCTGCAATCATCGCGATAAACTCGCTGTTAGTTGGCTTTCCTTTTGCAGCTGATACAGTGTAACCAAAAATACTTTCTACCGTATCAGTTTGACCTCTTCCCCATGCTACTTCAATAGCATGACGAATAGCTCTTTCTACTCTACTTGGAGTTGTTTTATATCTTTCTGCAATGTCTGGATATAATTGCTTTGTAATTTGATTGATAATATCAATATCGTTTACGACCATCATGATGGCTTCTCTTAAATATTGATAACCTTTAATATGTGCTGGCACTCCTACTTCATGAATTACATTAGTAACTAGTGCTTCTAAGTTGCTTTCATCTTTTTTGCTTTCTGGTGCAATTTCAATATATTGTTGTTTAATTTCTCTACTTGCAAAATTTCCTTTTACGCTACCTGGTTGATAATATTTAAGTTCTTTGATTCTTTTCATTAATAATTCAATATCGAATGGTTTTACAATGTAGTATTCTGCACCTAAATTAATCGCTTTTTGTGTTATTTTGTCTTGACCTACAGCTGAAAGCATAATACATAATGGTAATTTACTAATTTGTGCTGTATTTAATTTTTCTAATACTCCTAATCCATCTAAATGTGGCATAATTACATCTAATAATACAACGTCTGGCAATTTTTCTAGAATAAGATCATAGGCTTCATTTCCATCCTTTGCCATACCTACTACTTCCATTTCTTCTTCATTTTCTAAGTACCCTTGTAATGTCATAGCAAACTCAATATTGTCGTCTGCAATTAAAACTCTTATTTTTTCTTTCACTTTTGTTTTCCCCCTACTTATATTTTTTCTGTAAAAATTTTACATTTCGAATTATAATATGTTTTAAAATATTTTGCAATACTTTTCTGGAAATTTTTTCAAATTTTTGTATTTTTTGTTTATATTTCAATGTTTTTTCTTATATTTTTTTCTTTTGTAAGGGTATATTTTTGTATTTTTAGAGTTCCTTCTTCGTTTAAACTAAGAATTTTTTCTTTTTCTTCTTTTGTTACTTCTAATCTACATTTTATTTTTTCTTCATATTCTATAGAAACAATAGAAATTTCATTTTTTTTGCAATAATATTGTATTTTTTCAAATTCTGAATAATCTACAATAAGTTCTAGTTCATAACCTCTTTGCTCTATTACTAGTTCTGCTTTTTGAATTGCTTTCAAAGTCGCTTCTGAGTAAGCTCTTACTAATCCACCTGTTCCTAATAAAATACCTCCAAAATATCTTGTTACGATTACCAATACATTTACTAATTCTTGCTTTTGTAAGATAGTAAGCATTGGGCTTCCTGCTGTGCCACTTGGCTCCCCATCGTCTGACATTTTATTTATAATTCCATTTTGTGTCATAATCGAATAGGCAAAGCAATGATGTTTGGCATCATAGTACTTCTTTTTTACTTGTTTTATGATTTCTTCTGCTTCTTGTTCTGTTTGTACATAATATAAATTGCCAATAAATTTGGATTTTTTTTCGATTACTTCGCTACTAGTGTTTTCTTTAATTGTTTTTAACACAGGCTTTAATTCCTCTCTTTTTCCTTCTTATTTTCATATCATACTAAATTTTTTCTAAAAATGCAAATTAACTTAGTTTACCTTAAAAATTCTTATTTTCTGTTATATAATTTATATTTTTTAAATGTTTTAAATTTTTTCAAATTTTTTAAATGAAAAATGTTTAAAGTAGTTGACAAGTTGGGTAAAATAAGTTAAAATAGTAAATACATGTGGAAATGGTGGATTTAGCGTAGTTGGTTAACGCGCCAGTTTGTGGCACTGGAGACCATGGGTTCGAGTCCCATATTCCACCCCATTATATATTGGGCTGTAGCCAAGCGGTAAGGCACCAGACTTTGACTCTGGCATGCGCTAGTTCGAATCTAGCCAGCCCAGCCACAAAAAAGCGACTTTCAAGAATATTGAATGTCGCTTTTTTATATATGTAAACATATCGCAAAGTAAATTTTTACTATTTACTTTACACTTTGTCAACAATTTCTTTGCTACAAATTTTGACTCCATCTAGCCCTTTTCTTTTCCTATAAAAATATTTTACAGGCTTTTTTCTATTAAAATCAATAGATACAGAAATTCTCTAAAAAAAATTTGCATTGTTTACAAGTTTCGACATACTTTGCATTTTCTTTTTGTTATATTAGAAACCTAGTGCAAATCGAAAAGAGGTGTTTTATGCGTAATCTATTGAAAAATGTTATTCCTAGGACAGCAGATACAATGATAGGTAAAAAATGTGGTACCGTTACTGTTTCCGTTTATAAGGAAGAAAACTCAGGTTCCCACATTTTTCATATTCAATCTGATAATGAAGAGGTTCTTCCTGTTTCATATGTCATTGAAGATGTATTATCTATCTACTAAGGCTAATATACTATTAGTCTTTTTTTATGCCATGTTTTATTTACTTGTAGAACCAAATCCTCCTGTTCTTTCTCCTTCTGCTATATCATCATCTGCTATAAAATATTTTTGAAAAATAGCTTGTCCAATGCAATCTCCTTTTTTTATTTCAATATCTTCTTCTTTGATATTAAAGAACGCAAACATGATATGACCATCATTATCTGGATTACCATAATAGTCTTTATCAATAACGCCTATACTGTTTGCTAAAATTAGACCTTTCTTTCCTGGGTTGGAACTTCTATTAGCTAAAATTAGAACTTCGTCATCTTGCATATAAGCTTTAATTCCTGTTTTAATTAAAGTTGGTTTCATTCCTTTTTTGAAAGATGGTACCACGCAGTCTTCTGCTGCCTCTACATCATAACCTGCAGAATATTTTGTTTTTCTTACTGGTAAATGAATTCCTTTGTCTTCGAATCCTTTTGCTACTTCAAATCCTCTTATTTTTTCCATGTTACAACTTTCCTTTCTTTTAAGAATATAATTTGAAAGATAATAATTTATAGAATTATTTTTCTATTTTTTCATTCTTATTTTTTCATTTTCCTTTCATTTTGTCAATGTTTTTCCTTAATTTTTTGGTTTCCTTATCTTGACTTTTTGCGTTTTCTGTAATATAACTATGAAAGCAAAATGAGAGTGAACTCATTGCTATTTGGAAAATAAAATTTGTGCCTTTTACATACATAACATTCGTAAAGGCAAGGAAAGGAATGATTAAAATTATGGAATTAAAAGGATCTAAAACAGAAGCAAATTTAAAAGCTGCATTTTCTGGGGAGTCAGAAGCAAGAAATAAATACACCTATTTTGCAAGTGTAGCTAAAAAAGAAGGTTATGAGCAAATTGCTGCTATTTTCTTAGAAACAGCTGAAAATGAAAAAGAACATGCAAAATTACATTTTAAATATTTAAACGGAATTGGAGATACTATGGCTAACTTAGCTGCAGCAGCTGCTGGTGAAAATTATGAATGGACTGATATGTATGACACTTTTGCAAAAGAAGCTGAAGAAGAAGGTTTTAAAGAAATTGCCGCTACTTTTAGAGGAATTGCTGCTATTGAAAAAGAACATGAAGAAAGATATAGAAAATTATTAGAAAATGTTCAAAATGGCGAAGTATTCAAAAAAGGAAGCATTGTTATTTGGAAATGTAGAAACTGTGGACATATTGTTGTTGGAACAGAAGCTCCAAAAATTTGCCCAGTTTGTAAACACCCACAAGCTTACTTTGAAGTAAAAGCAGAAAATTATTAAAATACAAAAGGAAAGTTTTAATGAAACTTTCCTTTTTTCTTCATTATTATTTGAATTTTTCTTTTTATTCATTTATCCATTCTGTTGAAAGGTTCATGGCAGCTCTGCAAGCATTGGTTGCATCTAAACTATTTAACATCACAAAATCATGTATCATTCCTTGAAATCTAGCCTGTGTTACCTCATTTCCTACTTTCCTTAATTGATTAGCAAAGGCTTCGCCTTCGTCTCTTAATACATCTGCTTCTCCATTTAAAATCATAGTTGGTGGCAAATCTTTTAATTGTTCTAATCTTGCTTTTAAAGGTGTTATAAGAATTGAATTTCTTTTTTCTTTATTTGGCTCATAATTATCCCAAAACCATTTCATGCCATCACGAGTTAAATAATAATTTGTAGCAAATTCCAGATAAGAATTGGTATTAAAGTTATCATCTGTTACAGGATAATATAATAGTTGTTTATATATTCTAGGTCCATTTTGGAACTTGGAAAGTAAGCTCATTGCGATTGCCATATTTCCTCCTACACTATCGCCAGCAACTGTTAAATAGCGCATATCTGCCTTGATAGCATAATACTGCAAAATGGTAGGAATTTGATTAAGAATAGAGTAACATTGTTCTATGGCAACTGGAAATTTTGCTTCAGGAGAACGCGTATATTCTGGAAATATGACTACAGAATTTGTTCGATAGGCTAATTCTCTTACCAATTTTTCATGTGTATGAAAGCTTCCAAATACCCATCCTGCACCATGAATATAAAAAATAATGTTTCTTGCCTTTGCTTCATAAGAAGGAGTAACAACATATACCTCTATTTTACCATGACAATTCGTATCTATGGAAGTTACTTTTACTTCTGCTGGATACTTATACACTTTACTATTTTGTGCATCTTCTAATACTTTTCTTCCTTCTTCTACTGGAAGTTGATAAATGTATGGTGGAATTGAAGCTTGCTTTGCTACTTCATAAGCAGCTTTTTCTAATACAATTTCGTTTTTCATCAATATAATCTCCTTTTTAAATTTATTATATGAGACTTTATAAAATAAGTTCTTAAAATACAGTTTTACTTGCATTTTAAAAATATAAATAGAAATTTTGACAATGATTTGAAAAACTGGACAAGTTGTGCTAAAGTATAAATAATAAAAAAGGAGGAAATTATATGAAAAGTTTATTAAAAAAATCAGGTTGGTCAGATATATTAGTATCTGTAATATTTGCTTTGATTGCTATTTTTATGATAGTAAGACCAGATTCTGCAACCAAAATAATTTCTTATATTTTAGGAGGGATTTTTGCTCTTTATGGTGTTATTAAAATTATTAATTATTTTGTAGCAAAAGGAAAATATGATTTTTATAATTATGATTTATTATATGGTATTATTGCTATTATTATTAGTAT
Organism: uncultured Clostridia bacterium; assembly: GCA_947581805.1. Taxonomy (GTDB): domain Bacteria; phylum Bacillota; class Clostridia; order TANB77; family CAG-508; genus UMGS1663. Next base: position 53,147 of record CANPVM010000003.1, read on the forward strand.
CATTACTATCTTTTATAGTGGTCTTATTGAAACTATGTTTCGTATGATAATAGGAATTTGGATTGTGTATAGTGGACTTTTAAGATTATCTTTATCTTTTAAATTACATAATGCAGAAATTCCTATTTGGAGTGCTTCACTTATTTTATCTATTTTGATTATCATTGGCGGTTTGTATATGATATTTGAAAGTGGCGCTTTAATTGTAACAATTGCTATTATTATGCTTTTGTATTCAATTATTGATTTAGTAGAAAGTGTTATTTTCGTAAAATATGTTGATAAGATGATGCAATAAAATAGAAATTAACGTACATAAAAACAAAAAAGTTTTGGAAAAAGTCCAAAACTTTTTTGTATAAAGATTATTTATAAGTTTGTTACTTATTTCAATATATATGATGAAAATATTACTTTAAAAATTTATTGCAAAAAAAAATAGTTAAATGGCCTTAAGTATGATGCTAACACATAGCACTTACCTAGATTATGGCATACAAAAAGGACTTACTGTTTAACTATATTAAGTGTAACATTTTAGAATTCTAAAGTCAATAGAAATTTTAAAAAAAATTATATTTATGTAAAATGGAATTGATGTAATGACTAAGAGATTGTGCTATCATATAGCACTTACCGAGATAATGGAATCTTACTTAGATTTACTGTTACATCAATTCCTTAATAGTATATGCAAATTATATCTTTTTAATCTTATTTTCAAATTTTTCTTTTGGAAAAATAAATGGCGGTAATATATATTTATCTTGTTGTAATTTTTCTAATTGTTCTTGATAACTGCCTTTTGTTATTAAGTTGGAATACATTATATTTGAAAATACATCTGCAATCTGTATAAAGCAATTTTGTGATGAGTCAAAATATTGTACCTGTATATTATCTACTAAATTGTCATTTAATAATAATTCTTGATTTAAATAATCTTCTAAGGAATATTTTGAATCTGTTTTAACATTTCTTTCATCTATTTGTAAAAATATTTCTTTATCCATTATATATTTTTTCTTTATAGAATTAATTAGAAATATCTTTAATAAATAATTAAAAGTCCTAGCTTTATTTTTTATAAATCTACTTTCTAATAAGTTATTATCTAAAATAATATACCTAACTTCAAATAGATTGTTTTTGCAGAAGAATTCAATAAATTTTAATTTCATTTCCTTATTCATTGAACTACCTTTTAATTCAATAAATTTACCATTATTAAACATTCTTCCTTCTATATCTATTTTTTTTAATTCTTCTATATTTTTTCGTATAAAAGTTTTATAAACCCTTTTTAATTTTTTTGCATCTTTTGGTATTACAATTCCTATTACGAAATATCTATTTAGTATTTGTGAAGTTGGATGTATACTTCCTGATTCATCTATATACATACTAATCATTTTGTTGCTCCTATTCTTTTTCCATATTTTAACAATATATATGATATTTTTCAATAGTTTTACAAACATTTCTTCTCATTTTTTTACATATACTATGAATACATTTTTCAATAAGTAGACAAAAGTTTTGGATAAAATCCAAAACTTTTGTATTATTTAATCATTTATTTTATTTTTTCTTTGCTATAACATTATATATATGCCAATGTTTCATTTTTCCTAATCCCGTTTTTCCATCTTTTTCTACCTCACTAAAAAATACTATTTCAAATGACTCTTTAAATAAATCTAAAACTTGTTGCTTGCTAAAGAATGACATTTGTTTTTTTCTTTCTGCCCATGAATCATTTAATCCAAAAAAATTTCCAGCAAAATATCCGGTCTTTTAAGATACTATCAGTAATTTTACTCCAAAAATTACTAAAATGTTCTTTGTCACAAAAAGGAATGCTAAAATTTGCAGCTAATAAATTTGTCTTTTCTAATTCGATATTTTCAAAATTTTGGCTCATAAATCTAAATTTTTTAATTTCTTCATTATTTAATTTCTTTTCTATAAATTCCCTTGTATTTTCTCTATCTATTGATAAAACTTTCCAACCATTCTTTATTAAAAATATAGTATCTCTGCCAGCACCACAACCTAAGTCAATAGCATTTGTAGGGTTAATATTCATATCTATAAATTTTTTAACCATTAGATTTGGTAAAGCATTTGCTGTATTTTCATAATATTTTTTTATATTTTCCATTATTCTTATTCCTTTTCATGTTTTTGTAAAAATTATATCATAAAAAGCGTATTTGGCAAATCTAATAATATTATATTCTGGCAGTATAAATACATCTATTTTCTAATATTATAAGTATTATTCCTTACACTAGCAATACATTTCAAACTAATATTGTGAACACACATAGTATAATTTCACAAATGGTTGGAAGCACAAAAGATAAAATGGTGCAATAAAATACAAATTAACATACATAAAAGTAAAAAGCATTTACCTAATGAGGTAAATGCTAAAATATATTATTTATTCAATTTTTAATTCATTTATATCAATTACTCTTCATTTTTTCTAAGTTCCAAATTATCTTTTATGGTCTTGGTTACACTTTCAAAATTGTCAGCTTGATATATTTTATCAGCTTCTTCTATTGGTATTCCATCGTCTCCAAAATAATAATCACCAGTTTCACTTTTAGGAACAGGTCGCCTTTTATCTAATTTAGTTTGTATAGTTGGAGCAATATTATTTACAAATTCATCAAAAGATACATCAAAACTTTCTCCTAGTATTGTTCCCCTAACTCTTGCTGTATATATACAATATTCTAATGAACCAGCACTTCCTAAGTCTTGCTTTTTCCAATCATTAGACATTTCTTCTACTGCTTTTTGCCATATCGCATCCATTGCTTGTTGTTCACTTGCTACCGCCGAATTATATTCTTCTTCTGACTTTTGTCTTGCTTCTTCCAAGGCTTGCTCATACAATTCTTTTTCTGACTTTGTCCACTCTGAATAATCCTTATCATAACTTGGTATAATTTTATATTCAACACTATGGATATCTTCTGTTGATTCTTTTATTCTTTCAACTCTAAATGTAAGTGACACTGTATTGTTATTAGAATTATTACTTATTTCATTATCCATTAAATTATCTGCTTTTCCTAACATACTAAGACCTGCTTGTACAGTTTTATCTAATTGATAAGTTTTATAACTTTCGATTGCTATTGGTGTTACTACTGCTGCACTCACTACTATTATTGTCATAATTGTTGTAGATACTATATGTGCTTTAATAAATAATAAAATTGATTTTAACATCTTATTACCTCCACTATTACAATTCTATATAATATAAGTATAGTATAACACATATCAAAAAATTATCAAAGCTTATTTTTCTACATTTCTTGTTTAAGGGGTGTCCCCACCGTTCCAAAATGGAACGAAAAGGGGCGTCCCTCCTGTTCTCTACACTACAAATACATTCCACAATAATGTTGTGAACATGCAAAGTATAATTCCACATACAGTTGGAAGCACAAAAGATAAAATTGCCCACTTCCATCCCCCTGCTTCTTTTTTTATAGTAAGAAGTGTGGTTCCACAAGGGAAATGTAAAAGAGTAAATAGCATAACGTTAATTCCGGTAAGCAACGTCCAACCATTTTGCACTAAAATTTGCCTAATTGCCATATTTTCTTCCATGCTTACTAAACTGCCTTGCCCAATATAACTCATTAAAATAATAGGAAGTACAATTTCATTGGCAGGAAGCCCTAAGATAAATGCCGTTAAAATATAGCCATCTAATCCCATTAAACTTGCAAATGGTTGTAAGAAATTGGCAACATAGGTTAAAATACTACTATCCCCTATTTGAATGTTAGCAAATAACCAAATAATAAGTCCTGCTGGTGCGGCAACAGCAATAGCTCTTCCGAAGTACAAATAAGGTTCTATCTAAAATAGAACGAACCAATATTTTCCCTATTTGTGGCTTCCTGTAAGGTGGAAGTTCCAAAATAAAGGAGTTTGGCATTCCTTTTAAAATAGTTTTTGATAGTATTTTGGAAATGAGCAAGGTAAGCACAACTCCTAAAATAATAATGCCAAGAACAGCCAAGGTAGATACAACCGATTGCATGGCTCCTGCAAAGTAGCTTCCTATAAAAATACTAGCAATGCAAATTAAAAAAGGAAATCTTCCATTGCATGGCATAAAACTATTCGTTAAAATAGATACTAATTTTTCTCTTGGTGAATCTATAATACGGCACCCTACTACCCCTGCTGCATTACATCCAAGCCCCATACACATAGTTAACGCCTGTTTTCCTGAGCTACATGCCTGTTTAAAATATTTATCTAAGTTAAAAGCAATACGTGGCAAATAGCCTAAATCTTCAAGCAAAGTAAACATAGGAAAGAAAATTGCCATAGGTGGTAGCATAACAGAAATAATCCATGTTACCGTTTGGTAAACTCCTTCTATTAGCAATCCTTTTAGCCAGACAGGTGCTCCTACATAATCAAAAAGCCAAATTAATTTTTCCCCTAGCCATCCAAAAAAGGTAGAAAGAAGTTCCGATGGATAATTTGCCCCTACAATTGTAAGCCATAAAATAATTCCTAAAAAGACGAGCATAATAGGAATTCCCCATATTTTTGAAGTAACTATTTTATCAATTTTTCTATCTCTTTCTTGGTAGGCTTCCTTCTCATATGTAACTACATCTTTTACTATGCTTTCCGCTTCAAATACAATACTAGAAACAATGGTATCTCGAATGTTTTCTTCTGTAATGTCATGTTTTTTTAACATTTCATCTACTTGAATGATTTTATTTTTTACTTCTTCGTTTTCTAATAATGAGATATTTAATTTTTCTTGAATAGAAGTTAAGATTTTCTCTTCTCTATCCATTAGTTTTAACGAAAGCCATCTTGCTAAACCTTGTTTTTCTTCTGGCAAAATTGTTTCTACTTTACTAGATATTTCTTTAATTCCATCTTCGATAGCAGGAATATAAGTAATGTTATTTGGTTTTGGAGTGATTTTATGAGAAGCTACTTCTTCTACCTTTTGCATTAAGTTTTTTAATGTTTTCTTTTTTCTTGCTATAGTTCCTACAACAGGCACTCCTAATTTTTCTTCTAATTTTTTAAAATCAATTTGAATTCCCTTTTTTTTGGCTTCATCTAATAAATTCACGCACACTACAATATTGGGCGTAATTTCCATGATTTGATAAACTAAATTTAGGTTTCTTTCTAAACAAGTAGCATCTAAAATAATTACCGTAGTATCTGGGTTTCCAAAACAAATGTAATCTCTTGCAATTTCTTCTTCTTCGGAATTGGACATAATAGAATATGTTCCTGGAATATCTACCAATAAGAACTTTTTGTTGTTATATTCATAAATTCCGCTACTATTTTCTACTGTTTTTCCGTGGCCAGTTGCCTGTGTGTTGTTTCATTCCGTGTTAAAGCATTGAAAATAGTAGATTTTCCGTACATTCGGGTTGCCGGCTATGGCAATGGTATAATCACATTTTTCTTTTAATTCTTCTATGTCATTTTGTAATAATTTACTTCCTGTTGAACTTGCTGTTAGTCCCATAACATTCCTCCTATTTTTTCTTCTACTTTATTTGTATGCAAGAAACACAAAAAAAGCACGCCTATTACAAAATTATTGTAATAGCCATGCTTTTTTATATAATATAAATTTTTTTTGCTTCTTCCTCCCTTAACGAAATTAAACTTCCTCTTACCTCATATGCAGTTGGGTCTCCAAGTGGACTTCTTAATACTGGCTTTATTTTCGTTCCTTCTATCATACCTAAATCTAGTATTCTTCTTTTTATATTTCCGAGAAGCATCTATTTTTTTTATTTTGACTTCTTGATTTAACTTCACTTTATTTAATGTATTTTCTTCCATTGTATGTTTGCTTCAAGCCTCCTTTTGTAGTATGCTATAAAATGCTCTAATTTTACATCTTACTACATTATATGGCTTGTTTGTGTATTTGGTTCGTACATTTATAGAAAAGTGATGGGTAAATCCTATAAAAAATTGTAAATAAAAAATTATATATAAGTCCATATAAAAATTATCATCATCTTGCATTCTAATTTAATTTTTTATATAATGCTATTATAATAAATATAATAATAAAGAAAGGAAATTAACCTTTATATGAAACTTAAAAAATGTATTTTTTCTATCCTATTTTTTAGCTCTTTATTTATCCTATGGCATACGTATGTATATGCAGGAGAATTAGAACTAAAAAATTTATCTTATGATGTTACATTAAATGCAGATGGTAGCGCTAATGTAAAAGAAACTTGGGATATTTCTATTGAAGATACCAATACTTTATTTAAAACCTTTGAAATTGATTCTACCAAATATTCTGACATTATTAATGTTTCTTTAGTAGAAACAACTGGTGGCATACGAAAAAATTTTTCTCGAATTTACCAAGAAAAATATCATGTTGATAAAGATTGCTTCTATGCATTAATAAATTCCAGTAGAGATTTTGAAATTGCATGGGGTGTTCATGAAGATAGTAGTCATGCCAGAAGAACATTTGAAATGAGTTATACTATTGTTGATGCTGTTAAAAATTATGCTGATTGTAGTGAATTTTACTGGCAATTTATTGGCACAGATTCTGCTATTCCTGCTAAGAAAGTAACGGGAACCATTACTTTACCTGCTAATGTAGCAAATCTTGATGATTTTCGTGTTTGGGCTCATGGACCTTTAAATGGAAATATTAACAAAGCTTCTAACAATAAAGTTTCTTTTGAAGTGCAAAATTTATCTAGTCATACTATGTTAGAAATAAGAATTGTAACTCCAACCAACATATTTGCTCATAACAATAATTCTTCTTTGCAAAATAAATTAAGCCAAATTTTAGCACAAGAGCAACGTTGGGCAGATGAAGCTAATAGAGAACGAGAAGCTGTTGCAGCAAGGCAAAGAAATATAATATTTTTCTTTGTTATTACCAATGTTGTAGGGATTATTCTTGCTATTATTCTGATTAAAAAAATAAAAGCATACAAACTAGAATTGCAGAAGGCTCCCGACTTTAAACCTACTATGCCTTCAAAATATTTCCGTGATATTCCAAATGAAAATTCAACACCTGCACAAGCAGCCTTTTTATATTATTTCAAAACTTCTAGTTTTTCTATACATGCCTCTAATGTGTTTTCTGCTACCATGTTGGATTTATGCTTAAAAAAATATTTAAGCTTTGAAATTTTAGGTGAAAAGAAAAACGAAATTAAAATTACTTTAACTCCAAATATGGACACTTCATTATTACCTAAGGCTGAATTAGAAATCTATGAAATATTAGAACAAGTAAGTTCTAGTAAAGAATTTACTATGAAGGACTTTGAAGCCTACTGTAAAAAGCATTCTTCTGCCTTCTTATCTAAATATAATAATATAGAAACTTATGCAAAGGAAGAAGCAGAATCGCAAGGAAACTATGATAAAAATTTATATAAACAATATAACAATTGGCTATCAAAAGGAATTGGTTATTTCTTTCTTTTCATCGTAAGTATTCCTTTTATGATTGTAAATGTCATTCCTTCTATTATTTGCACTGTATATTGCTTTAAAATTTCGGGAAGATATAATACATTAACGCAAAAAGGAGTGGATGAAAAAGAAGCATGGGTTGGACTTAAAAATTATATGCAAGATTTTTCTATGATGGAAGAAAAGGAAGTTCCAGAATTAATATTATGGGAAAAATATTTAGTATTTGCCACTGCATTTGGCATTGCAGATACAGTATTAAAACAATTAAAAGTAATTTATCCACAAATTAACGATGTAGATTATATGACTTCACATGGATATGCTTATTTATATTGGATGAGTTATGGTAATTTTTCTCATAGTTTTATTCATACAATTAACAATTCCATTACCAGTACTTATAGCTCACTTAATTATTCTTCTGGTAGTGGTTCTGGCGGAGGTTTTTCTTCCGGTGGAGGTTTCGGTGGCGGAGGCGGCCGGAATGGGTGGAAGATAAAATTTTGACTTGTTATTTTATTTTATCTATGCTATGATAATATTAATTGAAAAGGAGGATTTAATTATGACTATATTTTTAGTTATTTTAGCGATTGTTGTTGTCATTGCTCTATTTATCATTGGTGTTTATAATGGTTTGGTAAAAGCAAGACAAAAAGTAAGAAATTCATGGAGTCAAATTGAAGTTCAATTACAAAGAAGATTCGATTTAATTCCAAATTTAGTAGAAACTGTAAAGGGTTATATGACACATGAAAAAGAAGTATTAGAAAAAGTAACTGAACTTCGTTCTTCTTGGGCTAATGCTAAAAGTGTTGAAGAAAAAGCTGAATTAGACAATGCTTTGTCTGGTGCTTTAAAAACCATTATGGCAGTTTCTGAAAACTACCCTGATTTAAAAGCAAATCAAAATTTTAGTGAACTACAAAAAAGTTTAACAGAAACTGAAAATAAAGTTTCTTTTGCAAGACAATTTTATAATGATACTGCTATGATGTATAATACTAAAGTAGAAGTATTTCCAGATAATATTGTTGCTTCTATGTTTAACTTTAAACCAGAGCCTTTATTTACTGTAGATAGTGAAGAAGCAAGAAAAAATGTAAAAGTTGATTTTAATAAATAAAAGTATGCAATCTTTAAGACATTTTATAGCCCTAAATAATTATTTTATTTAGGGCTATTCTTATATTTTTTTCATTCTTTTTTTATAAACTTGCTATTAAATCGTATCCTTGTACGCCAGTAATTGTGCAAGTTACAAATTTTCCTAATAAGTCTTTTTCGGTCATTGTTGTCGTTGTTGTTGGAATATAAATTAGTCCGTCAATGTCTGGCACCTCTCTATAACTTCTTCCTACGTAATATTTGTTATCAAAGGTTTTAGTTTCAACTAATACTTCTAATTTTGTTCCAATTAATTCTTTTTGTTTTTCTTCTGCTATTTCTTGTTGCAAACTCATAATTTTATTATATCTACTTTTCTTTGTGCTCCAATGAATTTGATTTGGTAATTTTTCTGCTGGTGTATTTTCTTCTTTTGAATAAGAAAAGGCTCCTAATCTATCAAATTTTGTTTTCTTTACAAATTCATATAACTCTTCGAAATCTTCTTTGGTCTCTCCTGGAAAACCTACCATTACTGTTGTTCGGATTACCACATTTGGAATTTCTTTTCTTAATTTTGTAATTAATTTTTCTATACTTTGCTTGTCACTTTTTCGATTCATTCTTTTTAATACTGGATTGGCAATATGTTGAATTGGAATATCAAAATAAGAGCAAATTTTTTCTTCATTTTTTACTACTTCTATTAGTTCATCAGTAATGGTTTCTGGGTAAGCATATAAAAAACGGAGCCATTTTATACCTTGTATTTTACATAGTTTTTGTAATAATTCTGCTAAACGTGGTTTTCCATATAAATCTATTCCATATTTTGTTGTATCTTGTGCAATGACAATGATTTCTTTATATCCTTCTTTTACAAGTTGCTTTGCTTCTTCTAAAATATCTTCAATTTTCCTACTAATATATTTTCCTCTAATTTTAGGAATAGCACAATAGGTACAAAAATTGCTACAACCTTCTGCAATTCTTAAGTAAGCAAAATTTTCTCCTGTGGTAATGGTTCTATTTAAAAAATCTAATGTTTTTGCTTTCGTTTTTTCAGGTTTAATTACTCCTTTTATTTGCTCCCAAATAGTATTGTAAGAGTCATATTTAATCCATAAATCTACTTCTGGAATGGCTTTTTGCAAATCTTCTTTATAGCGTTGAACTAAACACCCCATAACAATTAAATACTGGCATCTTCTCTTTTTTTCTTCTGCCATTTCTAAAATGGTGTTAATGGCTTCTTCTTTGGCAGGTGTAATAAAGCCACAAGTATTTATTACAATAATATCAGCTTCTTTTGCATTATTTACAATTTGGTATCCATTTTCTTTGAATAGCCCTATTGTCATTTCTGTATCTACTAAATTTTTGCTACATCCTAAATGAACGAACCCTACTTTCATTTTTTATTTCTATCCTTTCTGCGTTTTAGTATCATCAATATATTGTTTCTTTTATATAAGTTAAGGAATATCAAACTCGATATTCCTTAACTTTTTTACTTAAAATATTCTCCAAAATACTTTTGTACATTTTCCTCAAATATTTCTTTTGTATCGTTAGCAAAGCGTACTACTTTAATATTTTTCGTTGTTTTTTCTACTTCATCTGCCATTTTTAAGTATTCTCTTTGCTGCATGATACTACTTTCTACTTCAAATTTTTGATATTGATGTTTGTCTCTCTTGATTCTGCTTTCGTATAGAGATTCATCTTGTAAATATGTTATTACTAAGTAGATATCATACTGCTCTGCATTTTTCATGTTGTCTAACTGTGCTAACAAAGCTTCATATGTAGGGGTAAAAGAATACTTTTGATACCCAAGTCTTGAATATACTTCATTGGTGAAAAAGGTCCTGTCAAATATCATATTGATATCAGTGCAGTTTTCCATATATTCAATTAATTTTTCATACTTTAGCTTTATCTTTGCAAGACCGGTCTCTCCTCTATCTTTAATACCAGATAGTCGGTATAAGTCTGTTGCTGCCATATGTTCTCTTAAATAGTTAGTAAAGGTAGTTTTTCCAACCCCTTGTGGTCCTTCTACAATGATAATAACATCTTTCATAATGATTTTCTCCTTTTTTTGTTCCATCAAAAGTTTATAATACTTTTTGTTACTACGCGTATTATATTCTTTTTTATTCTATTTGTAAAGATTTAAATAAGAATTTTGTCATATATTGTATTATTTTACTAGCAAAAAAATATTAAACGAAATAGTCAATTTCCTTGTAATTTTTTTCATTTTAGAATATAATGAAATGGCGAAATTAGATTTTAATAAGTTGAAGAAAAACTTCAACAAAGATAGGAGTTTTAACATGAGCAATACTTTTAAGCCACAAAAAAATATGATTTATCCTGAAATGCATGTAGATACTTTTCGTGAGTTAATTGACACGGCAACTGCTAAATTTGCAAATAGAGTTGCCTTTACTTATAAAAAAGATTCTACAGCAAAGGTTCCAGAATATGTACATGTTACATTTAAGGAACATTTTGAACATGTAAAAGCACTTTCTACCAAACTTTTAGATATGGGGTTAGAGGAGAAAAAAGTAGCTATTATTAGCCATAACCAATATCCATGGCCAGTATCTTATATGGCAATTAACAATGGAAATATGGTTTCTGTTCCACTTGACCATCTTTTACCACAAAATGAAATTGAAACTTCTTTAATCAGAAGTAAGGCAGAAGCTGTTGTGTTTGATGGAAAATTTTTGGAAACTTTTAAGAGTATTAAAGAAAAGAATATAACCAATTTAAAATATTATATCAATATGAATGCAGATAAACATGATGAAGAAAATGGTATTCTTTCTTTTTGGCAACTAATTGAAGAAGGTAAAATGCTTCTTGCTAATGGTAATACTGCTTATGCTCATATTAAAATTGACCCAGACAAGTTATCTGTTTTAATTTTTACTTCTGGAACTACTGGTATGTCAAAAGCCGTTATGCTTTCTCAAAGAAATATTTGCTCTAATGTATCTGGTATGACTACTTTAATTAAGGCAAGAGATGATGATAATATTTTATCATTCTTACCTTTGCACCACACGTTAGAGTGCACAGCTACTTACTTATTTTGTTTCTTTGTTGGCTTTGAAATTTGCTATTGTGATGGTTTAAAACATATTGCGAAAAACTTAGTGGAATATAAAATTAGTGGTATGGTATGTGTTCCTGCTGTTTTGGAAATTATGTATCGCCAAATCTGGAAAACTATCAAACAAAAGAAACTAGAAATTCCAGTAAAAATGATGATGGCACTTTCTAACTTCTTATTATTTTTCCATATTGATATTAGAAGAAAGCTATTTAAAAGCATTTTAGATAACTTAGGTGGAAGACTAAGAACCATTATTTATGGTTCTGCCTCTGCCGATATAAAAGTCATTAAATTCTTTAATAGTATTGGTGTTGTTATGATTCAAGGTTATGGTTTAACAGAAACCTCTCCTGTTATTTCTGCAGAAAATGATAAATACCAAAAACCTGGTAGTGCAGGTCGTCCACAATTCTGCCAAGAGGTTAAAATTGCTAACCCAGATGAAAATGGAATTGGAGAAATTACCGTAAAAGGTCCAAATGTTATGCTTGGTTACTACGAAGACGAAGAAAAAACTAAAGAAGTAATGATTGATGGCTATTTCCATACTGGTGATTTAGGCTATATTGATAAAGATGGTTACCTTTTTGTAACTGGTAGAATTAAGGATATGATTGTTTTAACAAGTGGAAAGAAAATTTTCCCACAAGAAATTGAAACTTTATTAAACGAATCTCCTTATGTTGTAGAAAGTTTTGTATATGTTGCCCCTAATAACCAAGATAGAATTTGTGCTAAATTAGTGTATGACGCACAAAATGAGGCTTTCCAAGGAAAAACAGAGGAAGAAATTTATATCTTTTTGAAAGAAGAAGTAAAAAAGGTAAATACGCAAATACCAAAATATAAAAATATATTTGATATTAAGATAACAACAGAGCCTTTCATTAAAACAACTACACAGAAAATTAAAAGATTTGAGGAAATGAAAAGGTTATAAAAATTTACAAAACCTATTGCAATTTTTTTATAATTGTGTATAATATAAGTATAAAAAGATTATAGTGTTTTGTGTGTATTTTTCAAAATAAGAAAAATAAAAAAAGTAGGTGGCTGCAACCACCTACTTTTTTTTACCAAAACAACGCAAGTATTTCCTTAATTACTTTTGATATTTCCAAAACTATTTTCAAGTTTTTTAATATCTTATGTAAGATGTTCTTTTTTGGCCTCTTATAGTGTTCTCTTTTGTGTCTATTTTTCATTTTATCACCCCTTTCATGGAGGTTTTAAAGTAAACATAATTATATAACCTTGTTTTATATTTGTAAATATTTTCCATTTAGAATATATTATAAAATTCCTACAAAACTCGACATTTTTCATTCTTGCTATTTACCGTAAAATACTATATAATAAGCACATAAAATAAGAAAAGAGGGATTTATTTTGGAAGATTCAAGAAGAAAATTATACGATGCAGAAGAAATTCACAATTTTAGAGAATTAGTAAAACGTTATGAAGCAAAATATGCCGATAAAATTGCTTTTACATATAAATTAGAACCAAAATCCAAGGAATATATCAATAAAACCTATAGTGAATTCGTTTGTGATATTAAAAGTTTGGCAACTAGCTTAATTGATTTAGGGCTAACAAAAAAACGTGTTGCCATTATTAGTCCAAATCGTTATGAATGGTGCGTTTCTTATTTGGGTATTACTACTTCAAACATCATTGTTGTTCCTCTTGATAAATCACTTCCTAGTAATGAACTTGAAAGTTTAATTATTCGAAGTAAATCAGAAGCTGTTATTTTTGACAAACAATACCAAGAAACCTTTATTAAAATTAGAAAAGAAGGCAAGTCTAATTTAAATTATTATATTTGCATGGACGATACGCCAAATTCTGCGTTTTTAAAATATAGTGAATTATTAGATAGTGGAAAAAAGAAATTAGAAAATGGAGATACTCGCTATAATGAAGTAGAAATTGATAATAATGCTATGTCAATTATGCTATTTACTTCTGGGACAACCTCTATTTCTAAAGCTGTTAGCTTGTCTCAAGCTAATATTTGTGCCGATATTTATAGTCTTTCCCAAATGACCGATATTCGTAAAGAAGATATTTTCTTATCTTTTTTACCGCTTCACCACACTTTTGAATCGACCTGCACCTTTTTATATGGTACTTATAGTGGTATTACCGTTGCTTTTTGTGATGGCATTCGTCATGTAGCAAATAATTTAAAGGAATACCATGTCACTGGCTTTGTTTGCGTTCCTTTAATGCTTGAAATTATGTATAAAAAAATAGAAAAAGCCTTAAAAGAACAAAAGAAATATACCCTAATTAAAATTCTATCTACCTTTTGCAATTTTCTTTTAAAATTTGGCATCGATATTCGAAGAAAGGTAATGAAACCTGTCTTAGATAATTTTGCGCCTAATTTACGCATTCTCATTGCAGGAGGAGCCCCTATGAGTAAGGAGGCTATCCATGGATTTTTAAATTTAGGAATTAATTTAATGCAAGGTTATGGCTTAACAGAAACTTCTCCTGTTTTAGCAGGTGAGAATGACAAATATAAAAAACTTGGTTCTGTAGGATTTCCGCTTCCTGGTATTGAAATTGCAATTGATTCTCCAAACGAAGAAGGAATTGGCGAAATTAAAGCAAAAGCACCAACGGTTATGCTTGGCTACTATGAAAATGAAGAAGCTACAAATGAAGTTTTAAAAGATGGATGGTTCTATACAGGAGATTTAGGTTATTTTGATAAAGATGGCTTTCTATTTATTACAGGGCGCAAAAAGGATGTAATTGTATTAAAAAATGGAAAGAATATCTATCCAGAAGAACTAGAAATTTTAATTAACAAACTTCCTTATGTAGAAGAAAGTATGGTGTTTGGAAAAAAAGTTCCAAAAGATGATGATTATATTTTATGTGCAAAAATTGTTTATAATAAAGACATAATGAAAGAAAAATATCCTTCTAAAAAGCCAGAAGATTATCATACACTTATCTGGCAAGATATTAAAACTATGGTAAATCAGTCTATGCCGGCTTATAAATATATTCGTGAAATTATTGTTACAGATGAACCTTTAATTAAGACAACTACGCAAAAAATTAAAAGACATGAGGAATTAAAGAAAATTTTAGGATAAATTAAAAAAGAGAGAATATTCGTATTCTCTCTTTTTATTTTAATCGGCACTAAACATATGCTTTCTTGTCATTTCTAATAAGTTTAATTTTGTAAATTGCATAATTTGCGTTTTTGCTCTATCTTCTTTTAGACTTTCTTTTAATGTTTTTACTACTTCTTCTTTGCTTTTTTCTTCTTGCATATCAATATAGTCTATAATAATAATTCCACCAATATCACGAAGTCTTAATTGCCTTGCTATTTCTATGCTAGCTTCTTTATTTACTTTTAATACTGTTTTTTCTAAGTTTTCTTTTCCTGTAAATTTGCCGGAGTTTACATCAATTGCAGTTAGTGCTTCTGTTTTATCTATAGTAATGAAACCTCCACATTTTAACCAAATTTTTCTATTTTGTAATTTTGGAACTTGGGTTTCTAGAGCGTATTTATTTTCTAAATTTTCTTTTTCTAGCTTTATTGGTATTACTGCTTTTTCATGTAATGTTATAAGAATTTTCTCTATTTTTTCTTGTAACTCTTTGGTATTTACAAAAATGTTATCTAACCCATTATCTGCTAAATCTAATAGAATTTTTTCTAGAATGGTATCTGTTTGTTGTAATATGATAGGCTCGTTTTTTTCTTTCTTTTTTTCAAATTCATTTTGTAAACTTTCTAATTTCTGTATTGCATTTTGTAAGTCTTTTTGAAGTAAGTTATCGTCTTTTTTCTCTGCTGCGGTACGAATAATAATGCCTATTTTTTTATCTTTTTTTACTTTATTAATAATTGTTATTAGTCTATTTCTTTCTTCTTCGTCTTCTATTTTCTGTGAAATTGTAATAAAATCATTTTCTGGAAGCACAACTACAAATCTTCCTGCTACTTGAATATTGGTACTTACTCTTGCGCCCTTACTATGATTACTATCTTTCTTTACTTGCACTAAAACCATTTGGCTTGGTTTAATATAGTCTTTAATATTATACTTTTCTAAATCTTCCTCTTTATTTCCTGTTATGCTACTCTTTTTTGGTAACACATCTCGAATATGTAAAAACGCTTTTTTCTCTTCTCCTATATCTACAAAAGCAGCCTGCATACCTGGTAATACATCTACTACTTTTCCAATATATATATTTCCTTCAAGACGTTTTTTGTCTTCCGTCTCTGTATAATATTCTTTTAAAATACCATCTTCTACATAAGCAATTTGTTTTTCATCTTGCTTTTGAATGATGACTAATTCTTTCATATATATTCTCTCCTAATGTTTCATGGTTTTGTAATAACTATTACTAACCAAACTTAAATATTTCCTTTTATTTTTTAGTTAAATGTGTTCATTGCCTTGTCAATTCCCTCTTTTAAAATTGAAACCATTGCCTCTGCTGCCTGCTCTACTCCTTTATTTAGCACTTCTATTTCTTCTCCTGGAATAGCACCAATTACATAGGAAATAGCATCTTGCTTATCTTTTGGAGTTCCAATACCTACGCGAATTCTTGCAAATTCTTCTGTTTGCAAATTATTTACTACAGATTTCATGCCATTATGAGAACCTGCTCCACCTTTTTTCCTAATTTTAATTTGTCCTGGCTCAATATCCATATCATCATAAATTACATATATATTTTCCATTGGAATTTTGTAAAATCGAACCACTTGAATGATTGCATCTCCGCTTAAGTTCATATAAGTTTGTGGTTTTAACAAAATTACTTTTTTACCTTCTATCATTCCTTCTCCATATAAACTATCAAATTTTTTCTTATTCACTTCAATATTATATTTTTCTGCTAACTCATTGATAACATTAAATCCCATATTGTGTCTCGTTTTACTATAATCTGCCTCTGGATTTCCAAGTCCTACAATTAATTCCATTGTTTTCTCCTCATTTAATGTCTCTTTGGAGATGTTTCCTAATGAGACAATTTCTAATTTTGTATCTTAAAAATAATAAAATCACTATGATTGCTTTTTATATAATGTTAATTTTAAATAATTTAACATTCTTGCTTATAATAAAATGTCTCTTTAGAAAACGTCCTCTATGAGACATTTTAGTTCGTCTTCGTTAAAAGTATATTTTTGATTGCAAAAGTGGCAAACTACTTCTGCTTTTTTATCTTCTTCTATAATTTTCTCTAGTTCTTCTTTTCCTATTGATTGTATTGCTTTCTGCATTTTTTCTTTGCTACAGTTACATTCGTATTTTGGCGTACTTTCTTCTTGCTCTAGAATTTTAATATTACTATCTCCTGTGATATCTTGTGCTATTTCTAATAAACTCATATTTTCTTCTAGCATTTGAGAAATTGGTTTTGCTTCTTGCAGACGGTTTTCTAAGATAAATAGTTCGTCTTCTGTAGCATCTGGCATACTAGATACTATGAAACCTCCTGCTTTTTTTACGCCATCTTTATTAACTAAAACTCCTAAGGCTACTGCTGTGTTTTTCTGTTCTGATATATAATAGTAGTTTGCAAAGTCTTCTGCAATTTCTCCTGAAACTAATTTTGACATTCCAATATATGGTTCTTTTAGTCCAATGTCTCTTATGACATATAAGAATCCTTCTTTTCCTACTGCTTCTCCTACATTTAGTTTTCCGTCTTTTCTTAAAGGAACATCTACTTGTGGATTTTCTACATATCCTCTTGTTCTTCCTTTTCCATCTGCTGTAACTGTAATTCCACCAATTGGGCCATTTCCTTTTATTTGAATGGTAATATTGTCTTCTTCTTGTTTTAAATTACTTGCCATTAACGCTCCCATGGTTAAACATCTTCCTAGTGTTGCTGTTGCTACTGGGCTTAAATCGTGTACTTCTCTTGCTTTTTCTACTAATTCTGTAGTTTCAACACAAGTAATATTTATTTTTCCATTATAGGCTAAAAATTTTTGTATTTTGTCCATGCTTTTCTCCCTTTATATTTTCTTTTACAATATGGGTATTATAACATATTTTTTATTCTCTATCAAATTTTTTAACTAATTTTTACATTTTGTGCATTTTATTAAATGCACGTTTTTTTATAAAAATTTAAAATTTTTTATTTTAAAAAATAAGAAGGGGTGTCCCCAGCGTTCCATTTTGGAACGAAAAGGGGCGTCCCTTCTGTTCATTAGTCTATTTTTTCAAACATATCTTTTCCTACTCCACATAGAGGGCAAACCCAATCATCTGGAATATCTTCAAATTTGGTTCCAGGTGCTATTCCGCTATCTGGGTCACCAATTTCTGGATCATATATGTAACCACATGCTAAACATTTATACATATCCTTTTCACCTTCTTTCATTTTGTAAAATTCTTTATAACCTATGCAAACCACTGCAACTACCATTAAGGCAAAAGAGATGGCTTTCCATACATCGCTTTCCAATAAAATAATAGCAAACATACCACAAGCTACGCTAATTCCATATAATAATAATACTGCTTCTTTTTGTGTAAAACCTTTTTGAATTAATTTGTGATGTAAGTGATTTTTATCTGCTTGAATTACTGCTTTTAAAGATTTTCCTTTAATTAACCTTCTAACTATAGCAGATAAAGTATCAAAAATAGGAAGCCCTAATACAAAAATAGGAAGCACTACAACAAACGCTGTTGCTGTTTTTGCAATTCCTAATATGGATACAACTGCTAAAGTGAATCCAATAAAGTTAGAACCCATGTCTCCAATAAAGGTTTTGGCTGGATTAAAATTAAATGGTAAAAAACCTGTTAATGCTCCCGCTAGTGCTGTAATCATAATAATAGCAATGAGTGGTGAGGCATTTAGTGCAAATATAATTAGCAAGGAAACACAGGAAATAATAGAAATTCCAGTAGATAACCCATCTAATCCATCGATTAAATTAATTGCATTGGTAATACCTACAATCCAACCCATGGTTATAATAATTGAAAGAATATTACTAATGCTTAACATTACATTTCCCTCTAAAAAAGGAATAGCAAAATTATCTATTCGAATTCCACTAGCAACTATGATTCCTGCTGCTATGATTTGCCCTGTTAATTTGGTAAGAGGATGAATGCCTTTAATATCATCGAAGAAGCAAAAAATTCCTAGAACGAGCATTCCTCCTAAAAAGCCAAGTAATTTAGTACCATAATTTTCTGGTCCAAATAAATTTAAATTTCCTTCAATAGAAGAGGTAATTAATAAATAAATAGTGGATAATAAGAATGCAATCATAATAGCAGGACCACCAAATTTTGGCATGGCTTTTTTATGCATACGTCTCTCATCTTTTGGTATGTCAACTGCTCCTATTTTTTTTGCAATTTTTATGGTATATGGTGTTAAAACAAAGGATGTAATAAATGCTAATAAAAATGCAATTGCTATATCTCCCCACATATTTTTTTGCCTCCTATTGCCATTTACTATATCATAGTTACACTTAGATTACAAGATTTTTTTTAAATATTAAGACTTAAAAATATTAAAAATTAAGGATTAAGTAAAATTGTAACTGGCTGAGTAATAAAAAAATAAAAACTATTATTTTATAATTTAAATAATAGTTTTTACATTTTATACTCTTTTTCTAATTTTACATCCATATATAATTTACTAACCATTGCTAATTGCTTTTTGTTTTCTTCTGAAATTTGAAAAGAAAATAATTTTTTTGCTGGTGCCATTACAATATATTGAATCGCTTTTTTAGTAGATTCTGATATTTGAATTGCGCCTGTATCTTGCTTGGCACAATTATTACATTTAAAACCATTATCTTTTATGCTAAAGTATTGTATATTTTCTTCATTACATGCAACACATTGTTCTACTTTTGGAGTAAATCCTAATAAGCATAATAAACGTAGTTTGAAAATAGAAAGTACAAATTCTAAATCCATGTCTGTTTCTGAAATGATATACAAAGTGTTTAAATATAATTGTAAAATTTTATATGTATTTTGATTTTCGTAAGTAACATCTTGTACTATTTTCGTAATATGTGAAGCATATTTTAATTTATCTAAATCGGTTCTAATGGAATAAAAAACTTCTATTGTATCGCAAGAATTCAGAGTATAGGTACTACTTCCTTTGAATAACATATATTCCCCAAAGCACAAAAATTGAGTGCCTGCCATTAGTTGACTTTTTGGTCTTCTTGCACCTCTGGCAGAGCATCCAATTTTTCCGTTTGGGGTTAAAAGGGTGAGCATTTTATCAAAATCACCCATATTATTTTCTGCAATTACAATTCCTTTCGTTTTAATTGTTCCCATGTTTTACTCCATATTATTTTGTGTCAATTCCAATATTTTCTCCTAAATTTGGTTTCTTTTTTTCTTCTGTAATAAGCAAGTTTTTCTCTATTTCTTTTTCCATATTTTCTACTTCCACAAATTCTAAATAAGAATTAATATCCCCCGTATTTTTAAATGCATTCCATGCTAACTGTTTAATCATAGGCTTTACTCTCCTTTTTTTCTTTTGTTTTTATCTTTTGCCTTTTTTCTTATTTTATACTTGGAAAGTTATGGTTTCTCTATTTTAGTTCCAATATTTCATTTTTAACAAAACTTTATTTTTTCTGAATTTTATTGTAATTTAAATTTTTTAACAATTGTGTCATTATTAAGCCAATCTTCTTTCACTTTTACCCATACTTTTAAATTCACTTTTGTGCCTAGCATTTTTTCTAAATCTTCTCTTGCATAAGTGCCAATTTTCTTTAGCATACTACCACCTTTTCCAATGATTATTCCTTTATGAGATTCTCTTATACAATATATGGTAGCTTCTATATCATAAATTTTTTGCTTTTCTTTGGTTTTTCGTGTCTTTACTTTTTCGGTTTCGACATATATCCCATGTGGTACTTCATCATCTAACAATTTTAATGCTTTTTCTCTTATAATTTCTTCTACTAATTGCCTTGTGGTTTGGTCTGTATATTCTTCTATATCATAGTAAGCAGGTCCTTCTTTTAAGTTTTTCTCAATTTCGTCTAATAGAGTTTCCAAATTATCTTTCTTTGTTGCTGAAATTGGTACTACTGCAGTAAAATCATATTCTTTTTGGTATAAAGCAATTAATTTTAGTAGTTCTTCTTTTTTTTCTACTTTATCAATTTTATTTAATACTAAAATTGTTTTTTTATTTGCTTCTTTTATTTTTTCTAATATTTTACTATCTCCTCTTCCTATTTCTTTGGATGTAGCATCAATTACAAAAAGAACAATATCTACATCATGTATAAAAGTAAAAGCTGTATCGAGCATTGTTTCGCTTAATTTTGACTTTGGTTTATGAATTCCTGGTGTGTCTATAAAAATAATTTGTGAATGTTCTCTGTTTACAATTGCTTTTATTGCTGTTCTTGTAGTCTGTACTTTATTTGCTACTGCTGCTACCTTTTCTCCTACTAAGCCATTGATAATAGTAGATTTTCCTACATTGGTTCTTCCTATCATAGAGACAAATCCAGATTTAAATTTTTCTTCCATTTCTTTCTCCTGTTCCTTATTTTACCATGTCATAAACGCTAAATTTGTAAAATTTAGTCAGTTCACTTTATTTTTTTATTTTTTCCTGTAATTTTCTTTTATTATTATGCAACTATTATAGCATTATCTTATTTCTTTTTCAATTGCTTTATTTTAGGTTAATAGAAAAAAGAAAAAAAATAAGATTTTCTATTAAATATAAATTTAAAGAAAATCTTATACATGTTTATTTTATCTGTTTTTATTCATTGACTGTATTAGTAGCTTCTTGTGGTAATTGCTCTCCTGGTTCTATTTGAATTTTACTATCGATAGGGCAAATTTGAATGAAGGTATTTCCATCACTTACTTCAATTTCATTTCCTTCTAAATCTTTATATACGGTTTGTCCTGCTCTTGTAGATTTTTCCGCAGTAATTGGAATTGCTTTTCCATTTGTAACGTAATATCCTTCTAATGTCTTTACATTATTTAAAGTTTGTCTTCCTTTACCACTTCCATCATTTAGAGTTGAATTACTACATTTTACAATAATAATATTTTTAGTTGTTACGGTTTCTTCTGTTGTCCAATCTACTTGTTTTATATTTCTAGAATAACGTGTATATCGCTTTGTTTCAGTATCATATTCATATTTTACTGTATTACTTGTTGAATATGGAATAGTTACTGTCGTTGCTTCTAAGTTGGTGTCTAAGTCAACATCTCCTGCTACATAGTTTAATACACTTTCTTGGTCTGATGTTGTTCTATATTTTAAATCATTTGCAATTTCTAATATTTTTTCTGTATTTGTAATAGCATTATGTGGTGCACTTTTTTGCTTTGTTCTCCAGAATAATGCATTTTCTGTTCTATCTTTTCCTGTATCATAATACATACCATTAATATTATTAACACCTAATTTTGTAATATCAGATTGTGCTTGTGGACTCCATCCGAAATGTACATACATTGCATCATTTTCTAAAGCATAATCTAAGAAGTAGTGTCTTGAACTTCTAACTGGTCCAATTTGATCTACACTAACTCCTTTAAATAGAGCCATTAATCTAGTTTCCCCACCTTCTACTATAATTTCGTAAACAAGGTAAGCATCCTTTAAACCTGCTTGTGGCAATGCTCCCTTATGGTTGTCTATCATAACTGCAATTGGTCTTTCATTACCTTTAAAAATTTCTGGTTCTTTTACTTCTACTACTGTTGCTTCTTCATTTTGATTATCCATACTTCCTGTTTGGATTTCTCCTGTTAAGTTTTTATCTTTTAATACTTTAATAGTAAGTAATGTTCCTGCTACTATAATTAATAAAATTAAAATTCCTATTAATATTTTGATTCCAAGTGTTTCTTTCATTTTTTATCCTTCCTTTTTTATATAATTTTGCTAACAATAATAAAAATAGCAATAATAACTGCATTTAGTGCTGATAAAACAACAGCGCCTGCTGCTACGTCTTTAGCAATTTTGGCAATGGGATGAAATTTATCTGTACATAAATTCACTGTTTCTTCTACTGCCGTATTCATTACTTCTGTAATAATAATTAACATAGTAGCAAAGCTTAAAAACATGCATTCTGTAATATTCAGTTTGAAGTAGATGCAACATGCTATGACAATAACGGCAATAACTAATTGAATTTTTACATTGAGTTGCGTGCGAATAGCATACCAGATACCACGAAAACCATTTAGCCATGAATCTATATAATGCTTATTTTTTAGTCTTTCGTCTTCCATTTTTTGCTTCCCCCTTTAGTCCGTTTTAGTTTCATTTTTTTCTTTTTATCTGGTTTGTTTTAAAATAGTAAGTACCTTTTCTTCTTTTGCTCTCATTAATCTTTTTTCTTCTTCTTCCATATGGTCATACCCCATAATATGGTAAAACCCATGAACTACCATATAAGCTAGTTCTCTTTCAAAGCTATGTCCATACTCTTTTGCTTGTTCTTCTACTTTTTGTATAGAAATAACAATATCTCCTAAAGCTTCTGGTATTGGATTTGCTTTTTTTTCTTTTTGTATTTGTTCTAATTCTTCTTTTTCAAACATTGGAAACGATAGCACGTCCGTTTCTTTGTCTACATTTCGAAATTGTTTATTTAGCTTGTGAATTTCTTCTGGTGTTGTTAGTGTAATACTTAAATAAAAATTTAAATTTTCTATGTTTTCTTTTTGAAAACAAGTAGTTACTATTTCTTTTATAAACTCTTTTAATTCTTGTTTTTCTTCTATGTTTAAAAAGCAAATATCAACTATTTCCTGCATAATGCTTTCCTTCCTATATAATTACCTTCTGATTTACAAAGATTTTTTAATTCTTTCATAGCTCCTAATTCTACTAATTTCTTTTTATAGAACTGAATTATTTTATAATATCTATTTTCATTTTGATATACTTCTTTTAAGTCTGCTCGAATGAATAATATTTCTTTTTGCTTTTGATATTCTTTTTTATTTTTTATTTTTTCTAATTCTTGGTAGTTTTTCCAGAATGTTTTATATTCTTCTCTTTTTGTAGGCTTGTCCCAATAAATTTTAGTTGCTAATAATTTGATGTTATAATCTTCAATTAAGCGAATTAATAAAGCATATGCTTTTTCTTGCTTTTTCAATATTCTAGTATCTACAATAAGACTTCTTACATCTTTTAGTAATTTGATATAGCATTGTTCTGCTACAATTAAAGGAAGACTATGGGTAAATAACTTTCTACTAATTGCAAGCAATACCATTCTTTTTTCAATTCCCTCGTTTTGGTCTAATTTTCCTACTGTATAATTTTCAAATTTTTCATATTCTTCTACTATTTCTTGATAGGTTGCAGATGGTTCATTTTGCATTTTTAATGGAAGAATGGTTGTAATGTATTCTTCTAATACTTTAAAAATTTTCTCATAAATTTCATCTTTATTTTGATAGCTTAAGTTATCTGCTAATTTAATGGAGAAATGTTTTAATAAACCTTTATATAAGGAATCCATTTTAGCAGTATAAAATGGATTATATCTTTCCATTAATTTTGGTTTATTTAACTCTTTAATTGTTTCATAATCTAATTCTAATAAATATTTCTGTTTGCGGTATTTATATTCTAAATACTCCGTTTCTTTAATATGTATTACTTCATAATATTGAGATAATGCATTTTTTTCAAATTCTGTAGCCGTATCATTTTTCACTTTTTTATAAATAGAATCCATAATATGTTTATCAATTGCTTCTAAATATAAACTAAAAATATCTTCGTATTTTTTTTGAAGTGCTTCTTTTTTACTACTATCTTGTTCTTTGCTTTCTTCTAACATTTCATATGCTTTTAATACATTGTTTCTTTTCATTGAAATTAGCATACCGTTAATTCCTATTTTAGTAGGAATTAACATTTTTGTGATAGTACTTGTTATCTTTGTAAAAAAAGTTTTATCCGCATAAATTTTCAAACTTCTTTCTTCCATGGCATTTCTCCCTTTCAAAATACAATTTTTTCTTTTGTCCCAATTTCCTCTAGTACTTCATATATGACTTGTGCCTCTATATAATTTTCTGTTTCTTGATAATTGATATAAGTATTTAAAATATTTTCTTTCTCTTTAATTTGATTTTCCAATCTCATTTTTGCTTGATTGCTCGCAATTTCTTTTGCTTCTTCTTTAGTATATGTTTTCTCTTGTTCAACTAATTCGTAATTCGTCTTTTTTAATATTTCAATTGGTAAATAAAAGTCTGAAAATAATTTTAATTTTTTATTTTCTTCTATTGTATCATATTTTTGAAATTTGGAAAGAGTTTTATAAAAATTTATTGTAAAATTATTTATTCTTACGGAATATTTTGTTTCCTTACTTTGTGTTTTACTTGTAATTACTTGTTTTAACTCTATTTTTTCTTTTTCTTCATACCATACTTTTGCTTGAACACTGCCATTTGCATGCACATAACGTGTTCCAGTGTATTTTCCTTCTAACCATCCTCCTATTAAAGGTGTACCTTCTTTTATAATATCTCCCTCTTTTACTAGGGGTGTGCCATTTACCGCGTTTACTTTTACAATTCTGCCTGATTTTGTTGCAACAATATTACAATATTCGTCTTCTGGTATAATATCAGGCTTTTTATCTGCCTCTACTATTTTTACAATGACATTAGTACCTTTTACTTCCATTCCTATCCAAGCTAAATCATTACGGTTTAATCTCATTTTATTAATAATTGATTTACTATCAATTTTATTTTTTATTATTCCTATACGCAAACCTTCCTCCTTTAAGCTTTGTATTATTTCTTCTGTTGGGATTGTACTATTTCCTATTATTTCGATATTCCATACAAAATTAGATAAGAATAATATTCCTACCACAATAAAGCATAGGAATATAAAAAAGATTTTTCTTTTTTTATATTTATGAAATACAAAAGGAAGTCCTTTTTTTTGCTTTATTTTTATTCTACATTTAGTTTGTTTTGCAATTTCTACAATAGTTTTGAAATCTTGGATGCTTACATTAGTTTCTAAAAGTGTTGATTTTTTTCGATTACTTTTCCAGAGCAATATTCCTTTTTTTACACATAAATTAATTAATCTTTCAATAAAATAGCCTTCTATTGTAACTCTTACATAACCTAGTAAATAGTTTTTTAATATTTGTGTATACAAAGTAAATCCTCCTATTCATCTACTGTTTTCTCGAAATCAATACTATCTATTTTTCCGGTAATTAAAATATCATCATTTGTCATTTCATTTAGTTTAAGTTCAAATCCATTAATATTAACAATACCAATATGCGTACTTAAACGTACATAGAAGTCTTGATATTCTAAAATTGATTTATAGTTTTCTATTAGTAATTCTTCAAATCCCATGATTGTTAATTTTGGTTCTTCAGAAGATATTTCTTTAGGAATTTCCAGTAATTCTTCGAAACGATTTTGCTTCTTTTTTGTTTTTTTCATATCGTATCACCTTTCTTTTGGCAATTTTTTGCTATTTATAATTTGTTATCTTTCAAATTCATCTAAACTTGCAAATTGATATCCCATTGCTTTTATTTCTTTTATACAACTATCTAATATATTGGTATTGTCTTTTGAATTTCCATGTAATAAAAGTACAGCACCATTATGAATATTATCTAATATTTTCTTTTTAGCATATTCTTCTCTTCCTTGTTTATTTTCATCCCAATCATCATAGGCAAATGACCACATAACTGTTGTGTAACCTAATGTATTACAATATGATATTGTATTTTCACTATACTCTCCTTTTGGTGGCCTAATATATTTCATTTCATATCCAAATCTCTCATAAATGGATGTATGCAAATCCATGACTTCCTTTTTAATTTGTTCTAAAGTCAGAGATGGCATACTTTTATGATTTACTGTATGATTACCAATAATATGTCCTTCTTCAAGCATTTTTTGTACTAAGTCTGGTTGAGTATTAACATAGTGTGCTGTAATAAAAAAGGTAGCTTTGACTTCATTTTGCTTCAATACTTCTAGAATTTTTTCTGTATACCCTGCTTCATATCCTTCATCAAACGTAAGGTAAACTTTTTTGGAATCCGGATTTCCCATTGCAATTCCTTGATACTGCTCTAATAATTTTTTGTTTTTGCTCCCTAAATCTGGTTGTTCATGATTATCATTTCGCTTAATTCCCCATTCTATTTTTTGGTTGCTGATTGTATTTGCACTTGTTGAAATACTGTCTTCTTTTGTATTTATTGCTATAACACTAAAAGAAAAGATAACAATAAGTAAGATTTCCATTACTTTATATTGTATTTTTTTCATATACTTGCCTCCAAATTATTTTCCTATTACATATATATATTTTTTAAATTGCTAATATATGAAAAAAATATCTTTCAAAATACTGGAAAGATATTTTAACTTTATTATTAAATTAACCCAATATATTTTATGTATATTTGTCTTGATATTACTAAATTGTGCAGAATTCGACATTTTTTTGTTTTTTATCTATTATTTTCTATTGACAAGCATAATTTTTTGAATTATTATGTATCTGAATGTAGAAAATAGGTAATTTTTTCCATTTATATTCTTGCTATTGATTTTTATTCTATTGATATGATACGGAGGATAACAGTATGTTAAGTTTTGTTTTATGTGATGACAACAAAGCTATTTTAGATAGACTTACAAAAATGTTGGAATCACTTTTTATTAAGCATCATTTCGATGCAGAAGTTAGTTTTTCTTCTACTAATGCAGAAACTACTTTAGAATATGTAAAGAACAATATTGTTAATGTTTTGCTTTTAGATATTGATTTAAAAGCTAAGATTTCAGGTTTAGATATTGCAAAACAGATTCGTAAAATTAATAAACAACTTTATATTATTTTTACGAGTGCACATTTAGAATATATTTTAATGGCTTACCAATATAAAACATTTGATTTTATCCCAAAGCCAATTACAATAGAGCGATTGGAAGAAACTGTTTTACGCATTATGGATGATATTCGTGGTACAAATAAAAAAAGTGAATTTATTCGTTTAAGTAATCGCAATACAATTATTAATGAAGATAGTATTAATTTTATAAAAAAGGATGGCATGAAGTTGGTTTTTTATACAGATAATAGAACCTATGAGACTTATAGTTCTTTTTCTAAAATATCAGAAGAATTACCTGCAAATTTCGTAAGATGCCATAAATCTTATATTGCTAATGTCAATAAAATTACAAATGTTAGCACTTCAGATAATAGTATTACTTTTGATAATAATGCTAATTTGAAGTGTTATTTAGGACCAAAATATAAGAATAAATTGATGGAGGTTTTAAAAAATGATGGAAATATTACAAACAATTTGGAATAGTTTAACGACAGAAAATCCTAATATGATTACTGTAATTAGTATACCTTTTACATTTGTAGAAGCATATGTATCTATGCTTTTATTTACTATAATTCTTAATATAACAGTTACTAAAAAGCAAAAAATTATTTATGTTTTAACTATAGGTATTTTTGGAATTCTAACTAATTTATTTATTCCATATCCTTTTGATACTTTTTTAAATGTATTTATTTTTCTAATTTCTAATATTATTATATTAAAATCTAATGTCTTTAAAAGTATATTATCATTAGTCATTCCTTTTATAATTACTATTTTTTTGGAATCCATTTTTTCAAAGTTATATTTTACTATATTTAATATTGACTATGCTATTGGTGTTAACATTCCTATACATAGATTTTTTGGAACTTTATTAATTTATGCAATTATGTATTTAATATATTTTATATTAAAAATTTTTAAATTTAATATTGTAAAATTTGAGATACTAGATGCTAAAAAGAAACTATTATTAACTTTAAACACAATATTTGGTATCATTTTAATAGCTACACAATTATATATATTGATATATTATAGCTCTACTTTACCTTTCTTTGTTACATTACTTAGCCTTTTTAGTTTAATTACTTATATAATAATTAGCTTTTTTACTATTTTTACTGTTTCTAAACTAGAAACAACCTCTACTAACTTAGAAGAATCTCAATTATATAATAAAACATTAGAAATTTTGCAAGACAATACTAGAGCCTTTCGTCATGATTTTGCAAATATCTTACAAGGTATGGTAGGGTATATGGATAATAACGATATGGAAGGTTTAAAGAAATACTATTCTCAACTGGTAGAAGATATTCAACATTCCAATAACTTAACTACCTTAAGTCCAAAAGTAGTAAATAATCCTGCTATTTATAATGTGTTAGCTAACAAATATCATAAAGCCGATAGCTTAGGAATTAAAATTAACTTGGAAGCTTTTTTAGATATGAATGAATTACATATGAAAATATATGAGTTTACCAGAGTTCTTGGAATTTTAATGGATAATGCTATTGAAGCAGCCTCTGAATGTGAAGAAAAAATAATTAATGTTACTTTTCGTAAAGATGCAAGAAAGCATATGCAATTATTAATTATTGAAAATACTTATCAGAATAAAGAGATTGATACTGATAAAATTTATGAGAAGGGCTATTCTACTAAAGAAGGAAATACTGGACTTGGTTTATGGGAAATAAGACAAATATTAAAGAAAAATAATAATTTAAATTTATATACAACTAAGAATGATAAATTCTTTATACAACAATTTGAAATATTTTATTAAAAATATAAAAAAACAAGATATTTTTCGTATCTTGTTTTTCTTTTGTTTTTTATTTATGCTTTTTCATTAATCTTTTTTTATTAAAGATGCTGGCATTTTAGGTTGATGCCAAAATCCCCATAAAAAGCAAGCAGTATTTGTAGATTTTGCATATTTTTCTGCAACTTTAGCTAATAATTTTAACATAATTCATTCCTCCTATTAATTAAAATACTATATAATAAAGTATTGCCGGCTAATACTTTTATTATCTTAAATTGTGGCTTGCTGATGTTTTAAATATTCTTCATATCCATATTTATTTTTTGTTATAATATATGCAATTCTTGTAATTGAAAATGTTTGTATGATAGTTCCTATTATCATTAAATTTGCTATGATAGAATTTCGTACTAGTATTGCTACTAACATATTAATGCTTAAGAAAACATATGATAAGAACCTTTTTGTATTTCTTTCTTTTTTTGTTAAAATTGGTACATTTTCCGTATCTGCTGGTGCATATAAACTTACCATGATAACACTAAAAATCCATATAGCACCTATAGTAATATATTTGATTGTTTCATTTGGAAAGTTCCATATCGTGCTAATAAAAGCATTTCCACAATAGATTAAGTTTGTACATATAATACAACCTATATGTGTTTTTAAATGGAATCCACCAGAACATACTTTGTATGGTAAAATTAAGAAAAAAGCCAATAACGTTTGCCACCATAAACCAAGTAAAATACCAAATCCGAACATAAGAAAAAATTTTGGTATTTCTCCTACTATTAGTTGTATTCCATATAAAATTACTTCTGCTTTTTCATCATCTATTTCTGGCATTTGTTTGCGTATTTTACTTACTAGATAATTACAAAATTTATCAATCATTCTTTTTCCTCGTTTTTTGTCTTTTTTTGTCGAATTTATTTTATAAAAAATAAGAATGATTTTTTTATTTTGTATATGAAACGCAAAAAATCTTATACGAAAATTAATTTTTCCATTTTCATATAAGATTTTTATATTTTTATAAAATTAACATAAGTTATATGTTAGTTACATTTTCTAGCATTTTCCAACTGCCAACTTTTTCTGGTAATACCTTAAATACCATTTCTTCCTTTGTAATTGGATGTAAAATAGTAAGTTCATATGCCCATAAACAAATTTGCTTTCCTCTCCCTCTTGTTCCATATTTTTGGTCTCCGCAAATGCTATGTCCGAACATTAGCAAGTTGTACTCTTATTTGATGATGTCTTCCCGTATGTAGATTAATTTTTAACAAAGATAAATTAATTTCTTCATTATATTTTAATACTTCATAATCTAGTAAAGCAAGTTTACTATTTTTTGTTCCTTCTGGTACCACTTTACTTGTATTTAATCTTTCGTTTTTTAATAAGTAATCTTGTAGAGTTCCTTCTTTATTTTCAAATTTTCCATCTACAATAACTAAATATTTTTTCTTAAATTGTTTGGTTCTGACCTCTTCACTTAATCTTCCTGCTGCTTTTGAAGTTTTAGCAAATACCATCACTCCACCTACTGGTCTATCTAACCTATGTACTAAACCTAAATATACTTCACCTGGTTTATGATATTTTTCTTTAATATATTGCTTTACTATACTAAGCATATCTATATCACCTGTTTTATCACCTTGTGAAGGAATATTTACTGGCTTTTCTACTACAATTATATGGTTATCTTCATAAATTACATTTAATTTTTGCATTGTTTTCTCCTTTTATAATCCATAATGGATGAGTTAGCCATTTAAACGCAAGTGAATTATGAAACACTTATGCACAGGCTAACATCCCCAATGCTTAACTATTTTTCCCATCTACCAAAAATTCCACATGGAAGAACTAGCTTAGAATTTGTCATAGGTAGCCCTATTTCTCCATTTTCTACTTTTCCACCATACTTTTTTGTGATATTTAAGTTTAATATATTTTTTAAAACACTGCTGGAAATTCCTGTTGTATATGAATTAATTAAGAAAAATAATGGATTATCTGATAAGATTTCTGAACAAAGTTCTACTAAATCTCCAATATTTTCTTCAAACTTCCATACTTCTCCATTTGCTCCTCTTCCATAAGAAGGTGGATCCATAATGATTGCATCATATTTGTTTCCACGTCTAATTTCCCTACTTACAAATTTTATAACATCATCTACAATATATCTTATTTTTTGGTTTTGTAAACCAGAAGATATTACATTTTCTTTTGCCCATGCTACCATTCCTTTTGAACTATCTACATGACAAACAGAAGCACCTGCCGATAAACATGCTACTGTTGCTCCACCTGTATATGCAAATAAGTTTAGTACTTTTACTTCTCTTTTTTCCTTTTTTATTTTTTCTATCATCCAATCCCAGTTTGCTGCTTGTTCTGGAAATAAACCGGTATGTTTGAATCCCATTGGTTTAATATTAAAAGTCAGGTTTTTATAACTTATTTGCCATGCATTTGGCATTTTCTTTTTGTATTGCCATGCTCCTCCCCCAGTATTACTTCTATTATATCTAGCATTTGCTTCTTTCCATTTTTGTGGAAAAGATTGATTCTTCCATATAATTTGTGGGTCTGGACGAATTAAAATAATATCTTTCCATCTTTCTAGCTTTTCTCCATTTGCCATATCTAGTATTTCGTAATCTTTCCAATTATTTGCTAATATCATACTTTTCCTACTTTCTTATCTAATTTTTCCTTTTTATTTTACTCTATTTTTCTTGTTTTTTCAATGGTTTTATGGGAATAAATATAAGACCAGAGATAAATTGAACTCTGGTCATTTTTTAATATGCATTGCTTAATATGTTTAAAAATGAATTTACTAATGTTAAATCAATGATGATTAAAATACTAAGTAGTGTCATAGTAAATACCATCACCTTATTATTTTTTATTACTTTGGTAAATTTACTTGTCCAACTTTTTAACTTAGTATACCCTACTTCTCTTTTGTACATGATTTCTAAAATAATATCTTTTGCGTATTCCATAAAAATCCCCCTTATTTTTATTTCTATTACATATATATGCTTGTCTTTTCTTATTTATGAAAAAAATCGTATACAAAATTCTTACTTTTTTCTACATTTTTTATAAATTATTGACTTTATGTTAATATTAATATATAATATGTGTATTACTCAAAAATTCTAATATTACACAAAGAGAGGTAAAAATTATGACAACAGTAGAGGAGCAATTATTGAAACAACTTATCAGTACTTTAGCCGAGTTACAATCTACCTTACGGCTACTTAATAACAAACTGAAGGTTGAGAATAATCCTACTAGTACTATTACTACTTCACCTTCTAACAATACTGCAGAAAGCATTCCTTTAGAGCAGAAAATAACTGCGATTATGAAGGAAATTGGTATCCCTTCTAATATTAAAGGGTATTATTATCTTAAGGATGTTATCATTTATTGTATGGATTTTGATATTTTACCATCTATAACACAAAAAGTATATCCTGTCATTGCAAAAAAATATGCAACTACACCAAGTAGAACAGAAAGATGTATTCGCAATGCTATTGAAACTGCATGGTCACGTGGAAATTATGATTATTTGCAAAAATTATTTGGATATACTATCTCAGCCGAGAAGGGTAAATCCACCAATTCTGAGTTTATTGCATGTATTGTTAATGAATTAAAGAGAAGTTAGGTGCCTCCAGAAAAGACATTACCTAAATAGGTAATGTCTTTTCTTATAAAATTTTTTCATAATTTTTTTCATAAACCTTGACATTTGAGCATATACTATGTAAAATAATAAATTATAATAATAATTGCGATGAAGATGAAAGTTGCTTTTAGTTACTAAACAGAGAAAAAAGGTGGATGCGCTGAGAGCCTTTTTAGAAAAACGGAAGTATACGAAACACATTGGAGCAAGAAAAAAGAAAGTGGGAAATGAAGCTAAAATGTTTCATTTTCAAAGTTAGGGTGGCACCGCGGAAATTATTTCGTCCCTGCATTATGCAGATGGGCGATTTTTTTGTCCTTCTTGCATAGAGAAAGGAGTGTTTTTTATGAATATTTATCGAACTCATACTTGCAATGAAATTCGCCTAGAAGATGTAGGCAAAAAAGTAAAAATTGCAGGATTTGTTGAAACTATACGTGATTTAGGAGGTCTTGTTTTCTTAGACATTCGCGATATGTATGGTATTACCCAAGTGGTTACTTCTGCTGATAGTGCAGATGTTGATTTCGCTTCACACATTCCGTTAGAATCTTCAGTATGTGTAGAAGGTATTGTACGAAAGAGAGATGCTGAAACAGTAAATGAAAAGTTAGATACTGGTTTAGTAGAAATTGCTATTGAAACTATTGAAGTTTTAGGCAGACGTACAAAAAATTTACCTTTTGAAATTAATGGTAATAGTGATGTACGTGAAGATTTAAGATTGCAATATCGTTTCTTAGATTTACGAAATGATGCTTTAAAAAAGAATATTATTTTAAGAGCACAAGTGATTCAATTTTTACGCTCACAAATGATTGAGCAAGGATTTTTAGAGGTTCAAACACCTATTTTAACCAGTTCTTCTCCAGAGGGAGCAAGAGATTATTTAGTACCAAGTAGACTTCACGCACGGAAAGTTCTATGCTTTACCACAAGCACCTCAACAATTTAAACAATTGTTAATGGTAGCAGGTTTTGATAAATATTTTCAAATTGCACCATGCTTCAGAGATGAAGATGCCAGAGCCGATAGAGCTCCTGGTGAGTTTTACCAACTTGATATGGAAATGAGTTATGCCACACAAGAAGATGTATTTGCTGCCATTGAACCAGTTGTATATAATACCTTCTTAAAATTTTCAAATAAAAAAGTAGCTGCCTATCCATTTCCTAGAATTCCTTATAAAGAAGCTATGCTTAAATATGGAACAGATAAACCAGATTTAAGAAATCCACTTGTGATTATAGATGTTACAGAATTTTTCCAAAGATGTACTTTTAAACCTTTCCTTGAGAAAACCGTTCGTAGCATTAAAGTCACAGGGCATATGTCAAAAGGTTTTCATGAAAAAATGTTAGAATTCGCACAATCCATTGGTATGGGTGGACTTGGCTATTTAGAAGTACAAGAAGATTTAAGTTTTAAAGGACCTATTGATAAATTTATACCAGATGAAATGAAAAAAGAATTATTAGAACTTGCTAATTTGAA
Organism: uncultured Clostridia bacterium; assembly: GCA_947581805.1. Lineage (GTDB taxonomy): Bacteria > Bacillota > Clostridia > TANB77 > CAG-508 > UMGS1663. The sequence goes on from CANPVM010000003.1 coordinate 87,887, forward strand.
GGCTAATGATACTATTTTCTTTATTGCAGATTATGAAGCAAGGGCTACCGATTTAGCAGGACAAATTCGCTCTGAACTTGGAAAACGTTTAGACTTAATTGATAACAGTATGTTTCAATTTTGCTGGATTACCGATTTTCCTATGTATGAAAGAGATGATAATGGAAATATTACTTTTAATCATAACCCATTTTCTATGCCACAAGGTGGTATGGAAGCTTTAAATACCATGAATCCATTAGATATTTTAGCTTACCAATACGATATTGTATGTAATGGAATTGAGCTTTCTTCTGGTGCTGTGAGAAACCACTCTCCAGAAATTATGGTGAAAGCTTTTGAAATTGCTGGCTATAGTAAAGAACATATAGAAGAAAAATTCCCTGCTTTATTTAATGCCTTTCAATATGGTGCTCCACCACATGCTGGAATTGCACCTGGTGTAGATAGAATGATTATGCTTTTAACCGAAAGTCAAACCATTCGTGATGTTATTGCTTTTCCTATGAATAGCAAAGCACAAGATTTAATGATGGGAGCTCCTGGTAATGTAACGAAAGAACAATTGAAAGAAGTTCATATTAAATTAGATGTGAAAGAATAAAGATATAAAAATAAAAAAGTACAAGATAGATTTTATTTCTATCTTGTACTTTTTTATTTTATAATTTTTACATATTTCCATAGTAACTATCTAATAAAATTTGTTTTAGTTCTTCTACTAATGGAAGTCTTGGATTTGCTGTTGTGCATTGGTCTTCAAAAGCTCTATCTGCAAGCATATCAACTTTGCTTAAAAATTCTTGTTCATCTACTCCTTGCTCTTTAAAAGAACTTGGAATTCCTAAATCAGCATTTAACTTCTTAATTTCTTCAATTAAAGAATTCACTCCTTCTTCATTCGTATAAGCTGGGAAGTTCATTCTTCTTGATAAATCAGCATATTTTTGGTCTGCAATATAGTATTCATATTTAGGGAAAGACACAAATTTTGTAGGCTTTGTTGCATTATACTTTATTACATAAGGAAGTAAAATAGCATTTATTCTTCCGTGTGGAAGGTGGAACTCTCCTCCTATTTTATGGGCTAGAGAGTGGTTTACTCCTAAAAATGCGTTAGTAAATGCCATACCTGCAATTGTACTTGCATTGTGCATTTTTTCACGTGCGTGTTGATTGCTTCCATTGTTGTATGCTTCTCTTAAGTTTTTAAATACTAATTCGACTGCTTTTTCTGCTAAGCCATCTGTATAATCTGATGCCATATTAGAAACATAAGCTTCGATAGCATGTGTTAAAACGTCCATACCAGTATCTGCTGTTATTTTTTGAGGTAAGCTCATAACTAAGTCTGGGTCAATAATTGCTACATCTGGTGTTAGTTCATAATCTGCAAGTGGATATTTTTTGTTTAAAGTTTTATCTGTAATTACAGCAAAAGATGTAACTTCTGAACCTGTTCCTGAAGTAGTCGGAATAGCTACCATCTTTGCCTTTTCGCCTAATACTGGAAATTTATAAGTACGTTTTCTAATATCCATAAATTTTAATTTTAATCCTTCTACATCTGCTTCTGGATGCTCATAGAATAACCACATACCTTTTGCCGCATCAATTGGGCTACCGCCACCAAGTGCAATAATGACATCTGGCTTAAATTCATTCATCATGGCTACACCTCTTTTAATCGTATCAAAAGAAGGATCTGACTCTACATCGGAAAAGATTTCAGAATGTACATATTCATTTCTTTTTCTTAAATGATATAAGATTTTATCGACATATCCAAATTTAACCATAGATTCATCGGTTACAATGAATGCTCTTGAAATATTTGGCATTTTTTCTAGGTAAGCAATTGAACCTGCTTCAAAATAAATTTTATTTGGTACTTTGAACCATTGCATATTAACTCTCCTTTTCGCTACTTTTTTAATATTTATTAAATTTGCACTTGACACATTAGAAGTTGTGGAGTTTCCACCAAATGTACCACAACCAAGTGTTAAAGATGGTAGATTGGTGTTATAAATATCTCCAATTGCTCCATGTGTTGAAGGAGAATTAACAATAATTCTTCCTACTTTCACTGTTTTCGAGAATTTTTCAATGGTTTCTTCATCTTCTGAATGAATTACGGCAGAATGTCCTAAGCCACCAAATTCAATTAGTTTTTCTGCTAGTTCAATTCCTTCATCTGCATTTTCTACAATGTAGTATGCAAGAACTGGACTTAACTTTTCTTTTGAAAATGGATATTCAATTCCAACTCCATTTTCATGTAATACTAAAACTTTAGTATCTTGTGGAACTTCAATTCCGGCTCCTTTTGCAATAATGTAAGGACTTTTTCCTACAATGTCTGCATTTAGGGCACAACCTTTTTCTTCTATAAACATACTATTTCTTAATTGTTGTGTTTCTTCGTCACTTAAGAAATAGCAACCTGCTTCTTTCATAAGTCTTTCAAATTCTTCGTGAATTTCTCTATCGACAATAACTGATTGCTCGGATGCACAAATCATTCCATTATCAAATGATTTTGATAGAACTAAATCATTAACTGAAGTTTTCAATTTAGCTGTTTTATCAATATAGCAAGGCACATTTCCAGGACCTACACCTAAAGCTGGTTTTCCACAAGAATAAGCAGCTTTTACCATACCTGTTCCACCTGTTGCTAAAATTAAATCGACTCCCGGATGGTTCATAAGGGTGCTTGTTGCTAAAATAGATGGTTCTTCAATCCATAAAATACAATTTTCTGGTGCCCCTGCTTTAATAGCCGCTTCTCTTACAATTTCAGCTGCTCTTACGCTACACTGTTGTGCTGATGGGTGAAAACCGAAAATAATTACATTTCTAGTTTTAGCTGCAATAATAGATTTAAACATTGTTGTAGAAGTTGGGTTGGTAACAGGAGTTACTCCTGCAATAACACCAATTGGTTCTGCTATTTCTTCATAGCCTTCTTCTTCATTTTCATTAATAACACCAACAGTTTTATCATATTTAATACTATGATAAATGTATTCGGTAGCAAACATATTCTTTGTAATTTTATCTTCGTAAATACCACGATTAGTTTCTTCTACTGCTAATTTTGCAAGTTCCATGTGGTGCTCTAACCCTGCCATAGACATTGCTTTTACAATGTTATCTACTTGCTCTTGATTTAATTTCATGTATTCCTCTGATGCCTTTCTTGCCTTTGCTACTAAGTCATCAATCATCTGCTTTACTCTTTCTTGCTCTTCTTCTGTATTTTCTGCCATACGCTTCATCCTTTCTTTTGTTAGGTACATTTTATTTCTCTTATATTATATAGTAACTGAAAAAAAAGTCAACTATTTTTCGTCGACCTTTTTCTTGCATTTTTGCAAAATATTATATATCCTTACCTTTCATTTTCCATATATTCTAATTTTTCTTTTTTAAATTTTTCACTTTTTACTATAGCTATTTCTTCTTCTGTTAGTTTTTGCACACGATACATCTGTCCAAATAATTCTTGTTGCTCTTTTGATAATTCTCTTGTCAAATCACGATATTCTCTTACAAACATTTTTCCTTCTTGAAATATATTTTTATAAATAACTAAATCATCTAAAGGTTCTTTTGCGCTTTCGCCTGTATATATACCATTTAATGCTACAATTTTATAAATATTTTTTTCTAACAAATTTTTACCTTTAAAATGTTTGCATAAATCTCCTACTCTTAATTCCATTTGCTTTCCCTTTCTTTTTTATTTATATACAATTTAGTACAATACACTTTATATTTTATTTATATCAATTCCTAATTTTTCAAAATTTTTATTCACATTTTGCATGTTTCGATACATGCCATTTTGAAGTTCGTAGGCATAACTCTCTTCTTCTATATTTTTTTCTTTATCTTCTAACTCTTTTTCGATATTGTATGGCACTCTAGCAAATGTAAAATAGATTTCTCCTTTTTCTTCTTTTTCATTTTCTTTTCCTTCTAATATCACGTAATTGCTACAAGTAGTTTCTAAGGTGTCTCCATCTTTTTGCTCGTTTCTTATGGTATCAAAAGAATTTCCAACACTTCCAGCGTTAATTAAAGTTCTATTATAAATTTTGTCCATATATTGATGATGAATATGCCCATACACTACTACATCTGCTGTTTTGTTAGAAATGGTATTTGGTGTTGGTAAGAACATTTCATATTTGGTATATGGCATATCTTGGTTTAAAATTGGCTTGTTATTTGCCCAAGGGGTAGCATGAAAAAGCCTTACTAGTCTACCACTTAAATAAAATTCATAGCAAAAAGGTAAGCTTTGCAAATAGTCTCTATCTTCTTTTGTAAGCATACTTTGGTTCCATTTAATTCTTTTTGCTTCTACTTCTTCCTTTTCCTCTAAATTATGTTCTTTTGAAAAATACTCGTCAGTATTTCCTTGTAATACCACTTCACAATTTTTCTTAATTAAATCAATACACTCTTTTGGATGTACTCCCTTTGCTATGGTATCTCCTAAGCAATAAATTTTTTCAATGTTTCTTTTTTTGATATCTCCTAACGTCGCTTTTAATGCTTCTAAATTTCCATGAATGTCTGATATAATGGCTATTTTCATAATACATTTTCCTTTTCTTTTTTTCTTGTATTATATCATATTTTAAAACTTTGTCTACTTTCATCTATTTTAAAAATTTTTCTTTTTTGGGCTTTATTTTCTTATTTATTTGTAGTATAATAGTTTCATTAATGATACAAAAGGATAAGTTAGCCGTTCGAACGAAAGTGAGTTACGGCTAACTTATGCAGAGGCTAACGTCCCTAATGTGTCAGAAAGGATGATTGTTTATGACTTATAATTTTAAAGAGATTGAAAAAAAATGGCAAGATTATTGGGATAAGAATGAGTCTTTTAAAGCTATTACTAATGGTGAAAAAGCTCCTTACTATATTTTAGTTGAGTTTCCTTATCCTTCTGGAGCAGGGCTTCATGTAGGACATGTTAGGAGCTATACTGCACAAGATGCTCTTGCTAGAATGAAAAGAATGCAAGGCTATAATGTGTTATACCCAATGGGTTGGGATGCTTTTGGTGCTCCTGCTGAGCAATATGCTATTAAAAATCATATTCATCCAAAAGATGCTGTTAAGGAAAATATTAAAACTTTTAAAGGTCAAATGAAGAGTTTAGGCTTTTCTTTTGATTGGTCTAGAGAGTTTTCTACTACTGACCCAGAATATTATAAATGGACTCAATGGCAGTTTTTACAATTCTATAAACATGGTATGGCTTACAAAGATACTATTCCTGTTAACTGGTGTCCTACTTGTAAATCTGTTTTATCTAACGAAGATGCTGCTGGTGGTGTTTGCGAAAGATGTGGTAGCAAAGTTGAGCAAAAAGAGAAATCTCAATGGATGCTTCGTATGAGCGATTATGCAGAAGATTTATTAAAAGGTTTAGATGATACTAATTTTGCAGATAGGGTAAAACTTGGACAAATTAACTGGATTGGTAAGTCTACTGGTGTTGAGCTTGATGTTAAGATTAAACAAGGTGGAAGTTTTTCTATTTTTACTACTTGTATTGAAACTGTTTATGGCATTACTTTCTTTGTAATTGCACCAGATGGAAAACTAATTAAAGAGTTAATGCCATTAGTTCAAAATAAAGAAGAAGCGCAAAAGTATATTGAAGAAACTGCTAAAAAATCTAGCATGGACAGAACTGAGTTAAATAAAGGTAAAACTGGTTGCAAGCTAGAGGGTGTTACTGCTATTAATCCTATTAATGGTAAAGAGGTTCCTATTTTCTTAGGTGATTTCGTTTTAGGAGATTATGGAACAGGTGCTGTTATGGCTGTTCCATCACACGACCAAAGAGATTTTGAGTATGCGAAAGAGCACAATATTGATATGATTCAAGTCATTGATGGACGTGATACCAAAGATTCTGCTTTTGAAAAACAAGATTATTTAGGAAAAGGTTGCAAGTTAATTAATTCTGAAGAATTTACTGGCTTAACCGTAGAAGAAGCAAAGGTTGCTATTACTGATAAATTAGTTAAAATGGGAATTGCAAGAAAAGTAAATAACTACAAAATGAGGGATTGGATTTTCTCTCGTCAAAGATTCTGGGGCGAACCTATTCCTATGATTTATTGTGAAAAATGTGGATGGCAACCAATGAAGGAAGAAGATTTACCTTTATTATTACCAGATGTAGCAGAATATGAACCTACTGAAAATGGTGAAAGTCCTCTTGCTAATATTACTGATTGGGTAAATACTACTTGTCCTTGTTGCGGTGGTCCTGCTAAAAGAGAAACTGATACAATGCCTAACTGGGCAGGTTCTAGCTGGTATTTCTTAAGATTTATGGACCCACATAATGACAAAGAATTTGCTTCTATGGATGCTATGAAATATTGGAAAAAAGTAGATTGGTACAATGGTGGTATGGAGCATACCGCAAGACATTTACTATATGCAAGATTCTGGGTACAATTTTTATATAATATTGGTCTTGTACCAAATAAAGAAATGATTTGGACTCGTGTTAGCCATGGTATGGTACTAGGTTCTAATAATGAAAAAATGAGTAAGTCCAAAGGAAATGTTATTAACCCAGATGATATTGTAAAAGAATATGGCGCTGATACATTAAGAGTTTATGAAATGTTTATGGGTGATTATACACAAGATGCCCCATGGAGTACAGATTCTTTAAAAGGTTGCAAGCGTTTCCTTGATAAGGTAATCCGTTTGAAAGATAAAGTGGTAGATGGTGAAAATTATTCTCCAAAACTAGAATCTATTATTCATAAAACAATTAAAAAGGTACAAACGGATTTAACAACTATGTCTTATAATACAGCTATATCAAGTTTAATGATTTTAGCAAATAGTTATGAGAATGAAAAGAATATTACGAAAGCAGATTATCGTTTACTTTTAACTTTGTTAAATCCTGTCGCTCCTCATATTACAGAAGAGCTTAACGAAACTTTAGGATATGCACCTATTTGTGAATCTGCTTGGCCTGTATATGACGAAGCAAAGACCATTGATAGTGAAATTGAAATTCCAGTACAATTCAATGGAAAATTAAAAGCAACTGTTATGGCTCCAATGGATTCAGATGAAAGTACAGTAAAAGAGATTGTTCATAACAACGAAACTGTTACTTCTTTACTAGAAGGAAAAACAATTGTTAAAGAAATTTATGTAAAAAATAAAATTTACAATATTGTTGTAAAATAAAGTTTTGAAAAAAACTAGGTAAGAGAATTACTCTTACCTAGTTTTTATTAGTGCATTTTGGTTTTACACAAATCTTTTATTACAACTTATCACGTTTGACAAGTGCCTGATTGATTTCTTCTGTCGCTCGGATTGCTTCTGCCTTTGCTGCCTCTGCCCATGTTTCTTCGGAATACTGAGCTTTCCAACAGTCTTTTTTGTAAGCCTGCATAATGCCTCTGGAAGAATTGATAATCGCACCTAAGCCTTCACCATCAAAAGCAGCTACTACATCATCTGCCGTTGCTCCTTGTGCACCATAGCCCGGTACCAGTACAAAGTTATTTCCCATCCAATCTGTCAAGTCACCTAACTGTTCTGGATGCGTAGCTCCTACTACTGCTCCTACCATAGAATAATCGTCTATAGAATAATAGTCGCATTCCTCAACTTTTTCAGTCCAGTCAGTCACCAAATTTGCCACTGCTTCATAGACCTTTCTTCCATCCTCGAGCACCAAATCCTGAATCTCACATGAAGACTTGTTAGAGGTCTTTACCAGAACAAATACGCCCTTCCCATTTTCCTTGGCCATTTTCATAAATGGCATGACACCATCGCTGCCAAAGTAAGGGTTGATGGTAATAGCATCAAAAGGAGAATCTTCCGTGAGGAAAGCCTGCGCGTACGCCTGCGAAGTAGAACCAATGTCTGCTCTTTTTACATCGCCGATAACAAAAAGCCCTACTTTTTGTGCCTCATATGCAATATCCCAATATAAATTTTCCAAGTTTTCTGCTTCAAAGAATGCGCTGTTGATTTTTATTGCCGGCACTACATCTTTTACTGCCTGAATATACTTTTTACAGTATGCTCTAAAAATTTGCTCTTTATAGATTTCCTTTCTATCTTCTTCACCAATAGCTCTTTCCTCTTCCGGCTCATCATAAAAGAATTTGTTTTTCAAAGTCTTAGGAATCATTTCCCATGTAGGATCCAGCCCTGCACAAATTCTGCTGTTTTTCTGCAAAATGAGAGCATTTAGCCGCTGCATTGCATTTTTTTCTGTGTTATTTGCCATATTTTTCCCTTTCTCGTTCAATTGAACGTTTGAAATATAAAAGTTTCGTTACGTCAACTATTATATCATGGTTTTTCTTTTAATTCAAGCGTTTTTCCATTTTTCTACTTTTCTAACATTTTATTCTTCTATTATTTTTTCAATTGAATCTTCTCTCATTTGTTTAATAATGTTACAACTATTATTTAATTTTTCTTGTTCTTTGTCTGTTAACTCTAATTTTAAAAGCTCTCTTACCCCATTTTCATTTATAATAGCAGGAACTCCTATATAAACATCATTTTGACCATATTGTCCATCTTCTAAGTAAGTAGAAATAGTTAGTACAGAATTTTCATTATCTAAAATAGCTCTTACTAAACGATTTAGTGACATACCTATTCCATAGTAAGTTGCCTTTTTCTTTTCAATAATTTCATAAGCAGCATTAACTACATTTTGGTGAATTTTTTCTAAATCTTCCATAGGACGGTTGTTATCTTGCATAATATCAATAATTTTTTTACAGCCAATATACGTATGCTGCCATGGAACAAAAGAAGAATCTCCATGCTCTCCCATAATATAGGCATGCACATTTTTACTAGATACTTCAAAATAATCTGCTAACATGTAGCGAAGTCTTGCAGTATCTAAAACAGTTCCTGAACCAATGACTTTATTTTTTGGCAAACCTGATACTTTATAAACGACATATGCCATTAAATCTACTGGGTTACTTGCTACGATAATAATACCATCAAAGCCACTTGCCATAATATTTTTAGTAATTCCTTTTACAATTTTGGTATTTACTTCTGCAAGTTCTAGTCTTGTTTGCCCTGGCTTTTGTGCTACTCCTGCTGTAATAACTACTATTTCTGCATCTTTGCAATCTTCATAATCTCCCGCTTTTATTACCATTTTTTGAGGAGCAAAAGGAAGTCCATGGGATAAGTCCATTTCTTCCCCTATAGTTTTCTCTTTGTCTATATCAATTAAAATTAGTTCCTCAATTCCACCACGATTTAACATGGAATAAGCCATACTCATTCCTACGAAACCAGTTCCTACTAAAACAATTTTCCCTTTTTTCATTTTTACATTCTTCCTTTCCAATGGCACAAATTTGCTTAAAATTGTCTTTGTTAATATTTTTAAACAATTTCTTACTTTTTGTATTATTATATCACTTTTTTCTCAGAACATAACAAAAAATTGATTTTTGTAATTGAATTGTAACAGAAATTTAACACATCTGTTATTCACTCTTATTTTTATTTACCTTATAATAAATGTTGTAATCATAAACAAAGGAGAAAGTACCATATTATGAGTATAGAAAAAGATTTACAGAAAGATGGAATTCATGTTATAAGTTCACTTGATGCACTTAGCACTACTTTAATTGCTAAGTTTGTTGCTGAGAAATTTATTTCCTTTTTTCCTTTTTCTCATTTTCGTTATCATGATTTATTTGTAAAAGTTTCTCGCTTAAATATGTATATTGCAGATATACCAGAGGGAATGTCTGAAGCCAATTATTTTTATAAAAATTCGAGTATTTATTTTAAAAAAGGGTTATCAATAGACGAGATGAAAGAGCTTACTATTCATGAGTTTATTCATCATTTCCAAGAAATAAAAGATAATAAAGGCAATTTATATCGTTTAGGTTTATGCGATTTTACTAATATGAAAACACATGGCATGGCTCTAAATGAAGCTGCTGTACAACTTATTTCATCTAAAGTACTAAATAAACCACAGGATAGTGTAAAATATTACGGTATTGAATTTTCTACAATAACACCATCGTATTATCCAATACTTTGTAATTTAATGGGACAAATGGCTTACCTTATTGGTGAATCCACTTTATACGATAGTACCTTATATAGTAACGATAAATTTAAGAATGCTTTCATTCATTCTACTTCACAGTCTATTTTTTCACAAATTGAAAAGAATTTCGATAGAATTTTAAAAGTAGAAGAAAAAATTATCTTACTTACTTCTCATTTACAACAGGATGAATTGAATGATAAAGAAATAGCCAAAGCATCTACTAAAATTGGAAATTATAAAAAAATAATTCAACAAACTTTTATAGAAACTCAGAATAAAATTTTTACTTCTTATTTTGATAAGAGTTTACACAATTTATATTCTGTACAGGACATAGAAGATTATCGTAGAAAGTTATATTCTTATAAAGATTTATTAGGAACCACTGAAAACTATACTTATTTTAATGATTATTATATTTATTTAATGACAAAATTAGATGAACTTTATGAACAAATTACAGGTCAGACTGCTCTTGTTCCTTATAAAAGAAGTCTATGGCAAATTATATCTAGTAAAATTGCTAAATTACTTCGTGGAGGAACACAAACTCAAGATATCTATAATTCATAACAAAAAAGAAAGATTTGGATATGTACCAAATCTTTCTTTTTTGTTGCTGTTTTTAATCGTCATCTCTATCTTTTTCATGTTGCATAGCGTATTCATAAAGATAATGATACGCTTTTGGATTTATTTGTTTTAATTTCTTATCATTTATTTTTTCCCATTTTATAGTTTTCATTTGTTTTTTATTTTGTAAATTATCTTGATGATATACATATAATGGGTATACATTAAACGGACTATATAATTGGTCAGGATATTCCTTACTAATTGAAATATAGGAAGTAACTTTATCTTCGTTGCTGTATTCATATATATGTTTGCATATAAATGGATTATCATCACAACGAATCATTGTATCTGTTGTACCATTTTCTTGGCTTTTTATTTTTTTTGTTTCCAAACTATTATTATCATACATGATAGTAGCAAATAATTCTTGTTGGTTTTTATTTATTTCTTTCATTTGAATTGTAATACCATTTAATTCATTCTTTTTCATAATTAAATTTTTTACTGGTCTTCCATCTGGGCAATCAGCAAAATATGGCTGTGCTTGCGAATTTTGTATTATAAGTATACCGTTCTGACATTTTATAGTTGTTAATTGTTTGCTATTATTTTGCTCATAACTATCTACAAAAACTATATCTCCATTTTCTAAAGTAAGTATTTTTCCTTCCGCTTTTACATGAAATTTTATAATATCTAAAGCCTTATTGTTTTCTAAGATATTTCTTACTAATTGATTATCTGCACCTATTCTTAACAGAACCTCTGCTATTACTTGATTTTTATTGTAAATTAATTGATTCAAAGATTCAAATAATTCTTGGTCTGATAGTTGTTTTATAGTTTTTACGGGAGAATGTTGTATATTATTAGTAACTTCCGTATTCTTAGCTTGTCCTTCTTCTATTTTAGGTACTGGTTTATTAAATAAGTTTCTAATCCATTGCGACAATGCACTAAAAATATTGCGTCCCTTCATAGTAATATTCCTCTCTTTTTTTGTTTTATTATATAATAATTAAGGGAAAAAATCAAGAAAAGAAATTTGGAAAGAGATGGCATAAATAAGTCCATTTCTTTCCAAATCTTTTAATTTAAATATTCATGGATTGCTTCTGCAGCATGTCTTCCTGCTCTTGCTGCCCATGCTACTGTTGCTTTTGAACCTATAACATCTCCTCCTGCAAAAATGCCTTCTTGAGATGTCATATAATTTTTATCTACTTCAATATACCCTTTAGAATTTACTTGTATTTCTAGCTTACTAATTACTTCTTTTTCTGGTTTTGAACCAATCGCCATTACTACATAATCCATATCTATGCAATAATTACTGCCTTCGATATCTACTGGGCTTGGCCTTAAGTCTCCTTCTTTTTGTTCTAACTTAGTTTTTACACATTCTATTTTTTCAACTTCATTTGTATTTTCTTTTGGCAATATTTTTGTTAAATTATGTTGGAATAAAAATGTAATTCCTTCTTTTTTTGCCTCTTCTATTTCTTTTTTTTCTGCTGGCATCTGTTCTTCTGCTCTTCGATAAATAATATAAACTTCTTGAGCCCCTTTTCTTTTAATCGTTCGAGCGCAGTCCATTGCTACATTTCCACCACCAATAACTGCTACTTTTTTGCCTTGGTAGTCTGGATGCTGCTCTTCTTCTAATAATTGATTTCCACCATATACCCCTTTTAAATTTTCGCCTTCTATATTCATTTGCATTGGAATATTGCTTCCAATAGCAAGAAATACAGCATCATAATTTTGCTTTAATTGTGGTAACGTAATCTTTTCGCCTAAAGTTTGTTCATATTTTACTTGAATTCCTAGGTCTAATATTTTTCGGATTGTTTTTTCTAAAATGCTAGGATTTAAACGAAATTCTGGAATGCCATGAGATAAAATGCCTCCGTAATTTTTCATGTTTTTCAAATATTGTTACTTCATAGCCTTTTCTTGCTAAAAAGGCACTACAAGTTAATCCTGCAGGCCCTCCACCTACTACTGCTACCTTTTTTCCATTTTTGTTTTGTTTTTTTTCTTCAAATGGAATATTTTCTTCTATGGCTTTTCTTCCTATATACGCTTCCATTTCGCCAATAGAGGTAGGCTCACCCTTAAATCTACGAACGCAATTTCCTTGGCACTGGCTCATGTGTGGACAAATAAGTCCGCATATTGGTTGCAATACAGTCGTTTTACTCAATATTTGATAGGCTTTTTTGATGTCTCCTTGTTTTACTTCTGCAATAAATTCAGGTATATTATTTTCTAATGGACAACCTTTTGTGCAAGGCTTTGTTTTACAATTTAAACAATATTCTGCTTTTTCTTTTATTTCTCCCATTGTTTCCTCTTTCTAATTTATACTTAAATTATTCTTGATAAAATGAAGTTACATTCTCATTTTATTTTTAAAGGTAAGTCTTGTCAATCAAACTGACTTAGTGTTCTGTTCTTTATTTTTTATCCTAATTCTTGAAACTTTTTTTTAACTTCTTTTAAATCATTCCAAAATTCTATTTTTTTATTTTCATCTCGAAGTAAAGCTGCTGGGTGCCAAGTTGGCATATATAAAATACCTTTTTTCTCTATCCATGTGCCTCTTGCTGAAGTAATTCCATATTCTTTTCCTAAGATATTTTTTAATGCTGTACTTCCTAATAGTACTATGATACTTGGTTTTACAAGTAAGACTTGATTTCGCAAATAATCTAAACAAGCATTAGCTTCATCTTCTTCTGGAACACGATTTGATGGTGGTCTGCACTTAACAATATTAGCAATATATAATTCTTCGCGATTTAGACCTAACCCTGCTAATGCCTTATTCATTAGTTGTCCTGCTTTACCTACAAAAGGAATTCCCTCTTTATCTTCGTCTGCACCTGGACCTTCTCCAATTAGCATCACTTTTGCTTGTTTATTTCCTGTTCCAAATACAATATTAGTGCGGTTTTGACATAGTTTACATTTATTGCATTGTTTAATACTTGCTTCTAGTTCTTCCCAAGTTTCGTACATGTTTTGCTTCTTCTCCTTTTTTACATTTACTTTTTTTATTTATTGTACACAAGGCTCTATTAGTTCAATTTTGTTTACATTACTTGTATCAATTCTTGCCATAGTTCCAATTGGTATTACTTGCTTTTTCTCTGTGTGTCCAAAGTTATTTGATTTTATAATAGGAAATTTATATTCTTGTTGTAAAGTATCAAATAATATTTTTTCTAATGCAATTGAGCCTTCATAATTTCCTACCCAAATCCCTTTTATTTTGTCAAACACCCCATTTTGCTTCATTTGATATAAATAATGGCTTACCATTTCAGGTGGACTTTCTAAAAATAATTCTTCAATAAATAAAATTTTATCTGTAAAGTCTAAATAATAGCTTCCTGCGCTCATTCCTGCTGTTAAGCTTAAGTTTCCGCCAATTAGTCTTCCTTCTGCTATTCCTTCTTGTAAAGTTATAAATTCATCATCTTCTTCTCTTAAAGATGTCTCTTGTTTTACAAAACGCTTTATAACCTGCTCATAGCCATAAGGTGTTTGCCATGAAGTTAAAGCTTTAAATGTTGCTCCATTAAAGGTAATAAGCCCCGTTTTTTGTGTAATCATATTTGTAAGTGATGTAGAATCACTAAACCCACATAAAATTTTAGGATTATTTTTTATTAATTCATAATCTAAATATTCAAAAGTAGAATTAGAGTTTGCACCACCTGTAGCACAGAAAATTGCTTTTATCTCTTTGTTTTCAAACATTTTGTTAATATCTTCTGCTTTTTGTTTTGCGGTAGCACCATATCCTAAAGAATTTTGAAATACATACTTTCCAAATTCAATACAAAATCCTGAACTTTCCATTAATAAAATAGATTCATTAATTGCCTCTAATCTTTCTTCTGTAATTGGATTAGAAGGTGCTATAACTCCTATTTTATCTCCTTTTTCTAATTTATTTGGTATTATCATATTTTTTCTCCTAAGCTTCTCTTTTCCAGTAAAATAAGTATTGTTGTGCAATTCCTGCTAACGAGCCAAATTTTTCGTTAGCAATTTTTTGAATTTCTTCTTTTTTTACTTTGGTTTCATCTGGTTTTTTAATGTATAATTCATTCATAACTCTTCTTACCCATACATCGATAGGAAAGGCTTCCCACCTTTTTAGTGTAGAAAATAATAAAATACAATCTGCTACTTTTGGTCCTACTCCTGGGAGTGTAAGAAGAGTGTTTCGAACCGTCTCAAAATTATCTTCTTGTTCTAATTTTTCTAAATCTATTTCTTTATTTTTAATCATTTTCGTTGTTTCATACACTCTTATATCTCGAAAGCCAAGTCCTAAGTTTCTTAAATCTGCCACACTTGCTTGTGCTAATGTAGAAGGTGTTGGAAATGTATAGTAGCTTTTATTTTCAAAGATTATTTCTTTTCCATATGCTTTTGCCATTCTTTCTATAATACCTTTAATTCTAGGAATATTATTATTGGCAGAAATGATGAAAGAGATAATAGTTTCCCATAAATCTTGATTTAAAATTCGAATTCCTTTTCCATAGGCTACACTTTTTCTCATATTTTCATCTATGTTTGATAAGGTTTCCTTAATTTTTTCATAGTTTGTGTTAAAATCAAAATAGTCGGTAACAAGTTCTTGTAAATTGTCTTCTCCAACGCTTTGAAAATTTATTGTATTACCTTCTTTTTTTACTTTGATTACATTATTTTTTACAACACCAATATAGCTACCGTCTATTTGCTTATTCCACCTAAAACATTGACCACATTCAAAAATATTGTTTAATTCAAATGTATTTTCGTTTTCTATTTTCCAAGTTTGTTCTTTATATTTCATTTAACTTTCACCTTGTTTTATCATATCATATTCTTTCTTTGTTTTCAACTTGGAAATTTTATCCTTTCTAGGTAAAATTTAAAAATATTTTTTACTTGCATTCTATTGACACAAATGATATTATTTTATTAGTACAAAAGAAAGGAATTAATAAACATGAAAAATGGAACCATTGATTTTTACAATTCAACTAATTTAAAGTCTTATAATTTAGATGCCATTATGAAATATCAACTTTCTATGTTAGATAGATTAGATGTTTTTACTAGACGACATAGTGAAAATGTAGCTAATTTAGTTTGTCGTATCTGCGAATATTTGCATTATAAGAAACCTTTTACCATTCATGCAACTATTTGTGCTTATTTACATGATATTGGAAAGTTATTTATTCCAAAAGAAATTTTAAATAAGCCAGGAGCATTAACAGAGGAAGAATATGAAATCATGAAAACACATACTACCTTAGGTTATGAAATGTGTATGAAAGATTTAAAATTAAGGCCTTACGCAGAAGGAGCCTTATATCATCATGAAGCTTTAAATGGAAGTGGATATCCAAATGGATTAACAAAAAAAGATATTCCTTATATTGCCCAAATTATTCGTGTTGCTGATGAGTATGATGCCATTGTTACCAAAAGACAATATACTACTCACATTAATATTTCTGAAACATTAAAAGAATTAATAAAAGATGCACAGCCTACTGACTATATTAAAACGGTGGCTTTAGATTCTTTAAAAGAAAACTATAAAGTAGGAAAAATCAACGCCAAAGCTTTAAAAGCTCTTTTTAAAGTAGTAATAGATGATACTCTATATGAAATCAGTTGTGTTATGGAATATATTGATTACTTAGCAGAACAAATTAAACGTTTAGAAAAAATTGAAAAATATGCTTTGAAAAGTCAAAAGACAAAAAAAGAAAAAGAAAAGCAATATTATCAAGAGGGAATGAAAATGCTATTTTCTAATGGTGAGAATTTTGATAATTATGAAAAAATTCTATCAGAATATAGAGAAGCAATTATTCTTAGACAAGATGTAAAAGAAAAATTATATGAAGAAATTAAGATTATTAAAAAATTAAGAATTTAAATTTTAGGGACGGGTCTAAAAATTTAATTATTATTTTAAATTTTTAGACCCGTCCCTAAAATTTACTAAAATTTCTACTAATCATCTAATCCAAAACTAACGCCTAAAGCATTATTTATTTTATTCATTACGACATTATCATTAATATGCCCTATTTTTTCTTTTAACCTACTTTTATCAATTGTTCTAATTTGTTCGGTAAGTACAATTGAATCTGCTTTTAATCCGCTATCTCCTGAACCAATTTCAATATGGGTTGGTAGTTTTGTTTTTCCTGTTTGAGAGGTAATAGCGGCAGCAATGACTGTAGGGCTATGTTTATTTCCAATATCATTTTGAATAATAATAACAGGTCTAATTCCTCCTTGTTCTGAACCTACAACTGGACTTAAATCTGCATAAAACATATCTCCTCTTTTTATTACCATTTGTCTATCACTCCTACTATTTTTCCATATCGAAAGTTTCGTATTTTAGATATATTTTAAATCTTATTTCGAGATTGTTATCTCAGTATATAATATGTAGACTAGCGTTTTTTGGTTAATATCTTGCACAATCATTTTGGTTGGTTTTCCTGTTTTTTTGTCCACATATAATTTTTTGTGTACATTATAGGGACTCTCTTTATTTTCTGTTTCTAATAAGATTTCATTTTCTTGGCTACTTGTTTTTGCATTTTGGTTTGCTTTATATTCTTCTATAAAAGAATCTAGCCATAGTCTGTTTTCTACCATATATTCATAATTTTCAAATGTTGTTTCTAGATTTAGTTTATTATTTCTAATTTTTAATTTTTGTCCATCATATTCTGTTATAACTCCTGCTATGTTTTCTGGTTCTAGTACTTCTTGTTTGGATACTCCATTTTTCATTGATTGATTTACCACATACTTTGTTTTATTTTTGTTTGTTTCTATGGTAATATCTAATTTTGCTTGATAAGATGTCATATTTAAAATGGTATCTAATATTTTTTCTTCCGATTGGTTAATCATAGTGTTTCCATTTTTTCCGTTTTTATAATAGAAAATGAAAAAAATTGTAAGTGCAATTAGAATTAAGATAATGAAAAAAATTAAAATTACTTTTTTATTTTTCATATTTTCCCCTTTCTGAAATTAATGTACTTTGCTTAAATACATAAACTAGTAATTAAAAAAGAATAGCATTTTGCTATTCTTTCTTTCATTATATGTTTGCTATTGTAAAGTATTCTTTAAGACAAGTAATCAATTCTTCTTTCGTATCTATTTTATTTATTTTTTCTCTTATACTTGTGGCATCTGGCATGCTTTTTATATATGCTGACATATGTTTTCTTAGTTCATTAATTCCTACTCTTTCCCCTTTTTCTTCTATTTCCCATTCAATATGCTTAAATATAGTTTTTAACTTTTCTTCTTTTTCTATTTTTCTTTGAGGCTTTCCTTGTAAGTAATTGATTATTTCTTCAAAAATCCAAGGGTTTCCTAGACTCGCTCTTCCTATCATTATGCCATCTACATTCGTCTTTTCAAAAATTTCTAAAGCATCTTCTTTGGTTTTTATATCTCCATTGCCGATAACAGGAATTGAAACATTTTCTTTTACTTTTTTAATAATATCCCAATCTGCTTTTCCTGTATAAAATTCCTGCCTTGTTCGCCCATGAATGGTAATAGCAGATGCACCTGCTTGTTCTATAACTTTAGCCGCTTCTACTGCTACAATGTTATCTTCGTCCCAGCCTTTCCTTATTTTTACAGTAACTGGTACTGTTGCATTTTTTACTACTTCTCTTACGATATCTTTTACCAATTCTAAATTTAATAATAATTTACTTCCATCGCCGTTTTTTACTACTTTTGGTGCTGGGCACCCCATATTGATATCTACAATATCTGCTATTTTTGATACATAATTTGCAGCATACCCCATGGTTTCTACATCGCTTCCAAATATTTGCATAGAAATTGGCCTTTTTTCGCCTTCTGTATTTAAAATAAGTTTTGTTTTTTCATCATTGTAATACAATCCTTTACTACTTACCATTTCCGTGCATACTAAACCTGCCCCATAGTATTTACATACTTTTCTAAAGGCTCTATCTGTAATGCCTGCCATGGGCGCAAGTAATATGTTATTTTCTAATGTTACATTTCCTATTTTTAATGGTTTTAAGTACATTTTGTTTCTCTTTTCTACATTTTTACTATATTATAAGAATGAAAAAGCGACCCTCCTGTTTACTCTATAAAGATTGCTTTTTGCCTTCTTCCACTAATATTTAATAGAAGGGCAATTAAAATAAGATTTGTTAAAAGCGAGCTTCCTCCATAACTAACAAATGGAAGCGGTACTCCTGTAATAGGCAGTAACCCAATTGTCATTCCTATATTTTCTACCATATGGAAGCAAAAGATTCCTGCAATTCCCATAGCAATATAAGAACCTAAATCATCTTTAGCTGTTTTTGCAATAAAAATGGCTTTCGTAATTAAAATGATATAAACAAATATAATTCCTGCTGCTGCCACAAAGCCCATTTCTTCTCCAATTACAGAATAAATAAAGTCTGTTGTTTTTGGGTATAGAAATCCTAATTGTGTTTGGTTTCCTTTAAGCAACCCCATACCAAATAATCCACCTGAACCAATAGCAAGTTTTGATTGAATAATATTATATCCCGCTCCTCTTGGATCCAAGTTAGGATTTAAAAATACATCAATTCTAGCTTTTGCATGTTCTGGTAGAATAAAGAAATATAACAAAGGAACACTGATTATCACAATCAAAATAGAAGCAATAATATATCTTTTCTTAATTCCTGCTACAAATAAAATAAAGACTGTTGACACTAAAAAGGCAACTGCTGTTCCATAATCTGGTTGTTTTATAATTAATAATATTGGAACAGCTATAACAAGTAATGCTAATACTAGTCTAGTAGGTCTACTAATTTCGTCCTTCCCTCTTGCCTGAATTTTGGTGATAACAAGAGAAAATGTTAAAATAACAAATATTTTTGCAAATTCAGATGGTTGAAAAGAGAAAGCTCCTAATTCAAACCAACTACTAGCGCCATTAACTGGCTCTGTAAATAGTACAGCAAATAATAAGATAAGAAAAATTCCATAAAAAATTGGTGATATTTTTGCAATCACCTCATAATTAATACAAGTTACTAAAATCACAATAGGAATACTTATAATAAGCCATATTATTTGTTTTTGTAATTCCTCTTTTGTTGTTTCTTGCGTAGCGGAATATAAAGCAACTATTCCTATAGTAATTAATAGAATAACACAAATTAAAATTCCCCATTCTATATTCTTTAAGATTCTTTTTTTCATTCTTAAACCTCTATTTAATCTGAATTTTTACTTTCGTCTTTGCTTTCTTCTACTAATTCTTCTTTTTCTTCTTCACTTGTTTGTTCTTTTACTTCAATGTTTGTTCCTTCGTCTTGCTTTTCTTGCTTTGTATCTGTTTGCTCTTGTGTTTCTTCCTTTTTTAATGTTTCTTTCTTTTCACCTGTTTTCTCTTCTTGTGGTTTTTTTTCTTCCTTATTTTCTACAGTTACTTTTTCTTTGCTATCTTCTTCTTTGCTTTCTTTTTTCTCTTCTTGTTTAGCTTGTTTTTCTAGCTTTCTTTCAATGTGAATTTGCTTAGTATCATCTTTTACATTAAGAATTGGAATATTTGCATATAAAATTGGAGCACCTGTTGTGCCATCACTATTTACTTTATTTGTAAGTTTTACATCAATTGAATTTTCATCGACGTCAATATATTTTTTAATAACTTCTATAATTTCTTGTTTCATAAGCTCCATAAAATCAGCAGATACATTTGCTCTGTCTTGCATTAGAACCAAATGTAATCTTTCTTTTGCTGTATCTTTGGAATCTTTTTTATTTTCTTTTACTAATTTTTTAAAAAATTTTATGATATTATCGAACATCCTATTCCCTCCGTTATTTAATTTTGTCTATTTTTTTGAGAAAATATTTTTTATTTTTGCAAAAAATCCTTTTTCTCTTCCAGGGATTGAAACCTCCACATTTTCTCCTAAGATTCTTCTTGCTATTTCCGTATATGCTTTTCCTGAAGGTGCTCTATGGTTCGATACAACTGGTTCTCCTTTATTGGTTTGCGTAATAATATATTCATCATCTGGTACGACACCAATTAAGTCTATAGATAATAAATCTACTATATCTTCTACATCCATCATTTCACCTTTTTTTACCATGTTTGGACGTAAACGATTGATGACAAGTTCTGGATTTTTAATTTCCGAAGATTCTAGTAAACCAATAATTCTATCTGCATCACGAATTGCTGAAATTTCAGCTGTTGTTACAACAACGGCTCTGTCTGCACCAGCTATGGCATTTTTAAAGCCTTGTTCTATTCCTGCTGGACAGTCGATTAATATATAATCAAATTCTTCTTTTAATTTACTTGTTAATTCTTTCATTTGTTCTTCATTTACTGCACTTTTATCTCTTGTTTGCGCTGCTGGAAGTAAGAATAATTCATTAAAACGTTTATCTTTAATTAAAGCTTGTCTTAATTTACATTTTTCTTCTACCACGTCAACGATATCATATACAATTCTGTTTTCTAAGCCCATAACAACATCTAAATTACGAAGCCCTATATCGGTATCTACTAATACGACTTTTTTTCCTTTTAAAGCTAAGGCTGAACCTAAATTTGCTGTTGTCGTTGTCTTTCCTACTCCACCTTTTCCAGATGTAATAACGATAACTTCTCCCATATTTTTTCCTCCTAAAGTTTTTATTTGTTTTTAAAAAGTGCATATTTTTAATGTCTATATCATATAATGAAATTCGTAAAAAGTCAATGAGGTGGATAAAAAAAATAAATTCTTCTTTAATAAAATCGAATAATAAAAATCCAATAATCTATAAAATTATTGGACTTTATCAATTTTAAAATATTAAATTGCCAAGCACATACGAAAACCATGTTCTGGAAATTTTGAACCGTAATAGGAATTATAAAAGAATGTGCTGCTTTTACCACTATTTTCATTATATCTACCGCCTCTAGCTATAAATGGAGCAGTTATATATGGAAAGTAAGTAGCAGATAAAAACCATGCACCTGTGCTATTATAGCCACCATTATTAGATGTTTCATACATAGCATCTCCTTTTATTGTAGAATTTAATATATAATTTGCTTTTTCAACATTCGTAAAACTATTATCTGTAGAACCTGAATCTTTATATATAGTTTTATAAGCTGTACTTGTACTTTGTTCTTCCACATTTGCTCCAAATATATCTCCTTCGGCTTCTCCTCCATAACGGTTTAAATATTGACTCTGCTCATTATATAAATAACTTGCTACATATTCATTTGCTCCTCCATTTAGGTCATATACTCCATAAGCATTATAAGTTGTACTGTGTTTTTTATAACTTTCATCTTCATAAATAGTTTCTACATTAGTTACCCCACCTGCAATACTTGACGTAACTGTTTGTGCTTCTATTTCTTGACCATTTACTCCATATTGACTGTGAGCTAAATATACAATAGCTCCCCACTCACTATTTTTTAGCATATGATTTTGTAGATTTACTTTTTCTCCAAATGTAGCCTTTTTTCCTGCTTGGTATGCTTCATTTACTGTTACTTGCACTATTGTTTCTTCTCCTGGTTTTACTGTTACTTTATCTACAGTACCTGTTGTTTCAAATTTTCCTACCCATAAACCAGATAGTTCTTTATTAGAATCTTGTGAATCTGAAAAACCTCCTCCATTTTCTGCAATTTTAGTAAATGCTGGATGTACTAGCCATTGGTCTTGTACTTGATTGCCACTGCTGTCTGTTGTATAAGTTATTTTACTTGGATCTACCTCTATTAGTTCATTTGTTCCATCTAAACAATTATTGTTAATATCAATAAATTTTATTTCAATAGTACCTGCTTGATTTTTTTGATATCCTTCTGTTATTTTATAGGCATATCTTGGTATCCATACAAACATACTTCCATCTTTTGTAATTGCATTTGCCCATTTATTTCCCGTCTGTTCATTACTATATACAATTGGCGTCATATTTCCTACTAATTTTGGTTCATTTATTTTTGCCTCTCCATAGCTGTACCATTGTGTTATATCTGATGCTTTCTTCCATAACTCTGGTATTCCTAGTCTTGCTTCCACTTCTTGATATATTTCGTCTATTTGGTATACTTCTTGCTCATAAATTTCTTGAATTCTTAAATCACTTTTTAGCTGTGATTTTTGTAAGGATGTTAATACAAAATAACTTCCCCCTAAAATAGTAATAAAGATTAAAACTGTAAACAATACTAATGCTGTTACTGCACCTTTTTCTTGTTTTATTATTTCTTTTTTCTTTACTTGCATTCTTACTTTCCTCTCTTTTGTACTTTTTTTCATTTTATCGTAAAATTTATTTTATTTCAATCCTTTTTACTATATTATTTTGTTTTATTGTTACTTTTTATCCATGCAATTCGCTCCATTCGAAGTAGTTCTCCAACTTTTTTTGTATTTTTTATATTATACTTCTGTTCTATATATTTTCCATCAATTTTTTTTAAGCATTCTTTTCCAATTTGAGCAAAAACTACTTCTTCTGGAATTTTATTTTCTCTCCATCTGTCACACAATATCACTATTTTCATACCGTCTAACCCTAATTTTGACTTAGAAACTATTTCTATAAAATCCACTTGTTTTGCTGCTGTCATTTGGTTAAAAATACCTCCTAACATATGCTCGCTTGCTGCGGTTTTTCCACATTTTATCCATGTTTCAGGCATTTTTAGCCTTTTACCAAAATTGGCTACTAATTCAACTCCTTTTTTATCATGTCCATAGTGATGTGGTAGCATTTCTTTGGGTGTAACTCCTTTTCCTAAATCATGCACTAAACAACTAAAACGAATTTCTAAGTTATCTGTCATCTGTGCAGATTTATCTACTACCATCATAGTATGAGCAAAACTATCTCCTTCTGGATGATATTTTTCTGGTTGAATACTACCAATTAAATCATATATTTCTTTAAAATGAACATCTAATACTTCTGCTTTTTTTAATATTTCAAAAAAGCTTGAAGGTTTTTCTGTACTTAGTGCCTTTCGAAATTCGTCAAATACTCTTTCAGCTGATAAAGTATGCAATTCTTGTTTTAATTGTCTCATCATGGAAATTGTATTGTCTTCTACTTCAAACCCCAACATAGCAGCAAATCTAGCAACTCGGTACACTCTCAATGGGTCTTCGCAAAAAGCGCTACTTGTTGCTCGAATGATTTTCTTTTTTAAATCTTGTTTGCCTCCATATGGGTCTATTAATTTTCCTGTTAATACTTCTTTTGCTATTGCATTAATAGTAATATCTCTTCTTTCTAAATCTTCTTCTATTGTAATTTCTTTTCCTGTTACAATATGAAATTGTTTGTGTCCTATTCCATCCTTTTTCTCTTTTCTCGCTAAAGCAAATTCTTTGCCTTCGATATCATAAATTCCAAAAAATTTTCCTCTTTGATATGCCTGTGGAACTAATTTTTCCCATTCTTCTTGACTTAATCCTACTACACAATAGTCTTCATCATGTAATTTTCTTCCAAGAAGTTCATCACGAACAGCCCCACCTACTAGGTAAAGCTTTCCTCCTTTTTGTTTAATTTGATTAGCAATTTTTATAATTTCCATAATGACCTCTTTTTTCTTATTGTAACACAAATTTTTATGTTTTATGAAGAATTTATTTAAATTTTTATTTCTTTTATTTTTTGACCATTCAGTCGTGATTTTCTCCTTGACATTCTTACGGAATAGGCATATACTTAAACTATTCAAAGAATATTATTTTAATGATATAGAAAGGATGGAAAAAATGAATAACATGATTGAAATTAGATGGCATGGTAGAGGTGGCCAAGGGGCAAAAACTGCTTCTTTGTTACTTGCCGATGCTGCTTTTAATACAGGGAAATACATTCAAGGCTTTCCAGAGTATGGGCCAGAGAGAATGGGTGCTCCTATTACTGCTTACAATCGCATTAGCACTTCCCCAATTCGCCTTCATAGCAACATTTATGAGCCAGATTATGTAGTGGTAGTAGATGATTCTTTATTAGAATCTGTACCTGTTACCGATGGTTTAAAAGAAACAGGTGCTATTCTTATAAACACAACTAAGAGTGCAGACGAATTAAAACCATTACTAAAAGGATATAAGGGTAAAATATATACCATTGATGCAAGAAAAGTATCAGAAGAAGCACTTGGAAAGTATTTTCCAAATACTCCAATGCTTGCTGCCATTGTAAAAGTATCTCAAATTATGACAGAGCAAGAATTTTTAAATGATATGAAAGATTCCTTTAAGCATAAATTTGCTAAAAAGCCAGAAGTAATTGAAGGAAATATGAAAGCTTTAGAGCTTGCCCTTAAAGAAGTACAATTAATAGATTAGAAAGGAGAAATACTTATGTCAGAAGTAAAAATCAATAAAGAGTCTCCATGGCAAGACTTAACCCCTGGCGGAACTATTTATGACGCAGGAAATTCTCTAAATTTTAAAACAGGAGATTGGAGAAGTGTCAAGCCAATTTTCTTATCTGATAAATGCAGACAATGTGGACTTTGTTTCCCTGTTTGCCCAGATAATGCCATTCCAGTTGGAGAAGACCAAAAAAGAAAAGATTTTAATTATGATTATTGCAAAGGATGTGGCGTATGTGCAAAAACTTGCCCATTCGGTGCTATTGAAATGAAAGAACAATAGAATAAATTTGCAAAAGAATTGTTATTTGGCAATGCTGAGGCTGTTCGAGCATTAGCGAGTTAAAGCGTCAGTATGCATGAGCTGGCAAACAAATGAGAAAATCCGAAGCGTACTAATTGTACGTTGCAGGATTTTCGAATGAAGTTTAACGAAGCCAAATGCAATTATCTTGCAAATAAAGAGAAAGGATGAAAAAACTATGAGTATAAGAGAACGTTTAAGTGGAAACGAAGCCTCTGCAATTGCAATGAAACAAATTAACCCAGATGTTGTGGCTGCTTTCCCTATAACACCATCAACTGAAATACCTCAATACTTTTCTACTTTTGTTAGTAACGGAAAAGTAGATACTGAATTTATAGCCGTAGAAAGTGAGCATAGTGCTATGAGCGCTTGTATTGGAGCAGAAGCAGCAGGTGCAAGAGCAATGACGGCTACTTCTTCTAATGGGTTAGCTTTTATGTGGGAAATGATTTACATTGCTTCTTCCTGCAGACTTCCTATTGTTATGCCACTTGTTAATCGTACACTTTCTGGTCCATTAAATATTCATAATGACCATTCAGACGCAATGGGAATTCGTGATGCCGGATGGATTATGCTATTTTCTGAAAACAACCAAGAAGCTTACGATAATTTAATTATGGCACATCGCATTGCAGAACATAAAGATGTGTGTCTTCCTCTTGCCGTTTGTCAAGATGGATTTATTACTTCTCATTCAATTGAAAATATTGAGTTAATTGAAGATGACAAGGCAAAAGAATTTATTGGAACCTATCACCCAGAGCATTATTTATTAAATGCTAAAGAGCCAATTGCCGTTGGTCCTATGGATTTACAAGCCTATCATTTTGAACATAAATATCAACAGGCTAACGCTATGAGAAATGCCAAGAAAGTAATTTTAGAAGTTGCCAAAGATTTTGAAAAATTAACAGGAAGAAAATATGGTTTATTTGAAGAATATAAATTAGAGGATGCTGAAATTGCCATTGTTTGTATGAACTCTACTGCAGGAACTACAAAAGATGTTGTAGATTCTTTAAGAGAAAAAGGCATTAAAGCTGGTCTTTTAAAATTAAGAGTATTTAGACCATTCCCTGCAGAAGAAATTGCAAAGGCTTTGCAAAATGTAAAAGCTGTTGCCGTTTTAGATAAAGCAGATAGTTTAAACGCTTGTGGTGGTCCATTATTTACTGATGTTACTTCCGGTATGTATGTCAACAACCTAAATGTACCAACTGTTAACTACATTTATGGACTTGGTGGAAGAGATACCACAGCAAAAGATATTTTAGGTGTATATCAAGATTTACAGGAAATTGTAAAAACAGGAAATGTCGATAACCCTTATCGTTATTTTGGATTAAAGAGAGGTGAAAACTAATGGCATATAATGTAAAAGAAGTCGTAGCAACAAAACCTGCTGTATTTGAATCTGGACATAGAATGTGTGCTGGTTGTGGTGCACCACCAGTAGCCAGAATGGTAATGAGAGCTTTAAAAGAAGGAGACCATGCCGTAGTTGCCAATGCTACTGGATGTATGGAAGTTTCTACTTGTATTTACCCATATACTTCTTGGAGTAGTTCTTATATTCATTCCGCTTTTGAATGTGCAGCTGCTACTTGTTCTGGAGTAGAGGCTGCTTATAAATCAATGTTAAGACAAGGAAAATTACTACAAGACGAACATTTTAAATTTATCGCATTTGGTGGAGATGGTGGAACTTATGATATTGGACTTCAAAGTCTATCTGCTGCTATGGAAAGAGGTCATGACATGACTTATGTATGTTATGATAATGGTGCTTATATGAACACTGGTATTCAACGTTCTTCGGCTACTCCTCATTTTGCCGATACTACTACTTCCCCTGCTGGTGAAGTAATCCCTGGTAAAATGCAAATTCGTAAAGATTTAACCGAAATTATGGAAGCACATCATTTACCATATGTAGCACAAACTGCTGGCTATATGAATTTTAAAGATTTATATGAAAAAGCAGAAAAGGCTATTTACACAGAAGGTCCAACTTTCTTAAATGTACTTGCTCCATGTCCTAGAGGATGGGGCTACCCAACTGATATGTTAACACAAATTAATAAACTTGCGGTTGAAACTTGCTATTGGCCTTTATATGAAATTGAAAATGGAAAATACAAAATTACCTATAAACCTGCTAAAAAGTTACCTGTTGAAGAATTCTTACGTCCACAAAGAAGATTTAAACATATGTTTAAACCAGGAAATGAATGGATGTTAGAAACCTTCCAACAAGAAGTAGATAAGCGTTGGGAAGAATTATTAAAACTAGAAGAAATGACAAACAGAGATTAAAAAAAGTGAGATTTTGAGTACTAACTTAAAATCTCACTTTTCATTTGACTAATTAATGAAAAGTAAATTAAAAAAGAGATTTTTGCATCCTTATCAAAAATCCCAAAAATAAGAGGGGTGTCCCCAGCGTTCCAAAATGGAACGAAAAGGGGCGTCCCTCTTGTTTATTCTTCTTCTGGTGCTTCTACTGGACAAACACCTGCACATGTTCCACAACCAATACATTGTGCTGGGTCAATTACGTATCTTTCGTCTCCTTCTGCAATACATCCTACTGGACATTCTGCTGCACATGCACCACATTTAATACATTTATCTGTAATTTTGTATGCCATGTTTTTCACCACCTTCCAAAGTTCTTTTTTTATTGTATTTTTTGTTTCTTTTGTTTATGCAATTTTGATTGATTATGATTTACGTTTTAGAATATGTAACTATATTTTTATGGTTCCTCTTCTTGTAAATTCTTTTTATCCATTTTTTCTAATTTTTCTAATTCTTGTAATTCTTTTAAATTTTCTTTTTCTTCTTCATCGACTAAGTCTGCTTCATTATTTTTTATAATTTTTACTTCGCTAGCATCGTACTTTTTATAATAGAATTCGCCATTATCGTCTTTTAATTTTACTCTTAGACGCTCTTTTAGGGTTTCTACCCCTTCTACGGTTCCTTCTCCATCTTGTGTTTTAACAATGGCACCTACTTTAGGAAGTCGTTTCATTTTTTCTTCATATACATCTTGTTCATATTTTAAGCAACACATTAATCTTCCGCAATTTCCTGATATTTTTGATGGGTTTAATGACATATTTTGTTCTTTTGCCATTTTTATAGAAACCGTTTCAAAGTTTCCTAAAAAAGAGCAACAGCATAATTCTCTACCACAGACACCATTTCCACCAATTCTTTTTACTTCATCTCGAACGCCAATTTGACGAAGTTCAATTCTAGTTTTATAAATGGCTGCTAAATCTTTTACTAAATCTCTAAAATCAATTCTACCATCTGCTGTAAAGTAAAATAATATTTTGCTATTATCAAACTTAAATTCTACATCAGTTAATGTCATGTCTAGGTTATGCTCTTTTATTTTTTTCTTGCAAAGTTCAAATGCTTCTTTCTCTTTTTGTTTATTTTCTTCGTGATGCTTTTTATCTTTATAGGTAGCAATACGAATGACCTTTTTTAATGGCTTTACTAAGTTTTCTTCTGGTACTGTACGATTGCTAATAGCTACTTCTCCATATTCTTGCCCTTGCGCTGTTTCTACAATGACAAAATCGCGATTCGTTATTTCTAAGTTTCCCGAATCAAAAAAATAAATTTTACCGGGCTTTTTAAAGCGAACCCCTACAATATTTTTCATAGATTTTATTTCCTTTCTAGTTTGCTATTTTGTGGCTATTTCTTCCCACATTTTCATGAGTAAAAAGTCAATACACATATCATAATTACTATTGGCTAGTATTCTTTTTTTTGTCTCTTCCACATAAGAGATAGTACGTAATTTTTTTAGTTCTTTTGTTTGATATAAAACTACATTGATATATTCTAATAGTTCTTGTATTTTTTCCTTTTCTTTATATAATACTTCTGCTTGATGAAAAGTAGTAATAAGGTCTTGTTTTTCTATATTTTTCAACAAATTGTCAACCTGTTCGTAAATTTCTTTTTGTTCTTGCATGGTAAGTAATTTTCCAATACTACCTTGGCTTGCCTTTATGAATTGTTCTGGTATGTTTATTGATAATTTTTCCTTAGCATATTGTTTTATTTGTTCTATACTTATTGGCTCAAAAGAAACTTTCACACATCTAGATTTAATGGTATTTAATAATTTTGCTTCGTTTGATGTTATTAAAATAATAGTAGCATATTCTGGTGGTTCCTCTAATGTTTTTAGCAAGCAATTTTGTGCTTCTTTTGTCATAGTATCACTATCTACAATAATATATACTTTTCTTTTGGAGGTAATTGGTTTTTCAGAAATTTTTTGTTGCATGTCACGAATTTGTTCTATTTTTATTGTTTTATTTTCTGGTTCTAGTTGATAAAAATCAGGATGATTATTTGATTTTAATAGCATACAAGAAGAACATTCTTCTGTTTCTTCTTGCTTTATACATAATAATTTTCTTGCAAACTCTTTTGCAAAAAGAGTTTTTCCAATTCCTTCTGTCCCAACAAATAAATAACTATGTAAAATATGTTCTTCTTCTATTGCTTTTGTTAAAAATTTTTTTACTTGATTATTTCCTACTATGTTTTCAAAGCTCAAATTTCCTTGCTCCTTTTTGTTTTTTACTAACCGCTTTCTGATTATACTTTTCCAAATAAGTTTAGTGGCCAAAATCGAATCCAAACTTTACTTTCAATTTTATTGATTGGAATACAACCAAATTCTCTACAGTCAGAGCTATACATACGATTATCCCCAAGTGCAAAGACATATCCTTCTGGTACAATAAAATCGGTTAAGTAGTCATTTTTTGCTTCTGTTATCACATCTGGTTGTAAATAATCTTCTTGCAACTCTTCTCCGTTAATATAAACTTTGCCTTCTTGAATTTGAACATGTTCTCCTGGAAGTGCAATGACTCTTTTTATATAGCTCATTTTATTGATTTCTAACACATAATAAGTAAATTTTTTAAACCAACCTTGTGGTTCATTATTATATTCGGCTTTTTCACTTGTTGCCTCCATATATGCATTGCTTGGTGCCTCAAATGTGATAATATCTCCTCTTTGTGGTACTTCATGAAAAGTTCGTGCTAAACGGTTTAAAATTAATCTTTCATTTTGTTTTAAAGTAGGAAACATTGATTTTTGCTGTACAATAGTTGGTGTTCCTACAAAATATCGAATTAATAAGGCTAAAACAATAGCAATGACAATACAATAAATCCACTCTAGTATTTCTTTTACTGTATCATTTATATGAATCATTTTTCTTTTCTCTCCTTCACATTCTCTGTTCTTCATTATATCTTTTTTTTTCCAATTTAGCAAGATATTTTCTGTATAATAAGTATTAAAATACATTATTTGGTTGGAATACGAATAACTACTTCTGTTCCTTTTCCTTTTTCACTTTTGATATCTATACTTCCCCTATTTTGCTCTAATATTTCTTTGGCTATTGAAAGTCCAAGTCCTGTTCCACCCATTTCTCTTGTACGTGCTTTATCTACTCGGTAAAATCGGTCGAAGATACGACTTAAATCTTCTTCTGGAATTCCAATACCATTATCTATAATTTTAATGTAAGCATCATTGTATACGAAACCAACATAAATTTTAATATTTCCACCATCTTTTGTGTATTTAATACTATTAGTCATAATATTTAAGATGACACGTTCAATTCCATCTTTATCTGCTTTTACTGGTGGTACATTGGCTGTTACAAAGCATTCTACTTCATGCTTCTTTTTATTAATTTCTAATTGTAATTTTTCTTGGCATTTTTTTACTAATTCGCCTAAATCAAATTCGCTTTCTTCTTTCTTTACTTTATTGCTATCATAACGAGATAAAATTAATAAGTCTGCTACTAATTTTGCCATTCTTCTTGCTTCTGAAGCGATTACATTTAAAAATTTATCTTGTGTTTCTTTATCGTATTCTCCCTCTAAGAGAGTATCTGCATAACCCATAATAGAGGTAATTGGCGTTTTTAATTCATGAGATACATCAGCTACGAATTCTTTTCTCATGTTATCTAGTTTAACATGTTCTGTAATATCTTGAATAACCACCATGATACCAGAAGGCCTATCTATTTCATCTTTAAAAGAAGCGAAGAGAATATTTAAATATTTATCTTCTACTTGTACCCTTTGTTCAGATGACGTCCAATTTTCTAGGTAAATTATTTTTTCTAGATTGATATCAATATTTATCTTTGCAAATATTTTTTCAAATGTATTATCTTTTTCTGTTAATTTTAATAAGTCCGTAGCTGCTGGATTAATGTGCATAATTTTTCCTTCCATATCAAAAGCAATAATTCCGTCTGTCATATGAAGTAAGATGGTTTCTATTTGTTTTTTCTGTCTATTTACTTCATTTAAGTTTTCTCTCAATTCATTTGTCATTAAATTAAATGCACTTGTTAATTCATCTATTTGTGTTTTTTTATTTTTTGCTGTTCCTTTTTCTATGATAATGTTTTCTCCCGCAGCAATTTTAGGAGCGCTATCAATTAATTTTGTAATTGGGTCTAAAATGACTTTTGATACAAAAAGACCAATGAGGATAGATATTAAACCAAATAGACCTATTAATATAATGGTAATTGTTTTTATATTTTGTATTTGAGTAAAAATAAAATTTTGCAGTTCTTCTCCATTTTGTAATGCAAGATTTTGTAAATCAATGTTTTGTAAATGATAAATGAAAAATGTTCCCATTCCACCTATTAATATAATTCCTAATATACTAAATATTAATATAATTTTTAATTGTATATTTTTTATCATTTTTTCTCTCCTTATGAAGAAGTGCACAAAAAGGGAATTCCCTCTTTGTGCACCTTATTTTTTATTTTGATGCAATGTAATAGCCAACTCCTCTTTTGGTAATTAAGATTTTTGGGTTTGCAGTATCTTTTTCTATTTTTTCTCTAATTCTTCTAACAGTAACATCTACGGTACGAATATCTCCATAATATTCATAGCCCCATACTTTCTCTAGTAAGATTTCTCTTGTCACAACTTGTCCTGGTTGATTTGCTAAATATTTTAGTACTTCAAATTCTCTTAAAGTTAAATCAATTACTTCGCCTCTTACTTTTACTTCAAATTTATTTAAGTCTAAGGTCAAATCCCCGACTGTAATCACATTACTTTCTGATTTACTCTCATTTTCGTCTGAGGCCTTATTTGCTACTTCCGCTTTTCTTAAATTTGCTTTTACTCTTGCCATTAATTCTCTTACACTAAATGGTTTTGTAATATAATCGTCTGCTCCTAATTCTAATCCTAATATTTTATCAATTTCTTCATCTTTTGCTGATATCATAAGGATTGGAATGTTTAGTGTTTGTCTAATTCTTTTACATACTGCTAGTCCATCCATTTTTGGAAGCATAATGTCTAATAAGACTAAGTCTGGTTGTTTTTCTAATGCAATATTAACTGCTTCTTCTCCATCATTTGCCTCTAGTGTTTCATATCCCTCTTTTTGTAGATTATAAACCAACATATCTACTATGGTTTTTTCGTCATCTACAATAAGAATTGTTTTTTTATCTAAATTTTCTTCCATAGAAAATCCGCCTTTCTTTTTCTAAGACATTTCTTTTCTCTTTTGTTATATCATAATCTTTTTATTTGTACAAGAGTTTTTCTACACTTTTTTTGTATTTTTCATGTGTTTTGTCTTTAAGATGGAAATATAAAAAGAAGGCTTAGTGCCTTCTTTTTAATTTTCTACGGAGTTTTTTAATTAAAAACTGAGCTCCATATGTTAACAAATACATGGCAGCTATAGCAAGTGCAAAGAGCACTGCATACAGGAAATACCGTAGCAACTGCATTCCTAAAATATAGTTGTTGCCTACATATACAGGAAGGAATGTGTTAGATAACCACATCTTTACTATAGCAAAGGCAGATAACCCAACTATAATCATTCCTGCTACTACATATACAAGAGCCTTGATGTTGTTTTTCATATTGTAATCTCCTTTTCTACGTGTTCTATTTAGAAACTACTTATATTATATCATATTTTACTTATTTTTGCAAATTCTACTTATTGCTTCGTTCCTATAAAATAATTGCAAATTTTAAATATAAACTTCGATTGTATTTACCTTTGCATTATCTTCTAGATGAATTCGTTTTTCTTTGATTACTTCTCCATTTACAATCATGGTTTCTACTCCTGTATTTTTTCCATTTGGATTTTTTACCTCAATATGATACATTGCTGTTCCATATTGATAATGAATTTTATATTCTTTCCAAGTAGTAGGAATACATGGATTTATAGATAAATATCCTTTTTCTATGGTAAGTCCTAAAATATAATGAATTCCCGCTTCATACATCCAAGAAGAAGAGCCTGTATACCAAGTCCATCCACCTCTTCCTGCTAAATTACCTTGCCCATAAATATCCGCTGCTACTACATAAGGTTCTACTTTATACTTTAAGGCTGCTTCTTTTGTTCTAGCATGTTCAATGGGGTTAATCATACGGAAATATTCTAAGGCTTTATCACCAAATCCAAGCATAGCTTCTGCAATAATTGCCCAAATTGCAGCATGTGTGTATTGTCCTCCATTTTCTCTAGTTCCTGGTAAATATGCTTTAATATAGCCTGGGTCTAAATTGCTTTTTTCAAATGGTGGATCTAGTAATTTAATCATTCCGTTTTCTTTATCTACCAAATGATTTTCTAAACTTTCAATAGAAATATATTTTTTGTCATTGTCACCTGCATTTGAAATAGTTGCCCAACTTTGTGCAATTCCATCAATTTTACATTCCTCATTTTGAATTGTACCTAATTGCTCCCCTGTATCCATAAAGGCTCTTTTATACCATCTTCCATCCCATGCATTTGTATTGAGTGCTTTTTTTAATTTATTTAGAATTTCTTCATATTTTGCTATTTTATTTTGTAAATCTAGTATTTTCTCATTTATCTCTTCCTTTTGGGTGCTCTCTATTTGTTTGTTCTTATTTTGTTCAAATTCTTTAATTCTATCTTCACAGATAGGAAGCCATTTTTTTAGAATATCATATAGGAAAAATCCAAGCCATACACTTTCGCCTTTTCCTTTATTTCCTACTTTACTAAAGCCATCATTCCAATCTCCAGAACCAATTTTAGGCAAATTATTTTCTCCAAAAACTAGTGATTTTTCTATTGCTTTTTCACAATGTTCAAAAATGCTTGCTTTTTCTTTTGTTTGTTCATATAAGTCATACTTTTCGTCTACTCCATTTTGTAGGATATCTCCTTGTAAATAGGCGGTTTCTATTTCTAAAATAGAAGTATCTGCTGTAAAATTAATATATTCTTCGACTAAATATACAAGCCATAATAAATCATCTGAAAAACGCGTTCGAATTCCTCTTTTGGTTTCTTCATGCCACCAATGTTCTACATCTCCTTCTTTAAATTGATGCTCACTATGTTTGATAATTTGTTTTTTCATAAGAGAAGCATCAAAGTATTTTAAACAGATTGTATCTTGTAATTGATCTCTAAATCCATAAGCCCCTCCAGATTGGTAAAAGGCTGACCTTGCATATAATCTACTGATAACGGTTTGATAAATAAGCCAACCATTCATTAAAATGTCAAAAGATTTCATTGGTGTTTCTATTTGCAATTTTCCTACAAAATTTTGCCAGTATTTTTTTATCTCTTCTAGTTCTGTTTGCACATTTCCTATTTGGGTATATTGATATGCCTTATCTTGACAATTCAATAAATTGCTTTGCGTTCCTAAAACAAAGGTAATTTCTTTTGTGCCAAATGCTTCTAATTCAATTTGCAATTCTATTGCTATGATTGCTTCTTTCCCAATGGAATTTTCTTTATTTAATTGTACTTTTTTTAATCCTTCTGGATTGGCTAAATTTCCTTTTCCAAAAAAGAATTCTTTACTACCTGTATAAGATATAATTTTTTCACTACTTGCCACATACATAATTTCTTGGAAGTCAACATTGGTTTTATTTTCTAAACACACCATATTGGCATTTTCATAAAATTTCATTTGCATATTTTCTTTTGTTTTTTCTTCATCTTCTCCTAAAACTGGTTTAATATAATAAACTAAATTGATTTTTTTTCTTTTTGGTTCTAAGTTTTTTAGTTCTAATAAAGAAATTTTTGCTTCTTCCTTTCTTGGTATAAACATGGTTACTTTTTGCCTTATTTGCTCACTTTCATGCTCATATATGCTATAACCAAAACCATAAGTAACATGATAATCTTTGTTATCTGGCATTGGGTTTAATCCTAATGACCATGCTTTTAATGTTTCATTATCTTGCAAATAAAATACCTCAGAAGGAATATCCGCTACTTGATTATTTGACCAGCTAGAAATTCGGTTTAATCTGCTATTTTTACTCCATGTAAATCCTCCCATACTATCTGTTACTAATGTTCCAAATGTTTCATTTGCCATGATATGACTCCATACAGTTGGAAGACGATTTTCTTTATTAATGACTAAATGATATTCTTTGCCATTTTCGGAAAAGCCACCATATTCATTTTCATATTGCAAATTTTCTTTTGGAAGAATTGGTTTTCCTGCTTTTTCTTCTGTTTGTAATACAGGCAATATTGCTACTTTTTCTCCTATTTTTGTTTCTTCTTCTAAAGATTCTTCTTCCATGTCTTTTAATTGCCTAATGAGTGGTCCTTTTTTTGTATCAATAATTAATTTAGCATAAAATTCTATCCTTGGACTTTCTTCTTTCTCTAGAATAAAAATACCTCCACCAGCTGCATTTTGTAGATATCCTAAATTGACATTTAAAATACTATTTAGAATTGTTTCTTTTGTATATTTTTCATAGCTATTTGGCTCTTCGTTTAAAATAACCAAATCAATTGCTACATTTTTTAATCGGAAGAATTCATAAGCTTTTAAAATATCTTCTAAAATTTC
Organism: uncultured Clostridia bacterium; assembly: GCA_947581805.1. Lineage (GTDB taxonomy): Bacteria > Bacillota > Clostridia > TANB77 > CAG-508 > UMGS1663. Next base: position 124,356 of record CANPVM010000003.1, read on the forward strand.
TGCTTCATTGCTTTGCCCCATTTTGACTAGTAAAATTGGGTAATCTCCCGAAATACCATATTGCCATAATTCACTTTGTGGATATTTCTCATCATCTAAATTTTTTCGATATTTACTTCGAAATGGATTAGGAAATAAAAGATATCTTAATATTTCTTGATAACATTCTATTTGCTTTGCATTTAATCTTAAATATCGTGCTTCTGTATCTGCCTTTGCAACACTTAAAGCAAAAGCTTGCTTAATTTTTTCTTCGTTTTGATATTCTTTTACGTTTTGCACTGCTTCTTCTTTTTCTTCTGATACGCTAAGTAATAAACTAAAGGAAGCCTTTTGTTCTGGACGTAAAAGAATGGTTCTTTTTAAAGCAAGTATAGGATCTACTGTGGCTTGTATTTTTTTAGAAAAAGGTTTTGAAGTTTCTACCATAATAGGAAGTCCTAGATTACCTCTTCCTTGAAATTTTTCTTTATCTATTTCATATTCTAATTCTCCAATCGTTTCTTCTTCTGTATAAAAAGAGCTTGCTAAATATAATCCTTTTTTTGTATCTTGTCTATCTTTTCTTTTAAAAATAAATATATTATCTTCTTCTTGATATTCTAATGTTAAAAATAAATTTTGAAAAGCAGGATGACTACGGTCTGCTTCTAATGTTGTTAGCGATGGCTCTAATGCTGCTGTTATTTCAATGGTTTCTTCTTCTAATCCTTGGTTTTCTAACTCTATTTTTCGAATTTCTACTCTTTTTTCTGGACTAATAGTAACTTTCATTTTTGTTTCTATGGAACCATCTAATCTTCTAAATTTAATAGCATCTTCGGAAAAGTTCACTTCTTGTTTATCTGGTTTGGTTAAATATGACATCATATTTGCAGTCCAAATGCGTTTATTTTTAATGTTTTTAAAATAGAAAAAGATTCCTTGTTCTTCTTGTGAAGTAGAAAAATAGCGATTAATTAAATATTGTTTGTATTTACTATAGCCTCTTCCTCTTTCATCCATTACAATGCTGTAGTCTTCATTTGCTAAGATATTAGTTGATAAGATTTTTCCTTTCTCTTTTGTATAAATTCTTTGTGCATAATTTTCATAGTCTTGGTAAGTGATTTTTACTGGTTTTAATTTTTCTTCTTTTGTAATAATCCTTTTTTCTGGCATAGTTTCTTGCAGTAATATTTGTGTTGCTTCTATTTCTGGATTACTAGAAAATCTTTTTTGCAATATATTGTCTTTAAAGAAATTGTTGATAGAAAGTAAAATGAGTGCTTGATGATGTGCCATATAAGTTTTTACTATTGCTTTTTTTTCTCCTTTTGGCATACGAATTGGTGTATAGTCAATGGATTCGTAAAATCCATATTTTTGATTCATACCTAAAGAATCTAGTTCTTTCATATTTTTTACAACTTCCTTTGGCATTCTGGTTAATGCCATAATAGAGGCATAACTTGCTACTACCATATCTTCTTCTAATCCTCTTTTTAGTCCAAGCCAAGGTATGCCAATGGCTTTATATTGATAATTTTGATTTAAATCTTTTAAATGAAATGCCGTTTCCGAAAAGCCCCAAGGAATGCCTAGTTTTTTAGCATATTCTTTTTGAAGCATTAGCATAAATTCACAAGACTCATCTAGTAAACTTTCCTTTTCACTTTTCATTGTAATATTTGGCATTAAATATTCAAAAGCAGTTCCTGACCAAGAAATAAGTCCATTATATCCATTCATTTTCGTTAATGTTCTACTTAAATGGTACCAATGTTTTACAGGTACATCCTTTTTACTAATAGCTACCATACTTGCTTGCCTTGCCTCTGAGGCAAGTAAATCATAATACGAATCTGTTAATTTATTTTCCTCTATATTAAATCCAATAGAAAAAAGCTGTTTTTCTTGATCATATAATTTTGTAAAATCAGCATTAGCCATAGGAATTTCTTTCATTGGCTTACCTACCCAAGTAGGGATAAGTTGTAAAAATTCTTTTCTTTTTTCTTCTTCTAGTTTGAATATTCCATTTTCTAATTCTTCTTTAATTTGTTCATAAAAAGCCTTTAAGACATAAACATATCCAACAAAATTTCCACTATCTACAGTAGAAATATAGCGTGGCAGTAATGGTTCTAATGTTTTAATATTATACCAATTATATAAGTGTCCGTGCCACTTAGGAAGAGCATCAATGGTGTTAATCATTTTATTTAATAGTTTTAGTGTATCTTCTAAATTTTCATACCCTAAATCATAACTTGAAATAACGCTAAGCAGAGAAAGCCCTATATTAGTAGAAGAAGTACGTTCAACAAAAACTTGCTTTCTTTCTTCTTGATAGTTATCTGGTGGCAAATAATGATTTTGTTCTGTCAAAGTATCTTTAAAGTATTGCCACGTTTTTCTTCCTATTTCTAATAAATAATCTTTATCTTTTTTCGATATATCTTGCTTTACTTCTGTTTGTTTTTTACTAATATACCAATAAACAAATGGTGCTATAAGCCATAAAAATGATAGTAAAAGTAAAATAAAACTAATGATTTGGCTTGAAAATGTAATGCTATAAAAAATACCCAAGGCTCCACAAATTACATTAGGAAGCATGCTACGATAATAAGAAATTAAATCAGTTTTTGCTATTTTTTCTGCCTCTTCTGCTGTTGTCCATTCTAGAAGGTGCTTTTTACTAATAGTAAGACGATAAATGGTTCTGCAAATTGCTTTTAAAGAATACATAGCTTTATCTGGAAGAGCCATAACATTAAGTATTCCTCTTTCTATACTTGCTACCCAAGAAGGAATTCTTTTATAAAATGTTTTTTGATAGCTTTGGCCTTCTTTTTTATGCACAATACGATTTATTAAATCTAAAAGAGTAGGCATTAGTAAAGAAGCCATAAGCAAAAGTACAATACCCGTTATTTTTACTGGAATAAACAATAAAAATATAAAAAGATATAAAAGAGCGGCAAGAGTAAAAACAGGCATTAAAGCACGCATAAAATTATCTATAATTTTATAACGAGAAAGTGTATTTAAAGGATTTTCTTTCACGAGCTGTTTTTGATTAATAATTTTATTTCCACTCCATTGTATAATTTGAAAATCACCGCGAATCCATCTTTGTAGTCTAGTTTTGAAACTAGCATAACTACTTGGATAACCATCCATTAATACAATATCTGAAACCAGTCCACACCTTAAGTAACTTCCTTCTAATAAATCATGACTTAATACCATATTTTCTGGAATTTCACTTTTTAATACCTTAGAAAATATTTCTAAATCGTAAATTCCCTTTCCTGTGAAAATACCTTCTCCAAAATTATCTTGGTAAACATCAAAAACAGCATTGGTATACGCATCTACGCCTCCTGCTCCTGCAAATATTTTTGTAAATAAATTTTTGTTTGCTGCCTCTAAAGTGATTCCAATACGAGGTTGCATAATAGCATGTCCATTTACTACACAATCTTGCTTCTGATTTAATTCTGGTTTATTTAAAATATGTGCCATGCTACCAATTAGCTCCAACCCACTATTTAACACTAATTCTGTATCTGCATCTAACGTAATAACGTATTTTATCGTAGGCATTGAAAATGTTTCTTTTTGAGTATTCTGCCTATTAAAATCATTTTTTTTGTTAATATTTTTTTTGGAAATATCTCCAAATAAACATTCGTTAATGGTGTTAACAAGAAATGGATTTTCTTCATGTCCTAAAATGTATTCATTGAATTGATTTAATAGTCCTCTTTTTCTTTCCCATCCTAAATAGCATTCTTCTTGTCCATTCCAGTAGCGTTTTCGATAAATAAAATGGAATTTAGGAAAAGTTTTATTTTGTACTTCTTCTATTTCTGATGCGTTTTTATATTTTTTGTTTAATCGTTCTACTTGCTTTTTTCCTTCTTCTATGACTTCTTTGTCAAAAGGTTCTTCTTTATTTTGCCCAGAACTACAATCACCAAGTAATGCAAAATAAAGGTTTTCACTTTGGTTTGCTAAGTAGTATACTTCTAATTTTTTCATGAGTTGTTGTATTTTTTCTTTATTTTTTAAAATTGTCGGAATTACAATGAAAGTAGCTTCTTCTTTTGGCACTCCATGAGAAAAATCCATTTTGGGTATTGCTTTTGGTTTTTCTACCTTTCCTAAGACATATTGTATGATTTGGACAGCAATTTCTTGAAGAGGAAGAATTAACAAAATACCGAGCAAAATAGTGAAAATTGCCATATGCACTTGTTGATAGAAACTGAACATACATAATATATCTAGTAAAATAGCAAAAGCCCAAATACTACTAATATAAATTTTTATTTTTGTTTCTTTCTTCATTATTTTTATTGGTTTTTGCTGTAAAGCTTCATATAACTTTTGTTTTCCCTCATCTGTCATAAAATAATAACCAATATGTGCTTGTTTATTTTCTTGCTTACTTTTTTCTTTTTCTTCTATCGCAAATTGCAGAGCTTTTTTAGCAATATAAATTTCTGCAATTTTCGTTTTTTTAGCAATTTCTTGTATTGTATTTCGATATTGTTCTTTTGTTTTATAATCCATTTTAGAATATATTTGGGCAGGATCTTGTTTTAATATTTCTTCTACTCCATTGGTTTGTTCAAAAATAGATTTGAAATCCATACGTAATAATTCTTTCATGCTTGTAATGCAATTTGCCATGCTTACTTTTTTAAGTGCAATATCAAAATGCTCTTTTTTAATAACCTCTTCAATGGTAGTTCCCATTTTATTTACTTGTTCTTCTAGCACCATAATAAAAGGAGCTGCCGCTCTTCCGTGCATTTTTAAACGATACGATAAATATTCAATAAAAGGATATTTCATTTCTCCATATCCTTTTACTTTTGCTTTATATTCGGACAAATTTTTATATTTTAATTCTTCCTTTTTTTCTAGTAATCTTTCTAAAATATTTTCTACACGATATTTTTGCATTTGGCTAAAATAGATTTTTTCGCAAATATCTCTGATGTTTTGTACTAATACAATTTGCATGAAAATTCCTAAATTCCAAATTTCATCCATGGTTAATGTTTTCTTTTTTTGATAGCTAGAAAGTAAATTACTTACTTGATGTGCATTAATATGACTGTCACTATAATTTACAATTTCATGAGCAAGGACATATACTCTAGCAAATCCTGCATCTGTTCCATTACTAATACCGAGAAATTGTTTATATTTTTTTAGAGGAAGTTCTTGCAGAATTGTTTTAACTGTTTCTTCGATAATATAAAAATTGTCTAATAACCATTCTCCTGCAGGATGAATGGGAATTCCTAGTTTAATATGTTCATTTAATAAACGGTAAACTTCTTCTATTTTATGAAAATTTTCTTTCAATTTTGGAATAGGATAGGTATCTTTGCTACTAGTATTTTGCAAAATATGATCTGAAGCTAATTTTTCTAAGTATTGTTCTAATTGTTCTTTATCTAGATAAACTCCTTTACGATTTAAACTTTTATATAGCATAAAAAAACTCCACTCCTTCAAACAATAGGTTTTCTTTCCATATTATTTGTTAAAAGTGGAAAATTTATGCACTTACTTATTTTCTTATTCATAATCTTCTAAGGTAGCATTGAGTTTTTCTTTCCCAATTACTTGAATTCCTTCTTTTAATAGCTTTTTATCTGCTTCTGGCAAATAATCTGTGACAATTTCTGTTTTTTCTTTTAGAATAGCTTGTCCTAAAATATCGATAGTATATATTGCTACATAGCCATTATCATCTTTGATAAGATAATGTTCTTCACAAATTCCTTCTTGTTCTTGCTCGAAAATAACTTTTGAAGGAGTAAATTCTTTTATTGCCCAATCTCTATATTTTTCTTGTAGAACTTCTTCGGTTTTGTTAATTTCTTCTTGAGGCAAAGTTACAGTTTCTTCTGTCGTATGTTTGCATTGCTTATAATAGGTTTGAAAAACATATAGCGTATTGGGCGTTGTTTGTACTTCTATGGTCATTGTCGGAATGGTTTCTATTCTGTTTGTTTTATTTTCTGCTTGTTCTGCTAGTTGCGTATCTGACTCTAGTTGTAAGTTGGATGTTTCATTTCTACCTCCTAAAACAAAACCAATGATGACTCCAATGGCAATTGTAATAATTGCGATTATTGCAATAATATATCCTTTTCTCATATACATCTCCATCTTTCTTTTCATTTTTTCTTAGTATGTGTTTTTTTAGTTAAAATATACCAATTTTTTTATACTCTTTTATGATAAATACAATCCTTATTTATGATTTTGTATAAAAAATATTACAATGACTATCAATAGTTATCTTTCATTGAATATGCTTTTTTATCTTAATGTTTCCATTTTTATTAATTGTTATGCTAATTTCACCCATTTCATCGGTTCGATATAGTTTTGTTCCGCAAATTTTTCAATCTTTCTATTACACCATCATTTGGGTGTCCAAAGGTATTATTTTTGCCTACTCCAATTAGTGCAATTTTGGGTTTTACTTGTTCTAAAAATTCTTGTATGCTAGAACTTTTAGAACCGTGATGAGCAACTTTTAATACTGTCGATTTTAAAATATTAGAATTCTTATATGTTTCTAAAATCTTCTTTTCTGCTATTTCTTCGATATCACCTGTAAGTAATATTGAAAAGTTTTTATAATTTAATTTTGCTACCAAGGAATTGTTGTTTAATACATTTTCACTAATTTGTTCTTCTTGTGGCCATAGAATTTGAAGGGAAAGATTATTTTCTATTGTTAACATATCTGCCTGCTTCACTATAATTACTTTTACTCTTTTTTCTTTGACTATTTCTTTAAAATTCTCGTAATTTTGAGAATTCTCTCCCTGTTTACTAATTATAACTTTTTCTGTTTTTATTTCTTTTAGTAGGGTTAATATTCCACCTACATGGTCTGAGTCAAAATGAGAAATTAGTACATAGTCTAATTTTGCAATACCTTTATCTAGTAAATAAGGAATTAAAGTATTTTCTCCTACATCAAAACTTTCATTATCTTTTGCCCCTCCTCCATCTACTAGTATTGTTTTTCCATGTGGTGTTATAATCAGCATACTATCTCCTTGCCCTACATCAATAAAGTGGACCTTTAAAGGCTTAGGAATTTGCCTACATACCAATATGAATAGAATTATCATAAGTAAAATAGCAATTTGTTTTTTCTTTGTAATTTTTTTTACGTATTTTATTATTGTGTTTGTACTCTTTACTTTTCTTTTATTTTGATAAATGAAAAAAATAGCAAGTATGATATAGTAAAGTAGAAGCTCGTATAGCTTTGGGGTAGGAACTTTGATTTGAGAAAAAGGAATATTACTAGTTAATATAGCAATTTGTAAAAATATTCTAAGACAAAATTGTAAAGGAAAAACTAATAATTTTGCTATTCCTGGTAAAATAAACGAAATAACAATAGTAAGAAATCCCAATATAACTACAATTCCCATAATAGGAGAAGCAAGTAAATTGGAAATAAGAAATGTAAGTGAAATGGTATTATAGTGATATAACATGATTGGAATTAAAATGAGATTAGCACTTATCGTAATCAAAAGTATTTCTTTCACACTTTGCTTAATTTTTAGTATTATTTGAGTTAATTTTATCTTTAGTATTTTTTGCACATTTTTTGGTTTTTGTTCTAATGCATCTTTATCTCCTTCTAATATTTCCACTTTTCTGTTAATGTATTGCTTTAATGGTTTATAAAGTAGTACAATACCAATTGTTCCGCCATAAGAAAGCTGAAAACCTACTTCGAAAATGCAATATGGATTTAAAATCATAAGGATTAACATAGAAATACTAATACTTGCAATGGTAGAAACTCTTATATGAAATAAATGGGCTATAATAAGGTAAATTGCCATAAAACAAGCTCTTGTAACAGAGGAAGTTTGCCCTGTCATTAAAATAAAAAACAAAAGAAGAAAAATGGTAACTATTTTACCTTTCTTTTTTCCTATTTTTCCTATTGTCATAAGAGAATGAAGTCCTAACATAACGTAAGACACATGGGCTCCAGAAACAGCCAGCATATGAGATAAATTACTTTTTTGAAAGGCTTCTTGTACTTGAACTTCTAAGCTTTCTTTATTTCCTATTAAAATTGCTGTTAATAAACCTGCTTCTTCTTTTTCTAGTAATTCATTTGCTTTTTCTTGTATTTTATTAGATACTATATTAGCTAATTTGAAAATAAAATTACTATTATTTTCTTTTATTAATGTTATTGTACTTGCTTTTGTTGTTACCGTACCATAAATTTGTTTCGTTTTTAAATATTGGGCATAATCAAATCCACCTTCATTTCTTTGTGAAGAAGGTTTTTCAAATTCTCCTATTAATGAAATTTGATTTCCATAAGTATAGTTCGTGTCTTGCTTTTCTTTTTTTACTTTTAATAATAAAGTCGTATTTTTATAAGATGTATCTCCATTAATAGACTGTACTTTTAAGGTATAGTTGGTGCTATATTGCTTTTGTAAGCCGTTGGAAATAATTGTTCCTGCTACTTTTATTTCGCCTTGTTTATTTGTATACTTTGTTTCAAATGAATTTTCTAGATAAGTAATTTGCATAAAAGCAATAAAATAACCTACCAAAAAAATAATAAAGTAGCGTTTTAAACAAATGTTGTTGAAGTATTGTCTCCAGTATAAATTATTTTTTCTTAGAAAACACTCTAGTAAGATTGACAGCATAAAAAAGACTATACCTATTTTAAAGTATAGCCCCGATAAAATTCCTAATAGCCATGCAATCGTTATGCATAATAATTCCATTTTTTCTTCTTTCCGATTGCGCCCCTATTTTTTATTTTACATATTCTTTTATATTAATCTTCTTGCTGTTTCATATCTGTTATCATAACTTCCTGATAATAATGTAGAAATCTTTACACAATAACCTGTCCCTGATGATGCGTGAATAAAATTTCCATCTCCTATATAAATTCCACAATGTCCAATTCCGTCCATGGTTTCATAGTCTTTAAAAAATACTAAATCACCTGGTTGTAAATCTTGTTTTGATACATAAGTTCCGTTTTTTGATTGTGCTATTGCAGAATGGCTTAAAGAAATGCCAAAATGCGCATAAACATACATGGTAAATCCTGAACAGTCAAATGTAGATGGCCCTGACCCACCATATACATATTTACAACCTAAATATTGTTTTGCATAATTTACGATTTCTTGTCCCTTACTTATATTGTTACTTATCGTTTCTTGCCTTTCTCCACTTTGCTCATTTGTAGTTTCTTCTGTTCTTTCTTCTGCACTTCTTGAAGTATCTTGTTGCTGTGTATTTGATAATAATCTTTTTGCAATATAACCGGTAGTATCTCCAATTTTTACTTTGTACCAATCTTCTACCTCTGCAATTACTGTTACTCCATTATTTAAAATTAAAGTATCTACTACATCTGTATCCGTACTTGGACCTTTACGTACATAAATAGATGAATAATTTACATACATTACTTTCTCTTCAATTGGAGTCTCTTGTATTGTATTTGTTTGGTCCTCGTTTGGTTCCTCGCCATTGGTTAATTCACCATTTGGCGTTTCTGTATTTGATGTTCCCTCATTTCCTTGTACTTCTGGATTTGTATTTTCGTTATTTGTTGCAGGTGTTTGAGTATTAGTTTCATCGTTAATTGTTTCTTGACGTACCCATCCACTGATTTCTTCTGTTTGTATATAAAACCATCCATTTACTTCATCCATAATAAGAATATCTTGATTTTTACTAAGATTTCCTATTTTAATAGTATTAATTAATGGCAATATAAAAACATCTGCATTTGTTTTTAACGTTGCTTCTCTGATTGTAAATTCTTTACTTTGTTCTGTTCCTTCTTCGATTGTGGATTCTTGATTTTGCTCTACTACTTCATTGATTGTAGAACCTTGATTTTGCTCTGTTACTTCATTATTATTTTGTTGAAGATTACTATTTTCATTTTCTGTTTCCGTTTTTTCTGGTTTTTCTTCTTGTGGTTGTTGCATAATTGGTTCTTCTCGTTCTTCCTCTTCTATTTTTACATAGTCTTTATGAACAAAACCTGTCATGCCATTTACTTTTACTTTAACCCAGTCACCAGATTGTTCTATTACATTTAATTTTTCTCCTAAATTTAATAATTCTAAAACAGTAGAGTCAGTTGATGCTTCTTTTCTTAATTTTAGTGTATCTGTATCTACAATAGCAGTAGTAGCCATACTCTTACTAGTAAGCAAAAATACCATACACAAGGTAACTACTATTTCTAATATTATTAGTCTTACACACTTCATTTTTTCTATCATCCTTTCAATTTCTTTTTAAAGAAATTTACGTTTATAAGTATATCGATAAATAACTGAAATGTCAAGACCTGTTTTTTTTGTCCTCAAAAACAGAAAAAGCAAAGCTTGCAATTTCTTGCTCAACTTTGCTTTTTTTATTTGCTAAAATTAATTATTCTTTAATATCAGCTACAACTCCAGAACCTACTGTTCTACCACCTTCACGGATAGCGAATCTTAGTCCTTTTTCAATAGCGATTGGAGTAATTAATTCGATTTCCATATCTACGTTATCTCCTGGCATAACCATTTCTGTTCCAGCAGGTAATTTAATAACACCTGTAACGTCTGTTGTTCTGAAATAGAATTGTGGTCTATATCCATCGAAGAATGGTGTATGACGTCCACCTTCTTCTTTTGTTAGAACGTAAACTTGAGAAGTGAATTTTGTATGTGGATGTATTGTTCCTGGTTTTGCTAAAACTTGACCTCTTTCGATGTCTTTTCTATCAATACCTCTTAATAATACACCAATGTTGTCTCCAGCTTCTGCTTGGTCTAATAGTTTTCTAAACATTTCAACACCTGTAACAACGCTCTTGTTAACTGGTTTGATACCAACGATTTCAACTTCGTCTTGTAATTTAACTGTTCCTCTTTCTACTCTACCTGTAGCAACTGTTCCACGTCCTGTAATTGTGAATACGTCTTCTACTGGCATTAAGAATGGTTGGTCGATTGGTCTTTCTGGTGTTGGGATGTAGCTATCAACTGCTTCCATTAATTCTTTCATGCATGCATATTCTGGTGCATTTGGATCTGTAGATGTAGACTCTAATACTTTTAATGAAGATCCTTTTACGATTGGAATCTCGTCTCCTGGGAAATCATAGCTTGAAAGTAAGTCTCTAACTTCCATTTCAACTAATTCTAATAATTCTGGATCGTCAACCATATCGCATTTGTTTAGGTAAACTACGATATATTTAACACCAACTTGTCTTGCAAGTAGGATATGCTCTCTTGTTTGAGGCATTGGTCCATCTGCTGCTGAAACAACTAAGATTGCTCCATCCATTTGTGCAGCACCAGTAATCATGTTTTTAACATAGTCAGCATGGCCTGGGCAGTCAACGTGAGCATAGTGTCTGTTATCTGTTTCATACTCTACGTGAGCTGTGTTAATTGTAATTCCTCTTTCTTTTTCTTCTGGTGCACTATCGATTGCATCATAAGCTTCATATTTTGCTTTTCCTAGTAATCCTAGGTATTTTGTAATAGCTGCTGTTGTTGTTGTTTTACCATGGTCAACATGTCCGATTGTACCAATGTTAACGTGTGGTTTCGTTCTTTCAAATTTTTCCTTTGCCATTTGAAATTTCCTCCCTTTTTGATTTTTTATTTTTTAAATTTAATAACTTAAGTTCAAGTACTTGCATTTTATAACATTTTTATAAAAATTGCAAGTATTTTCAAAAAACTAGTCTTGTTTTTTTGCTCTAGATGCTACAATGACATCTAATACTGATTTTGGAACTTCTTCATAATGAGATGGTTCCATTGAGTATGTTCCTCTACCTTGTGTTTTAGAACGTAAGTCTGTAGCATAACCAAACATTTCAGATAATGGAATAAATCCACGAATGATTTGGCTTCCGCTTCTTGCTTCCATTCCTTCCATTCTTCCACGACGAGAGTTAATGTCTCCAATAACATCTCCCATGTATTCTTCTGGAACTGTTACTTCTACTCTCATGATTGGCTCTAATAATACAGATTTTGCTTGACGACATCCTTCTTTGAATGCCATAGAACCTGCAATTTTGAATGCCATTTCAGATGAGTCAACTTCATGGTAAGAACCATCTACTAGAGTTGCTTTGAAATCGATAACAGGGTAACCTGCTAAGATACCGCTTTCTGCAGCTTCTCTAATACCATCTTCGGTTGGTTTAATGTATTCTTTTGGAACAGCACCACCAACGATTTGGCTTTCGAATATAATTCCTTTTCCTGGCTCTAATGGTTCTAATTCAATCCATACATCTCCGTATTGTCCACGTCCACCAGATTGACGAGCGAATTTTCCTTGTACTTTTACTTTATTTCTAATTGTTTCTTTGTAAGAAACTTGTGGTTTACCTACATTACATTCTACTTTAAATTCTCTCTTTAAACGGTCTACGATGATATCTAAGTGAAGCTCACCCATACCAGCGATAATAGTTTGTCCAGTTTCATGGTCTGTATACGTTTTGAATGTTGGATCTTCTTCTGCAAGTTTTGCAAGTGCAATTCCCAATTTTTCGCTATTTGCTTTATCTTTTGGCTCAATTGCGATATCAATAACTGGTTCTGGGAATTCCATAGATTCTAGAATAACAGGATGTGCTGGATCACAAAGTGTATCACCTGTAGATACTTCTTTTAATCCAACTGCTGCTGCAATGTCTCCTGCATATACTTTATCTATATCTTCTCTATGGTTAGCATGCATTAATAGAATTCTTCCCATTCTATCTTTTTTGTCTTTGTTTGCATTTAAAATTGTAGAACCTGATTCTAATGTTCCAGAATATACTCTAAAGAAACAAAGTTTTCCAACAAATGGGTCTGTTGCAATTTTGAATGCTAATGCTGCGAAAGGTTCACTATCAGATGTTTTTCTTTCTACTTCATTTCCTTGTTCGTCAACTCCTTTGATATGTGGAATATCAAGTGGAGATGGCATATAATATACAACTGCGTCTAGTAATTCTTGTACACCTTTATTTTTATAAGATGAACCACAAGTTACTGGTACAATTGTATTTGCAATAGTTCCTTTTCTTAGACCAAGTCTGATTTCGTCTTCTGTTAATTCTCCTCCGTCTAAGTATTTCATCATTAATTCATCGTCTTGCTCTGCTGCTGCTTCTACCATTTCTGATCTATATTTTTCGGCACTTTCCTTTAAATCTGCAGGAATATCACATTCTTCAATTTCTTTTCCTAAATCATCTTTATGGATAAATGCTCTCATTTTTACTAGGTCTACAATTCCTTGGAAATTGTCTTCTGCACCTATTGGTAATTCGATTGGAACTGCGTTTGCTTTTAGTCTTTCTTTCATTTGCTCAACGCATCCATAAAAATCTGCTCCAACCATATCCATTTTGTTGACATATGCCATTCTTGGTACTTTGTACTTATCGGCTTGTCTCCATACGGTTTCAGATTGTGGTTGCACACCACTTTTTGCTGCTAAAACTAGTACAGAACCATCTAATACTCTTAAAGATCTTTCTACTTCTACAGTGAAGTCAACGTGACCTGGGGTATCGATAATGTTGATTCTGTGGTCCATCCATTTACAAGTAGTTGCAGCAGAAGTAATTGTAATACCTCTTTCTTGTTCTTGAACCATCCAGTCCATAGTTGCTTCACCTTCGTGAACCTCTCCGATTTTATGAGTTCTACCTGTATAGAATAGAATTCTTTCGGTTGTGGTTGTTTTTCCGGCATCAATATGGGCCATGATTCCTATATTTCTTGTTTTCTCTAAAGAAAACTCTCTTCCAGCCATTTGGTTGTTTCCTCCTTCTTTTTTATTTTACCATTTGTAATGTGCGAAAGCTTTGTTTGCTTCTGCCATTCTATGCATGTCTTCTTTCTTCTTGAATGCTCCACCATTTCCAGCGATTGCATCTAAGATTTCAGCTGCTAGTTTTTCAGCCATTGTTTTTTCATGTCTGTTTCTAGCATAAGTTACTAGCCATCTTAAACCTAAAGTTTGTCTTCTTTCTGGTCTGATTTCTAGTGGTACTTGGTAAGTAGCACCTCCTACACGTCTTGCCTTTACTTCAAGTACTGGCATTACATTATTAAGTGCTTCTTCGAATACTTCTAGCGGATCTTTTTGCTCTTTTTCTTTAATGATATCGAATGCATCATATACAATATTTTGAGCTACTGTTTTTTTACCATCTAGCATAACATTGTTAATTAGTTTTGTAACAAGTTTGCTATTGTACATTGGATCTGCTATTACGTCTCTTTTTGCGATAAATCCTCTTCTTGGCACTATTCTTCCCTCCTTTAATAATATTACTTAAAGTTTTCTTTAAGTATTTTTGGTACTCTTGAAAAATTCAATACTTTTTCTTTCTTCTCGAATTTTCCTAGTATAGCGCGTATAATTTATTCTAAATTTAAGTCCCTTAAATTAGTAAGTTATAGCGCACTAATTTAGTTTAAAAACCATTGCATCTTGGAAATTAAAAGTAACCTTATAATTTCAAGATAAAACAAAATAAAAATTATTTTTTAGGTTTTTTAGCTCCATACTTAGATCTAGCTTGCATTCTATCTTTTACACCAGCTGTATCTAAGGTTCCTCTTATAATGTGGTAACGAACACCTGGTAAATCTTTTACCCTTCCACCTCTAATTAGAACAACGCTGTGCTCTTGTAGGTTATGTCCAATTCCAGGAATATAAGAAGTTACTTCATACCCATTAGAAAGTCTAACTCTGGCTACTTTTCTTAAAGCAGAGTTTGGTTTCTTAGGGGTTACTGTTTTTACTACAGTACATACACCTCTCTTTTGTGGTGACCTTTTATCGGTTGTTCTTTTTTTCATAGAGTTATAACCATGTTGAAGAGCTGGTGATGTAGATTTTGTAGTAGCAGTTTGTCTTCCTTTTCTTACTAATTGATTAATTGTTGGCACTTAAATTTCACCTCCTTATTTTTTGTTTTTATTTTCTCTTTTGACAAAATAAAACCGCTACGGAATTACCATTTTTAGGCAAATTCATAAGCGGTATTATTATATCATTTATTAGACTATATGTCAATATTATTTGTACTGTTTTTTATTTCATTTTTAAAAATAATAAAGGTACCAATATTATATTGGTACCTTTTTGCGATTACTTCTTAGTTCTGCGCCCTATCAGGAAGGCAAGTACTGCTATATAAATATATACCAGTACTGTCCAAACATTTGGAGCAATTACTTTTACGATAGAAGTAATGCCCTGCCAAATTGCCGGCCCAGCACCAATGAGTAATGCGGCTACAATTGGAACACCAATTGCAATGAAGAGGATTCTGTCTTCCCGTACTCTGTTTCTATACTTTCTTTCTGCGTTGTCCTGTTGCATATTTTTTCCTCCTTATTTTGGTTTTTCACCATTGATACTTATATTATAGCACGTTTTTCCAAATTTTGCAAGGTTTTACATAATATTTGTTCATAATTTTTATTATTTTACTTCTACTTGCTCTGTTTCATGTTCTTCTTTATTATTTGCTTGGTTTTGTTGTTCTTCTTTATTATTTGCTTGGTTTTGTTGTTCTTCTTCATAATGTTCTATTTCTGCTAATGCTTCTAATGCTTCCATATTATTGCCTTCATATAACCAAATATGCTTTTGCTTAAACTTATTTGCATCAAATCCTGGTTTTTTTGATTCTTCTAAATATAATTTATAAATTGGATTCATTTCATGTTCTTTTACAAACTGTTCTCTTTGTGTTAATGTTTTTTCCTCTTGTTCTGTTTGTGATATTTGCTCATTTTCTGCTTCTTTTGCTGCTATTGCTTCATCTACTATTCTTTCATTTTCTTCTAATTCTGCATCATATTGTCTTTGTTTTTCTTCTTTCTCTTCTCGTGCTATTCTTGCTGATTGTTCTGCTATTGCTTTCCTATTTCTGAACTGATTAATACTATTCATAATATTATCTAATTGTTCTCTTATTGTTACATAAATACCTTTTTTAACAGTTGCTATTCCTCTTGCTTTAGCATTGTTTGCTAAGTTTAGTAGAGTTTCTTTTTCTTCTTTTGTAAATACATCTTCTTGCTCATCATATTCAGATTCAGTTTGCTTTTTATCATATAGACCTTTTAAATTATATGTGATGCTAATTTGTTTTTCTTCCATTTCGATTTCTGTATTTTCTCGTTCTTTTTCTGCTAATACAATTTGGGTATATTGCTCAGTTTTATTGGTGCCAAACTTTTTATCATAAATAGATAATAATTTAAGTACATTAATATCTAAGCTTTCTATATTACTTAAAGTATCTTTTTGTTTTGATATATCTATTTTGTCATATTCCTCAAGTTTGGTTCTTTCTACAACTAATTTTCCTATTTTATTTACATTAGTAATAGTATAGGTATCTCTTTTAGCATTATAAATTATCTTTACCTTTTCATCAGAAATATTTAAATCTTGATATACTTCTGTTGCCTCTGATAGCTCGTCTTGTTGATTATCGATATCATTTTCAGGTTGTTCTTTTTTAGTTTGTGTCATTGGCTTAGTATTTATTATATTGTTTCTTGGTTGTGATACTGTTTGATTATGTACTTCATTTTGTGATTGTTCTTGTGGTTTTACTTCTTCTTTTTCTGGTTTTTCTGCATTAACTCCTTCTTCTGCCTTTACTTCTTCGTTTTCTTGTTCTTCTGCTTGATTGTCTATTTCATTTTCTGGCTCTTTATATTCTTCATAAAGACTTTCGATATTTTCATAGGTGAATTTTTCCTTAATATCTGTAATCATTTTGCTAATTTCTAAATATCTTTCTTTTGGTTTATTTCCATCTAATAAATATAACATTTCAATTTTAGGTTCTATTTCTTTTAACCTATTTTTATTAATTAAATATCTTTCCTTTGCTTTTCTAACTGCTTGCTTTTCTGCATTAGATAAAGTATCAAACTCTTCACGAGTTACTTCATTTAATTTCAATTCTTTTTCTATTGTTTCTTTTTCTGCTTCTAGGTCTTCTAAATTTTCTTCTAATTCCATATTTCTATTAGCATCTATAATTTTTAATTTTTTTTGTAATTTTTCAATGATTTCAGATTTTGCCCCAATGATTGCATTTTTTAATTGGTTTTCTTTTCCCATTCTTTCATTTAAGATTGTGATAAATTGAGTATTTTTTTCTGCTTTTTTTGTTTCTAAATCTGTATAAAAACCACTTTCTTTATCTAATATATCTTTTTGCTCTTCTTCGATTTGTTTCATGTCTTCTTGTAAGTTATTTGTTGTTATGTTCAATTCTTCTATTGTTTTCTTTTGTTCATAAAAATTTTTTATTTCATCTTTTAATTTTTTTTGTATTTCTTCCATATATTTTCTCCCTTCAAAATACAGTTTCACCTATTTACCATTTTACCATAAAATGACATAAATTGCAACTATATTATGTAAAATTTATTAAATTGTTATTAAAATTTAATCATTTTGACTTATTTTGGTAATATTTACAAAAACAGTTATGTTTATTTTATAACTGTTTTTAGTTTTTGAATTGCAATATCTGCTAATTTTCCGTATTTTACTTTTTTATCTTTTATCTTTTCTAGCAGTGGTGGTAGTATTCCAAAGTTTGCATTCATTGGTTCAAAATCACCTTCATAGCTTGAAATGTAATTTGCTAGGGCCCCTATAATAGTTTCTTTTGGAAAGATTATCGCTTGCTTTTCTGTACTTTGTCTAATTGCATTGATGGCTGCTACCATACCAGAGCTAATGGATTCTACATAGCCTTCTACCCCTGTTATTTGCCCTGCGAAGTATAAGTTTGGTATTTCTTTCATTTGATAAGTTGCATTTAATAGTTTTGGTGAATTTAAAAAAGTGTTACGGTGCATAACTCCATATTTCATAAATTCTGCTTGTTCCAAACCTGGTATAAGCGAGAATACTCTTTTTTGTTCTCCGAATTTTAAATTTGTTTGAAAACCTACCATATTGTAAAGGCTTCCTTCTTGATTATCTTGCCTTAACTGTACTAAAGCATAGGGCCTTTTTCCTGTTCTTAAATCAGTAAAGCCTACTGGTTTTAACGGTCCAAAACGTAAAGTATCTTTTCCTCTTTTTGCCATTACTTCAATTGGCATACATCCTTCAAAAATTTCTCTTTTTTCAAATTCATGTAATTCTACCACCTCTGCATTAACTAATTCTTGCCAGAAATTTTCATATTCGTCTTGGTTCATAGGAAGATTGATATAGCTTGCTTCTTGTTCTTTGTTTCTATTTTTCCATTCTTCTATTGGTTCTTCCTTGCCTCTTTCTTGTTCATACCTATTGCCATAAAAAGCAATAGAAAAGTCAATACTATCTTTTTCAATAATTGGGGCTGCTGCATCATAAAAACTGAGTTTTTCTTTTCCTGTTAACTTTATTATTTCTTCTGATAAGGAATTGGAAGTAAGCGGTCCTGTTGCAATAATAACAATCCCATTTTGTAACAAGTTTTCTAAGTTTGTTACTTCTTCTCTAATGATTTGTATATTTTTTGTATTTTCTAATACTTGCGTTACTTTTTGTGCAAATATTTCTCTATCTACTGCTAAGGCTTGTCCTGCTGGAACACTAGTTTCATCTGCAATTTTTATAAGTAAACTATCAAGCATTCGTAGTTCTTCTTTTAGCAAACCACAAGCATTCGTATGTAAATTTGATTTAAAAGAATTGCTACATACAACTTCTGCTAGATTTGTATTGGTATGTGCTGGCGAGAACTTAGATGGTTTCATTTCATATAATTTCACGTTTATTCCTGCTTTTGCAATTTGGTAGGCCGCTTCACAACCGGCTAAACCTCCACCAATTACTGTTATATATTTTTCCATATAATATTTCCTTTCAATTATTATTTGATAATATTAATAAATAAATGTCAATACCTTTTACACAGATTTCCAAGTTTTTTTCTTGCAAAATTGCTTTTATTGTTATATACTATTTTGCAGTAACTATATTAATGATACTTTATGTGATAATTCACAGAAAGGAGACTTATACATGGAAAATGGACAAGATAATTTATTAAAGGAATGTAATACTCTTGCCAATGAAACAGAGAATTTTGCTTTAAGTATTTGGCACTTTATTAAAAGCAAATATTATGAGCTTTTTCCTGTGCATCTTAGTGTTTATCACCATTTTGATGGCATGGTACATATTGAATGTAATGAGTACATTTTCACTACTATTAGATATTGCTCTGTTGATGATAGACTTCTTCAGTTTGTTTCTGATTATGCAGAGCAATGTAATATTAAAGGAAAATTGTTTTTACATTCATCTAATGATTTTTTAAAAGTATTGGATTTTTCATTTTGTTATAATTCCTAACGTATGCAAAAAGCAACTTTTCATAAGTTGCTTTTTGCTTTGTTTTACTCAAATAATTCCATAATTTCTTCTTTGGATAATTTATTTAAGAAAGTTTCATTCGTTGATAACATATTATCGATTAATTTTGCTTTTCTTTCCTGTAATTCATAAATTTTTTCTTCAATGGAATTTTTCGTAATTAGTTTGTATACTTGTACATTTCTCTTTTGTCCAATTCTGTAAGTCCTGTCTGTTGCTTGATTTTCTGCAGATAAATTCCACCATGGATCATAGTGAATAACCATATCTGCACCAATTAAGTTTAATCCTGTTCCTCCTGCCTTTAATGAAATAAGAAATACTTTAATGTTCTCATTTTCGTTAAATTCATCTACTAATTGTATTCTTTCTCCTACTTTGGTTTGTCCTGTTAATTTTAAATATGCAATGTTTTCTTTTTTTAGCTCTTTTTCAAGCATTGGAAACATTGCTGTATAGCTAGAAAATAATAGAATTTTATGTCCTGCTGCAATGGCATCTTTCATTACTTCCATACATTGCAAAAGTTTGCTACTTTCCCCTTTATAATCATTTAAAAATAATGCTGGATGGCAACAAATTTGCCTTAACCTCATTAGCAATGCTAAAATCTTAATTTGACTTTTTTCAAATCCGCTTGCTTTTATTTCGCTCATTGCCTCTTGTTTTGCATTTTGCAAATATGATAGGTAAATTTTTTGTTGTTCTTCTTCCATTTCATTATTTAATATAGTAATTGTTTTATCTGGTAATTCTGTTAACACTTCTTTTTTTATTCTTCTTAATATAAATGGTTCAATTAACATTTTTAATTTTTTCATTGCTATTTCGTCTTCATCTCTTACAATTGGCATTTCATAAAGTTCTTTAAATTTATGATAACTGAACAAATAACCTGGCATAATGAA
The DNA here is from genome assembly GCA_947581805.1 of uncultured Clostridia bacterium. GTDB lineage: Bacteria > Bacillota > Clostridia > TANB77 > CAG-508 > UMGS1663. Next base: position 144,757 of record CANPVM010000003.1, read on the forward strand.
ATCGAAAATAGACCATAGTTCTGCTAAAGAATTTTCAATAGGAGTTCCTGTTAATGCATATTTTGTTCTTGCTTGCAACTCTTTTATTGCTTTTGCATTTTGTGTGTTATTGTTTTTTATATATTGCGCTTCATCGGCAATAATATATTGAAATTCATAATTGCATTTTTTGTAAATGTCTATGTCGCGCTTTAATAAATCATAAGAAGTAATAACAATATTGTATTGAGATAGGCTTTCTATTTGTTTTTCTCTTTCTTGTGCATTTCCACGAATAACAAGAGTACTTAAGTTTTTAGTGAATTTTTCAATTTCATTTTTCCAATTTAATGTTAAAGAACTTGGGCATACTACAATGGTTGGCTTTGGTTCTTTTTCTCTTTGTACATAATCTAGAATAACAGCTAATAATTGTATAGTTTTTCCGAAGTCCCATATCATCTGCTAAAATTCCTCCAAACCCATAACTGTCTAGCACCTTTAACCATTCATAACCTATTTTTTGGTAATTTCTTAAAGTTGCGTTTAAGTTTTTTGGTAAAATAATTGGGTTTGTAAAATCTTTTTCTTCTACTTGATGTACTAATTCTTGATAATTACTATCTTTGCTAACATTTGCTATTTTGTTATTTTCTAGAATTCTATCTAAATATAAGCTTCGATAAATAGGAAGTTTTAATTCTCCTTTTTCTAGTTCTTTGTAAGAAATATCCATTCCTTTTGCCATGCTATCTAGAAAATCCATGGTTTCATTCTGTTCTAGTTCAATGAAGCTTCCATCTTTTAAACGATGATATTTTTTCTTTAAATGGTATTTTTCCATAATTTCTTTTAGCTCACTGAAATCGAAGTCAATATTGGAAAAATCAATATTTAAGAGATTATTTTCAATATGTACTCCAATGTTTCCGATTTTCGGTGCTTTTATCTCTTTTTGCTTAAATTGGTCTGTAGCAAGCACTTCAAATTTTTTCATATAAGTTTCAATATCTTGCATTAAGAATTGATAAATGTCATCTTCTTTTACAAGGATGAGCCTTGCTTTTTCTACTTCTAACATGAATCCAGATTGTTTAAATATTTCTAGAACTTCATCTTCTTTTATAATGTCTCTTGGAATATCCTTTGGCTCTTCTAATAGAGGATTAAATTCTCTGTCTCCATACACAAATTTGATATCTGCTGTAATATAGTTTTTTTCATTATAGTCTAAATAAAGTTTTACATATAGTTCTTTTGGAATATATTGTTTTATTTCTTGCTCTATTGTAGGTTCTATACGAATTTGTTTTCTTACTTTTGGGAAAACAAGCGAAAATAATTGACTTATTTCTTCTTTTGGAAAAACAATTTGGTTGGTTAGGTTACTACGAAATACTTGTAATAATTTTAATGTATTTTGTTTGAATTCTTCTTCACATTGATATAGGATATGTTCTTGATAAAAGTAAATATGGCTTTTTCCTTCGATGATGTCATAGTCATAAATATCCATATTAGTAAGCAGACGATATTCTCTTTTTCCTTCTTCTTGTATTTCAAATTTGACTTCTGGTTCGCCTTTTAAAAACAATACTATTTCTTCTTTTCCATCTTTTTGGAAAAGGATTTTTTGTCCTTGTAAAACTTCAAATAGCTCGTCCATTCCACTATTGGATATGGTAATATAGCCATCTTCCATGTTTTTTCCATAATAACTATATTGGTTGGTTGCTTCATTGGCATATTTAATAATTTCCGCATATTTTAAAATATAATATAAAATTGGAAGACTTTCTTTTGAAAAAGCTTCTTCTTCATGAGTAAAGGCTAACTTCGCACCATAAGCATAATATTCCTTTTTTTGCATTCTATCATAAAATTCTGGAAAATTTTTTAGTTTATATAGCTGTTTGTCCCCTAGTTTGATTTCTAATTTCATAGTTTTTAAATAAGAATTATAAATTAATTTTGGCTCTATTTTAATGCTATGAGGCATAATTCTATTTTTCTTTTCTAGTTGTGCTTCTTCATGTGTTGGGTAAAAAGCATGAAGTAATTGTTTGAAATTACGATATTTTTCTTCTTGCCTTTGATACTTTTTGTATATTGCCATATCACTTTGCTTTTCTTCTGTTTCTCCTGAAAAAATACGAATGTAGTTTTCATTACGAGAAAATTCTAAAAGAGTCGCTAAAATATGTTGGCAAGTTCCATAATGGCTATAATAGTCTTCACAAGTACAACTAAGAGCTTCGATTTCACCTTCTACAACTTGCATATGAACATCATAGATTTCTCCATGCCCTTTTACTTTGGAACGGATTTCAAAATTTTTATCATTTTCATAAATTACTTTTTTTATATTAATTCTTTTTTGTAAAACATAATCTTCTGCTTTTTCTTGACTTGCTTGTCCTGCCGACAGACGTAACTCATTTAAAATACTTGGATTAACTATCATTGTTACCCTTTCCTTTAGAGTTTTACCTCTCATTTTTTCTAGTGATATATTATATCGCATTTTTACATTTTTTACAATAGTAATAAAGTATTTTTTGGAGCTTTTTTTGTCGATTTCTGTCTTACGATTTTTCTTGCATTCTGTATATTTACATAATATAATTGTTTTGCCTCGTTTAGAGAGTATTTTTTAAAGGAGGTGATTGCTTTGAAGCATATCTTTAAGTTACTAGCACTATTATTTGTTTATCTTATTCTTAAAGAATTTGGCTCTAATACATAGTGCAAGAAAAAACCACGAGTAGCCGCTCGTGGTTTTTTTGATTACTTTGAAAATTCTTAAAGTTACTTTACTATTTTTATTTTACTCTATCTTTTAATAAATGTCAATAGTTTCCATTTGAAATTTATTTCTTCTTTGTTTTTCCTTTTGTTTTTGCTGTTTTTTTAGTTTTCGTTGTTTTACTTGAAGTTTTTTTCTTTGTTTCCACTGCAACGTTCTCCTCTGGTTCCCACTTTTCTCCTAATTTTGGTTTATTCCATGAGATATAATTGCAACTTTGAGGATTATTTTCACAAATATAATAATTTCTCTTTCTTTTTGTTTTTCTAACTTGTACCTTTCCTCCACAAACTGGACATGCTACATCTATGGTTTCTATAATTGGCTTTGCATTTTTACATTCTGGATATCCTGGGCAAGCTAGGAATTTTCCATATCTTCCATATTTATAAACCATCATTCTGCCACATTTTTCACATGGTACATCTGAAACTTCTTCTTCTAATTTGACATGCTCTAATTCTTTTTCTACTTTTTCTACAGTTACTTTAAAAGGCTCATAAAACTCTCTAATAACCTGTTTCCATGCTTCTTTTCCCTCTGCTACTTCGTCAAATTCTTGTTCTATTTTAGCTGTAAATTCTACATTGATAATATCACTAAAGTTTTCTACTAATAAATTATTAACTACTTTTCCAAGTTCTGTTGGCAATAATTGTTTTTGTTCTTTCTCAACATATCTTCTTTCTAAAATAGTAGTAATAGTTGGAGAATAAGTACTTGGTCTTCCAATTCCTTTTTCTTCTAATGCCTTTACTAAACTTGCTTCTGTATATCTTGGTGGTGGTTCTGTAAAGCTTTGTTTTGGCTCTACTTTTTGCTTTTTTAATTCTTCTTTTTCTTTTAATTCTGGCAGAGTATTTTCTTGTTCTTTTTTGTTTTCATCTTTTTTACTATCATCTGATTCTACATATAAAGTCATAAAGCCTTTGAATCTTAGTGTTTGACCATTTGCTTTAAATAAATAGTCACTTGCCTTAATATCAACTGCTACTGTATCAAAAACAGCTGCAGCCATTTGGCTTGCAATAAAACGATTATAAATTAGTTTATATAACTTGTATTGGTCTGATGTTAAGGAAGATTTTATTTTTTCTGGTTCTAATTCTACGTAAGTTGGTCTTATAGCTTCGTGTGCATCTTGAGCATCTTTATTAGTTTTGTAATAGCGATTTTCGTAATAGTTTTCTCCATATTCTTTAACAATATGTTTTTTTGCAGCTGCTCTTGCTTCTTCTGAGATTCTAGTAGAGTCTGTTCTCATATAAGTAATTAAACCAACTGTACCTTTTTCTTCTACTTTTACTCCTTCATATAACCCTTGTGCTACAGACATAGTTTTCTTTAAAGTAAAACCTAATTTTCTGGAAGCTTCTTGTTGCATTGTACTTGTTGTAAATGGTGGTGCTGGCGTTCTTTTTTTCTCACTTTTTTTGATATTGTCTACAATGAACTTTGCTTTTTCAATATCTTTTAAAATAATATCTACTTCTTCCTTTGTATGAATATCTTGTTTTTTCCCATTTTTTCCATAAAAATGTGCCTCAAATGTTTCTTTTGAAGCTCCCTGTAATAAAGAAACATAGATATTCCAATATTCTTCTGGAATAAATTTTTCGATTTCTTCTTCTCTATCTACAATTAATTTTACTGCTACAGATTGCACTCTACCTGCTGATAAGCCCCTTTTTACTTTTTTCCAAAGTACAGGACTCATTTTGTAGCCAACAATTCTATCTAATACACGACGTGCTTGTTGTGCATCTTTTACATCTAAGTCTATTTTTCTAGGATGTTTCATTGCCTCTTGCACAGTTTCTTTGGTAATTTCATTAAACGTAACTCTGCATATACTATCTTCTGGAATTTCTAATATATGTGCCAAATGCCAAGCAATGGCTTCTCCTTCACGGTCAGGGTCAGTTGCTAAATACACTTGTTTTGCAGTTGAAGCTTCTTTTTTTAGAGATTTTATTAAGTCTCCTTTTCCTCTAATGTTGATATATTCTGGTTCAAAATCTCCCTCAATATTTACTCCCATTTTAGATTTTGGAAGGTCTCTAATATGCCCCATAGATGCTACTACTTTCGTATTACCACCTAGGAACTTCTTTATAGTATTGGCTTTAGCTGGTGATTCCACAATAATCAATTTGTCTGCCATAATTTTCTCCTTTTTTGTTTTATACCTATGTATTCTAAAAGATTTTTTACAATTTTGCAAGTATTTTATGCTTTTTCTTTTATTTTTATGATAAATTTTATAAATAACGATAAGAAATGGGAAGAAATTTTAAATTCTTCCCATCTCTTTTTGAGTTTCTTTTATTTGCTTATATATTTTATTTTCCACATCATTTACAGCCATTTTTTCTGCGTTTTTTCCCATTTTCTCCATTACTCGCTCATAGCTAACAATATTCGTAATTTCTAAATTTAGCTTTTCATCAGTTAAATCTTTATTTAAGATAATTTTTGCTGCATTTACCTTTTCTAATACTTTTGCATTATACAGTTGATGGTCATTACTTACATTTGGAAGTGGTACTAGAATAGATGGTTTTCCTAAATTAGATATTTCAGTTATTGTCATTGCTCCGCTTCTTGCTACAATAATATCGGCTAAATTCATAATTTCTTCCATATTATATATGTAAGGAACAATTTTCATGTTTTTAATATTATTTATATTTAAGTCTTCTTGTTCCATTTTTTCTTTTATTAAATCATATTGTTTTGGCCCTGTTGCCCACATAATTTGATAATCTTTATTTAATTTCTTTTTCGCAATGCCAATAATGGTTTCATTGATTGCTTGTGCTCCTTGGCTTCCTCCAAATACAAGTACAATTGGCTTTTTTTCATCAAATCCAATTTTTCTCTTTTTATCTATTTTTTCTTCTTCACTATATTTTTGTTTTGTTATTTTAATAGGCGTTCCTGTATAAACCACTTTTTTAGCATTTTTAATGCGTGGAATAGCATCTTCAAAAGAAACTAAAATGCAATCTGTTTTTTTAGCAAGCATTTTTACTGCTTTTCCAGGGAATGCATTGCTTTCATGTAATATTGTTGGAATTTTTAATTTATGTGCTGCCATAATGGTAGCTCCACAAATATATCCACCTGTTCCGATTACAATATCTGGCTTAAATTCTTTTATAATTTTCTTTGCTTCTCCATATCCCTTTGCTGTTTTAAACATCTTTTTTATATTTTCTATAGAGATTTTTTTGCTTAAACCATACGCATCAATTGTTTTTAATTCATATCCTGCTCTTGGTACTAAGTCATTTTCTAGCCCTCGATTAGTACCAATAAAGATAATTTCTGAATCTTTTTCTTCTTCTTTTATTTTATTGGCAATGGCAATTCCAGGATTGATATGACCTCCTGTTCCTGCTGCCGCTATCATTACTTTCATATTGCTCTCCTTTTAAAATTGTGGCAAAAACCACAAACCTGTTTTTTCTTAAGTCCCCAAAAACAGGTTAAACTTTTGAACCTGCCCTTGAGATGTTTAATAAAACTCCCATACTGCATAATAGAATTAGAAGTGCTGTTCCTCCATAACTAAAGAATGGTAGTGACATTCCTGTGGCTGGCATAGATGAAGTTACAACGGCAATATTAATAATAGCTTGAATTCCTACGAGTGATGTAATTCCTACTGCAAGCAAACTACCAAAAGAATCTGGTGCCTTCATAGCAATTAAGATTCCTCTCCAAATAAAGGCAGCAAACAAGGCAATGATAAGTGTACATCCAACAAATCCTAGTTCTTCTGCAATAATCGCAAAAATGAAATCATTGTGTGGCTCTGGTATGTATAAATATTTCTGCTTGCTTTGCCCTAGTCCTACTCCAAATAAACCTCCTGAACCAATAGCATAAAGTCCTTGTATTACTTGCCAACCATCTCCTGTTGGGTCTTGCCATGGGTCTAAGAAAGTCGTAATTCTGTTTAAACGAAAACCTCCTTTATCTGTTAAGGTTGCAAGTAATAACATTCCCGCAACTGCAGCAGAACCTCCTGTAATTCCAATACTTAGGAAATGTTTTATTTTTGTTCCTGCCATAATCATCATAATAGAAATAATAGCAATAATAACAACAGAAGCACTTAAATGGTCTTGCAAGAAAAATAAAATACCAATTGGTGGAACTAACCATAAGAATGATTTTATACAACCTTTCCAAAAGAATGGTAAATCATTTTTATGCTCTGTTAAATATCCTGCATAAAATACGATGAGTCCTATTTTTGCAATTTCCGATGGTTGAAAAGTACCAAATCCTAAATCTACCCAACGTTTTGCTCCATTTACACTAACGCCAATACCTGGAATTGCAACAGATACTAAAGCAACGATAGAAATAATATACGCAATTTTATAAAAATTTTTATATATACGATAATCTATTTTTGATATAAAGAACATTAGTACAACTCCAACTACAGCAAAAATAAATTGCTTTGTTACATAAGTGTAGCTATTGCCTTCTATCGAAAGCGAAGATGGTGCACTTGCTGAAAGTACCATAACAATTCCTAGTGACAATAGTAAAAGCACAATGATACATAAAACAAAGTCAAATGGTTTTTGCGTGCTTTGTATTTGTTGTTTCTTTTTTCCTTTTTTTTGCACTTTTCTTCCTTCCTTTCCCTTCTTTTTTCTTTTTCTTCTACTTTTTTGTATTTTTAATTACTAAATAATGCTTTTAATCAAGAAGTATTATCTTAATTTATTTGCAAGAGCTGTTCACAAGCAATCAACCCAAGCATAATATTTTATATTGCAAACAATCCTATTATGCATACTACAAGCGTAATAATGCTAAATACCGATACCACTTTATTTTCTTTCCAACCAGATAATTCAAAATGATGATGAAGTGGTGCCATTTTGAAAACTCGGTTTCCTGTTCTTTTGAAATGTGCTACTTGAATCATTACTGATAAGGTTTCTAAAATTGGAATAATAGCAATAATGACTAATAGTAGTGGCATTTTTAAGTATAATGCCATAGCAGCTACTGCCCCACCAAGCATTAGAGAACCAGTATCTCCCATCATTACTTTAGATGGATATAAATTAAATAATAAAAATCCTAAACATGCTCCTGATAGTGCGCTTCCAAATAAAGTTACCTCTTTGCAATCAAAAATAATAGCAATTACAGTAAGACAAGTTAAAATAATAGTTGTTACACTACTAGATAAACCATCTATTCCATCGGTTAAGTTAATAGCATTCGTTGTTGCTAGCATAACAAAAATAGCAAATGGAATGTAAAACCAAATTGGTAAAGTAATGCTTGTTTTTATGAATGGTATGTATATATCTGTTCCTATATGTAAAACGTTTGTTAAATAAATTGTATAACCTACTGCTACAATAAGCAAACCTACCATTTTGGCTGTTGGGCTTAAACCTTTAGTATTTTTTAATACTAATTTTTTAAAATCATCTATAAAGCCTATTAAGCCAAATCCTACAGATACTAATAATAATGGTATGATATTTTTAGCAATTGTTGGCTCTATTCTATATCTTGTATAATATAGATATAACCCTGAACATACAACTATCATGCTAATAATAATAATAATTCCACCCATCGTTGGGGTTCCTTGCTTTTTAAGATGAGACTGAGGTCCATCATCTCTTTCCATTTGTCCCACTTTTTTTCTTTTTAATATGGGAATAACGACAAAGGAAAGAATTGTCGTTAATAAAAATGATAAGAATAATACTTTTACTTGAAATTCCATGTGTTTCTCCTTGTTTTTATTTCATTTGCGTTCCATTGATAATACTATTGACAATAACTTTTTCGTCGAAAGGATATTTAATTCCGTTAATTTCTTGGTATGGTTCATGTCCTTTTCCTGCAAGTACCACAATATCCTTTTTATCTGCCATTTTAATGGCTTCACGAATTGCTTCAATTCTATCTACTACTACAATATATTGCCCTTTTGTCTTTTTTATGCCTTCTTCTATTTGGTCTACAATTTTTTGAGGATCCTCTGTTCTTGGATTGTCTGATGTAATAATGGTAAAGTCTGCAATTCTTCCTGAAATTTCTCCCATAATAGGACGTTTTCCTGGGTCTCTATCTCCTCCACAACCGAAGACACAAATGACTCTTCCTCTAGTATAAGATTTTACTGCATTTAAAATATTTTCTAAGCTTTCTGGTGAATGAGCATAGTCAAGCATAATAGTTAAGTCTTTTTTGTTATTTACTAATTCTGACCTTCCTGGCACGCGTACTTCTTCTAGGGCTTCTTTCATTTGTTCTGCTGTAACTCCTAATTTTTCTGCTACACATATAGCTGCTAGTGAGTTATAAACGCTAAACCTGCCTGGAATGCATGTTTTCATTCTTTCATTTTTCATTCCAATTTTTACTTTGAAATCTACATAGGAATTAGTAATGGTAATGTCTTTTGCAAGTACATTGCAGAAATTATCAATTCCATAAGTAGTAATATTGCACTCTGGTACTAACTTTGGTAATTTTGCTACATGATAGTCATCGGCATTAATGAATGCTGTTTTGCACATTTTGAATAATTGTACTTTAGAAGAATAATAATCTTCCATATTTGGATGTTCTTTTGGACTAATATGGTCTTCTGAAAAATTGGTAAATACACCAATATCAAAATCACAACCTGCTACTCTATGTAGTTTTAAGCTTTGAGAAGATACTTCCATAACCACTGTGTCACAGCCTGCTTCTACCATTTGTGCAAAAATGGATTGTAATTTATTACTTTCTGGTGTAGTTCTATCGCTATCTTCTAATTTTTTATCTCCAATGTAGGTAGCAATGGTTCCAATTAACCCTACCTTTTTTCCTGCTTTTTCTAGAATTTTTTTAATCATAAAAGTAGTAGTAGTTTTTCCTTTGGTTCCTGTTACTCCAATTAGCTTAAATTTTCTAGATGGATTTTGATAAAAGTTACAAGAACAAATAGCAAGTGCATATCTCGTATCTTTGGCAATAACAACCGTAATTTCTGCTGGAATTTTCTTAATTAACTCTGCTGTTACTCCTTCTTGCAAAACAACGGCTTTTGCTCCTTGCGAAATAACATTTTCTACATAGTCATGTCCATCGCTATCAAAACCTTTAATTGCAACGAATAAACCATTTTCTTTTATATTTCTTGAATCTTTATCTAAATGTGTAATTTCTACGTCTAAATTTCCTCTTACTTTTAAACCTTCAATTCCTACTAAAATTTCTTTTAATTGCATAGGTTTCCTCCTAAATTTCTAATTTCACAGATACATTATATAACTAAAGTTTTTATTTGTAAATTATATTACTAAAAAAAATAATCATTACTGATTTGTAATGATTATTTTTTTAAAATTGCTTTTGCTAGCTCTTTCATTTCTTCTTCATTTTCTTTGCTCATGGTTGTTTTTATATGAATAATAGGCTCTACTATTGTAATATCTTTCATTTGCTCTAAAATTTCTTGCATGTTTTTTGCGGCAGCTGGTGCCCAAGAACCATTTTCAATAATACCTACTATTCTATTTTGGAAATTTTTGTGTTTCAAATGTCTTAAGAATTTTTCCATAAATGGGAATAAGCCTGCATCATAAGTAGGACATGCCAAAATCATTTTATCGTAACGGAAGGCATCTTCTATAACTTCTGCCATATCTTCTCTTGCTAAGTCGGAAACAACTACCTTTTTTGCTCCTGCTTCTTTTAAAATTTTTTCTAATGTTTCCATGGCCTTTGCCGTATTTCCATGAATTGAATTATAGGCAACAAGCACTCCATCGTCTTCTGGCTCATAACTGCTCCATAGAGCGTATTTATTAATATAGTATGATAAATTTTCTTTTAAAATTGGACCATGTAAAGGACAAATCATTTGAATATCTAAAGTAGCTGCTTTTTTTAGTAAAGTTTGTACTTGCATTCCATATTTTCCTACAATGTTAAAGTAATATCTTCTTGCTTCACAAGTCCAGTCTTCGTCTGTATCTAGCGTTCCAAATTTTCCAAAACCATCAGCTGAAAATAGTATTTTTTCACTTTGCTCATAAGTTACCATTACCTCTGGCCAATGTACCATTGGTGCCATGAAGAATTGAAGCGTATGCTTTCCTATATTTAAAGTATCTGCTTCTTTTACTAAAACTTGCTTTCCTTCTAAAGAAAAATTAAAAAATTGTGGCAACATTTTAAAGGTTAACGCATTTCCTACTAATTTCATGTTAGGGTATTTTTCTACTAATGCCTTAATACTTGCAGAATGGTCTGGCTCTAAGTGAGAAACAACTAAATAGTCTACCTCTTTTCCCTCTAATTCTTTTTTTAAATTATGAAGCCACTCATCTGTTTTTCGCTTGTCTACTGTATCCATAACAACAATTTTTTCATCTTTTATTACATAAGAGTTATAAGAAACGCCATTTGGAACAACATATTGACTTTCAAATAAGTCGATGGTTTTATCATCTACTCCTATGTATTTTATAGTATCTGTTACTTCTATTTTTTCCATATCTACTAATTTTCCTTTCTATTAGTACAATTTTTAAGAAATGTAATTATTTTCTAAATCTTTTATATTTATATCATAGATTTTTATTCTTCGCAATAGAATTTATATGTCAATTTGGAGCCTTTCACAAAAAAATAACTAGAAATTAGTTTTTGCTAGTTTCTAGTTATTTTTTTAATTATTTTTTCTTTTTAAGTATTTTAATTCTAATTAAACAGCTTATTGCCAATACTAGCAATACCCCAATGGTTATGAATATTGCAATATTAGATTTTCCTGTTTGTGGTAGTGTACCTGGCTTAATGTCTTCTTTATTCGTAGCGCTTTCATTAGGTTTATTATTGTTTGTTTCACCATTTTGCGTAGAACCATTACCATTTACAATTTCATTTTCAGTTTGATTTTCTGTTTCCCCTTGGCTTGCATTTCCACTTTGGCTTCCGTTTCCACTTTGGTTTCCAGCTCCACCTTGATTTTCACTTCCACCTTGGCTTCCGTTTCCACTTTGGTTTCCAGTTCCACCTTGACTTCCGCTTCCACCTTGGTTTTCGTTTCCACTTTGGCTTCCGTTTCCGCCTTGACTTTCTTCCTCTTTAGCTGTAATTGTTATTGTAACAAGACTATCAGCGGCAGTGATATCAAATGCTGCATTGGAACCATCAAAATCAGTTAATTTAATGGTGGTTTGACCTAGTTTTGCATCATCTTTTACTTTGAAAGTAATGCTTCCAATACTTTGTGAGGTTTTTACAACTTCACCATCTTGTGTAATTCCTTCTATATAGGCATCTTGATAAAGTGGTGTTTCCCAATTATTTGCGCCGTTTGCTTTAACATATTCGAAAACGGAAGAATCAAAATCAAGATGTGCAGTATAGGCACCAATTCCTTTTTCTCCACTTTCAATGGCAATATCACTTAATGAAATGGTAACGATAACATTTTCTCCTCTTTTTACGGTAGAATGATTTGCACTTAAAGATGTTTTAAAGCTATCAGTACTTGCATATACATTGGTTGTTAATACAAATATTATTGAAATTAGTATAATACCAATTATGTTTTTAGCCTTTATCTTATTTTTCATATTCTGTTTCTCCTTAATTTCTATTATTTATATCGCATTTCTTAATAATATTACTAGAGCTATATTATTAACTATTACGTCTTTAATAAAATTACTGTTCTTTCTTTTGTTTCAATACTAGTCTTTTCATTAGTAATAAATCCGTTGCTGTTATTTTTCCATCTTGATTGATATCGGCAGCTTTAAATTTTTCTTCTGTTAAAACCCATTCTTGTTTTTTACCTGCTACTAGATGTCTTTTTACTTCTAAAAGGTCGGTAGCATTAATTTCTCCATCTTGATTGGTATCTCCTATAACATTCTCACTTGGTTTTTCTTTTTCTTCTTCAATCCAGTTTACGGTTGCTATTGCTTCTCCTTCATTTCCAGCCTCATCTTTGAACTTAAACGTAAAGCTTCCATTTTCTGTGAAAGTATATTCTCTGTTCATACTATTATTTGTAATCACAATTGATTCACTTTCATCTGTTAAGCTTGCAATAACTGGTGCATTTGTAGTTGTATCTGTACTATACTTAATTGTTGCTGTTGGAGCTTCTTTATCAATCCAATCTACTTTTGCTGTGTGTTCTTGTACTTCTACATCATCCACATCAGAAGCGTCTTTATATTTAAATACAAACTCTCCATTATTTTCAAACTTGTATTCTTTTACAGCATGAGCATTTACCATTTTTACATCTAGTTTTTTACCTTCATTACTAATGATATATGGGTTAATTGTTGCTACAACGTCTTTATTTGTTTTTTGTGTAATATCATAAGAGATATCGCTTGCAATAATATTGTTGTCTTCCAAATAATCTGCTTTTATGCTTTTATAGGCTATGTTACTTGCTTTATCAAGAAGTTTGAATTCATAATTTCCGCTTTCTTCAAATGTATATTCTAAAGGATTGGTTTTTACTTGTTGTAATCTTCTTAAGGTTTCTTTTTCGTTTTCGCTTAGTTCTACACTAACACCATTTTCATTTAAGAATTCTTCCTTAGTTATTTTTCCATTTGTTAATGTTGTCACATACGTATCAACTGCTGGAACCTTTCCTGTTGTATTGGTATAGGTAGCCTTTAAAATATTTCCATCTGCATCTAATTCTGTTACTTTATATATATTGCCTGAAGAATCTAAATAAGCAATATTGGATATTTTATTGTCTTTTACTTGAATATAATTGATTTTGTTATTGTCTTTATCTAATAAATATACGTCTTCACTAATATTATCTAATAAAATACGTAATTTTTTGTCTCCGTCTAATTGATAATCTACATTTGCTGTTGGAGCATTTTTATCAATCCAATCTACTTTTGCTGTTGCTGAACCTTTATTTCCATTTTTGTCTTCAAATTCAAAAGTAAATTCTCCATTTTCTGTGAATACGTAAGTGTCGTGTCCGTCATTATTAGTAATAATTATTTCAGTACTTGGGTCGTCAAGTCTTGCAATTACATAGTCGCTTGTTGGCTCTTGTGTACTATAATAAATTCCTGCTGTTGGTTTACTTCTATCTATTTTTGTTACATCTTCAAATAGATTTACCATAGCAAGTGAAGCAAACATATTATGTGTTCCTATATCTAATTTTACATATTGTGCTTTAACGCTTTCACTAAAGTTGATTTTTTGCCATTCGCCATATTTTGTGCAGCTGTCTAATCTTGCTGCTTCTGTCCATTTTTCTCCATCCATACTAACATATACTACTACGTCTTTAATATCATCTGGATCATTTACTTTATATTTTTGTTGTATAAATTCTACAGCTGAAACATATTTTGGCTCCTTTAATTTTATTGTATAGAATGGTTTGGTGTTTTCTGTTATAACATTATATCTAAAGTCTGTATGCCACATTGTATGAATATTTCCGTCAATTGCATTTGGTGCATAATATGGTCTCTTACCATCTACTGATTGACTTAAATATTCATGAACCTCTAAATCGGAAACTCTAATATATTTTCTTGTATCTGGTTGTTCATCTTCTGTAAATGTATATACTTCTGATGGTGAACTTGCAAGTTTTGTTCCTGTTGCTCCTTGCCTTACTTGCACTGTTTTATTTCCTGTTAGGTCTGGTGACGCTACATTATAAGAAGTCCATTCGTCATTTTCTGTATAGCGCCAATGTGTATTTAAGTCAACTCCTACAACACGATTTTCTAAATCGTTTGCATAAAGGTTTTCTAATGGTTTTTGGTCTTCAATATCAATTTTATAAATATTAGCATCGTTTGTACGGTCAGTACCTACTATATGAATGCAAATATCATTTTCTGCTGTTATGCTTTCTATTTCTTCCTCAGTTAATTGCCATTTGTGTGGTTTATCTGCATCAAAAGTTACTTCTGTCCAGGTTTGTTTTCCATCTAGGCTGTATTCCCAACGAACTCCAGTGTTATCATAACGGCTAGAAAGTACGATTTTATTTTCATCTAATCCATCAAATGAGAAGCTAGCAAGTGTTGTATCTGTTTGACCAAGTAAGAAACTAGCTACTGTTCTTGTAATGCTTGGTTGTAAAACTACATCTGTTGCCTCATAAGTTTTTCCTTCATTTAGTAATTTGGTTTCTAAAAGTGTAAATTGGAATGAATATTTTACACTTGTCATTTTTTCTGCAATTTGGTCTAATAAGTTTTTCATTGGTAGTGGGAATGGCATTAATGCCTCTCCTAAGTCTTCTGCTAGCTTGTAATAATCTTCTTCTGTTTTAGCGTTATTTGCTTTATAGCTATTAATTAATCCCCACCATGCATCAATGTTAATGTTTTGTACTTCTAATGCTTCTCTATAAATTTGCTCTTGTTTTACTGGGTCTCCTTCATATAAGTTTGCTGTCATCATGATTTTTTCTGCTTTTTCATAATTTGCATTATCGTTCATTGCTTCTTGTGCTAGAACAATATATGTTGCAGCATATCCATTAACATAGCTATCATTTCCCCATCCTAGAGGCATTCTGATTGCTAATCTTTCGGTTTTTCCAGATTGAGCCCATCCAGAAACGTCGTTATCAATTGTCCAATATCCTTTGCCATCTGCATTTTTTCTGTAATATATAATTGCAGCGTGTCCTGGTTGACCAATAACAGAAGCTGGTGTACCATGTGCAGCACGAATGTGACAACCTAATTTTGAAATACCACCACAAACGGCTCCTGTTCCATATTCATTTCTCATACTCATCCACGCTTTATATACATGGTGGTCATCTGTACTATAGGTTACATGATATTCAGAAAAGATTCCTTCAAATAATTTATCCCAATCATCTTTTAATTTTTGGTCATGGAAAATTGGATTTTCAAAATCTGGCCATACATACGCAATATAGGTATGTGGTTGTAAATATTTTTCTTCCTCATTTGGATGAGCATCGATTCTTTTTTGTGTGTACTCATTAAACCATATAAGCTCTTCGTCGTCAGTGATATTGTTCATGACATAACGCATTTCTTCTACAG
This sequence comes from uncultured Clostridia bacterium, assembly GCA_947581805.1. Taxonomy (GTDB): domain Bacteria; phylum Bacillota; class Clostridia; order TANB77; family CAG-508; genus UMGS1663. The sequence continues at coordinate 160,642 of CANPVM010000003.1, forward strand.
TTAATGCTTCATACCAATCGGTTTGGTCTTGTCTTTCCGATACTTTGAATTTTCCGTTATCATATAAATATCTATATATTCTATAACGTTCTACAGAATCTGATCTATTGCTTGGTTCATCTATTTGAGCCCAGTAACCAACTTTTGTTGCGTGTGTTAAAGAAAGGGAAATGGCCATTTTTTTATAAACTTCCCCTTTTGTAAGTTCTGGATACCATTGATTATTGGTTGGGGTTTTATCTTCAAAATCTGCTTTATAGGTGCTATAAAGTCTAGAAAGCTCTTTAATGGAATTGTAATAACTTCCTCCGTCAGGCTCTCCACCTAATACATATAGACGAAGATTGTCTACATCTTCCATTAACCATTTTACTGCTTCCATATAGTCTTCATTTTGATTTACAATTGCTTGTAAAAGGCTATATCCAACATTGTTAACAAAAGTTCTTTGTAATAAGGTTAATTCTTTTTCATTGATTTGTTGTTCTAGAGATGCATTTTTTAAAATCTCATCATATTGTGCTATTGTTTTTATGAAATCTACGTTCTGCGCTTGATTTTCTTCATATCCTTCTTTATATAGTTTTGCATCTGCATAAACAGAGTGGTCGGATGCATTGTTTCCATTATTGTTGCAATATAATTTTATATAGTTTGCATCTTTAATATCTATAGTTACAAGTACTGCTTCATCTGTACCTTTTAGCACTTTTTTATCAATATCTGATTTTAAATTCCAAGTTTTGCCATCTTCTGATGTATAGATTTCAAATTTAACACCATTTCCATTAGTAGTGCGGCTTTCATCTACACCAACGTAAGCACTGAAATAGTCATAATCATAATCAGTAATGTCATAAATTAGTGTTGATGTGGCATGAGCAGAAACACCCTTTAAAAAGTGTGTTTTCTTTCCTTTTACAATTAAAGTAATTAAACCATTATTATATTGGTTTTCTAAATTACTGTCTAATGTAATGCTTCCCCACTCTACTGATGATTGGTCTTTTACATATTCAATATCTGATAAATATTTGCACATATCTTGTGCTTCATTGTTTTTAGATAAATAATAAACTTCTTCTAATTTTTTAGGTTGGCTTTGTTTTGCAACCCTTAAACTTTTTGCTGTGTTTTTTAGTGATATAAATAAGCTCAACAATAAAATAATACTAATTATCGCTATAATTAGTAAAGTCACTTTTTTGTGTGTAATATTTTTTTTCACTAAAATTCCCCCTTTTTTTTATATTTACCACATATATTATAGCATATTTTTCTATTTCTGTAAATATATTCAGCTTTTATTTTTTTATGTTTTATGCTACTTTTTACTGATGATTTTTTAGATTTTCTTGCTTTTTTATGTAATATACTATATAATATTGTTACTTTATGCAAAAAGCATGTTTTCTTTGTATTGCTAATTAGCATAACAAAAAATTAAAGGAGGGCTTTAAAATGAAGCAAATCGGAAAAGGAAAAGTACGGGATATTTATGATGTAGGAGATGAGTTGGTACTCGTCACATCTGATAGGGTATCTGCTTTTGATGTAGTTCTTCCTAACATCATTCCTCACAAAGGAGAGATTTTGAACCAAATCTCAGCATTTTGGTTTTACTACACCGATTGGATTGTTCCTAATCACATGATTTCCATTGACAATGCAGATATGCCGGAGGAGTTTCAAGGAGAAGAATTCCAAGGTCGCTGCATGCTGGTGAAAAAGCTGAAAATGCTCCCTATTGAGTGTATCGTTAGGGGCTACATTACCGGCTCTGGTTGGGAAAGCTACAAGAAAAATGGTTCTGTGTGTGGTATTACCTTGCCGGAAGGATTGTTGGAGTCTGAGAAACTTCCTAACCCCATTTACACACCTACCACCAAAGCAGTTGAAGGACATGATGAGCCCATTTCCTTTGAGCAGACTGCCGATTTAGTGGGAGAGGCTCTGGCTACTCAGCTTAAAGAAAAGAGTATCGAAATTTACTCTACTTGTGCTGAGTATGCAAGAGAAAAAGGCATTATCATTGCTGATACCAAGTTCGAGTTTGGCCTTGACGAAGATGGCAACTTGGTTTTGGCAGATGAAGTTCTTACTCCTGACAGTAGCCGTTTTTGGCCGGCTGATAAGTATGTTGTAGGTAAATCGCAGACAAGCTATGACAAGCAGTATTTAAGAGACTGGCTTAAGTCCACTGGTTGGGATAAGCAGCCGCCGGCTCCGGAACTTCCTGATGTTGTTGTGGATGTTACGTGTGCTAAATATGTAGAAGCATATGAAGCACTCACTGGGCTTACCTTCTAATAAGGTAGCAAAAAGAGACAAATCATTGATTTGTCTCTTTTTTGTTTTTTGTAAGAAATTATACCTTTACATCCATATTAATGTCTGTTAAGAATTCCTTATTTTCTTCCAGAACAGGATATACATACTGGTGCAAGTAATCAGTTACCTGATTTGCACATCTTCCCACCAGTTTCTTTGGATTACAGGCCGCCTGTACTTCCTCTAAGGTCATACCAAAAATTGAATCATCTGCGATTCTGTTCAGTAAATCGTTGTCCAACCCTTCCTGTTTTACCCTGCTTCCTGCTTCCATAGAATGCACACGAATATGCTCGTGCAGTTCCTGCCTGTTGCCACCTTTTTTTACTGCATCCATAATGATGTTTTCGGTAGCCATAAAAGGAAGTTCTTCGTTCAAGCGTTTTTCAATCACTTTTTCATTGACCACCATACCATTGACTACATTGGCACAAATAATTAGCACCGCATCCGTTGCTAAAAAAGTTTCCGGAATACTCATACGCCTGTTAGCAGAATCATCCAAAGTCCTTTCGAGCCACTGGTCACAAGCAGTACTAGACGCATTGCCTGCTTCGTTTATGACATAGCGTGCCAAAGAGCAAATACGTTCAGAACGCATCGGATTACGCTTATAGGCCATAGCAGAAGAACCAATCTGCTTCTTTTCAAAAGGTTCTTCTATTTCCTTATCATGCTGAAGCAGGCGGATATCTTTTGCCATTTTGTAAGCACTGGAAGCAATGGCAGCTAAGCTGTTTAAAATTCGCTGATCCAAATGTCTGGGATAAGTTTGCCCAGAAATAGGGTAAACTTCGTTAAAACCGAACTTTCTTGCAATGAGTAAGTCTAACTGTTTTACTTTTTCTTCATCTCCTTCAAAAATTTCCATAAAGGTAGAAGAGGTGCCAGTCGCTCCTCTGCATCCAAGCATCTTCAGATGAGATAGGGTAAAGTCCAGCTCCTCCAAGTTTTCAACAAAATTTTGGAGCCAAAGTGCTTCCCTTCTGCCAACCGTTACCGGTGATGCCGGTTGATAATGCGTATAGCCCAATGTAGGAATGTCCTTGTGTGCTTCCGCCGAATCGGCAAGCAGTTTAATCACTCCCAAAAGGCGCTTCTTGATGATTTTTAAGCCCTCCTGAATGTTTAAGATGTCTGTGTTATCTGTAACATAGCATGAGGTTGCACCCCAGTGGATGATACCTGCAGCTTTTGGTGCCTGCTGGCCATAAGCATAAACATGAGCCATTACATCATGCCGGACTTCTTTTTCTCTTGCATTTGCCACATCATAGTTGATGTCGTAAATGTGCTCTTTCATCTGTGCAATCTGTTCGTCCGTAATTTCGGTTTTGCCCAATTCTTTTTCTGCTTCTGCCAGTGCCACCCACAGTTTTCGCCAAGTAGAGAACTTAACATCATCGGAAAAGAGATGTTTCATTTCTTCACTTGCATACCGTCCATTGAGTGGAGTTTGATAGATATCTGTTCCTGTTTTCATTTTTGAATTGCCCTCCAATGATTTTATTATTTTCTAGACTTTTCTAGAATATTGTCATTTTATCATAAGTTTATGTAAATTTCAATATTTTTCTATTTTTTTCTTTCTTTTCATTAAATAAAGCTCCTTATGGAGCTTTAGCTAATAAATTATGTTTGATGATAGCATCGGACAAATAAATTTCATTTTCCATTCTTTGCATTCTTTCTTGTAATTCTTTTGTTTCTTCTATCTCTTCTAGAGTTTCTCTCAAATAGTATTTTCCGTTAAGATAATAGTTTTGACTTGTGATATATCCTAACCCTTTTATAAAAGCTTCATCGTTATTAGAAAAAATACTTGTTCCTAAAGAAAACTTATCTTCTACTCCTAATAGAGATAAAATGGTTGGTTTTATATCAATTTTAGATAGTGTTCTTTTAATTACTTCTTGTTTTGTTACTCCTGGTATTTTTATTCCAGACGGAATATGTACATCTTTTGTTGTACTTTCAAATTCTGTGTATTCTAGCCCATTTTCTTCATATAATTTTTTAATATCTTCTATCTTTGTGATACCTGCTCCATGGTCGCCATATACAACAAGAATACTATTTTCCATTAAACCTGTTTCTTGTAAATTTTTAATAAATTTTCCAAAAGCATAATCTACAAAGTTACAAGATAATAAATAGTTTCGAAAAGTTTCTTCCTCATATTCTTTTACATCTTCCTCTGTTAACGTTAGTTTTTCATCTAAGTCAGAAATACCAGTTAAATAGAAAGGAATATGTGTTGTAACACTAACTAAAGTAGTACAAAACTTTCCTTGATAAAGTTCCATTTTTTTAACTGCTTCTTCTAAAAAGCCTTCATCTGAATAAAATTCTCCTGCATCTTCAATATTTGGAAATTGATTGATATCATCATATTCATCAATATGATATCCTGTTTTATACACTTCTTCTCGATTCCAGAAAGTACTGGTGTTAGGATGCATAAAAGAAGTATAATAACCATTTTCTCTTAAACTTGTGTAAATATCAAACCAAGTATTATTATAATATTTTTGAAATACATAACCATTTTCTAATGGATATAGCGAATTTTCCATTTCGAATTCTGAATCTGCTGTGGTTCCTAGCCCTTGATTATACATATCTGCACAGTAAATATTTTCTTGAAAAAATTTATTTAAGTTTGGCATGATTTCTTTTCCATTTACTTTTTTTCCAATTATGTATTCATTTAAACTTTCTAGTTGTAAAATAATTACATTACAATCTTTTGCAATTCCTGTATACTCTGTTTCTTTTGTTTTTTCTTCTTGTATTTGCTCATAAATCGTCTTTAGTTTTTCTTCATCTACTGGTTCTTTTATAAATAAGTTTTTAATATAGTCTTTTGCATCTTCATAGTGATAATAATAAATAGAAATATTTTGAACAACGAGTGATTTATTATATGATTTTTCCTTATAAATACTATCTATGTTTTGTGTTACTATTTTTCTGTTAAGTAGAAGAATAATAATGATAAATGCTATTTTTAATATTTTATTAGAATATACTGTTTTAGTACATTTTCGGTATAATAAGATACTTATGATTATGACTAGAAGATTATCAAACCAAAATAATGCTATATTTTTAATATTGATAAGAGTAATGACTCCACTTCCTATTTCTTTACTATATTGCAAATTTCCAATTTGATAAAGAGATAAGAAATTGCTTGAATATTGATAATAAAGAAAATTTGCATATATTATGAGAGTAATGACAGCATAAATAATATTAAGATAGAAAAAACTACATTTTGTTTTATGATTTATAATAGGGCTCATCAAAAGCATAGCTACCATTATATTATAAAAAAATAGTACACCTAAATTAACTGGTATTTTTAAAACATAATTTAAGAATATGGCTTTATAAACTAATAGAAAGACACCTATTACAAAAATTACATTGTTTTTTAATAAATTAATTAATTCGTTTTTATATTGTTTCATTTTTTTCTCCATTTTTTGTTTTTTGTATTATAACATATTTTATTATTAAAATAATAATTTTATACGAAAAAATGCGAAAAATGTACAAAAAAAGCAAATTTTCTATAAAAAAAAGAGATTTTGTATAAAAATATAAGATTAAGAAATAATAATAGTAAATACGAATGTATTACAAATAAAATTAAAAAAGAAAGGAAAAAAATTATGAAACATTTTAAAAAAATAACTTTATTTTTTATGGCAGTAATTTTAGGACTAATTTTAAGTTCTAATTTTAGTTTTGCTGCAACTGCTTCTGCAAATAATGAAGCTACTTTAAAGGAAGCAATTAATAGTGCTACTGAAGCAACTGTTATAGAACTTCAAAATGATATTTCTTTAACAAGTCCTATTGAAATAACAGATAAAACAATTACAATTAACGGAAATGGGCATACTATTACCAAAAATTCTACTACTTGGAATGATAATGGTCCAAATGGTAGTTTGTTAACAGCTGGTGCAGGTGCAAAACTTACTTTAAATAATCTTAGTTTAACAAATAGCCATAAATATGGTGTTCAATCTTATAATGGTGGTTATGTTGTACTAAATCAAGTAAAAGTTATGGATAATGGTTTTGGTGGTGTTCTAGCTAATGGTGGTACTATTGAAGTTATAGACTTATATTTAGGACACAATGGACAAGAAGATTCTAATAATGGTATTGAAATTTCACAAGGACAAGCAGTTGCTGCTGAAAATAAGTCAACTGTAAAGATGAATGGTAAAATTTCTTCTAACCAAGAAACAAATGTTGTTTATGTTGATATGCCAGAAGATTCCCATGGATTTGATATTGTAAATGACGAAAATAGTGAGAATAAAATATTTGTAAGTGGTAATCAATTAGTAGTAACTGATGAGCAAAATAATATTTTATATTCCAGCAATGAAATTGAAAATATTGGTAATAATGTTGAAGCAGAATCTTATATTGAAAACATGGTTGTAACAATTCATGTAAATGACAAAACTGTTCCTATGAGCGTAATATACGGTCATGTTATTACTAAAGAACAAGTAGAGCAAAAAGCTGATTTAGCGTCCTTAGGTTTTGAAAATTATGCAATCGAAGGTTTCTATAGTGATGAGCAGTATACTAATGAATTTGACTTTTCAAAAGGAATTATAACAAATACAGACATTTATTTAAAAATTGCTGAAAAACCTGCTGTAGCACCAGAAAAGGATACTACACCAAAAACAGGAATAGTTGATTTTAGTTTAGTTGCTATGCTTATTTTTGCTACTTCTAGCATTACACTTGTAACATTAAGAAGAAAAGTAAAATAGCATTATGATTATCTCATTAAAAATTAATAATACGTTATGTTTTTAAAAATAATTAACATAATATATTAAAGCCTGCAGGAAATTTAATTTTCATTATGTAGGCTTTTACATACTAACTTCAAAATAACTATTAAATTATAAAAATTTTATTATAACATAACATTGTAAAAATTTTAAATATGATATAGGAGAAATATGAAAAGAAATTTTAAAAAAATGATTATTGCTATTATTTACATAGTAGCAACTATATTAATGGTTGGTTCTTTGTTTTATCTTATTCAGTACTATCATGCCATTCATAATGCAGGACAACAAACAGAATTATTAAATGAAATTTTGATAGAAAAAAATATAGTAGATGAAAATATAGTGACTAATAAAGACGAAAAAGAATTTAAAATAGGCAAAACAGAAAGAATGTTAAAATTGGAAGAATTACAAAAGGCAAATTCTGATATTATTGGTTGGCTCGAAATTGAAGGTAGCAATATCAATTACCCTGTTTTACAAGGTGTTGATAATGATTATTATATGGAACATGACTATCAAAAAAAGTACACCATGGTGGGTTCTATTTTTTTAGACAAAGATTATGGGTGGGAGCCTGCTAGCAGCAATTTATTAATTTATGGCCATAATATTAAAAATGGTACTATGTTTCAGAATTTATTAAATTATACAGAAAAAAGTTATTATGAGCAGCATCCTACCATCCGATTTACTACAAATAAAGAAGATGTATATTATGAAATTATTGCTGCATTTCCATCAAGAGTGTATAACAAATCTGACAAAGATGTATTTCGCTATTACCATTTTATTAATGCACAAAATGAAGAGGAATATAATGAATTTGTTGAAAATGCTAAAAAAGCTTCTATATATGATACTGGAAAAACAGCTGTATATGGAGAACAGTTAATGACATTATCTACTTGTGCTTACCATGTGGCAGATGGAAGATTTGCTGTTGTAGCAAAGAAAGCAAAAATCATAGAGCCTTAATTATGAGCATTTTTTATCTTTTATTCATTAACTTGGTGGCCTTATAATGACACGATAAACAACAGATTGTGTTTCTCCATTTACATTATAATTAATAGTAATATTTATTTTTACTTCCTTTAAAACTTTAGTTGCTGTGATAGGAATATAAGCGCTAAACATAGCAATTACATTATTATCTACACTTGTTTGAAAAGATGGGGTAATTGTTCCAATGGCATCACTATCTCCTTTTATTGATATATCTACGATTCCATCTGTAGCCGCATACCCTGTTTTGTTCGTATAATAGAATGTAAAAATTCCAGTTGTAGGATAATCTGTGTTGTCTGTCTCTAAAGTTGTTATTAATGTATTATTTATGACTTCATTCGACACTACCTTATAGCCTGGTATAACAACAGATGCAAAATCAATAGGAATTTCAATATTCATTGAACTATGCTCGTCTTGATCATCATCTTGTTGTTCTTTTTTTCCAGTAACTGTTCCATGAATGTATAACGTTCTAGATAGAAGAGAATATCCAAAACCGCATGGATATTATGATTATGAATAGTATCATAAAAATTATTGATACGTTCCATTGCATTTTTCTTTTTCTTTTATATTTTTGATACATAATTACCTCTATCTTTACTTAGTTAATCTATAACGATATATTGTAGTTCCACTCATAACACTAAACCATGCTTCCTCTTCTTCTGTATCAAAGTAATACAATATTGGCTTAAACAATTCTTCTGAAACTTTTACAATTTCTCCGAATTCTTTTACATAAACAATATCTTTTTCTTGACTTGTTGGTTTTGTACTTACCTGTACAATCTTATCTTGGCAAAGTTTTAATATTCTATTTAGTTCTTGTCTAAACTCATTCTTAACACGATTTGCTGTTTTTGATTTTGTTGTATACTTAAATAAAGCAATTGCAAGAATAATGCATATAATATCAATTAGAATAACTAGCATATTATAATTATCATCTACATTATATTCTTTTGAGATATATTGTTTATCTTCCTTATTATTATCTCCTAAAATTTTCATAGTCTTGTCTGCTATATTCATTTGAACATTAGAAGTATAATTATTTATTACTTGCTTTCCTTCTATATTAGTTACTGTTTCAAGTTTAAACTCTACAATATAAGTAGCATCTACTGCCATTCCCATTTCTTGCTTAAAATCATTTAATAGTGCATTCTTTTTTCTTAAGTCTAAAGATAATTTTTCATTAATCTTAATTTCATTTCCATGACTCTGCATATTTTCCTTTTCTAATATGTTTTCTTCCTCATCCCATATCTTCTGTTCTTCTCCATTTTTGGTATAAATAACTTGCAATCTACCTGTTACAGAGTAGTGATAAGAAATATCCGATTCTTTATCTGCCATATATTGATAATTTAAATTTAAATCAATGTTATCAATTAAACTTGTAACATATGCCGTTGTATTTTTTTCTATTGCAGAGTCTGTAATATATCTATTATTAATTAAATTTACTTTATATTGATAATTAAATTTATTTGTATATTGGTAAATTTCCTGTGTTTGTGTAACGATATTTCCTTGCGATAAATTTAGGATTAAATTGCCAAGAGCGCAAATAAAAATAGTAATAGACACAGCAATGTATGCATATTTTGTTGACTTACGTAATCTATTTTTTTGTTTTACTCTCACAATTTCTCCCTCCTTTTATCTTTTGATATCAATTTTTATTTACCAGTTTCAACTCCTATATTATCTTCGCTTATTTGCAAAATATGTAACCATATAGCAGGATACCCTAAATATTTTATTTTAAAAATTACTTTTCCAACTAATTGTTCTTCTTTAACTTCATTTACATCTGGTGCACCATTATTATCTCCTTTGGTAATAAAATAATACTTACCGTTTCTTTGCTTTTTTTCAATGATTCTATGTATGATACTATAGCCTTTAATTTTATATTCTATAATATCTCCAACATTAACATCATTTGGCTTACATTCTTTTATAATTGCAATATCACCTACACATAGTTCCTTTTCCATACTACCTGTTGCTATTGATACTGGTTTAATTGGAAATATTCCTATTGCAAACCATATTGCTAAAATTACTAGTATAGCCAAAGGAATTATATTTTTTGGATTCGAATTTATTATGTTTTCCCTTGACCTGAAAATATTCAATTTGTTTTTAACAAATTGAATGTACAAAAATAAAATAACAGGTATTGTTATATCTATAATGGCTGTCATAATCCAAGGTGAATTAGGAAGAATTGGTGACACCCAAAAATATAAATTGGTTAGTATTTGATATAGCATAGCAGATACATAATTACTATATATCGCCATATATGAAAATACCATATTTTTTGCAATATTTGGTAACACGGTTTGTATAATATATTCTACTAATCCAAACATTGTAAAATTTCTACCTATAAATCTAGTAAATTCAAAATCAATTATTATATAAACAACTGATATTAAGATTGCTATTTTTGATTTATCTTTATCATATACATTGTTTATTAATTTATATCTTACATATTCTTTTGCTATTAATACAGTTCCTGTTATCCATATATTGTGTATTAAACCTTTTAGAGTGGCACTATATGGATTCTTTCCAAAGCTTACCACTAAACCAGATAACATATATATAAGAATAAATGCTAAAGAGGCTATCACTGTATATTGTATAATCGGTTTTTGAAGTTTTTTATTTTCAATATTTTTGCCTAAAATTAAGTATAAAAATATGGCAAGCATGAGCCATACAACAGGATTAATTATGTATAAATAGATTATGTTTATTTCTTTTACTAACTTTAAATTTCCTAAAAGACCAAACAATAACATAAGAATTATTATAACGATTGTGGCCACTTTTGATTTTTGCATTGAACTTCCTCTTTATTTCATTTTTGAATGAATTAGGATAAAATAAAATGAGACAAGGACATATGCTCTGTGTCTATGTCCTTGCTGATTATTTACTATTATTGTGCTGAATCTTCGTGTGTTGCTGTTCCAGTGAATTCTGTTGTATCTTGTTCATATGTGTATTTGATACTAAATGTGTTGTTATCTAATTTTTCTGCTGTTGATTCTGGATCCCATTTAATAACAAATTTTGCTGTACATGTACCACCATTAGCTGCTAATTTTTCGTTTTCCTTTGGTCCTTCATTAGCTTGTTCTACGATTAAATCTTCATTGTTATTTGTGATTTCGAAGCCTGTTAATTTAGCTGGTAAGTTACCACTGTTTTCAACAACTGCCTCTAATAAAACACCGTCACCAGGATATGCTAAGTTTACACTTACAGTCATTGTGTCGTTTGTAGTAGTCGTTGTTGATAATGATGTTTCACCACTATGAGTTGTATCTTCGCTTGAACCATCTGCTTGTAAGAATTTACCTTCTTTAAAATGTACATCCCAACCTGCTGTTCCTGTTGCAGTACCTTCAATGTTTAATACTGCACTGAATGCGGCATATCCAACAGATAGTGCTAAAAGAATTACAATTAGCGCAATGATTAGATAATTTCTTTTTGTCTTTTTCATTTTTATACCTCCTAATTTATTCTTACTTGATATTATAATACTTTATTTAATATAATACCATTACACTTTTTTTTCTTTTTTATGACATTTTTATTACATTTTTTTACAAAATGTTATATTTTTGTCTCTTTTATTTAATAATTTTGTAATAGTTTTTTTATTCTCTTTATGCTATACTTATATATGATAGAAATATATTATACAAAAGATAGGAGATTTTGATATGCAAACGGAAACGACTTACAAGTTTGATTTTCTAAACCATTATTTTACAACAAAGGAATTTGATTTTATTAACAATATTCGTTCAGAAAACAAGAAATATGACGATATAATCATGAGGAATACACAAATTAGAGATGTCCTTGTCTCTTTCATTAATAATTTAAATGACTCAATTTCTAATAATGAACAAGTTAATGTGATATTACAACAAGCAAAAGATATTTTTAATTTGATGAATTATAATATACAATCTATTCAAAATTTAAAGTCCACTTCTCTACAAATTTCTGATGATATTGTTAAATTATTAGTAGAAATTGAATCCAATTCTTGTGACCATTCTGTATATAATACTCAAATTCAAGAATTGAAAAATAGAGTACTAGAGTTTTCTAACAAAGATGAAAAAATAAAAGAAGAAGTTTCATCAAGTGAATTAAAAGCAGATTCTTTTTTTGAGCAAGATATTGTAAAACAGTATTTATCTGAATTGCATTTAGATATTGATTTTTTAAAAAACAAAGAAGTGAAAATGAATACCGATGTAGTAGAATCTATTTCAAAAAATACAATTTCTCACGTAACACTTGATGATACAGATATTGCTAAATTCAATAATACTTTACTTGTTTCTGAGAAAGCAAAAAAAGTATTTTTGCCATATAAAGAATCGGAAGTTCTTTTATATTTAGAACAATATCCAAAAGAATATAAAAGTTTTGCTGATGTAGTAAAAAAGGAATTTATTTTGCCTTTAGATTATTATATGAAACATCCAATCGTAGCACGATTTAGAGAATCTTATTCTTTAATTAGAGATAGAGAATCAAAAATGGTAATAGATGCTTTTAAATTTGCTCTTAATATGATGTTTCGTTATGAAGTAAACCCTGTTATTATAGCTGCTTGTAAAACACAAAGTGAATTAGAAAATTATCTATCTTGTTTAGAAAAAAATCATTTAGAAGATTTTATAGATTTTGAAATTAAATTTGAAGTAAATCCTCTCGCTTAAATATAAGTTCATTTTAGTAAGAAAAAAACTAGTTTCCACTAGTTTTTTTCTTACCAATCAATGTAAACATTGCTTTCTTCTTTTATTTTAATACTTGGTTTTGGTGTTTGCTCTTTTACTATAATCTTTTCTTTATCCATATCTTCTTGTTCATTATTAATTACCATCTTTAAATTATTCTCTTTTAATAAGTTTTCTGCTTCTTTTAATGTTTTTCCCTCAATATTTGGAACTTCTATTTCATTTTCCAGTTCTTCTTGTACTTCAGAATCTTTTATGACTTCTAAATAAGGTAATACTTCACCAAAAATTTGCGCTCCAATTGGCGCTGCTACTCCTCCCCCTTGGTGTCCTCCTTCCCCTGTTGGGTTATATAAGGTAATTAGAACTGCTACGGTTGGGTCTGAAATAGGAGCTACTCCAATAAAAGAAGTGACATATTTTCCAGTATTAACACCATCTTCTGAAGTACCTGTTTTTCCCCCAATACGATAACCTTTTACTTGTGAATTTTTTCCTGTTCCTTCTGCGACTACAGATTCCATCATACTTAATACATTTTTAGCCGTTTCCTCTGAAATAACTCTATCTTTCGTTACTACCTCTATTTCTGTTTTTTCTTTTGTTTGACTGTTAATTGTTGCTTTTACTATTCTTGGCTTAACATATATTCCGCCTCTTGCAATCGTAGATACCATGGTTATCATTTGAATAGGAGTTACCTCAAACCTCTGCCCAAAAGCAATCGTTCCGAAGTTCTACTGGTCCAACTTTTTCTTCTTTTAGGAAAATACTGCCTGCTTCTCCTGGTAAATCTACTCCTGTTTTTCTTAAGAAACCAAATTTGTTTAAATATTCGTAATATTTGGTCACGCCTAATTTTTGCCCTAATCCAATAAATACGGGATTACAAGAATTCATTAAAGCTTGCCTTAATGATTCTGCTCCATGAGGTCGATAATATCTCCAACATTTCATGCGAACTCCTGCTACTTCAATGGAACCTGTGCAAGCAAATTCCCCTGCTTTGTCTACTTCTGCTATTTTTTCTTCTAGTGCTGCTGAAGCCGTTACAAGTTTAAAAGTAGAACCTGGTTCATAAGTATCAGAAATGGCTTTATTCCTCCACATTGCTTGCAGATTTTTCGTTTTGTCTGCTTGTGGTAAAGTACTCCATATACTTTTCAATTCATCTGTGTTTGGTGTATATGGTTCATTTAAATTATAGTTTGGATATCCTGCTAATGCTAAAATATCTCCATTTTTAGGATTCATAATGATAATATTTCCACCATCTGTACATTCATTATCAATACAGGCTTCTTTTAAGTATTTTTCTGCAATTCCCTGTATGGTACTATCAATAGTTAAAATGATGTCATCTCCATCAATGGCTTCTACATATTCTTCAGCAGTTTCCTTTATATCTCCTCCTTTTGCATCTCTTAATTTTATAATTTTTCCTTGACTTCCTTTTAATGTTTCATCATACAATGCTTCTATACCATCTAAGCCTTGGTTATCGGTTCCACAAAATCCAATAATTTGAGAGGCTAAGTTATTAAAAGGATAATAACGTTTCGTATCTTCGTCAATATTGATACCACTTTCTATGTTATTATTCTGCATCCAAATTCTTAGTTCATCTGCTTTTTCTTTGTCTACTTTTTTTACAATGGTTTCAATTGAACTCCTTTTACTTACTTTTTTTAAAACATTCTCATAGTCTAATGAAAAGATATTGGCTAAAGCCATGGCAATTTTTTCTCTATTTTCTTTTTTTATATTGGTTGGTGTTACACTAATGGTTTCTACCGTAGAACTTACTGCCAAAATCGTTTTACCTGTGCTATCATAAATCGTTCCTCGTTTTGGGTTAATATTCCTGTCTAACGTTTGTTGAACATAAGCCATAGACTGAAGTTCGCTTCCTTGAACAAATTGAATAAATCCTATTCTTCCAGTTAAAGCTAAAAGAAGAAATAATGCAATAATCATTTCCCATTTCATTCTTTTCTTTTTCGATAAAGTTCCAATTGGCTCATTTTTATATTGATTTTTTTTACTTAATTTTTTAAAATTAATTTGTTTTTTATTTTTCAGTTTTTTTATTTCTTTATCCGTGTCTTGTTTTTTTAATTTTTTTTCAATTTTATTTTTTATTTTCTGCCTTTGTGTTCTCTTCTTTTTATTTGATTCAATTGTACTTTTTGATAATTTTTTCTTGTTTTTTTCTTCCACTTTTTTCCCTCACATTCTTAAACTTTCTTATTTTAAGAATATGTTATAGTGATAAACTTCATGACATGTTTTAACGTTTCTTAAACAAAAGAAAAAATCCTGTTTTACATTATTCTAAAACAAAAAAAATCTCTTTTGAAACGTTTTCTAAAAAATGTGTCTTTAGAAAATGTCCTCAAAGAGACTTTTTATTTTTTGCCAAAGGTTAGTTTTTTCTTCTAATATTGTTTCTTGTGTTTCAGTTTCAATATAATCTTTTTTTGGCAAACTAATATATATTTTTTGGCTATTATCTAGCTTTTGCATTCCTAACAACTCTTTTGCAGATTGTTCTACTTTGTTTAGGTTTAAACTTTTTTCGATATTGATTTTTAATTGCTCATTTTCTTTTTCTATGGCACTTAAGTTTGCTTTTAACTCCTCTTTTTGATTAAAACTTTCGGTAATAAGTGAGTTTTGATAACTAATGGCAAATAAAACCATAAATCCCATTGCAAGATATAACACGAGTTTAGCCTTTGGCTTTAGTTTTCTTTTTGCCTGCTTTTTTGATTGTGCTTTTACTTTTTTTCCAGTAGAAGATTTTTTCTTCTCATATGGTTGTTTCTTTGGGGTATACTCTGGTTGTAATTTTCTTGGGCTAGTTTCATATTGATATCCTTGATATCTTGGATATGCCATAGTTTTTACTCACCTCTCTTCTTTTGCTTTTTCTTGATAACTCTGGTACAAATTGTCCCAAGTTTCTATTTTTTTTCAAATATTCTTAGTTTTGCACTTTTGCTTCTTGTATTTTCTTCCTGCTCTTTTACTGATGCTACAATTGGTTTTTTATTTACTATTTTTCCTTCGGAGTGATAACCACAAATACAATATGGTAAGTCTTTTGGACAAGTACACTTACCTTGTGCTTCTATATAAGCTTGCTTTACTGCTCTATCTTCTAAAGAATGAAAAGTAATAACACATAGTCTTCCTCCTGCTTTTAAGCAAGCGATACATTGTTTTATGGTTTCTTTTAATGGTTCTATTTCATTATTTACTTCTATACGGATTGCTTGGAAAGTTCTTTTTGCTGGATGTCCATCTTTTTGTTTAGAAAGTGGAATCGTTCTTTTAATAATGTCTACTAATTGCATCGTTGTTTTAATTGGCTCGATTTGTCTTTGCTTTACTATATTTTTTGCAATGCTTTTTGCAAATCTTTCTTCTCCGTATTCTTCTATGATAGTAGCAAGCTTTTCCTCTGAGTACTGGTTAATAACATATTCTGCTGTTAACTCTTGCGTTTTATCCATACGCATATCAAGCATACTATCTCCCATATAACTAAATCCTCTTGTTTTCTCGTCTAATTGATAAGAAGATACGCCTAAATCTAATAAAATACCATTTACTTGTTCTATGTTAATATCTTGTAATAGTTGCTTTATATTATCATGGTTTCCATGAAGATATGTTACGTTTTGGTATCCCTCTAATCTTTTCTTTGCTGCCACCAAAGCCTCTTCGTCACGGTCAATTCCAATAAGCTTTCCTTTGTTTGATAATTGTTTTACAATTTCACTGCTATGACCTGCTCCTCCTAAAGTACCATCTACATATATACCATCTTTTTTGATTTTTAATCCTTCTATACATTCTTGTAATAACACAGGTTTATGTTGAAATTCCACTAATTTTAACCTCTAATTTTTACAATTTTGTTTTGTCTTCAACTTTCTAGAAGACAATTTTTTTAGTATAGTAGCGCAAGCAGTTGGTATTTAAAAAATACCAACTGTTGATGCTACTTTTTCTTTTGTTTTACTTTTTAATTTTCTTTGGTTTGTTTCTTTTCCTTTTGTAAATTAAACCTTTTTTCTTATGAATTTTAAAAACTTTTGTGTTTACTTTAAATTTTTCTTTTGTTTAAAACTCAAACTTTTATCTTTTGTACCCTTTGTTTTTTTCCTTTGTAAAACTTTATGGTTTTATCTTTTGTATCTTATTCTTTTTTCTTTTGTGTTTTATATAAACTTTTGCAAGTTATATACCAAGCATTGTCATATTTTCGGCGATTTCATCTGCTGAAATATTTTTATCACTATTATAAGTTTTCCATTTTTCCCTATTCCAAATTTCTAATCTAGTTCCTACTCCTATAATGACAATATCTTTTTCCATATTAGCATATTCTCGTAAGTTGCTAGAAATTAGAAATCTTCCTTGTTTATCTATTTCACATTCGATGGCACCAGATAAGAAAAATCTTACAAAATCTCTGGCATTTTTATTTGTTAGTGGAAGTGTTTTCAATTTTTCTTCAAAGTTTGTCCATTCATTTTGGGAAAACCCAAATAAACATCCATCTAATCCTTTGGTTATGATGAACTTTTCTCCCATATCTTCTCTTAATTTTGCTGGCATAATTAATCTGCCTTTTACGTCTAGAGAATGCTCATATTCACCGATTAGCACTTTGTTCCACCTCCCGTGTTTTTCATTCCACTTTGTACCACTTTGCTCCACTTTTATTAAATTTTAATATAAGAATATAAAAAAAGCAATACTTTTTTAAAAAAATTTTAAAAAGTATTGCTTTTTTATTTTATTTTTTATTTTTCATTATGTATAAATACTTGATTTTCTTCCAGATGAACTTTTTATTATTTTATCTCTTTCGCTTTTACTACTAGTCTTTGTGTTCCATAGTTGGTACAAGTAATTAAGGTAACTTCCCTTCTACCATTAGTTAATTGGCTTGTACACGAAGTATCGGTTGGGCTTACTACATATTTGTTATAAACAGAATATTTTACTACTTTTCCATCTGTTCCTTCTAACTCTATAATATCGTCATTCACAATTTCAGATAAACGTCCAAACATTGTTTTATTTTTATAATTATGTCCTACAATGCAATAATTTCCTACTTCATTAGGTCCTTTTCCCCAATATTTATTTACTGATTTTTTCAAAAGTTCTTCTGAGGTGTCAGAAAAAACAGGATAGTCAATTCCTAGACGTGGAATACGAAGGAAAGCGTCTATTGTATAAGTAATATTATCTACCGTATATTCTAAATTAGCAGGTGGTTCATCGAATACCACATAATCATCTGGTACGTCGTTATCTTCTAAGGCTACTACAATAATATCATCCACTGTTTTTATAGTGGTATCAATCGTATTTACTGTTTCTTCTTTTTGCTTTGCTAACCCTGCTAGAATTTCTTGCGATACTTCCTCACTTTTTGTTCTATCGTATTCTGCATAAATATAATAAGAAAATAATAAACATACTAAAAACACGCAGCAAAAAAATTGTAATTTATACAATTTCTTTTTTCTACGTAATTCTGGTGTTACATATATTTTTTCCGTCACCAAAATTTGGTTCATATAATATATTTCCTTTCTTATCAATCTAATTTTATTATAACATATTTTTCTGTTTTTGCAATGCTTCTTGCTCATTTTGCCAAGAAAATTTTTACTTGTTATATATAAGTTAGAAATTCCTTTTATTTACAATTCATTTGTTATTTTTGCAAATTGTTCTAAGCTTAAAGTTTCTCCTCGAATATTTTCTTCTATTCCTAACTTTTCTAAAATTTTTCTTAGTTTTTCTTTTTCGATTAATCCACTATTGGATACCGAGTTTAGTAATGTTTTCCTTCTCTGCATGAAAGATACTTTTATGAGTTGAAAAAATATTTTTTCATTTTTTACTTCTACTTTTGGTTTTTCTCTTAGTTGTAATTGAATAACTGTTGATGCTACCTCAGGTGCGGGAATAAAACTTTCTTTTGATACATCAACTACTTTCTTTACCTGTGCGTAATAGTTAACACTATAAGTAATAGCTCCTGCAAGTTTTCCTCCTGGTTCTTCTGTTAATCTATCTGCTACTTCTTTTTGTACCATAACTGTAATCGTTTTCACTTCTAATTTATCTTCTAGTAACTTCATAATAATAGGAGTAGTAATATAGTAAGGAAGGTTTGCTACAATTTTTACTTCTTTTATGCTATTTTCTTTTTTCTCTTTTTTAATTAAATCATTTAAATCTAATTTTAATATATCTTCATGTATTACTTCAAAATTAGAATAAAATTGAAATCTTTCTTTTAATATGCTAATCATTCTATTATCTAACTCTAT
This sequence comes from uncultured Clostridia bacterium, assembly GCA_947581805.1. Classification (GTDB taxonomy): domain Bacteria; phylum Bacillota; class Clostridia; order TANB77; family CAG-508; genus UMGS1663. The sequence continues at coordinate 179,992 of CANPVM010000003.1, forward strand.
TGCAATTACTTTTTTTGCTTTTTCTAATAATAGATTCGTTAAAGTTCCTAACCCTGGTCCTATTTCAATTACTAAATCTTCTGTTGTAATGTCAGCAGTTTGCACTGTTTGTTTGATTACATAATCATCGATTAAAAAGTTTTGTCCTAGCCTTTTATTCGCTATAATATGGTATTTTTTTAAAAGAAACATCGTTTCTTGATATGCATTTTCCATGTCTTATTTCCCTTCTATTGGTATATTTTATCATATATTTACTGACTTGTCCATGACTTATAAAAGTAATTTTTTTATGCTCTATTAATTTTTCTATTGATTTTCTTGTTATTTTTCTATACAATAGGATTAATAAATGTAAAAGATGGTGAAAAAATGAATAAAAAGAAAAAAATTTCTAAGAAAAATATAGTGAAAAAAACTTCTAGCCAAAAAGCTTCTCCTATAGAGAAAAAAAGAGCAAATACAAATACAGTAAAACCGAAAAGTTTATTAATTGGTATGATGTGTTGCTTTGCTGTTTTTTTACTTTTGATTATTCGTCTTGCTTTTTTACAATTTGTGCAAGGCTCTGAGCTAAAAGAAGCAGCCAACCGTCAACAATCTACAGATCGTATTATTAGCGCCAAAAGAGGAAATATTTACGATTCTACTGGAAAGCTCCTTGCAGCTAGTGCTGCTGTTGATACCATTAGTATCAATCCTTCTAAAATTGAAGAAGAAAATAAACAAAAAGTTGCACAAGCTTTTTCTACTATTTTTGAACTAGATTATAATGAAGTATTAGAAAAAGTAAATAGTGAAGATTCTGTTGAAACAATTATTAAAAAAGTAGAACAAGATAAAGTAGATGAATTAGAAAATTGGATGAAAACAAATGAAATTTATTCTGGTATTAATATTGATGAAGATGTAAAGAGATACTATCCTTATGGGAACTTAGCTTCCAACTTAATTGGTGTTTGTAATACAGATAATGTTGGACAAGAAGGTATTGAGTTAAAATGGAATAGTATTTTGAGTGGAACAGCTGGAAAATTGCTTAGTTTGGAAGATGGTAATCAAGACTTACTTCCAGATAGCAATGAAAATTATGTACCAGCCCAAAACGGAAGCAATATTACTCTTACCATTGATGCAAATATTCAAACAATTGCAGAAAAGTATTTAAAACAAGCTTGTTTAGAGAATAAATGTGGAAATGGTGGAACCGTTATTATTATGCAACCTTCTACTGGTGATATTTTGGCAATGGCTACTTATCCTGATTTTGATTTAAATTCACCTCGTGAACCAAATGCTGATTTAGCAAGTACTTGGGATACTCTATCACAGGAAGAGCAATTAAATGCAATGCTTAAAATGTGGCGAAATAGAGCTGTTAGTGATACTTATGAGCCTGGTTCAACTTTTAAAATTATTACTGCTGCGGTTGGATTAGAAGAAGGAATTGTTGCTACTGATACAGCAAATGATTTCACATGTATTGGTCATGAAATTGTAAATGGAATTCAAATTGATTGTTGGAGAAGTATTCATACTCATGGTTCTCAAACGTTAAGACAAGCTTTAATGAATTCTTGTAATCCTGCTTTAATACAACTTGGAAGGCGAATTGGAGCACCTACATTATATAAATATTATGATGCATTTGGTTTATTTAATGAAACAGGAATTGCTACTTCTGGTGAAGTGAGTAGTTATTTTTGGGATTTAGAAGATGTTGGAAATGTAGAACTTGCTACCATGTCTTTCGGACAACGTTTTCGTATTACACCTATTCAGTTAATTACTGCTATTTCAGCAGTAGCCAATGATGGTGTTTTAATGCAACCTCGTCTTGTAAAAGAAATTGAGAATCCAGATACTGGTGCTATTACTACCATTGATTCTACTAAGGTAAGACAAGTTATTTCCAAAGAAACTGCAAGTAAATTAATGGATATGTTAGAGTCTGTTGTAGAGGAAGGCGGAGGAAGTAATGGACAAGTAAAAGGATATAGTGTTGCAGGAAAAACAGGAACAGCAGAACCAGATGAAAATGAAGGTTCTTATTGGGTTGCCTCTTTTGTTGGAATTGCTCCTGTTCAAAACCCAGAAGTTGTTGTTTTACTTGCTTTACATGACCCTCAAGGTCCAAATGGGCATCAAGGTGGTACCATTGCAGCTCCTGTTGTATCTCAAATCTTATCAGAAGTATTACCTTATCTTGGTATTCCATCTGACGATTTATCTTCTGGAGAAGGTAATAATACTGTAGAAACCATTACTCTTACAGACGTTCGCAATAAAACTGTAGCAGAAGCCAAAAAGATATTAGAAAATGCCGGATTTACCTGCATTATTTCTGGAACTGATACTAGTTTGTTAGTAACAGACCAAATGCCAAAACCTGGAACTTCTCTTATTAAAGGAGCAAGCGTTAATTTATATTCTGCAGGAAACGAAACTCGTGTATCACAACAAGTTCCTAATTTAAAAGGAATGAGTTACGCACAAGCAAGAAATGCTTTAAAAGCTAAAAATTTGAATATTCACATAACCGGTAATGGATATGTACTTTCCCAAGACCCTATGGAAGGTACTCTAGTAGAAGAAGGTACGGTTGTTAATGTAACATTAAAAAGTGTAATACAAGATTCTCACTAAAAAAGAAGGAAAGATTTTGGAGACATTCAAAACTTTCCTTCTTTTTTATAATAAATATTTTAATCATTCTTAATGAATTTACTATTTAGCACAGGTGTAAATTAAATAGTCTTATTTTTGGATGCCTCCCAAATTTTCCTTTTTTGCATGTGGTAGCATACTTTTGCTACCATATTATCTGGTGAGATTTTACTGAAAAATCTTGCTATTTTTATTTTCCACCCTACTGTAATAATGGTTTTATTTTTTAACATTTTATCAATGGCATATTTTGCTACATACTCACTACTTAAGCCTTTAATGGCAAATTTTACATTGGCTACTTTGTTAAAATTGGTGTTAACAGGGCCTGGGCATAAAACACTTACCTTTACCTTGGATTTGTTTTTGTTTAGTTCTTCTTTAATGGCTTGTGTTAAGCGTAAGACATAATTTTTTGTGCCATAATAAGTTGCCATTAAAGGCCCTGGCATAAAACCAGCAATAGAAGATACATTTAAAATTCTTCCTTTATCTTTTTCTACCATATCTTGTAAAAACAATTTGGTTAGAATGTGCACTGCTTTTATGTTAGTATCTATCATAGCTAGTTCTTTTTGTAAATCAGTTTTTGTGAATTCTCCACATAAGCCAAAACCTGCATTATTAATTACTAAATCTACGAAATCATACTTTTGCTTGATTTCTTCATGTAAAGAAATACATTCTTCTGTTTTCGATAAATCTTTTACAATGATATCTACTGTTCTGTCATTTTTACTATTTAATTCTTTCTTTAAATCTTCTAAATTATTTTTATCTCTTGCTGTGATGATTAAATCGTATCCTAACTCATTTAAATAACGTGCCATATCTCTTCCTATTCCAGAAGAACTACCAGTCACTAAAGCTAACATTTTTTCCTCCTTTTTTAAAAAAACAGAAAGATTTGAGACGTCCCAAATCTTTCCATCCAATCTTTTCTATTCTCCAAAGATAGCATCAAATTCTTCGCCATCGATTTTTTCTTTTTCTAGTAAAATTCCAGCTACTGCATGTAATTTGTCTATGTGTGTTTTTAGAATTTCAGCTGCTGTGCTATAAGCTTTATCGATAATTCTTTTGATTTCTTCATCAATAATTCCAGCTGTTTCTTCAGAATATTCTTTTGCTTGCGCAAAGTCTCTTCCTAAGAAGACTTCTTCTTGGCCAGAACCTAACATAATTGCTCCAATTCTTTCACTCATTCCGTATTTTGTTACCATATTTCTTGCAATGCTAGTTGCTCTTTGAATATCGTTGCTTGCCCCTGTTGAAATATCATCTAAGATTAGTTGTTCTGCTACTCTACCACCAAGAAGTGATACAATGGTTTCTTCCATTTCTGATTTTGACATGAAGTTTTTATCTTCAGTTGGACGATACATAGTGTATCCTCCTGCCATTCCTCTTGGTACAATGGAAATTTGATGTACTGGGTCTTGGGTTGGTAAGTATCTACTTACTACTGCATGGCCTGCTTCATGGTAGGCTACTAATTTATTTTCTTTTTCACTTCTGACTCTTGTTCTTTTTTCTGGTCCCATGGTTACTTTTACCATAGCATCTTCTATTTCTTTCATTCCAATTTCTGGTAAGTTACGTCTTGCTGAAAGTAAAGCTGCTTCGTTTAAAATATTTTCTAGGTCTGCTCCTGCAAAACCTGAAGTATTTTTTGCAATAACTCTTAAGTCTACGTCGTTTGCTAACCTCTTTTTTCTACTATGAACTTCTAAGATTTGTTCCCTTGCTTTTACATCTGGTGCTCCTACAATAATTTGTCTATCAAATCTTCCTGCTCTTAATAGGGCTTTATCTAAAACGTCTGGTCTATTTGTTGCAGCAAGGACAATGACACCTTCGTTTTCTGCAAAACCATCCATTTCTACTAATAATTGATTTAATGTTTGCTCTCTTTCATCATGACCACCGCCAAGTCCTGCACCTCTTTGACGACCTACGGCATCAATTTCATCGATAAAAATGATACATGGTGCTTTTTTCTTTGCTTCTTCAAATAAGTCTCTTACACGAGATGCACCAACACCAACAAACATTTCTACGAAGTCAGAACCACTAATAATAAAGAATGGAACTCCTGCTTCTCCTGCTACTGCTTTAGCAAGTAATGTTTTACCAGTACCTGGTTGACCTACAAGCAATACTCCTTTTGGAATTCTTGCTCCCATTTCAGTAAATTTTTTAGGATTTTTTAAAAATTCTACAATTTCTTCTAATTCTTCTTTTTCTTCGTCCACACCGGCTACATCTTTAAAGGTAACTTTTGCTTTGTCTTGTGGGTTTAGCATTCTAGCTCTACTTTTTCCGAATGTCATAGTTTTGCTTCCACCATTTTGGTTTCCACTCATTAAGAAGAACCAGAAAATAATAAAGATAATTAAAATTCCAAATGGGGTAAGAAGACTTAAGCCCACCATCCAAATAGATTCTGATTTTTCTGTTACTTTAATCGTATCTAATTTCATTGACTCTTGCAAATTGTCCATTAAGCTATCAATACTTGGAATATTTACTTCTTTTGCAATATTATCATTTTTTAATAGAACCTGTGCACTTGTTCCATCAGAAGATATTTCGATTTCTTCTACTTCTCCTGCTTCTATTTTTGAAATTAACTCTGAATAGGCTAATTTATTGTTTGAATTATCTAAGATAGAAGTAATCACTACAATAAAGATAACAAAAATAATTAACCACATCGCTAATGTTTTAATACTATTTTTCAATTTTGCTTTCCTCCTTTTCCATTTTTACTTAAAATGGATTTTCTACCTTTGCACTATACCATATAAATTTTTACTTGGCAAGTGTTTTTTGAAAAGTTTTTGCTTGCAAACCTTGTCGTATCAAGGCTTTCCTTACGGAACGTTGTCCTAAGCTTACTTTATTTCTTCGAAAAAAATTTTTCCTTTGTTTACCAATATTTTTACTTTTTTATTTGGTGTTAAATATTTATTTCCAATATTTTTTTCACAAAGCTTGATAATGTCTGAAATATGTATCATTTCAATATTTTGACTTGTTCCTAATAATTTATTTATAGTATATAGCACAAGCCTATTTTTTATGACTTTCTCTTGTTTATTGAATTCTTTTAAATCCAATTGTATTTCATTTTTACCATCAATTTGTTTGTTCCCTAAGTGTTCTTCTAAACATACTTGTTGATAGATTCTTTCTACTTGTTTATAAATATAATCATTTTCTTCTTTAATAATTTGTGACATACGATTGAGAGAAGTTATAATATTGGGATTAAATTCTGTTTCTAATAAAGGTAATAAAATATTTCTTATTTTGTTTCTAGTATAAATATTTTCTTCATTACTTTTATCATATCTTGGTTCTAACTCTTCTTGTTGGCAGTATTCCTCTATTTCTGCTCTAGTACATTCAATCAGTGGTCTAATATATTTATTTTCTCTCTTTACTTCAATTCCTTTTAATCCTGCTAGCCCGCTTCCTCTTATTAAATTCATTAGAATTGTTTCACTATTATCATTGGCATTATGCGCTGTTGCTATTTTGGCATTATTAAATTTTTGGGCTACTTCTTCAAAAAACTCGTAACGAAGTTTCCTTCCTGCTTCTTCTGTTCCTATTTTTTGTTGTTTTGCTAGTTCTTCCACTTTTTCTTTTTTTATAAAACAAGGAATTCCTTTTTGCTTACAAAAATTTTGTACATATTGTGTTTCTTCTTCTGCTTCTTTTCGAATTCCATGATTAATATGGGCTACAATCAAATTTACCTCTATTTTTTTTGTTTCTTTTAGAAATAAAAGAACGTTTAATAACGCCATAGAGTCTGGTCCTCCAGACACACCTATGACGATATTATTTCCATTTTCTATTAATTCATACTTTTGTAACGTTTTTAATACTTTTTCTTCTAACATATTGCTCCTAATCATTCATGAGGTAAAAAGTTTTCCTCTTTACCTCATTATTCTCTATATTTTTCAATGTTAGCAAATTTTGTATAATTACCAAGCCATAATAATTCTACTGTTCCTGTTGAACCTGAACGATGTTTTGCTAAAGAAACTTCTGCTATATTTTTCTTTTCGCTATCTTCGTTATAATAATCATCACGGTATAAGAACATAACAATATCAGCATCTTGCTCTATTGCTCCTGATTCACGAAGGTCAGAAAGCATTGGTCTATGGTCTGGACGTTGTTCTGGCGCTCTAGATAATTGTGACAATGCAATTACTGGCACATTAATCTCTTTTGCAAGAATTTTTAAAGAACGGCTAATTTCAGAAATTTCTTGTTCACGAGAAGCTCCTCTTTTTCCTGTTCCTTGAACTAATTGCAAGTAATCAATCACGACTAACCCAATATTCTGTTCTAGTTTTAATTTTCTACATTTTGCACGAATTTCCATAATAGAAATTCCTGGTGTATCATCGATAAATATTTTTGATTCTGATAATCTTCCCGATGCTTCTGCAAGTTTTTGCCAATCTTCTTCATCAATTTTACCGGTTCTTACTTTATTACTATCTACCATTGCTTGACTACACAAAATTCTATTTACCATTTGTTCTTTTGACATTTCTAAACTAAAAATAGCAACTGGTACATTTCCTTGCGTTGCCGCATAACTTGCAATATTTAATGCAAATGCTGATTTTCCCATAGCTGGCCTTGCAGCAATTAGAATTAAATCTGAATTATGAAGTCCTGCTGTTTTATAGTCTAAATCTGCAAAACCTGTTGGTACACCTGTAATATGTTGTTTTTGGTTATATAATTGTTCTAATTCTGTAAAGGTATCTACTAGAATGTCTTTAATTGCAAAATAACCTTTTTGGTTTCTAGATTGGATTGCATCAAAAATTTTCTTTTCCGCTTGGTCCATTAACACATCTACTTCTTGCGTCTCGTCATAGCCTAATTTGATAATTTCATTAGCAGTTTTTAATAAATTTCTAAGTAATGATTTTTCTTCTACTATTTTAATATATTTGTCGACATTAGCTGTGGTTGGTACTTTATCTGGAAGTTCAGCTAGATACTCTAGACCTCCAACTGCTTCTAATTTTCCAAGGGAAGCAAGCTCTGCTTTTACAGTAATGATATCTACTGGTTCAGCACGATTATATAAATTTAAAATAGCAGAATAAATTGTTTTATTATCTTCTCTATAAAAATCTTCTTCTTTTAGTATTTCAATTGCGGAAATAATAGCATCTTTATCGGTAAGCATGCTTCCTATTACTGCTTGTTCTGCTTCTGTGTCGTGTGGTGGTACTTTTCCTACTTCCATCTACTTCTCCTTTTAATATCTCTTTTGGGACGTTTCCTAAAGAGACATGACATTATTATTCTGGTAAAATTTCTACTTTTAATTTTCCTATTACGCCTTCATATAGTTTTATATCAACGGTTATGGTTCCTAATGTTTTTACTGTTTCTGTTAAGTTAATCTTTTTCTTATCAATTTCAATATTAAACTGTGTTTTTAAGTTTTCTGAAATTTCTTTTGCTGTTACTCCTCCAAATATTTTTCCGTTTTCCCCTGCTTTTACTTTGATGGATAATGTGATTGTTTGTAACTTATTTGCTAAATTCGTTGCTTCTTCTTTTTCTACTCCTTTACGGTACTCTGTTGCATTTTGTTTTGCTTTTAGTTTTAACATATTGTCATTATTTGCTTCTAGAGCTAATTTTTTAGGAAATAAATAATTTCTAGCATAACCATCATTGGCATTTATAATCTGATCTTTTTTTCCTACTCCTTTTATATCTGCTAATAAAATTACTTTCATATATTTCCCTCCTTAATAAATACGCATTGATTATATCATACTTTTCTTAGAATATAAAGAGTGTATTTAAATTTATCTTTGTTACTTTTTTATATCTGCAATTAAAATTGCATCTTCTACCATTTTTAGAGAAGCTTTTAAAGTATCTTCCTTATTTGTGTATAAGGTTGCTATTTTTTCTCCTTTTTGTATATATTCTCCTACTTTATGGTGTAAAATTATTCCTGCTGCCATATCAATATTATCTTCCTTTTTCATTCTTCCTGCCCCTAATAAACAAGATGCTTTTCCCATTAAGCTAGCTTTCATTTGTTGTATGCATCCTTCTTTTGAACTAACTATGTCCATGGTATATTGTGCCATTTGAAATTTGCTTGTATCTTTACAGTAAGAACTATTTCCTCCTTGTTTTTCTACCAATGCAAGAAATTTTTCATAGGCAAGTTGAGAATTAATGCAATCTTGAATTTTCTGTTTATTTTCCTCTATATTTTCTCCTTTTCCTGCCAATTTTAAAATTTGGCTTCCTAATTCTAACACAACTTGTTTTACATCTTCTTTTATATTTCCTTTTAGTGCCTCTATAGCTTCGATTACTTCTAAAGTATTTCCTATACTATACCCCAAAGGTTCTTCCATTGGAGTAATAATGCAAACTGTCTCTTTTTCTGCTAGCTTACCAATTTGTTTCATAACAGAAGCAAGCTCTTCTGCTTTTTGTTTTGTTTTCATAAATGCACCATCTCCATAGGTAACATCTAATACAATTTTGTTTGCTCCTGCTGCTATTTTTTTGCTCATGATACTAGAACTAATTAAAGGAATGCTACTTGTACAACTGATGGTATCTCTTAATGCATATAGTTTTTTATCTGCTGGTGCTAAGTTTCCTGTTTGCGTAATAAGGCTAATTCCTATTTCTTTTACGTTGTTTTTAAATTCTTCTATGGATAAATTAGTCCTATATCCTGGAATAGCCTCTAATTTGTCTGCTGTTCCTCCTGTAAAGCCTAAGCCTCTTCCTGACATTTTTGCTACAGGTACACCCATTGCTGCCATAATTGGCATTAGAATTAAGGTAATTTTATCTCCTACTCCACCTGTGCTATGCTTGTCTACTACCGTTCCTAAATCTGATAAATCTAGAATATCTCCTGAATGTGCCATAGCTAGTGTTAAGTTTGTGGTTTCTTCCATTGTCATTCCATTTAAATAAATTGCCATTACTAAAGCTGCTGCTTGGTAATCTGGTATTTCTCCATTGGTATAATTTGTAATAAAATATTCTATTTCTTCTTTATTTAATTCCTTTTTGTCTCTTTTCTTTGCAATTATATCTAATATATTCATACTTAACTCCATTTTTTATAATATACATATTTTTAGTGCTTTATCAGGACTATATATATTATATTTTTTCGCTCGTCCCAACATCGAATAGTCTATAAATCAATTTTTGCTATTGCTAAAAATTGATTAACAGACTATATCTTGTTGGTCCCCACACAAGCTCACTTCAAAAATATAATATATATAGTCCTAATAGCACCAAATTAGAAATTATTTTTCTATTATATTTTTTACAAAACTTAAACGATGCAAAGGACAAATTCCATATTCTTTAATTGCTGCTATATGGGCTGCTGTTCCATATCCTTTATGTTTTTCAAAGCCATATTGTGGATATATTTCATCCCATTGTCTCATAATTCTATCTCTTGTAACCTTAGCAATAATGGAAGCTGCTGCAATAGAATAGCATTTGGCATCTCCTTTAATAATAGGAGTATATGGTATTCCCAAAGTATCTATACCAGTTAATGCATCTACAATAATTCTCTCTGGCTTTACTTGTAGTTCTTTAATTGCCATGGTTAGCCCTTTTTTAGTTGCTTGCAAAATGTTGATTTCATCTATTTGCTTTTGGTCAATAATGCCTACTCCCCAAGCAATAGCTTCTTCTGTTATTTTTTCATATAATGTTTCTCTTTTCTTTTCCGATACTTTTTTTGAATCATTAACACCTTCTATCATAGAATTTTTAGGCATAATAACAGCAGCTACTACTACTGGACCAGCTAATGGTCCTCTTCCTGCTTCATCAATTCCGCAGATGCTTTTGACTCCCGTTTTATAAATGTCTTCTTCTATTTGTTTTAAATTGGTTAGTCGCTCTAATTCTTTTTCTTTCATTCTACCTCATTCCTCGTACAGAATTTTACTGAATAATAACTTAATTTCTCCTTTATTTCTATTTTGCTATATTCTAATTATTTTCTTCATTAGTTTGCTCTTTTTCTTGTATTTCTTCATTTGCTTTATTTTCTTCGCTTTGTTTTAATTCTTCTATTTCTGATAATTTATAATAAGTATTTTCTCCTACTTTAATTCCTTTTGAATAAATGACTTCATCTGTGTCGTAATTAACAATATAATATCCTTTTTCTAAACGAATAGCTCCTAATCCCATTTCATCTAAGTCTGCTTTCTCTAGTATATAATACTGGCTAAATGTTTCCTCTTCTTGTGAGAATACTCCATTTTCTAATAACGTTTTTACTTCTTCGTCTTCAAGTGAATCACTTACTTTTCTTCCTTTTAAAAGTTCTTCTTGCTTGTTAATTACTGCTTCTTCTGATAACACCTTTGCTTTTCCTTGAATAAGTAGCATATCTGTTTCGTAAGTTTCTACTATTTGTTTTTGTAATTGCTTGAAAAAATAATAGATACAACCTACTACAATAAAAATAATGATAATGATACATAAAATTAACATGAGGTGTCCCATTCCCTTTTGATTTTTCATTTTTCCCTTTCCTTCCTAAAATGTGCCATTTGGTAAAACATTTAAAATATTTAATTTTTTATTTCTTATGATGTCTTTATTATATCTTGAGAATGTGATAAAATCAATATACTATAACATGATTTTCACACGATTTTCACATTTCTATTGTATTATTACAAGCAAATGAGGAAAAATATTTTCGAGAAAAGGAGTTTACAAAATGGAAAAAGAAAATAATTTTACAGAAAATGAAAAAACTGAAGAAAGTAGAAAGGATTATAAACCAATTGGCAATATTACGAAAAAGAGTAACTTTTCCTTTGGGAAACAAGTGGTAGTTCCTTTTATTTCTGGTGTATTGGGTGCCGGCGTGGTATTAGGTGCTTGTTTTGGTATTCCTAGCATTTCTAAGCATTTATTACAAGCAACGCAAGAAGGAACAAGTAACTTATCTACTAATAATTCTAATTCTAGTTCTTCTGTCAATACCTCGCTAATCTCTTTAAGCAATTATTCAGAAACTGGTGTTGGTGTTGCACAAAAGGTATTACCATCTGTGGTGGGAATTAAAGTGGAATATTCTGTTTCTTCTATTTTTTATAAGAATATGACTAGCACAGCTACTGCAGAAGGTTCCGGTATTATCATCAGTGAAGATGGCTACATTTTAACCAATAACCATATTATTAATAGTAGCTCTTCTTCTTCGTTTTATGAAGTAGGAAAAGCAAATAAAGTAATCGTTACTTTATATAACGATAAAACTGAATATGAAGGTAGTATTGTAGGAACTGATGAAGAAACAGATTTGGCTGTTATTAAAATTGATAAAACTGGTTTAACTGCTGCTGAACTTGGAGATTCTGATGCTTTGCAAGTAGGAGAATTTGCCATGGCAATTGGAAACCCTTTAGGTATGCAAAGTAGTGTTTCGTCTGGTATGATTAGTGCTGTTAATCGCAAAGTAACAAGTGATGGTAAGACTTATACTTTAATCCAAACGGATACGGCTATTAATTCTGGAAATAGCGGTGGTGCTTTGGTAAATAGTAAAGGACAAATTATTGGAATTAATACCTTAAAAATGTCTGGTTCTGGTGTAGAAGGAATGGGGTTTGCAATTCCGATTAATTCTGCTAAACCAATTTATGAGCAATTAATTCAATATAATAAAGTAAAAAGGCCTTATCTTGGTATATCTGGTAGAGATTTAGATAAAGAATTAGCAGATGCTAATCATTTAGTTGTTGGTATTTATATTTTAAGTATTGATGAATTCTCTGCTGCAGAAAAAGCTGGACTTAAAATTGGAGATGTGATTATTAAAGCAGATGGTAAAGAAGTTACCACGATGGATGAATTAAATGAAATTAAAAATTCACATTCAATTGGTGATGAAATGAGTTTAACCATTTATCGTAATGGTAATGAAAAAGAAGTAAAGGTTACTTTGCAAGAACAATAAAAATCATTTTAGTTTGCAAATTGTTCCCATTTTGTTCACAAAAAGAACAAATAGTATTGTTATATTATTCTTAGTTAAGAAATAGTGTTACCCTACTATTATTCTTAACAGAAAAAGAAAACATCCCCTTTTATTTTCTAAAAAACGACTAAGATTTTTCTTAGTCGTTTTTTCTATTATCATTTTTATAAATTATTTATATAAATATTTCTGTGGATTTATTTGAGCTCCATTTTTTCTTATTTCAAAGTGTAAATGGTTTCCAGTTGAATTTCCTGTAGAACCTACTGCTGCAATACTATCTCCGGCTGCTACTTGTGTTCCTACAGAAACGTAAATTTTGCTACAATGTCCATAGTAAGTTTGAATTCCATTTCCATGAGAAATAATAACTAAATTTCCATATCCGCCCATATAACCTGCATAAGTTACTGTTCCATTTGCTGCTGCTTTAATCGTAGTTCCGTTTGGTGCTGCTATATCCATTCCTTTATGTGCATGGTCACGAATATCTTCCATTGCTCCAAAACGAGATGTAATATGCCCTGTAATTGGCTTAACTGCGAAATATACACCATCTAATGTTGCTGCTTTTATTTTTGCTTGTTCTACTACTTTTTCTTCTAGACTTACTTCTGCCACTTCTGTTGCAGAAGCAACTTCTATGGCATTTTGCGTTTCTTCCTTATTTTGTGTGTAAATTTCTTTCATGGCAATGTTAATTTCTTCTAATTCGTTAGCTTTTTCTTCTTTTATTTTAGCAATAACTTCTTCTGCTTCTTCTTGTGAATGAACATAGGTACTTATATCGTCATTTAGCATAATGGCATACATTTTATAGGTAGTAACTGCCATTTCTTGAATTTTTGTAAAAACTTCTTCTTCTGAAGTTTCTTCTGTATTCTCAATGAATAAAAATTCATATTTTGGCTTTTCTTCGATATCTACAAAAGCTACATCAACTTCGTCTGGATATAATATTTCATTATTTACTAATTGTTCAAATTCTTTTTTACTTGTTACATAACCTAGCTCTTTTCCTGCTATAGTTACTTTATAACTTGGTTTATATTTTAATAAAACAAGAGCAAGGATTATAATGAAACCGATTAGAATAATACCAACTAATCTTATCATAAGTTTTGTATAATTTCTCAGTTTTACGTTTAAAATATAAATTCACTCTCCTTTTTATGTTTGTTTTCTAAACAACACATTTACTATTATACTATATATTTTAAACAATTGCAAGTGAATTATTCCTTTTCGACTAAAATTTGCCTTTTTCTACTTTATTTTTATATTATTTTTCTCCCGTTTTCTTGTTTTTTCTAATTTTTACTAGTTTTTGCTTAATTTTACTTCCTTTTTTACGACGTAATTGTATACTTTTTACAGAATTTATTACTAAATAATATGTTTTAAAGATTATCTACATAAACAAATTGTTTAGTAATAAAAGTATTATTGAAAATACTATTTCATTTGACTTTTATGTTAATTTGTGTTATAGTAATGTTTGTAACTAAAAATTTTTTTAATGAAAAAGGAGACAGATATGCAAGATGCAAAAAATATTCGGTTTCATATCAGTTCCAAGGTAATTTCAGGAAGTTTCACACTTACCTGCAGTTCTTACCTTACTTATGAAATAGAAGAAGCCATTGATGATTTCATTACTTCCCATAGCAATAAAAAAAATAGGGATAATTTATCGATACAAAAGATAAATAATGGTTACGAAATCAATGTCAATGCGTTCATGGCAATTTGTCAAATTATTTTCCGTACACTAAAAAACTATTCTTAAGTTTAAAAAGGAGATAATTATATGAAAGATTTGTTCATGGTTGTATTATGTGTACTTGCTATCCTTGCTTCTATTGCCACTGCTATTTTTTGTTCCGTAAGAGAGGGCATAGGCATAGCTATTATGTCAGGAGTGTGGTTAATGGCATTAGATGCTATTTTTGGCAAAAAATGAAAAAAAGACCTGCAATAGGTCTTTTTTTCATTTATTTTTTATTTTTGTGATAATTTCATAGATAATAATTTACTAATACCATTTTCCTCCATAGTAACACCATAAACGGTATCAGCTGCTTCCATTGTTCCTTTTCTATGAGTAATCACTAAGAATTGTGTTTCTTTACTGAATTTCTTTAAGTAATCGGCAAAACGATATACGTTAACATCATCAAGAGCCGCTTCAATTTCGTCCAAAATACAGAATGGAGCTGGGTTGATTTTTAAAATAGCAAATAATAATGCAATAGCTGTAAATGCTTTTTCTCCACCAGATAAAAGCATCATATTTTGTAGTTTTTTGCCCGTTGGTTGTGCTTTAATGTCAATTCCACATTCTAATATATTTGCTTCATCTTCTAAAATCAACTCTGCTTTTCCTCCACCAAATAATTCTACAAATACTTCATTAAAGTTTTTGTTAATGATAGCAAATTTTTCTGCAAATTGTGTTTTCATTGTTTCTGTCATTTCGCTAATCATTTTTCTTAATTTGGTAATGGTATTTTCTAGGTCTAAACGTTGTTCACTCATGAAATCATAACGCTCTTTTGTTTTTTTATATTCTTCAATGGAATCAATGTTAATGCTTCCTAAGTCTTTAATTTGGTTTCTAAGTTTATGTACTTCTTTTTGCGCTACTTGAACATTTGCTGGCTTTTCAAATCCCTCTGCATTATTTGGCGTTAGTTCATATTCTTCCCATAACGTATTTACCATTTGCTCCATGTCTTGCTCTAGTTTTGTTTTCTTTACATCAAGTTTTACAATTTGTTCTTTTAAATCTTCTAATACCTTAAACTTTGAAGAAATTTCTTCTTCCAAAGAAGATAACTTTTCATTATTTTGCGTTCTTGCTTGTTTTAATTCTTCAATGGTTTTCGAGCTATTTTCTACTTCTTTTTTGATGTTTTCTATTTGCTCCTTATAATGTTTTATTGCTTCTTCTATGGCTACATTTTCCTCTTCAATAGCTTTAATTTGCACCATTTTATTTTGAATACTTATTTTATTGTTTTCTACATCTTGCTCAATTCTTTCAAGCATTTCATCAATCGATAGGTTACTTTCATCAAACGAAGAAACAGAAATTTTTAAATTAGTAATATCAAAATTTAAATCATCAATGTAAGATTGGCTTGTTTGATTTGTTTTTGCAAATTCTTCAATAACTATATTTAATTCTTCAATTTTTTTTGTTAAGTTTTGTATTTCTTCTTCTTTTTGTTTTTTTACTTCTCTATTGTCTACTTTTTCTTGTTCTATGTGTTTTTGCTCTTCTTGTAATTTTTGATATCTTGTTTCTAATTTACTAATGTTTTCTTCTATGGAAACCATTTTTTGGTTTTCTGTTGCATATACAATTTCAATTTCCTGCAAGTTCTTTTCTAAGGTTTCTGCTTCCTTTAAAATAGTTTCAATCGATGCCTCATATTCTTCTTTTTGCTTTTCTAAGTCTTCCTTTTGTTTTTCTAATTTTTTGAATTGTTTTTGTAAGTCTTCAATTTCTCTTCCTCTACCCAAGATGTTGACTGTTTTGGTTGCAACACTACCACCAGTAATGGCACCTGATGGATTAATTAAATCTCCTTTTAAGGTAACAATACGGAAGGAATAATTATTTTGCTTTGCAAGACTAATGGCAGTGTTCATATCTTCTACAATAACAGTTCTTCCTAATAGATTTAGAACAATTTGCTCGTATTTATTTTGATATTTTACTAAATCAGAAGCAATACCTACAATGCCTTCTATTCCTTTTTGCTTTATATTATCTAGTTTCTTCCCTTTTACTGATGTAATTGGTAAGAAAGAAGCTCGTCCTAAATTGCCTTTTCTTAAAAATTCAATTAGCTTTTTAGCATCTTCTTCGGTATCTGTAATAATGTTTTGAAGAGATGCACCCAAACACATTTCGATGGCTGTTTCATATTCTTTTGGTGTGGAAATAAGGTTTGCAAGTACACCATGCACTCCTTTTTTTAATAAATTATCTTTTTCACACTCTAATAGTAGGCTCTTTACACTCTTAGTATAACCTTCTTTTTCTTTTTCTGTTTCTACTAAAAATTTGTATCTTGCTTCTTTCATTCGCATATCATAAAGTGTTGTATTAATTTTATCATCAAATTCTTTTAATTTTTTGGTACTTTCTTCTTTTTGTGTACTAATTTGTTCTATTTTTTGTAAGGCTTCATTACGTTTTGCTTGTATTTCATAAAAGCCTTTAGAAAGCTCTTGTTTGTGCATTCTTGCTTCGTCTAATTCCGAAATAGAAGTTTGTAACTCTTGTTTGATGCTTTTTTGTCTTTTTTCTAAGTTTTCAAAGTTAACATCTTGTGCATTAATTTGCCCTGCAATTTCATATTTTTCGTCAATACTTTTCTCTACAATTTGCTTTTTTTCTTCTATTTCTAGTTCTTTATCAGTTAATTTTTTAGTAATTTGTGCAAGCTCTGCTTCTTTTTCTTCTAATTGTTTCTGGAATTTTTCTTTGTTTACATTTAAGTTTGTTTTCTTCTCTTGTTTTTGTTTCTTTTCTTCTTCTAATTCTGTAATTTTACCTTTTATTTCTTCTATTTCTGTGTTAAAACGTTCTTTGTTTTGTTTGTTGTTTTCTTTTCTTTCTGTTGCAACTTGTATGTCTGAATTGATTTTTTCTATTTGATTACTGCTTTCAAAACCAATATTTTGCATTTTTTCTATTCTTTCTGTCATTTCTTCTACTTGTGTTTTTAAAGTTTCTTTTAGCTCACGGATTTTATCTAATTTGCTATTTTCTTCATCATATTGAGATTGCATAATTTCTTCGTCTTTGCTAATTTCTTCTAATTTTGCTTTGTAGGTTTCAATATTATATAGAAATAGTCCAACTTCTATGCCTTTCAATTCTTCTCTTAAATCTAAAAATTTCTTTGCTTTTTCTGACTGTATTTTTAATGGCTCAATGGTTCCTTCTATTTCCGCTAAAATATCGTTAATACGAAGTAAATTTAGTTTAGTTTGTTCTAATTTTTTTTCAGATTCTTGCTTTCTAGTACGATATTTCACAATTCCTACAGCTTCTTCAAAAATGCGACGTCTATCTTCAGATTTATTGCTTAAAATTTCATCTATTTTTCCTTGTCCAATAATTGAATAACCATCTTTTCCAATTCCTGTATCCATGAAAAGTTCTAAAATATCTTTCAAACGGCATGGTGTTTTGTTAATAAAATATCCAGTTTCCCCACTACGATAAATTTTTCTTGTAACAGTTACTTCGTTATATTCAATTGGTAGTTTTGAGTCAGAATTATCTATAACTATAGAAACTTCTGCAAATCCTAATGATTTTCTATTTTGCGTTCCTGCAAAAATAATATCAGAAGAGTTCGAACCCCTTAGAGATTTCATGCTTTGCTCTCCTAATACCCAACGTATACTATCCGATATATTACTTTTTCCAGAGCCATTTGGTCCAATAACAGACGTAATTCCCGGTTTAAATTCTAAAATCGTTTTGTCTGCAAATGATTTAAATCCTTGCAATTCTAGTCTTTTTAAATACATGTTTCATCCACCTTTAAGAATTTTTTATTACAATACTTTTTACTTTATTATTTTTTTAAGTATATTTTTCTTTTATGCTTCTTCGTAGAAACAATTTTTTCGCTATTTTCCTACAAATTATATAGTTTCTATGCTAAAAAGTCAAGGGAATTTCTACCTGTTTTTTGGGAGGACTTAACGAAAAAAGCAAGAAATTTTCATCGCCTTATTTTGACAAATTTCTTGCTTTTCAACATTCTTTTTATATAATGAAAAGTAAATATTTTTCTATATATTTTTAAACAAGAGAGGTGTCCCCACCGTTCCAAAATGGAACGAAAAGGGGCGTCCCTCTTGTTTATTTTAGTCCAATAATTGCGGTATTCCTTCCTGCTTTTTCTTTTTCCGCCCTGTAAGAGTGCATTTGCTCGCTATTACATACTGTGCAAATGTTACTCTCAATAATGTGAGAAGAAGGAATTCCTATTTCTTCTAATAGTTTTCGATTAATAAAAGTAGTGTCTATGAAATATTTTTGTTCTTCTTTATATTCTCCTTTAGCAATAAACTTCTCTGAATTTCCTAAATAAGAAAAAGTATTTTCAAATATTTCTTTTACATCTTCTCCTACTTCAAAATGGCATTTACCAATACATGGTCCTAAAAAGCATAGAATATCTTCTTTATTTACACCATATTCTTGCATCATTTTTATAGCAGCCTTTTGACCTATTTTTTGCACTGTTCCTCTCCAACCAGAATGAATATTTCCAATTGCATTTTTTAATGGAGCATAGAAAAGAATTGGCGTGCAATCTGCAAAACGTAAAGAAAGCGAAATTCCTCGTTTATTCGTTAATAAGCCATCTATATTTGTATGAAATTCTTGCTTTTTTCTTACAACTTCTACTATATCACTATGTGCTTGATGTTCAATTTTAGTAAAGCCTTCTATATCTAAATTCATAACTTTATATAAAGCAGTATAATTATTTGCTTCTTCTTTTGCATAATCATTATTTTGACCTTTTAAGGTGTAACAATGTTCTACTTTGTCTTGATATTCTAGCAGTTTTCGAAATTGTAAATATTCTATGTCTCCCTTTTTAACGTGCAACATTGTTTCATTAGATAAATCTTGCATTATTACTCTACCCTTTCTATAATTTTGTGAATTGTAACTTTATTAATATTTTATTTTTTAAAAAAATTTTTTAATTATTATTGTCAAAGAAATATTTTTCTTGAAGATTCATAGTAAAGGGGTGTCCCCACCGTTCCAAAATGGAACGAAAAGGGGCGTCCCTCCTGTTCATTTTTCTTTTATTTTAGCTAAAACGTCCTCTTTTTTGTCATTGGCAATATAGCGGTAAGAATGGCAAGCATCTTCTTTAAAATGACAAATCGATTGATACTCACAATATTGGCAAGGTGTTTTTTGATTTTTCTTTTGATAGTATGGTTCTATTTTTATTTGTCCACTTAACATTTCTTTTGCAATTTCTTTTATTATATTATTTGTGTGTTTTCTTAAATCCTCGAATTCTTCTTTAGTTACTACATTTGATTTTCCTTTACTAATGTTTCCTTCTTTATCTATATATACAGGAATAGTATTAGAAGCTCCATTTATTAAGGATTTATCCATTTTTTTAATGATATTTACATCTGCTAAAATTAATCCATTCATTTTAAATTTTTTCTTCATTTCTTCTTCGATTTGTTCTTTATCTATTGCTTTATCTGTTTTTAAAATAGGCTCAATTAAACTATAGTATAAAACTCCTGCTGGAAGCACTTCTTCTATTTTACAAGCAGCATCTAAATAGGTTAATAACTGAATTTGCAAACCTGCTACTACCTCATTTAAGTCTATGTTTTTTACAGAAGATTTATAATCAATGATACGAATATATTTTCCATTTTCGGTTTTTGCTATATCTATACGGTCAATTTTTCCTGTTATTTCTATTTTTTTGCCATCTTCTAAAGTAAGAGTAATAGGAGCATATTCCTTTCCTCTTTTAAATTCTAGTTCATTTGCAAATACTTCAAAATCGCTATTTTTTAAGCCTTCTATTAAGTATTTCATGGACTTCATAACAACATGCTTTAATTTATTAGTTAAAATTATAAATTTAGCACTACTAGTAAATAGGTAATAATGTGCTAAGCCTAATTTTTCTTCAATGATTTCTTCTACTAGTTTTTCTATTTCTTCATCTTTTATTGTTTTAATTTCTATTCCTCTTTCTCTTACTGTGTGGAAGAAAGTATCGATTACTTCATGCATGAAAGTTCCTGTATCTATAGATTGCATTTTATATTCTTCTGCTGGTTTTAATTTTAGTCCATATTTTAAATAATAAGAAAAAGGACAAGAACGATATTGCTCTAATTTAGAAATACTAGTTACTAATGTATTTCCATAAAGTTTTTGGATATTTTCTTTTGTTATAGTTTCAGGCTCATTTTGATAAGTAAGTGCTTTTTTTGTAGTTTCTAGTTTTTGTTTCCATTCTTCTTTTTGATTAAAATACTCTTGAACAGAATACCAAATATCTTCTATTTTTTCTTCTTCTTTTTCTTTTCGTAGTTGATTTAATAGTTCTTCAAATGTATTATTTTCATTTATCATGCTAAAGTAAGGTCTTACTAAATCACTTTTCTCTTCTATTTTCGGAAAAAGCTTTTTTAATTTTGTAATATAGGTAGAAGGCCTTAGTGCACTACCTTCCATATCAGAAGAAGGATAAGAAAAGAAAATTTTTTCTTGTGCCATTGTAAGTACTTTATAAATTGCAAAATTATCAGCATATAAATTTTCTAAAGTACCTTTTGCAAGTTCTATTCCTACACTTTTTAATTTCTTTCTATCTTCATCATTTAAGAATCCTTCTTGTTTTTGAATGCTTGGAAATATCCCATCATTCATTCCTAAAATGAAGACAGCTTTTACACTATTTGTTTTACTTCTATCTAAACTTCCTATCAAAACTTGGTCTTTCGTTTGTGGAATTCTTCCTAATCCTAATTCAGAAAGACCTATTTTTAATAATTCACGATATTTTTCAAACGTAATATTATCGTCACCAAATAATGCTTCTATTTCATCTAGCACTTGCATTACAATATTCCACGCTAATTCTTGTTCTTTTGCTAATTCTACTTTCCCTTGTTCTTCTAATTTTATTTGCTTTTGCTTTAGTTGTTCTTGTATTCCGTTTTGCACTATAAATTCATAAATTTGGGTATTAATTTGTCCAGCCTTTTTTCTTCCTGTTAAATTTTGTTTTAAATCAAATAAAGGTGAAATTACTTTTTCTTTTATTTGAATCATTCTTTCTGCTTGCTGTTTTTCTTGTTCTTCTTGCTGTCCAAAATTCCATTCTTTTTGATACCATTTTGAACCTTTTATTCCCCATTTTCTTGTGTAATTTTCAAATTCATAAAGTTCTTCGTCAGAAATATGGCTAAAACCTAATTTTAAATATTGAATTACTGCTTCATAGGACCAATTTGTAGCATATATTTCTAATAATGAAAGGAACCATTTTGCAAATGCGTTTTGGCTTAACTCCTTTTTTTCATCTATAAATACAGGGATTTGATAGGTATTAAAAATAGCTTTGCATAAACTTCCATATGGTTCCATTTCTTTTGTCATAACCATAATATCACGATAACGATAATTTTCTTCTCTTACAAGTTTTGCAATTTGCATTGCTATATATTCTACCTCAGTATAAGGATTTTTTGCTAAAAAAATTGAAAGATTTTTTACTTCTTTTGTATATACTTGATATGGAATAGCTTGTATATTTTTCTCTAAATGTTGCATTTCTTCATTTTGAAAACGGTAATTTTTCTCTAAAAATATAGTTTTTTTACACTCAATTTCATTTTTCCTTGCTAAATATAGTACTTTATCTGCTGTTTGCTTGCTTTCATAAAATAAATCATTTTCTATGTTGGTATTTAAGTCTAAATTGTCTGTGGTAATTGTAATTGTAACTTCTTTTGCTACTTTTAATATAGCTTCTATAATGTAATATTCTTGTTTGGTAAAACCATCAAATTCATCTATGTAAAATGTTGCATTATCAAATATATGAGTTTCTTGTAATTTATTTGCAAGAATCGCTAATCTATCATTTTCTTCCATATATTTGCCTTGTAATTTTTCTTCTTGCTTTTCATATACCAACATAATGTCTTTTAATTTTTCTTGTAAATAGCGATTTTGTACTTTGCTAATGGTATTGTGTAACATTTTAGAAGACACAGCATGTTTTTTAAGTTCAGTTAACTGTGTTTCCATCAAGTCAGTATTTTGTCTTGTTTTTCCTAAAAAAGTAAAATGCTCTTTTTCTTTATCTAAAATATCATAAATAAGCATTGCCCTTCCTGCTTTAGAAAGACTTGGCTTTGTTACTCCACCTACTTCTGTTAAAATACGATGTGCCATACGAGCAAAGGTTAATACTTCTGCTTTTAAACTACTTCCTACCTCTAGTTTTTCAAGTAGCTTTTGTTCTTCTGTAAAGGAATATTGTTCTGGCGTTATTATATATATTTTTTCTTGCTCTGTTATTTTTTGTTTGATTTCTTCTAAACAAAAATTGCTTTTCCCTGTTCCTGCTCTTCCACAAATTAACCTTAAACTCATTTTAGGACCTTTCTTCTTTTTATAATTTATTAAGTTTTTACGTATATTGTTATTTTAGCATAATTTATTGTCCCTTTCAAGTGGAAGAAAAGGCTATTTTTCTGTGTTTTATCATATTTTTATTTTATCACTAACTTTTTGATTGATTATCTTTTCTATTTTATTCTTTCTTAAATCCTTTTCCATAGGCTTCTCTCGCATTGGAAATGATAATAAATGCCTTTCTGTCTATTTTAGCTGCAATTTGCCTTATTTTTGAAATTTCATTTCTAGAGCCAACGCATAAAAGCATCATTTTTTCTTCATCTGTGTACATACCTTTTGCATAAATTCCTGTGCTTCCACGATTTACTTGTTTTCCTACTTCTTCTGCTATTTTTTCATATTTATCTGATATGATAAACATTGTTTTTGTAAAATTGACACCTTCAAAAATAATATCTATCATTTTTCCCATTAAATAAATGGTAATGGCAGAATATAAACCAATTTCAATATCTCGAAAGAAAATAACGTTAAGGGTAACAATGATAATATCTACGCTTACAATTAGTGAACTTGCTTGGTAGTGTGGCTTGTAAGAACGAATAATATAAGATAAAAGGTCGGTTCCACCTGTAGAAGAATTGGATTTTAAAACAAGTCCGCTTCCTATTCCGAATGGCTATTCCACCATAAACACAAGCTAAAAATCTATCTTGTGTAATTGCAGGAAATTGGTCTAGCAAATCAATAAATAAAGATAAAAAACCTGTTCCTAATAAAGATTTCACTAAAAATTTTTTTCCTATACGAATATAACCTAATATAAATAATGGGATATTTAGCGCAAATATAGTAGTTCCTAAAGGAATTTTAAGTAAATAATAAGCAATGGTAGCAAGTCCTGCAAATCCACCAGATGATAATTGGTTTGGAAGCAAGAAGAAGGAAGTTCCACAAGCCATAATAAAACAGCCTATGATTAACAAAAATGTTTCATAGGCATATTTTCTAATGGATAACCATCTTTTTGTTTTTACATAGTCCATAGAAAAGTCTCCTTTTTATGAATTATGTACGTTTTTAGTTGTTTCTATTCAAAGAATTTTTATAGATTTTTCATCATGATAAATTACCAAAATGGACTATTTTCTTGCTTCTTCTAACAAGTCATCATAAGTTTTTTCGACAGTTAGTTCAAACTTTCCATTTTTCATGTTTTCATCTGGTTTTAAAATCACTTCTACGTCATACAAATCTTTTAGCTTCTTCATATTTTCCTTTTTGTGTCCTATAATATTATTGAAATCTTCTGGATGTGCCTTGATTTCTACTAATTTTACTTTTGTATTGCATTGCTTAATTTTTGAAACAATTGCATCATACCATAGTCTTCCTTCAACTAATTGTCTAAAAGCTGGGTGATATGGACCTGCCACTACTTCACTTTTCTCATTTTTAGGGTCAGTAATTTCTTCTGTATTTTGAAGCCCTATACGAATAATTTTAACATTATGCTTATTAAATAAGTCTGCGATTTCTTTACATCTTTCTACTGCTTGTGTAATAGATAATGGCTCGTATTCCTTTTTATTATATTCTTCTTCTAATTTTGTATTTTTTAAGACTAACACTGGATAGATACGTACTATTTTTGGCTTTAATTTTATAATATCTCTTGCTGTGTTAATTTCATCTAGCATTGTACTCTCTGGAAGTCCTACCATCATTTGGTGACCTAAAGTGAAACGATACAAACGAATTAACCTAGATGCTTTTTTTACATCTTCAAAAGTATGCCCTCTTTGTGCTTTCGCAAGTACATAATTGTTGCTAGATTGCACACCAAGTTCAATCGTTTTTACTTTATATTTCTTTAATCTTTTTAGAATTTGCTTGTTAATAAAATCTGGTCTTGTAGAGATTCGAATGCTTTCTACTTGTCCTTTTTTTACATATTCGAAAGCTGCTTCTAATAATTCAATTTGTTTTTCTTCTTCGATGGCAGTAAAACTACCTCCAAAGAAAGCTACTTCTACTGTATTCTCTTTATCTTCAAAATGTTGTAAATACTCTTCTATTGTGTTTTTTACATCTTCTGCTGTTACTTGTTTCTGCTCCCCTGTAATTTTGGTTTGATTACAAAAAACACAAGTATTTGGGCATCCTAAATGGGGAACAAAAATAGGAATAATATATTCTTTTTTCATTTATGCTTTCCTCTCTTTTACTAAAGTATTACTTTACTTTATTTTTATATTTTGTATTTTTGACACTATTTGTTATGCATCACGTTTTTTAATGCTTTATTTATTTCTTTTGCTTTAAAAGTTCAATTGCTCTTTTGGCAGCTTCCATTTCTGCTGCTTTTTTTGTCCTTCCTTCTCCTACTGCTAAAGCTTTATTATTGTATATTACCTCTGCTGTAAATAATTTATCATGGTCTGGTCCTTGCTCCTTAATAATGTGATATTCAATTTTTACTTCTCCATGTTGTTGCAAAATTTCTTGCAAAACTGTTTTATAGTCTTTTTCTCCTACATGCTGGCTTGCAACTTCTGCAGGCTCTTTCAAGTTTTTTACAATAAATTTTTCTGCTTGCTCTAAATTACTATCAAAATAAATAGCTGCAATTAAAGCTTCTACACTATCTGCCATAATTGCTGGTCTTGCCTCTTTATGGCTTGCAAGTTCACTTTTCCCTAGATATAAGAAATCACTAAAATTATGCTTTTTTGCAATTTTGTATAGGCTTTCTTCACATACAATATCAGCTCTAACTTTAGTCATTTCTCCTTCTGTTAATTTTGGAAAATGTTCATACAAATATTTACTTGAAATAAATTCTAAGATACTATCCCCTAAAAATTCTAATTTTTCATTACTTGCTATATGGTTTTCAAATGCATAGGAAGTATGTGTTAGTGCATTTTTTAATAAGTCTTTATTTTTAAATGTATATTCAATGCTTTGTTCTAATTGCTCTAATTTCATATTTTCACCTCCATTTCTTATATAAAATATCATATCATAAATCATATAATACTTCAATAATAAAAAACATATTTTAGCAATATAAAGGTCCTATTTTAAAACAAAAAAGCATGCTTTCTGCTTAAAAAAAAGAAAGGTCTTACCCTTTCATTTTTTTATTATTCTACATGATCTTTTATATAGTCAACTACATCTCCTACTGTTACTACTTTTTCAGCATCAGCATCTGGAATTTCTGTATCAAATTCTTCTTCTAATGCCATGATTAATTCTACAATATCTAATGAATCTGCTCCTAAATCATCAATAAAAGATGCTTCTGTTGTAACAGCTGTATCTGCTACACCTAATTGTTCTACGATAATTCCTTTTACTTTTTCAAATATTTCTTCTTGTGTCATATTATAGTTACACCTCCTCTCAAATGGTAACTCATTTTTCTTAACAATATTACAAGTTTTTCTAATTGTCAAGCACTTTTTATATGAAATATATTTTTATTTTAAATATATTTATATATTAGTCTTTATTCTCTATAGTTTCTCTATTTTCTTTACTTTCAAATTCTTCTATCATTTTTTCTACTGCTTTATTTTTTACAAATTGCTCTGCTTGTTTAATTGTAAACTCAAATAGTTTTTCATCACTACTTCCATGTGCTTTTACAACTGGTTTTTTAACTCCTAAAAATAGTGCTCCACCATATTCTTTATAATCCATTGCTTTTGCTAAGCTATTAATAGATGGCATAGCAGGAATGGCGCCAAGCATAGTAAAAATATTTTTCTTGATACTTTCTTTTAATGTTCTTTTTACTAATTTTCCTACTCCTTCAACTGTTTTTAAAAATACATTTCCAGTATAACCATCTGCTACTAAAATATCTAGTTCGCCTGAGAAAGCATCTCTTCCTTCTACATTTCCTACGAAGTTGATATTTAATTCTTTTGCTTTTTCTTTTAGTAATTGATAGCTTTCTTTTACTAAATCGTTTCCTTTTGTCTCTTCTGTACCAATGTTAAGAAGCCCTACTGTTGGGTGTTCTATGCCAAAAGTATTTCTATTATAAATCGTTGCCATTTGTGCAAATTGAAGTAAATTAATCGGTTTGCAATTTGTATTAGAACCACAGTCTATTAACATTAATCTTCCTTTATAAGCTGGTAAAATTCCGGCTAAAGCTGGACGGTCTACTCCTTTAATTCTTCCTACTAATAAGGTTGCTCCTGCAAGTAATGCTCCTGAATTTCCAGCAGAAATGAATACATCTCCTTTTCCTTCTTTTAGCATATTAAAACCAACGACCATAGAAGAATCCTTTTTATGTTTGATAGCTTGTGTTGGTATTTCGCACATTTCTATTGTTTCTGTGGCATTTTGTATAGTTAATCTTGGTGAAATTTCTGATATATCATTTTTTCCATAAAATTCTTTTATTTTATTATTGATAATATTTTTGTCTCCTATTAAGCATACCTCTGCTTCGATTTGGTTAATGGCTTTTACGGCACCTTTGATATTGGCATCTGGTGCATTATCTCCACCCATTGCATCTAATAATATAATCATGTAAGTTGCTCCTTTAATTCATATATATTGTTTTTTTCCTATTTTATAACTTATCATTTATGTTGTCAACCAAGCAATATAATTTTATTATTTTTATTTTACTTTCATTGTCACACTGAATAATGTAATTTTATTCTTTATTTTTGGTGCTTGCAATATCTTTGACCAATTGGTCTATTTAGCTTTTTATAGAAAAATAAATTAGCTCTCACGATAGCAAAAAAGCATAATAGATATTTTTCTACTATGCTTCTTTTTTATTTTACTATATTATTTTTAGTTATCTACAGGTTTTTATATTTTTTGCCCTGTCACTAAAATTTAACTTAAGCTAATTCTACAACTGCTCCTGCTTCTGTGAATTTTGCTTTTAATTCTTCAGCTTCTTCTTTGCTAGCTCCTTCTTTTACTGTTTTTGGAGCTCCATCAACTAAGTCTTTTGCTTCTTTTAATCCTAATCCTGTAGCATCTCTAACTACTTTGATTACTTGGATTTTGTTTGCTCCAGCATCTTTTAATACAACATCAAAAGATGTTTTTTCTTCTGCTGCAGCTCCTGCTACAGCTCCTCCAGCTGCTGGTGCAGCTGCTGCTACTGCAGATACTCCATATTTTTCTTCAATTGCTTTTACTAATTCAGCAAGTTCAGCTACTTTTAAGCTGTCGATTTTTTCTAATAATTCTTCTATCATTTTCATATTCTCCTTTTTATTTTTTTATTTAGTGATTTAAGTTCACTACTCTAATTATAATTTTTTAACTAAAATTTTAATTTTTTATAAAACAAATTAGAAACGAGTATAACAAGGCAGTCGAGCTAAAAAACCGGAGGCGTACATATAGTACGTCGAGGATTTTTTATGCGATGACTAACGACGTTAGACGAAGTTTATAATTTGTTTTAAGCATTTGCTTCTTTTTGAATACGTACTTGATCTAAGCCAACTGCAAGTTTGGAAATATTTCCAAGTAATGCACCTGCAAGCATAGATAGTAATTCTTGTTTTGATGGTAATTTTGCTAATGTCGTTAATTCTTCTACTGACATTACCTTTCCTTCTACAATACCACCTTTAATTTTGTAAAATTCATTTTCCTTTGTAAATTTGTAAATAGCTTTTAATGGTTCTACATAATCTTCTTCTGCGATAACAACTGCTGTTGGTCCTTCTAATACAGTATCAAGACCTGTTTCTCCATTTGCATTTAATGCTCTTTTTACAATGTTATTTTTAATAACTTTGTATTCAGATTTTGCATCTCTTAATGTATTTCTTAGAGATGTTACACTATCTACTGTGATTCCTCTGTAATCTGTTAAAAGTACTAACTTAGCATCTTTTAATTTTTCTGCTAATTTACTTACTTCTTCTTCCTTTTGTTTTAAAATTGTTTCACTTGCCACTTCTATTTCACCTCCCATAATATTCATTTTCTCTATAGCACTATTTTAAAATTTATATATTTCTAATTTTAAAAATAGTTTCTAGCATATAAAAATCCAATCTTATAGCCATAATGCGAGGCATATAAAGATTGGATTTTAAATCTCTTTCTCTATTTTGCCTCGGTAGGACTTATTTTTATTGCCTACTTTCTTTGGCTACTATAATTATTTTTGATCAATATACAATCCAGGTCCCATTGTTGTAGAAATAGAAACACTCTTAATGTATTGTCCTTTTGCTGCAGCTGGTTTTGCTTTAATGATAGCACTGATAATTGCATCATAGTTTTCTAATAATTTTTCTGCTCCAAATGACACCTTTCCAAAACCTAAGTGAATGATATTGTTTTTGTCTAATCTGTATTCTACTTTACCAGATTTAATTTCATTGATGGCTTTTGTAACATCCATTGTTACTGTTCCAGATTTAGGGTTTGGCATTAAACCTTTTGGTCCTAATACTTTACCTAGTCTTCCAACAACACCCATCATATCTGGAGTTGCTACGATTACATCATAATCAAACCAATTTTCTTTTTCAATTTTTGGTATTAATTCTTCTGCTCCAACAAAGTCAGCTCCTGCTTTTTCTGCTTCTTCTGCCTTTGGTCCTTTAGCAAATACTAATACTCTTAGTGTTTTACCTGTACCATGTGGAAGTACGGTTGTACCTCTTACTTGTTGGTCTGCATGTTTTGAATCTACACCTAATTTTACATGTAATTCAACAGTTTCGTCAAATTTTGCTTTTGGCATTTTTTCGATTGTTTCAAGTGCTTCTTTTGCTTCATAAAGTTTATTTTTCTCTACTAGCTTTTGGCACTCTGCTAATCTTTTTCCTGCTTTCATTTTCTTCCTCCTTTGGTTTTAGCGAAACTTAAATTTTAAGTTTCTCCCATATTTTTAATTTTAGTCAGTAACTACAACACCCATTGATCTTGCAGTTCCTGCTACCATACTCATTGCTGCTTCTAATGATGCTGCATTTAAGTCTGGCATTTTTTGTTTTGCAATTTCTTCTACTTGTGCCTTTGTAATAGTTCCTACTTTATCCCTATTTGGTTTTCCAGAACCTTTTTGAATTTTAATTGCTTTTTTAATTAGTACTGCTACTGGTGGTACTTTTGTTATGAAATCGAAAGATTTATCTTTATAAACTGTAATAACTACTGGAATTATCATTCCTGGTTGATTTGCAGTTCTATCGTTAAATTCTTTTACGAATTGCATAATATTAACACCACTTGATCCTAATGCTGGTCCTACTGGTGGAGCTGGTGTAGCTTTACCTGCTTCAATTTGTAATTTGATTAAATTACTAATTTCTTTTTCTGCCATTGTGCTTTGCACCTCCTTTGGTTTTGATGTATATTTACACCTTAATATAATTATAGATAATTTATTAATTTGGTGACGAAACTAGCTATAAACCAATTTCGTTCCATTTTAAACAACTTTTGTGACTTGTGAAAAGTCTACTTCAATTGGAGTTTCTCTTCCGAACATAGAAACAGATACTTTTACTTTACGTTTATCTTTATTAATTTCCTGCACAGTTCCTACAAATCCATCGAACGAACCTCCTGTAATTGATACAGAATCCCCTTCTGTGTAATCAATATTGACACTTGGAAGTTCGAATCCCATTTGTCTAATTTCTTGTTCTGTAAGTGGAATTGGATCTGTTCCAGATCCCACAAATCCTGTTACTCCTCTTGTATTTCGAACAATATACCATGTTGCCTCTGTTACTATCATTTTAACTAAAACATAACCTGGGAAAACTTTTTTTAGATTTGTTTTCTTCTTTCCATTTTTGATTTCTATTTGTTCTTCCATAGGAACAACAATTTCAAAAAAGTAATCTTCCAACTCTCTATTTTTTACGGTTTTCTCTAAGTCTGTTTTTACTTTATTTTCATACCCAGAGTAAGTATGTACAACATACCATCTTGGCTCTAAATTTTGTGTTTCTTGAGACATAAAGATAAGCCTCCTTTTTATTATTCAGTTACATTTTCTGAAGTTTGCACTTCTTCATTTGATGTATTTTCTTGTGCTTGTTCACCTTCTGTTGTTACGTTCTCGTCGGCTACTTCATTGGTTTCTGTTTCATTATTGGTATCGACGATTGCTTTTAATTTGTTAATGCCATAGGTATTCATTTTTTCAAATGCTAAATCTAATACAAACACAATAACTGCTGTGATTAATACAATGGTAATAACAGCAACTGTATTATTTACTAATTGCTTTGGTGTTGGCCAAATAACCTTTTTAAGTTCTGCTTTAAAATCTTTAAAAAAGTGCTTATTTTCCTTTTTATTTTTTGCTTCTTTTGGCATTTTTGATTCCTCCTTAAAGAAGTTATTTTGTTTCTTTATGTGTTGTACGCTTTTTGCAGTATTTGCAATATTTTACAACTTCTAATCTGTCTGTATTATTTTTTTTGTTTTTTTCTGTCATGTAATTTCTTCTTTTACATTCTGTACATTCTAATGTAATTGGTTCTCTTGCTCCTTTTGCAGCCATTTTAAAACACCTCCACTGTCTGTTTTTTTGCTTTATTTTTCATTTTAACTATTTTAAAAAGCATATGCATTCCACATATGCTTTACTATTCTACCATATACTTCCTAAAAAGTCAATATTTATAATGCATTTTTTATCATTTTTTATGATTTTTTTATGAAAATTTTTTCTTACATTTTTCTCACTCATTGAATTTTATTATTATTTTACACAAAGTGTTCAAATTATATATCAAATAGATAAATATTTTATTTTCTAATACATAACAACTCTTGGTGAATCATTAAGTTTATAATTTGTCGACGTTACATTTCTTATGTATACATATTCAGAATCTTCCCAATGTGAACCTCCTCTTACAACAACAGGATAAGAAGTTTTGCCAACATTATAACTTTCTAAAGTAAATTCCCATAGATTACCAAATAAATCATATATATTCATTTGTTTCCATTCTTCAGATGCTCCTGTTGTTGTCAGAACTGCTATAGAATCTTTTTTAGTATAAGGAGCATTACATTTATCATTCAAATAATATTTTGCTTTTGGATTTGTAATACTCCAAAGATTGTTTTTATAATTTCCTAATTTTAATCCTTCAGATGTATTTAAAATTTCAGGTGAAAATCCTTTTATATTTTCTTCAAAAAATTTCATAATTAAATCATATTGTATTCCAAATATTAAACTAGAAGTTAAATTTCCAGAATACATATTACTAGCCAAATTCTGAGCTTGGTCTATAGTTCTACCAGTTAAGACATCGTTGTTAGCCTTAATATAACTATTTATTCCAGTTTCATATCTACCTACCCAAAAACCATTATTTTCTTTTATACTATTTAACATTTTTTCATATAATTGCTTATATTGTTCGCAAGTTAAACCACAACCAGATGAATCGTTTAAATCTTCACTCGAACTTTTTGGACGACCTTTTCCGTCATACCAAATATCATCATAATTCTCTTCTCTATAGTCTTTAGTATATTCTACTAAAGCATTTTTAATTTCAGTAACATTGCTTGCATTTTCGGTAACATTTTTTGGAATATTAACCCAAACATATTCATTTCCCTCTGAATCTGTTATTACTAATCCATCATCTACTGTATTTTCCCCTTCTACCTGACTTACTGCAAAGCCTGTTGGAATTTGTATAGTTACTTCCTCATTATGATAAGTAGATTTATATTCTTTTCCATCAAAATGCATTGCTGCTTCTGCCATTGCAAATTGCCTTTGTTCTTCAACTGTTGCAATTTCAGTTTCTTCTTTTGCTTGTTTTGCTTTATTAAATAAGCCATTTTCCCCTAATACTAAGCTTATACTTATTCCTGCTAACATTATTAAAATAATTATTGTTATTACAAGTGAAATTAGTGTTATTCCACTATATTTTTCAGCATATTTGCCTAATTTTACTTGAGAATTTTTGCACATCTTTTTTATACAATTTACATTTGTCTGTTGATTTTGTTTTTTCTTCATTTGTTTCATCTTTTTTTCAACTCCTATTTTTTGTTTTATTATATAAATGTATTTTTGCTAACGCAATAAAATAAGTAGTTTTAGTTAATAACTTTTTTACATAATTTCATTTTTAGAAATAAAAAATTTGAAACTATATAATTTCCCAATTACTTTCTGTTGTTACTATTTTTTCCTGCTATAAATTTTAACATATTTTTCTATATAAAAACCACGTTTTATGCAAAAAGAAACGCCTATACTTTGACGTTTCTCTTACATTTGAAATTTACTTTTATACCTCACCATTTTTTGCTAAATTTTTATACTATTTTTTTAACCTATTATTTTGCATTACTTTTTCTTCTTTTTCTTTTCTACTGAATAACCAAATTTACCAATCTTTTTATCAAGCGTATAGTAACCACCATTGCTATAAGCTATCAAATCACATTTACTAATATCAAAAGCACCTTTTTCGTCAATGTACTTTTCATCTGCATCAATTGATAAAACTTCTGCTAAAAACATATGATGACTACCAAATTCTTTTATTTCTTTTACCTTACATTCTACTGATACTGGACTTTCTTTTATTAATGGACATTGTACATGATTTGCTTTTTCTTTGGTTAAACCCATTTCTTTAAATTTATCGAAATCTTTTCCACTTTTAACTCCACACCAGTCTGTTGCATAAGCTAACTTTTCATTTGTTAAATTAATAACAAATTCTCCAGTTTCTTTTATTAGATGATAAGAATATCTTTCTGGTCTTACGGAAATGTAACACATAGCGGGATTTGTATTTAAAATTCCTGTCCATGCAACCGTCATAATATTAGACTTTTCCATTGTTCCTGATGTAACCATTACTGCTGGTATTGGATAAATAAAAGTTCCTGCTTTCCATTCTACTTTTGACATAAGGCGTTTTTCCTCCATTTTTTATTCTTTATTTATTTTCTTATTTTTGTTTTCTTCTTTATCTTTCTTTTGTGTCTTCATTTTTTTGTGGTATTGAATTAAATTTTCCTTGATAAATTGGTATGTATTTCAATTTTTGTGGCTCTACTTTTAGTTTTTCTTGATATTGTTGTTTTATATTATTTAATGAATTGGTATTTTGCAAATTTTTTGATGGATAGAAATTTTTGCTTGTTTCATTTTTTGTTTTTATTTGTTCTATTTTTTGTTCTAAATACATAGTTAATTCATCGTATTGCTCTTGTGTAATTTTTCCTTTTTGAACATAACCTTTTAATATTGATAATATTCCTGCCTTTGCTGTATTTATACTATTATATTCTTGCATTTGTAAAATATTATCAATATAATTCTTTTCTTTTTCTATATTATTCATAGCCTAACCTCCTAATATTCTTTATTAGTATATTATATAAAAAATAAAAAAGCAAATTAAAAAAGCCATAAATTAAAAATATTTATAATTATTTCTAATTTATGACTTTTATAAAAATATATTTAAATAAAAAAACTGGCGACAACCTATTTTCTCAGCAGGGTAACCCACAAATATCTTCGGCACCTAAAGGCTTGACTTCTGTGTTCGGGATGGGAACAGGTATTTCCCTTTAGGTCATCATCACCAGAAATGTATAGTGTAACTATTTTTAGCACACTCAAAAATACATAGAAAAAAGTGTTTCTTAAGGTAAACTATTGTTACCTCTTTATTTTTTTATCTTTGCTTTTCCATTTTTTTAGTGGTTAAGCCCTCGATTTATTAGTATTGGTCAGCTTAATGTATCACTACACTTCCACCTCCAACCTATC
>CANPVM010000004.1 GCA_947581805.1 uncultured Clostridia bacterium
AATAAAATAAAGAAAAAATTTTAATATATCTAAGTTTTTTATAACATTTTATAAACTTTTATAAAGTTTTATAACGTGGAGCGGGTAGCGAGAATCGAACTCGCGCTATCAGGTCGGAAGCATGACATTCTACCACTAAATTATACCCGCAAATAAAACTATTCTTATTATATCGTATTTTAGGAAAGCTTTCAAGAGAAAGCGCATAAAATAAATAATAAAATATTTGGAAAAAATAAAAATAATATAAAAATATTGTAAGAAAATCTTGTCAAGCAAGAAAACAAGTGATAAGATAGAAACAATAAAATAGAATTTAAAAGGGAGTAGCTTGTAAACTACTAATCAACAACCGCGAATTATTCTGGTTAGTAACCTATAAGGTAAGCAAGACTTTTAAAGAAAGGAGCATGAAAATGTAAAAAATTCTTTAAAAGTCTTGTTTTTGTATATAATAGTAAAAAGGAGAAGATGTCATTTGGAAAATAAATGGTTTAATAAAACAGTAGAAGAAACTTGTGAAATATTACAAACCAACGAAGAAAAAGGACTAACAGAAGAGCAAGTAGCAGAGAAGCGAAAAGAATATGGCTATAATGAACTAAAAGCAAAAAAGAAAAAGAGCTTATTCATAAAATTCTTAGAAGAATTTAAAGATTTTATGATTATCATTTTAATTATTGCAGCTATTATTTCTGGCATTGTTGGTATTATGGAAGGAGAAGGAATTACAGATACTATTATTATTTTAATAGTAGTTATAGTAAATGCTATTATTGGTGTCGCTCAAGAAAATAAAGCAGAAAAATCTTTAGAGGCTTTACAAAAATTAAGTAGCCATGCGGCAAAAGTAATTCGAAATGGAAGCTTAGTTGTTCTTCCTGCAAGAGAATTAGTACCAGGAGATATTGTTGTATTAGAAACAGGAGACTACATTGCAGCTGATTTAAGATTAATAGAAGCGGTTAATTTAAAAGTGCAAGAGTCTTCTTTAACAGGAGAATCGGTACCAGTAGAAAAAAATACCATAGCCATGAGTGAAGAAAAAGTAGGAATTGGAGATAGAACAAACCAAGCTTTTTCTTCTAGTTTAGTGACTTATGGTAGAGGCAAAGGAATAGTAGTAGAAACAGGAATGAATACCGAAGTAGGAAAAATTGCTGGCATGATTAGTAATACTATTGAAACTGAAACTCCTCTTCAAAGCAAATTAAATCAATTAGGAAAAACATTAGGAATCGTAGCAATTGTCATTTGTATTATCATTTTTATCGTAGGTATTGCCATTGGAAAAAATGCGATGGAAATGTTTATGACAGCTGTAAGCTTAGCAGTAGCAGCAATTCCAGAAGGATTAGCGGCCGTATCTACCATTGTACTAGCCATTGGTGTACAAAGAATGGTAAAGAAAAATGCTATTGTAAAAAAACTTCCAGCAGTGGAAACTTTGGGTAGTAGTACGGTTATTTGCTCTGACAAAACAGGAACCTTAACACAAAATAAAATGACAGTACAAAAAGTATTCTATGATAATATTTTACAAAATGTAGAAGATGCCAAAGTGAATAATAACAATGAAGAACTAAAACAATTAGTCTATATTAGTATGCTTTGCAATGATACAAAAGTAGGGCAAGATAACCAATTAACCGGTGACCCGACTGAAACAGCTCTAATAGATATGGGATTTGCCCTTGACTTTAATCCATCAGTCTTAGAAGAATATCCAAGAGTAGAAGAAATTCCATTTGATTCGGATAGAAAACTAATGACGACAGTTCACCAAATAGGAGACAAATATATTGTATATACCAAAGGAGGAATTGACGAACTTTTAAAACGTTGCACAAGTTATAACATAAATGGAGAAATAAAAACAGACTTAGAGGAATACACAAAAGTTATTGAAGTAAATAACGAAGCAATGGCAAAAGAAGCATTAAGAGTGCTTGCTATGGCATATAAAGAATTAGACCATAAGCCAGAAAAAGAAGAAATGAAAGACTTAGAAAATAACCTAACCTATATAGGAATGGTAGGAATGATAGACCCACCAAGAGAAGAAGCAAAACAAGCAGTAGAAAAATGTAAAAGAGCAGGCATTAAAACCGTTATGATTACAGGAGACCATAAAATTACAGCGACTGCCATTGCAAAGCAATTAGGTATTCTTGAAAATGAAGAAGAAGCAATTACTGGAAAAGAATTAGAAGAAATGCCACAGGAAGAATTAGAAAAAAACATTAGAAACTATAGTGTATATGCAAGGGTATCACCAGAGCACAAAGTACGAATTGTAAAAGCATGGCAAAAACAAGGTGAAATTGTAGCTATGACAGGAGATGGCGTTAACGATGCACCTTCTTTAAAAACGGCAGACATTGGTTGTAGCATGGGAATGGTAGGAACAGACGTTGCAAAAGAAGCAGCTGACGTCATTTTAACAGATGATAACTTTGCAACAGTGGTTGCTGCAGTAGAAGAAGGAAGACGTATTTATGATAACATTTTAAAGGCAATTCAATTTTTATTATCAAGCAACGTAGGAGAAATTATTGTTTTATTTGTTGCTATTTTAATTACTCCATGGATTTCAAATTTCTTTGGCATCGATGTAAACTTAATTGTACCATTACTTCCTATTCATATTTTGTGGATTAATTTAGTAACCGATTCTCTTCCAGCTCTAGCTTTAGCAGTTGACCCAGCAGAAAAAGATGTGATGGAGCGAAAACCAAAGAAGCAAAGTAAAGGTATTTTTACTAAAGGAATGACATGGCGTATTCTATATCAAGGACTTATGATTGGACTTCTTACTTTAGCTGCTTTCTTAATTGGGCTTGCTACACCAGAAGAACAGCTTCCTGTTATCGAAGGACTAAGCACAGAAGAAGTAAAAGTAGAGATTGGGCAAACTATGGCATTTACAGTTCTTGCTTTATCAGAACTTGTGCATGTGTTTAATATTAGAAACAACAAAAAATCAATCTTCAAAACTAATCCATTCAATAATAAACATTTGTTGCTTGCCCTTGGCGTATCGGCAGCCTTAATGCTTGTTATTCTTTTTGTACCAGCTCTAAGACATATTTTTAGCATTCCCGTTCTGCCAACAGCAAATATCGTAGAAGTAATTCTTCTAGTACTAGCGCCAATTGCCATTGTAGAAATATTTAAATTATTTAAAATTAACTCTACAAAAGAGGAATAATAAAAAATCATCCTAAATTTTAGAATTAGGATGATTTTTTTATATTCTTATGGTACAATACAAAAAAATGAGTCAGAGGTTAACATATGAAAAAAATAAATGAAATAATAAAGAATAAATATAAATGGATAGTTATGGCCATTTTATTAATTGGTATCATACTCAGATTTATT
This sequence comes from uncultured Clostridia bacterium, assembly GCA_947581805.1. GTDB lineage: Bacteria > Bacillota > Clostridia > TANB77 > CAG-508 > UMGS1663. The sequence continues at coordinate 3,385 of CANPVM010000004.1, forward strand.
GCAATTGATAAAATTCCTATTGGCATCAATGTAGATGAAGCAGGAATGGCATATGATGCTTATTGCATTGCAAATTATGGAACAGATAGATATGCAAATCCATATCCTATTTATATGATTAATTATGGAGGAGGGCAAAGTGCACTTTATACGTACTTGGTCGCTATATTAATAAAAATATTTGGATTTAGCTTATTTATAGTTCGCATGCCAGCTTTTTTATTTTCTATCTTATATATGATAATTGCATATCTTTTAGTGAAACAGTTCAAAAGTGAAAAATTCTCTATTTTTATCTTATTTTTAATCGTTACTTGTCCGTGGCATTTTATGCAATCTAGGTGGGGATTAGATTGTAATCTCATGTCAACATTAATGTTACTTTCTATTTATTTATTATTAAAAGCAAAAAGTAATTGGGGGTATATATTAGCAGGAATTAGCTTTGGCATTACACTATACTCGTATGCTATTTCTTATCTAATAATTCCTGTATTTTTAGTTTTCAGTTTAATATATCTATTATACATTAGAAAAATAAAATTCAGTAATATTATTGTATTAGGAATACCACTTTTTATTTTTTCAATACCACTTATCTTAAATATATTCGTAAATAAAGGAATCATACAACCAATTAGATTAAACTTTCTATCCATCGTACGATTATGGCATTATAGAGGAGATGAAATTTCTATTCAAAATATTTTACCAAATTTGACATTAATAAAAACAATTTTCTCCTATGATTATAATGATTATAATGCTTTTCCTATATTTGGTACACTTTATTATATTAGTATACCATTTGCACTTCTTGGGTTTATTATAACAATAAAAAATAGCATTTGTTCAATAAAACAGAAAAAAATATCATTGGATATGATTATGCTATTGAACTTTATTAGTATTTATAGTTGTTTATTATTATTAAGAGGACAGTCTATTTCTCAATCTAATTCAATTTATATTAGTTTAATTTACTTTATTGCTATTGGAATAAAAAGGACAGTGAAAGATACTAAATATTTTATTTGTGGTATTTTATTAATATACCTATTACAATTTAGCTTATTCCAATGTTATTACTTTGGTATTTATGGAAAAGAAAATCTGAATTGTTCTTTTAATGATGATGTAATAGAAATAACAAAGTATTTAGAAAAATATGAAAATAAGCAACTTTATTTAAGAACTTATGCAATTCAACCTTATATTTACACATTATTAGAAAATAAAGTACCTCCAAAAGAATTTAGAAAAAATATAAAAATGAAAGGCGCAGCAATTATCCAATATAATAAATATCTGTTTTTAGAACCAGAAGAAATAAGTCAGGATATTGTATATGTAATAAAAACGCCAGAATGTGATAAAGAAGAATTATATGAAAAATTAAGAAATGAAAATTTTAAAGAAGAGATATATAAAGGATATATTATTTTTTATAAATGAAACAAAAAAAGGATAAATAAAGCTTTTTCAAATACTAATCCTTCCCATAATTTGACAATAATGTAAATGTGTGGTATAATAAACATTGTGGTGCATAAAAAAGCACCAGGAAGGATGTAGAAAAAATGAAAAGTGATAGTAAAAGTGGGCTGTGTTTGCAACAAGGAATTAGTGTGATTATAACACTTATCATCTTAGCTACCCACATGCAACTATTTGTTTTAGCAAAAGAAAATGTACAACTAACTAATACGAATGCAATCAAAAAAGAAACAATAGAAGAAAATAAAGCAGAAGAAAAAGTAGAAATAGCGCAAACAGCAGAAAGAAAAATAAACGACACTGCAAGAGCAGGAGTAGAAAGAGAAACAAAAAAACAATATCTTTCTATAGAAGAGATTACTATTTCAAAAGAAATGGATTTAACTCAAAAATGTGGTATTTCAAAAGAAGACTTTAAAATTTTAATGACAAACTTAAAAACAGATACATCAGGATTTTTTGAAAACAATAGTGATACTATATATGATTTATGCGAAAAATACGAATTAAATGAAATCTTTTTCTGTGGTTTAATAGCAGCAGAATCGGGATGGAATATTGCTTCTAACCATAGAAATACCAATAACTATATTAGTATGATGTCAAAAGGAAGATTAATTCATTATTCTTCCGAAGAAGAAGGATTAGAAGCAGCAGCTAAATTATTACACAATAAATATTTAACAGAAGGTGCTTCATGTTATAGTGGAGGAAAAACGTTATCTTGCGTACAAAAACGATTTTGCCCAAACTCATCAACATGGGTAAATTTAGTATATAGTTGTATGAAACAAATAGTAGAACAGTAGAGCAGGAGGGACGCCCCTTTTCGTTCCATTTTGGAACGGTAGGGACACCCCTTCTTTTTTGTGACAAAAAATAAAATTAATTTCAGTGAAAAGGGATGCTAAAATACTTACTCATGCACTAAAAATTAGACTATGTAAAGAAGATATCAGTAAATTAGAAAGAACTCTTGTCAAACAATCTTAACCATGGTAAAATAAGGCATATACAAAAAGAAAGAAGGAAAATAAATGGGATTAAAAATCAGTCATGTTAGTAAAAGCTATGGAGATAAAAAAGTAGTCAATGACATAAACTTTGAAATCAATGCTCCAGGCGTATTTGGACTTTTAGGAACAAATGGCGCTGGAAAAACAACCACCATTCGTATGTTACTTCGGAATTTTAAAGAAAGACGAAGGACAAATAACATGGAATGGAAAAGAAGTACAAAGAAAACACGTAAACTTTGGGTATTTACCGGAAGAAAGAGGAATTTACCCTAAAACCAAAATTTATGACCAACTAATGTATTTTGCCAAACTAAAAGGAATGAAGCAAAAAGAAGCAGACGAGGCCATTAACTATTGGCTAAAAAAATTAGAAATAGAACAATATAAAGATATGACAGCAGAAAAACTATCCAAAGGAAATCAACAAAAAATACAATTCATTACCGCAGTTGTACATAATCCAGAGCTTCTTGTTTTAGACGAGCCATTTAGTGGCCTAGACCCAGTAAATACTGAGCTTTTAAGAAATATCATCATTGACCTTGTAAAAGACGGAAAATATATTATTATGTCTGCTCATCAAATGAGTGTAGTAGAAGAATTTTGCACAGATATTTTAATTTTAAATAAAGGAAAAACAGTATTACAAGGAAACTTAACAGAAATTAAAAATAGCTATCCAGCAAATAAATTAGAAATTATCACAAAGGAAAACATTCAAAATAGTATAAAAGAAGCAAATCTTCCTATTCTTATGCAAAAAGAAAATGAATATGAAATAAAAATAAATACGGAAGAAGAAGCACATCAATTTTTACATAAATTAGTAGCAAACAAAGTTAAAATTGATAAATTTGAAATAAAGAAGCCAAGTCTTCATGATATTTTCATAGAAAAGGTAGGTGAGTAGCATGAGAGATTTATGGTTAGTAGCAAAATATACCTTTCAAGATTTAGTAAAGAGAAAATCATTTATTATTTCTAATATCATCATTTTCCTAATTATGATTATTGCTTTTAACGTTCCAAATATCATCAATAAAATACAAGGAGACGACGAATCATTTGGAAAAACTAAACTTGCTATTATTGACGAAGACAATATTTATGAAGGCAGTTTGAAACAATTAGAAGAACTAGATATTGGATATGAAATTGAAATTGTGGAAAATACTGCTTTAGAAGAAATTAAAGAAAAAATCAATCAAGAAGAATTAGACGAAGCCATAAGAATTACAAAAGGAGAAAATGGTATTCATATAGAATATATTGTAAAATCAATGAACATGATTAGTGAGGTTCCACAAGACATTATTACAATATTACAAGATACATATAAAAATCTTCAAATTTCAAAATTACAAGTAACACCACAGGAACTTAGCATTATTAATATGCCTTTTGAAATGGAAGTAAGTCAAACAGAAGAAAAGGAAGTAGGTGGCAATATTCTTGCTATGCTATTGCTTTCCATAGTGTTATTCTATGCGATTTATTTCTATGCTTACCAAGTTTCTACTTCTATTACAATAGAAAAAACTTCAAAAATTATAGAAACATTAGTTACTTCTACCTCACCAAGAACCATTGTCCTTGGAAAAACGCTAGGAATAGGATTAGCAGGAATTATGCAAACAGTTGCATTAGTAGTAGTTGCCATTATTTGTGCTAATGCATTTTTAACACCAGAAATGGTTAGCATGGTACTAGATATGTCAAATATCACATGGGTACTTGCCGTTCTTACAATTGTATATTACATATTAGGATATTCATTATTTGCCTTACTATATGCTTTAACAGGCTCTACTGTAGCAAAGCCAGAGGACATTCAATCTGCCAATGGACCAGTAGCAATTTTAGCAGTAATTGGATTTTATTTATCATACTTTACTATGATGAATCCAACAAGTACATTAAATAGCTTTGCAGCAATTTTTCCAATTTCTTCACCATTCTGCATGCCATTTAGAGTTATGATGGGAGTAGCAACACCTAGTGAAATTGCCATTTCTCTTGCTATTTTAATAATTACCATTGCAATAATTGCTAAAGTATCTATTAAAATTTATTCTTCTGCTATATTAAATTATGGAAGTAGAATGAGTTTAAAAGATATGGTAAAAGTGTATAAAAATAAAAATGACTAATAGTGTTTTTCTTGATTTTGCAAGCATTTTATGATAAAATACACATAATGTAATGAAAATAAAAACCTTAAAACGAATAATTTCAATAAGGAAAGGAGATTTATATTATGGAAGAAATGCGGAATAGTTTAAATGTGGAGGAGGCACTGCAAATCAAGAAGAAGGCAAAAAGAGAGGCAATAAAGTGGACTTTAGCGTTGGGATTCATTATTGAGATTATAATTACTGCAATGTTGATTAATGATGATACTGCTAGTAATATTAGAAAAATTATTGTTTTAGCAATAATGCAAATAATAATTATTCTTTTTGGATACTTAATGTTTTATCTGATCTACCCATTTATATTAGACCAAAAAAAAGCTAAAATATATGCAGCATTAGCAGAAGGATGTTTGTCAAAAACAGAATGGACACAAGTAGTTCCTATCAAGGCAGATGAATATGAAAAGTTCATTTTGGAGGAATTGCCTACTAGAGCGAATTTTTTTGCAAAGCTTCGGGAAGATAGTGATATCATTGATGTATTTCTGCAGTTCCATAATGAAAGAGAGTATTTGCATTGGGAGGGAAGAGGCAAAACGTACTTCTTGGACTACTATTCTATTTTAGAAGAAGGTGAGAAAGAACCGGAAGAAAAAAGCAATGATTAACTTTCAAATGTTCTAACTATAACAAATAATAAGAGCTAAAACGTAAAGGAGCAAGAATTTCTTGCTCCTTTAAAGTGTAAAAAATGCAACATAATTTACAAAAAATGTAAAATAATATTGACAAAGAAAATAGAATAAATTATAATGTGCTTACTGTTGGCGGACAACAAAAAATCAGTTATAAAAATAGGGCTTATCATTTTTGGTATGCTCTATTTTTGAATTTTAGAAAGAAAACAAATATGGATAAAAAAGAAATCTTAAAAATGTTAAAAGAAAATGCAATAAAATATAATGAAAAACAATAGCAAAATAAAAAGAACATTGTTATAATAAGGAGGAAGAAAAAATGCAACTAGATTTATTCAAAAACATAGCAAAAGAAATACAAAAAATAGACGTAACTAGTTTTATAGAAGAATTAGTAGAAAGGTTAAGAAAAATGGAAGAAGAATATGTTATTGACCGCTTTGAAGGTAATATTGCTATTTGCGAGGAAAGAAAAACAGGAAAGAAGAGAGAAATTCTAAAAGAAGAATTACCAGAAGGCGTAAAAGAAGGTAGTATTTTAAAAGAAGAAAACGGAAAATATGTAACGGCAAAAAAAGAGCAAGAAGAAGTAGAAAACAGAATAAAAGACAAAATGAATAAGCTATGGAAAGACTAAAAACAAAAGATGAAAATTGGTAATAAGGGGGCAAAATAAGTGGCAAGGAAAAAGAAAAAGGTAAAACAAATAGAAGCAATTATTGGAATTGTTATTTTAGCTATTCTAGCATTAGGAGCATGGCAAAGTGGAGAAATACAAAACTATTTTTCAAAAAATAAAAAAGTAGTTAATCCAATTACAGCAGAAGAAAGCCAAAATGTTGTGCTAGAAGGAGAAGACATTCTTCAAATTCACTTTTTTGATGTAGGTCAGGCAGATAGTATTTTACTAATTAGCGATGGAAAAACTATGTTAATTGATGCTGGAAATAATGAAGATGGAGAATTAGTAGTTAGTAATATTAAAAATTTAGGTATTACAAAACTAGATTATGTAGTAGGAACTCATCCACACGAAGACCATATTGGTGGCCTAGATGATGTAATTTCTAATTTTGAAATAGGAACTATTTATATGCCAAAAGTACAAACCAATACTAAAACGTTTGAAGATGTGTTGGATACAATTAGTAGTAAAAATTTAAACATTACTACACCAAAACAAGGAAACAAATTTATGGTAGGAAAAGTAGAATGTGAAATAATGTTAGCACCAGATGTTACAAAACAGGTAGAAGAAAACTTAAATTTATCGTCTATTGTAATAAGAGCAAGCTATAAAGAGCAAACTTATTTATTTATGGCAGATGCAGAAGAAGAAAACGAAAAGGCACGTACATGGGAACAAAGTAATGTATTAAAAGTAGGACATCATGGCTCAGATACTAGCACTTCTACTACATTTTTAAATCAAGTCTTGCCACAAATAGCCATTATTTCAGTAGGAAAAGATAATTCTTACCACCATCCAAGTCAAACAACATTAGATAAATTCACTAAATTAGGAACACTTGTATATCGAACAGATGAAAAAGGAAATATTTTAATTGAAAGCGATGGAATTCAAAATAAAGTATCTTTCTATTGAAAAAATACGAAAGTTATGCTATACTATACAATGTAACTATTTAAAATTCTAATAGCCAAATTGGGCAGATAGGAGAAAAAATATGAAAAAGTGGGCAAAGGTCACAATAGGGGTAGTAGCAGGAACGGCAATTGGAGCATATATAGTCACTCTGCTCAAGCTTTTGAAAGAACACATAGAATGGAGAGAATACCAAGAGGAGGATGAAGACTTCGACGATGATTTCCTCGATGATTATTATTATGATGAAGACGAGGATGACGAAGAAAATGAATTACTGGATGAAGAAATTGCCAAGGAGTTCGATGACGAAGAAAATGAATTACTGGATGAAGAAATTGCCAAGGAATTTGATGAAGAAGAGCAAAAAGCAGAGACCATGAAAAGCTTACGTGAAGAAGTAACGAAGGACTATGAAAAAACTAAAAAAAGTAAAATGGACGGAGATGCTGTGCGTGAAGTAATTCGCAAATATTTTGAAGAGGATAAGGAAGAACAGCAAAGCAAGCAACAAGAAGAAAAACAGAAAGAAATACCAACAGTAGCAGAAACTTTGCAGGACTTTCTGGTAGAAGAATCTTAAGTTCACAAGCAAAAAAGTAAAGGCAGGTACAAATTTGTATCTGCCTTTTTACTTTTCTAAAAAATATAAATATAGTACAATTTTTAAAATAGAATGGTTCACACAAAATTTACAGAGTAAAGGGTTGACAAACAAGCTATAAATTACATATAATTTAATTTTAAGAGAGAATACAAAAAGAGGAGAAAAACATGTTCAAAATATTAATGAATTTAAGAAAAACAATGCTATCTGTTATTTTTATCATCATTTTATTATGCGTGCAAGCATGGGCAGATTTAAGCTTGCCAGATTATACTTCTAAAATAGTAAACATAGGCATTCAACAAGGTGGAATTGAAAATGTAGCGGCAGAAGCCATTCGTAAATCACAAATGGAGCTTATTTTACTATTTACGAAAGAGGATAACACAATTTTAGATAACTATACTCTTATTGCAAAAGAAAACTTAGAACCAAAAGAGTATGAAGAATATGAAAAAGAATATCCAAAACTAGCAGAAGAAGCATTATACATTAGAAAAGAAATAAATAAAGAGCAACAAGAAGAATTAAGCACAGCTTTAGCAAAACCATTGATGATACTTTCTATGTTAAATAACGAAGAAATGCAGCAAAACATAAAAAGCCAAATGGTAGCTACTATGGAAAGTATGAGAGAATATACTCAAGAAACCATGCCAGAAGAATTACAAAATGCAATACATACAGAAAATATTCAAAATAACAGTGACATTATACGACCTGAAATTATGAAGCAAATGTCACTAGAAGAGTTATTACTAGCCTTGCCAGAAGACCAACTAGAAACTATGTTAAATAGTGTAGAACAAAAATTAGATACAATGAGTGAGTCAATAATAGAGCAGGCAGCTATCAATCAAGTGAAAGCAGAATACCAAGCAATTGGAATAAATACAGATGATGTACAAAATCAATATATTTTAATGTCAGGACTTAGAATGTTAGGCGTTGCATTTATTAGTATGACATCAGCAGTTATCATCATGCTATTATCATCTAGGGTAGCAGCACATCTAGGAAGAACATTAAGAGATAAAGTATTCCAAAAAGTTATTCATTTTTCAACAAAAGAATTCCGTGAATTCTCAACAGCTTCTTTAATTACAAGAAGTACCAATGACATTCAACAAATTCAAGGACTTATTGCTATGCTATTCCGTGTAGTTGTATATGCACCTATCATGGGAATAGGAGGAGTTATTCGTGTACTTGCTAACAATAATACTTCTATGGCATGGATTATTGGCTTAGCTGTTCTTTGCATCATGGGAATTGTAATAATTCTATTTATTGTAGCAATGCCAAAATTCAAAAAATTACAAGAATTAGTAGATAAATTAAACTTAGTAGCAAGAGAAATATTAACAGGACTTCCTGTTATTCGTGCATTTAATACACAAACAAGAGAAGAAGCACGTTTTGACACGGCAAACCAAGTTTTAATGAAAACCAATATTTTCGTCAACCGTGCCATGAGTATAATGATGCCTGCTTTAATGCTAGTTATGAACTCTATTATGCTTCTTATTATATGGGTAGGAGGTCATAGCGTAGATGAAGGAATAATACAAGTAGGAGATATGATGGCATTTATACAATACACAATGCATATAGTAATGAGCTTCTTAGTAATTTCAATGATATCCATTATGCTTCCACGTGCTGCAGTATCAGCAAAACGTATAAATGAAGTATTGGAAACAAAGCCAAGTATAGATGATAAACCAAAAACAAAAGGATTTAAAGAAGACAAAAAAGGTTGGGTAGAATTTAGAAATGTATGCTTCCGTTATCCAGATGCAGATAGTGAAATTTTAGAAGACATCAATTTTACAGCAAAACCAGGAGAAACAACAGCAATAATTGGAAGCACAGGAAGCGGAAAATCAACTGTTGTAAATTTAATTCCTCGTTTCTATGATGTAACAAGAGGAGAACTTTTAATAGATGGCGTTAATATAAAAGAAGTACCACAAAAAGAATTAAGAAAAAAAGTAGGATTTGTACCACAAAAAGGAATGTTATTCTCTGGAACAATACGTTCAAATATAAAATATGGTAACCCAGAAATGTCAGACGAGCAAATGATAAAAGCAGCAAGAATTGCGCAAGCAGAAGAATTCATAGAAACAAAGCAAGAAAAATATGATGCACCAATTGCACAAGGAGGAAATAACGTATCTGGAGGACAAAAACAACGTTTGTCAATTGCAAGAGCCATCGCCATAGACCCAGAAATTTTAGTATTTGATGATAGCTTCTCAGCATTAGATTTAAAAACAGACCAAAAATTAAGAGAAGCACTTGCCAAAGAAACCAAATCCAAAACTGTTTTTGGGGACGGAGGAAAAAAACAGGTTCAAGGAAAAACAGTTATTATTGTAGCGCAAAGAATTAGTACAATTATGAATGCAGAGCAGATTATTGTACTAGAAGAAGGAAAGATGGTAGGAAAAGGTACACACGAAGAACTAATGAAAAATTGTGAAACTTACAAGCAAATCGCTATGTCACAATTATCAGAAGAAGAACTAAATGGAGCAGAAAGGAGAAAATAAACTATGCCACGGACCAATGGGAAGACCAGGTAGAGGACCTGCAAGACCAGTTGAAAAAGCAAAAGATTTTAAAGGTACTACTAAAAAGTTGATAAAGAATTATTTATCAAGTTATAAAGTAGCACTATTGATTGTTATTATTTTTGCCATAGGAAGCACCATTTTTTCTATTGTAGGACCTAAAATACTGGGAAATGCAACAACAGAAATTTTTAATGGATTAATAAATAAATTATCAGGAGGAACTGGTATTGATTTTGCAAAAATAGCAGAAATTTTACTAACACTTCTTGTTCTTTATTTAGTAAGTGCACTATTTTCATTAATTCAAGGTTTTACTATGACATCAGTATCACAAAAATTAACTTATAAACTAAGAAATGATTTAGTAATAAAAATTAACAAATTACCAATGCATTATTTTGATAAAAAAACCAATGGAGAAGTGCTATCTGTTATTACAAACGATATTGATACTTTATCACAAAACTTAAACCAAAGTATTACACAAATTATTACCGCTATTTGTACTTTTTTTGGAATTTTAATTATGATGCTTTCAATTAGCGTTGAAATGACAATGATTTCTTTACTTATTTTGCCTGTTACAGTTATTTTTGTTAGAATTATTGTAGGAAAATCACAAAAATACTTTAAAAGACAGCAAGACTATTTAGGACATGTAAATGGTCAAGTAGAAGAAGTATATGGCGGTCATACTATTGTAAAAGCCTTTAATGGAGAAGAAAAAGCATTAGAAGAATTTAATAAAGCTAATCAAGAATTATACCATTCTGCATGGAAATCTCAATTCTTATCGGGTTTAATGCATCCTATTATGAATTTTATAGCAAACATTGGATATGTTGCCATTGCTATTTTAGGAGGATATTTAGCAATTGAAGGAAAAATTACAGTAGGAAATATTCAATCTTTTATTCAATATAATAAGCAATTTACACAACCAATTAACCAAATTGCACAAGTATCTAGTATGTTACAAGCCATGGTAGCAGCGGCAGAAAGAGTATTTGAATTTTTAGAAGAAAAAGAAGAAGTGCCAGATACATTAGAGCCAAAAGCAACAGAAGGATTAAAAGGAAATGTTACTTTTGACCATGTAAAGTTTGGATATAACGAAGATAAAACAATTATTCATGACTTTAGTGCTAAAATTAAAGATGGTCAAAAAGTAGCAATTGTAGGACCAACTGGAGCAGGAAAGACCACTATGGTAAAACTACTTATGAGATTCTATGATGTAAATAGTGGGGCTATTTTAATTGATGGCATTAACATTCAAGACTTCAAACGAGAAGAATTAAGAAAAATGTTTGGAATGGTATTGCAAGATACATGGCTATTTGGAGGAAGCATTAAAGACAATATTCGTTATGGTGCACCAGAGGCAGAAGATAACGAAGTAATAGAAGCGGCTAAAGCAGCTCATGTTCACCATTTCATCAAAACTTTACCAAATAGTTATGATATGATTTTAAATGAAGAATCAAGTAATATATCCAGTGGACAAAAACAATTATTAACCATTGCCAGAGTCATTTTAGCAAATCCAAAAATTCTAATCTTAGATGAAGCAACAAGTTCAATAGACACAAGAACAGAATTACAAATTCAATCTGCCATGGATAATTTAATGAAAGGAAGAACCAGCTTCATTATAGCCCATAGATTATCTACCATCAAAAATGCAGACTTAATCTTAGTAATGAACCACGGAGACATTGTAGAACAAGGAACACATGAAGAACTATTAAAGAAAAAAGGCTTCTATGCAGACCTATACAATAGCCAATTTGAAGAAGTAGAAGATTAAATTTTAGGGACGGGGCAAAAAATATAAACTCCTGTAGATAACTTTTATATTTTAATATCATTTTACAAAAATCGCTTATCATAGTATAGGCGATTTTTCTATTGACAAAATAGTAATTCAAAATAAATTAAACGAACAAATTTCTTGTAAGTATATAAAAAATATTATATAATAATGCTAAATTTTAAAGTAGGAGAAAACAATGAATTTACCGGAATTTTTTATACAAATGTTGCAAAAACAATATGGAGAAGAATTAACAGAAAAAATAATAGAAGGCTATAACAAACAAAGAAAAGTAACACTTAGAGTGAACACGTTAAAAACAAGTGTAGAAGAGGTAAAAAAACAACTAACGAAAAACAAAATTGAATGGGAAGAAGTACCTTTTAGCAAAGAAGCTCTTATTATAAAAGAAGCAAGAGAAGATAAAATACAAAGTTTAAGTTTATATGAAGAAGGACAAATTTATTTGCAAAGTTTATCTTCTATGTTGCCACCTATTATTTTAAATCCACAAGAAAATACAGACATTTTAGATATGGCAGCAGCACCAGGTGGAAAAACGACGCAAATAGCGGCCTTAACTAATAATAATGCACATATTACTGCTTGTGAGAAAAATAAAATTCGATTAGAAAGATTAAAGTACAATATAGAAAAGCAAGGAGCAAGTTCAGTATATATCATGCAAGAAGATAGTAGAAATTTAAGCGACTTTTTCTCGTTTGATAAAATTTTGCTAGATGCACCTTGCTCACGGTAGTGGAACTTTAAATTTAGAAGATAAACATTTAGAAGAAAAATTTACAAAAAAATTAATAGAAAAATCAACGCAAACACAATTTAGTTTGCTTAAAAAAGCACTTCACATCTTAAAGGCAGGGCAAGAAATGGTATATTCTACTTGTTCCATTTTATCTTGTGAAAATGAAGAAGTTGTGCAAAAAGTGCTAAAAACAGAAAAAGCAAGCATTGTTCCTATAGAATTAACAGGAAAAGAAAATTTGCCATTACTTCCAACTACACTTGAAGGAACGATATGCATTATGCCAACAGAATTATATGAAGGCTTCTTTGTAGCAAAAATAAGAAAAGAAAATTAAAAAGATATGAAAAAAGATTTAGTATGAAAGAAATATAGGTTAAAGAAAATTACTTTTTTTTATTTAGAATTGTAATAATGGAAGGAATAAAAAATGAACAAAGAAACAATCAAAAAAAATATTATTTTTATATTATTAATTGGAATTGAAGGTTTGGCTTTTGGGTTATTAGATTGGGATAGCGTAGTTTCTGATTTAGTCTATCTACAACATAATAATAAATTGCTAATATCATTGATAGGTGCTAATATTGGTGTTGCAAAGTTTATTGCAACATTAGTTTGCATCTATATCAATGATTCTAAAAAGCCAAATAAGATTTTTATTATATGTGTCTTTCTATGTGCAATAGGCTCTATATTGATTGGCATTACGTATCATCTAAATTGGTTAATTCTATTTGCCATAATATACATATTAGAATCATTAGTGTTAGAAATATATTCAGGTTATCATTATGCTTATGTATATAATTCTTTACCAGATGAAAAAGCAACCGAAGTACACTCTAAGAGAATTTCAATATTTAAAATCACTTTTATGATTGGAATAGGAATAGCAAGTTTTTTAACAACAAAATTTATGAATAATACTATGATTTTTATAACAATTTTTAGTGCAATTGTTTTTTTATTACTTATGATACCAATTTCCAAAGTCAAAAATTACCCTAAAAATAAAGAAGAAAATAGAATACCATTAAGGGAAAAATTAAATTTAAAAAATTATACGAAATATTACAAAAATTGGGTTATGACTAGATTTTTAGGAAAATTTGCTTTAAGTTCCTTGGTAGTACTACTATCAATAATAGCAATAGATAGTAGTTTGGATTTAACTATGTTAAAAACTTTCAAAACTGGTGCATGGTTTTTAAGCAGTATAGGTTTTTGGTTATCTGCTTATTTCATAAGAAATAAAATCATTGTAAAAGGAGATATATTGTGTAAATCAACAATAGCAATTTTAGTCATTATTTCATTTTTTAATCCCTATGCTATTTATGCTATTTTATTAATAAATGGTTTATTAAATCCATTTAATACTATGTCAAATTTTACTATGATACAAATGGATAACGATAATATAAGTGTTGCTCAAAAGGAATTGTTAATTAATCTTTTTGGATATTTTTCAGGAATGCTATCTTCTTACATATTATTAAATATAAATGTAAATCTTGCACTAACACTGATAGTAATTACTTTAAGTCTTAGTGTTATAAATGAAACAAGATTATATAAAAGGAAAAAAACAGAATGATATTTATACTACTAAAATACGAATAATAAGAAAGAACGAAAATAAGAATATAATTTTCTATGTTCGTTCTTTCTTTTATTCAATCTCTGTAATTTTTAAATTAAATTTATCTTCAAATACTTTCTTTTTTGCAATATATTCTTTCGTTTTAAAGCCTTTTACATCAATGACTTCTGCTTCTTTATTTTTATGAAAAACAATAAAATCTGCTTTATATTTTAAGCCAGGTGCTAGCATAAAAGTAGGTTGCAAACAGAAACCATCAATTTCTTTGGCTTGCAATTTTAATTTTAGTTCGCAGTAATAATCAGCTTCTTTTTGACTATCGAAAGTATGACCATCTACAGATACTTTATTTGCTCTATATTTACTTTTCTTTTTTGAACTATCTGTATAATTTTTATAATCTTCTACACTCCAATGCTCCATTTTAAAACCCCTTTAATTCATTCTTGCTATTTCATTATAAGCAAAAATAAAAAAAAGTGCAAGTTAAAAAATTGTATTATAAATATTTTTTCAAAGTCTCTACGCTATCTTCTTGCATAACAACAAAGTCATTTAAAACAGATTTAACATCTTGGGCAGCATTAGGGTTTTGATTAATAAGTCTTCTTCCTTCAATAATTCCCATATTGGTTCCTTGCATTAGTAACTCAGATAATTTTGAAGTAGTATCATCTACCATTGTTTTCATTTGAATTCCATACCATGTCATCATTTTATTCATAGTATTTGTCTCATGTGGCTCTTCTGTGCTATAGTTTTGGTAAATATTATTTACTCTTCTAGAAATATCTTCATATTTGTTATACTCCACATCAAGAACTTTCTTAAAATCATCATCTTTTACCTTTTGTGAAACATAAGAAATTGCGTCCATTCCCATAGTAGCTCCTTTGTTCACCTCATCTAAAATATTTAAATTTTGGTTATCCATTTTTAAAAACCTCCTAAAAATCTTTTTAAGTAGTATGTACCAAAATTTAGAAAATATGTAAAAAAGATTAAATTTTATTTACAAGTTTCCATAATAGTAGTATAATAATAAACAGTAACATTTTTTAACAATGTTTTAAATAAAACAATGAAAAGGAGGATAAAATTTAGTCATTTCACAAATTAACCAATTTATTTAGCAAAAGGAGGAAAAAATAATGTCAAAAGGAGCAAAATTGGTTATAAACATATTTTCTGTACTTGTAATGTGGCTTTTGTATTGGTTGACACAACCAACACTTTCCATTGCCTATGTAAGTGGATTTCTCTTTATTGGAATTTGTGTCATAATCGTAGCTGCAAACTTAAGTATGTGGTTCTACGATACCATTATGGAAGACTATACAATTGCTCCAATAGGAATTGCAGTGGTACTTTTTATTATTATACTGCTTATTGGAATGATTGGAAGCACGCCACTATTCCATGCTACGTTTATGCAACAACAAATTGGAGAAGTAGAAAAAATTGAATATAGCGATATGATAAAGCAAATTGATAACTCTCAAATTCCCATTGTAGATGAAGCCCTAGCAAATAAACAAGCAGATAAAAAAATTGGTGAAGATATTGCTTTAGGCTCCAGAGTGCAGTTGGGAGATGGTGCAATTCAGGAAGTAAATGGAGAAATTATGTATGTAATACCTTTGGAACACACTGGTTTATTCAAATGGAACACGAATCGTTCTACACCTGGGTATATCACTGTTTCTGCATCTAATCCCAACAAAGTTAATTTTGTAACTGAACTGAACGGAGAAAAGATTAACATTTTTTATCAAGACTCTGCTTACTTCAGTTATGACTTAAAGCGTCATATTCGAAAGCAAGGTTTTACCAATGTAGGTTTAACGGAATATACTTTCGAAATTGATGATACTGGGCGGCCATATTGGGTAGTAACAACATACCAGAATCGTACTCTATGGGATTCACCTGAAGCAACAGGGGTAGTAGTAGTAGATGCACAAACAGGAGAAACAAAATGGTATGCCACAAATGATGCACCTGATTGGGTAGATATTATTCAGCCTAAGTCATTTGTAGAATATCAAATTGATAATTGGGGCAAACTGGTACATGGAGTATTTAACTTCTCTAATCAGGATAAAATTCAAAAGACCAATCTTACTCTAACTGTTTATGTAGATGGAGATTGCTATTACTTTACAGGTATGACTAGCGTTGGAAGTGATGAATCATGTGTTGGCTTCATTATGGTCAATACGCGTACGAAAAAAGCACAAATGTGCTATATGAGTGGTGCAACAGAAGATGCAGCTATGAAATCAGCAGAAGGTCTTGTATCAGACTTTGGGTACACATCCACAGAGCCTTTGCCGTTAAATGTAAATGGAATTCCTACTTATGTTGTAGCATTAAAAGATGAAGAAGGACTGATTAAGTCTTATGCTATGGTAAATGTGGAAAATTACAGTATAGCGGCAAAAGGAAATAGTCTTGCGGAAGCAAGTAGAGCATACGTGCAAGCAGTGGCAAGAAACAGCACTACTTATGTGGTTAGTTCTGACGAAGCATACGGATACACCTACGAAGGTAAGGTAAAGCGAATTTCAAGCGTGGTAGAGGAAGGTTCGACCTATTACTACATAGTAGTAGAGGGAGAAGAAGATAAAATCTTTGTTGCTTCCTATATGGTTTCAGAAAAGCTTTCTATTACAAGAGATGGCGATACGGTAAAAATTACTTATGTAGATGATAAGAATGGTACCGTAGATATCGTTGGATTTGACAATATTGCTTTTTCAATTCCTATCTCAGAAGATCAGGAAAAGAGAAATGAGTTAGATGAAGGAACTTCTGTATTGGAACAGGAATCTACTACTGTAACAGATGTAAATCCTGAACTGAACGAAGAAACATGGGATAGTTTAACAGAAGAAGAAAAGGCAAAGCTTTTGGAACAATTATCAAATAACTAAATTTTATCAAGGAAACGGGCACATTTGTGCTCGTTTCCTTCTTTGTATGAAAAAATATTAAATTAACTGAAAACTAAGATACAAGGAAAGCAAGGCAAAACTACTTTATTCTGTAGTTGCTAATTTATTTTCTTTATGATAAGATAAAAAAAGTTTAAAATATATAGCTTGAAAGCAAAGTGGAAAGGAAATGAAATAAAAATGCAAAATAAAGAACTAGAAGAATATTTGAAAAAATTTAATTGTAGAGGATGCTATTGTAAATGTCCTTTAAATCAACCAAATTGTGCAAGAAGTAATATATTTATTAAAGAGGCAATGGAAAAATACGAAAGTAGTAAAAAATAAGGAAAGGAGAGTATGATATATTTATCATACAAAGGAAACATGGCAAACATAGAAGATTTTATGAAATTAGATATTCGTGTAGGAACCATTACAAAAGTAGAAAATTTTGAAAAAGCTAAAAAGCCTGCCTATCAATTAGAAATTGATTTTGGAAAAGAAATTGGAATCAAAAAATCTTCTGCACAAATTACACAAGTATATGAAAAAGAAGATTTAATAGGAAAGCAAATTTTAGCAGTAGTTAATTTTGCACCAAGGCAGATAGCAAATTTTATGTCAGAAGTATTAGTATTGGGAACATATAGTAAAGATGGTGTAGTTCTAATCTCACCAGATAGAAAGGTAGAAAATGGAGATAAATTGGGATAATACCCCCATATTTACAAAATACCCAAAGGGGTATATAATATTTTTGGTGATGTAAATGGAAAAAGATAAAAAAACGTATAGAACAGATGAAGAAAAAAGGCTAATTACCAATCGATTAAGTCGTATAGAAGGGCAAGTAAAAGGAATTAAAAGGATGGTAGAAGAAGATAAATATTGTCACGATATTTTAATTCAATTATCTGCCATTGAAAATTCAATTAGAAGTTTGTCAAATCATATTTTGGAAAATCATTTATACAGTTGTGTAAGTAATGATTTAGAAAAAGGCAATTTAGAAGTAATTGATGAACTAATTAGTTTATTTAAAAAATTTAACAAAGCATAAAAACAAATAAACGAAAGAATCATAAGGAAAGGACGAAAATACAAAATGGATATTATTTTTGAAAGAAAAATCAATTATTACGAAACAGATAGAATGGGCGTAGTACACCATTCAAATTATATTCGTTACTTAGAGGAAGCAAGATGCGATTGGCTAGAAAAACTAGATATGCCATTTGAATTATTAGAGGAAAATGGAATTACCATTCCTGTATTAGGAGTTAATTGTACTTATAAAAATCATGTAACTTTTGCAGATACTTTGCTTATTAAAGTGTTTGTAACAGAATATACAGGAGTAAGAATGACAGTTTCATATAATGTGACGGATAAGAAAACTGGAAAAACAGTGATTGAAGCAGAAACCAAGCATTGCTTTACAAATAGAGATTTAAAGCCAATTAATTTAAAGAAACATGCACCAGAATTTAGCAAAAAATTTGAAAGTTTAGTAGAAAGCAAAGAAAAATAGTTTATAATTCTCGTAAAAACGAGAAAAAGTATAAAAAGAAAGGATGATAAAAATGAAAGAAATAATTTTAAAAGTAGAAGGAATGGCATGCACAGGATGTGAAAATAGAATTCAAAATGCACTTAAAACAAAAGAAGAAATTAAAGAGGTAGTAGCAAATCACAAAGAAGGAACCGTTAAAATAGTAGCAGAAGATGTTAATTTAGAAGAAATAAAAGAAAAAATAGAATCAATTGGATTTACCGTTATTTAAATTTTTAGACCCGTCCCTAAAATTTATAAAAAAAGGTGAGGTTATGAAGAAAATCATTTTGTCCATTGGAGGAATGACATGTAGTGCATGCTCCAATGGTTTAGAAAAGTATTTAAACAAGCAAGAAGGCATCAAAACTGCAAGTGTAAATTTAGTTATGGCAAATGCTTTAATCGAATATGATGAAAAATTACTAAATCAAGAAAAGATAGAGCAATTTGTAAGAGAAGCGGGTTTTGAAAGCTTAGGTTTGTTTCAAGATATCAAAATAGAAGAAAAAAGAAAGCAAGAAAAAATAACTTTTTTTGTTTTTCTTTTGCTTGCAATTTTATTGCTTTACATTTCTATGGGAGACATGATAGGCTTGCCTATTCCAAGCATATTGAATAGAAATATAAATCCTATTCTTTATACAATTACTTTACTTATATTAACCATACCTTTTCTTTTTTATGGAAAAGATATCTTAAAAAGTGGGTACCAAAACCTTATTCATAAAACGCCTAACATGGATACATTGGTTGGAATAGGCGTACTTAGCAGTATGGTTTATAGTATTTATAGCACATATCTAATATTTATTGGAGAACATCATGCTGTGCACAATTTATATTTTGAATCAGCCGCCATTGTAATTTTCTTTATTAAATTAGGAAGATATTTAGATGGTATTAGCAAGGACAAGACCAAAGAGGCAATTCAAAGATTAGTAAAAATTACACCAAATAAAGCAGTAATCAAAGTAGGAGAAACAGAAAAAGAAGTTACATTAGACGAAATTACAAAGGGAGATATTGTAATAAGCAAGCCGGGTGAAAGAATTGCAGTTGATGGTACAATTACAAAAGGAAAAGCTCATTTAGAGCAATCCTTTTTAACAGGAGAAAGTAAGCCAGTAGCAAGAACAGTAGGAGAAGAAGTTATAGCAGGAAGCATTAACTACGATGGCTATTTAGAATATAAAGCAGAAAGAATTGGAAAAGAATCTACCATTTCAGAAATTGTAAGGCTAGTGGTAGAGGCAACAAACACTAAAGCTCCTATTGCAAAAGTAGCCGATAAAGTAAGTGGCTATTTTGTACCAGTTGTTATTTTAATTGCTATTTTTACCTTTATTGGTTATCTTTTATTAGGCTATTCCGTTTCAGTTGCTCTTACTTCTTTTGTTACCATTTTAGTAGTAGCTTGCCCATGCAGCCTTGGTCTTGCCACTCCACTTGCCATTGTCGTAAGTGAAGGCTTGTGCGCAGAAAATGGCATTTTAGTAAAGAAAAGTGAAATATTAGAAAATGCACAAAAAGTAAATACAATTGTGTTTGATAAAACAGGAACTTTAACTTATGGAATGTTAAAAATAGCTCAAGTCATCAATTATAGTAATTTGGAAGAAAAAGGATTATTGCAAATAGTAGGAAGTATTGAAAAGAAAGGAATGCATCCAATTGCAAAGGCTTTTACTAGCTTTTTAGAAGAAAATAAAATAGAGGCATTAGATGTAGAAAATTTTAAAGAAATAAGCGGACATGGAGTAGTAGGAACTATTCAAAATGAAGAAATTATTTTAGGAAACCGAAAGATATTAGAAAAATATGAAATAGAAAATCCTGCTATTCAAGATGAAGAAAAACTTAGCAAAGATGGAAATACCATTGTTTATGTAGTAAAAAATAAAAAAGTAATAGCGATTATTGGAATAAAAGATGGCATTCGCGAAAATGTAAAAGAAGTGATTCAAACTTTAAATAAAAATAATATTGAAACTATGATGCTAACAGGAGATAACCAAGCAGTAGCAGAAAAAATAGCAAAAGAAATTGGAATATCTAAAGTAATAGCAAATGTTGTGCCAATGCAAAAAGTAGAAATCATCCAGAAACTAAAAGAAGAAAATAAATTTGTTATGATGTGTGGCGATGGCATAAATGATAGCCCTGCTTTAGCAAGCTCTCATATAGGAGTTAGCATCGGTAGTGGAACTGACATTGCTATGGATTCTGCTGATGTCATTTTAACAAAGAATGATTTACAAAGTATTTTAGATTTAATGCAAATTAGTAAAAAAACTATTCGCAATATAAAGCAAAATTTATTCTGGGCATTTTTCTATAATACTCTTATGATTCCTATTGCAATCGGAATTTTAAGACCAGTTGGTATTACCATAAATCCAATGATAGCAAGTCTTGCAATGGTAATGAGTAGTTTTACAGTTATTTTAAATGCGTTAAGATTGAAAAGAATAAAATTAAAGTAAAGCATTTGGGCAAATGAAAAGTTAAATACAATTCTATAAAGTGGATGCAATTTGTACGATAAATGCATGGGTAAAAGAATTTTGATAATTATGATTTTAAACAATTGACATAATAACAAAAACATGATAATATAAACAAGTAATTTTTTGAAACTCCTAGTAACATTAGGAAACTATAACAATCAACTAAGAACAGGCAATTGCCAAAGGAGGTAGTTTATGAAACTGGAAAATGGAAAACTTAGTGTAAGCGAAAATGAGGCTGAATTTCGGAAAAAGTTAGAAATGGTACTACAGGATTGGTTTGACTTATGCTTTTGGGATTTAAAAGAAATTATCCCTAAGTTAGCCGAAGAAAAAAATGAAACATATCAAATCCAGTATGTAAATGATGACGCTTTGAACTTAAGGTTCAAAGTGATAGGAGAAAAGGGAGGCAGTCAGCAGGAAAAATTTGAAGTAGAACTTTTCCGTGGTGACATGGTATGTTCTTATCCAATGTGTTTTGTTTATAGACATGGTGAAAGAGAAACCTATTCCATCACAAAAGTTGTTAGAGTTGATCATATATCGACAAGAGCTCAACAATCTAATAGCGAAAAAGGTAAAAAAGCTTATGAAAAGTTGATGAAAGAGGAATAACACTATAAGTCAAATAAGTTACAACATTATGAAAAAACAAGAAACATACTTACCTAGTAAAAGGTAAAAATAAGAAAGAACGAAATAAGAGCAAAATTGCTTTTATTTCGTTCTTTTTCACACAATGAACACAAATACATGCTATAATCAATTGACAATTTTAGGAAATTAGCATATAGTAATAAAGTGAGTTTAAAAGAAGAAAGGATAATAATATGTTAAAATTAAAAAATATAGTAAAAACCTATGTTAGTGGAACAGAAAAAGTAGATGCCTTAAAAGGTGTTAGCATTTCATTTCGAGAATCAGAATTTGTTTCAATTTTAGGGCAAAGTGGTTGTGGAAAAACTACCCTTCTTAATATTATAGGAGGATTAGACCGTTATACTTCAGGAGATTTAATTATCAATGGAAAATCTACCAAAGATTTTAAAGATAGAGATTGGGATGCCTATAGAAATTACAAAGTTGGCTTTGTATTCCAGAGCTATAATTTAATTTCACACCAAAGCGTACTTGCTAACGTAGAACTAGCTCTTACGATTTCTGGCGTATCCAAAAAAGAAAGAAGAAAAAGAGCTATCAAGGCATTAGAAGAAGTAGGGCTAAAAGATCAAATTCATAAAAAACCAAATCAATTATCTGGTGGACAAATGCAAAGAGTAGCAATTGCAAGAGCTTTAGTAAATAATCCAGACATCATTTTAGCCGATGAACCAACTGGTGCCTTAGATACTAAAACCAGTGTGCAAGTTATGGAAATTTTAAAAGAAATTTCAAAAGATAAGTTGATTATTATGGTAACCCACAACCCAGAACTTGCTGAAAAGTATTCTAGTAGAATTATTAAAATCTTAGATGGAAAAATTACAGACGACTCTAACCCAATAGAAGAGGACGAAGAGCAAAAACAAGAAGAAGGAAAATACAAAAGAACTTCCATGAAATTCTTTACCGCTTTTAGATTAAGCTTAAACAATTTAATGACCAAAAAGGGAAGAACCATATTAACTTCTTTTGCAGGAAGTATTGGTATTATTGGAATTGCTTTAATTTTAGCTATTTCTACTGGTGTGCAAGATTATATTAACAGAGTAGAAGAAGACACATTATCTTCTTATCCATTAACCATACAAGAAACCACAATTGATATGAATAGCATGATAGAGACGATGATGGGAGAAACACAAGAAGAAAAACAAATAGAAGAAGGAAAGGTATATTCTTCTGATGTTATGGACCAAGTCTTAACTACTCTATCTAACAAAGTACAAACCAACAATTTAAAAGAATTAAAACAATATATAGAAGAAACAGAAAATAGCATTAAGAGTAATAGCAATAGTATTCAATATAGCTATAACTTAAATATCAATTTATATAAGCCAGACACTACAAATGGAATTGTAAGAGTCAACCCAAGTACAGTTATGGATGCTATGGGAATGGGAGACTATATGCAAGCTCAACAAAATTCTAGTTTCATGTCTATGAGCGTTAGTTCAAGCGATGTATGGACAGAAATGTTAGACAACCAAGAATTATTAAAATCACAATATGACTTATTAGCAGGAAACTGGCCAACTTCTTACAATGAAGTCGTACTTATTGTAGGAGAAAACAACGAAATTAGTGATTATACTTTATATAGTTTAGGTTTAAAAGACCAAAAAGAAATTGAAGATAAAGTAAAAGCAATCGAAAAAGGAGAAACAGTAGAAAAAACAGAAGAAACTGTTTATACCTATGAAGAATTATTGAACCTATCTTATAAACTGATACTAAATTCAGATTATTATCAAAAAGAAAATG
The DNA here is from genome assembly GCA_947581805.1 of uncultured Clostridia bacterium. Lineage (GTDB taxonomy): Bacteria > Bacillota > Clostridia > TANB77 > CAG-508 > UMGS1663. Next base: position 27,145 of record CANPVM010000004.1, read on the forward strand.
GGGTATGGATGGATAAATCCGAAGACGAAGAATACATGAAAGAAAAAATTGCTTCAGCAGAAGACATTAAAGTAGTAGGAATCATCAGACAAAATGAACAATCTGTAGCCCAAGGAATGTCAGGTGGAATTGGCTATACCAAAGAATTAAAAGAATATGTAATTCAAAAATCAAATGAAGCAGAAGCAGTAAAAGAGCAAAAAGAAAATATAGAAACAAATATCTTTTCTGGCTTAGCTTTTCCAAAGGAAGGAGAAAGCACAGTATTTAATTATGCCGATTTATCTACTGAGCAAAAAATGCAATTAAGCAGGTTAAATAGTCAGCAAATTGCCGATTTAATGCAAGCCTATACAGAAAATAGAAATGCAAGCTATGAGAAAAATTTGCAAAAATTAGGTGCCATTGACCTTGCTAGCCCAACAGCTATAAGCATTTATCCAAAAGATTTTGATGCAAAGAATAATATTACAAATGCAATAGAAGAATATAATCAAAAACAAAAAGACGAAGGAAGAGACGAAAACACCATTAGTTATACTGATATGGTAGGAACAATGATGAAATCAGTAAGCCAAATAATTGACACAATTAGCTATGTACTAATTGCCTTTGTTGCCATTTCATTAATTGTATCATCTATTATGATTGGAATAATTACCTATATTTCTGTATTAGAAAGAACCAAAGAAATTGGAATTTTAAGAGCAATAGGAGCTTCAAAAAAGGATATATCCAGAGTATTCAATGCTGAAACTCTAATCGTAGGACTAATATCTGGACTTATTGGAATTGGGGTAACCATTCTTCTAACCCTTCCAATCAATGGTGCTATTTATGCTTTAACCGGAGTAAAAGTAGTAACAAAAGTTCCAACTGTAGCAGGCATTATATTAGTTGTAATTAGTGTGCTACTAACTATGATAGCCGGTTTAATACCAGCCAAAATGGCAAGCAAAAAAGACCCAGTTGTAGCCCTACGAACAGAATAGTTAACTTATAAGTGATATTTGAAGTAGAGAATGTGCTGCTACGCACCTAGAAAAATAGGTCAAAAGAAATGCGTAAGAAAGCGCACACCTGCCAAATATCATAAAATAACAAAAAGGAGACAAGTGTTAGTTATCACTTATCTCCTTTTTGTTGTTTTAGTTCATCCTAAACAGGAATCACCTTGATGTACTTAACTTTAAGAAATTCTGCCCAACCTTTAATGTTTCGACCCTCTTTTCCAATGACTATGCCAGCAATAGGCTTTGGCACTTGCAAAGTAATATACCCATTAGGAACAATCTTATTTTTGTCAAAAATGGCTACGAAATCAATCAAATAACTTCCGTAAGCACAATTATAGATTCCAAAGACAACAAAGGAATCATGGTTCATGTCAATTTCATAAAGACATTGTTTAGGAAACATCATGGTGTGGCATACCTTGCAGATTTCTCCTTCCAACAGCCTTTTTTAATTCGTATCTAAAATTTCCAAAAAATATTAAATTTTTGTCTCGTCCCTAAAATTTAAAAATAGGCTAGTTTTTCTTTTCGATTTGTGATAATATAAGAAAAGTATAATACATTACCTTATGGAAAAAATAAAATTGGAAAGGAATGATATTAAAAATGGAAAAAGCAAAAGTTTATTTTACAAAGGAGATTACAAAGGAAAGTCTCATCAAAATTTATGAAAAAGTAGGAAAAGAATTAACAGGAAAAGTGGCTGTTAAAATATCAACAGGAGAACCAGGAGGACACAATTTTTTAAATCCAAATTTAATTAAAGATTTAGTACAAAAATTAAATGGAACAATTGTTGAATGTAATACCGCTTATGCAGGAAGAAGAAATACTACTGAAGAACATTGGAAAGCCATCAAAGAGCATGGTTTCATGGATATTGCAAATGTTGATATTATGGATGAAGATGGTGATATGCCAATTCCAGTTAGAAATGGTTTGCATCTAAAAGAAAACTATGTAGGAGCACATCTTGCAAATTATGATTCTATGTTAATGTTATCTCATTTTAAAGGACATGCTATGGGTGGCTTTGGTGGAGCATTAAAAAATATGTCCATTGGAGTAAGTTCTTCAGGTGGAAAAGCATGGATTCATACTGCAGGAAAAACAAGAAATCCAAATGAATTATGGGCAAATTTACCAGAACAAGACCACTTCCTAGAATCTATGGCAGAAGCAGATGAATCTGTTATTGATTATATGAAAGGAAATATTGTATATATCAATGTCATTAACAACCTTTCTATCGATTGCGATTGTGATAGTAACCCAGAAGCACCTTGCATGAAAGATATAGGAATTACTGCTTCTTTAGACCCAGTTGCAGTAGACAAAGCAAGTTTAGATTTAGTTTATAACGCAGAAGATGAAGGAAAACAAAGATTAATTAATAGAATTGAAGAAAAACACGGAATTCGAACAGTAGAACATGCTGAAGAGCTAGGCATTGGAACAACCAATTATGAATTAATTGAAATACATTAAACAATGAAAAACATTTTTAATTCTATAACATTAAAGCAAAGAGTACATTTTATAATGTACTCTTTTTTATATATGTCCTTTATAAAGAAACATCATATATAAGCAATGATAAATACAAAATAAGTATCAAACTATTTACATAAATATAATACATATCATTATTATATTATACTATAATATAAACATCGAAAGGATGGAATTTTTATGGAACAAAAAAGGGACTATAGAATGGACTTATTAAGAATAGTAGCTTGTTTTATGGTTATTGTAATTCATGTTTCTTCTTATAATTTTACAATTTTGCCAGTGAAATCAATGTCATGGCAAATACATAATATATATGATAGTATGGTAAGAGCGGCAGTACCAATATTTATTATGATAAGTGGAGCATTTCTTCTAAATAAAGATATTTCAATAAAAGATATTTTAAAAAAATATGTTTTTAAAATGCTAGTCATATATATTATTTGGAGTTTTATTTATGCATTATATAATTTTTACATGCAATATAAATGCATTAATAGTATGCATGATATAGTAATCATTATAAAATACACAATTGGAAGTGCTTTTCACTTATGGTATCTACCAATGTTATGTTTTTTGTATTTAATTACACCGTTTTTAAGAAAAATAACAAAAGATAAAGATGAAAAATTATTATATTATGGATTAGTAATTTTTATTGCTTTAGCAATATTACAAACACTAGCAAAAATGAGTTTTTTACCAAAATATCATATTTTAGTACAAATCATCAATAAATTTCAAAGTGGTTTCTTTTTACAGTTTTATAGTTACTATATTTTAGGTTTTTATTTATATCATAGTGACAAAATGAAACAAAAAAGATTCTATTATTATGTTCTTGCTATTGCAGGAGTAGTGGCTTGTATATTATGCAACTCTTATATTTCTATTAAAGCTGAAAAAGCTAGTGATGTATTTTATGATGGTTTTGTAATCTTTACAGTACTAGAAGCAATAGGATTATTTTTATTTTTTAAATATAGTAAATGTATTGGGTGGATTGCAGATAAATGTTATAACATAATAAAAATCATGGCACCATGTACTTTAGGTATTTATTTAGTTCACATACTAGTATTAAACTATACATCTTTTATTATAAGCAAATATAATAAATTAATTTCAATACCAATGTGCTGTATTGTAACTTTTTTAATTTCATTTGTTATTATATTTATATTACAAAAAATAAAAAAGATTTTTAATGATATAATAAAGAGAATGAAAAAGAATACTTATAGCATAAACAAAAAAATTACGAAAGATATAAAAAAATAATTGCTAAAAATATACAATAGTGTTATACTACGAATAAGGAAAAAATGTGCATTGCATAATTCATAGCAATGACAGTAAAATACGAAGGAGGAAATAAAAAAATGGCAGTTAAATTTGTATTAAATGAAACATCTTATTTTGGAAAAGGAGCAAGAGAAGAGCTTCCAGCAGAAATTCAAAAAAGAGGATTTACAAAAGTATTTTTAGTAAGTGATGAGGCACTTGTAGAAGCAGGGGTAACCGCAAAAGTAGAGGAAATTTTAAAAAAGGCAAAAATCAAATATAAGTTATATTCTAGCATAAAGCCAAATCCAACCATAAAGAATGTAACAGATGGTGTAAAAGCTTGTAAATTATCAAAAGCAGATGTTATAGTTGCTGTAGGTGGTGGTTCTAGCATCGACACTGCAAAAGGAATTTCAATTGTTATGACAAATCCAGATAGAGCAGACATAAAATCTTTAAATGGTGCATCAAATACAGTAAATAAAGGAATGCCAGTTATTGCACTTCCTACAACAGCAGGAACTGCAGCAGAAGTAACCATTAACTATGTAATTACCGACGAAGATGCAAAAATAAAAATGGTGTGCGTAGACCCAAATGATATTCCAATTCTATCTATAGTTGACTCTGAACTTATGGCTTCTATGCCAAAGAGTTTAGCAGCAGCAACAGGAATGGATGCTTTAACACATGCCGTAGAAGGTTATATCACCAAAGCTCATAACGAAATGTCTGATATGTTCCATATGAAAGCTATCCAAATGATATTCAAATATTTACCAGCAGCTGTCAACGAGAAAAATGAAGAGGCTATTGAAATGATGGGAATGGCACAATATATTGCAGGAATGGGCTTTTCAAATGTAGGACTTGGAATAGTACACTCTATGGCACATCAATTAGGAGCCGTATATGATACACCACACGGAATTGCCAATGCAATGCTTCTTCCAACGGTTATGAGATTTAACGGAGAAGTATGTGCAAATAGATTTAGAGAAATTTTAGTAAACATTGGAAGACCAGATGCTGCACACTTAAATGACCAAGATGTTATTAATACTTTTGTATGGATGATATCAGAACTTAGCAAAGCAGTAGGAATTACACAAACAATCAAAGATTACGGAGTAAAAGAAGAAGATTTAGAAATGCTTGCAGAAAAAGCAATGAATGACCCATGCAAACCAGGAAACCCAAGAGATGTAAGCAAAGAAGATTTTATTGAATTATATCGAAGAGCAATGTAAAACAAGAGGGACGCCCCTTTTCGTTCCAAAATGGAACGCTAGGGACACCCCTTCTTTTTTTATATAATTAATAGCGCTTTTTTATGGAAAGTAAGAAATAATAAATTCTTAAAATTTTATGAAATTATATAGCAAAATCAAAACTTATGGTATAATGCAAACAGAAAAAAGGGGGATAAAGCAATGTTAAATTTAAAAAATGTATCCAAATTTTATTACAATAAGGGCATCATTGCGACCGGTTTTACCAAGGTAAATTTAGAACTAAAATTAGGAGAATTTGTTGTTATTACAGGAGAATCGGGTAGTGGAAAAAGTACACTTCTTAATGTAATTTCTGGTTTAGATAGTTATGAAGAAGGGGAAATGTATATTAATGGGGAAGAAACCAGCCACTATACAGAAAAAGAATTTGAAGACTACCGAAGAAAATACATTGCCAATATCTTTCAAAGCTTTAATTTAATTAATAGTTATACTGTTTACCAAAATGTAGAACTAGTTTTATTGTTAAATGGTTACAAAAAAAGACAAGTAAAACAAAAAGTATTAGACATGATAGAAAAAGTAGGTCTAACCAAATTTAAAAACACCAAAGTTTCCAAATTATCTGGTGGACAAAAACAAAGAGTAGCCATTGCCAGAGCCATGGTAAAAGATACACCTATTATTGTAGCCGATGAGCCAACTGGTAACTTAGATACAGAATCGGCAAAAGATGTAATTGAAATCTTAAAAAAAGTTGCCAAAGATAAATTAGTTATTGTGGTTACACACAATATTGAACAAGTGGAAGAATACGCTACTAGAATTATTAAAATGCATGATGGAAGAATAATAGAAAACACACAAAAAAAAGAAATAAAAGAAGAAAAAAGGCTAGTTGAGAGTGAATATCATAAAATTACCATTTTCAACAAATGGAGATTAGGTATTCGTAATACCTTTAATATAGTAACAAAATTCTTGCTATTATTTGCTGTCTTTTTCTTTGTTACTGCTGCTCTTTTAGCAGAATATGCAGGCTTTGCTCTATCGGAAGAGGAAAACAATACAAGTTATGGTAGTGCAGGTTTTTCCGACTTATCTGAAAATAGAATTATTATAAAAAAGGAAGACAAGACAGCTTTTACACAGGAAGATTACCAAAAAATCAAAGCACTTTCTAATACAGATTATATTGTAGAAGATGATTTATTTATTGATAATAGCATCTCATTTTATAGAAACGATATTAGTTTTTACGGAAATATGAGAAATATAGAAAATTTTAAAGGAACTGTCGATTTAGGAAGAATGCCACAAGAAGAAAATGAAATTGTAATAAAAGCTAATAAAGACCATTATTCTATTTCTCATAATACAGAAGAAGTATTAAACAAAACTTATACATTACGAAGTGATAATCAACAAAATAAAGAAGTGAAAGTTATTATTGTAGGAATTCAATATAAAGAAAATGACTACGATTATCAATTTGAATTTTATTTATCTACTCCTATGATGGAAAAATTAAGAAGTATGGTAAATAAAAATTATAGTGACATAACAGTATTTTTAAATAACAAGTATGCCTATTATACTGTTTTACCAAGTGAAAAAGTAGAGAAAGGCAAAGCCATTGTAAGTGATGATTTAAAATATGAATTTTCCGATGGTAGAGTGAGAAATAAGCCAATTGTAGTTACGGTTAGTAACATTTATTACAAAGAAGAATTAAATTTAACAGTAGGAAGTACCTATACAAAATCAAATTATACTAGAGTAACTGGCTATGAAAATTATAATCCTTACCAATTACCTATTTTTATTAACCAAGAAGAATATGATGCTATTTTTGATAAACCATCTTATCAATCTAGTGTGTATATTAAAGATGCTGAAGAAATTGACCAAACCATGCAAGAACTAGAAACATTAGGAATGAAACCAAAAAAAGCAATGGACTTCCGTGTCGATTATAATGCAAGCTATAAGCAAGTGATGAAAATTATTAAATTAGTAGTTACCGTAGTTCTTATTGTAGTACTATTCTTCATTTCTTACTTCATTATTCGCATTATATTAAAATCAAGAAACATTTACTATACTACTTTAAGAATGTTAGGAGCAACCTTTAAAAGCGTCAAACGAATTTTAGACATTGAACTATTTATTAATTCTACTTTGGCTTATATGGCGGTATATGGGTTAATTTATCTAATTAATAAGAATATTATAGCTTTTGAATATGGAGCAAAGCTAGCACATTATTTAACTTTCCGAGAATATGCCATTATGTATGTGATTTTAATTGTAATGTCACAATTAATTGCCAGAAGATTCTCTAAAAAGTTATTTAAAAACACAGCCATCAATACTTATAACGAGGAGGTGTAAAACATGATAACATTAGAAAAAGTCAATAAATATTTCAATAGAAGAAAAAGAAATCAAATTCATATTATCAACAACACCTCATTACAATTTGAAGATACAGGTCTTGTAGCAATTTTAGGAGCATCGGGTTCTCGGAAAAACTACTTTATTAAATGCTATTGGTGGGCTAGATAAAGTAAACAAAGGAAAAATTTATATTAATGGAAAGAAAATTACAAAAAGAAGAAGTTATACGGTAGATAAAATTAGAAACTTAAATATTGGTTATATCTTCCAAGATTATAAATTAATTGATAATCTAAGTGTTTATGAAAATGTAGCTATGGCGCTAAGAATGATAGGCATTAAGGAGAAAAAAGAAGTAGAAAAAAGAGTAAATTATGTATTAGAAAGTGTGAATATGTATCGTTATCGCAATAGACCTGCTAGAATGCTATCTGGTGGAGAAAGACAAAGAGTAGCAATTGCCAGAGCCTTAGTAAAAAATCCAAGCATTGTTATTGCCGATGAGCCAACAGGAAATTTAGACAGCAAAAATTCATTAGAAATTATGAATATTATTAAAGCTATTTCCAAAGATAAACTTGTTATTGTGGTAACGCATGAAGTAGAACTCGCAACTTTTTATGCTTCTCGTATTATTGAAATTGAAGATGGAAAAATTGTAAAAGACTATGTAAATGAAACAAAAGATGATTTAGATTATCGTTTAGACCATAAAATTTATTTAAAAGACTTTGAATATCAAGACAAAATAGAAAATGCTCATGTCAATTTAAATATTTATAGTGATAAACAAGAAAAATTAGACATCAAATTAATGATGAAAAATGGCAATATTTATATACAGGCAGAACAAGCAAAAGTAGAAGTAGTAGATGAAAACTCAGCCGTAGAATTAATTGATGACCATTACAAAAAAATAGATAAAAGCATTTATCAAGAATATGAATATAATTTAGATAAAGTCATCGACCAAAAAATGAAACCAAGATACAGTTCTATTTATGGAATAGCGAAATCTATTTTATATGGTTTTCGTAAATTATCGAGTTACTCTGTATTAAAGAAAATACTATTAGCCGGATTTTTTGCTTCTAGCATGTTTATTGTGTATGCAATTAGTAATATAGCAGGAAGTATGCATATAGAAGATACCGATTTTATTACTAAAAATAAAAATTATCTACAAGTAGATTCTGTAAAAACAAGTGTAGAAAACTTTTTGGAATATGAAAAATTAGATAGTATAAATTACATTTTACCAGGAGATAGTAATGTAAGCTTTAAAATAAAATTTGACGATTATTATCAAACTTCTCGCTTTACCTTAGAACTTTCAGGTTCACTTACAAGTCTGGAAGCCATTACAAAAGAAGAACTATGTCAAGGAAGAATGCCAGAAAATGAATATGAAATTGTAGCAGATATTATGACAATTAATAATATGATTAATAGCGATTATGGTATGGCAAAATTTATGGGAATCAAAGATGCAACAGAACTCTTAAATAAAAAAGTATCGGTGGATAATATGAAAGACTTTACCATTGTAGGAATGGTAGATAAACAAAGTCCATCTATTTATGCCAATAAATCCATTTTCTTCAACTTATTAAATAATGCAAAAGAAAGTGAAATGCATGGAGTTTATATTTCTAATATAGGGGTTTCAACGGTAGTAGATACAATACAAGAAGAACAAACACAGAAGCAAGTAATGGACTATAACTTATATTTAGACGATATTACCTTAACAAAGGGAAGAATGCCAGAAAACGATTATGAAGTTATTATCAACAAATCAAACCAATATAGTCATAAATTAAATACTACTTTACCAACCAAAGTAAATGGAAAAGAACTAAAAGTAGTAGGTTATTATGATAGTAAAACAAACAAACAAGACTATCTTGTAAACAGCAATACGGTAAAATATAGTGTGATAGAAAGCAAAGAAGGTGGACTTATGATTTACCCAAAAGAAGAAAGTGAAGTCATTCGTAAGTTCCAAGAAGAATATAACTTAAATATTTTCAATCGTTATGAAAAAGATAAACAAATGTATTTACAAAAACAAAAAGAAGGTATAATAAGTAGTATTATTTTTGCAGGAATTATTCTAGGCATTTCATTAATTGAAATCTATTTAATGATTCGTTCTTCCTTCTTATCAAGAATTAAGGAAATAGGTGTATTAAGAGCAATAGGTGTTAAAAAATTAGATATTTACCGTATGTTCTTAGGAGAAATCTTAGCTATCACAACTGTTGCTAGTATGCCGGGCATCATTTTCATGACGTATATTTTAAAGACAATATCGCAGGTACCTTATGTAGGCAGAATGTATATGATTAATGTTACAACGGTAGGAATTGCTATTATACTTGTATACTTATTTAATAGTTTGGTAGGTTTAATGCCACTATTTAAAGTACTTCGCAAAACGCCAGCAAAAATTTTAGCAAGACAAGATGTAGAATAGAACAAGTTATAAAATAATAGTTGCTCTTTTTTTTCTTTTATGATACTATTTGAATAACGAAAGAAAAGGAGGAAGTAAAAAATGAAAAAAGATTTAGGAGTAAAACCATATTTATTCCCAATGCCAACACTTATGATTGCAACTTATGGGGATAATGATAAAGTAGATGTTATGATGATGGCTTGGGGTGGAATGTGTGATAGTAATATGGTAGCATTAAATATTCATGAAAACCATCGAACTACAAAAAATATAAAGAAAAGAGGAGCTTTCACAATTAGTGTAGCAGATGTAGAGCATTTAGCAGAATCAGATTATTTTGGAATGGTTTCAGGAGATAGAGTAGAAGATAAATTCGAAAAAACAAATATGCATGCTATAAAAAGTGATAAAGTAGATGCACCAATTATTGAAGAATATCCTATTACCTTAGAATGTAAGGTGGCATCATACGAAGATACTATGCATGGATTTCGTGTAATTGGAGAAGTTGTAAATGTAGTAGCAGATGAAAAAGTATTAACAGAAGATGGAAAAGTAGACCCAACTAAATTAAATGCTTTTGTATTTGACCAATTCCAAAATGGTTATTATAAAATTGGCGAAAAAGTAGGAACAGCATGGCAAAGCGGTAAAAAATTTATGAAATAGAACAGGAGGGACGCCCCTTTTCGTTCCAAAATGGAACGGTGGGGACACCCCTTCTTTTTTGTTATAGAAAATATATACAAAGGAAAGAATGGAACACATCCAAGTCTTTCCTTGTTCTATTTTTAAAGGAGTGTAATACAATAAAATAGAGGTGAAATACATGAATAAAATATGGACTTATATTAAGTCAATCCTAGTTCCAGTAATAATAGGGGGAATCGTAGGTTTTATTATTTCTGGCTCAATGGACTATACTTCTTTACAGAAGCCATTTTTAGCGCCACCAGCTATTCTATTTCCAATTGTATGGACAATTCTTTATATTTTAATGGGTGTTTCTTATGGAAGACTAAAAGTAAAAGGGCTTACCGATGATAAAATTAACTTTATTTACTATATGCAACTTGCTATTAACGCTTTGTGGTCTATTTTCTTCTTTACCTTAAAATGGAGATTATTTTCATTTTTCTGGATTTTAATTTTAATTGTATTTGTTATTTGGATGATAATAGAATTCTATAAAAAAGATAAAATATCAGGTTTATTACAAATTCTTTATTTACTATGGATACTATTTGCATCTTATTTAAATTTATCTTTTTATCTTTTGAATAGATAATTCATATTATAGGGACGGAGCAAAAAATATAAAATTCTGTGGATAACTAAAAGGTGAGCTTTAGATTTTCTTTAAATTTGCATTTAATAGAAATTCTAAGGCTTATTTTTTATTTGCCAATTAGTTGTAATAAAAAGTAAGATATGATAGAATGACAAAAAATGAAGATTGCAGGAGAAAAGATGAAAAATAAAAAACAGATTGTAATATTTGTAATAGCAATATTAGTAGTTGTTATGCTTAGCATTTTTGGACTAGCACAAATACAGAAGAAAGAAAAAACACAAAATGAAAATACAGTAGAAAACAATATACAACAAGCAAACACAGAAGAAACATCACAAATACTGCAAGAACCAGAAAGCACAGAATTATTTGGGGCCTATTATTCCTCAGCAGAAGAGATAATGAAGAATATGACATTAGAAGAAAAAGTAGGACAGATGTTTTTAGTAAGGTATCCAAGAACAAATTCAGCCATTACGCAAATAAAAGAGCAAAATCCGGGTGGTTATGTGTTATTTGCGGTTAACTTTGATAATCAAACTCCGCAAAGTATCAAACAAGAGTTAGAAAACAATCAAGAAAATAGTAGAATACCTATGTTTTTTGCCGTAGATGAAGAAGGAGGAAAAGTAGTTAGAGTAAGTAGCCATTCTGCTTTTCGTACCTCTAGCTTTCAGTCACCACAAGCCTTATATAAGGAAGGCGGTTTAGAAAGAATTGTGCAAGATGCAAAAGAAAAATCACAATTACTAAAAAGCGTAGGATTAAATATGAACTTAGCACCAGTAGCAGATGTATCAACTTCTTCCTCTGATTTTATTTATGCAAGGTCTTTTGGAAAAGGAGCAGAAGAAACAGCAACATATATTTCAAAAGTAATCGAAACTATGAAGGAAGAAAAAATAGTATCTTCAATGAAGCATTTTCCGGGTTATGGAAATAACAAAGATACACATACTGGCATTGCAATAGACCAAAGACCTTATGAGACCTTTACAACTTCTGACTTTTTGCCATTTGAAGCGGGAATCAAGATAGGTGCTCCTACCATTATGGTAAGTCATAATGTAGTAGAAAGTATGGACAACAACTATCCTGCCTCTTTATCTAAAGAGGTGCATCAAATTTTAAGAGAAGACTTGAATTTTTCTGGAATTATTATAACAGACGATTTAGCAATGGATGCAGTAAAACAATATGTCGAAAATAAAAGGGCTGCTGTGCAGGCAGTAAAAGCCGGAAACGATATGCTTATTTCTTCTAATTTTGAAGAAGAAAAGAAGCAAGTACTAGATGCAATAGCAACAGGAGAAATTTCTGAAGAAACCATCAATAAAGCAGTAAGAAGAATTTTAGCATGTAAATTAGCCTATGGAATTATTTAAAAAACTAGACAAAAATGAATAAAAATTGTATAATAGAAGTACAATAGAAAGAACTATTTGAGGTGGTAAAGTGTGTCAACCACGCACCCATTGGGTCAAAAGAGATGTAGGGAATGATACTCCTACCAAATAGTAAAAGCATAAAAGGATTATGTATCAACATAGTCCTTTTCTTTTTTTCATTGACACCAAAATAAAAAAGTAGTAAAATAGTAGAGTTGCTAAAAGAAAAGGAGAGAAGAAAATTGGAAAAAGAAGAAAATATATTAGGAACAGAAAAAATAGGAAAATTGATTAGAAAATTTTCTATTCCATGCATTATATCATTAGTAGTAAACTCATTATATAACATGGTAGACCAAATTTTTATTGGATGGGGAGTAAATTATTTAGCAAATGGAGCAACAAATGTAGTATTTCCACTTACAATGATTGCACTAGCATTTTCACTTATGCTAGGAGATGGTGCTTCCAGTTATTTTAGCTTAAAATTAGGAGAAAAGAAAAAAGAAGAAGCAACCAAAGGTGTAGGGAATGGAATATTATTATCTGTAATTATATCAGTAATTTACTGCATCATTACATTAGTATTCTTGCCACAACTTTTAAATATCTTTGGTTGTACCGACGTTTTAAGAGAATTGGCATTAGACTATGGAAAAATTATTGCCATTGGATTACCTTTTATGATGATAGGAACCACTTTAAATTCTATTATTCGTGCTGACGGTAGTCCAAAATATGCTATGACTTCTATGGTATTAGGAGCTATTTTAAACATTATATTAGACCCTATTTTTATCTTTGTATTTCATAAAGGAATAGAAGGTGCTGCTATTGCAACTATTCTTAGTCAATTTGTTACCTTTATACTAAATATTGGTTATATTAAAAAATTCAAATCGATTAACTTAAACAAAGAAGCATTTTCATTAAAATTAGGTGTAGCCAGAAAAGTAGTTGCCTTAGGAATTAGTAGTTTTATTACCCAAATGAGTTTTGTATTTGTTGTAGCAGCAGAAAATAATTTACTTGGCAAATATGGAACACAATCTAAATTTGGCTCTGAAATACCAATTACAGTTTTAGGAATTGTAATGAAAATAAGCCAAATTTTAAATAGTATTATAGTAGGAATTGCAGCAGGTTCTCAACCAATTTTTGGTTATAACTATGGAGCAAGAAAGTTTGATAGAGTAAAGCAAACTTTAAAAACCATTTTAGGCATCAGTGTTATGATTAGTATAGTTGCCTTTATACTATTCCAAACAATTCCAGATAAACTAATTTCCATTTTTGGTAGTGGAGACGAACTATATATGGAATTCGCCTGTCTTACTTTTCGTACTTATTTACTACTATGCATCTTCAATGGAATTCAAATACCATCAGGAATTTTCTTTCAAGCAATTGGCAAAAGTAGTAGAAGCGCTATTTTATCATTATCAAGACAAATCATTTTTTTAATTCCTGCTATGCTCATTTTAAGTAACATCTTTGGACTAATGGGCGTATTATATGCAGGACCAGTCGCAGATGGCATTGCCTTTGTGCTTGCCGCTATTTTCCTTATCATAGAAACGAAACATTTAAAACAAACTGGCGAAAAGAAAGAAATAGTGGAAAACAAACAAAATGCAGTAGAAGCAAAAGAAGGAATTATTATTACCATTGCAAGAGAATATGGTTCAGGTGGAAGATATATTGGAAAATTAGTAGCCAGTGAGCTAGGTATTCCTTTATATGATAAAGAATTTATTGCAGAAATAGCTAATAAAACAGGACTTTCAGAAGAATACATTGAAAATCAAGAACAAAAAAGAGAAACTTTGGCAGGACTAAATAATGGCTATTATATAGGATTAGATAATAAAGATGAATTATTCTTAAAAGAAACAGAACTAATAAAAGAAATAGCACAAAAAGGTTCATGCGTCATAGTAGGAAGATGTGCAGATTTCATCTTAAAAGAAAATAAAAATGTAATTAAAGTATTTATTTATAGTGATATGGAGCATAAAATAAAAAGAGCAGTAGAGTATTATCATTTAGATAAAAATAAAGCAGAAAAAGAAATTAAGCGAATTAATAAATTAAGAGCAAACCATTACAAATATTATACAGAGCGAGAATGGAATAATCATGAAAATTACGATATTTGCCTAAACAGTGATGCATTAGGAGTAGAAAAAGTAGCAGAAATGATTTGTAATATTGTAAAAGAAAAAAGTGTTTATTAAACACTTTTTTTGTGTTATGATGAAAAAAAGAAAAGAGGAAAAAATGTACTATATTTATTTAATAAGATGTCAAGATAATTCCATTTATACAGGGATTACCAATAATTTAGAACGTCGTTTGCACGAGCATTTAAATAAAGATGAAAAATGTGCAAAATATACAAAAAGCCATCCTGCTTTAAAATTAGAAACAGCATGGCAAACAGAAAATAAGCAATTAGCTGCTAAGCTAGAATATGCCATAAAAACATTAAAAAAACAACAAAAAGAAGATTTAATCACAGGAAAAATAGAATTAAAAGATGTGTTTAACGAAAGATTAGAATGTGATAAATATAAAAAATGCGGAATAACGGACATTCTAAGCCTAATACAATTTAAGTAGAAAGGTTTAGGATAGTTTGAAAGAATTAAAAATCCTTTAGAACTATGTTTGCCTTCAAACAAAGTAAGAAAGGAAAGAATTCTTATGAAAGTGATTAAAATAAAGAAAAGTAGTATCTTAAAAATAATCTTATTGTTTGTTTTTGCATTTACCATTGCAAAACTGACTACTTCTTTTGGTATGCAACATTACTACAATGTTGATTTTTCAACTGGACTTGTTACAGCAAGTGTATTAAATGTAAGAAGCGGACCGGGAACCAATTATCCGGTGGTAGCAAAAGTAAAGAAAAACGAGTATATTCGTGTATTTGCGGGAGTAGGTAGTTGGTATATTGTGCAAGTAGAAGGAGACTATGTAGGCGCCGTAAGCCAGCAATATGTAAAAGCAATTTATCCTAGTACAGGAGGAAGCGGAAACTCATCAGGAGGTAATTCCTCTGGAGGAACATCGTCAGGAGGAGGCTCTAGTACCAATACAAGTGGTTTAACAGCAGATGAATTAGAAGTTTTTAATTTAATCAATCAGCAAAGAAATCAAAATGGATTAGCTAGTTTAAAAATAGATTCAGAAGTGCAAAATGTAGCAAGAATTAAAGCACAAGACATGGTAAACAACAACTATTTCTCACACACTTCACCAACTTACGGTTCCCCTTTTGATATGCTAAAAAGCTTCAAAGTATCTTATAGAACAGCAGGAGAAAACATTGCAGGAAATTCTAGCAATTCAGGAGCAGTAACGGCATGGATGAATTCCTCGGGACACAGAGCAAATATCTTAAATAGTAGTTTCAATTATACTGGAATTGGCGTTGTAAGGGGCTCTCAATATGGAAAAATTTTTGTACAAATGTTTATTGGAAAATAAATTTATAAAACAACTATTGCATTTTCTAAAAAAAAGTGTTAAGATATAGCACATAAGATAAAAATAAGATAAAAACGTAAACAAGGACAACACAAATAGAAAAAGTCTTCAAGAGAGAGCTAGATAATTTGGTGAAATTCTGGCAAGAGCCTAGTTTATTTGTTATCACCTTTGTTGTTTTTAAACTGAAAAAATTCTAATATTAAATTTTAGTAAGTTTAAACGTAATTTTACCTGCGTTAAAGGAAATGAAGTGGAAAATAAAGAATATTTATTTTCAAGTTAGGTGGTACCACGGAAAGTTAGCTCTATTTCGCCCTAAATATAGGAGGAAATAGAGTTTTTTGATGTGAAAAAGAAAGGCAACAATATATGAGTGATAAAAAATATTGGGAAAATTATTATAAAGATTTAGATAAATATAATAAAGATTTCTTAAAAGATAATTGGATGAATAAATACAAAAAAATCATTTGTAGTGTGAAAAACAATAATGCTATTGACTTAGGTTGTGGTTTAGGTCAAGATACACAATGGCTTACTGAAAATAAATTTAACGTAATATCTTGTGATATATCATCATTAGCACTTACTAAATTAAAAAGTATACAACCAAATGCAAATACAATGCAAATAGATATCACGGATGATTTACCTTTTAATTCTAATTCAATAGGTTTGGTCAATGCAAATCTTTCATTACATTATTTTAGTATGGATATAACAAAGAAAATATTTAATAATATTTTTGATATATTGGAACCAGGTGGACTATTTATAGGCAGAATGAATTCTAATAAGAATAATTATATTGATAAGAATTGTGAAAAGATAGAAGAAAATTTTTATTATAATAAATTAAAAGAAAAACATATAAGATTATTCGATGAAGAACAATTTAATAGTTTAATTGAAAAATGGAAAGTCATAATTTTGAATGAGGATAAAACAATAAGACGAGGAAGAGAAAAATATACATGGGAGTTTATATTTCAAAAGTAAATATTTAAATAGTATATTGAGTAAAGTAAGGAGGAAAAAAATGCAAGAATTAAAAATAAAAGGAATATACAAACATTTTAAAGGAGATTATTACCTAGTAGAAGATGTAGCAATTCATAGTGAAACAAAAGAAAAAATGGTAGTATATCGTAGCTTGTATGGAGATATGTCATTATATGTAAGACCAATAGATATGTTTTTAAGTGAAGTAGACCATGAAAAATATCCAGAAGTTAAACAAAAATATAGATTTGAATTGCAAGACATAAAAAGTAAAAATCAAGGATAAGGAGTGAAAGGAGAAAAAATGTATAAGAAAGTTGAATTAAAAGAAAATGGATTTGTTGGAATGGAAAAAGAGGTAAGCGATTTTTGGAAGGAGAAAGATATTGTTCATAAGAATTTTGACAAAAATAAAGGAAAACGCTATTTTACATTTTATGATGGACCTCCAACAGCTAATGGAAAGCCACATGTTGGTCATATTTTAACAAGGGTTATGAAGGATATTATTCCAAGATATAAAGTAATGCAAGGCTATGATGTTCTTCGTATTGCTGGTTGGGATACACATGGTCTTCCAGTTGAATTAGAGGTAGAGAAGAAGCTTGGTATTTCTGGAAAACAACAAATTGAAGATTATGGTGTTGAAGAATTTATTAAGCAATGTAAGGATAGTGTATTTACCTATGTTTCTATGTGGGAAAAAATGACTAACCAAATAGGCTACTGGGTAGATATGGAAAAGCCATATGTTACTTATCATGATGATTATATTGAATCTGAATGGTGGGCTTTAAAACAAATGTGGGATAAAGGCCTATTATATCAAGGTCACAAGGTTATGCCATATTGTCCTCGTTGTGGAACAGCTTTATCTTCTCATGAAGTAGCACAAGGCTACAAAGATGTTCAAGATTTAACTTGTACTTGTAAATTTAAAGTAGTAGGGGAAGACAACACATATTTCTTAGCATGGACAACAACTCCATGGACACTTCCTTCTAACTTAGCACTTTGCGTTAATAAAGCCTACACATACGCTTATGTAAAAGTAGAAAAACCAATTATTGATGGTAAAATGCAAGAAGAAGGTCCAGAAGAAATTTACATTTTAGCCAAAGACTTAATTGGTAGCGTTTTAAAAGATATTCCTTATGAAATTGTAAAAGAAGTAAAAGGTAGCGAACTTCTTGGTATGAAATACGAACAATTAATGCCATTTGCCAAAGTAGAAGGAAAAGCATTTGTTGTAATTCATGGTGACTATGTTACTTTAACTGATGGTACTGGTATTGTTCACATTGCACCAGCTTATGGTGAAGATGATAGCTTTGTATCAAAACAAAATGATATTGCTTTTGTAAATTTAGTAGATAAAGAAGGAAAATTCGTTCCTGAGGTAGAACCATGGGCAGGAAGATTTGTAAAAGAATGCGACAAAGATGTGTGCATTTGGCTTGCTCACCAAAATAAATTATTTAGCTCTGCAAAGCATATGCATAGTTATCCACATTGTTGGAGATGCGATACACCACTTCTATATTATCCAAAAGAGAGTTGGTTTGTTAAAATGACAGCCGTTCGTGATAAATTACTTGAGAACAACAACAAAATCAACTGGATGCCTGATACTATTCGTACAGGTCGTTTTGGTAAATTCCTAGAGAATGTTATAGATTGGGGTATTTCAAGAGACCGTTATTGGGGAACACCACTTCCAATTTGGAGATGTGAATGTGGTCACATGGAATGCATTGGTTCTAGAAAAGAATTAGAAGAAAAAGGTATCAATGTACCAGAACATGTAGAACTTCATAAACCATACTTAGACCCAATTCATTTAAAATGTCCTGAGTGTGGAAAAGAAATGGTAAGAGAAAAAGAAGTAATTGACTGTTGGTTTGACTCAGGTTCTATGCCATTTGCTCAATTACACTATCCATTTGAAAATCAAGAATTGTTTAAGAAAAACTTCCCAGCGCAATTCATTTCAGAAGCGGTTGACCAAACAAGAGGATGGTTCTATACTTTACTTGCTATTTCAACCTGTATTTTTGATACCAACCCATTTGAAAATTGTATTGTATTAGGACACGTTTTAGATAGTAAAGGTTTAAAAATGTCAAAACATTTAGGTAATGTTGTTGACCCATTTGATGTACTAAATTCTGTAGGAGCCGATGCTACAAGATGGCATTTCTACACAGCTTCTGCACCATGGCTTCCAACAAGGTTCTCTACTAAAGACGTAGAAGAAACTCAAAGAAAATTCTTATCTACTTTATGGAATGTTTATTCATTCTATGTGCTATATGCAGAGATAGATAAGTTTAATCCATTACAATATAAAGACTTTAAGTCTAACAACATTATGGATAAATGGATTATTTCAAAATTAAATACTTTAGTAAAAGAAGTTGAAGAAAAATTAGATAACTATGATATTACAAGTGCAGCCTTCACAATTGAAGACTTTACAGATGAACTTTCTAACTGGTATGTAAGAAGAAATAGAGAAAGATTCTGGCAAGATACTTTAAATGATGATAAAATTGGCGCTTACGTTACACTATATACTGTATTATCTACTTTAGTAAAAGTAGCAGCACCATTTGTACCATTTATGACAGAAGAAATTTATCAAAATATTGTAGTAACTGTTGATAAAGATGCACCAGAAAGTGTTCATTTATGTACTTGGCCAACTGTAAATGAAGAAGTAATTGATAGAAAACTAGAAGAAGAAATGGACCTTGCTTATACTATTGTAAAATTAGGTAGAAGTGCAAGAAATGCAGCAAATATCAAGAACAGACAACCATTATCAGAAATGTTAATTTCAATTTCAAGTCTTCCAGAATACTATGGCGACATTGTAAAAGACGAATTAAATATTAAAAAAGTAGAACTTGGTGCTCAAATGTCAGAATACGTTAATTTTGAAATTAAGCCTAATTTACCAGTACTAGGAAGAACTTATGGAAAATTAATTCCACAAATTAAAGCAGAAATTGCTAAGAAAAATCAAATGGAATTAGCTTTAAAAATCCAAAAAGGAGATGTAGAGCAAATAGCCATTGGAGATGAAACTATTGAATTAAATAATGAAAATCTACTTATTACAATGCAAGGAAAAGAAGGTTTTGCATTTAGTGGAGAAGGAGAAATTGGTGTTGTATTAAATACGACGATTACCGAGGAACTAAAAGAAGAAGGTTATATTAGAGAAATTTTATCTAAGGTACAAAACATGAGAAAAGATAGCGGATTTGAAGTTTTAGATAGAATTAACCTTTATGTAGCAGGAAATGAAATGCTAGAAGAAGTAATCAAAAAATTTGCAGAGCAAATTCAAAAAGATACTTTAGCAAATAACATTTTCTACAATGCAGAAAGACCAAATTACACAGAAACTTCTATTAATGGAGAAAAATTACAATTAGATGTAGAAGTAGTAAAATAAAAAAATCCCTTAAGTAATTTACTTAAGGGATTTTTTTAATATAGTAACCTTTAGATTTTTAAAATGTCTCTATAAAATTAATAAATATAACCATAACATAATAAAGAAGAAAAAACACGAAAAACAGCTTGTTTTTCATGAAAATATCTTGTATAATAAACAAAGAAAACAGTAGGAGGAAATAGAATGAAAAAGAAATTTTGGAAAAACCTTATTTCTCTTATCATAATTTTATTCGTTTTATCCATTTTTTATAAATTTTATCAAAAATATAATTTTAATAATTTTGTAAAAGCAGAATATACATTAGGTGTTTCAAAATTTGAACGAGATTTTAACGTAAAATGTACGCAAGCAAATAGTTATAAAATACAAAATGTAGATTACAATGATGCAATGTTTTATGAAACCATTCCAGTAATACCAAATACTGCTTATAAAGTAACTTGTAAAATTAAAACAGAAAATGTAAAAACGCAACATGAAAACACGGATAGTGGAGCTCACATCAGTATTGCAAATACACTAGAAAAATCAGATAATGTAATAGGTACTCAAGACTGGACGACAGTTACTTTTTATTTTAACTCTAAAAACAGAACAGAGGTAGATGTAGGGTTTCGCTTAGGGGGATATGAAGATAATTGCATACGGAACAGCATGGTTTTCTGATTTTGTAATCGAATCTGGAGTAGCAGATGAAACAAATACATGGAATTTCCTTTGTGTGTTATTTGATAATGTGAATGTTACATTACCTGAACAAAAAGAGCAAACAATTAATTTACAATTAACACAAATTCACAAAGAGGATATTATCAATTGCATGAGGCGTTTTGCAAACTCTATGCAAGAAATGAGCTTAGGAAAAATAAAAATAAACTATGATATTGTAGAAACTGACACACCAATTACTAGCATGTCTTATGACCAAGAAAATGGTTATTATGTATCCGGTTATAATGTAAAAGAGGTTATTGACCCATATATTCAGCAAGGAAAATATGACCATATTTTTATTGCATTTCGAACAGGCAATATTAACCAAGAGCAAAAATTAGAAAAAGATTGGATAGGACTTGGTTATATGGAATATAGAGGAATTGGTTTTTCTAATATAAGATTACCAGAAAATGACCATGATTACACTTATAAATATGATTCAAGAATTAACACCTTTCCAGAGGAAGTGTTTGTGCATGAATTTTTACATACTTTAGAGAGAAATGCAGAAGAATATGGATACGAAAGACCAGAATTACATAACAACGAATTATATGGTTATCAAAATAAACCATTAATTGGATTAAAAAATTGGTATCAAGACTATATGAATAAAACTATTCAAACACAGAGTGGAAACATTGGATTACCAAATGAAATATATACAAAAAAACCAGTAAAAGCAAGTGACTTTATTTTTTCACATCGCTTACAATACTTTAACGAACCAGATAATATTTTAGAAGAATTAAATAATATGGTAAAAAAAGTAAAAATCTTATTTGAGCAAGTTGGGCAAAGAATAAGTAATTAGGGCAATTTATATCAACCTTTTATCTTTTTTTACTATTGGTAACTTTAGAAAGGAAACACAGCAAAAATGAAAGTATCAGATTTTAATTATGAATTACCAGAAGAACTAATAGCACAAGTACCAATCAAAAATAGAGATGAAGCACGTCTTTTAGTATTAAATAGAAAAGAACAAACAATGGAAGACAAAACATTTAAAGATATTTTAGATTACTTGCAACCAGGCGATTGTTTAGTTAGAAATAACACAAAAGTAATTCCAGCAAGACTATATGGAGTAAAAGAAGAAACTAATGTCAATGTCGAGTTCCTTTTATTAAAAAGAATAGAAGGCGATATTTGGGAAGTTATGGTACATCCACGGAAGAAGGCTAAAAGTAGGGACAAAAGTAAACTTTGGAGAAGGCTTATTAAAAGCAGAAATATTAGACATAATGGAGGGTGGAAATAGAAAAGTAAAATTCGAATATAAAGGAATATTCAATGAAATATTAGATCAAATAGGCTTAATGCCACTTCCACCATATATAAAAGAAAAATTAGCAGATAAAGATAGGTATCAAACTGTGTATGCAAAATATGAAGGTTCTAGCGCAGCGCCAACAGCAGGACTTCACTTTACCGAAGAACTACTAGAAAAAGTAAAAGAAAAAGGCGTAGAAATTGCAAATGTAACTTTGCACGTAGGAATAGGAACCTTTAGACCAGTAAAAGTAGAAAATGTAGAAGAGCATCACATGCATACAGAGCATTATTATATCAAACAAGAAGATGTAGAAAAGATTAATCAAACTAAGAAAAATGGAGGAAGAATTATTGCAGTAGGAACTACTTCTTGTAGAGTACTAGAATCCATAGCAGACGAAAATGGAATGGTAAAAGAGCAAGAAGGAGATACCAGTATTTTTATCTATCCAGGTTACAAATTCAAATGTATAGATAGCTTAATAACAAACTTCCATTTACCAGAATCAACACTTATCATGCTAGTATCAGCATTAGCAGGAAAAGACTATATTATGAAAGCATATGAGCATGCCGTAGAAAACAAATATCGTTTCTTTAGCTTTGGTGATGCTATGTTAATTTTATAATTGTCATTTGTCCTAAACGGAAATCGGAGGAAAAAATATGAAACCAGCAATTACATATGAATTATTACATGAATGTAAGCAAACAGGAGCTAGGAGAGGTGTCATTCACACGCCTCATGGGGATATTCAAACCCCAATTTTTATGCCTGTTGGAACGCAAGCAACGGTAAAATCACTTACGCCAGAAGAATTAAAAGAAGATGTGCAAGCGCAAATTATTTTAAGCAATACTTATCATTTATATTTAAGGCCAGGAAACAAACTAGTAAAACAAGCAGGCGGGCTTCATGAATTTATGCGATGGGATAGGCCTATATTAACAGATTGTGGGGGTTTTCAAGTTTTTAGCTTAAGTGATTTACGTACTATTTCAGAAGAAGGAGTTACTTTTAAATCTCATTTAGATGGAAGTAAACACATCTTTACACCAGAGAGAGTAATGGAAATTGAAGAAGATTTAGGTGCTGACATTATTATGGCTTTTGATGAATGTTGCCCTTATCCTTCTACTTATGAATATACAAAAAATTCAATGGAAAGAACAACAAGATGGGCAATTCGTTGCAAAGAAGCTCACACTACAATGGAAAAGCAAGCGTTATTTGGAATTATTCAAGGTGGTTTTTATAAAGATTTAAGAAAGCAAAGTGCAGAAGATTTAATTAAATTAGATTTACCAGGTTATGCTATTGGGGGAATTAGTGTAGGAGAGCCAAAAGAAGAATTCTTAGATATTTTGCGATATACTGCTCCACTTATGCCAAAAGATAAACCTAGATATTTAATGGGGGTAGGTTCGCCAGATTATTTAATAGAAGCAGCCATTGCCGGAATTGATATGTGTGATTGCGTTCTTCCAACTCGTATTGCAAGAAATGGAACTGCTATGACTTCACAAGGAAAAGTAGTAGTAAGAAATGCAACTTATGAAAAAGACTTTACAAAGTTGGACCCAGAATGCGATTGCTATACTTGCAAAAATTATACTAGAGCCTATATTCGCCATTTAGTAAAAGCAAATGAAATTTTAGGAATTCGTTTATTATCACTTCATAATTTAAGATTCTTGACGAAACTAATGGAAAGAGTTAGAATAGAAATAGAAAATGACAATTTAGCAACTTTTGCAAAGGAATTTTATCAAAAATATTATCATGAAAATTAAAAACAAAAGAAAACGGAGGATGTTTATGGAAATTATTGGAACAAATCAGCAAGAAAAAAACAAAAAAACAAAAAGAATTATGATAGGAATTACCATTGTAATTGTATTTCTTCTTATAATTAGTATTGTTTTATTAGGTATGATTTATTATTTACGTCAAAGTGAATTTAAGTTTTATGTAGATGGTAAAACAGCAAAATATACGGATGATTTATTTGTTTTTGAAGGAGATACCGTATATGTATCAATTAAAGATATAGCACCAATTGTAGGGTATCAGTATTATAATGGTGGTTATAAACAATATACAGAAGATAATACAAAATGCTATGTAGAAAGTCAAGAAGAAGTTTGTACATTAGAAATGGATTCTACTACAATATACAAAACACCACCAGAACAAATAGATTATGAATACTATACTTTAGAGAATCCTGTTAAATTTATGAACGGAAAATTATATATTACATCAGAAGGGCTTAGTATAGCTTGTAATTTGAAATTTTATTATGAATCAAACAAAAATCAAGTTACTATATATACTTTACCATATTATGCTAATTATTATATGACAAACTACAAAGAAGCAGCAATTACAGAAAATTTCAAAAATCAAAAAGCATTACTATATGACTTATTAGTAATACAAAATACAGATAATACAGAACAAAGCTATAGTAAGAATATTCGTTATGGTATTTATCATATAGAAGAAAATGGAATGAAAGAAATTGTAGGAACCAAATATACAGATATTGAATTTATCGAAAGTACGCAAGAATTCATTGTAAAAACAACAGAAAATCAAGTAGGAATTATTACTGCAACAGGGGCAACTAAAGTACAACCACAATATGATAGTTTAAAACAAATTGATAAAGATTTAAATCTATATTTAGCAACAAGTAATAATAAAAAAGGTGTTATTGAGAAAAATGGAAAAATACTAATTTATTTAGAGTATGATGAAATTGGAATTGATACTACAAAATTCCAAGATGATGATATTAAAAATCCATATATTCTATATAATAATGCAATTCCAGTAAAGCAAAATGATAAATGGGGTATGTATGATATTAAGGGAAACCTAATTTTACCTATTGAATATGATGGATTTGGTTGTATTGCAAATGATAGAACAAAAAGTAGTACATTGTTAATTCCAGAGGTAAATGCAATTGTAATTTCTAAAATTTATGATATAGCAAAACAAGGAAAAGTAACCTATTATGGAATTGTAGATTTACATGGAAAACAATTAATGGGAGCAGGCTTGCAAAGTGTATATTCAGTTACAAATAATGGAATTCAAGAATATACAATGGTTTATAATAATACATCTTATGACGCAATTGAAAGTATCTTAAAGAATGATTTAATTACTAGAAATACAGTGCAGACAGAAACAAATTCAGGAACGAAAAATGAAATTTTATAAAGTAATGAAAATACACTTCTTAAGTGCAAAAAGTATAGAATAAATACAGCATTGAAAATTGGAGGTAATTATGACATTAGTAGAAGAATTAAAATGGAGAGGTTTAATTAAAGATATTTCATCTCCAGAATTAGAAGAAAAATTAAATGAGGGAGGATTAACATTCTATATTGGAACAGATCCAACAGCAGATAGCTTGCATGTAGGACATTTATCAAGTTTCTTAATCTCAAAAAGATTAAAAGAAGCAGGACATCACCCAATTTTATTAGTAGGTGGTGGAACTGGTATGATAGGAGATCCAAGACCTACCACAGAAAGAGCGATGATTGCTAAAGAAGAAGTAGAGAAAAACTTTAAAAGTTTAAAGAAACAAGTAGAAGAAATTTTTGGTTTTGAAGTAGTTAATAACAATGATTGGTATAAAGACATCAATGTAATTGATTTTCTAAGAGATTATGGAAAATATTTTAATATCAATTACATGCTTGATAAAGATATCATTAGAAGAAGATTAGAATCTGGTATTACTTATACAGAATTTTCTTATATGATTTTACAAGCATTGGATTTCAAATACTTACATGAGCATAAAGGAGTAAACTTGCAATGTGCAGGTTCAGACCAATGGGGTAACATTACCGCAGGTATTGATTTAATTCGAAAATCAACAGGAGACGAGGTATATGGCTTTACTATGCCACTTGTTACTGATTCCCAAGGCAAAAAATTTGGAAAAAGTGAAGGTAATGCTTTGTGGCTAGATAAAGAAAAAACATCTAGTTATCAGCTATATCAATTCTTTGTAAATGTAGAAGATTCAATGGTTATCGACTATTTAAAAATATATACTTTCTTATCAAAAGAAGAAATAGAAAACTTAGAACAAAGCAACAAAGAACATCCAGAATTAAGAGAAGCACATAAAGCATTAGCAAGAGAAATTATTACTTTCTTACATGGAAAAGAAGAGTACGAAAAAGCAGTAAGCTTAGCCGAGCATTTATTTAACAATAAATTCAAAGATTTATCAAAAAAAGATATTGAAGATTTATTTAAAGGTGAAAAGATGATAGAAGTAGAAGCAGGACAAAATATTGCTGATATCGTAGTAGCCTTAGGGGCAGCTTCTAGCAAAAGAGAAGCAAGAGAATTTATTCAAAATGGTGCTATTTCAGTCAATGGAGATAAAATAACAGATATTAATACAACAATAGATGATAATATGTTTATTGAAAACACATATTTAATTTTAAAAAGAGGAAAGAAAAATAATTATATTGGAAAGAAAAAATAATAAAGTATTGAAATGTAACATAATGTGTGCTAAAATATGTATGTTTCTAATAACATTGTAACCCAAAGGGAGGTATACTTATGGTACTAAAGGCACAAGTTCTATACAACGTAGCGATAAAAAGACAGCATGTAGAAAGTTTTTCTTTACTCGAGGATGCAGATCGGCTCTATAAAGCAATTAAGCTAGAGGGAATTAAAGAAACGACCGTAAAGTACACTGATGAAAGCGGAAATGAAGTCTCAAAAACAGGAGATGAAATTCCTGCTCAAATGAGAGCAATGGCAGCAGCTATCGAAACACTAGTTTATCGATGGCCGGAGAAAGATGAGGAAAGACTTCGTAAGCACTTTGCATTAAATTCTCCAATTGTGGACATTTTAAATATCCATAATTGCTATGGAAGAGGAAATGATATGCTTCCGTGTATTACAGTAAAACAACTGATGGAAGCATACATAGGGGTAAAATAGGTTCTAGGTAGAATCTAACATAAGGTAAAAAGAAAGGATAGAAGCAATTGCTTTTACCCTTTCTTTTAAAATTAGCTTTAATACATAGAAACATGTGCTTTGAAGCCTAATATGTCCTCAATCATTTGAGAAACATAATACTCATGATCCATTTGAGAGTAACTTTCATCAGGGTCATAATGCTCATAAAGCCTAATTTCCCATTCTCCAGAGCTTATCTCATATACACTACGGATTTTCTTGTCACAAAAGTCCAATTTTTCCAGTAAAGCAATGATTTGCTCTTTTTCAGGTTTATCTTGTGTAATAATGTCTGATAAATCAAACTTGGTAGCCGTTACTTCAATAATTACCCGTTTTCCTTTTTTTTGCACACTTACAGAAATGGCATTTTTTGGAGAAAGGGAATGTTTCTTTAAAGCAGACCAGATAACCTGATGCATTCTGGAGAATAAGGTAAAGTCAGTGACATACTCAATGACTAATGTCGTCAATATGTCATTGCTCTTTTTTACAGTTACAGTGTAATCGATACTCATATTGGATACCTCCTTAAAATAGTTGTTTTACAATAGTTGTATGGGCTAATGGTGAAAAAATAGGACAATAGAATAAGAATAGCTTATCGCTAAACGTTATGTGAATTATAACATCTTTTAAGAAAAAAGTAAAGTAAAATATGAAAAAATGAAGCCAATACTAGTTTTGAAATAGAAAAAGGAAAATTAGTAGTAATTGTAGGACCAAGTGATGCAGGAAAAACTACATGCTTAAATATTTTGATAGTGGTACTTCTGGAAAAATATTTGTAGATGGAAAAGAAGTAAATAAACTAAAAAATAAAGAGTTAATTACCCATAATACAACTATCGCACCAATAGCAGACAAAGTAATACATTTCAAATTAAATATCCATAATTGCTATGGAAGAGGAAATGATATGCTTCCTTGTATTACAGTAAAACAACTGATGGAAGCATACATAGGGGTAAAATAGGTTCTAGGTAGGACCTAACATAAGGTAAAAAGAAATGGTAAAAGCAATTGCTTTTACCATTTCTTTTTTTGATGAAAGTTAAATTATTACAGAAATGTGAGAATGACCGATTTTTTCAATGAAAAGTATTTGAAAATTTTTTAACAATTTAGAATGTTCTTCATCAGAAATAAAAGAACTTGCATAAATATCGCAAGCTACAGTATCCGGAATAGTTGAGGAACCATTTTCTTGTCTGGAGAAAGTAGAAAGAACAACATTAGATGATAATAACTTAGAATATCCAGAAAATATTACTTCTACATCTAAATTTGAGTGTGAATCGAAATCAAAAACAACATTTTCTTTCATGCCTTCCTCTGTCATAATATTAGCAATCATCTTATGTGATGATTCATCTAATACTTGCCAGTGAGAGGCAGAAATAGTGTTTGTTTGGTTAACTGCCAGAAGGAACTTTAGATACAAAGGGTGAGCATCTTTAAAAGAGTAAAAAGTTCCTTTTGCAGTTGTAACTCCTCTTTTTGTTACCCGTACGACAGAGTTTGCACTGTGACCTAAATTACTGCTGTGATTCAAATACCCGGTAACTACTAAGTCTGTAGAAAAAAATTTACTAGATAAAATGTTAAAAAAATTCATTTGATCATTTCTTTCGGCTATCCACCAGTTGATAATCGGTGACTGTTTTAACTTTAACATCATAATTTTCCTCCTTACAATTGTGTTAGAGTTGTAATATCTAAGTTATTTAATTAATAATACTTAGACAAATAATATAAGAACAATAGTATTATATTAACACAATTTACATAAAGAATCAAGTGGTTTTAAGATAAAAATAAAATATATATAATAAATATAGTAAAAAAAGCAAAAATGTGATATATTTAATAGTAGCGTAAGAAAGAGAGGAAAAAGTAGATGGCATACATTGAATTTCAAAATGTAAAAAAAGAATACCAAATGGGAGAAGTAACCATTAAAGCACTAGATAATACCAGCTTTGAAATAGAAAAGGGAGAATTAGTAGTCATTGTAGGTCCAAGTGGTGCAGGAAAAACGACTTGTTTAAATATTTTAGGTGGAATGGATAGTGTGACATCTGGAAAAGTATTCGTAGATGGAAAAGAAGTAAATAAACTAAAAAATAAAGAATTAATTAAATATAGAAGAGAAGATATTGGATTTGTATTTCAATTTTATAACTTAGTGCAAAACTTAACTGCAATAGAAAATGTAGAACTTGCTTCACAAATTTGTAAAGATTCACTTAACCCAGAATCAATAATGAAAAAAGTAGGCTTAAAAGATAGAATGAAAAACTTTCCTTCTCAATTATCAGGAGGAGAGCAACAAAGAGTAGCCATTGCAAGAGCCATTGCCAAAAATCCAAAATTACTTTTATGTGACGAACCAACCGGTGCCTTAGACTATAAAACAGGAAAGCAAATTTTAAAACTACTACAAGAAACATGTAGAAAAGAAAACATGACAGTTATAATAATTACTCATAATACAGCTATTGCACCAATGGCAGACAAAGTAATACATTTCAAAAATGGAAAAGCACAAGAAATTACAATAAATGAACAGCCAATTTCCATTGATGAAATAGAATGGTAGAATTACCATTGGGGGAACGTTTCCTCTTGGTACTTTTTGATACATTAGGGACGTTTCCATTTGCATCATCTGTCCATTTTGTATCATTTATAATGATTATACCAAGTTTTATATGTATTACGAAAAAATGATACAAATAGAAACGTCCCTAATGTATCACCAATTTTTCAAAGGAGTAAAAATGAAGAAAGCATTATTAAAAGATAGTTTAAAAGAAATTAAAAATACATATAGGCGTTTTATTTCCATTTTACTAATGGCTTTTTTAGGCGTGGGCTTTTTTGCAGGAATTAGGGCAACTGCTCCAGACATGGTAGATACTGTTGATAAGTATTTTGATGAAAAGAATGTATATGATATTAAACTTCTTTCTACTTTAGGTTTAACAGAAGGTGATATAACAGCCCTAAAGCAAATAGATGGCATAGAAGAAGTATATGGAGAATATAGCGAAGATATTTTATTAAATTTTGAAGATACCGAGCTAGTAACGAAAGTATTATCGTTAGATGAAGTAAATCAAGTTTCCTTAACAGAAGGAAGAATGCCAGAAAATAGTAAAGAATGTTTAGTGGAAAAATCTTTTTGCACTCAAACAGGAAAAGCGCTAGGAGATATTGTTACTATAGAAGAAACGGAAAATAGTATTATAAAAGAAAAAGAAGTGGTTATTGTAGGCACAATGAATAGCCCTTTATATGCTTCAAGAGAAAGGGATACTTCTAAACTTGGCTCTGGTAGAGTAAGTTATAATATGTATTTACCAAAAGAAAGTTTTAATTCGGAAGTCTATACCGAAGTTTACCTTACTTTAAGAAATGCAAAAGAATATCAAACAGACTCTACAGAATATAAAGAAATAATAGAACAAGTAAAAGAAAAACTAGAAGGAATAAAAGAAGAAAGACAAGAAGCAAGATATCAAGAAATAAAAACAGAGGCAGAAGAAGAACTAAATAAAGCAAAAACAGAATTAGAAGAAGAAAAACAAAAGGCAGAAAGTGAAATACAAGAAAAAGAAAATGAAATTACACAAGGACAAAAAAGTTTGCAAAATGCACAAGCTACCTTAAATGCTAATCAAAAACAAGCAAAAGAACAATTTACATTAGCACAAACACAAATACAAGAAGCGAAAGAACAATTACTAATACAAGAAAAAGATTTACCAAATCTTGAAAATAAAGCACAACAAGAAATAACAAAATTAAATACGCAAAAGCAAGAATTACAACCAAATTTAACAGTTTTAAACCAAAATATTTCATCTAGTGAAGAACAACTAAACCAAGTAAAACAAGAATTACAAAAAGAAAATTTAACACAAGAAGAAAAACAAGTGCTAGAGACACAAAAAACACAAATAGAAAATTCTTTGTCTATATTAAAAGACCAAAAAGAAACATTTACTACAACATTGCAAACAATAGAAAATGCTATATTAAAAATACAAAAAGAATTAGAGCAAGGTAAAGAAACACTAAAACAGGCAAAAGTACAAATTCAAAAACAGGAAGAAGAACTACAAAAAACGCAGAAAAATGCAAATAGCGAATTTAAAAAAGCACAAGAACAAATAAATAGTTCAAAAACACAATTAGAAGAAGGAAAAACAGCTTTAGCAAGTGCAAAAGAAGAATATGAAGAAAAAATTGAGCAAGCAGAAAAAGAGCTCAAAGATGCAGAAGAAGAAATTCAAAAAATCGAAAAGCCAACTTGGTATATTTTGGATAGAAGTGCTAACACTGGCTATAATAGTTTCATTCAAGACACACAAAGTGTAGAAAATTTAGGGAAAGTATTTCCTATTGTATTCTTTGTGATTGCCACTTTAATTTCTCTAACTTCTATGACAAGAATGGTAGAAGAACAAAGAGTGCAAATTGGAACTATGAAAGCATTAGGATATAACAAAGTACAAATTGCAGGAAAATACCTTCTATATGCTGCTCTTGCTTGCATAATCGGTGGAAGTATAGGAATGATAGTTGGCTTTATTTTACTACCAAAAATTATTTGGCTTATGTATAGCATGATGTATGTTATGCCTGACATATCAATTCATTTCAATTGGCATTATGCAATATTGGGCTTAGGCTTAGCTAGCATTTGTATTATAGGAGCCACCCTATATACAGCGTTAAGCGCTCTAACAGAAACACCATCAGAGCTAATGAGACCAAAAGCGCCAAAGCCAGGAAAACGTGTGCTATTAGAAAAAATTCCTTTCATTTGGAAGCATTTAAGCTTTACTAGAAAAGTAACAGTACGAAATATTTTTAGATACAAGAAAAGATTTTTAATGACTATTATTGGAATTGCAGGTTGTACGGCTTTAATACTAGCAGGCTTTGGCATTAAAGACGCCATTTCCGCCATTTTACCAAATCAATATGAAAAAGTGTACCAATATCAAATGCAAATTAGCCTAAAAAGTGGTATTACAAATACAGAATTAGAAAACTTAATCACAACTTTGCAAGAAAAACAAGGTATTGAAAAAGTA
This sequence comes from uncultured Clostridia bacterium, assembly GCA_947581805.1. Lineage (GTDB taxonomy): Bacteria > Bacillota > Clostridia > TANB77 > CAG-508 > UMGS1663. The sequence continues at coordinate 59,839 of CANPVM010000004.1, forward strand.
GTAGAAACACAAATGACATCAGGAACACTGATGAATCAAAATAAAGAAGAAGACGTACAAATTATTATTCCCCAAGAAGAAAATTTGCAAGGAGTAATTCATTTAGCAGATAGCAAAACAAAAGAAATTGTCGATTTACAAAATAATAAAATAGCCATTACCGAAAAAGTAGCTGAGCTTCTAAATGTGCAAAAAGGCGACACTATTATTTTAAAAGATGCAGATGAAAAACAATATGAAGTACAAATTTCAGATGTGGTAGAAAATTATATTTATCATTATGTGTATATGCCAAAAACATTATATGAAAAATTATATGAGCCATATCATACCAATGTCTTATTGGTTGAGCATACATTAAATAATAACCAAGAAGATGCTTTTGCAAAAGAATTATTAGAAAAAGAAGAAGTAAGTGCCATTTCCCTAAATTCTAGTATTCAAAATATGATGAATGACATGATGAGTTCTTTAAATTATGTAGTCATTGTCTTAATTGTATCAGCAGGATTACTTGCTTTTGTGGTACTATATAATTTATCTAACGTTAATATTAGTGAAAGAATAAGAGAACTTGCAACCATTAAAGTATTAGGATTTTACGATAAAGAAGTGTACCAATATATTACAAGAGAAACTGTTATCTTAACAGCTATTGGAATTGTATTGGGATTAATCGGGGGTTATTTCTTAAATTACTTTATCATGGGTACTTGTGAAATTAATGTGTTACGATTTAGTAGAGAAATTCGCCCATTAAGCTATTTGTATGCTATAATTATAACCATTATTTTCACAACCATTGTTAATATTGTAACCTATTTTTCATTAAAGAAAATTGATATGATTGAAAGCTTAAAAAGCATAGAATAAAAATGAAACAACTTTGGATAGCCCTTCATAGAAAAAGAAAAATACAAGAGGGAAAGCAAATTTGCTAACCCTCTTGTGTTTTTTGTATGTTTTAATTATTTTTCTTGTTTGGTGGAACATAGATGAAAACCATATAATAATTGTCGTCAGGTATTAAAGATAAAGCTTGTTCCTCTACATTAAAATCATAACGATGATTTAAAACTTTTCCTTTTTGTACGCAAATATGACCTTCTTTCTTCCAGTTTTCTACAACACCAAAGATATCAACAACACAATGACTGATGCATACTTTAACTGGTAATCTTTCTTTAAATTCTTGTAACCATACTTGATTAGCGTAATCCACGGGTTCACCGCATACCTCGCTTAAAATCCGTATAATCAATTGTGACATATTACTTATTGCCTCCCTTAAAATAATTATTTTACAATAGAAGTTAAAACGATAGTGATAAAAGGAATAAAATATCATGTGTGCACATTATAGCACCATTTTTTATAAAAGTAAAGAAAAACAGTGAATGAATATTGTATAATATGAAAGAAATGATATAATATTGGTAAAATAATATGTATGAATTTTATAGTACATGTATAAAACATAGGAAGGATTTTTTAAAATGCAAGAATTTGATTGGAAAAATGATATAGGGCAAAAAGAAGAAAAAAGAAAACTCGCTGAAAGAATTGCAAAGAGAGTAAGAAATGGGGAAGTAATTGGTTTTGGCTCTGGCAGTACTTCTTATATGGCAGTAGAAGAAATTGCAAAAAGAGTAAAAGAAGAAAAACTAAGCATTAAAGCTATTCCAACTTCACAAATTATAGAAGATTTATGCAAAGAACTAGGAATTGAAACTACCACGCTAGATATAGAAAAGCCAGATTGGTGTTTTGATGGAGCAGATGAAGTAGATAAACATAATTGGCTAATTAAAGGAATGGGAGCTGCTTTATACAAGGAAAAATTAAATATAAAGCAAAGCAAAGAAAATTATATTTTAGTTGATTATACCAAATTTGTAGACAAATTAGGAGAAAAGCATCCTGTGCCAATTGAAGTAGAAAAAGATAAGGTAGAACAAGTAGAAGAAGAAGTAAAAAAATTAGGAGCAACAAAAGTAGAAATTAAATTATCTAATGTAAATCAGGGACCACTTGTTACGGATAATGGAAACTACCTTTTGTATGCGTGGTTTAATCATATAGAGGCAAACTTAGAAGAAACAATTAACAAAATAGATGGAGTAATCGAAAACGGACTTTTTATTGGGTATAATCTTATTCTAATAAAATAAAAGAAAAAGCAACTTCAAGTTATGAAGTTGCTTTTTTGGCATTCCATTTTGCAATGTTATTAGCATTGTGTTCTTTAGCAAGCCTTGTTAAAGTTTTCTTTACTTTTATATATTTCATTTGCAATTCTTTGGTATTAGGTTCTCTTCCATAGAAGGCTACAGAGCCCAATAAATTAATATCACGTTCGATGGTAGTTTTACCTAAGCGAAATTCCTTACTAGCTTCTGCTATCGAATGACCATTGTCTTCTAAAATGTAATCTGCAACTGAAATTGCCCGTAAAAGATTATTATGCTTTCTCATTACTAATAAAATACCTCCTTATACCATTGTTTAAAAACAATAACAAAATAATTATATCACATTATTACATAATAGTCAAAGATAGTTGATTAATGTTTTTCATATAAATCTTCTATGTTCACACTTTTTTCATAAGGACCATTTAAAAAACCGATGGTTGCCATATTATTTTGCACTTCTTGAATCCAAACGGGTTCTTTTTCATAAAAAACATCACAAATTTCTCCATTATTTACAATTTCAAATGCTCTTTTACTATTCATATATATCATCCTCCTACTATTTTTATTTAAATTATATACAAGCTATAGTAAAATATACTTAAAATTTATTGCGAAAATGTAAAAAATATAGTATGCTAAAGAAAAGAAAGAAGGGAAGCCAATGAGAATATTAGCAGTAGGAGATTTAGTAGGAGAAAGTGGCGTTAAAAAATTAAAAGAAAAATTGCCAGAAATAAGAGAAAAACAAAATATTGATTTTGTAATAGTCAATGCAGAAAATTCAGCAGGTGGTATGGGAATTACTGTTTCTATTTTTCAAGAATTAAAAAGACTAAATGTAGATGCTATTACCATGGGAAATCATACTTGGGGGAAAAAAGATATTTTTACTTTTATTGATGATGAAAAAATGAATCGACCAGCGAACTACTCCAGAGGAGTGGTAGGAAAGGGATATCATATCTACTCTTGTAAAGGAAAGAAAATATGTGTTGTTAATTTAATCGGCAGAACCGATATGGCTGTGCAATCTGATAATCCTTTTACAAAAATGGAAGACATTTTAGAAGAAGTAAAAGGAAAAGCAGATTATATTATTGTTGATTTTCATGCGGAAGCAACAGCAGAAAAAATAGCTATGAAATATTTTTTAGATGGAAGAGTGAATTTCCTTTTTGGAACACATACCCATGTACAAACAGCAGATGAAGAAATTACAAAAAACGGAACTGCCTATATTAGTGATATTGGTATGACAGGACCAATAGAATCTATTATTGGAATGGATATTCAAGCATCTATCAAAAGATTTATGACATCTCTTCCAGAACGATATAAATTAGCAGAAGGGGAATGTATGTTAAATGGTTGCATAGTTGAAATTAATGACGAAAATTGTCGAGCAATTTCTATTGAAAGAATGAATATAAGATAAATGCCGAAAAAGGAAGAAATAGAACGAAAAGTTTTCCATTTTTTTCCATAAAAATACTAGACAAAGTTTTATTTTTGTATTATAACTATACCTGTAATTCAAATAAAAATAAAATTATAGGAGGCAAAAAATGGAAGTTTTAAAAATCTCATCCAAATCAAATCCAAATTCTGTAGCAGGAGCAATCGCAGGTTTGGTAAAAGAAGAAAACAAAGCAGAAATGCAAGCAATTGGAGCAGGAGCACTAAATCAAGCAGTAAAGGCAGTGGCAATCGCAAGAGGGTTTGTAGCACCATCTGGAGTAGATTTAGTATGTATCCCAGCATTTGCAGAGGTAGAAGTAGAAGGAGAAGATAGAACTGGAATTCGAATTATTGTAGAGTCAAGAAAATAAAAAATATCTTTTTCAAATAAATAATTTACAAATAAAAAATTCTTTTTATTCGCATTTGAAATTAACTGTCAAATAATTTCAAATGCGAATCCAAATTTTTCAATCTTTATAAATTAAAATCTAAAATAATTTCCCATTATCTAAATAAAAAAACTTGAAAAAAGAGAAAATATCTTATATGATAAAGAAAAAAATAAGGAGAAAAACATGAAATCAAATTTCTTTAAATATATCTTTATTTTATTTGTGGTTGGCATTATTATTTTTGCTATTTACACTATTTACTTTAAAAAAGAAAAGGCAGAAAATGAAATAGAGGAAGTAGTACAAGAGGTTACTCAAATTAAAGATTTAAGATTAGGAATTTCTAACTTTGATACCATTAATCCTTTGCTAAGCAATAATAAAGAAGTGTTAAATATCGATAAGCTTATTTTTGAGCCATTACTTACAATAGATGAAAACTATAAAGTAGAATTATGCTTAGCAACAGAATATTCTAAAACATCAAATACATCCTATGTAGTAAAAATTGATAATAATCGCAAGTGGCAAGACGGAAGTCCTGTTATTGCAAAAGATATTCAATTCACGATTGATCGTTTAAAAGAAGGAAAATCAATTTACTCTTATAATGTAGAAAAAGTAACAAGTGTAGAAATATTAGATAGTAGTACAGTAAAAATTAATTTAAGTGAAGAAGTACCTTTCTTTGAATATAATTTAACTTTCCCAATTTTACCAAACAATTACTATATAGGAGAAGATTTTAATACTTCAACCAAAGTGCCAATGGGAACAGGAATGTTTCAAATTAGCTCAATAGATGCTTCTAATATTATTTTAAAAAAGAATGAAAAATGGTGGAACAAAAACGAAATAAATAGTAAAATAGAAACCATTCAAATAAAATTATATTCTGAAATAGGGGAACTATATAATAGTTTTAAATTAGGTAACATCGACATTTTTACTACTTCTAATTTAAATTTAGAACAATATATCGGAACGATTGGTTATGCCAAAGCAGAATTTAAAGGAAGAGAGTTTGATTATTTAGCATTCAATTGTGAAGATACTGTTTTAAAAAATGAAGAAGTACGAAAAGCTATTGCATATACGCTAGATAAAACAAATATTGTATCTAGTATTTATAATAATCAAGCTTATGTAGCAAATTTTCCATTAGATTATGGTAGTTATTTATACCAAAAAACAGATAATATACAAACTTCTCAAATAGAAGAAGCCAAGAAAGTTTTAGTAAGTGCAGGATGGGAATATAAATATAATCGTTGGCAAAAGACAGAAAATTATAGAACAATAAGACTTAATTTAACATTAACTGTAGATTCTTCTAATGAACAACGTCTAGCAGTAGCAGAAAATATAAAAGCACAGCTAGAACAAATTGGAATAAAAGTAACAATCAATAAAGTATCTAATAGTAGTTATCAAACAATATTACAAAATAAAAATTACCAAATGATTTTAACAGGAGTCTATAATGCATATAGTCCAGATTTAACATTTTTCTTTGATGAAAATAACTTACAAAACTATCACAATCAAGAAATAAATAATATTCTTAATGAAATAAAATCAATTACAGATACAAATTTATTAAAACAAAAATACCAAAAAATAATACAAATTTATGAGCAACAACAACCTTTTATTAGTTTATATCGTAATAAACAAACCATTGTTAAAAGTCAAAACTTAGCAGGAGAAGTAACAGGCAATAATTATTTTAGTTATTATCATTTAGAAAATTGGTATAGAATTTGAAAATAGATTAATAAGTATATACATTTTTCTAAAAACTATTATCTAGTAACAATATAATAAAAATTATAATAAAAAATTTTGAAAAAATACTTGACAAAAAAAATAGTTAGTATATAATAAACACAAACAAGCGTTTGAATAAAACGAATTTAGGAGGAAAAAACATGGAAAAAGAAAATTCAGAAAAAATGAAAGCATTAGAAGCAGCATTAGGTCAAATAGAAAAGCAATTTGGAAAAGGTTCTATTATGAAATTAGGAGATTTTCAGGCAATGAATGTAGAAGCCATTCCAACAGGAGCTTTAAGTTTAGATATTGCCTTAGGAATTGGTGGAATTCCTAGAGGAAGAATTGTAGAAGTATATGGTCCAGAATCTTCTGGAAAAACAACATTAGCATTACACATGATAGCAGAAGCACAAAAACAAGGTGGGGAAGCCGCATTTATCGATGCAGAACATGCTTTAGACCCTGTTTATGCAAAGCACTTAGGAGTAGATATCGATAACTTAATTGTTTCTCAACCAGATACAGGAGAGCAAGCTTTAGAAATTGCAGAAGCATTAGTACGTAGTGGAGCTTTAGATGTCATTGTAATTGACTCTGTAGCAGCTTTAGTACCAAAGGCAGAAATTGATGGCGACATGGGAGATTCTCATATTGGTCTTCAAGCAAGGCTAATGTCACAAGCATTAAGAAAATTAGCAGGAGCTATTAACAAATCAAAATCAGTTATTATTTTCATAAACCAATTAAGAGAAAAAGTAGGTGTTATGTTTGGTAACCCTGAAACAACAGCAGGTGGTAGAGCATTAAAATACTATGCATCTGTTCGTTTAGATATTAGAAAAGTAGAAAATATTAAACAAGATGGAGAAGTAATAGGAAATAGAGCAAGAGTAAAAGTAGTAAAAAATAAAGTAGCACCACCATTTAGAGAGGCAGAATTTGATATTGTGTATGGAAAAGGTATTTCAAAAGAAGGAAATATTTTAGATATTGCTGTAAACTTAGACATTATTGAAAAAAGTGGTTCTTGGTTTAACTATAATGGGGAAAGAATTGGACAAGGTAGAGAAAATGTAAAGAAATACTTACAAGACAATCCAGAAGTAGCTAAAGAAATAGAAGAAAAAATTAGAGCTAACTTCAATGAAGCATTTGAAAAAAGCTTAGGCGATGAAACAGAAGATGAAGAAGAAAGCGAAGAATAGGCGATTATAAAAAATAGATAAAAATAGCAAGATAAATCTTGCTATTTTTTATTTCATGTAGTAAAATGAGAAAAAATAAAAAAGGAAAAAAGAATGTATACGATAGAAGAATTTGATAATGAAAAAACAAAAGTATTAAAATATGTCATGTACAAAAAAAGAACAGAAAGGGAAATAAAAACAAAATTTAAAGCACTTATTGAAGAAAATTTATTAGAAGATATTATAGCAGAGTTAAAAGAAAATGGTTATATTAGTGATGAAAACTATATAGAAAGAGCAGTACATGAATTTATGGCATTAAAAAATCTTTCTATAAAAGAAATCAAATATAAATTAGCTTCCAAAGGAATTTCAAATAATTTAATAGAAGACTATGTGCAAAAAAATAGAGAAGAACTAGAAGAATATGAACAAAAATCAGCAGATAATATTGCAGTTAAAAAATCAGTTAATATGGATGAAACAGAAATAAAGCAATATTTAGTAAAAAAAGGCTATACAGAAGAACATATAAAGGAAGCAATAGAGAAAATCGAAGAATAGAACAATATATATAAATAGAAAACTATAAGAATAAGTAGAAATCAAATAGTGTACGTTAGGAAGGAAATAAAACATGCAAAATGTATTAACATTAGAAACAAATAAATATGCTATCAAATTAGAAAATTTCGAAGGGCCACTTGATTTATTATGCCATCTAATAGACAAAAATAAAATGAACATCTATGACATCAAATTAAGTGAAATTACAGACCAATATATAGAATATTTAAATCAAATGGAAAAAATGAATTTAGAAATTGCTAGTGAATTCTTAATTATGGCATCCACTCTTTTATATATAAAATCCAAAAATTTATTGCCAACAGAAGTAGAAGATGAAAGAGAGTTAACAGAAGAAGAATTATTACAAAGAATTATTGAATATAAAAAATACAAAGAAATATCGAGTAAATTAAAAGCATTCTATGAAGCAAACAAAAATAGATGTTATAAAATACAAGAAACAATAGAACTTCCAAAACAAAAATTGGAACGAGAATATGAAAAAGAAATGATTATTACATTATATAGCCAAATGATAGAAAACAACAAAAATCGTTTAAACCAAAATGCAAAAAATATTGAAAAAATAGCAATTACCGATACTTACACTGTAGGAAATAAAGTAAAAGAAATGTTTAGAGAACTGTTAAAAAAACCAAGATTTGTATTTAACAAATTATACAAATTATCAGAACACAACAAACAAGAAGTAGTAACTGCTTTCACAGGACTATTAGAATTATCTAGAAGAAGCAAAGTAACCACTTCTCAGGAAGAGTTATTTGGAGATATTGTAGTAGAAAAAGCAAAACATTCTAATCAAGTATAAACAAGAAAATAATGGAAAAACTAATACCGGAGGGAAACCATGGTATTAGTTTTTATTTTTTTAGGCATGATTATTCTTTTCTTACTAATTTTTGTACTTCTTTTATTATCTAGTATTCGAATTGAAATTAAAAACTTAGAATTAGGAAGTAAAAAAACAATAACTTATAAAGGAAGAACAAATTCTGCAGTAAAGAGTGACTATCAAGTCAAAATAGGAATATATTTTTTAGAAAAAATTCCACTTCTTTGGGTTTCATTAAATAACCAAAAAATGAGAAAGCTTTATACAAGTAAGCAATTAGAAAAAATCGACTTCAAAAAATTAGAAAAAAACGTTCCGTTAAAAAAGCAAACATGGGCTATATTAAAGGCACTTAAAATTAGAATCAAAAAATTACAACTATACATTAGCATAGGAACCGAAAATGCTATTTTCACTTCCTATATCATCGCATTTTTAGGAAGCATTATAGGAATTTTACTGCCACACCTTACAAAAAAAGAACAAATTCAAAATTGTCACTATACTGTAACACCTATTTATCAAGATAAAAATGAATATCATCTTCATTTAGATAGTATAATTTGCATCAAAATAGTACATATTATTTATAGTAGTATGTTATTAACAAAGAAAGGAAGAGTGAAATATGAGCGAACATCCAATAGAAGGGCTTATGCTTACCGCAATGAATAGCATTAGAGATATGGTTGATGTTAATACCATTATCGGAGAGCCAATTGAAACATCAAATAACATTGTAATAATACCTATTTCAAAAGTAGGTTTTGGTTTTGCAGCAGGAGGTAGTGAATTTAAAGGAGAAACTATTGACGAATATAGTAAAAAAGAAAAAGAAGAAGAAATTCAATACAAATTACCATTCGGAGGAGGTAGTGGTGCAGGCGTCAGCATTTCGCCAGTTGCCTTTCTAGTCATTCAAGGAAATAGTGTTAAACTTCTTCCAGTTAGCCATAATTCTGCATTGGACAAACTATTAGACTATGTTCCAGACTTAATGGAAAAAACAAATGCTATGTTAAATAAACAAATGAATAACAAAAAGGAAGAGAAGAAAGAATTTGAACGAAAAATAGAAAGACAAAGAAAAGAAGAAAAGGAAGAAAGAAAAGAGCAAGAAAGAAGAATGGAAGAAAACGGAACCATTATCGTTCCAAACGTAACCAAAATTCATCCAAAAAGAAATAAACCAGTAAAATATGAATTTGAATACGATGAACTACCAGTAGAAGAGGAAAACGAAGACGAAGAATAAACAAGAGGGACGCCCCTTTTCGTTCCATTTTGGAACAGTAGGGACACCCCTTCTTTTTTATTTTAGCTCATAATATACTAAGAATACATTTACCTTAATACACGAAACCAGTCAAAGAAAATTCGCTCTAACATATTAGAAACACTAATTTTCTTAACCTCTGTATTAGATACAATATCTACACTGCAAAGCGTTTCACCATTCAATTGATAAAAAATTTCACCAATCTTTTGACCTATAGAAACAGGGGCGCAAATGGTATCTGGCAAAGACACTACTTGTTGAATATTGGAACTAGAACCTTTGGTAAGTAGTGCCCCGCAATCTTCATTAAAAATAACATCTATTTGCTGAGTGGTACCTTTTGCCACAGGAATGCTCTTTAATACATCACCTGCTTTTGCAAATTGTTCATAAGAATAGTTGCTAAATCCATAATCTAATAACTTTTGTGCTTCTTCAAATCGAACCTTGGTAGAAGGTGCTTTCATAATAACAGCAATTAGAGATAAATTATCTCTAGTGGCACTAGCAGATAAATTATATAAAGCAAGAGCCGTAGAACCTGTTTTTAAGCCAGTTGCACCTTTATAGTTTCGAATTAGTTTATTTGTATTAGTAAGCTGAGACTTACCATCTCGTAAAGTATCCATCCAAATAGTTGTATAATTCATAATACTAGGATGCTTGTTTAATAATTCTCTAGACATAAGAGAAATATCATAACTAGAAGTAACATGACCATCAGTATCAAGTCCATGGCAATTTTTAAAAGTAGTATCATTCATTCCTAATTCTTTTGCTCTATTATTCATTTTTTCTACAAAAGCTTCTTCTGAGCCAGCTAAGTATTCTGCCATGGCAACGGTGCAATCATTAGCAGAAGCTACGCAAATTGCCTTTAACATTTCATCTACAGTTAATTCTTCTCGTACGTCTAACCAAATTTGAGAACCACCCATACTAGCAGCTTTTTCACTGCAAGGAACCTTATCTGTTAAAGAAATAATATTACTATCTAAAGCTTCCATAATGAGCAAAATACTCATTAGTTTGGTAACAGAAGCGGGGCGAAGCTGTTCATGGCAGTTATGTTCATATAAAATTTTTCCAGAATTTTGTTCTATTAAAATAGCGCTTTCAGATTCTAATTCTAAAGTGGGAGTAGGAGTGGTAGTAGTTTCAAGAGCAGGTTCTTCCGACCATATAAAAGAAGTAGTATAAGCAAATGAACTAGAAAATGTAAAAAAACAAAATAAGATTACCAAAAAGCTAGGTAATAATTTACGCATAGTAGAAAACCTCCTATCAAAGTTTAATTTATATATATGAAAAAAAGAAAAAAATATGTAACAATCTTAAACTCATTTATCTATTTAGACATAAAGCAAACTCTCCTTATTAAACTTTTTGTTTTATAAGGAGAGTTTATTTTAATACAATTTATTTTCTTTTTCTATATGAAAAGCTTATAATTGAATAAATCTAATTACAATGGATTCATTATCTGTAGCGGCTTTAATACCGAATATCATAATCTAAATCATTACGAAATTTAAAATCTAAAGAACCATAGGAAACAGTAGCATCTTTTCCTTCAGGAACATAACCAACATTTTTTCCATGTTCATGCCTTTCAATGACAGTTAAATTAGGAACATTGAGTACGGCATTATATAAAGTACTACTTACTTGGCAGTTCCCACCACCGATTCCTCTTTCAGTTTTTTGATTAATAATGACACTAGCTTCCTGATATCCTCTTTCTGTCGTTGGCTCACCAACAATTTCATTAAAAGAGAAAGTTTCACCGTTTACGTATAATTGTATTATTTAAAATAGAACAAGTAATACCAATATTCGTTAATCTTCCTGCTTCTTTATCTTTTATAATAGTAGAATAAGAAGAAATTTCATTTTCATTAGACGTATTTTGAATAATTTCATTAGCATTTTTCAAAATATTAGCAATACGGTTTTCAGCTTGCTCTTCATTAACATTACGAAAAGTACCTTGATTACTATCATTTTGTTGAATAGGTTCTATATTATTATTGTTACGTTTATAATTGAAAAAGAAAATAACTGCTAAAATAATTACTAAAATAGCAATGCACACAAAAATACTATATTTTTTCATATACAAACTCCTTTAAATTCATTTTTTCTTTAGTATTTCCAAAAGGAAAGAAAATATAAGCAGTTGACAAAATTTAAAAATATAGTATAATTAAATATGTAAAACAAATTAGGGAGAGAAAAAAATGATAGCGAAAATTTGGAAAAAAGCATTACTTTTTATCTTGCTAATTGCATGTTTATTCAATATTGTAATAAAAATTGTGCATAAAAATTCTTTAAACCAAGAACTAGAATCATCTGCACAATATATACAACAGCAAGAAGCAGAAAATAAAATAATCAAATAAAAATATTGTTTAGGGCTTGAAAAAAACAAAAAAACATGTTACAATAAAAAACGGCTTTTAAAATAGAAAAACAAACGTATTTTGCAATACGAAATGATAAGTTTAATAAAATGAGAGGAAGAGGTGAATACAGAATGAAAGAAGGAATGCATCCAGAATATACAGAAGCAACAATTACATGTGCTTGTGGAAATGTAATGAAAACAAATTCAACAAAAGCAGATATGAAAGTTGATGTTTGTTCAAAATGCCATCCATATTGGACAGGTAACTTAAAAAGAGAAACAACAGGTGGTAGAGCAGATAAATTTAAGAAAAAATATGGAATTCAATAAAAAGTTGAAAAAAGAATGGAAAAAATCCATTCTTTTTTTATGTCTCTTTGGGGATGTTTTTTAAAGAGACATTTATGGTAAAAAATAGACAAATTACAAAAATTATGATAAAATGAACAAAATAACATAATAGAATATTTTCCAATATGCGCATAAGGAGGAATAACAATATGAGAGAAATGCGGAAAGTAGAAAAAGCAGTTAAAAAATATGAAAGGTTGTTAGTACAAAATCCACAAAATGCAAAAGAATATAAAGAGGATTATCTCAAAGATGTAGAATTACTAATTGCTGTTGTAGAAACCTATATTAAAGACACAGCAGAAGTGCTTCAAACTTGGTGTGATACTAGTGTAAAAGTATGGGATTTACCAACTAACAATGTATTTCAAAAAATAAAAAGGGCAATAGGTATGGCAATTTCAAATCATTACTTGAATCTTTTAAGCAAGGAAATGGTAAAAGCTGGAAAATTCCAAGAGCCACTTGCATTAATTAAAGAAAGATTTGAGCAATTCCAATACTTTTGCTAAAAAAGAAATTTATTTAAAACCATAAGAAAACTTTTCTAAAATTTATTTTTTATTCATATTACTTGCGATTCTAAAGAATTTATAAACTAAATCTATTATTGCAAATTGATTACTTTGCAATAATCAAAAACTGCAAAGAGGGTGTCTTTTGACACCCTCTTATATGTGTGGAAAGATTTGGGACGTGTCCACATCTTTATATTATGCACATTTATAATTTTGAAAAATGTTATAAAAAATATTGACAAAAGAAAAATGTATTTGTAAAATAATTTTAAAAAATGTAGTAACTTATAAACATAATACAGAAATAAGTATATTTGCATAAAAAATGATAATAAATTAAAAAATTGGGTAAATTTATAAGAAATAATAAAAATGGAGGAGAACCAATGAAAAAAATTATTAAAGAAAAACAAAAAACTATTAAAGGAATAACCCTAATTTCACTTGTAATAACTATTATAATTTTAATTATATTAGCAGGCATAAGTATAAACTTAATATTAGGAGAAAATGGACTATTTACGAAAGCAAAAAATGCTAGTGAGGAAACAAAACTTGCAAGTGAAAAAGAAAAAATGGAATTTGTTGTTACTGAAATATTATTAGATACTGTTGACAAAAATCAGAGTCAAACAATCACAGCTATTGATATACAAAACAAATTAAATGAAATATATGGAAATAATAAAGCAATATTAACTATAGCTGATGAAAATCATTTTTTTATAAATATGATAGAGAGTGAAACTACTTATAAAATTGATAGTTATGGGAAATTTGATGAAAATATTATTAATTGGAAAATGATAAAAAGTAACATAGAAGCTCCATCAGAACAATTAAATAAAAATATAATTGGAATTGGAAATAATGGAAAAAGTATAAACATGGATTTGTGGGAATTTTCAAAATTAGAAGATGGAACATATAGATTAAATGAAATGCAAACTATAAATTCAGATGCAAATAAGGGATATTTAGGCGGATTTACAGAAGAAGGAAAAATAGAAGGAGATATTCCTGTTTTTATAAGTGAAGACAAGGGAAAAACTTATAGTCCTGTAACAAGTTTGGAAAATACATTTAGGAATTGTGAAGAATTAGTTATTGCACCAAATATTCCTTTTACTATAACCAATATGAGAAATACTTTTGCTGATTGCACAAAATTATTGACATGTTCATTAGTTCCAGCAAGTGTTAATGATTTATACGGAGGATTTGCAAGAACTTCTTTAAAAATAACTCCTATATTACTTAACTATGGAAGTATGAAAATGTCGTTTTATCATTGTTTAGATTTAGAGAAAATAACAAATATCCCTTATGGTGTCACAGATTTAAGTGGAGCCTTTAGAGGAGCTATTATTAAAAATTCTCCAGAAATACCAACTACTGTTATCGATTTAAGTACTACGTTCTCTAGTACTAAAATTGAAGTTGCTCCATATATACCAAGTTCAGTTGAAAATATGACAGAAACTTTTTCGTATTGTTATAACTTAACTGGAAATATTGTAATAGATGCTAATCCTAGTGAATATACAGGATGTTTTAAAAAAACAGGAAATATTACATTAAGTGGAAAATCCACTTTATTAGATGAATTATTATCAACGAAATAAATATGAGCGGAAAGATTTGGACACGTCCCAAATCTTTCCGTTTTCTTTTTTGTTTTTCTCTTGAAAAAAGTTAGAAAATGTAATAAAATAAAGCAAATGTCGAAAAGGAGAAAAAATCAGTGCAAGTAGCAAATATTGAAGAAGAATTAGCATATATCGAAAAAGTAAAACAAATAAATGAAAATAAAAAATTAAAATATTATATTCTAACAATGGGTTGCCAACTTAATGAAAATGATTCAGAAAAAATAGCAGGAATGTTAGAAAAAATGAACTATACAAGAACAGAAGAAATGAAAGAAGCAGACTTAGTTATATTTAACACTTGTTGCGTAAGAGAAAATGCAGAAGAAAAGCTATTTGGAAAAGTGGGAGAAGTAAAAAAGCAAAAAGAAGAAAAAGGAACCATACTTGCTATTGGTGGTTGCATGATGCAAGAAGAACATATTATAAAAAAACTAAAACAAAGTTATCCTTATGTAGATATTATTTTTGGTACACATACCCTTCATAAATTACCACAAGACTTATATGAAGCATTAAAAGAAAATAAAAAAATACGAGATGTAATTGATATCGAAGGACAAATAATTGAAGGACTTCCTATCTCAAGAGATGACAAAACAAGAGCTTCGGTTACTATTATGAATGGTTGCAACAATTTCTGTAGTTATTGCATTGTGCCTTATGTAAGGGGAAGAGAAAGAAGCAGAAATCCAAAAGATATTTTAGACGAAATAAAAAACTTAGCAAAACAAGGCTATAAAGAAGTTACCTTATTAGGACAAAATGTTAATTCATATTTAAGAGTAGAAAAAGAAAAAAATATTCCTTTTGAAGAATACGAAGACGTTAACTCTTTTGCTACATTACTTAGAGCAGTCAACAAAATAGAAGGAATAGAAAGAATACGTTTTGTCTCTCCACACCCAAAAGATTTTACAGATGACGTAATAGAAGCAATTAAAGATTGTGAAAAAGTATGTAAATTAATTCATTTACCTTTGCAAGCAGGAAGCAGTAAAGTTTTAAAAGAAATGAATAGAAAGTATACGAAAGAACAATATTTAAGCTTAGTAGAAAAAATGAAAAATAGAATACCAAATGTGGTATTTACAACTGACATTATCGTAGGTTTTCCAGGAGAGACAGAAAAAGACTTTGAAGATACTTTAGATGTAGTAAGAAAAGTAAAATTTGAACAAGTCTTCATGTTTATTTATTCAAGAAGAGTAGGAACGCCAGGAGATAGAATGGAAAATCAAATACCAGAAGAAATAAAGCATGAGCGCTTTAACAGATTAAAAGAATTAGTAGAAAGTCAAATTGAAGAAAACAATAAAAAATATATAGGAACTATGCAAAAAGTAATGGTTGAAGGGATAAGTAAAAACAATCCTAATATGCTAACAGGAAGAACAGATTCTAATAAAGTTGTGGTATTTGAAGGAGATAAAAATTTAATTGGAACGATGCAAGAATTAGAAATTGTATCGGAACATATGTGGTATTTAAAAGGAGAAAAATAAGATGGCAGAAAAAGCAGAATTTTCACCAATGATGCAAGAATATTTAAAAACGAAGGAAGAATACAAAGATTGTATTTTATTCTATCGTTTAGGTGATTTTTATGAAATGTTTTTTGATGATGCAATTACAGGTTCAAAAGAACTAGAATTAACCTTAACAGGAAAATTATGTGGACAAGAAGAAAGGGCTCCTATGTGCGGAGTTCCTTTCCATGCAGCAGACACCTATATTGCAAGATTAATAGAAAAAGGTTATAAAGTAGCTATTTGTGAGCAACTAGAAGACCCAAAACAAGCAACAGGTATTGTAAAAAGAGGCGTTATTCGTGTAGTAACACCTGGAACTGTCATTGAAAGTAACTTGCTAGATGAAAAGAAAAATAATTATATTTTATCTATTTACAAAACAGGAACATACTTTGGTATTAGTGCAAGCGATATTTCCACAGGAGATTTTAGAACCACACAAATTACGGAAACCAACAATTTTCCAAAATTATTAGATGAAATTTCAAGATACAATCCTGCCGAAATTATAGTAAATCCTTTCATGTATGAAAGCACAGAAGAAATTGCAAAAATAAAAGAGCGTTTTGAAGTGTATATTTCAAGAGTAAAAGAAGAAGCTTTCCAAAAAGAAAATGATGCACTTCTAAAAAAATATACTTTTGTAAATACACAAGAAGAAAACATAGAAAATATAGAAGATTATAGTATTGCTTTACATTCTATTCATGGCTTATTAGATTATTTAGAAGAAACACAAAAAACAAGTCTAGACCACATTAACAAAATCATAGTTTATAACACAACAAAATATATGGCATTAGATATTACAGCAAGAAGAAACCTAGAAATTACTGAAAAAATGCGTGATAAATCTAAAAAAGGAACACTTTTATGGGTGCTAGATAAAACTTCAACTTCTATGGGTTCTAGAATGTTAAGAAGATGGTTAAATGACCCACTTATTGATGTACTAGAAATTAAGAAAAGACTGGAAGCCGTAAAAGAATTAAAAGAAAATGTCATGCTAAGAGGAGATGTTACAGATAGCCTAAAAAGAGTTTATGATATGGAACGTTTAGCAGGAAAAATTGCTTATGGAAACGCTACAGGACGTGATATGCTCTCTTTAAAAAATTCAAGTAAACAGCTACCAGAAGTGAAAAAAGTATTAGAACATTGCACATCTTCTTATTTACAAGAACTATATGAAAACTTAGACGAGCTAAAAGACATCTATGAACTTATTGAAGAAGCAATTGTTGACGAGCCACCAATGAGCATTAAAGAAGGTGGACTAATCAAACTTGGCTACAACGAAGAAATAGACCATTTGAAACAAGCTACAACGCAAGGAAAAACATGGATTATTGAACTAGAAGCAAGAGAAAGGGAAGCAACTGGTATAAAAGGGCTAAAAGTAGGCTTTAATCGTGTATTTGGCTATTATTTAGAAGTAACAAAATCTAATATTGATATGGTGCCAGCTCGATACATTAGAAAACAAACCCTAACTAACGGAGAACGCTATGTTACAGAAGAACTTAAAAACTTAGAAAATCAAATTCTAGGGGCAGAAGAAAAAGTTATTAACCTAGAATATAATGCGTTTGTAGAAATAAGAGAAGACATTGAAAGCAAAATAAAAAGAATTCAAAAATCAGCAGAAATCATTAGTATTCTAGATGTTCTAACCTCTTTAGCAACCGTAGCAGAAGATATGAACTATGTAGAACCAATCGTTGACAATAGTGGCATTATTGACATTAAAGATGGACGCCACCCTGTTATTGAAAAAATGTTACCAGCCGGAAGCTTCGTACAAAATGATACTTACCTAGATAAAGAAGATTCTAGACTTGCAATTATTACAGGGCCAAATATGGCAGGAAAATCAACATATATGAGACAAGTAGCATTAATTACCTTAATGGCACAAGTAGGCTCTTTTGTTCCCGCAAGTTATGCTAGAATAGGAGTAGTGGATAAAATCTTTACTAGAGTAGGAGCATCAGACGATTTAAGTATGGGACAAAGTACCTTTATGGTAGAAATGATGGAAGTAGCTACAATTCTTAAAAATGCAACTGCTAATAGTCTAATAATTTTAGACGAAATAGGAAGAGGAACATCTACCTATGATGGCTTATCCATAGCATGGGCAGTAGCAGAATACATTGCAAATAAAGAAACAAGTGGTGCCAAAACACTATTTGCAACACACTATCATGAACTAACAGACTTAGAAAACCAGTTAGAAGGAATTAAAAATTATTCCATTGCTGTAAAAGAAAAAGGAGAAGATATCATCTTCTTACGTAAAATAGTAAATGGCGGAACAGACGAAAGCTATGGTGTGCACGTAGCACATTTAGCAGGAGTGCCAACAGAAGTAACCAAAAGAGCCAATGAAATTTTACGTTCATTAGAAAGAAAAAATATCTTAAATGGAAAACAACTAGAAAAACCAAACAAAAATAGGGTAGAAGGACAATTAGATATGGGCAATTACAAATTAGCCGAAATCGCCCAAGAACTTGATAAAATTGACTTAAATGGCTTAACTCCAATTGATGCATTAAATACCCTAGCAAGAATCAAAGAAAAAATGTCGTAAAAATAAGAAAAAGAACTAGCCTTTTTTGGCTAGTTCTTTGTAATGTTAATCTTCTTTTGTTTCCAGCATAGAAAATAGTTCTTCTGCAGTCTTTCTATTATCCTCTAGATACAAATTGTACAAATTGTACAAAAAATTATCAATAATAGAAAGATAATGATTTTCCTCCTGCATAATATCTTTTAGAGTATAAGACTCAGTTAAAGTAAGATACTGATTTCTTAAAGTAGAGTAAACAGGTGACAAAGGTTGCAGAGAATTAGGGTCAAAAAATACTTGTAGATATTCTTCAGAACGATAAGCGTTTCTAGGCTTATCGTCTACTAACAAGAGACTAGGATAATCAGAATCTTCCTTATCATATAGAAGTGTAATCTTTCGATTAGATACACAACTAGCATCATGGATTCCGGAATCATCATGAACCATATGATTCATAGTATCCATTTCGCAATTTTTGCTAATGGAATATAAGGTTCCGCCATGTATACTGTCTTTGTTAAAAATGATGATATCTTCTGTCAAAAAATTAAAATGTTGAAACTCATGATGATATTCTCTAACGACTTTACCATCACTTAATTTTACCCTGTTAATCTGCCACTCATCTCTCATAGTACGCCGATAAACCAAAAAAGTATCATCTGAGATTTGCTCGATTCCGATGACATCTCCTGAAATAGAATAACTATCCAAAGTTGTTCTGTTTACAAGTGTGTAACCATCGTCCCGATTACCTTTTACACACCATTGCTCTTCGTTACAAGAAATTTCATAAAGTCTCATCATAATTATTCCTCCTTAATTAAGAATGAATTAATAAGCAGTTACAATAGTAATTTAGTGCATTATACTATAAAGTTTACAAAAAAGCAAGAAAATAAGTTTGAAAATTTACATAAAATGATTGACTTTTATCAAGAATAAAGATAGAATAAAACAAAATAAACTAGGGCTATTTATGGCACATATTACAATCGATTTTTATTACATCAAAATTATTTAATCTTTTATGAAATCCAAGAAAAAGAAAAACAAATTATTGTAAAAAGAATAATTCATAAAAACGTCAATATAGAAAACGTTGACTTTTATTTGCGATGAAAAAATAACTAAATTAGTATTATAATGAGAGAAAGGAAGCAAAATGCAACTTTATAAAGTAGATATAGATTATTGCAATTATTTACACTATTACGAACCAAAAATACCATATATTGAAAATGAAAAAGAAAATAGACCGTTTATTGGAGTTGTTTTAAATGTAAATGGAAAAAACTTCTTTGCTCCTTTAACATCACCCAAAAAGAAGCATCTTATAATGAAAGATATGCAAGATTTTTTAAAAATAGATGGTGGCAAATTAGGAGGGATTAACTTAAATAATATGCTTCCTATCCCACAAAGTTACTTAGAAAGAATTGAATTTTCCAATATTGAAGATGTGAAATATCAAAATATGCTAAAAAATCAAATGAAGTGGATTAACCAAAATGAACTTCGCATTCATAATAGAGCAAGAAACTTATACTATCTTATTTTAAATGGGCATACTACAGAGGCACTTTTAAGAAGATGTTGTAACTTCAGGCTTTTAGAGAAAAAATGTGACGATTTCATGCAAGAACACAAACTAAGAGAAGAGGAAATATTATATTGTTATTTTTCTGCTTAAACTATTTATTTTTTTTCCTATTTTGTATATAATAAAAACAAGTTATGAAAAGGAAAGGTAAAGTCCATGGAAAAACAAGAGGCAAAAAAACAAATCGAAGAATTAAGAAAAAAGCTAGAATACTATGCTCAAAAATATTATGATGAAGACAAGCCTGAAATTACAGACTACGAATACGATATGTTAATGAATAAACTAAAAGCTTTAGAAAAAGAGTTTCCAGAGTTTATTACAGAAGATTCATTAACGCAAAAAGTAGGAGGCCATGTCAAAGAAGGATTCACAGAAGTAGTACATGAAGTGCCTTTGCAAAGTTTGCAAGATGTTTTTTCATTTGAAGAATTACAAGAATTTGATGAAAGAGTAAAAAAACAGGCACAAGAGGAAAAAGAAGAATTGCAATATGTAGTAGAGACCAAAATTGATGGACTATCCATGTCACTAGAATATGTAGATGGAATTTTTGTAAGAGGAGCAACACGTGGAAACGGACTAATAGGAGAAGACGTAACAGATAATTTACGAACTATAAAAAGCATTCCAAAAGTGCTAAAAAAGCCAGAAACCATTACGGTTCGTGGAGAAGTATTTATTGGAACGAAAGAATTTGAAAAACTAAACGAAGAGCAAGAAATATTAGGAAAGCCTTTATTTGCTAATGCTAGGAATGCAGCAGCAGGTTCTATTAGGCAACTAAACTCTAAAATTACTGCAGAAAGACCTTTAGATATTTTCATTTTTAATGTTCAAAAATGGGACAAGAACCCATTTAATTCTCATTATGAACAATTAAATTACTTAGAAGAATTAGGCTTCAATGTAAACCCTGTTCGTATTCTTTGTAAAAACAAAAAAGAAGTAGAGAAGGCTATTCAAAAAATAGGAGAAGAAAGAGAAAAGCTAAGCTTTGGAATAGACGGAGCGGTAGTAAAAGTAGATAGTTTAACATTTAGAGAAAAACTAGGAACTACTGCAAAAACGCCGAGGTGGGCGATTGCTTATAAATATCCACCAGAGGCCAAAGAAACCATTTTAAAAGATATTATATGCCAAGTAGGAAGAACAGGAGCCATTACTCCTATGGCTATTTTAGAGCCAGTAAAAGTAGCAGGCTCTACCATTTCAAAAACAACGTTGCACAATGAAGATTTTATAAAAGAAAAAGATTTAAAAATAGGCGATACTGTTGTTATTCAAAAGCAAGGAGATGTCATTCCAGAAGTCATTAAAGTAGTAAAAGAAAAAAGAACTGGAAAAGAAGTAGCATTTCATATGCCAAAGACTTGCCCTGTATGTGGAGCTCCTGCTGTAAGAGAAGAAGGAGAAGCAGCTACTAGATGTATTGGAATTGAATGCCCAGCCCAATTATTACGAAGCATTGTGCATTTTGTTTCAAAAGAAGGAATGGACATTGATGGACTTGGCTACAAAGTAGTAGAACAATTCTTAGAAAAAGGTTTAATTCATAACATTGCAGACATCTATTCCTTAACACTAGAAGAAATTGCTTCTTTAAAGAAAAATGGAAAAAAATTCGCACAAAACTTGATTGACTCTATTGAAAAAAGTAAAGAGCAAGATTTATTCCATTTAATTACTGCCTTAGGCATTAGACAAGTAGGAACAAAAGCTGCCAAAGTGCTTGCAAGAAAATATAAAACCATAGAAAACTTGCAAAATGCTTCTTTTGAAAGTTTAGCCATGACAGAAGATGTAGGAGAAATCACTGCAAATAACATTATAGAATTCTTTAGCCAAGAGCAAACTAAAGACACTTTGCAGAAATTAAAAGAAGCGGGCGTTAACATGAAGTTATTAGAAGAAGAAACAAGCGACAATCGTTTTGAAGGAAAGATATTTGTACTAACAGGTACACTAGAAAAATATACTAGACAAGAGGCAAGCGATATTATTGAAAAACATGGTGGAAAAGTATCTTCTTCTGTATCGAAAAAAACAGACTATGTATTAGCAGGAGAAGAAACGGGCTCAAAACTTACAAAAGCACAAGAATTGGGAGTTACAATCATAAGCGAGGCAGAATTTGAAAATATGGTAAAATAATGGAGGGAACATGGACGGAAAATATACATTTGAGAGATTTGAAGAAGAATTAGAACAAGGTTATCAATTATATTATACTTATGTAAGAAATCGTTATTTGTTATTTAAAACTTCTGAAAACTGTTATACACAAAGACTATTATCTATTCACGAAAAAAATCCACATCCCGTAATGGAAATGCTAACAAAAAAACGAATTAAAGAAATGTTTCCTTTTATGGAAAAAATAGAATATAAAGTAAAAGAAGAATAGAAAATATATAGTATATTTTTTTAAACACCAAAATGCATTTATATTATATTTTTTGCGTTCGTCCCAACATCGGATAGTCTATAAATAAATTTTTGCTGACGCCAAAATTTATTAACAGACTATAACCTTGTCGGTCCCCACACAAGCTCACTTAAAAAATATAATATAAATGCATTTTGGTATTTATTAAGACTACTATTTATTAGGAATTTTTGGTTCTACATATAACGTTTTTTGATTTGTATAAATAACCATACCAGGTTTGCTATTGGAAGGTTTTTTTACATATTTGCTAAAGCAATAATCAACGGGAACATTTGAAGAAAGTTTTCCTTTACTATGAAATGCTGCAATTTGTGCACAGGCAAGAATAGTAGAGTCTTTTACTTTTTGACCATTACATTTTAATAAACAATGGCTACCTCTAATTTCTTGGGTATGAAACCATAAATCTTCATTTTTACCAAGTTTCGTTGTAATATAATCATTTTGTTTATTATTCTTTCCTACATAGAATAGAAAGCCGTCAATGGTATAAACAATAGGTTCATATTCATCATGGACTTTTCTTTTATTTACTTTATTTTTCTTCACATTTGCCTTGGCGTTTACTTTAAAAATACCATTTTCACAAATTTCTTGATAAATTTCATCTAACTCTGAAACAGAATTAGCATTTTCAAGTTCATAAACAATACTCTCTAAATAATCTAATTCTTTTTCTGTTTCTAATTTTTGCTCTGTTACAATTTCCAAAGTATTTTTTAATTTATGATATTTTTTGAAAAATTTCTTTGCATTGTAAGAAACAGAAATACTGCTATCAAGAGGAATTACAATTTCTTTATTTTCATCATAATAATTTTGCAAAGTAATACTTTCTAAATTTCTATTTGCATCAATTTCGTATAAATGAGAAGTAATAAGTTCTCCGTAAATGCGATATTGTTCCATATTTTCACATTCTTTTAACTTACTATTTATATTACTTAATTTTTTTGAAATCTTTTTCACAGCTGTTAACACTAACTTTAAAAGTTCATTTCGATAAGTAACAACAGCTTCCTGTTTTTCTTTTTTAGAATAGAAATCATCTAAAAAGAAATTCGTTTGCAAATCTTCTTCATGAGAAATAGGAAGAAGGCTATAGTCATTTTGTGGAACAGAAACACAGGTTACATTTTTACTTCCTAAATTAGAAAGAAGTTCTTGCATAGTATCATACAAAATACTAAGATTCTCTTTATTAATACTTTCTTCTACTATATTCATTGAAGATAGCAAAGAAGAAACAAAAGTATAACTAATGCCAGTAAATGTGTCAGAAATAGATTTTGCTATGCTTTGCGCTTGAACTATTTTTATAAATTCTTCTTTTGAAGTAGCAGCAAAGTCGCTTTTTTCAGAAGAAGGAAGTACATAGTCATGAGTAGGTAAAATATCACGTAATGAGCCAGATAAAATGTCTAAATGACGTAAACTATCAATAATTTTTCCATTTTCGTTTAATAAAATCATATTACTATGTTTGCCCATTAACTCTATTACCAAAGTTTTAGGTAATAAATCGTTTAATTCATTATAGCCTTCAAGTTCCATAGTTACTATTCTTTCCAAAGAACTCATAGAAATAGCTCTAATGCGGCAGCCAATTAAATGCTTACGAAGTAACATACAGAAATTAGGTGCATTCAAAGGATTTGGTTTACTTGTTGTTGTTAGATGGAAACGATAGCTATTAGAAGAAATATTACAAAGAAGGGCATAATTTTTTCCTTGCGAATAAATACCAAGTATTACTTCATTGTTACTTGGCTCATATACTTTATTAATTTTTCCTCCAATTAAAGCAGATTGTAATTCACCGAACAATTTGCTTTAATACCATTCCATCAAATGCCATTTGAACACTATTCCTTTCCAGCACTTTTTACTTAAATTTTAAGATAAATTTGTTACCATTATAGTATAAATTCAAAAAAATAGCAATAAAAAGTCAAATTTCTCTTGACATTCTAAGAAGACAGGGCTTATAATACAGCTAAATAAAGAAATTCATCAGGAAGGAATAAAAAAACAATATGAAAGAAAGTAATCCATACTTTTCTACAGCAAATAATTATAAAGACATGAGTGATGAAGATTTAATTAAAGTAATTAAATCTGGGGACAAGTTTGCTCTTGAATTTCTAATAGACAAATATAAAGAATTAGTCAATATGAAGGTAAGCAAGTTCTTTATGATTGGAGCAGAAAGAGAAGATATTGTGCAAGAAGGGTTAATTGGCTTATTTAAAGCGGTAAAAAACTATAATGCAGAAAAGCAAAATTCTTTTAAAACTTTTGCTAATTTATGTATTGAAAGACAACTTATTACAGCAATAAAATCTTCCAATCGTCAAAAGCATATGCCACTAAATTCATATTTATCATTAAATACAACTGCTTATGAAGAAGATGAAGATTCTAATTTACTAGACATATTTGATGCTCACCAAATGGAAGACCCATTAGAAACTATTACGAAAAAAGAATATTATCAAACAGTAGAAAATGCTATAGATAAATCTCTTAGTGACTTTGAAAAACAAGTATTAAACCGCTATATTCAAGGGGAAAGTTATGTGCAAATTGCAGAAAAATTAGATGCTCCTGTTAAGTCAATAGATAATGCTATTCAAAGAATTCGTAAAAAAGCAATAAAAAGTATGGGAGAGCCATCATAAAGGTAGAGAAAATGGCAAAACTTTGAAAAATGCTTGCATTCAAAATGAAAATATGTTATTCTAATAAAGTAAAAAATGAGTGTCAAAAATGGCACTCATAATATATGCTACTATAGCTCAGTAGGTAGAGTGCTACCTTGGTAAGGTAGAGGTCACCAGTTCGATCCTGGTTAGTAGCTCCAAATTTAAAAACTTGCACCTTAACTGGTGCTTTTTTTATGCCAAAAATAACATCCAAAAATAAAATGCATATAATAATATTAGAAACTCAAATCATTTTACCTCGAAAAAATGGACAAATACGAAAACACTATGTCATTACATAGGAAGGAGGTAAAATATGAAAAACACAAAAAATACAATAATTGCCACACTATTTTTGGCAATTTTAGTTATGGCAGTAGGCTATTCAACATTTGCTACACAATTAACACTAAATGGAACAGCAGAAATTGTAGGTGAATGGAATGTAAAAATTACCAATATTCAAGTACAAAGTGTAAATGGTGATGTTAATTATGATACTCCAGAATTTACGGACACAAGTGCTACTTTTAATGTTACTCTAAAGAAACCTGGAGATTCTATTGTCTTTGTTATTACTATTCGAAATGAAGGAACAATCAATGCTACTCTAGGTACGGTTATATTTAAAGAAGACAGTGAAGGAGATTTACCGGCTATCCAATATAAAACATCAGAACTACAAAATACACTAGATGCAGGAGAAGAAACTAGTTTTACAGTCACCGTTACTTATGACCCAAAAACAACAGAAGTACCATCTATAAAAACAAAAACAATTACAGGGTTTATTGAATATGTTCAAAAATAATAAAGGTAACAAAACAATAGGAAAGAAATAGCTTTCCTATTGTTATTATATAGAAAATAACGAAAGAAAAAAATATGAAAACAATACAAAGAAAAAGAGGAAACTATGACAAATTCAAAGCATAAAAAAATATTACTAATTTTAATAGGATACTTATTTATTACAGCTTACTTCAATATGACTAATGTAATCTTGTACAAAAATATAATTAATCCTTCTTTTTGGGGTATTTGTTTAATTTATTTCCTATGGAATAAAAAAAATTACTATATTCGCTTTTATAAAAAGGAAAAACAAATTATTTATATGGTTGCTATTTGCTCTGTATATCTTGTTTTTTACTTCTATCTTGGATTTCTATTTGGTTTTTCAAAGAGTCCATATCGTCATGATATTTTGTTTCTATTCAAAAATATAATAATAGAAATACTTCCTATTATTAGCATAGAAACAGCAAGAAGAATGCTAGTAACGAAAAATAAAAAGAATATCCTTTTATTTATATTATTAGAAATTAATTATTATATGATTCGAGTTTTATGTAGTAATAAAGAAGAACTATTTCAATATATTTGTAGCACGATACTACCTCTTATAGCTTGCAACCTTGTATGCACTTATTTATCTAGTAAATATTCTTTTATTTTGTCAATCATATACCGTAGTTTGAAAAAAATTGCAATTGTATTTCTACCAATTTTACCAAATGTCAACTGGTTTGCTAGTGGTTGCATTGATTTAATATTTCCAACCATAGTGTATGTATTTTATGAATATCAATTTACAAAAGCAAGGAAAAATAAAAAAGAAAAACCAACAAGCTTCATAATATTACTTTTGTGTATTAGTTTCGTTTGCTTTATGTTAGGAATTTTTCCATATAAACCTATTGCTATTCTTTCTAACAGTATGACTCCAACTTTTTCTCGTGGAGATGTTCTAATTTTTAAAACATTAAAGGAAGAAGAATTAACACAGATAGGGTTAAATACAATTATCGTTTATCAAATAGGAGAGCAAAATGTGGCTCATAGAATTGTAAATAAAGTAGAAAAAAATAATAAAATTTTCTATCAAACAAAGGGAGATAAGAATAATGTAGAAGATAGAATTTTAGTGGAAACCGACCAAATTAAAGGAGTTTATGTATTTTCTATAAAATATGCAGGTTTTCCATCCGTTTGGTTATATGAGTATTTTCATAAATAAGGAGATAGGCTATGAAAAAATATAAAATAAATAAGCAAAATATAAGAAAAATTATTATTTATTATTTAATTATTAGTGCAATAGTAGTAGGAGTTATTTTTATAAAAATCGGTTTTAATTTAGAAAAAAGTCAAGAAACAATTTATCAATATACAGTAGAAAAACAAGACGATTATGAAGTATTATTAAAGCCAAATACTTTTTATGAAAGTCAAACACTTCCTTCTGGGCTTTGCTATGCGTCTAATTCAATTGAAGCATTTGATATTCATTTTCAATATCATTTGAAAGCAAAGCAAAAAGCAGATATTCAGTATCATTATAGCGTTGTAGGCAATTTAATTGGCAAGGTAATAGAAGTAGACGAAGAAAAAGAAGTTTGGAATAGAAGTTTTGTATTTTTAGAGAATAATGCTCAAGAAAAAGAAAGTATAGAAGAATTTTCTGTGCAATGTCCAATAAATATTAAATATGAAGATTATTTGAACTTGGTTAATGCATATGAAAAAGAATATAAAATTAAAATAGAGTCTATTTTAAAAATTAGGTTTATCATTTCTTATAATATTAGTTTGCCTGCTATAGAAACCAAAACCATTGAAGATACAATAGAATTAGAAATACCAATTACAGATACCATAACAGGGGTAAAAGCAAATAATGAAAAAATAGCTTCAAAAGAAATTACAAGTGAAGCAGAAAATACAAAAATAGAGCAAATAGTTTGTTACATCATTGGTAGCATATTTATAATAGGGGCTAGTATTGTGTTAATTATTAGAATTTATAAAAATGCAAAAAAACATTATGAACCAATAGAGCGTATTTTAAAAAACTACGGAGATTTAATTGCTACTGTAACCAACAAGCCAGATATTAGTAACTTAAAAATAATGTATGTTATAAAATTAGAAGATTTAATTGACGTAGCAGAGCAAAATCAAAGCCATATTATTCAGTATGCAAATAATTTGTATGTAATTATTCATGAGTATGCGTATGTATACGTGGTAAAAGAAAATTAAGCAGATTAAAAACACATGAAAGCGTTAAGTTATAGATGTGTTTCTTGCATTTAAAAACCATTTTGCACTATTTGAAATAGTATTTACTTGCTTTTTTCCTCGATTTTATGTTAAACTATAAAAAGTTAAGTCAAGAACTTATAAATTATAAAATACTAAATAATAAATATTATTAGGAGGAAAATATTATGAAAAAAATAGCCAAAAAGGTAGTAACATTACTGATGATGGCAGTATTATTAACTGCTTGCGGTACTAATCGGATAGCACAATATAAAGAAGAAAATTCTAACAATAGCGCAAGTACGTTAATGATGGAAACAATATCTATCAATGAAAATTCACGACAGGTAGAAACATTGCAACCATCAGAGGCACCACAACCAGAAATAACTCTACAACCAACAGCAACCCCAGTTCCTAGTGATTCTTTTGCAACCATTACATCCTTTGGCGATACACTCTGTCATAAACCGGTGTATAATGCAGCCTATAACAATGAAGTAGAAGATTACGATTTTTCTTATATGTTTAAATATGTAGAAAAATATTTTGAAAATTCTACAATTGTCATTGGAAATTGCGAATCACCTATGGCAGGAGAAGAAAGAGGTTATAGTGGTTATCCAACCTTTAACGCACCAGAGCACTTAGCTATTGATTTAAAAGAACTAGGTGCAGATATCATGACAACAGCTAATAACCACTGCTTAGACAAAGGTTTTAGTGGTTTATCATCTACTTTAGATTATTTAGATGATGCCGGAATTGCTCATGTGGGAACTGCACGGACAGAAGAAGAGCAAAACACGATTCTTTTAAAAGACTTAAATGGCATAAAAACTGCATTTTTATCCTACACTTATGGAACAAATGGGATTCCTATTCCTAGCGACAAAGAATTTTGTGTTAATAAAATTGATGAAGAATTAATTTTATCACAAATAGAACAAGCAAAGGAAGAAGGAGCAGAATTACTGGTTGTTTCAATGCATTGGGGAGTAGAATATCAAACTACAGAAAATGCAGAGCAAGATAGGCTAGCAGAGTTTTTAGTAAAAAATGGTGTACAAATTGTTCTTGGATGTCATCCACATGTACTGCAACCTATGAAAATGGTAAAAGTAGAAACAGAAGAAGGAGAAGAAAAAGAGGGCTTAGTAATCTTTTCACAAGGAAATTTCTTCTCTAACCAAAGGGATACAAATACCAGAAATACCGCTATCTTTAATATAGGTGTAAAAAAAGATGGAGTAACACAAGAAGTAAGCATCGAGGAAGTTACTTATATTCCTATCTATGTTAATATTAAAGGAGCAGGAGAAAAAGATAGGTATGAGTTGTTAGACTTAAATGAAATTATCAGAAGTTATGAAGCTGGTGAAGAAACTTGGTCAAAAGCAAACTATGAATTAGCTATAAAGGAAAAAGAAAGATGTGAAACCTTGATTGGACCAGAAATAGTAAACAAGTAAAAAAGAAAAGAAGGCACTTAATTGAGTGCTTTCTTTTCTTTTGCCTATGTGAAATCATATACCTGATTTTCAATTAGATGTTAATAAATTAAGAAAAATATATACAAATTTTATTTTCTTTGGTATAATAGCATAGGTAAAAAGAAAAATAGATATATGCCATAGAAAGGATGAATTACAAAAATGAAAATAGGAATCGTAGGACTACCAAATGTAGGAAAGTCTACTTTATTTAATAGTATAACAAATGCAGGAGCAGAATGTGCAAATTATCCATTCTGCACAATAGAACCAAATGTAGGCGTAGTGCCAGTGCCAGATGAAAGATTAGACAAGCTTACAGAAATGTATAAACCAGAAAAAACCACACACGCTATCATTGAATTTGTTGATATTGCAGGTTTAGTAAAAGGAGCAAGTAAGGGAGAAGGTTTAGGAAATAAATTTTTATCACACATTCGCGAGGTAGATGCCATTGCCCATGTAGTAAGATGTTTTGAAGACTCTAACATTGTTCACGTGGATGGAAGCATTAGCCCTTTAAGAGATATTGAAACGATTAATTTAGAACTAATTTTTTCAGATTTAGAAATGTTAGAAAAAAGATTAGACAATGCAAAAAAGAGACTAAAAGCAGATAAAAAAGCACAAGCAGAAATTGATGTATTAG
The DNA here is from genome assembly GCA_947581805.1 of uncultured Clostridia bacterium. Lineage (GTDB taxonomy): Bacteria > Bacillota > Clostridia > TANB77 > CAG-508 > UMGS1663. The sequence goes on from CANPVM010000004.1 coordinate 90,543, forward strand.
AAAAAATAAAAGTTGCCTTAGAACAAGGAAAATGTGCTAGAACCGTAGAACTAACAGACGAAGAAAAAGAACAAATAAAAGACTTATATTTACTAACAGCAAAGCCAGTTCTATACATTGCAAATGTTTCAGAAGCACAAATTGGAAGTGCAGAAAACGATGAAAAAGTAAAACAAGTAGAAGAATTTGCAAAAACAGAAGGAGCAAAAGTCATTCCTTTATGCGTAAAAATAGAAGAAGAATTATCTTCCTTAGAAGGAGAAGATAAAAAAGAAATGTTAGAAGCATTAGGACTTAATGAATCAGGCTTAGACAAAGTAGTAAAAACAAGTTATGACTTATTAGGACTAATGAGCTTCTTAACAGCAGGAGAGCCAGAAGTAAGAGCATGGACAATAAAAAAAGGTACAAAAGCACCACAAGCAGCAGGAAAAATACATAGTGACATTGAAAGAGGCTTTATACGTGCAGAAGTTGTATCTTATGATGACTTAATGAAAGAAGGCTCTATGCTAGCCTGCAAAGAAAAAGGGCTAGTACGTTCAGAAGGCAAAGAATATATCATGCAAGACGGAGATATAGTATTATTCCGCTTTAATGTATAAAATAATAATCATGTTTAAATAATAAAATTTTATATTATAAAAAAAATAAGATTTTCTAGCAAAATTAGCTAAAAAATCTTATTTTTATTAATCTTTACTATTTATTGTCATCACACATTTTTTGTGAGCAATTTGCCATATAAAATTTCTTTTCAGCAAGTTTATCCTGAACACCACGAAGTGCTTCACCAAATCTTTGGAAGTGAACTATTTCTCTTTGACGTAAGAAACGAAGTGGGTCTAATACGTCTGGGTCATCTTTGCAAAGATTAATTAATTTTTCATAAGTTGCTCTTGCTTTTTGTTCTGCAGCTAAATCTTCTTGAAGGTTAGCAATTGGGTCACCTTTTGCAGCAATATAAGCAGCTGTCCATGGATTTCCAGCAGCAGATACAGGATATACGTCAACGCCGTGGTCAGTATAGTAATCACCTAATCCTGCTTTTTCGATTTCTTCTGGGCAAACGCCATCGGTTAATTGATGAACGATACTACCTACCATTTCTAAGTGAGCAAGTTCCTCCGTGCCTATATCGTTTAAAATTGCTTTTGCATTTTGGTCTGGCATACCAAATCTTTGTGATAAATATCTTAAAGAGGCAGCAAGTTCGCCGTCAGGTCCACCATATTGACTAATAATATATTTTGCAAGCTTTGGATTTGGACATTTAATTTTAACTGGATATTGTAATACTTTGTTATAAGTCCACATTAATAATTCCCCCTTTCCCAAGGCCATGGTTCTTCAAGCCATCTCCATTTGTTACATGGGAAGTAAATGCTAAGAGGTCCATATACCTTTTGATACTTATCTTTTAATTCCTTTAATTGAGTTGCATATTCTTTGTGTAAGCAAAGAGCCTTTTGGTCATCTTCATGAGTGTCTAAATATTCAGCAAGTTCTACAACAGCAAAATCTAGTGCTCGAATTTGGTTAAGCATTTCTTCTCTTGTCATTTCTTTTTCTTCGCAAGTATCCTCTGAATCTATATTAGTAAATTCAAAAGAATACATTGGAACCTTTGGAGCACATCCAGGTTTACCACAACAATTTCCATTTTCATTATTGTTTCCAATTCCAGCAGACATTGTGTTAGTATTTGGATAGTCATTGTTATTTATCATCATATTGCTATTATTGTTCATCATATAATTGTTATTGCATCCACAATTGCAATTTCTATTTTCTTTCTCTAGCATTTGTTACACCCCTCTTTCACAGTATTCATAGCTTTAATGAAAGCCATTTCTTCTACAGATTGACCTGGTGCATAAGGGCTAACAAGTTCAGGGTAAATTGTTCCCATTTTCAAACCAACACGTGGGATAAAAGTCTTATCTAAGGTTTGAATTGGTACATAACTTTGAGCAAGCATTGGATTTTGAGGGAACACAGATTCACCTTTATCAAAACCACAATCACAAGAGTCTTCTTTATTATTTGCCACATAGTAGTCAGCCGTAGTACCACAATTGTTGCAAGCAGTTTCAATGATTTTTTCATCGAAATTCTTTTGACAACAACATTTTCTATATCTACGATTATACATATCTTTATCCTCCTTATTTGATTGATATAGTACATACTATGAAAAAAAGAAGAAAAATGTGACAATAGCGCGAATAATGTCTAAAATTATGTAAATAAAATTATGGCATTTCTATAGACTTTTTGGAATAAATATGATATAATATGAGAGTTAGTAATAAGGAGTGAAATATAGATGACAAACATCTTAAATCAAAAATATAAAGTAGAAAAAAACAATATTGAGAAAGCATATGAATATCAATTAGCTCTAAAACATAATCCAGAGTATGAAGAAAGAGTTAATAATACTTTTGTTGATATTGTAACTTTATTAAAGAAAGAATATCCAAATATAAAATTAGAATCACCAAGAGGTAGGGAAAAATCATACAATAGCATAAAAAATAAAATTATAAAATTAGAAATAGAAAGGCTTTGCAAATTATATGCTATAGAGGGAATTTCACAAGAAGAACAAGAAAATTTATATCAATTAGTTATAAATGATATAGAACAAGAATTACAACAAATGGTAAAAGAACTATTAGTTGCAGAAATACAAGATTTAAATTTATTGGATACCGTAATGCAAGAAAAAGAAATGCCAGACCATATTAAAACAGCCATTTTAAGAATTATAAAAACAAGAATAAAAAGAGAAAATGTAGAAAACAGACAAGAACTAGAAACACAAATAGAAGAAAAATATGGAGAAACAGCAGCAAAGAAAAGTAAGCAATTAAAAGATAATTTACTTCATTGGGAATGTATAGAAGAAATAGAAAAACATGGAACAGAAAAATTACATTGTCCTTTTGAATATTTAAATTTTAAAGATTTAAGAGGAATTAAAATTATTGTGGCCGATGTACCAGATAGTGTAGAACCAAAAGGAAAAGAATTGAAGGAATTAATCGAACAGAGAAAAAGGGCACCACAAGAGGAGAAAACACAATATAATGATTTATGTTGTATTTCATTAACGAAAGAATTTGCTGGTGAATTAATGAAAAATGAAGAATGGTTAAAAAAATTAAACATTATGGTTTTGCCAGAAGGTTATAAACATAAAGAAAAGCAAAATGGGTATATAGCAGAGCATATTAAATTTTGCTATAGAGACCATCCAGAATATACCTTTGAACTACAACTCCGTTCTATGTATCGTGAAGATTTATCAAGGGCAAATGGAGCGGCAGCACATGATAAAAGGTCTGGAAAAAAGAGAATTTTTCCTAACACAGAAAATAAACAACAATTTATAGAAGAATTAAGATATAGACTTCCTCAATATATAATGTTAAAAAATGAAAACGACGAATACTCGCTACACAAATGCAGTATAGAGGAAAGTGTATTAGAATATTATTTAGGATATATTAAATTAGATTCTGAAGAATATGCGAAAGCAGTTCAATATATAAGAGAAATGGAAGAAGAACAAAGATAAAAATAAGCCTAAGATTTTTTTATTAAATGATAAGTAAAAAAATTTTAGGCTTATTTATTATATGTATTTTATATTTTTAATTAAAACTAGTCTGAAAACTTTTAATAGTATTATTATAGTAAGAGTATGTAGATGTTTATGATAGTTTTATAATTGCATGTAATATCTTTTCATCTTCTGATTTAATAGTAACAATATGTTCATTATTACTAGTAGAATAAAAACATTTTAAAGTATCACCAAGATAGCTACCTGATTTATACATAATTTCTACATTATCAAAAGAAGAATTTTCAAAAACGTCTTGTGGAAGTGCTTCATAAGCTAAATCTAAATAACACAAATTATGCATATGTTCATTAATATCAATATCCCTACGTTGCACAGTATATTCAAAAGTAAGCTTGCTTTCTTCTGGCTCTTTTAATTTATCAAATGTAAAGTTCTCAAAAACAGCTTTATTTTCGGCTTGATATTTTTCTAATAATTCATCTGTAAGACGCATTAAGCCTTTTTCTAAATGAATTAAAGTCCATTTTGAAGTACCAATTACGCAAAGCTCATTATTTTGATTATAAACTTCATAATCACGATAGCAACAAGCACGAACAGCACCTCTAGACCAAGTTTTTACATGAATGGTGTCACCATATTTCAATCTTTTTAATACTTTCATTTTCCAATGAAGTAGAACCCAACTAATTCTTGTTTTTTCAATATCTTTTAAACCGTAACCGGCAATATCAGAATGAAAACCACCAATATCTTCAAAAAAACCAAATAAGGCCTTATTTGTAATATTTGTATTTTTATCAATATCACGAATACTAAAGTCAAAAGTATGCTCAATATATGCCATTTTTTCTTCCTCCTTTTCCAAACTTTTCCTATTATAACATAAAAATAAAAAAAGAGATAGATTTATAATAAAAAATGTAATATAATATTTGATAAAAAGAAAGAAGAAATAGCATGTTAGAAATATTAGAAAAATGTGAGGTTTGTCCAAGAGAATGTAAAGTAAATAGAAGAATTGGGAAGGTAGGAAATTGCAATGCTACAGACAAAATAGAAATTGCATTAGTTTCTATTCATCATTACGAAGAACCTTGTATTAGTGGAGAAAATGGTTCTGGCACAATTTTCTTTTCCCATTGCAACTTACACTGTATGTTTTGCCAAAACTATGAAATAAGTCAAAATAAAGTAAAGGGAAGAGAAGTTACAATAGAAGAACTAGCAGAAATTATGCTTAAGCAACAAGAAAATAATGCAGAAAATATTAACTTAGTAACACCAACTATGTATGCCTATCAAATAAAAGAAGCCATTAAAATAGCAAGAAAAAAAGGCTTAACTATTCCTATTATTTATAATTCAAATGGATATGAAAAAGTAGAAACTTTAAAAGACTTAGAAGGTTATATTGATGTGTATTTGCCCGATTTTAAATATTATTCTAATGAAATAGCAGAAAAATATTCAAAAGCACCAAACTATTTTAAAATAGCAAGCAAAGTTATCTTAGAAATGATAAGACAGGTAGGAGAGCCAATATTTAATGAAAAAGGAATGATACAAAGAGGAGTAATGATAAGACATTTAGTACTTCCTAATCATTTGCAAAACTCCAAAAATGTTTTAAAATGGCTAAAAGAAAATATTCCAGAAGATATTTATATTAACGTCATGGCACAATATTTTCCAACCTACCTTGCAAAACAAGATAAACTAATTAACAGAAAGCTAACTAAAAAAGAATATAAAGAAATTGAGCAATATTTTTATTTATTAAATTTTAAAAATGGCTATATACAAGAGTTAGGAGAACACGAGGAGGAATATGTTCCTGTTTGGGATTGCACAAAATAAAAACAAAGTATATAATAAATGAAATACAAAGGAGGCAAGTTATGAAAGACGATATTATTTTTCCAGATTATGAGCATAGTATTTTAAATTTAATTAATACCATATTAAAGTATTATCATGTAGAAACAAAATATTCTTCATTACCAAAATTAGAAAAAATATTAGAAAAAAAATATAAAAATGTTGTTTTAATAATATTAGATGGAATGGGAGAACATATTCTAAAAAATATTTCACCAAATGGCTTCTTTTTTGAACATCATCAAGATGTAATTACTTCGGTATGCCCTTCTACTACAACTGCTGCCATTACTACTTATTATTCAGGAAAGCCACCTATTGAAACAGGCTGGATTGCAATGTCACAATACTTTAAAGAATATGGTAGAGCAATGGAAATGCTATACAAAGTAGATTCTTATACTGGTGAAAAAATAAATAATGCCAAAATAGATGTGTTTGATTTAATCAAATATGTTCCTATTTATGAACAAATAGAAAAAGTAAATCCTAATATCAAAGCTTATGAAATTAACCCTAATTGTTGTGAGTCAAGAAGTAAAAGAAATATTAACGCCGATACAATAGATTTGATGTGTGATTCTATTCAAGCTATTTGCAAAAATAAAGATAATAATTTCATTTTGGCATATAGTATTAATCCAGATGGAATTTTGCATAAATATGGTTGTAATTCAGAAGAAGTGAAAAAATTTATAAAAGAAACAGAAGATAAAATAGAAAATATGTGTAAGCAATTACAAGGAAGTGATACTTTATGTATTATCTCAGCAGATCATGGACATAAAGATATTAAAACAGTTTATTCTGTTTTAGATTTAGAAGAAATACAAGATTGCATTATAATGCCACCTAGTTTAGAATCAAGAGCAGTTACATTTTGGGTAAAGGAAGATAAAAAAGAAAAATTTGAAACATTTTTTCAAACAAAATTGAAAGATGAATTTCTACTATTTACCAAAGAAGAATTTTTAAATAAAAATTTCTTAGGTTATGGAATAAAACATAAAAAAATAGATGATTTTTTAGGAAATTATATTGCTATCTCAATTTCAGATTCTATTATAAAATTAGGCACCAACATATCCAAAGAAAAAGCAAATAAAAAGTCAACACATTGTGGATTTACAAAAGAGGAAATGGAAGTTCCACTAATTGTGATAGATTGTAAATAAAAATAACATCCTGTTTTTAAGTTTAAAAACAGGATGTTATTTTTAAGTTTGGTGTAACTACTTTCTAGGAAGAAAGTCCTTTGTGTTGTTTTTGATTCTCTCGGGCAGTTCATCCCAATGCGCTAAAAGAGCCGTTTGAATTTCTGTGCAGGTTTCCTTAATTTTGTCAACGAAAGGATAATGTCTCCAATCCCAAATTCCATCAGGAAGAAGGCTATAATCCTTATACAGAAGAAGCTGGCGTACATACTGGCGAGGGATGTAAAGATTAGGATTATCGTTGATTCGCCAATCGTTATCATTCTTTCCACGTACCAACAAATACGAATTCTTTCCATACAAATGTAAATTTTCATAGGAAAGCCTTTCGAAAGGAAAGCCAGATAAGGTTTCGATGCTATCAGCATCTAATTTACTGGGTGCTACATGCGTGTGTGAATGGACAATAGAGTTTTTTGCCTTTCCAATTCCTCCATTACCACTACCATTTTCCCATATCAGAATATTAGATGTGCAATATGTTAAATTAATCATATAGCACACATCTTCTAATACAGACAGGAATTCACGCCGCACTTCCAAAGGCAATTCTGCATTCGACATGACATGTTGCTTAGGAATAATAAGCAGGTAACCTTTAATAAATTCTCCTATCGTAGGCATTACAAAGAAGTTCTCACTTCTGTATAAGGTCCTGTGAAGATTGATATCACTATCACAATATCCATCATCGATGTACCTACAATAAGGACAATCGGAGCGCTTGGGAGCCTCTACTAAGCCGGAACTATTTGATTTATGGTCGCCAATATCGCAATGTTGCTTCTCGGCGATATGTTCAAATTGCTCTGCAATATCCCCAGCGCTTGTTTGTATACAGTGAGTATAAGAGGAATCACTATTAGTAACCACAATAAAAATGGCAGTTGCTTTCAAGTTTTCATCTGATACATCACGGCATACAATACTTTTGTTGTTACGAAAAACTTCCTTGACAGTTTCAGCAGATATCTGTTCTTCTTTGAAAACAGATAATCCTTTGAATTGTAGCTCATCAAGAATTGGTAAAACTAGCTCTTCATTGCCTTTTACAATGAATAAATTCCGTGTTTTCTTCATAGTCATAAAGTTGTTACCTATACCTTTCTAAAAATACAGTTAATAGTTTTCATAATAATACAACAAGTTTTGATAAAAATCAACATTTTATTATGATAATTTGCAAAATACTTTACAATGAAAATATATTTATGATATGATGCAAACAGAAAATGATTTTATATTTTTTACAAAAAAATCAATTATGAATAAGAGGGTAAAATGAAAATAATTGAGTTTAACCAAAACCATATTACAAAAGATGAAACAGATAAAATAGCAAGAAAAGTAAGAGGAATTATTTTAAATCAAGAAGGAAAAGCATTAGTAGCAAAAAATATGGAAATTTATATTTTGCCTGGTGGAAGTATAGAAGTAGAAAATATAAAACAAGCACTGCAAAGAGAATTATTAGAAGAAGCGGGAATAGAGCAAGTAGAATTAGAAGATATTCCGTTTTTAAAAATAGAAAATTATGATGCAAAACATTATGATAAAGTTTCAAAGAGACAAATTACAAAATTAACAGAAACTTACTTTTATTTCGGAAAAACACAAGAACGAGTAAATAAAGAAAAACAAAATCTAACAGAAAGTGAAAAGAAAGGCAATTTTTCTATTTCTTTTGAAAATTTATCTGTTATAGAATATTTAGTAGAGCATAATCAAACAGATAATCCTAAACAACAAATTTTTGACAGAGAAATTTTAACTGTATTAAGAGAGTTCAAAAAATATAGAGAAAGACAAGAAATAGAAGGAAAAGAAGAAAGATAATCAAAGTTTAAAAGTAAATTGACAAAGCTAAGAAGGGAATTAATTTTAATATGATAGATTTACATATGCATACAAAATATTCGGATGGGGCTAGTACTTTAATAGAACTATTACAAAAAGCAGAAAAAAAGAAATTAGAATATATTTCTATTACTGATCATAATACTTGCAAAGCATATCAAGAATTAGAAACAATCGATTATAAGCAATACTATACAGGAAAAATCATAAGAGGCGTAGAATTAAACACAAACATAAATGGAATTAACATTGAATTACTAGGATATGGCATTGATACTAAGAAAATGCAAGAAAATTTAGAAAAAATTTATCCAGATAAAGATAAAAGAAATGAAATAGAAAAACAACAATTAGTAGAAAGATGCAAGCAATTAGGAATAAAATTAGAAGATTCTGAAATGAAATATTTTAATGAAGAAATTCATAAATATTTTTCTACCTATCTATTAGAGCAAATTAGAAAAAATCCAGAAAATAGAAAACATTTTTTAAGTGATGATACATGGAATGATGCTATGGTGTTTTATCGCAGAGAAATGTGTAATAAAGAAAGTAAATTCTATTTAGATAGCACAAAATTATATCCTGCTATGCAAGAAACCATTGATTTAATTAGAAAAGTAGGAGGATTGGCATTTGTACCACATGTTTATATTTATGGAGAAAATTCAGAACTTATTTTTCAAGAAATAATCAATCATTATAAAGTAGATGGATTTGAGTGCTATTATTCTAAATTTACAGAAGAACAGAGTAAATTTTTATTACAATATTGCAAAGAAAATAATTATTATATTTCTGGTGGAAGTGATTTTCATGGAATTGTAAAGCCAGATATTGAAATGGGAATAGGACGAGGAAATTTGAACATACAAAAGGAAATTATACTTCCATGGATAGAAAAAGTGGAAGTTATATAGAAAGTAAGATAGGCAGATTTGAGATAAAATAAATAATAAACAAAAATAGGAGTTAAAATGCAAACTCCTATTTTTTCTATATCAACATAAGTCAATTCTGTTATGGTAATTTCTTGTAGAAATTTGATGAAAAAATGACTTTACAAAAAAAAAAGCTTGTGATATGATTTGAAAAAAAGAAAAAAGGAGAGGATTTCATATGACACAAGCCGATATGCATTTTATTGAAACATGTAAACGTATTATAAATGAAGGTTATTCTTCTGAGGGAACTGGTGTTAGAACCAGATGGGAAGATGGAGCAGAAGCAAATTATATTTCTTTAGTTGGTGTTACTAATGTTTATGATGTAGGAAAAGAATTTCCTATGATTACCCTTAGAAATAATAGCCAAACAGTAAAAAGAGCGATTGACGAAATTTTATGGATTTGGCAAAAAAAATCAAATAATGTTCATGATTTAAATTCTCATATATGGGACCAATGGGCAGGAGAAGATGGTACGATTGGAAAAGCTTATGGTTACCAAATGGCAAAAAAATACCAATTTAAAACAAAAGAAGGAATCAAAGAAATGGATCAAGTTGATTTTGCACTGTATCTACTTAAAAATGATCCAGCAAGTCGTCGTATTTTAACCAATATCTTCGTTCATGAAGATTTAAAAGATATGAATTTAGAGCCTTGTGCTTATTCAACACAATGGCTTGTAAAAGGTGGAAAATTACACTTAATTTTAAATCAACGTTCCCAAGATATGCTTGCAGCAAATGGATGGAATACAATGCAATATGCAGCACTTTTATGTATGTTTGCGCAAGTAGCAGGATTAGAAGTAGGAACTTTAACTCATAATATAGGCGATTGTCATATTTATGATAGACATATTCCATTAATTCAAAAATTAATTGAAGCAGAGCCAATGGATGTATGCCCAAAATTAGTTATTCACAATCCAACGAAAAACTTCTATGACTTCAAAATAGAAGACTTTGAAATAGTAGGATATGACTATAATAAAGATATTAAACTTGGAAAAATTCCAGTTGCTATTTAGAACAAGAGGGACGCCTCTTTTCGTTCCAAAATGGAACGGTGGGGACACCCCTTTTTCTAATTTGGAAAAATCAATGAGGAGAAAAAGAAAATGTTAAGTATTATTGTAGCCGTTGCAGAAAACAATATTATTGGAAAAGATAATCAACTGATTTGGCATTTACCAGAAGATTTGAAAAGATTTAAAAAATTAACAACAGGTCATACTATTATTATGGGAAGAAAGACTTTTGAATCCCTAGGAAGAGTCTTACCAAATAGAAAACATATAATTCTTTGTAATGATATGGAAATGAATATTGAAAATGAAAATGTAGAAGTATTAGAAGATATTTCAATGTTAAAACCATATATAAGTTCAGAAGAAGAAAATTTTGTCATTGGTGGAGCTACTATTTATAAATTACTAATGCCTTATGCTAGTAAGTTGTATTTAACCAAAATTCATCAAGCATTTGAAGGCGATGTTTCTTTTCCAGAAGTAAATGAGCAAGAGTGGAAAGTAGTAGCATGTGAAAAAGGATTGAAAAATGAAGAAAATCCATTTGACTATGAGTATATCACTTTGGAGAGAAAATAAAACCTTTTAAATAAGTAAAAAAACAGGTGCAAACCTGTTTTTTTTGACAATTAGTAACGAAATAGCGAACAAGAGGTATTCCTAAATAGGAAAACTAAAAAATTTAAAATAGTAAAAAAGTAAAGCAAAAGTACTTGACAAATAACAAAAAATAGTGTAAAGTAGAATAGCATTACAAAAAAGAGGTGGTAATATGGAAAAGAATGTTGAAATTAGTATGCTATGCCAAATCTATGGCAAAATGCTAACAAAAAAGCAATATGAAATTTTAACAGACTATTACAATAATGACCTATCTCTTTCAGAAATAGCAGAAAATAACCAAATTACAAGACAAGCGGTTAGAGACATTATAAAGAAAGGGGAGAATAAACTTTTCGAATTAGAAGAAAAGCTTTCGTTTATGGAAAAGACAATAAAACAAGAAAAACTTTTACAAGAGATATTAAATGAATTAAGCAAAATCGAAGATGCTTCATCTGATAAAAAAATTGAAAAGATACTAAAGAATGTAAGAAAAGAACTAAGTTGTCTAGCCTAAAAAACAATATAAATACAATCAAATAAAAAAGGAGAGGGCATATCTTAAAAAATATGTCACTTTACAAAAGTAAAAGGGAGGAAATGCAAATGGCATTTGAAGGTTTATCTTCTAAACTTCAAGAGATAACAAGAAAGTTAAGAGGAAAAGCAAGAATTACAGAAAACGATTTAAAAGAAATGTTAAGAGAAGTAAAACTTGCTATGTTAGAAGCTGACGTAAACTATAAAATAGTAAAAGATTTTATAGCAAGTGTGCAAGAAAAAGCCTTAGGTCAAGATGTATTAAAGTCCCTAACACCAGGACAACAAGTTATTAAAATTGTAAAAGATGAACTAATTGAACTTCTAGGCGGAGAAGAAAGCAAAATTAACTTCACTCCCAATCCACCTACTGTTATTATGCTAGTAGGACTTCAAGGTTCACGGAAAAACTACTACAGCAGGAAAACTTGCTAATTTACTAAGAAAGCAAGGCAAGAAACCATTACTTGTAGCATGCGATATTTATAGACCAGCAGCTATTAAACAATTACAGGTAGTAGGGGCTCAACTAAACATTCCGGTTTATAGTAACGAACAATCTAAGGACGTTGTACATATTGCAAAACAAGCCATGAGCGTTGCAATTAGTAAGTTAAACGATGTGGTTATTTTAGATACAGCAGGAAGACTTCATATAGACGAAGAACTAATGCAAGAACTAAAAAATGTAAAAGCAAATGTAAAGCCACACGAAATTTTATTAGTAGTAGACTCCATGACAGGTCAAGACGCAGTAAATGTAGCAAATAGTTTTAATCAAAATCTAGGAATAGATGGAGTTGTACTAACTAAGCTAGATGGTGATACCCGTGGTGGTGCTGCTTTATCAGTTAAAAAAGTAACAAATAGGCCAATTAAGTTTGCTGCAACAGGTGAAAAATTAAGCGATATTGAAGAATTTCACCCAGATAGAATGGCATCTCGTATATTAGGTATGGGAGATGTTCTATCAATTATTGAAAAAGCAGAAGGAGCGTTTGACTTAGAAGAAGCAGAAAAATTGGAAAAACAATTAAAGAAAAAAGAATTTGATTTAGACGATTATTTAACACAATTAAGACAAGTCAAAAAAATGGGTTCATTTTCTTCATTATTAAAAATGGTTCCAGGAATGGCAAATATTAAAGACCTGAAAGTAGATGATAAAGAATTCGTAAAAATAGAAGCTATGATTTGTTCTATGACAAAAGAAGAAAGAAAAAATCCACGCCTGCTTAATGCAAGTAGAAGAATTCGTATTGCAAAAGGAAGCGGAACAAGCGTCCAACAAATCAATCAATTTATGAAATCTTTTGAAATGACACAAAAAATGATGAAAAAAATGCAAGATTCAAAAGGAATGAAAAACATGTTAAAGAACATAAATCCAAATGACTTAAAGAACCTTAAAATTTAGTTATTAATTTTAAAAATATATAATTTTTGAAGAAAGAGGTGAATGACATATGGTAAAAATCAGACTTCAAAGAGTAGGTGCTAAAAAAGCTCCATTCTATCACATTGTTGTTGCAGATTCAAGAAGCCCAAGAGATGGAAAAATCATTGAACAAATTGGAACATATGATCCAATGACAAATCCAGCTACTATTGTAGTAAATGAAGAAAAATTAGCTACTTGGACAAAAAATGGTGCAAAACCAACAGAATCTGTAAAAGCTTTACTTGAAAAAGCAAACTAGGAGGAATTTTAAAATATGAAAGAAATTCTAGAAACCTTAATTAAAAGCCTTGTAGACCATACAGACGAAGTTACTATTACTGAAAAAGAAGAAGGAAAAACCTTTGTATATGAGGTAAAAGTAAATGACACTGATATGGGAAAAGTAATAGGAAAACAAGGTAGAGTTGCTAAATCAATTAGAACACTTATGAAATCAGTAGCAGGAAAAGAACACAAAAAAATTGCCATTGAATTCATAGATTAAGAGGAAAATATGCAGAAATATTTTGAAGTAGGTCAAATTGTAAATACCTTTGGTATTAAAGGGTTCGTAAAAGTAAAACCTTTTACCGATGATATAAACAGATTTGAAGAATTAAAAACACTTTATATTTGCAAAAAAGAAAAAATGGAGCAAGTAGAAATTGAAGAAGTAAAGTATCATAAAGAAATGGTTTTATTAAAAATAAAAGGCATAGAAGATAAAACACAAGCAGAAATGGTAAAAGGTCTATTTTTAAAAATAGACAGAAAAGATGCAAAAAAGCTTCCAAAAGATACTTATTTCATAGCTGACTTAATAGGCTTAGATGTTTACACAGATGAAGGCGAATTGTTAGGAAAAGTAGATGATATTTACAATACAGGAGCCAATGACATCTATGTGGTAAAAGATGAATTAGGAAAGCAAATCTTATTGCCATCTATCAAAGAAGTTTTAAAAGAAATTGATTTAGAAAAAGAAAAAATAACGGTTCACTTAATAGAAGGTTTAAGATAAAGAAAGGAAAACTTATGCGTTTTGATGTGTTAACCCTCTTTCCAGAAATGTTTACACCAATTAAAAGTAGCATTATAGGAAGAGCACAAAAAAATGGAAAAATTGAAATATCACTAATCGATATGAGAGATTTTTCAAAAGATAAGCATAAAAAAGTAGATGATAGTCCTTATGGTGGAGGAGCTGGCATGGTAATTAGACCAGACATTGTCTATGATGCCTATTCATCCATTAAGGAAAAAGAAAATGCAAAAGTCATTTATCTTTCTCCAAAAGGAACTACCTTAAACCAAGAAAAAGTGAAAAGTTTAGCAAAAGAAGAACATCTTATTCTAATTTGTGGACATTATGAAGGAATTGACCAAAGAGTTTTAGATGAAATTGTAGATGAGGAAATTTCCATTGGAGATTATGTTTTAACTGGTGGAGAACTTCCAAGCATGGTACTAATAGATAGTGTTAGTCGATATGTAGAAGGAGTATTAACCAAAGAATCTACCGAAGAAGAAACATTTTCAAATCATTTATTAGAATATCCTCAATATACAAGACCAGAAACTTTTTTAGAAAGAAAAGTACCAGAAGTATTAATTTCTCGGTCATCATGAAAATATCCGCAAATGGAGAGAAGAACAAGCAAAAAAAATAACAAAGCAAAAAAGACCAGATTTATTATAGAAAGGAGAATATCGTTATGGATATTATAAAATCAATAGAACATGAACAATTAAAAAATAAAATTCCAGACCTTCATATTGGTGATACAGTAAGAGTTCATCAAAGAATTAAAGAAGGAAATAGAGAAAGAATTCAAGTATTCGAAGGAATTATTATTAAAAAACAAGGGGGAGGAGTTAATGCAACCTTCACCGTAAGAAGAGTAGCATATGGAGTAGGAGTAGAAAAAACATTTTTAATTCATTCTCCAATGGTAGAAAAAATAGAAGTAGTAAGAGTAGGTAAAGCAAGAAGAGCAAAATTATACTACTTAAGAGATAGAATTGGAAAGGCTGCTAAGACAAAAGAAAATTTAGCAGCAAGAATTGAAAATAAAGAAATTACTTTAAAAGAGGATATGGTTGAAGAACCAGTTGCAGAAGAAGTAGCAGAAAATGAAACTGTTGCAGAAAGTACTGTAACTGAAAATGTGACAACTCCTGCAGAAACAGAAGAGGCTCCAGAAGAAGCACCAGCTGTTGAAACAGAACAACCAGTTGTAGAAGAAACTGTAGATACTGTAAAAGAAGAAACAGTGGAAGAAGTAAAAGATGAAACAAAAACAGAAGAATAAGAAAATTAAAATTTACTTTTTTATATAATTAACTGAATACTATATACATAAAAAAATTGTAACAAAAATGTAATAAAAAATATGAAAAAAATTGTTGACGAATATCAAAAAATAGATTAAAATAAAAATAACGTTAAATAGAATATATTTTAATGTATATTTTTAAAGAAAAAATTAATACTAATTATAGGTTCAGAAGAAAAAAGGAGAAAAAAGTATGAAAAAAATGAGTGTAAAAAAAGAAATGTTAATTATTATGATGATTGTACTTAGCTTCGTTGTTATTTCTTCAAAAGTATTAGCAACAGGTACTTCAGACAATCCAATTCAAATACCAACTATTAATACAACAACAGAACCAACAACACAAAATGATACAACAAATATAACAACAAATATAACAACAAATGAAACAACTAATGAGGTAACACCAACTGTTAACCAAACAGGTAGCACGTACCAAAACACAACAGCATTACCACAAACTGGAGATGCTAGTGATTATGCTATTTTTATGTTAATAGTAGTTGCTCTTGTTGTTGCAGTATATGCATATAAGAAAATAAGAGAGTATAATATTTAGTAAAATTAATAAAATATAATGTAATAAAGAAAATAGATAATTTTATCTATTTTCTTTTGCTTTTATTGCCATTCTAGTTCCTTTTATGGTATTGCAAGTTACTAACGTAACTTCTCTATTTCCATTAGTATTTTGACTTAAACAAGAAGTATCATCTGCCTTAACATCTAATATTTGATAAATGGTGTAATCTACTTTATTACTGTTTAAATCATAAATTTGAATTGTATCTCCTTCTGTTAAAGAAGAAAGCTTGCCAAAATGAGTTTGATTGGCATAGTTATGACCAGCAATACATAAATTACCAACTTTATTAGGCATAGCTCCATAAAAATAACAAGGAGAAATTTTTAAAAGCTCTTCTGATGTAGTAGATAAAATTGGATACATTAAATTAATTTTGTCAATTTTTAATAATCCAATAACAAAAGGTTCCGTATTTTCTATATTAGCAATTGCCTTTTTTGCAATATAATCATTGGTGTTAGAGTATAAATTACGAATTTCAAAAGAATTTGCTAAATCTTGGGATAATTTCTCTTTTTGCCATGCATTATATTGTATAAAAAAGTAAAAAATAAGACAAATAATAATAAAAGAAAAAGAAATCCAAAAAATCAATTTAAATTTTTGAATAGAAGGTGGAGATTTTCTAGGTTGAAATTGCAATTCATTTCCCAATATTTGATTCATATTTATTTCCTCTTTTTATAATTTTTTTCTTTATATAGTATGAGCAAAAAAATTAAAAATATGTCGAAAAATAAAATTGAAAAAAATGCAAGAAAATGTTTCTTTTTTTAAAAGCATATGATAGAATGATAAACGAAAAGAAAAATGATAAGGAGGAGTCATGTATGCCTGAAATAAAATACAAACGAGTCCTATTAAAACTAAGTGGGGAAGCTATTGGTGGCAAAGAAAAAAAAGGCGTCGATGCTGAAACACTAGGAAAAATATGTGACCAAGTCAAAAATATGGTAGATTTAGGAGTGCAAGTAGCTATTGTTGTTGGTGGTGGAAACTTTTGGAGAGGACGCTATGGACATCAAATGGAAAGAACAACATCAGATTACATGGGAATGCTTGCAACTGTTATGAATGGTCTTGCTTTGCAAGATTCATTAGAAGCAAGGGGACTTGCCACAAGGCTTCAAACAGCAATTGAAATGAGGCAAATTGCAGAGCCATACATTAAAAGAAAGGCAATTAAACATTTAAATGAAGGAAGAGTTGTTATTTTTGCTTGTGGAACAGGAAACCCATTTTTTACTACAGATACAGCAGCAGCACTTCGCTCTGCAGAAATTGAAGCAGAGGTAATTTTACTAGCTAAAACGATTGATGGAGTTTATTCTGCAGATCCAAAAGAAGACAAAAATGCTGTAAAATATGATGAAATTACGTATTTAGATATTTTAAACCAAGATTTAAAAGTTATGGATTCTACAGCAACATCACTTTGCAAGGATAATAAAATACCACTTATTGTATTTGGCATAGATGAACCAGAAAATATGGTAAAAATTATAAAAGGTGAAAAAATAGGTACATATATAAATTAAAATTAGATATGTCACCTGTCATTAAAAAAGGAGAGATTTTTATGGATTATACGAATATTGAAGAAAGAATGAAAAAAACGATTAGTGTTTTTGAAGAAAATTTATCAGAAATTAGAGCAGGAAGAGCAAACCCTGCTATACTAAACAAAGTAACAGTGGATTATTATGGAAGTGCAACACCAATTAACCAAGTAGCAGGAATTTCTGTACCAGAAGCCAGAATGATAGTTATTCAACCATGGGATGGAAGTGTTTTAAAAGAAATTGAAAGAGCTATCTTAGCATCAGACATTGGAATTACACCGAATAATGACGGAAAAGTCATAAGATTGAACTTTCCTGAATTAAATGAAGAAAGAAGAAAAGAAATTGTAAAAGATATTCGCAAAATGGCAGAAGAAGCAAAAGTAGCAGTAAGGCAAGTAAGACGTGATGGTATAGATGAATTCAAGAAAATGCAAAAAGATTCTGCTATTACTGAAGATGATTTAAAACAAGCTGAAGATGCCATTCAAAAACTAACAGATAAATATGTAGAAGAAGTAGATAAAAAATTAGAAGCAAAAGAAAAAGAAATTATGACTCTATAAATGATAACCAGGAGGGAAAATAGCATGGAACAAGAAAATATGCCAAAACATATTGCTATCATTATGGATGGAAACCGCAGATGGGCAAGACAAAGAGGACTAGACATTAAATTAGGACATAAAGAAGGAGCAAAAACATTAGAAAAAATCGTACGTTACGCTAATAAAATAGGATTAGGTTATATTACTGTATACGCCTTTTCTACTGAAAATTGGAAACGTACAGAGGAAGAAGTAGGTGCTTTAATGTTATTACTTCAAAATTATCTAGAAGACTATAGCAAAAGAGCCGATACAGAAAACATTAAAGTAAATGTACTTGGTGACATTTCAGCATTACCAAAAAAAATGCAAAAAAGCATTAATAATTGTATGGAAAGAACCAAAGATAATACTGGAGTTACATTTAATATTGCTTTAAATTATGGCGGTAGAGATGAAATTGTAAAAGCAGTGAAAAAAATTGCAAAAGAAATAAAAGAAGAAAAAATTGCAATTGATGATATTACCGAAGAAACAATTTCAAATTCTTTGTACACAGCAGGGCAACCAGATCCAGACTTACTTATTAGAACTAGCGGTGAACTAAGAACAAGTAACTTTTTACCATGGCAAATTGTATATTCAGAATTTATATTTGTAGAAAAAAATTGGCCAGATTTTGAAGAAAAAGATTTAGATGAAGCAATTAAAATTTATCAAACTAGAAATCGAAAATTTGGTGCAAAATAGAAAGGAAAAAAATATGGACTTTAAAAGAATTTCTTCTGCACTAATTGGCTTTCCATTAGTTGCCGTTATCCTAATCTGGGGAAATAAATATTTAGTAGATATTGCAGTAAGTATTATTGCTATTATGAGTTTGCATGAATATTTTCATAGTTTCAAAGAGCAAAATCAAAATAGAGACCTAAGATGGATTGCATACATATCTGCTTTATCCATTGCTTTTATTCATGTAATACCACAAGAATACATATTAAAAACAATAGCGGCAATGATTCCTATTGCTATATTAGTTTTATTTGCACAAGTAATTGCAAGTAATATGAAATATAATATTAAAGATATTGCTATTACTTTATTTGGAATTTGTTACATAGTAGTCTTTCTTATGTACATACCTATAATTAGAGAAACAGCAAATGGAAGAATTACAATTTGGTATGTATTTTTTGCAGCCTGGGGAACCGATATTTTTGCTTATTGCATTGGAAGAAAATTTGGCAAGCATAAATTTAGCAAAATTAGCCCTAATAAAAGTATAGAAGGATGCATTGCAGGAACAATAGGTGCAGTTATTTTAATGACAATTTATACTTGGATATGTAACACTTATTTTGGAATGAATTTTCATTATCTTTATATAATAATAATAGCAATTGTACTAAGTTTAGTAGGACAAATAGGAGATTTTTCAGCATCTAGCATTAAACGATATACAGGGATAAAAGACTTTAGTAACTTAATCCCAGGACATGGTGGTATGTTAGATCGTATTGATAGTGTTATTTTTATTGCTCCTTTTGCTTATTTTTTATTCATGCTATTATAAAATAGAAAGGAAGTTTTCATTTTGCTTAGCTTTTTGATAAGTAGCGTAAAAATTATTTTTGTATTAGGTTTTTTAATTTTCATTCATGAAGGTGGGCATTTTTTAGTTGCTAGAATATGCAAAATAACTGTGAATGAATTTTCTATAGGCTTTGGACCTATTATTTGGAAAAAACAAGGAAAGCAAACAAAATATGTATTAAGGTTAATTCCTTTAGGTGGATTTGTAAATTTAGAAGGAGAAGAAGAACGTTCAGAACAAGAAGGTTCTTTTAGTCAAGCAAGCATTCCTAAAAGAATGGCAGTTGTTTTAGCAGGAGGAATGGTTAACATTATTTTTGCATTGCTAGTTTACTTTATCTTAATGTTATCTGTTGGAGAACATACTTCTCTTATAGTAGAATCTACTATTCCAGAATATGCAGCAGAAGCTGCTGGAATAGAAACAGGAGATAGAATTATAAAAATAGATGGAAAAACTATATATAGTAAAAGTGATATAGATAAAATCATGGAAAAAGCAGACGGCAACCCAATGACAACTGTAGTTGATAGAAATGGAGAGAAAAAAGAATTCTTATTTTCTCCTACCAAACAAGAATATCGAAATACTGGAATTTATTTAAAAGCACTTTCTTCAGGAGACTCAACTAAAATTATTACTGTTGGCGCAGGAAGTATTGCAGAAAAACAAGGAATTCAAGCAAATGATGAAATTTTAAAAATAAATGGTAAAGAAGTGAAAAATCAAACAGAAATTGTAGAAATAATCAATCAGCAAGACAATCAGTTGCTTACATTTACTTTACAAAGAGGAAATGAACAAATAGAAATTACAATAGAACCAGAAATAGTGCATCAATATTATTTAGGTATTTACTTTGCAAAAGCAGAAAATACACTTGCTAATAATTTATATTATTCTTTTTTTGAAACAAAAGATTTTACTTTTTCTATTTTTGATAATTTAAAAATGTTATTTACAGGAAAAGTAAGAGTAGATCAATTTATGGGACCTGTAGGAATTTCAGAAGTAGTAGCACAAACAGACGAAGTAGCAGATTTTGTAAATATTTTAGCATTGATTTCGTTATCATTAGGGGTAACAAATTTATTACCAATTCCAGCTCTAGATGGAGGAAAGTTTTTATTACTAGTAATAGAAGCTATACGAAGAAAAAAATTAAGTGAAAGAACAGAAATCAATATTCAATTAATAGGCTTTGCATTTCTAATTACATTATCAATTTATATTGCCTATCATGACATTTTAAGAATTTTATAATAGCTAAAGGAGAAAAAATGGAAGAAAACAATGAAATATTAGATGAAAAAATGAAAGAACTTCATAGTGTAATTGAAAATTCACAAAGCAAATTAATAGAAAAATTTGAAGAATATATGGAAGATGATAAATATGAAAAAGAAATTGGAACATTAAGACAATTATGCCAAAAATTAATGGATTTATATCAAATTAATAAAAAAGAAATTGAAAAATTAGAAAAAGCACAGAAAAAAATAGATAAAGAAGAAAAAACACGAATTACTAATCAATTAGAAACATTTGAAGAAAAAATACAAATAGATAATCAAAGGCAATTTGAAGAATTTGAAAAACAATTTAATGAATTAACAATAAAAGTAAGAGAATTAACCCCAGTACAACGACTAAAGAAAATCATATTGAAAATTTTAGAAAGTAAAAAAGAATTAGAGGCAAAACTTGAAGGAGAAATTACTAACTTACAACAAGAATTGAAAAAACAAATAGAAGATATGCAAGAAGAGGAACAAATCAACAATCAGAATCTAGAAGATAAAATAATAGAATTGCAAGATTTAAAAGAAAAGCAAGATTCTGAATTACAAAAACAATTTACGAAAATAGAAGAAATAATAAAAACAATAGAGGAAGAGCAAAAGCAAAAAGAAAATAATCTTTTACAAAAGATAGAAGAAATCCATAACTTAGAAATGGATACAAAAGAAACACTATCCATAGCAAAAGAAGAGATAGTATCTAATAAAAAAGATATTACAACGCAAGTTGAAAATATAGATAAAAAATATGATAAGCAGATATCAAATCTAATAGAAAAAATAAATGAAGATGTCCTTAAATTACAAGAAGAAATACAAAAAAAACAAGATGAAATGGAGAATAAGAGAGAAAATTTTGAACAAAAACAAAATAAAAAACTACAAAAAGAAATAGAAAAGTTAGAAAGTAAAGAAAAACAATTAGAAGAAGATATAGAAAAAAGTAAGCAAGAACAAATAACTCTAAGAGAAGAATTCGAGAAAAAACAAGAAGAAAAAATGCAAACTATGCAAGAAAGCTTAGAAAGTAAAGAAAAACAATTAGAAGAAAGCATAGAAAAAAGTAAACAAGAACAAATAACCCTAAGAGAAGAATTCGAGAAAAAACAAGAAGAAAAAATGCAAACTATGCAAGAAAGCTTAGAAAGTAAAGAAAAACA
>CANPVM010000005.1 GCA_947581805.1 uncultured Clostridia bacterium
CTAAGAGAAGAATTCGAGAAAAAACAAGAAGAAAAAATGCAAACTATGCAAGAAAGCTTAGAAAGTAAAGAAAAACAATTAGAAGAAAACATAGAAAAAAGTAAACAAGAACAAATAACTCTAAGGGAAGAATTCGAAAAAAAGCAAGAAGAAAAAATGCAAACTATGCAAGAAAACTTAGAAAATAAAGCAAAGGAAATGGAAGAACAAGTAAAAGTACTAAAAGAAGAAAAAGATAAAGACATTAAAGATATAGAAGGCATATTAACAGAACAAGAACAGGCAAATACTAACGCAAATAATGAAATAAATAATCAAATTAATACTATCAAAGAACAAATAGATACAAACCAAGAAGAAACAAAAAAAGCAACGGAAAAATTAAAAAAATCATGCAAAGATGAAACACAAAAATTGGAAGAACAATTAAATAAGAAAGAACAACTATGGCAAAGCCAACTTCATGGAAATGTAGAAAACATTAATAAATTAATGAAACAATTCCAGGAACAAACAGGTAAAAAGTGGCTACAAATAGAGCAAAATCATAATAAAATGCAAAATAATATTAATTTGAATTATCATTTATTAGAAGAAGAAAATAAAAAATTGCAAGAAACAATTCAAAAACTGCAGTTAGAAAATAAAAAGTTAGCTACAAAAATGGAACAAATAGAAGGTGAGTCTAGAATAAACAGTGCTACAATTGAAATGCAGATAGACAAGCTATTAGAAAAGAAATTACATTTATTTGAAAAGTTACAATTTATAAATACACAAAATCAGGAACGAGTACAAACAACACCAATATCAAAGAAACCTATAAAAACAAAAAATGTAGAAGAAATAGATATTTCAAAGAAGCAACAATTACAAAGTAAAAAAACAAAATCAGTAGAAATAATTTCTTCAAAAAATACAGAAATTACAGCACAAATGGAAGTAGACAATATGATGAAAAGAAGAAAGAAAAAAGGAACAACACAATTATTAGGTTTCTTGGATAGTGAAGAAGAAGCTTATTAAAAACAAAAGAAAAAACAAAAATGATATAAGATAGCAAGGAAAAATGAAAAAGTTGCTATCTTAAATCATGAGAAATTAACAAAGAATCGTTTCAAAAACTTCAGGGGGCAAAAAATGGAGAAAGAAACATATAAAACCATAAAAGAAGTATTCCAAGATTATCATTGTATTTGGCAAGAATTAGCTGACGCGAAAATAAAATCTATTAATTTATTTAAAAAAACGAATTCAATTTCAATTGTTTTACTTGCCAAAAAAACAATTTTGATTAGACAAATGGAATCATTTGAACAGTATATAGAAGCACGTTTTGGAATTAAAACAGTAGAAATAAAAATAGAACAACCGGAAAAGAAAGAAATAGAACCAAAGGCATGTGAGACGGTTGATAAAGAAGAGGTAGAAATAACTATTGAAAGAGATTGGAATGATATTATTGATTATTTAGCAAGAAAACACCCTATGACAAAAGCCATTCTAAAAGATAGCAAAATATCTGTAGAAGCAAATGCTATCAATATTCTTCTTTCAGTGAAAGGAAAAGATTTTTTAGTAGCACAGAGATTAGATGAAATTTT
The DNA here is from genome assembly GCA_947581805.1 of uncultured Clostridia bacterium. GTDB lineage: Bacteria > Bacillota > Clostridia > TANB77 > CAG-508 > UMGS1663. The sequence continues at coordinate 1,605 of CANPVM010000005.1, forward strand.
ATCTAATCTATTAAATAATGTTTATGGAAAAAAATATAAAATAACCTATATAGAAGAAATATCACAAGAAGAAATGAAAAAAAGGGAAGAATTAGCACTAGAAAGAGAAAAACAAGCTATTATTGAAATTCAGAAACAAGCTGTTATAGAAAAAGAAGAAAAGCAAGAAAATAAAATTGAAGAATTACAAAATAAAAATACATACGAATATAACATAGAAACAATGTCTCCTTCTTATGATAATGATACCTTTGTTGGTGAAGAAGATTATTTACAAGAACTAGAAAAAATGGAAGAAGAAAATAATATTATTTTAGGTACCTTATCTAAAGCAAAAGAAAATAAGGTGCAAATTAAAGATATTACGGCAGATAATAAAAGAATTACAGTAGAAGGAAGAATAATATCGTGTGAAGCAAGAGAGACAAAAACAGGAAAAGGAATGCTAATTTATGATATTTACGATGGTACAGGAATTATTACTTGTAAATCATTTACCAAAAATATCGAAGAAGGAAACGATGTAGCTAATAAAATTAAAAATGCAAGCGGTATCAAGACCATTGGAAAAGCAGGACTAGATGCTTTTGCAGGAGATGTTACTATTATGGCTAATACCATTTTAGAAGTAAACGGAGAACATTTTCCAAAACTTCCAACAGAAGATGAAAATTCTCCTTTGATTTTAGGTATGAATACACAAATTAAAGAACCACTTGTTAAAATTCAAAATTTAACCGTAGACTCTGGAAATATTTGCATTGACGGAGAAGTAATTAACATGGAAGATAGAGAACTAAAAGGCGGTAGAATTTTACTCAGTCTTGATGTATATGATGGAAGTAGTACAATCACATGTAAAGCTTTTCTAACGAAGGACAATAGTAAAAAAGTAATTGGAAAAATAAAAGGGGCAAAAGGAGTAAAAATTGCTGGAAAAGCGGGAATGGATGATTATTCTCACGAATTAACTATTATGGCAAACACCATTCTTACTTCAGAGGGAATAAAGAAAGAAGTAAGAATGGACAATGCAGAAGTAAAAAGAGTAGAATTACATATGCATACGCAAATGAGTCAAATGGATGGAGTTACTCCTGCTACTGACCTAATTAAACGTGCTATGAAATGGGGAATGAACGCTATTGCTATTACCGACCATGGAGTCGTACAAGCCTTTCCAGATGCCCATAAATTATTAGGATATGATAACCCAGACATGAAAATTATTTACGGAGTAGAAGCCTACCTTGTGCCAGACAAAAGTGAAATTGTTTCCAATGTAAAGGGACAAACCATAGAAAACACTACATTTTGTGTTCTTGATTTGGAAACCACAGGACTTTCTTTCCGCACAGAAAAAATTACCGAAATTGGAATTATGAAAGTAAAAAATGGCGAAGTGATTGATGAATTTTCATGTTTCGTAAATCCAGAAAAGCCAATTCCAGAAAAAGTAGTAGAAGTAACCAACATTACCGACGACATGGTAAAGGATGCAGAGACCATTGAACAGGTATTTCCAAAACTATTAGATTTTATTGGAGATAGTGTACTTGTAGCGCACAATGCAGATTTTGATATTGGCTTTTTAAAATATAATGCAAAACAATTAGGATATAGCCTAGAAAATACTTATATGGATACTTTACGTTTAGCCAAGGAATTATTCCCAGATTTCAAAAAATATAAATTAGGAATTATTGCAGAAAAATTAGGTATTACCGTAGAGGTTGCTCATAGAGCCTTAGATGATGTAGATACAACGGTTAAAGTATTAAAAGTAATGTTTCAAATGCTAGAAGAAAAGGGCATCAAAACATTAGAAGAAATTGATAAACAAGAAGAAAATAATATGAACTACAAAAAACTTCCAAGTTATCATGCAATTATTTTAGCAAAAGACTATGTAGGACTAAAGAATTTATATAAATTAGTTTCACTTTCACATTTACATTATTTTTATAAAAAGCCACGTATTTTAAAATCAATTTATAAAAAATATTCCGAAGGGCTTATCTTAGGAAGTGCGTGTGAAGCAGGGGAGTTATATCGTGCAATTGTAGAAGGAAAAGATGATGAGGTTATTGAGGAAATTGCTAAAGACTACGATTACCTAGAAATTCAGCCAACAGGCAACAATATGTATATGGTTCGTAATGGAACTTTGCCAGATGCAAGAGCTGTAGAAGATATCAACCGCAAAATTGTAGCGTTAGGCGAAAAATTAGGAAAGCTAGTGGTAGCAACTTGCGATGTTCACTTTATGGATCCACAAGATGAAATCTATAGAAGAATTTTAATGGCAGGTCAAGGTTATGAAGATGCCGATGTTCAAGCGCCACTTTATTTGAGAACAACAGAGGAAATGCTAAAAGAATTTGAATATTTAGGTAAAGAAAAAGCCTATGAAGTAGTAGTAACCAATACCAATAAAATAGCAGATATGTGTGAAAGAATTAGCCCAATTTCACCAGAAAAATGTCCTCCTTATATTGAAGGTTGTGAGCAAACTATTAAAGATATTGCATTTAACAAAGCACATGAACTATATGGAGACCCACTTCCAGAAATTGTACAGGAAAGATTAGACAAAGAATTAAATTCTATTATAAAAAATGGCTTCTCGGTTATGTATATCATTGCTCAAAAATTAGTATGGAAATCGAATGAAGATGGCTATATTGTAGGTTCTCGTGGTTCTGTAGGTTCTTCTTTTGTAGCCAATATGACAGGAATTACAGAAGTAAATTCTCTTCCACCACATTATCGATGCCCAAATTGTAAATATTCGGACTTTACCGATTATGGCTATCAATGTGGATTTGACTTACCAGATAAAGATTGCCCACATTGTGGTACCAAAATGGTAAAAGACGGAATTGATATTCCATTTGAAACCTTCCTTGGCTTTAATGGAGATAAAGAGCCTGATATTGACTTAAATTTCTCAGGAGAATATCAAGCAAAAGCCCATAAATATACTGAAGTGATTTTTGGAAAAGGAACCACTTTCAAAGCAGGAACCGTAGGAACGGTAGCAGATAAAACAGCCTATGGGTATGTCAAAAAATATTATGAAGAAAGAAATATTCCAGTTAGTAATGCAGAAGTGATTAGAGTTTCGCAAGGTTGCACAGGGGTAAAAAGAACTACTGGGCAACACCCAGGAGGTATTATTGTAGTACCAAAAGGAAGAGAAATTTACGAATTTACACCAGTACAACATCCAGCAGATGACCCTGATTCCGACATTATTACAACCCACTTTGATTACCACTCCATTGACCAAAACCTATTAAAACTAGATATTCTAGGGCACGATGATCCAACCATGATTCGTATGCTATACGACTTAACCGGAATAGATCCAACCAAAGTGCCACTAGATGATAAGGAAACGATGTCAATTTTTAGTTCTACCAAAGCCCTAGGTGTAACACCAGAGCAAATTAGAAGTGAAGTAGGAAGTTATGGGGTACCAGAGTTTGGAACCAAATTTGTAAGAGGAATGTTAGTAGATACCAAACCAACCACATTTGACGAACTAATTCGTATTTCTGGTTTATCACATGGTACAGATGTATGGCTTGGTAATGCACAAAGTTTAATAGAAGATGGAACGGTAACATTAAATGAAGCAATCTGTTGCCGTGACGATATCATGATTTACTTAATCAAAAAAGGTGTTCCACCAAACCCAGCCTTCAAAATAATGGAAGTAGTGCGTAAAGGAAAAGCCTTAAAAGATAAAGAAAAATGGGCAGAATATGTCGCTTTAATGAAAGAACATGACGTACCAGATTGGTACATAAAATCTTGTGAAAAAATTAAGTACATGTTCCCAAAAGCCCATGCAGCAGCCTATGTAACCAATGCTTTTCGTATAGCATGGTTTAAGGTTCATCAGCCAGTTGCTTATTATGCAGCATACTTTACCATTCGTGCTGATGAATTCGACAGTGAAATTATGTGTTATGGAAAAGAAAAAGTAAAAAATAAAATGAAAGAAATAGAACTAGCGGGAAATAGTGCTACAGCCAAAGACAAAAATATGTATGCTATTTTAGAATTAGTTTTAGAGATGTATGAAAGAGGTATAAGCTTCTTACCAATGGATTTATATAAATCTCATAGTACAAAATTCCAAGTAGAAGACGGAAAAATAAGACCACCATTAAACAGCATACCAGGGCTTGGAACGGTAGCTGCAGAAGGAATAGAAGATGCAAAAAAAGACGGAAAATTCATGTCAATTGATGACATGCAAGTACGTTCAAAAGTAGGAAAATCAGTCGTAGAACTATTACAAAAATTCGGTTGCTTGCAAGGTATGAGTAAGAGCAATCAAATGAGCCTTTTCGGATAAGTATAAAATTTATTTAGCTTTCAATAAAAAATTGTGGATAACTTTATGAAAAGTTATCCACAATTTTTTATATTTTTTGCTCCGTTCCTATAATATAAACTATCTATCATCACCCATATCAATTTCAACATCAATATCTACAGCTGGCATGCCAAGTTCACTATAAGAAGAACCTTTACCAACAGAAGATTTTCCTCTTAAATCATCACTAGCTACTTTTTTAATTGGTTCAGCATGTTTTAAAAAGTAAAAACCTTCTTTATTATATACAGTATTGGAATCAGGAAATACAACAAATTCTTGATTTTTGTTATTCTTAAATTCTACCCAAGTGTCAATACTTTTGGCTTTGTCGGCAATACCATAAGTATAACCAGTAACAACGCTATTAGGAAAACTTAACATTTGGGAAATATATTCAGAACGATAAACGCTTTTATTCACAATATTTTCTTTTTTATTAGAAGGTGTTACATCTTCAATGCCAGGAATAATATCTGATAATCTTGATACCATAATCGGTGTTTTGACAGTCTTAATAGATATAGCATCTTTTTGCTCTGCTACATCTTTTACAATTTTACAATTTTTTAAACCTTCTAATACCTTTTCTTTCTTCTCTTTAGAAATACCTTTATGGTTTAATTCCCAAATAGAATGGTCAATATAGTATTCGTCTAAGTAAACTTCACCTGCTTGTCTTAATAACTCAAATACTTTTTTCTTATCTTTATTTTTAGTGGCATCTAAAAAAGATTGATTCCATTGTCTTTCCTCTTGTGGGAAAAACTTGTAACTTTCGTACATCAAGAATTCACCTTCTTTTTATAAGATATTTTAAACACATTACTATTATATCATATACCTATAAAAAATGCAAATTTAACATAAAATAACATCACTAAAACAATTTAATATATTTCTATCGTATCTAATTTATTAATACAAAAAAATATATATACAAAATAAAAAAGTATGATATAATAAAAAGTAACAAAGAAAAGAGGAAAACAAAAATGTTTGAAAATACGATTGATTTAACGAAAATTTTTAATTTACAAAATGCTATTATTTATCTTATTCTGATTAATATCATTGCATTTCTTGCTATGGGAATTGATAAAAAGAAAGCAAAATATGGCAAATGGAGAATTAGTGAATCTGCCTTATTTATTTTGGTGCTTCTAGGTGGTGGAATTGGTGGTATTGCAGGAATGTATACTTTCAGGCATAAAACCAAAAAGGCTAGGTTTGTAATTGGCTTTCCTGCAATTTTAATATTTGAAATTCTTGTTATTATTTATTATAGATTTTTCTTTTAAAAAGGAGTAATAAGATGAGTGAACTAAAAACAGAAGCAAAAGAAGAGAAAAAGAAATTTAACATTTTAGGAATTAGTATTTGGAGAATTTTAGCTTACTTTATTCTTTATAGTGTTATAGGGTACATTATTGAAACCCTATTTGGTATTATGACAAAAGGAACATGGGAAAGTAGGCAAAGTTTTTTATATGGACCTTTTTGCTGTATTTATGGAGTAGGTGCGGTTGTTATGATTGTATTTTTACAATTTTTCAATAAGAATAACAATACGCTATTTTGGGGTGGATTTTTAATAGGTTCTGCTACAGAATATATCATTAGTTTTTTAGGAGAAAAAATATTCCATGTTATCTGGTGGGATTATTCTAATATGCCACTGAATATAAATGGAAGAATTTGTGTGTTTTTTTCATTATTTTGGGGATTTTTAGCTATTTATTTAATATCTTACGCAAATCCAAAAATAGATAGGGTATTAGACTGGTTAAAAAAGAAGATATCTCTTCCTTTTTTAAAAACAATAACTGTTGTTATGATTGTACTATTATTCCTTGACTTTTTGGTAAGTAGCTTTGCTATAGGAATGTTTTATCTTCGTATGATTCATGAACATAACATACCAGTAAAAGATAAAGATACAGTAGAAGCATTTTATGAAAAAGCATATGAGAATGAATCGTTATCAAATTTTGTTAGAACGTTATTTTCTGACAGAAAAATGATTCGAACATTTCCTAACTTAAAAACAACTGACAAAGATGGAAATATCCTATATTTTGATAGTTATTTACCAGATATTCAACCATATTATTATAAATTTCAAACGACTTTAAAACAAGAATTAGAAGACGTATTAAAAGGAGTAGAACGATAGAAAAGAAAGGAAAACAAAAATGAAAGAAGAATTTATTAACTTATTAAAACAAATTAATAGAGAAGGAATGGAAGAATTAATTCAATTTTTAGAGCGTTCGGACTTCTTTGAGGCACCAGCTAGCACTCGTTTTCATGGATGCCATAAAGGTGGTTTATTAGAACATAGCATGAAAGTATATGAAATTTTAAAAAACAAAACCGAAGATTCTGACTCTGTCAAAATTATTGCCTTACTACATGATATATGCAAAGTAAATTACTACAAAACGGATTACCGCAATGCTAAGAATGAACAAGGAGTATGGGAAAAAGTTCCTTATTACACAGTAGATGATTTAATTCCTTATGGCCATGGCGAAAAATCAGTGATGATGATTTCGGAATTTATAAAACTAACTCCTGAGGAACGTTATGCCATTCGTTGGCACATGGGATTTACCGAACCAAAAGAACTATATGGAACAATAGGGCAAGCATATAAGAAATATCCAATTGCACTTTTAATGCATGAAGCGGATTTAGAAGCAACTTACTTTTATGATTTATAAAAATATTAAAATAATAAAAAATTGAATACCTAGTCAGATACATTGTAAGTAAAAAAGTAATATGATAAAATAGAAACAACAAAAAAGACGATACGAAAAAAGTATTGTCTTTATTTTATTTTTGTTTGAAATAAAGGAGAAATTTTATGAAATCAAAAAATGCGCTTTACGAAGCAACAGAATTTAAAAATTTAAAAGAAATGATACAAGAAACTATCCATAAGTATTCTTCTCATACAGCATTTATTATTAAAAACAAAGAAAAAGAAGAAAAATATACCCATATTACCTATGAACAATTTGGGTTAGAGATTAATGCTCTGGGCTCAAGTTTTATTAACAGAGGCTTAAAAAATAAGCGTATTGCTGTTATTAGCCCAAACCGTTATGAATGGGTAGTAAGCTATTTTGCAACAGTGAATGGAACAGGAATTGTGATTCCTTTAGATAAAGGACTTCCTGATGATGAAATAGAATCACTATTACAAAGAAGCCATGCAGATGCTGTTATTTTTGATAAAAAATACCATGACATTATGAAACAAATACAAGAGAAAAATCAAACAGAAGTAAAACAATTTATTTGCATGGATGAAACAAAAGACTTTATATGTATGCAAGAGTTAATACAGGAAGGAAAAAAATTACTAGAACAAGGATATGAAGAATTTACAAAAGCAGAAATAAACGAAGAAGCAATGAGCATCATTTTATTTACTTCTGGAACAACATCTATTTCTAAAGCAGTCATGCTTTCTCATAAAAATATTACTTCTAACATTTATGCTCTAAGCATGGCAGAAAAAGTTTATGATACAGATGTTAATTTAGCTTTTTTACCATTTCACCATACTTTTGGAAGTACAGCATTATTCTTTTTCTTAAGCAAACGGAACCACGAATGTCTTTTGTGATGGTATTCGCCATATTCAAAGTAATTTAAAAGAGTACCAAGTTTCCATTTTTGTATGTGTTCCTTTGCTTTTAGAAACTATGTATAAAAAAATAATGAAAGAAATAGAAAGACAAGGGAAAACCAAATTAATAAAAAGAGTAATTCCAATTACCAATTTTTTATTAAAGTTTGGAATTGATATTCGAAGAAAAGTATTTAAAGATATCATAAACCAATTAGGAGGCAATATTCGTTTTGTAGTAAGTGGTGCTTCTGCCATAGATAAAAAGGTTGCTAAAGGTTTTAACGACTTTGGAATTTTAACTGTGCAAGGTTATGGTTTAACAGAAACTTCTCCAGTTCTTACAGCAGAAAATGAAAAATATATTCGATACGGCTCTATTGGCTATCCACTAGTCAATGTAGAAGTTAAAATAGATAAACCAAACGAAGAAGGAATTGGAGAAATTATTGCCAAAGGTCCTAATGTAATGATGGGCTATTATGAAAATGAAGAAGCAACCAAAGAAGTATTAAAAAACGGCTGGTTCTATACTGGAGATTTAGGTTACCAAGATAAAGATGGCTATATTTTTATCACAGGAAGAAAGAAAAATGTTATTGTTCTAAAAAATGGAAAAAATATATACCCAGAAGAATTAGAAATATTAGTGAATAATTTGCCTTATGTAGAAGAAAGTATGGTATTTGGCAAACCAAAAGAAGATGATTTAGTTGTATCTGCTAAAATTGTATATAGCAAAGAATATTTAGAAGAACATAATATATCAAGTGAAGAAATCAAAGAAAAGGTTTGGACAGATATCAAGAAAATCAATCAAAATTTACCAAATTATCAGCATATTAAAAATATCATTGTAACAGATGAGCCAATGATAAAAACAACAACAGCTAAAGTAAAAAGATTTGAAGAAATAGAGAAAATCGTAAAAAATGCTAAATAAATAAAAATGGATTAGTAAAAATAATAAAAAAGAAAAAATACCAAAAATAGGAAATAATCTTGAAAAAATAGGGAAAACTATGATAAAATAAAGTAATTAAAAATAAATATAATTGATAGGGTTTATAGGCAAGTCCCACCAAAAGCCTAAATTAATATGTAAGGAATGAAAAAAATGTTCAAAAAAATTAAAGATCCAGTTAGTGGTTTTTCCCATTTAATTGGGATGTTACTAGCGATAGCAGGACTAGTATTATTAATTATACAATCTGCAAAATATGGAGAAGGAGCTTGGGATATTGTTACTTTTACGATATTTGGTTCCATACTTGTATTAATGTACTTATTTAGTTCCCTTTATCACTTATTAAATTTAGGGGAAGTAGGAACAAGAGTATTTAGAAAATTTGACCATATTATGATTTATCTTGTCATAGCAGGAACTTATACCCCAATCTGTTTAGGCCCACTAAGAGGACCATGGGGTTGGAGTATTTTCGGAGTAGTATGGGGTTTAGCTGTTCTAGGAACCATCTTAACAGCAATTTGGATTAAAGCACCAAGATGGCTTACTACTAGTATATACATTGCAATGGGGTGGCTTGTCATTATAATGTTATATCCACTTCTTAGCACATTCCAAAGATTAAATGCATTATCTTCATTATGGTGGCTTCTAGCAGGTGGTATTTTCTATACAATCGGTGGCATCATTTATGGTTTAAAGAAAGCACCATTTACAACAAAACATTTTGGTTTTCATGAAATATTTCACATCTTTGTAATGTTAGGTAGCTTTTGCCAATTTTGGTTCATCTTTCATTATTTATTATATATATAGTGATAAAATTCTTAAATAAACGCGAATATGAAATTGAAAGTTTTTCAAAAGTTCTAAAATATAACAAAATAAAATATAATTAATAAAAACAACTAGAAAAAAGAAAGGAAAAAATATGGAAAACTTCGATAAAAAAGAACTTTCAACAAATTTCATGCGTATTCTAAAAGGAAGTATTACTGCTATTATTATTACGTTATTACTATTGTTTATTTTTGCTATTCTACTTACTTATACTAATTTACAAGAAAACATGATTGGGCCAATTGTAATTGTTATAACAGCAATTAGTATTCTAATTGGTAGTAGTATTAGTACATTAAAAATTAAAAAGAATGGATTATTCAATGGTGCTTTAGTAGGAATAATTTATATTCTTACCATTTATCTACTCTCTAGCGTAACTGGTTCTGGATTTAATTGCAATATTAATAGTATCATTATGATAGTAGCAAGTATAATAGGCGGTATGTTAGGAGGAATTATAGGAGTCAACTTAAATTAAATGCAATTTAATATATTAATCAACAAAAAATCAAATTAAAATTCAACCAATTTACAAAAAATGGTTGAATTTTTTTGTGTTTTAGGATAGAATAAAGCAATGATGGAGGAACATATGATAACATTAGAAGAAATCAAAAAAAATGAAGAAGTACAAGAGTTAATTGTAGGTGCACAAAAGCAATTAAATGCTTTGGGTTATACAGAACACTCCACAAGGCATATTTCAATTGTTTCTAGTAGAGCAGGAAGAATTTTAGAAACACTTGGCTATCCAGAGGAGAGAATAGAACTTGCTAAAATAGCAGGTTATATGCATGATATAGGAAACTGTGTAAATCGTGTAGACCATGCACATTCAGGGGCAATTCTGGCTTATCAAATTTTAAAAGAAATGGGAATGGATGTACAAAAAAGAACCGAGATTATGATGGCAATTGGAAATCATGATGAGCAAACAGGTACGGCAGTAAGTGATATATCAGCTGCTTTAATCTTAGCAGATAAATCGGATGTACATCGTGATAGAGTAGTCAATACCAATATGTCTACCTTTGATAAACATGATAAAGTAAATTATGCTGTAACAAATGCAGATTTCACTATTGACAAAGAAACAAGAATAGCAACTTTAGATTTAAACATAGATACTAAAATATGTCCAGTATTAGATTATTTTGAAATTTTTATGGATAGAACAATGATGAGTAAATATGCAGCTAAATACCTAAATATTTGGTTTGAACTGATTATTAATGGCACTAAATTATTATAAATAGAGGAGGAAAAAATGAAAAAGTATAAAGGTTTAAAATTAACACTGATTATATTAGTTATTATCTTATTATCAATGGTATCATTTGGAGGTATTTTTATTCAAAATAAAAATATGGTACAAAATATTTTACCAGAATATTTATTAGCAAGGGATTTAAAAGGTTATCGAAGACTAGAGCTACAAGTAAGTGATGAAGTTTTAGAAACCATTCGATATGATGCAGAAGGAAATGTAATTCCAGAAGATAATACAGAAACAGAAGTAGCAAAAACAGAAGAAAAAAAGGTAAACGATGCAGAAGTTTTAAATATACAAAATTATCAAGAAGCAAAAAAAATAATAGAAAATAGATTAAAAGCTATGGCAGTAAGTAACTACGTGATTAGGCAAAATCAAGAAAATGGAAATATTCTTTTAGAACTTCCAGAAAATAATAATACAGACCGTGTAGTAAATCAACTTTCTTACCAAGGGAAATTTGAAATCACAGATAAAGATACGGACGAAGTATTAATGAATAACCAAGATTTAAAAACAGTAAAAGCTGGATATGGAACAACAGCAACTGGTGCAACTACAGTTTTCATTAATATTGAATTTAATCAAGAAGGAACAGAAAAATTTAAAAATATAACAAACACTTATATACAAACCACAGTAGAAAAAGAAGCAGAAAGTGAAGAACAAGAGGAAAGCGAAGAACAAGCAGAAGTAGAGGAAACAGAAGAATCTAACCAAGAAGAAACAATAACAAAAGAAGTTGCAATCAAATTAGATGGTTCTACTTTACTTACTACCTATTTTGATGAAGAAATTTCAAATGGTGTATTACAATTATCAGTAGGCTCTTCTAGTAGTAGTACAACACAAGAAGATTTACAAGAATATTTACAAGAAGCTAATAATATGGCAGCTGTATTAGACGCAGGAAAGTTACCAATTGTATATGAAATAGAACAAAATAAATTTGTATATTCTGATATCACAGCCGATTATCTTAAAATAGCAATTAGCGTTGGTATTATCATAGCTACAATAGGAATGATTTATCTAATTATAAAATATAAAACAAAAGGAATTTTAGCAAGTATTTCACTAGTAGGTTACATGGCAATTTTACTAATTGCACTAAGATACTTTAATGTAGAAATTTCTTTAGGTGGAATGGTTGGTATTGTTCTAAGTGCTATAATTAGTTACTTCATAACCATTGGTATTTTAAAACAAAAAGAAATAATACCAGTAATAAAACAAGCTTTGCTTATGTTAATTCCTACTTTGATTGTAGCAATTGTATTTGTGTTTGCTAATATTACAATAGGAATATCTTTATTCTGGGGTGTTGCAATTGCACTATTATACCATCTAAGTATAACAAACCTTATGCTTAGAGATTAAAAGGAGGAAGAAAGCATGAAAAAGAAAATAGGAATTGGAATTATTGCTATCATTATTGTAATAGGTATTGTAGTTGCAGCTATTTTTGGGTTAAACTTTAGCTTTGAGTATAGTAACCACAAAGAAGTAGATATCTATATCGGACAAGAATTTGAAAATAAAGAAATACAAGAAATAGCAAAAGAAGTATTAGGAGAACAAAAAATTGTCATTCAAAAAGTGGAATTATATGAAGATATGGTAGCTATTAATACAAAAGACATGACCGATGAGCAATTAGAAAATTTAAATACAAAAATCAACGAAAAATATGGTATTGAAAATACAGTAGAAGATATATTAGTAACAGAAGTTCCAAGTGTAAGCATTGTGGATATTGTAAAACCATATATCATACCAGCCATTATTTCATTTGTTTTAGTTATGGTTTATTTCATTGTTTATATAGCAATATACAAACATAAAGGAAATGACATAAATATGCCAAAAGCATTAGCAGAAACAGTAATAGGAATTGTTGCAATTCAATTATTATACTTCGCAATACTTGCTATTACAAGATTACCAATTAATCAATTCACTATGCCAATAGCTGTTGTATTGTTCATTCTAACAACAATAGCAAAATTATGTAACAATGAGAAAAAATAAAATAACAAAAAGTAGACATTCTTCATAAAATAGAATAGGATGTCTATTTTTTATTATACATTTTTTAAACAAAATAGAATGGATATAAAATGAAAAAACATCAGGTTTTATAGACAGGAAGTGAAAACATGAAACTATATGAAAGCATAAAACATTTCTTTCGAAAATATCGAAATAGTGAAGATAACAATATAGATTATGAAAATGCAAAAACAATTTTAAAAAATGTTCAAGAGGCTATCTTAGTAGATGTAAGAAGTCCACAAGAATATAAAGAAGGACATTTAGAGGGAAGTATTAACTACCCATTATATGATTTAGAAAGAAATGCAGAAAAATTATTAAAAAATAAAGAAGACACCATAATTATTTATTGTCAATCCGGAAGTAGAAGTCAAAGAGCTTTAAAACTTTTACAAGAACAAGGATATTCTAATTTGTACCAAATAGAAGGCGGACTTGATAATATGAAATAATAAATTTTAGGGACGGGTCTAAAAATTTAAAATTAATTATTAAATTTTTAGACCCGTCCCTAAAATTTATTTCTTAGCTATGCACATTATTTAAAACACGATAAGTATGGCAAATGTTGCAGTCTGTGCATATAAAGATACGATTGTCAAAAATTAATTTTAATGTGTTAATGAATTCATCTTCATACCCAATTAAATGAATTTCAATTCTTTTTGGAAGTAATGTAAGTAAAGCATTTAAGGCATAATCATTAGAAGAAAAGGAGATATCAGATAAGTATTTTGCATGAAAAATATTATCATCTAGTGAAATGATATTTTTTTCTTGATTTAATAAAATGGATTCTCCATTGTGATATACTAAATGAATAATATTACAAAGAGGTTCTTTTGAATCAATATATAATTTTAATAAGTCGATAAATTCCGTATATTCTTTTTCTATGACGTACTCATTTACAGCACTGTCAACAATTTCTTCTAATGTATGGCAGTAATTTTCTAAACGGAAAGTAACGAAGCCATCCAAAATCATAGATTTATTTTCATGAAGATAGAGTAATACACAAGACCAAATTTCTTCTTTTCTATATTTTAATGTGTCGTCTTCTTCTAAAATAATTTGTTTATAGCAATTTTCTTCAATTAACTTTCTTTCAAAATCATCAAAGTAGAAGTAGTGAAAGTAAAGGATTTTTCTAAGCAATATAGGCTCATAAAAGAAAAGAATACAATCGGTTAAAACATCAGCTAAAAAGCCTAAAAAAAGACTTTGCTCATTACCTTTATAATGTACTATTACATTTTCATAGCATTTGAATTCTCTATGAATATAATAAATATTTTCTAAGGAAGAGGTTTCTAAATTTTTTAATAAATACTGTATGATTTCTTGATTATTGGTTTTTATGCAAAAAGATTTCATAAGACAAAAAAATCCCCTTTCTTTTTCTTTTTTCTATGTATTAGTATCTACTAAAAAAACTTAGATATACATATTTTATTCAGAAAGGGAGTTTTTGGTAACTTGTGCTTGCAATTTAATTATAAATCTTATAATCAATTTCAGGGAAGATGCAATCTTTTTCTTGCAAGTCTTTTAAAAAGTTTTCATCAATTTTATTTTCTTTAATTTGTTCATATAATTTTGTAAAGCGACCAATGTGTTCTTTAATTCTTTTTTTAGCATAATCGACCATGGTTCCATTGGTGATAATAAATAACCAGTCACTACTTTGAGCTAAAAGTAATTCTCTTGCACATTGGTTTAAAGCTTGTATTTTTAAAGGTTCCTTTTCATTTACATAGGTGTTAGCAAGTTCTACCATACGGTCTCCTGCTACGTGTAAGTGGCGATGAACATAGTCATTTGTTTCATTTAGCCAAACCCCGCTATAACCATTAGCACCCCAACTAGAACGACAAGGAGTAGCAACTTGCATTTCAGGGTATTTGTCTATATATTCGCTAGGTGTAATTAGTTTAAATTCATTTTGGTCAAAATGGATTTTTTTAAATAAAATATATAGCCAGTAAGGACCTTCATACCACCAATGTCCATAAAGTTCAGCATCATAAGGACATAGAATAATAGGAGGGTTTTCCATATAAGAAGAAACAACTGAAATTTGTTTTTTTCTAGAATCTAGAAAATGACTTGCTTGTTTCTCTACAGAATCTTTTGCCCATTGTAAATTATAAACATCTTTTTCACAATCTTTTCCTGTAATTCTATGATATTTTATTCCAGTATGAACACGAACCCCATTGTGAGCAATATAAGGTTTAATATAGTCGTAGTCTGCATCATAGCCAATATCACGATAAAATTCACGATAATTAAAATCTCCAGGATAGCCATTTATAGAACTCCACACTTGTCTAGAAGATTCCATATCTCTACCAAAAGCAATAACACCTTTTGGAGAAACAATAGGTGCATAAGTGCCATAAATAGGGGTAGGGTCTGCATATAAAATACCATGGGATTCAGTAATTATATAATCAATACCAAATTCTTTTAAATACTTATCAGATTCTGGTACATAGCCACATTCTGGAAGCCAAATACCACGTGGCTTTCTTCCAAAATATTTTTCATAAGTCTGCACACCAACTGCAATTTGTGCTTTTATGGTTTGTTCTGTTACATATAAAATAGGAAAGTAACCATGAGTTGCTCCGGCAAGTAATGATTTCTAATACACCAATATCTTGAAAATGCTTAAAACCTTGAATAATATTATCTTGATAAACATCATGAAATAGATGTAAGTCATTAGAATATTTTTCTAAATAATAGTAAGAAAGTTCATTGATACGTTTGTTATTTTCAGTTCTTTTTGTTTCTTTTTTAGCAAGTTCTATATGTTTTTTTAAATATTTGATATATCTTTGTTGCAATAGTTTATTATCTAACATATTTAAAAGAGGAGGAGTCATAGACATAGTAATACGGAAATCTACATTTTCTTCTACTAATTTTTGAAAATTCATAAGAAGGGGAAGATATGTCTCTGAAATGGCTTCAAATAGCCATTGCTCCTCTAAATAATTTTCACTTTCTGGATGATGTATAAAAGGTAAATGGGCATGTAATGCAAAACTTACATAGCCTTTTGGATTTTGCATAATTTTTCTCCTTTGTCAAAACAATTGCGAACTAAGTAGTAAAGGATTAGTTCGCAAGGTCATTTCGTATATAAAAATTAAAATTTATATTTCTTTCTTTTATAACTAATATATATGATATTCTTAGATTTTACTTAAAGCAAGAACTAGAAGATGGATTTCTTAAATCTAATTTTGTAAAATTGATTTCTTCTTCTGGATATAATTTTTGATAAAATTTAGCTATAGAAGAAACTTTACCAATTTTCTTAAGAAGACTTAAGGTTGTTTTCGTTTTTACTTCATTTGTTTTCACATTTTTAAAGTAAATTACGTGGGATAATTTATCTAGCAACATGTGGTCATTTGGTGATTGCATAGAGTTAGAATTGCTAATTGGTAAATAATTTTCTATTTTTGCATATTCATTAATTGATCGCCTTCCAAGTTCAATTTCATATTCACAATTGCTATCTACTAAATGAAGATACCAACTATTGGCGAAATCATTAATATCTACTTCAAAATCATAATTTTTTGTTTTATTATGTACTAGTAACACAGGTTTAGTATCGTTAAAAAAGTAAGGACCATATTGTTCAATATAATTTTTTCTATCTTCGTCTGAAATATCCCAATAAACGAATAGAGTATTTGGTGTTTGTGCTAAAACTTTTACGGTAGTTTGATTATAACGATAAGGTAAATCGTAATATTCACTAATAGCAATTTTTGAAGTTTGCTTTTTAGAAACTTTTTTACTACTAGCAGTTTTCTGATTATTGGTTGTTTTCCTAGTACTAGTAGTTTTTTTACTATTAGTAGTTTTCTTACTATTGGTTGTTTTTTTAGTACTAGTAGTCTTTTTACTATTAGGAGCTTTTTTAGTATTAGTTATTTTTTTATTACTAGTTTCTTTTTTTGTAGTAGTTTTTGACTTTTTTATTGTTTCTTCCTCGACATTTGGGACTTCTTCTTTTGCTTTTCTTGGCATAATTTCCTCCTTAGTAAAATCTCATACTTTTCTTCTTTATATACTATATCAAAAAGAAAAGAAATTCAATAGAAAAAGATAAGAAAAATAAAAAAATAGAATAAAAAAGTAAATATTTTATCAAAAAATGTTTACTTTTATCGAAAAGTTGTATAGAATAAAGAAAATGAAATTAACAAAAGAAAATTGAGAAGAAAGGGGCAAAAAAAGCCTATGAAAATATTGATGCTAACATGGGAATACCCACCAAGAATTGTAGGAGGAATTGCAAGAGTTGTACATGATTTATCTAAACGTCTTATTAAAGATGGTCATGATGTTACTGTAGTAACGTATAGAGAGGAAAATATGCCATACTACGAGAATGATAAGGGAGTAGAAGTATATCGTGTAGATAACGACATGATTCAGCCAAACAATTTTATAGACTGGATTATGCAGCTAAATTTCAACATGGTAGCAAAAGCATCTGAAATTATTGCAAAACAAGGAAAATTTGATGTAATACATGCACATGATTGGTTAGTAGCCAATAGTGCAAAAACTTTAAAACATGCTTATGATATTCCACTTGTATGTACCATTCATGCAACAGAATCAGGTAGAAATAATGGAATTCATGATGAAACTCAACGTTACATCAATGATGTAGAATGGATGCTTACTTATGAATCTACAGAAGTAATTGTAAATAGCAATTTTATGAAAGGACATATTCAAGGATTATTTGGTCTTCCTTTTGATAAAATCAATGTTATTCCAAATGGTATCAATTTAAATAATTTTACTGGTATAGAAAGAGATTATGATTTTAGAAGACAATATGCAGCAGATAATGAAAAAATAATTCTATATATGGGAAGACTAGTTTATGAAAAAGGAGTGCAACACCTAATTTCTGCTATGCCAAAAATATTAGAAAATTACCACGATAGCAAACTTATTATTGCAGGAAAAGGTGGAATGATTGATGACCTTAGAGCTCAAACCCAAGCAATGGGAATAGAAAATAAAGTATATTTTACTGGCTATTTAGACTCAAAGCAAGTACAAAAAATGTATAAATGTAGTGATATTGCTGTATTTCCAAGTACATATGAACCATTTGGTATTGTAGCACTAGAGGCAATGCTTGCAGGTGTTCCAACAGTAGTGTCTGATATTGGTGGATTAAATGAAATAGTAGAACATAGAGTAACAGGAATGAAAAGCTATGCAGGAAACGCAAACTCGATTGCAGACTCTATTCTAAGTTTACTATATGACCATCAATTAGCAGCAAATGTAGCTAAAAATGCAAAAGCAAAAGTAAAAGAATGTTACAACTGGAACAAAATAGCACAAGACACACACTTTACATATCAAAAAGCAATTTGTCAAACCATGGCAGAAAAACAAGCAAAACAAATTGCACAAGAAAATGCAGAAAAAACAAGAAAAGCAAAAAATACAGAGGCAGAAATTACAAACCTATTAGCTTTCAAGAAAAAACATGCTTATGCATAATGATACATTAGGGACGTTAGCCTCTGCATAAGTTATCCGTAATTCACTTCGTTCAAACGGCTAACTTATCCTTTTGCGTCATCTGTCCCTTTTGTTGCATAAATTTTAGAAAAGAGGTAAAGGAATGAATGTATATGATACAGCAAATCGCTTAGCACAAGAAATTAAAACTTCTGAAGAATATATACAATATAAAGATGCAAAGCAAAAGATAGAAGCAAATCAAGAATTGAAGAAAAAAGTAGATGATTTTGAAAAAACACGCTATGAAGTGCAAGTCTTAGCAATGCAAGGCAAAGAAGTAGAAGAAGAAAAAAATAAAAAATTGCAAGAAATGTATACAGTTTTGATTCAAAATAAAGAAATTAAAGAATATTTCGATTTAGAAGTAAAATTTAATGTTATGCTAGCTGATGTTAATAAAATAATAGCAGAATCAGTTCAAGATGTATTATAATGTCGAATAATGTCGTAAATGGTAAAAATCATTTGCGACTTTTTTGTTAGAGCAATTTCTAAATAAGATGAGAAAATATATAAAAAAGAAATATCAAATTATTTTATCAAATTTATTAAAAAATACATAAGAAAAAGGAGAAATAAAATGGAGTATATTATAATTTTAGTAGTGTTAATTTTAATACTTATTGTAGGTTATTTTATTTTTAATATTAAAATGAAAGAAATGAAAAAAGCAGGTTACAATAAAAAATTAGATGAACTAACATATAAACTTCCAGAAAATAAGGAAATTTGCAAAACAATTTTAGAAAAATTAAATAATACAAAGGTAACTATTAAAGAGAGTAATGACAAAGATGTGAAATCAAGTCTTTATATTGCTATTTCTGATACTATTTTTATTGCTAATATTAAAGATACTTATACCAGAATTCAAACTATTGCCCATGAATGCTTGCATTCCGTGCAAAGCAAAAAATTGCTAATTTTTAATTTCATTTATTCTAACATTTATCTTTTTTATTTTGCCTTAAGTATCATTTTAACGATATTAGGAATTTTCAAAGACATTAAACTACAAATTATTATTTTAAGTTTATTAAGTTTTTTCTATTATGTAATAAGGTCTTTTTTAGAAACAGATGCTATGACAAAAGCACCATATTTGGCAAAAGAATATATGCTAGATTATATTGAAAAAAATCCTATTTGTACAAAAAAAGAAGTAGAAGAAATAGTAGAAGAATATAACAGGATAAATCATTTAGGTATTCCAGCATACAATTATATTTTAATGGTAAACTGTATAGTAAAAATTATGATTGATATGATAGTGGCAGTGGTTAGAAATTTATTTTGAAAAATAAATATATTTTATTATTGCAAATTTTGAATGTTTATGATACGATTTTTTCAAAATAAAAGCAAAAATGAGGAATAAAAGAATGAAAATAAAAAAAGATTATGGATTTTTTGATGCATTTAAAGATTTATTTAAATATGCAGGAAATAATAAAAAGCAGTATATTATAGGAACTATATTTATGGTTGCTTTTGTAGTAACTTCTATGATTTATACAACTCAAAATTCTAATTTAATAGCAAGTATTATGAGTATGAAATTAGAAGTAGCGACAAAGTTAGTTTTTGTGTGTGCTATTTGGAGAATTATATCCATTACATTCTGCCATAATCAATGGAGAAAAATTGTCATTCATGCTGAAAAACAAATTGTATCTAATATTCAGAAAAAATTATATAAAAAGATTTTATCATTGTCTATGACTACTTTTGAAAAAATAGAATCTGGAAAGTTTCTAACGACAATGAAAGCAGCAGAAAGTGGAATTATTACTACAATTACTTCATTGTTATTAGAAAGTGCTTATATTATGACTTCTTTTGCTATGCTTGTTATTATTTATTTTATTGATTATAAAATTGGAATATTTGTAACAATGATTGCTGTTATTAGCTTATACTTATTTAAAATACAATTAACAAGGTCAAAAAGCTATTTAGATAGCGAATTTCAAAATATTGATAGATATACTACCATAATGAATGAAACCTCTAGGGGTATTAAAGAGATAAAGGCATTAAGTTTAAAGCGAAAATGTACGGATATGTTTGACAATTATATTCATAAGTTGTCTGATGTAAGAGAAAGAAGAAGATATTTAAATAAAACAGTAAATACTACAAAATGGACAATAAGAATTGTTGGAGATGCAATTTTATTATTATATATTATAGCAAAAGTGAAAACAGGGGAATTTACCGTAGAAACAGCAATGGTTGTTATTACTTATATGACAACAATTATAGATGATGTATTTCACAGAATTATTGAACATGACTTTGGTATATCAGAGTTTACAGCAAATATGAAAAGAATTAAAGAAATACTAGAAAATAATAATTTAGAAGAAGAAAAGTTCGGCAAAGGAACTTATAATAATATACAGGGAAACATAGAATTTGAAAATGTAAGTTTTCAATATGAAAATACAGATAAATATGTATTAGAAGATATTA
Organism: uncultured Clostridia bacterium; assembly: GCA_947581805.1. GTDB lineage: Bacteria > Bacillota > Clostridia > TANB77 > CAG-508 > UMGS1663. The sequence continues at coordinate 22,837 of CANPVM010000005.1, forward strand.
GTTTTCAAATTAAACCGAATACTAAAACTGCAATTGTAGGACAAAGCGGTGCAGGGAAAACGACAATATTTAAATTATTATTAAAAGAATACGATAATTATAATGGAACAATCAAATTTGATAATAAAAATATAAAGAATTTTAATGAGCAAAGTTTTAGAAAAGCAATATCCATTGTAAATCAAGAGCCAATTTTATTTAATATGAGCATTAAAGAAAACTTAAAAATGGTAAAAGAAACAGCAACAGATGATGAAATAATAAATGCTTGCAAATTAGCAAATATAGATGAATTTATTAAAGAATTACCTCAGCAATATGATGAAATTATCAATGAAAATAACAATAATATTTCAGTAGGACAAAAACAAAGAATAGCAATAGCTAGAGCAATATTACGAAGTACTCCAATTATTTTATTTGATGAAGCTACTAGTGCATTAGATAATTATAGCAAAAGCAAGATTGAAGAGACGATTGATAAACTAGCAAAAGATAAAACAATTATTGTTATTGCGCATTCTTTAGATATGCTCAAAGATTTTGATAATATCTTAATGATAAAGGATGGAAAAATAATAGAACAAGGAAATCATATGCAATTAATGGAGAATCATGGAACATATTATGAACTAGTTAATGCATAGAATAATAAAAATTGACATAACTCAAAAACAATAGCGTAATAAAATGTTTGAAGCTTTTTACTTATAAATATTGCTCTTTGCCGAAAATTGTGCTAAAATATAATTCGTAACGTTAAAGTGCATTTGTATGCAGATTCAATCAATAAACTTATTGGTAGGAGGGCTAAAATATGGAAAAAAAGTTAAGGAGCATTAAAAATTGGTTTACAATGGATCGGATGGCAATCATAATAGCAGTGCTACTCCCAATTGCAGTTATAATGACGGAAATTGTTAGTATAATAGGAGCAGTTATTGAAAAAAATTACTTCTTATTATCAATAATTAATTATTTTGTTATACTGCTAATAGTGGCAGGCTTTTTTAAGAAATGTTTCTTTAAAAAGTTAACTTATTATTTAGTAAAAAGGCCGCTCAGCACAAAATTAGTATTTTTTATTTTAGGAGTAAGTAGTATTATACTTTCCTGGCGGTTCTTTGTAGCATTCTTACTTTGTATTCCACAAGCTATGATTTATGGAGAATTTTTAAGAGTAGAAGAAGAGGAAAAAGAAAAACTTCCTGTACTTGCTTTTGAACTTTCAGAAAGTAAAAGAGAGGATTAACCTCTCTTTTACTTTTTACTAATTTCTGCATATTTTTTTAATTTTTCATGCGCTAGGTAATTAATAGAACCAGCAGGGAATCTTCCATTTGCATCTTTCTTACCAGCAGGAACATCCGTTAAAATTTCAATTCCTTCTTCAATAGTAGAAATAGCATAAATGTGGAATTTTTGCTTCTTTACAGCGTCTACAATTTCTTCCGATAAACTTAAATTTTTAATATTTTGTTTTGGAATCATAACACCATGAGAACCATCTAAACCACGCATTTTACATACTTGGAAGAAACCTTCAATTTTATCATTAACACCACCAATTGGTTGAATTTCTCCTTTTTGATTAACAGAACCAGTAACGGCAATAGATTGATGAATAGGAATGCCAGATAAACTAGACAAAATAGCATATAATTCGGTACTAGAAGCACTATCACCATCAACGCCATTGTATAATTGCTCAAAACAAATGCTAGCAGTTAAAGATAAAGGAATATCTTGTGCAAACATTTCTCCTAAATAACCACTTAAAATAAGAACACCTTTTGAGTGAGAAGAACCAGAAAGTTCAACTTCTCTTTCAATATTCACAACACCAGTTTTACCCATATAGGTATTTGCAGTAATTTTAACTGGTTTTCCAAAGGTATAATCGCCAATGGTCATAACCGTAAGCCCGTTGATTTGACCGACTTGTGAACCAGAAGTATCAATTAGCAAGGTATTTTCCTTAATCATTTCCATATACTTGCTATCATATTTTTTTACTCTTTCTATTCTTTCTTTTAAAGCCATATCAATATATTCTGCAGTAACTAATTTCTTTTTATCCATTTGTGCCCAAGTTGCAGCTTCACCAACTACCTGTGCAATTTCGGTAAAACGAGTAGATAACTTATCTTGCTCGCCAGAAAGTTTAGAAGAATATTCTACAATTTTAGCAACTGCTCCTTTATCTAAATGAGGAAGTTCTTCTTGCTCACAGAAGCCATGCACAAATCTAGCAAGTTTATCCATATTTTCTTGGGTAATTGGAGCATCTTCTGCAAATTCTACTTTTACTTTAAATAATTTTCTAAAATCACTATCCATAGCAAGTAAAGATTGGTAAATAGTATCATTTCCAACCATAATTACTTTTACATCCAATGGAATAGGCTCTGGTTTTAAAGAAATCATAACCATGGCAGAACGTTGGTCTGCTGTATTTTCAATAGAAAGTTCTTTAATACGAAGTGCCTTTTTTAAAGCTTCATAGCAAATGCCATTAGCAAGTAAATCTTTGGCCTGGAAGATAATATAACCACCATTTGCCATTTGAAGTAGACCTGGTTTTAACATAGTATAATCTGTTTTTAAAGAACCGTAATAGTTTTCATATTCTAATTTTCCAAAAATATTTTGGTAAGAATAATTCGAGTCCATAATAACAGGGGCACCTTCTAGGCTACTGTTATCTACAAATAAATTAACACGATAATTAAGCCAAGGTTTTGGTGGTTCTGGTCTTGGACCATTGCCAGTAGGTTGTTTTTCTTCTTCACTTGAAGTGAAAATAGAAATATTTTTTAAAATATCCTGTTTTACATCATTTAAAAATTGATTTACTTTTTTATTTCTTTTATATTTATTTTTAATATAGTTGATATGCGAATTAACAGTAAGAAGGGCAATGTTAGCTTGCCATTCCTCTAAACGCTTGTCAGAAGCACGTTCCATTTCTTTAATTTGTCCAATTACTTGCATAATTTGTTCTTGCACAATAGAAGATTTTTCTTCAAATTGTTTTTTGACTTCTTCATCTAACTTATCAAATTCTTCTTCTTCAATAGTTTTACCATCAATAATTGGCATCATATAAATACCATTTTGAGCAGATTTTACTTGAAAACCATGTTTTTCAGATTCTTGATTTAGTTTATCAAGTAAAGAAGCTCTTTTTTCTTCAAAATCTTGTCTAATTAAGGTTTTTTCTTTTTCAAAGTCATCATTATTAAAGGTACTTTTTATGTCAGAACGAATGTCTTTGATAAAAGTATCCATTGTTTCTTTAAATTCTTTTCCTTGACCTGCAGGGAAGGAAACTGCAACAGGCTCATTTGGATTTGCAAAATTATAGATATAGCACCAGTCATTTGGCACTTTTTTCTTTTTAGAAATTTTATCTAAATAATTTTTTGCATACATGGTTTTTCCAACACCACTCGGGCCTTCTAGGTATAAATTATAACCCTTAATATCAACATTAATGCCAAATTCTAATGCTTTAATTCCACGCTCTTGTCCAATACCAGTAGTAATACCTTCTAATTCAGAAGTATCAGTAAAGGTAAAGTTTTCAGGGTTACAAGTTACTTTCAATTCTTGATAAGATAGTTCATTTTTCTTTTTCATTTGTATTTCTCCTTTTTTGTTTTCTTTATAGGAAAACTTATTATTTCTTGTTATAAAAAGTTAAATTGTATTAAAAATTTAATTATTAAAATAATGTGTCATTAAAATAGCTGTATCACCATTTTTATAATAATTTTTTCGTTTGCCAACTTCTTTAAAACCAAATTGCTTATATAAGTGAATAGCAGGAAGATTGTTTTCTCGTACTTCTAAGGTAATAAAAGAGCAATTTTCTTCATCTGCAATGGTTAAAAGTTCATTTAAAACAAACTTGGCAAAGCCTTGGTGCCTTTTATTTTTTTTCGTAACAATATCCATTAAAGTTGCTTCATCTAAAATAATTTTAATGCCTCCAAAGCAAACAATTTCATTTTCGTAGCGCAATACCAAATATCTAGAATTAGTATTGCCAAGTTCTTCCTTAAATATTTCAAAATTCCATAAATCATCAAAATCAGTTTGTAAAATATCTTTTATTTCTTCTAAATCAGGGAGCTTCATAGTGTGCGTTACCATTTTTGTTAAATCCATTTTTTCCTCATTTCTTTAAAAATTTTACTTTTCACCATCTAAAGCGCGCTCTGCTTGAGATTTTCTTAAATAAAGGGGAGTAATATAGTTAGAATCTCCGCACATTCCTTGTAAACAATGATAATAGCCCGCCTTTCCAACACTACTTGCACTTTGCTTATGACATTTATCTTCAACGAAAGTACATTTCGAAAAATGCTGTTGTAAAAGATATTGATGTTTTTCACTTCCATCTCCCACAAATAAAATAGGGGATGAGTGGTATTTTTTTAAAGTTTTTATCATTTCCTCAATATTTTTTGCACCTAATTCTTCGACTAATGTAAAAGTATCATTATTTCTTTCGAATAGGCCATAATAAACATTGTCGTTTTTGGCGTCAATCATACTTAATACTAATTTTGCATCTTCTTTATAATTGGAATCTAAAGTATTGTAAGCTAAACTTTCCAAAGAACTAACAGATGATGCTTTTATATTTGTAACATCACAAAATGCTTTTACAGTAGAAACACCAATACGAACGCCAGTAAAAGAACCCGGACCAACACAGCAAGAAAATAAATCAAAATCAGCTAAGGTAAGTTTGCATGTTTTTAAAATATTATCTACCAAAGGCATTAGTTTTTGCGAATGCGTGGTTTCATTTTCAATATGTTTTTCTAAGATAATTTCTGTATCTTCTAAAATAGCAACAGAGCATATTTTAGAAGAAGTATCAATAGCTAAAATTTTCACTTTTTTTTCCTTCTTTTTTATACTCTAGGAAAGTCATCGTTGAAGACGACAAACTTATTCTAAATTTCTTATTTTTCAACTTTATTCTATATGAATATGCAAAATTTGTAAATGATTTTGAAGAAAATAATGTTTACAATTCTGTGACAAAAATGTGACAATTATATAATAAATCCCTCAAATGTAATTTTTTTTACATTTGAGGGTACACCTTACATTTTCTCTATTTTTAATTCTCTTTTATTTTCATCTAACTTGCTAAAAGTAATTTTCGTATATCCTTTTGGCAAAATTTCTTCAATTTGTTCGCCCCATTCAATAATGCAAATGCCTTTTTCAAAATATTCTTCTCCACCCATAGCATAGAATTCGTCAATATCTTCCAAACGATAAACGTCAAAATGAAAGATAGAAATATTTTCTTTATGATGTTCATTTACAATGGTAAAAGTAGGACTAGAAATTTCATTTTCTAACCCAAAGTAAGACAAAACTCCTTGTGTAAATTTGGTTTTACCACAGCCAAGTTCGCCTGTTAAAACGACAATATCACCTTTTTTTAAGGTTTTAGCAAAGTCTTTTGCAAAGTTAATAGTATCTTGTTCTGAATTTGAAATAAATGTATCCATATAAACTCCTCGTATTTTTTCTATATTTTATAGTAATATGAAATAAATGTAAATATTTTATAAAAAATATTGATATTTTAATATAAATAACATATAATAAAAGTAAGGAAAGTAAGAAAAAAGAAAAGAGGTGAAAAAAAATGGAACTTGCAAAGGTTACTTCAAAAGGTCAAATTACAATTCCAAAAGAAATAAGAGATATTTTAAAAATTAAAGAAGGAAGTAAAATTTTATTTTTTAGAAAAGGCGATGAAATTGTAATAAAAAATGCAGCGATGATTGCATTAGAAAAGATACAAGAAGAATTTGATGGAGAAGCAGAAAGATTAGGCCTAGAAACAGAAGAAGATGTAGTAAAATTGATAAAAGAATATAGAAAAGAAAGGAAAAAAGAGATATGAGAATAATGTTAGATACAAATATTCTTATATCAGCATTTATTTTTAAAAGTAAAAAAATGAATGAACTAATAAAAGTACTATCAAATGAACACAAAATTATTATTGCTTCTTATTGTATTGATGAAATGAGAGATTTGATAAAAAGAAAATTTAAAGTAAGTATAAATGTATTAGAAAAATTTTTAGAAACTTTCCCATTTGAATTAGTGTACTCTCCAATAGAAGTAAAAAAGAAAAAATTTGAAATAAGAGATGAAGAAGATTATATTATACTATATACTGCAATTATTGAAAATGTTGATATTTTAATTACAGGAGATAAAGATTTTAAAGAAGTAGAAATAGAAAGACCAGAAATTTTAACTGCTACAGAATTTTTTGAAAAATATGTAACAATAAAAAGCTAACAAAATTAGCTTTTTATTATTGACATATTAAAAACAAATGTTTTATAATTAAACATAGAAATAAGGCTAAAAAAATAATCTTATGCCTTAAGGAGAAAAAATGAAAAGAGAAATTTTACATGTAGATGTGAATAATGCATTTTTATCTTGGAGTGCAGTGGAACGTCTAAAACAGGGAGAAACGGTTGATATTAGGCGAATTCCTGCAATCATTGGTGGAGATGAAGAACAAAGAAAAGGTGTCGTTCTTGCCAAAAGTAATATTGCCAAACAATTTGGAATAGTAACAGGTGAGCCCATCTTTTTTGCACGCAAGAAATGCCCAAAATTACAAGTGTTCCAAGGCGATTTTAAAGTTTATTATAAATATTCAAACGCACTTTACCATTTACTTTTAGAATATACAGATAAAATAGAACGTTTTTCAATTGATGAGTGCTTTTTAGATATGACAGGCTATCTACCAAAAGGAAAAAACATTATGGATATTGCTTTAGAAATAAATAAAAGAGTAAAAGAAGAATTTGGCTTCACTGTTAATATTGGAATTTCAGAAAACAAACTTCTTGCAAAAATGGCATCAGATTTTGAAAAACCAGACAAAATTCATACTTTGTGGAAAGAAGAAATTCCAAGCAAAATGTGGAAACTTCCAGTTTCTGAACTTTTTATGGTAGGAAAAAGAAGTCTTCCAAAATTGCAAAAAATGGGTATAAAAACAATTGGTGACTTAGCTCAAAAAGAGGAAAAAGAATTAATTCATGCTTTTGGCAAATACGGTAAAATGATATGGGAATATAGCAATGGAATAGATAATTCAGAGGTAAACTATGAAGAAGAAAAACCAAAAGGAATAGGAAATTCCATTACACTTCCTTACGATTATACAAGTATAGAAAAATTAGAAGAAGTTTTACTTGCATTGGTAGAGCAAGTAACCTATCGTTTAAGAAAAGAAGAACTTTTAGCAAATGTAGTAAATGTACAAATAAAAACAAATGAATTTAAAACATTTTCTCATCAAAGAAAATTAGATTTTCCTACAGATAGTACAAAATTAGTGCAAGATATGGCAAAAAAATTACTTTCTGAAATTTACAAAGGTATACCAGTCCGTTTACTTGGAGTTCGTGTAGACCAACTAGTAGAAAAGGAGCAAAGGCAAATTTCTTTATTCGAAAACACAGACAATGAAAAGCAAAAAAAGATAGATTCAACTTTAGACAAAATAAAAGAAAAGTATGGTTATGAGTCAATTACTAGAGCGGGTAAAATGCAAATAGATAAAAATATAAAATTAAAAGAACTAGGAAAAAAAGAGTAGAAAAAAGTCGAATAAATGCATATATTATACTAATAGCAGTTGTTTTTTCATGCTATTAGGAGGTGAAAATTATGTTTGACGAAAAAGATTGTTGCAAAAAGAAAAGTAAATGTTGTGTTGACGTTGTAATATTCATCTTATCAATTTTATTAAGCTTTGTAGTTGGAGTTCTTATTGGTGCTGTTACTGGTTTATTTGCTGCTCTAGGAGTAGGTGCATTTGTTGCTTTAATTGTAATACTAGTTGTATTAATTGTAATTAGAATTGTTATGTTAGCTTGTTGTAAAGAAAAATGCTAAAATAAGTGCAATCTTGGAAGAAGAAATCTTCTTCCAGGTTACATACATTGAAATATAAAACATATAGAATAATAAATTTTGTAAAAATTCTTATTAAAGCTATTTATCGCAGAAATTTTAAATAATTTTATGTAATAGGACAAGTTTTCTAAAAACTATTGTAAAAAATATCTTTTTTCTATATAATAAATAAAAACAAAAGGAGCAAAAACTATGGCAACAATTATGGATGGAAAAGCACTTGCAAAAAAAGTAAGAGAGCAAGTAAAAGAAGAAGTAGAAGCATTAAAACAAAAAAATATATTTCCAAAACTAGCAGTTATTATGGTAGGTGAAGACCCAGCATCAAAAGTCTATGTAAGGAATAAAAGCAAAGCATGTAATGAAGTAGGTATTGCCTACGAAGAATTTTTATTAAATGAAAATACTACCATGGAAGAACTTTTAAAAGTAATACAGGAACTAAATGAAAGAAAAGACATTCATGGTATTTTATTACAAAGTCCGATTCCAAATCCTTTAGATATTTATACTGCTTTTGAAGCAATAGATTATAGAAAAGATGTAGATGGCTTTCATCCAATTAATATTGGTAGGTTAACTTTAAAGAGACAAACCTTTATTTCGTGTACGCCACATGGGGTTATGAGATTACTAAAAGAATATAATATCAATTTGCAGGGGGCAAATGTAGTTATATTAGGAAGAAGTAATATCGTAGGAAAACCACTAGCACAATGCTTACTAAATGAAGATGCAACCGTTACAATCTGTCATTCAAAAACAAAAAATGTAGGAGAAATTACGAAAAATGCAGATATTGTTATTTCTGCCATTGGAAAACCAAAATTTGTAACGAAAGATATGGTAAAAGAAAATGCAGTTGTTATTGATGTTGGAATAAATAGGCTAGAAACAGGTTTAGTTGGAGATGTTGATTTTGAAGAAGTTTCTCAAAAAGCATCTTATATTACACCGGTACCAGGGGGAGTTGGTCCAATGACAATAGCTATGTTATTGCATAACGTCGTTATCGCAGCCAAATATTTAGAAGAAAAATAAGTAATAATATATATAAATAAACAAAGTATATATTAAAAAATAAAATTTATATAAAAGGGCTTAATTATTAAAATTAGGCTCTTTTTCCTATTTTAAGGACGGAGGAAAAAATGGAAGATTTAAAATATTGGATATGGTTATCAAAAATACCAGGATTAGGAAGTATAAAAACACAAAGATTATTAGATATTTATCATACTCCAAAAGAAATTTGGAGCATGAAGGAGGAAGAATTACAACAGGTAGAAGGCATAGGAGCAAAACTAGCGAAAGAAATTTTAAAACAAGAATATAGAGAAAACTTAGATAAAATACAAGAAAAAATGAAAGAAGAAAAAATAGAATTAATTACTTTACAAGACGAGGAATATCCCGAAAATTTAAGGCATTTATATGACAAACCAATTAGTTTATATGTGAAAGGGAATCAATCAATATTAAATGAATTTTCATTAGCTATGATTGGTTGTAGAGAAAATTCTACTTATGGAAGAAAAGTAGCAACAGCCATAGGAAAAGGACTAGCAAAAAGAGGTATTATAACCATTAGTGGTTTGGCACGAGGTATTGATAGCATTTCTCATGAAGCAACTATAAAAGAAAATGGAAAAACAATTGCCGTCATAGGAAGCGGAATTGATTGCATTTATCCTAAAGAAAATACAAATTTAGCAAAAGAAATCGTAGAAAAAGGTGGCGTTATTGTAAGCGAATATCCACCAGAAACGAAAGCAGAGAGAATGAACTTTCCTGCTCGAAATCGCATTATTAGTGCATTATCTTCTGGTGTTATTGTGATAGAGGCAAAAAAGAAAAGTGGTACCATGTCAACTGTAGATTTTGCTTTGGAACAAGGAAAAATAATCTTTGCAATTCCTGGAGATATTACAAATAAAAATGCAGAAGGAACAAATGATTTAATTAAGCAAGGGGCAAAATGCGTTACTTGTATGCAGGATATTGTGGAAGAATATTATTTTTAAAAAATATCATACAAAAGGTTGCACAAAAAAATAAGGTTTGTTATAATGCAAATAGAAATAAAATAGGAGAAAACAAATGCAAACCGAAAGTACTATAGAAGAAATAAAAGAAATTTCAAAAGAAGAAAAAGAATTACAAAGAAAAAAAGAAAATAATATAAAATTATATCCCATTTACAAAACACTTTCATGGGATTTATTATTCTATTATGCTATTATTTATCTATTTTTAACCATAGAAAAAGGTTATACTGCAGCTCAAGTATTGAAACTTGATGCTTTTTACTTTTTTTTTAAGTTTATAATGCAAATACCATGTACTTTATTGATTCAAAAAATAGGTAAAAGAAAAAGTTTGGTAATAGCTAATCTTATTTTAGCAATTCATATTTTACTTATTATGTTTTCTGTTAATTTTAATATGTTACTCATATCTCAAATATTATGTGCTTTTTCTTTTATTGTTAAAGGTACCTGTGAAACAGATATGTTATATGATTCTTTGGAACATGGCGAAAAACGAGGAGTAACCTTTGCAAAAATAGATGGACAGGCAACCTCAAAATATTATTATATAGATGCTATTTCTGCGGTATTTTCTGGATTCTTATTTGTTGTAAATCATTATATTCCTATGATATTATGTTTTTGCATTTTATTAATATCACTATTATTGTCTACAAAGTTTGAAGAAATCCATACAGAAAAACGAAAAATGCAAATTCAAAAAGAAATTAACAATATTAAATATGGATTTAAAAATGCATTTAAATCGAAACGTTTAAGAAGTTTACTTATTTTTAATGCTGTTTTTATAGGAGTTATTAAAATTCTACAAAGCATAAGAAACACCATTTTACTTGAAGTAGGTATACCAGAACAATATTTTGGTGTTATTATTGCTATTTTTGGAATTATTTTAGGCATTGCTGCCAAAAATCAAGGCAAAATTCACAAAAAATATCGTAATAAAACCCTTAGTGTTTTGTCACTTCCATTTGTCATTTCTTTCATTATGGTAGGGACGATATTATTATGTAATTTTAACAAACTTATCACAGTTATACTTGTTTTAATTTTCATTTCTATACAACATGCAGTAAGAGGGCCATATTATGTATTAATAAAACAATATATGAATAATTTCACAAATAGCGAAAAAAGAATTAAAATTGCAACAGTGAATAATTTAATTGAAAATGTTATTACCGCTATCCTAGTATTTGGTGCATCCTATATGGTAGATGTATTTTCAATTGCTTACACCACTATAATAATAGGCTGTATATCAACTATTTTCTTTGTTTTATTATTAGACCATATGCGAGGGACAGTTGGTTTAAAACCAGAAGAATATAGTAAAAAAGAAATTTTATAAAAGTAGAAAAAAGGTTTGACAAATAAAGAAAGTTAATAGATAATAAAACTATCAAAAGAAGAAAAATTTTTCGTTGAATAAAATCTGATTTTTAACGATGAAAAATTATGTTTTAAAGTTACGAAGGAGGAAAATAAACATGTATGTGTTTAATAAAATCACAGTCAATCCACAATTACCAAAAAGAATTGAAGAATTGGATAAAATTGCAAATAATTTATGGTGGTCTTGGAATACAGAATTTTTAAGACTATTCAAACAAATAGATAGAGATTTATGGGAAACAGTTGAAAAAAATCCAGTAAAATTTTTAAAACTAGTATCACAAGAAAAATTAGAAGAAGCTTCTCAAAATCAAAGTTTTCTAAAAGCTTACGATAAAATGGTAGAAAATTTTGAAGCATATCAAAATAGCAAATCAACATGGTTTTCTAGAAATTATCCAGACAATAAAAACGATTTAATTGCATATTTTTCAGCAGAATATGGATTAGACCAAATCTTATCCATTTATTCTGGTGGACTTGGTATTCTATCTGGAGACCATTTAAAGTCTGCAAGTGATTTAGGTATTCCACTTGTTGCAGTTGGTTTGTTATATAAAAATGGATACTTCCATCAGAAAATTAACGGTTATGGAGACCAAGAAACAGAATATAGAAAACTAGACATTTCCTCTCTTCCAATAAAACCAGTAAAAGATATAGAGGGAAAAGATTTAATTCTTTCTTTAAAATTTCCAAAAAGAAAATTGTATTTAAAAGTGTGGCAAATACAAGTAGGAAGAGTTAATTTGTATTTAATGGATTCAGATATTGAAGAAAATCATGAAGAATACAGAAATGTTACCACAACATTATATGGTGGCGACCAAGAAATGCGTATTAAGCAAGAAATGGTACTAGGAATGGCAGGAGTAAACTTGTTAAAAAGTTTAGGATTAAATCCAACTGTTTACCATATGAATGAAGGACATTCTTCTTTCTTAATTGTAGAATTAATAAAAAATGTAATGAAAGAAAAGCAAGTTTCCTTTGAAATGGCAAGAGATATTGTTTCTTCTAAAACCGTGTTTACTACACATACGCCAGTTCCAGCAGGAAATGATATTTTCCCATTAGATTTAGTAGAAAAATATTTTAAAGAAGAATGGGAAGCATTAGGTATTTCTAAAGAAGAATTCTTTAAAATGGGAATGGAACCAGAGCCAAAGCCAAATGCAGGCTTCAATATGGGAATTTTAGCACTAAAGGTAGCTGGTAAGAAAAATGGTGTAAGCAAGCTTCACGGAGCAGTTTCTAGAGAATTATTTAATGATGTATGGCCAGAAATTGCAGCAGATGAATCTCCAATTACGCATGTTACTAATGGAATTCATACATGTTCATGGCTTTGCCAAAATTTAAAAGATTTATATAACGAATATTTAATGCCATATTGGCAAGACCATATTTATCAAGATAGCACATGGGAGAGAATTGAAGATATTCCAGATGAAAAATTATGGAATGCCCATATGGAAAGAAAACAAAAATTAATGGAAGTAGCAAAGCAAAATATTACAGAAAGACTTAGAAGAAGTGGCTATCGCTACGAAGAAATAAACGAAATTACTTCAAAATTAAATCCAAATGCACTAACCATTGGTTTTGCAAGAAGATTTGCAACTTATAAAAGAGCAACCTTATTATTCCGTGACTTAGAAAGAATCACACAAATTCTAAATAATGCAGATAGACCAGTACAAATTATCATTGCAGGAAAAGCACATCCAGCAGATAAAGAAGGACAAGATTTAATCAAATATATTCATGAAATATCTATGAAACCACAATTTAAAGGAAAAGTATTCTTACTAGAAAATTACAATATTGCGATGTCACGTTACTTAGTAAGTGGTGTTGATGTTTGGTTAAATACGCCAAGACGCCCAATGGAAGCATCTGGCACAAGTGGACAAAAAGCTTCTGTTAATGGTGCTGTAAACTTTAGTATTCTAGATGGTTGGTGGGCAGAAGGTTACAACCAGAAGAATGGTTGGGCAATTGGTACCAATGCGGAATACGAAAATTACGAAATACAGGATAATGCCGATAGCGAAAGCATTTATCAAATTTTAGAAAATAAAATTATACCAGCTTATTATGAAAAAGAGGAAAATGGTATTTCTAAAAAGTGGATGGAATACATGAAAAATTCAATTATGTCCACAGGTGGAAAATATAGCACAGCAAGAATGTTAGTAGATTATACAACACAATTATACATGCCACTTGCAAATTTATATCATAATTATTATGAAGATTTAGAAAAAGTCGCAAATTATAATAGTTTTAAAGAAGAACTATATCATAATTGGGAAGATATTCAAATTACAGAAGAAAACAATTTAGATAATATTGTTATGGATGCAGGAAACAACATTGAGGTTACTTGCAAAGTAAAACTTCCTCATATTATGCCAGAAAATATAGAAGCACAAGTATATTATGGTAAAATTAAAGAAAATGGAGTAGTAGAAAAAATTGCAGTGATTCCAATGGAATTAGTAGAGGGAAATGAAGAAGAAAGAACCTATACTTATAAAGCGAAAATTGAACTTACTACTGGTGGAGATTATGGCTATACCTTCCGTGTAATGCCAAAACACGAAATGTTATTAGATTCTGAAAACTTGAATTTAGTAAAATGGATTGTGAAATAAAAAAACCTCAGGGAAGTTATCCCTGAGGTTTGATTGTTTGAGTAATTTCAAAATTGTTTCCAAACGAATAAGTTTGCCCAATAAGCTTTACTGTCGCATCAAGTCCAATGCGCTTAATTAATGCTTCCATTTGTTCCTGATAAAGCATCACATTACAAATCTTGAACACTTGAGGTAACTCATCAGGATGCAGTTGGTTGTTAAATGCAATAGAAATTAATTGAATAAAAATTTCATTTTCATACATATTGGTATGTTTAGCTTGGTTTTCATCCCGCAACTGTGCTAGTTTGTTATACAATTCACTCATTCTTAAACCTCCTATAGTTATAGATTGTGTTTCCTATTTATAATTAGCATATAGCCATTAACATTATAATATTATCACATTTGATAAAGAAGTACAAGACGATAGTGAAAAATAAAATCAAAATACTATTGAAGCAAAAAAATAATCATGATATAATTGAAATCGGTTAAAATATAATAAAAAACAAAAAGCTTAGGAGGAAATAAAAAATATGAGAAAAACAAAAATTGTATGCACTATAGGTCCTACTTCACAAGATGTAGCAACACTAAAACAATTAATTTTGGCTGGAATGAATGTGGCAAGAATCAACTTTTCACATGGTAATTTTCAAGACCAAAAGCAAAAAATAGAAAATGTAAAACAAGCAAGAGAAGAATTAAACATGCCAGTTGCACTTCTTTTAGATACACAAGGACCAGAAATAAGAACAGGAAAATTAGAGCAAATGCCAGTAGAATTAAAGGCACACGATATTTTCACATTAGTGAATGAAGATATTATAGGAAATAACGAAAGAGTAAGCGTTAGCTATAAAGAACTATATAAGGACATAAAAGTAGGCACGCAAATTTTAATAGATGATGGAAAAATAGAATTACAAGTAAAAGAAATTAGTGGTAAAGATGTAGTATGCGAAGTCATGAATGGAGGAATGCTTGGAAATAGAAAGAGCATCAATTTACCAGGAACTCATGTAAACCTACCATCTTTAAAAGAAAAAGATATTCAAGATTTAAAAGATGGATGTAAAGCAGATTTTGACTTTGTAGCAGCATCCTTTGTAAGGTCAAAAGAAGATGTTATAGCCATAAGAAAAGTACTAGACGAAAATGGTGGAAAAGAAATTAAAATTATTTCAAAAATAGAAAATCAAGAAGGAATTGACAACTTAGATGAAATTATAGAAGTAAGTGATGGAATCATGGTAGCAAGAGGAGATTTAGGAGTAGAAATTCCATTTTATGAAGTACCAATCATGCAAAAGAAATTTATTCAAAAATGTAACAATGCAGGAAAATTAGTAATTACAGCAACCCAAATGCTAGACTCCATGACAGAAAACCCAAATCCAACCAGAGCAGAAGTAAGTGACGTAGCAAATGCCATTTTTGATGTTACAGGAGCTATTATGCTATCTGGAGAAAGTGCCATGGGTAAATATCCTGTAAAATGCGTAGAAACCATGAATAACATAGCAGTAGCAGTAGAAGGTTATATTAAATATTGGAAAAGATTTACCAGAAGAGAGCATGATTTAAGTGACTTAGATTATGAATTCAATTTAAACCATAGTGTAACCACCACAGCTATGGAAATGAAAGCAAAAGCAATCTTTGCTTATACTGAAACAGGAAATACACCAAGAGTAATTGCAAGCTTCTTACCATCCTGCCCAATATATGCACTAACTAACAACGAAAAAACCTATCGCCAACTAGCACTTGCATGGAACACAACACCAATTTTAATAAAAGAGAAAAACAAACCAAATGATATAATAGCAGAGGGTTTAGAAGAAGCAAAAAGACGTGGCTATGTACAAGAAGGAGATATCGTAGTACTAGCAGGTGGAGCTTCAATTCTATCTAACCACGATGAAGCCATGAATAGAACCATTGGCGGAGTATTAAAAATTTAATTTTAGTTAATTTTAGGGACGGGTCTAAAAATTTAAGACTCGTTCTTTTATTTTCAATTTTATGGGATGAGTCTAAAAATTTATAAAAAACTCTTTTAAAATAAAGGAAAATAGTATAAAATAGAGAAAATTGTTTAGAAAAAAGAGGAAATTATGAATAAAAAATGGGAATGCCATGTTGCAGACGAAGAAAAAGTTAAAAAAATTGCAGAAGAATATAATGTTAGCACCTTACTTGCAAAAATTTTAGTGAATAAAAATTTATTAGAAAAACAAGAAATTGATTTATTTTTAAAACCAACTAGACATGATTTTCATGAACCGTTTTTAATGCCAGATATGGAAAAGGCAGTAGAAAGAATTATAAAAGCAATAGAAAATAAAGAGAAGGTTATTATTTATGGAGATTATGACGTAGATGGTATTACAAGTATTACAGTATTAAAAAAATTCTTACTAGAACAAAATGCAAATGTATCTGAATATATTCCAAGTAGATTAGAAGAAGGCTATGGGCTAAATAAAGATGCTATTCAAAAAATAGTAGAAGAAGGAAATACTTTAATGATTACAGTAGATTGTGGAATTTCTGGCATAGATGAAATTGAATATGCAAATTCTTTAGGGCTAGAAACTATTGTAACAGACCACCACGAACCGGGAGAGATTTTACCAAATGCCTTAGCGGTAGTAGATGCAAAGCGTAAAGATAATCAATATCCTTTTAACCAATTAGCAGGTGTAGGAGTTAGTTTTAAGTTAATTCAAGCTCTTTCTCAAAAGTTGAATTTAGACGAGAAAGAATATTTAAAATATTTAGATATTGTTTGCATAGGAACGATTTCCGACATTGTACCTTTGGTAGATGAAAATAGAGTAATTGCAAAATTGGGCTTAAAGCTAGTAGAAGTAACTAAAAATATAGGACTTAAAACTTTATTAGAAGTTTCTGGCTACAAACAAGTAGACTCAACTACTATTTCTTTTGGACTAGCACCTCGTATAAACGCTTGTGGAAGAATAGGAAAAGCGCAAGAGGCTTTACAATTATTTTTAACAGAAGATAAAGACGAAGCCAAACAAATTGCAGAAAAGCTAAATGAATATAATAAGCAAAGACAAGAAATTGAAAAAGAAATTTTTGAAGAAGCAAGAGAGCAAGTAGAAAAAGAGAAACAAGAAAAGCAAGTTTTAGTATTAGGAAGTGATGGTTGGCATCATGGAGTAATAGGAATAGTAGCTTCTAAAATAACAGAATTATATTTTAAACCAAGTATCCTTATTTGTTTTGAGGGAGAAGATGGTAAAGGCTCTGGTAGAAGCATTCCAGGGTTTGACTTATATGAAGCATTAAGCAAATGTAATACCTATTTAGAAAAATACGGTGGACACTCTATGGCAGTAGGTGTTGGACTAAAAAAAGAAAATTTTGAAAAATTTAAAGAAGATTTCGAAAAATATGCACAAAATAGCAATATATGTGATATAATACCGATAATTCCTATTGATGAGGAAATTTCTTTGCAAGATGTTAGTTTAAAAGCAGTACAAGAATTAAGTTTATTAGAGCCTTTTGGAGAAGCAAATAAAATGCCAGTATTTTTATATAAAAACTTAAAAATACATTCTATTCGAACTTTATCAGAAGGAAAGCATATTAAATTAACTTTGCAAGATAACAATTTCTATATAGATGCCATTGGTTTTCAACTAGGACATTTAGCAGAAGAATATCAAATTGGAGATAAAATTGACGTTGTAGGAACATTAGAAATTAACGAGTTTAATGGAAGGCAAAGTGTGCAAATCAATTTGAAGGATTTGAGAAAGTCGTACTAAAAGATAAATAAAAAATCAACATAAGGAAGTGAAACAAATGCAAGAAGCAAAAGTACAATACACTATAGATGATATAGTAAACAAAATGAAAAAGAATAACAGAAAAACAGATACAAAGCTAATTTTAAAGGCTTACAACTATGCAAAAGATAACCATGGCGACCAACTAAGAAAATCAGGAGAGCCATATATTATTCACCCTGTGCAAGTAGCCTATACATTAGCAGAATTAGGCTTAGACGATGCAACAATTTGTGCAGCGCTTCTTCATGATGTCGTAGAAGATACTCCTATTACACACCAAGACTTAATCAATGAATTTGGTAATGAAATTGCAGAAATGGTAGATGGAGTTACCAAACTTAGCAAATTAAATTATGAATCAGTAGAAGAAGAACAAGTAGAAAACTATCGTAAAATGTTCTTAGCAATGGGAAAAGATATTCGTGTTATTATGATAAAACTTTCCGATAGACTTCATAATATGAGAACCTTGAAATATTTATCAAGAGACAGGCAAATTGCCAATGCCAAAGAAACTATGGAACTATATGCACCACTTGCCAATAGACTTGGTATTTATTCTTTAAAATGGGAATTAGAAGATTTAGGATTCAAATACTTATATCCAGAAGACTATAGAGAAATAGTAGAAGGAATTGATAGAAAAAGGGAAGAAAGATTACAATTTATTGAAAAAATACAAGAACAAATAAAGCAAGAGTTAAAGTCACAAAAAATAGAAGCAGAAATTACAGGACGTGCAAAACACTTATATAGTATTTATCGTAAAATGAAAAGAGACAATTGCACTTTAGACCAAATTTACGACTTATTTGCACTTCGTATTATTGTTAATTCTGTCAAAGACTGCTATGCAGCCTTAGGTGTAGTTCACGAACTATATAACCCAATGCCAGGAAGATTTAAAGATTACATTGCAGTACCAAAACCAAATATGTACCAATCTCTTCATACTACACTAATTGGAGAAAAGGGAACCCCATTTGAAGTACAAATTCGTACTTGGGATATGCATCGTATTGCAGAATACGGAATTGCTGCCCATTGGGCTTATAAAGAAGCAAGTTTTGCCAAAGGAAAGAAAGCCAATGTTACCGTTTCAGAAGACAAATTAGCATGGCTTAGAGAAACCCTAGAGTGGCAAAAAGATATGCAAGACCCACAAGAGTTTTTAAACACGTTAAAAACAGAGCTATTTGAAGATGAAGTATATGTATTTACCCCAAAGGGAGATATCAAAGTATTACCAAGAGGAAGCACGCCAATCGATTACGCCTATAGCATTCACGCAGAAATAGGACATCACATGACAGGTTGTAAAATAAATAGCAAAATGATGCCAATTATCACAAAACTTCATAATGGAGACATTGTTGAAATTATTACATCTGACAATGCCAAAGGTCCTAGTAGAGACTGGCTTAAATTTATACAAAGCTCTACTGCAAAAAATAAAATTAATGCATGGTTCAAAAAGAATTTAAGAGAAGAAAACATAGAAAAAGGAAAAGACCTAATCGAAAAAGAAATCAAACGTATTGGAATGGAGCATAGCGAATTATTTAAGCCAGAATTCATACAAGGAGCATTCAATCGTTATAAATTCAATTCTGTAGAAGATATGTATGCAAGTGTTGGATTTGGAGCTATCACTTCTGGAAAAGTTATTGCTAGAATTTTAGAAGAATATAGAAAAACGCATAAAGAAGAAAATGTAGAGCAAAAATTAGAAGAACTAAATCAAGAAAAAGTAAACAGAAAGCCATCGAAATCAGGTGTTGTAGTAGAAGGAATAGATAACTGTTTAGTTAAACTTTCAAAATGTTGCAACCCTGTACCTGGAGATAAAATTGTAGGATATATTACAAGAGGAAGGGGAGTATCTATTCATAGAGCCGATTGTAGTAATTTAAAAGACTTATTCTTAGATGAAGAAAATCGTATGATAGATGTATATTGGTACACAGAAAAAGAAGCGGCATACAATGTAGACATTGAAATATTTGCAAATGACAGAAGCGGACTATTAGCCGATATCATTACACAAATTGCAGCCGTAAAAACCAAACTAATTGCAGTATCTTCAAGAGCAAACAAAGAAAGAATTGCTATAACTGAAGTAACAGTAGAAGTAGAAAACCTAGAACAACTAAATGAAGTACTAAAAGCAGTGAGAAAAGTAGATAGTGTCTATGAAGTAAAACGTAAAAAATAACAAAAAAATAAATACAAAAGAAGGGTAAGAAAAATGATTTTAAAAAGATTAAAAGTAAATACAGCCTTAGGAGAACCAACTAATTGCTATATAGTAGAAGATGAAGAAAGTAAAGAAACCATGGTCATTGACCCAGGTGGAGAACCAGAAAAAATAATAGATATGTTAAATACTTTAGGAATTGATGAATTAAAATATATTTACTTAACCCATTGCCATGGAGACCACTTTGGAGCAATTTTAGAATTAAAAAAACAAAAGGGTGGAAAAGTATTAATTCACCGTGATGATGCAGAGGGCTTATATAATCCATCAATTAGTATGACATACTATATTGGAATGGAAGATATAGAATTAGAAGCAGATTCTAGAGTAGATGAAGGAGATACCATTCATTTAGGAAAACTAGAATTTAAAGTAATTCATACCCCAGGGCACACCAAAGGTGGAAGCTGTTTATATTGCAAGGAACAAGCACTACTATTTTCAGGAGATACATTATTCAAAGGAACATGGGGCAGAACTGACCTGCCAACCAGTAGCTTTCCAGACATCATTGCATCAATAACCAATAAACTTGCAATTTTACCAGATGATACCATAGTTTACCCTCGGTCATGGAAAATCAACAAGAATAAAAGAAGAAGAGCCAATTTATTTAGCTTTAAGGCCAAGATTAGATTAAAATGTCTTTTTTGAGGGACGTTAACCTCTGTATAAGATATCTCAAAAGGTATAAATGCACCCAAAGAAAACATTTCTCAAAGGACAAAAAGGAGTGATAACATGAACAAAGTAGAACCAAGAACTTTGCCAGGGTTTATGGAATTATTGCCAAAAGAGCAAATTCTATTTAATCAAATGAAAGAGAAAATTCAAAGAAATTATGAAAAATTTGGATTTTTACCAATTGATACACCAATTATTGAAATGGCAGATGTACTTTTAGCTAAAGCTGGAGGAGAAACAGAAAAGCAAATTTATCGTTTTCAAAAGGGAGAAAACGATTTGGCATTGCGTTTTGATTTAACTGTTCCTCTTGCTAAATATGTTACGGAATATTATAACGAACTTAGTTTTCCTTTCCGTCGATATCAAATTGGAAAAGTATATCGTGGAGAAAGACCACAAAAAGGAAGATTTCGTGAGTTTTATCAATGTGATATTGATATTATTGGTGATAATGAATTAAATATTATAAATGATGCCGAAATGCCAAGCGTTATTTATCATACTATAAAGGAATTAGGTTTTGAAGACTTTACTATTTGCATGAACAATCGTAAATTATTAACAGGTTTATTTGAAGAAATGCAAGTAGAAGAAAAAGCAGTAGATATTATGCGCATTATTGATAAATTAGAAAAAATAGGCAAAGAAAATGTAATTGCTTATCTAAAAGATTTAGAAGTAGAAGATGAAAAAATTAACAAAATTATGCAATTTATTGAAATTGAAGGAACGACAGATGAAAAATTACAAGCATTAGAAAACCTAAATTTCACAAGCGCAACATTTAACCAAGGTTTAGAAGAATTAAAAGAAGTAGTAAAATATGTTCGCATTTTTGGTATTCCAGATAGCAATTTTAAAGTAGATTTAACTATTGCAAGAGGTTTAGATTATTATACAGGAACCGTATATGAAACTTTCTTAAATGATTATCGTGAAATTGGAAGTGTATGTTCTGGTGGTCGTTACGACAATTTAGCAGAATACTATACTGATAAAAAATTACCGGGAGTAGGTGTTTCTATTGGACTTACAAGGTTATTCTATAAATTAAACGAATTACAAGCAATGCAAGAAGCAGAAAAATCCATTGCAAAAGTACTAGTTGTTTCAATGTTAGAAGATAAAACAAAAGCAGTAGAAGTAGCAACCGCTCTTAGAAAAGAAGAAATTCCAACAGAAGTTTATTTGGAAGACAAAAAAATAAAAGCCAAATTCAAATATGCAGATAAACTTGAAATTCCTTATGTTATTGTAATAGGAGAAGAAGAACTAGAAAACAACACAGTTACATTAAAAAATATGAAAACAGGAGAACAAGAAACATTAACATTAGATGAAATCATAAAAAAATGGAAACAGTAAAATATACTTAGTGCAAATATAAAATTTAATGAAAAAAGGTAGAAATGGTTTATTTCTACCTTTTTTATATGAATAATCTACTATTTACATGCATATATTTATCTATAAGAGGTTTGTACAAAGGGGAAAATGATGTTTAATGTAACGGTAATAAAAGCAAAAGATATAATAAAAAATGGAATAAAAATAATGATATTTCTTATTTTCTTATTTTTATTTCAAAGACTATTAACTTCTTCTAAAAAAGGTAAAATAGAGATACCTAAAATCATAGAAGAAGAAAGTTTAATTGGTTGTTTAGAAGAAACAATCCCAGCTATAAAGCAAGCCAATAGTTCTTCTGAAGAAAATTTAAAAAAAGAAATAGAAAATATAAATCCATTAAATTTAGTAGTAGGAATGCAATTAGATGCGATGAATCACTTGAAACTAAAGCAAATATCAGACTTACAAGAAACTATAGAAGAAAATCAAACAATACAGCAAGAAGAAATACAAGTAGAACAAGCACAAACAGGACTTCCTACACAAGTGTTAGAGAGTAATGTTCCATCTAAATTTACGAATGAATATAACGGAGTAAAAATAAAAAATGAAACAAAATACCAATTAACAGAAGAAATGCTAACACCAAACATTAGTGTAAATAATCAAAATGTGTTAATTTTCCATACTCATACATGCGAAAGTTATACGCCAAGTGAAAACTTTCAGTATCAGCAAACAGGAACCTATCGAACGACAGACTTTAATTATAATGTTGTAAGAGTAGGGACAGAGCTTACAAATCAATTAATAAGTTATGGTTATAAAGTAATTCATGATAATACCTATCATGATTATCCTGCTTATAGTGGCTCTTACGATAGGTCATTAACAACAGTTGAAAATCTATTAAAAGAACATACAGATACCGATGTTGTAATTGATTTACACCGAGACGCCATAGGTGACTATTCATATGCACCAACAGTGCAAATAGGAGAAGAACAAGCTGCACAAATGATGTTTGTAATAGGAACAGATGGGGGAGGATTAGAACATCCTAATTGGAATCAAAACTTGAAATTTGCAGTAAAAGTGCAAGAGAAGGCAAATGAATTATATCCTGGGTTATTTAAACCTATTATTTTAAGAAATAGTAGATACAACCAACACTTAACAAAAGCTGCTTGCATTATTGAAGTAGGTGCAACAGGAAATACAATGGAGCAATGTTTAAATAGTATGAAATATTTATCAAAAGTGATGAGTGAAGTTATGAAATAAAAAATCAGCTTTTACTTAATTAAAAGTACTTTCTTATAATATAAAACAAAGCGAGCCTAAACTTTATTAAATTTGCATTTAATAAAAATGATAGGCTCGCTTTGTCTGTGTCAGTTGTCTACTGCGGAAATTTCTTTCTTAGGTACATTCAAAAGAACATTTGGAAAGTTGGTATATTCATGGCCGCATTCACATTTTGTACTGCTGTCATTGAACTCGTCAACTGTTCCGTCAAACCTTTTATGAACTGTTACTTTTCCGCATTCAGGGCATACTGTTTTTACATTTGACATAATTTCTACCTCCTAAAATTTTCGGAGGTTTTGGCCCCCGAATTATAATAATATATTGGGGTACCAATAAAATTTATACACTAATTATATCATAATTTTATGTAAAATGCAATAATTCTAATATGGATTTATATACCCTTATAAAAACATTTTGCAATCAAGAATGCTATCGTGAACTGATGGTGTCTTATTATCCAATGTTACCTCCTTTGGAACATACTGTTCCATTTGAAGAAGCAGATTACATTTTGTATATGCATATCTTGCAATTTGGCCAGTGGATGGATGCTTAAATAAGTGTAAATTCTGTCGAAGGTCTTACATGGAAATAAAGTTTGAAAGCCTTAGTTTAGATACGATTCGGGCAAATCTTGACATGATAAGATATTTATTTAATTGATAGTTATGATGAAGTAGAAGAAATTGAATTCCCCATAGGTATGGGTGATAATCCTTATGACTTTACAATGGATTGCTACAAGTTTTACAAAAGACCTCTTTCTAAAAAAGCATTAAAGAAATAGAAAGAATAAATAACCTTAACAAATGTTGAGAGAAATATGGTCTGCTTCCTGTGCATGAAGAAATGTATTTTATCAATGGGGTTAATGTGGAATAATTATTCCATTTGTATAGCACAAGATTAATTTTCAATCTTGTGCTATATTCATATTAATTATAATACATACTGAAAATAAAAAAATACCATTCTTTTTCAGAATGGTATTTTTTCTATACGTTCTATTTTTCAATAACTATGATATAAAAAATGTAAAAGAGTGCTTTGATACACTCTTTTACGTTTTGATACCATAGTTTTAATTTAAGACTATGGGTGCTGTTTGTTGATTAGTAATAATCTCCGTTGCAGTTTCTCTACGAATACGGCGAAGGGAAAAAGAGTTATCTCCCTGTTTGCTTTTCTCGACGACGTAGATAAGTCGAGGACGCAATTTAGGTTTGTAATGATACATTAACCCTCCTGTGCTTTGCGAATGATAATCCTGACAATAACCAAGATATAAAGTGCCGTTCTCTTCTGATATAATTCTCCACCTTTTAATAATTTGTTCAGCAGGTAAAAGAATCACATCTCCAACATTCACTTTAAGTACCAGAATTTTTGCTTCAGGATTACCTTTTGTTATCCGGTTGAATAAATGTCTGTCGTCTTCGTGGCAAAGAATAGCATCTTGCCTGTTGTAATTACCTTTCATGTAAACAAACCTCCTGTACTTTTTTAGGTGAAATAAGTATATCACAAATTTATGCTAATAT
This sequence comes from uncultured Clostridia bacterium, assembly GCA_947581805.1. GTDB lineage: Bacteria > Bacillota > Clostridia > TANB77 > CAG-508 > UMGS1663. The sequence continues at coordinate 47,902 of CANPVM010000005.1, forward strand.
CAATAGTTTTAACCAATTCACATAAAAACAGCTGTTTTTATTTCTTTAAACAAGTTGCTTTTTTAAGTTTCTTTTAAATGTGTTGATAAACTTGATAAGAAACGGCTGACATTCCACTTTTACTATTAGATATATTTATATTTGGTAAAAAAATGTAACAATTTAATAATACAGATGAAGTCATGGTGTCGCGAATTATCAGCATAAAATAAAAAGAGGTCTTTATAGAACACTAAATCCTATAAAAACATCCAGACTGGTGCGGATGAGAGGACTTGAACCCCCACCCTTTCGGACTAGATCCTAAGTCTAGCGCGTCTGCCAGTTTCGCCACATCCGCATCTTTATCTTATCGACAATATTTATATTAGCACATTTTTATGCGTCATGTCAATACATACAAATAAAATTATCAAAAAAATTTTAAAATGAGTATAAACACTTGATAAAATCGCATATGAGAAATATAATACAATAAAAATAAAAAAAGGAATAAAGATGAATAAAATAAAGAAAAACACAATAAAAATATTAACAATGCTATTTTTTGTCACTACTATTTTTCTATACAGCAATCAGGTACAAGCAGCAGGAGTAGATGGAACAACCATTGTATTAAACCCACGGTCATGGAGGAACTTGGGTAGGATGTGCCAATGGAAATAAAGGATTAGTAGAAAAAGACCTTACTTTAAAAATAGCCAAATATTTAGAAAAACAGTTAAAACAATATTATGGAGTGAAAGTTATTTTAACACATGATGGCGTAAACTTTCCTAATAATGATGCAGGAGATTTAGCAGCAAGGGCTATGATAGCAAGAAACAATCATGCTGATTTATATGTTAGTCTTCACATTAATGATACAACCGACAAAAACGTAGAAGGAGCTTATGTATATGTAACTAGTAGAACAGAACTTCCAAAATATAAAGAAGGAATGACGATTTTAGGAAATAAGATATTAAATAATTTAAATAAATTAGGAATTCACAATAATGGTGTTATCAATGATATATTATGTCAAGACCATGAACCTAAATATCAATATTATGACGGAAGCCAAGCGGATTATTATGCTGATATTCGACATGCCATGCGTGGTGATACTTTAGATGATTTAGGAGAAGATTTTTCAGATGGTTCTGGAATTCCTACTGTATTAATTGAACATTGTTATATGAATAATAGTCATGATGTAACATTTTTAGATTCGGAAGAAGATTTACAAAAATTAGCAAAGGCAGATGGAGATGCTATTATTGAATATTTGCAACTAAGACCAAAAGATGAGGTAGTAGCAAGTATGATAGTAGATAAAGAAAATATTAATTTATTACCAAACCAAACAGCTAAAGTAACAGCAACAGTAGGACCAGATACAGCAAAAAATAAACAAATAAAATGGACTAGTAATAATGAAAAAATAGCAACGGTAGAGCAAAATGGAAATATAACAGCAATAGGGGTAGGAGTAGCAAATATAAGTGCAACTTCTGTAGATAATCCTAATATTGTAAAAAAAATACGAGTCAATGTGGAAGATTATGCAGTAAAATTCCCAAAAGAAAAAGATTATATTTTAGTAGGAGATTCTAAGATATTAAATGTTACAGTTTCTCCAAGCTGGATAGAAAATAAAACAATCGTATGGGAAAGTGATAATGAAGATATTATTGAAATATCTCAAGATGGAAAAATAAAAGCAAAAAAAGAAGGAACAGCAACTATAAAAGTTACTTGGAAAGAGCAAAATTTATCCAAACAAATAGAAATAGAGGCAATTCAGTTAGATAAAAATACAAAAATAGAAATACAAAAATATAAAATTGCAGGTCAATACATTAGTAAAATAGGAGAAAAAGTAACACAAAAAGAATTTTTAAATAATATCATCGTTAGCAATAATTTAATAGTTCAAATAGAAAATCAATCTAAAGAACAAACATGGATAGGAACAAATACAAAAGTAAAAATAAAACATAAGGATTTTGACATTTTATTAAAAGAGTATATTTGTATGATATATGGTGATGTAAATGGTGACGGGAAAATATCTGCACTAGACTATGCATACATTAAAAACGATATTATGGATGTACAAAAAATTACAGACTTAAACCAGAAAGAAGCAGCAGACATAAATGATGATGGAAAGATATCTGCATTAGATTATGCCTATATTAAAAATCATATTATGGATGTGCAAAAAATTACATTAAAATAATAGTAGGAGATAAGAAATGAAAGAAAAATTTATAAAATTATACATATTAGTTATTATTATTAGTTTAGCAATTTTCCCTACAACGATACAAGCAGCTAGCTTTGGACTAAGTAGTAATAAAAAAGAAGTGACCGTAGGAGAAAGCTTTACTGTTACAATTTCTGGTATTTATGGAAAAGTTAAAATATCTGGAAGTAATGTACAACTATCAATTAGTGGCTCTACTTTCATAGAAACAGGTTCACTTAGTATAACGGCTACTACAAAATCTACAGGAATAGCAACAGTAACAGTTACCCCTCAAGATGCAGCAACAACAGGAGCAAATCCTCAAGAAGTAACAGGGGCAAAGTCTGTTAGTGTCAATGTAAAAGAAAAAGAAAAAGAAGTTGAACAAGTAACACCGGTTAAACCTCAACAAACCACTCCTAAAAAACCAACTACAACTACAACACAAGCACCTACTACAAATACTGAACAGCCAAAAACAGAAGATAATTTCTATATAAATAAAATTGTTTTAAAGGGAGTAAAAGAAACGGAAGAAAAAGTAGATATAAGTTTATCGCCAGAATTCCAAAAAGATATTTATGAATATACATGCAATGTAGCAGGAGATATTCATAAACTTGAAATAGAAAAAGAAGCAGGAAATTATACAAATTCTATTATTGTAACAGGACTAGAAGAATTAAAAGAAGGAGAAAATATAATAACTCTTCAACTTTCAGCAGAAGACCACGAAGCAAAGACATATACCATTAAAGTAATAAAAGAAAAACAAGAAGTAATAGAAACAGTAGCACCAGTCGAAGAAAATAAAGAAGAAAATTTCCAAAAGCAAGAAGAAAAAGTAAAAATGATTTCTATGCCATTATGGGTATTTATCATAATGCAAATATTTATTATTATAATAGAAGTGAGCATTATTTATTTTATACCATGGCAACAATTATGGAAAAATATATCGCACCAATAAACGAAGAGGTTGCTCTATTTGCAACCTCTTAAATTTTACAATTCAATCTTTGGCTGATACCTCTCAAGCCACATATTTACTTGGCAAAGGTAAGCCATAAGTTGAGGACCGGTCATTAACTGACCAAACCAAGGTCTTGTAAAGGCTTTGCCATCTGTTTCTAAAATTTCTAAAATATATTCTCTATTAAGTAAATCATTAATAGGAGCATTTGTATCTTCCATAATTTTGGTTAGCATTCCTTTTACAGCATTTAAATAAGTAGGATTCCAAGTTTTAGGGTAAGGGCTTTTCTTTCTATCTACAATTTCAGAAGGTAAAATATCCTTCATAATATAACGAAGCAAGCCTTTTTCTCTACCATTCAATGCCTTAATTTCCCAAGGAATATTCCAAACGTATTGAGCTAAACGATAATCGCAAAAAGGAACACGAAGTTCAAAACCATTATACATAGCCATTTTATCACTTCTATCTAAAAGCGTCTGCATAAACCAATTTAAAGTTAGATGAGAAATTTTTCTTTTTTCTGCTGTTTCTTTAGAATCAGAATCTAAAATAGTAACTTCATCTAAACTTTCATTATAGCGATAATCAATATAATCCTTTAAATTAACTTCTTTACTAATAGTAGGGTTTAGTAATTCTTGTCTTTCTTTAATTGCAATAGACCAAGGAAAAGTGTTGCTATTTAAAGCATCTTCACGGAAAAACCAAGGGTAGCCTCCAAAAATTTCATCTGCACATTCACCTGTTAAAGAAACAGTAGCTTCAGGCTTTACATTTTTGCAAAATAGAAGTAGGGAAGAATCCACATCTGCCATACCTGGGTAATCTCTTGCAATCATAGCATCTTCTAAAGCCTTCGCAAGCTCAGGTGTATCTAACACCACTGTTTTGTGGTTCGTATTTAGTTTTCTTTGCATAATATCAATATAGAATTTATCAGAATTTGGCTGAAAATCAGTCTTTTGAAAATTTTTATCATTATCCACATAGTCTACAGAAAAAGTATTAAGTGGTGGAAGATTATGCTCTTTGCAATAATTTGAAGCATATAACGTAATAATACTAGAATCTAGCCCGCCAGATAGAAAGGTGCATAAAGGAACATCTGAAACCAGTTGCCTTTTAATAGCATCTTCTAACAAAAACCTTACTTTCTCACAAGTAGTACCAAAACTATCAGTGTGAGGCTTACTTTCAAGCTTCCAATACCTTTCTATATGAAGGCCATCTTTATTAAAAATACCAAAGTGAGCAGGGCGTAGCTCAAAAATATCCTTAAAAATACCATTTCCAGAAGTGTGGCAAGGACCAAGTCCAAACAATTCGCAAATTCCTTCTTTTTCAATTACAACAGGAATATGAGGAAAAGCAAAAATGGATTTTACTTCAGATGCAAAAATAAAATAATCATCTTTTATACAATAATAAAAAGGCTTTACACCAAAATGGTCTCTTGCAAAAAATAATTCTTGTTTCTTCTCATTCCAAATAGCAAAAGAAAAAATACCATTTAATTTATGAACAACGCTATTTCCCCAATAAATATAACTTTTTAGAAGCACTTCTGTATCAGAGTGTCCATCAAAACAAAAGTTAGCCTCTATTAACTCTTTTCTTAAATCTTCTGTATTATACAATTGACCATTATAAATAATAGTATAAGTATTATTTTCATATTGGCAAGTCATAGGTTGCTTGCCGCCTTCTGGGTCAACCACAATTAAACGTTTATGACCAAGAAGAGCATGCTTATTGTAAAAAATGCCATCTTCATCAGGACCACGCCTTGCAATTTTTGACATCATATTAGATAATACATTTTTATATTTTTCTTGTTCTAACTCTTGTTTTAAATTAACAAAACCAACAATTCCACACATTATGATAAAAAACCTCCTAATATAGTAATGTAAAGCAAAACTTAAAATTACTATTTTTAATTTTTTCTGAAATATAATTTTCTTCCTTTAATAATATATACAAAATGCGGAAAATGTTACATATTTGCTTGATTTTTAACATAAAATGTAATATAATAATATCGTTACAAGATTATATCTTTTGTTTTGTAATGGGAAACCTGTAGGTTTCCTGCAATTTCTCTAAGGAACGGTCCTACTAGGATTGGCCGTCCACTGTTTTACGGAGATAGGTTTCACTAGCCTAGCACAAAATAGTTTTTGCTAGTCCTAGAATTGCCATCAGAAGGATATAAATAAAAGTAGCAACAAAGCGAAATTATTTACGTTTGGCATAGGCCATCCGAGAAAATGTCACTCTTTAGTCTGTTACTCCGGATACACAGATTAAGGCAATAGCAAAATAAAGGAGGTACCTGCTTTTTAGGTACCTCTTTTTTTGTCAACTTTACTTTAAATAGAAAAATGAAATGTCCTTCCTTTATATTCATAGTAAAGTGATACTACTTCATCATATATAATAGTATATGATATGTTTTCTGATTCTTCAGGAAATATGATAGAAATAATATGTCCCTTTTCATCTCGCGTAACTTTGAGTTCAGAATGTTCTTCTAAAAAATCTTCAAAAGTTTCCCGAATTTTTACACCTTTTATCATTTCATATGCCTCCTTTGAAGAATATAAAAATTTAAACTGACTTTTATTATAGCAACTAAAATATAAAAATGCAAGAAAATAAACAAGATTTTTAATAATATGGTGAAAAAACTTGTTATTGCTTGCAATTCATTTTTTAAGATGCTATAATAATTCTACACAATAATATAAGGAGGTTTTTTATGCAACAGTTCAACGACAGTAAAGGAAAAAGGCGGCTAGTCAACATTGCCAACATGAAGGAGGAAGAGGTAGAAGATTTTTACAATCAATATCATAAACTCTCAGAAGAGGAAAAAAAAGAAGCTACTCAAAAATTGCATCAACAAATTCGTAAAGTAAAAACGAAAAAACCTTCCAAATGGATTTTAGCAATTCATTCTAAGGAAGGAAAATTGATTGGCAAAATAGAGGTAAAGCCTTTAGAAGAAGAGCGAACAGTTTCTTTTAAAATTCAAATACCTAATGAAAATTGGATATTGAAATATGGGATGGAGGCAATTGACCAGTTTTTGAAAATATGTAAAGAAAATAAGTATTTTCAAGAAATTAGGATTATGCCTGAGCCAATTACAGAACAATATAAAAATATGCACAACATGAAAAATTATATAGTGCAGGTTGTATAAATAATCAAATGGAAAGGTTATCTTAATAATTTAAGGTAACCTTTTCCATTTTTTTTGCCTTAAGTATTGACAAAAAATAAAAAACTTAGTATAATTTTATGGTACTTGAAAAAAGAGAAAACTATGTAACATACATATAAAAAGAACAATTACGAGGGGGGATAAAAATGGCACAACCAAAAAGAAGATGGTCAAAAGCAAGAACAGGTTTAAAAAGATCAACATGGAAATTAGAAAATAAAAATTTAGTAGCATGTCCACATTGTCATGAAATGATGGAACAACACAAAGTTTGCTCTAATTGTGGATACTACAATGGAAAAGAAGTAATAGCAAAAAAAGAAAATTAATAGAAATGTGGTAAAAGAAACTAGCTTTTACCACATTTTTATTGCATAAAAAAAAGGCAAATGATATAATAAGCAAAAAATAGAGAGGAAAAACAAATGATAGAAATAAAAGGAACAATCAATAAATTAATAAAAATATTAAAACAAAATAAATGGATTCATTATTTTATCATTATTGCAATTGGTATTGTTTTGAGTATTCCTTTAAATCAAATACAAATACGCGAAACACATGATGGAGCACTCCATTTCTTACGTGTACTTGGAACAATAGATACTCTTAAAATAGGAAAGTTTCCTCCATTAATTAATCAATATTACTGCAATGCATCGGGATATGCAATAAATTTATTTTATCCACCAATTGTGACTTATATTCCGCTTTTAATTAAATTATTTACACCTACTTATTCAATGGCTTTAAAAATATATGGGGCAATTTGTATTATTTTATCTGGCATTACTATGTATCAATTTACATACCAATTAACAAAAAAAAGAGGAATTGCATTATTTGCAGCAATTTTTTATCTAATTGCACCATATAAACTTGCTAATGTTTATAAAAGATTTGCCATTGGGGAATTTACTGCAATGGTGTTTATGCCATTAGTTTTTTTAGGACTCACTAATTTATTTGAAGCAGATAAAAAAAAGCATTATTATATTGCAATAGGAACAATTGGGTTAATGTTATCTCATACAGTAACCACTCTATATACTGCTATTTTCTGCGTAATTTATATATTATTTCATTTAAAACAACTAAAAAATCAGGAAATAATAAAAAAGTGTTTTATTAATGGAATATTTATTTTACTAGTTAGTATGCTTTTTTGGTTACCGTTATTAGAAGCAACACTACTTGCAGATTATGCAATTATGGATGATTCTATAATAGCAACAAATGCAGATTATGTAGCTGAACATACTATTTTGTTCTCACAATTATTTAAAGATATTGGAGAAGAAAATGGAACCACTTTTCTTTTGGGAATACCTACAATTTTAGCTATTTTATTAACTCCTTTTATGTTAAAAAAAGTCGATATAAAATATAAAGATTTCTATTTATTAAGTATTATTTTTGGATTATTTTCTATTTTTATGATAAGTAAATTTTTTCCATGGAGAATTATGCCAAACATACTTTGCAAATTACAATATCCATGGAGAATGGAAGGATTTTTCAACTTCTTTTCAAGCTTTGTTTGTGGTGTAAATTTATTTTTATTGTTGCAGCAGTTAAAAAGAAAAGATATTTTGAAAATATGTTTAATTTTAATTATAGTAATTGTTGCAGTATATAACAGCTTGGATATTATGTCGCAATTCTATGCAAAAGATAAAGAAAAAGACAAAAAATACGAGACTTATATTTTGGAAAATAAACAAATTTCTCATTTTCACATTAACCGAGATTATATGCCATTAAAAGCCATTAAATTACAAAATACATATGTTAAGGAGAGAGAAGATAAAACTTATGTATTAGAAGGCAGTACTAAAATACTAGATGAAAATAAAATTAATTTAAAAGATGAAATGAAATTAAAAAAAGTACAAGAAGGTACATTACTAGAATTTCCTTATTATTACTATCCAGGTTATAAAATAACACTTGTTGTAAACGGAATAGAAAAAGAAATAAAAACAATAGAATCAGAACACGGCTATCTTGCTTGCTGTTTAGATGAAGAAATAGAAGAAGGAGCCCTTACCGTAGAATATGTAGGAACTACAATTACCTATGTGTCTTATGCTATTTCTGCAATTAGCTTTGTTGTTTTTATAGTTTATATTGTAATAGAAAAAAATAAAAATTCTACACTTCATGATAACAAAGATAAGTATTAACAAAAAAAGAAAAGAGGAGAAAGAAAATGAGTAAAATAAAACAAATATTACAAAAAGAAAATAGTAAAAATATTTTGCTCTTATTGCTTGTTTCTTTCTTTGTTTGTCTTCCGCTTCTAAGCAAAAAAATAGACATTAGTTACGATGATGGTGTGCAACATATAGCAAGGTTAATGGGAACATATCAATCTATTCAAGAAGGGCAATTATTTCCTGTTATTATGTCAAAATTTTGTAATAACTTTGGCTATTCTTGGAACTTATTTTATAGCCCATTTACTGCTTATGTGCCATTATTCTTTAAAATACTAGGAGTTTCCTTTACTAGCTGTATTAAATTATTTATGTTTTTTGTTGTTTTTGCATCTGGTGTTACCATGTATTTCTTTACAAAAGAAGTAGCGAAAAATAAAAAAATTGCTTTGCTTGCAGGAATTTTTTATTTATTTGCACCTTATCGCATTACCGATATGTATATTCGAAATGCGTTATCAGAATTGACTTCTTTTGCATTCTTACCAATGGTATTTCAACGGACTATATGGAGTTTTAAAAGGAAAGCCAAAAAAAGAATATATATTAATAATAGGTAGTGTGGGGCTTATCTTAACTCATACCATTATTACTATGTATACTGCTATTTTGTGCTTTGTTTACTTGTTATGGCAAAGCAAAGCTCTAAAGAAAAAACAAGTAATAAGAAAAATTATAGTATCAATTGTCTTCATTATTCTTCTAACTGCATTCTTCTGGTGCCCTTTATTAGAGCATAAATTAGGAGCAGAATATGAAGTATTTCAGCCAGGAAGAATGGAACGAACTGAAGTGCTAATTGCTTTTAAACTAAATTTCATAGATTTACTTTTTACTACCTCAAAACAAGGAATGATTTATGAAATTGGACTTATTAGCATTATTTTACTAATCTTATCACCTCTAGTAATAAGAAAATTAAGAGAAAAATGCAAACATACAGATTTTTATCGTTTTTATATTTTTGCGCTTACAGCAGGGATGGCATGTCTTATTATGACATTAAAAGTATTTCCATTTGAACATTTACCTGCAATTTTAAAAATGCTACAATTTTCATTTAGATTATTAGAATTTTCTTCATTCTTCTTAGCATTTGTAGCAGCAGTCAATTTTTCTGTATTATTGAAAAAGGTAAAAAGCAAAGATATTTGCATTCTTCTAGTTTTACTAATACTAACAAGCACTTTATTTATTTTTCATTTACCATATACAGAAAACTTAAATGAAGAACGTTTATGGCCAGCAGTAAGAGTAACAGAAAATACAGGTAGAGTGCATGCAGGCTGTGCAAGTTTTGAATATTTACCAAGCAAAGCATTTCAAAATCGAAGTTATATTGAAACAAGAGAAGATAGAATATATGTGTTAGAAGGAAATGCAGAAATAAAAATGCAAAATAAAGAAAATACAAATTTAAAAAGTATTGTATCTGCAGAAGGAGAAGCAAAATTAGAATTACCTTATATATATTATTTAGGATATGAAGTAACTTTAGAACAACAAGGCAAAAAAGAAGCATTAAAACCTTATGAAACAGAAAATGGATTTGTAGGAGTTACCTTAGAAAATGTAGAAGAAGGAATTTTAGAGGTGCATTATACAGGAACTAGCCTTATGAAATTTTCTGCTATGGTTTCCATTTTGGGAGTTGTAGGATTAGTAGGAAAATATGTGCTCGCATTAAAAAGAAAAAATAAATAAATTACTAAAAGGCATAGAAAAACAAGGTTTCTAAATAGAAACCTTGTTTTTCGTATTACTCATAGCGACTTCTATCGAATGATAGCCGCTCCTTTGCCTTCTTTTCTTCTTCTTCAGTTAATGAACATTTTAATAAACGAGGACACCACAATGGTGTACTAATGTTCACCATTTCAGAAGGTTTTTCCAAAGCACCTGCAATCATAGCTTTCATTTTTTCACATACTGCTTTTTGGTCATTGTCATGGAACCAATCATAAGGATCCGGGTCCCGCCGAAAAGCTAAAAAAGAACAAGAATCACAGAATTCTGTATTTTGGTTAATACCGCCAGTTACATGAGCAAGTTTACCATCTGCATCTACTGCAACGACATCAAGACCGGCTGCTTCCATTTTTTGAATTTCTTTTTGCATTTCAGTCATAATGCTACCTCCTTAAATAATTATTTCAATAGGTATTACAACAATGATTACGTATCAATAATAACATAAAAAATAGAAAAACACAATATTGCATTGACGAAAAAACAAAAATAGTATAGAATAAACATGATAAAAGAGGTGAAACAAATGAGCAAGCCAACCGTGGCAATTGTAGGAAGACCAAATGTAGGAAAATCCACATTTTTTAATTATATAGCAGGAAAAAGAATTTCTATTGTTCAAGATGAACCAGGTGTTACAAGAGACAGAGTTTATGCAGATGCCACTTGGAAAGGAAGAAGTTTTACGTTAATAGATACCGGAGGAATTGAACCAGAATCGGAGGATATTATTGTTTCTCAAATGAGAGAGCAAGCAAACATTGCTATAAATATTGCAGATGTTATAGTATTTCTTACCGATATGAAGCAAGGGGTTACAGCAACAGATGAAGAAATTAGCTTAATGCTTAAAAAATCGAAGAAACCTGTTGTTTTAGTTTGCAACAAAGCAGATAACTTTGGTAAAACGGCGGATGACATTTATGAATTTTACAATTTAGGACTAGGCACTCCATATCCTGTATCATCAGTAAATGCTTTAGGAATTGGAGATGTACTAGATGCCATATATGAACACTTTCCAGAAACTGAAGATGAAGAAGATGGAAGCACTATAAAAGTAGCAGTTATTGGAAAGCCAAATGTAGGTAAATCCTCTTTAATAAATAAAATTTTAGGAGAAAACAGAGTCATTGTAAGCGACATTGCAGGCACTACAAGAGATGCCATAGACTCTGAATTTGAAAATGAATTTGGAAAATATGTTTTTATAGATACAGCAGGCATTCGTAGAAAATCTAAAGTAGAAGAACAAATAGAAAAATATAGTGTAATGAGAAGTCTTTTAGCAGTAGAAAGAGCAGATGTATGTCTTCTTATGATAGACGCAAATGAAGGAGTAACAGAGCAAGATAAAAAAATAGCGGGAGAAGCACACGAGGCAGGAAAAGCAAGTATTATTGTTATAAACAAGTGGGATGCTTATGAAAAAGATGAACATACCATGGAACAATATAAAAAAGAGGTATATAGAGAACTTGCTTATTTATCTTATGCACCCATTATCTTTATTTCAGCCAAAACAGGGCAAAGGGTAAATCAATTATTTGAGTTAATTAATAAAGTAGCAAATCAAAATGCAATGAGAGTTTCAACCTCTGTTTTGAATCAAGTATTAAATGAAGCCATTGCCATTGTACAACCACCAACAGATAAAGGAAAACGCTTAAAAATTTTTTATATGACACAAGCATCTACCAAACCACCAACATTTGTTGTGTTTGTAAACGATAAAAAATTATTTCATTTTTCATATGAAAGATATTTGGTAAATCAAATACGAAAAGAATTTACTTTAACAGGAACACCTGTTAGAATGATTGTAAGAGAAAAAAAGGAGGAATAAAAAATGGCAACTTATATTGTTGTAACAATTATAGCTTATTTATTAGGAAGCATTAGCTTTTCCGTTATTATTAGCAAAAAATTAGCAGGATTTGATGTAAGAGAAAAAGGAAGTGGAAATGCAGGAACTACAAATGTATTAAGAACAGTAGGAAAAAAAGCATCGATTATTACGCTAATTTGTGATATTCTAAAAGGAGTAGTTGCAGTTTTAGTCGCTTATATTGCAGGACTTATTGTAAAAGAAGGAATAGACAAAGCATTACTAATTCAACTTGCAGGAATTGCAGTTATATTAGGGCATACATTTCCAATCTTCTTCCAATTTAAAGGAGGTAAAGGAATAGCGACAGCCTTAGGTGTTCTATTAGTAACGAATTGGAATATCGGATTAATTTGCTTAGTATTTGCTTTAGTATTAATGATTTTAACAAGAATGGTATCATTAGGTTCTATAGCAGCAGCTATTTTATTCCCTGTATTAATTACCTTTATGCCACATAATAGTTACTTAGTAGATGGAAACTATATTATATACAGTATTTTACTTGCAGTTTTAGTAGTGTTTAATCATAGAGAAAATGTAAAACGTCTACTTTCTGGAACAGAAAATAAAATAGATTTTAAAAATTTAAAGAAATAAGAAAGATTGAACAAGAGGGACGCCCCTTTTCGTTCCAAAATGGAACGCTGGGGACACCCCTTTTCTATTATTAGAAATTTTAGCAATTTTTAAATTATATTATTTTAAAACTATAGCATTTTAAATTATAGTATTTTCATAATAATAAATATAATTAAGTAAAACAAAATTAAGCAAATTAAAAAGGAGAAAAAAAGTGAAAAAAATAGCAATTATAGGAAGTGGAAGTTGGGGAGTAGCCCTTGCCATTCACTTAGTAAAATTAGGAAATGAAATAAAAATCTGGTCTTTTATGCAAGAAGAAGCAGATTTAATTAATAAAGAAAAAAAGTGCAAATTTTTACCAGAAATCACAATTCCAGAAGGAATTATTTGTACTACTTCTTATGAAGAAGCAATCAATGGTTCAGAAATTATTTTACATGTTACACCATCGAAATTTACAAGAAATACAGTAAAAGAATATAAGCCATATGTAACAAATCAAACCATTGTAATTTGTTCAAAAGGGTTTGAAACAACAACATTATCAACCTTAGACGAAGTATTTAAAGAAGAATTACCAAATACAAAATTAGCCATTTTATCACGGACCAAGCCATGCAGAGGAAGTATCTAAAGGAATTCCAACGGCAATGGTAATTGCATCAGAAAACGAAAAAGTAGCAGATGAAATTAGTGATATTTTTATGAACGAAAATTTAAGAGTTTACACTTCTTCAGATGTAAAAGGAGTAGAGCTAGGAGGAGCCTTAAAAAATATTATCGCCTTTTGTGCAGGTGTAGCAGCAGGAATAGGCCTTGGAGATAACTCTTTTGCCGCCCTAATCACAAGAGGTCTTACGGAAATTGCAAGATTAGGAGAAACTTTAGGCGGAAATAGAGAAACCTTCTATGGCTTAACAGGTTTAGGAGACTTAATTGTTACATGCCTTAGTGAGCATAGCAGAAATAGAACTGCAGGAAAACTAATGGGGCAAGGAATGTCCTTAGAAGATGCTAGAAAGCAAATTGGAATGGTAATAGAAGGAGTGGACAACATAGAAGTAGCTCATGAACTTGCACAAAAATATAATGTAGATATGCCAATTGTAAATGCTGTATATGATATGTTATATAATGGGTTAAACCCACGAGAAGGAGTAACACTTCTAATGACAAGAGATAAAAAATCAGAATAATAAAGCAGTGGTACAAATTGTTCCAAATGGAGCAATTTGGGACTGTCCCTAATTGCGACAATGGAGGAAAATATGAAATTAGTCATTCAAAGAGTAAAACATGCTAGCGTAGAAGTAGATAGCAAAATAGTAGGAAAAATAGGACAAGGTTTTCTTGTCCTTCTTGGTGTAGGACCAGAAGATACAAAAGAAACAGCAGATTTTCTGGTACAGAAATTAATTAAATTAAGAATATTTGAAGATGAAAATGATAAAATGAATCTTAGTTTAAAAGATGTACAAGGAGAACTTTTAATTGTTTCTCAATTTACTCTTTATGCAGATTGTTCTTCAGGAAATAGACCAAGTTTTACAAATGCTGCTAAACCAGATAAAGCAAATGAACTATATGAATATTTTATAGAAAAATGTAAGGAAGAGAATATAGTCGTAGAACATGGTATTTTTGGCGCTGATATGAAAGTAGAACTTCTAAATGATGGACCCGTTACTATTTTGCTAGAAAAATAGTAATTGTTTAATAGGGGTATCTTTCATACATATAACGAATTAAATCATCTACATTATGTTCTGTTACATTGATTAAAATATCTTTATCAAAACAAACCCACATATTTATTTTAAAATCTTCTATATTATCGATAAAAACACCTATCATATCTGCCATTTCAATAGGATTCTCAAAAGATTTTTCCCATTCTAATAAAGAATGATAATTTTCCGAAGTATCATCTAAATCAGAATAAAATTGCTTTAAAAAGCGTTCAATTTCACCTTCTTTATTGCTAAACAATTTAATAAATGTTTTCATCGTTAAAATCTCCTTTTCTGTTAGTATTTTTCATTTTTTTTGATTTATACAAGGAATAAAATTGAAAAAATTTATCATACTACAAAGAAAGAAGTGCAAAAATACGAAAAATCATAAAATCAATTTTTTTAAGTCACTTGTGCACTAGGAAGGAATGAAATAAACTATGAAAAAAATAATATTGACAATTATTATTATTGCCATAATTATTGCTATATCTGCCTTTGCTTATGTAATGGCAAACCAAAAAGAAGAAAAAAGTTTAACAAATAAATCAGAAGAGCAAATTGCCTATTTAGAAAATAAAGTTATTATGATGATGAACCATTTAAATCAAATTCGTTTTTCCAATAGCGTTGTAGTACAACAAAATATAGATAATAAAGAAAGTTCTAAGCAAAATCAAGAAACATCAGGAGATTCTGGAAGTGCCTCTGGTAGTGGTTCAAGTCAAGGAAAAGAAAGTGGTAGTAATTCTCAACAAGGAGAAGGAGGAGGCTCATCACAAGGAGGTTCTTCTCAACAATCTGAAAATTCAGAAAGTAAAGAACAAACTTCTTCATCAGAAGACAACATTCAATTTGCAGTTAAAAACAATAGCATATTAACAAATGAAAAACCAGAAATTGATTGGGATTACATCAAAACTAATACAGAAATTATATATTCTACATGGCCAAGTATGGTGGTTGATTTACATGAATTAAATGTGAAAAATGAAGATATTTTAAATTTTTCTTCTACTTTAGATCAAGTAACCCTAAGTGCAAAGCAAGAAGACAAAACAGCTATGTTAAATAATTTAGCAAGTTTATATGCTTTACTTCCTAATTATAGAAGTCAATTTTCAAAAGATAATCAACAAATTAACCTAGATTATACCAAAGCATATTTATTAAATGCTTATGCGTTTATAGAACAAGATAAATGGGATGACGTCAAACAACAAATGCAAAATGCAATTAGCTATTTTTCTAACATTATGAACAGTATCAATTCAAATGAACAAAAGCAAAGTCAAATTAGTAAAATTTATGTTTCTTTAAATGAGCTAAATAATACAATAGATAAGCAAGATAAGGAATTATTTTATATTAAATATCGTAATAGTATGGAAGAATTAATTAATTTTTAAAAGTAAAGGAAAGATTGGAATAGTTCCAAATCTTTCCTTCTTGACTTTTTGCATCATTCCTATTATAATAATAATTAGTTTAAGTAAATTGAATAGTCGCGTATAGCAAGGTCGAAAGGCAGCGTACGAGGAAAGTCCGGGCTCCACAGAGCAATGGTGCAAGATAACGTCTTGTGAGGGTAACCTTAAGGAAAGTGCAACAGAAAATAACCGCCTATTTTTAGGTAAGGGTGAAAAGGCGAGGTAAGAGCTCACCGCTTCTATGGTGACATAGAAGGTCCGTGTAAACCCCACCTGGAGCAACACCGTAAATAGAAGGCTAAGACTGCTCGTCATCTTCTAAACATGGTGGCTGTTAGAGTCTTATAGTGATATAAGAAGTAGATAAATGACTATTCACGACAGAACCCGGCTTATAGATTTACTTATATATTTTAAATATAATATCAAAAAACTCGGCAAAAGAAGCCGAGTTTTTTGTATGTAATGTATTAAAAATAGAAAATTTAATGTTTTTTCTATTTAAATGATAATTTATCTATTTAAATTAGAAAAGTTTTCAAATCCTCTGGTAGTGGAGCTTCATAGCAAACTGCTTCTTTTGAAATAGGATGAACAAAAGAAATTTGAAAGCTATGTAATGCTTGCCTTTTAATAAAATTAACATTTCCACCATATAAATCATCACCTAAAAGTGGATGCCCTATGTAGCTTAAATGAACGCGAATTTGATGTGTTCTTCCTGTTTCTAACGTACATTCTACAATTGAAATAGGAAGATTATGATAAAATTTTTCTCCTAGTACTTTATAATGTGTAACAGAAGGACTGCCTGAAGAAGAGACACATCTTTCTATAATACTATTTTCTTTTCGTGCAATAGGAAGATTAATAGTGCCTTGCTTTTCTTCTAGGAAACCTTCTGCAATAGCAAAATAAGTTTTTTGAAACATATCAGTTTTCATTTGACGAATTAAACACTCTTGCACATATTCATTTTTGGCAAAAACAACAAGCCCTGAAGTGTCTTTGTCAATGCGATTTACAGGTCTAATTTTTTTTCTTAAGCCAATTTGCCCAAAATAAAAAGCAATTCCATTTGATAAACTATCTTCATAATGCAAAATAGAAGGATGAACTGGAATACCAGAAGGTTTATTAACAACTAAATAAGCTTCATCTTCATAAACAATAGAAAGTTTCATTTCTTTTGGTACAATATTGGAATTATCTTCTTCATAATCAAATAAGATAGCTATTTTATCATTTTCTTTTACAGAATAATAAAGAAAAGAAGGAGAATCATTTAGAAAAATGCTATTTTCTTTTTTTAGAGTAGTTAACAGTCTATGAGAAATTTGAAAATGAGATAAAAGAATTTCTTTTATTGTTTTATTTTCATCTTGTTTGGTTATACTATATTCTAATTTCATTTGTAAACAATCCTTTCTCATAGGCATTTTATCATAAAATGAAAAATTTTTCATTATTAGTGAGAAATTATATATAGAATAATCAAAAAACAACATATAAATACATAATTCTGTAAAAAAATTATGGTAACATATTGAAAAAAATCAAAAAATAGGCTATAATGTTAGTATTGTAATTATAAAAATATCACCATTTTAATTAAAAGGAGGATAATTAAATGTCAAAGGAAAGAAGCGTACTTTTATCTGAACTGAATGATTCTATACAGGCTGTTTCGCTCATGCTAGAAGTAGTAAGAGAAAAGAATAAATTGGAAAGGGAAAATGAAGAAACAGAACGGCAATTTGTAAAAAAGAGAAATCAGTATGAAGAAATGATTCCTAAGCTGAAAGATTTTCTTCAAACGGAAGAAGAGGAAACATTAAGATATTCCCTTCTTACAGTCATTTCTATTTTACAGAGTAAACTAAGAATGATACTTGAGCAAATGCAGCCAGCTGTAACAACAAACAGTAAAATATCTTCTTTATGTTACCAAATAGAAGGACATAAAGCAGAGATTTTATCTAAGGGAACTGAAAAATATAGGAAATTGAAGTTAACAAAAAAAGAAATTCCGAAAGACAAGCTTTATGAGTTAGCTGTCTTAATACTTCTGATTCACGAAAATGATTTAACAATGACAGAGGCAAATTTTTTCCAAGAACCGGCGGCTTTTATTAAAATGTTAATAGAAAGCCATGACCCTATTTTAACTAATTTGGTTTATCATGAAAGTATTCTTAAATCAAATTGGTTAGATATGTTTTTAAATACAATTTAAATCTTTGCTTGGCAAACAAAAAACGATAACAATTGTTATCGTTTTTTTGTTTTTTTATATGGAAAAAAATTCCTTAAAGTCAAAAAGTTTCTAAACTAGAAATAAGAAAAAACGACATAATATTTACTATAAAATCAAAAAAAGGAGGAAAAATTTTATGAAAAAAATAGTGAGCTTAATTGCAATATTTCTTGTTTTATTTTTGATAACCTATACAATAAACGTTAATGCAGCAAATTTAGGACCAACTATTGAACAAGAATTAAAAACAGTGCAAATAACAACCGATAAAGAAACGGTTCATCCAAACGAAACTGTCACATTAAACATTGCATTTGGAACTGATTTAGGTGCTTATACTGCCAATGTTGTTTATGATGCTAACATATTAGAATATGTTTCTGCAGAGGGTGGAGAAGCAAATGATACTGGAGAAAAAGTTATTGTCACTTATGCTTATAAACAAGTTCAAGGACAAACTCCACGAAATAGTATGTCCGTTACTTTTAAAGCAAAAGGGGAAGATGTGATAACAGCAACAAATCCAAGTAGTTTAAGAGTTAGCTTAGAAGGTTTAGCAAGCCCAGATGCTAGTGTTCAATATTATTTAACAACAAGTGAAACAATAAAAAACATTGTGGTAGAACCAATGTATGAAGATTACAAAATAGCCCTAAATTATACAGGAGATATTCTTCCAGAAGAAGAAAAAGATATGGAAATTCTTATTTCTTCTAGTATGGGTAAAAATTTTGCAAAAACAAGATTAATAGCAACAGTAACAGCACCAGAAGGACAAGATATGCAACTTTTAGCACAAAAAGATGAAGATGAACAATATGACATTATTGAAAGTGGATGGGGAAATGAACAAGGAGATGCAATTGGTGGAAAAGATGTAGCAAAGAAAATACAAGCAAAAGGTATTTTTAGTGGAGAAGGAACTTATACTCTTACTTTAAAACTAATCAATCGTGACGATGGCGATGCTACTATTGCAAGTAATACCTTTGAAATTAAAGTAGGAAAAACAACTACTCAAACACCAGATTCAGGAACAACTCAAGAGCCACAAACACCACCAAGTAATAACAATCAAACTCCAAATACTTTACCAAAAACAGGAAATACGATTTATGCTTCCATTATTTCTATTATGATAATTTTAGTTAGTGCTTATATTGTATTAAAAAAGAAGGACTAAAAAAGCATAGATTTCTTTTAGAAAAAAACTAAAAGAAATCTATTACATATGTTAATTGAGACAAAAAGGACGGATGTTCCAAATGGAAACGTTGCCTGTGTCTTACCCTATGTTGCAAATCTTACAGGAAGGAAAGAAAAATATGGCACAAAGAGAAACAAGAAAAAGACGAAGAGAAAGAATAAAAGCAAAAATCAGACTTGCTATTTTAGCACTGATATTTGCTATTATTTTGTTTACTATTTCAGGATATATTCAAGAACAAAAAATTGCCTTGTTAGAAGAAAATCAAATTATAATAGAAAGAACATCATTTACAAACACAGAAGAAACAAATTTATTACAACAGGAGGAAAATGCAAATTTAACCAAACATGCATTAGACGAAGCAATAGAAGAAAGCTATTTAGGTTTTTCTACCATTGCTAAATTAGAAGTACCTAAAATTAACTTAGATACTTATATTTTAAAAGATTATACACAAGAAGGAATGAAGGTTTGTGCTTCTAAATTTTGGGGACCAGAGCCTAATGAAGTAGGCAATTTTTGCATTGCAGGACATAACTATCAGCAGGAAAATATGTTTAATCATCTCATTGATTTAGAAACAGGTGATGAATTGTACTTAAGTGATAATAAAAATGGAAAATATGTTTATACTATAGATAAAATATACCGAGTAAAACCAGAAAATACAGCACCTATTATGCAGGAAACACAAGGAAAAAGAATGGTTACTCTTATTACTTGTGTTAATTATTCGAAAAACCGTTTAATTGTACAAGCAGTGGAAGAAGAAAAAGAATAGTAAAAATTTTATTTAAAATGTAAATAAAGATAGCAAATAAAAGTCACAAATCTATTATCTTTAATTAGAAAGGAATAAAAATTCCATGAAAAACAAAAAAATTATAAAATTACTAATAATCATAGGCTATCTATTTATCTGCACATCAATTAGTAATGCTGCCGATTTTCCAAGTTCATATCAGCCTTATGTAGAAGAATTACAAAAAGAACATCCTAATTGGAAATTTGTTGCATTATATACTAATTTAGATTGGAACTATGTGATAGAAAAAGAAAATGAATTTGGAAAAAACTTAGTGCCAAAAACTTATTCTGATAGATGGAAAAACACAACTCCTCGGACAATATAACGTAGAAGTAGACGCAGGTTGGGTAGATAGTTCTAAAATGGCATTAGAATATTGTATGGACCCAAGAAATTTTTTAAATAATGTTCGTATTTTTCAATTTGAAGCCTTATCTTTTGATGCTGCTACAAACAATAACTTAGATGGAGTTGAAAAAATCCTATATGGAACCGAATTTTACAATACATTGGTAGAATATGTAACAAGCACTGGAAGCAATGTAGTAATGAACCGAAAATATTCTGATTTAATTTTATCAGCAGGAAGAACTTCACGGAGTAAGTCCTTATCACTTAGCTTCTCGTATTAAACAAGAAATGGGACCTTTTTTGTCGAACAGTTCAATTAGTGGAAAAGTGCCAGGTTATGAAGGATTATATAATTTTTATAATATTGGAGCTACTAGCTCAAATGAGCCAATGGGAGCTATTAAAAATGGACTTGCTTATGCTAGAGATGGAAAAGGAGCAAGTGAAGAAACAAAAGCAAAATATCTTCTTCCTTGGAATACGAAAGAAAGAGCCATTACTGGTGGTGCTATTTTTATAGGTTCTAGTTATATTAACGTAGGACAAAATAATCTATATTTACAGAAATTTCATGTTAATTCTAGTTCTTCACAAGAACTATTTTGGCATCAATATATGACAAATGTGCTAGCTCCTTATAGTGAGTCTAGTTCTATTTATAGTGGATATTCTTCTACAGGAATTATAAACAATAGCATGACTTTTATTATACCAGTTTATAACAATATGCCAGAAACATTATGCCAAAATCCTAATATTTTAGAAAGTGATTTTATAGATGATAACACAAGAGTATATGCCGATGTACAAAATACTTTAAACATTAGAACAGGTCCATCTACTTCTTATGAATCTTTAATTCAAATAGATAGAAATGTTATTATGACTAGAATTGCCAAAGGAAGACAAGCAGGTGAATTATGGGACAAGGTATTACTTCCTAATGGAATGGTTGGATATGCATTTTCTAATTATTTAAAAGAAGCTCCTAAAGTTCAAATTGAAAGTATTACATTATCGGTAGAAAACGAAAAAATGAAAAAAGGAGATACGCAAAAAGTAGCAATTTCTATTTCACCAAAAGAAGCCCAAAACCATGAAATTTCTTATGAAAGTAGTAAATCAAATGTAGCAAGTATAGATGAAAAAGGAAATATAGTTGCGTTATCTTCTGGAACAACAGTAATTACAGCAAAAGCAAAAGAAAATAATGTAACAGCTAGCATTACAATACAAGTTTACACACCAATTACCGATATGCAAGTAAATAGTGAAAGTATTATATTACAAGAAGGAAATACTTTTGTAATTACACCTATTTTTACGCCAGTAGATGCTGACATTCAAAATGTAATATATACTTCTGAAAAACCAGAAATTGCAAGTGTAGATACAGATGGAAAAGTAACTGCAGAACAAAAAGGTAATACTAAAATTATTGTGCAAACAGAAGATAAACAGTTTACAAAAGAGGTACAAGTTACAGTAGTTCCAAAATTACAAGAGGGAGAAATTATTTTTGACGAGAATTTAAGAATTGAGCAAAATATTATTAGTGGTTGGAATTTAGAAGAAATGACTGTAAAACAAATAAAAGAAAAAATACAAACTTCTTATACTATTAAAATTTTGAACTATTATGGAAAAGAATTAGAAGAAGACAAAAGAGTTGGTACAGGTGGAAAAATTCAATTTGTAGATGAAAATAACGTAACTAAAATGGAATATTATATTCTTATTTACGGAGATGTAAGTGGAGATGCAAAAATCAATAGTATAGACTTATTACAAGTGCAAAGGCATATATTAGAATTAGAAAGATTACAAGGAATTTTCTATCTTGCTGGTGGAACGAGTAAAAATGGAAAAAATCCTACTTCTTTTGATATGTTAAAAATTCAAAGACACATTTTAGAATTACAAGAAATTGAGCAATAAATGGTATCTATAATTATTGTATTGTAAGCTGTTTATTACTATGTGAAACACTATGTATATCTTAAAAGTAAAGTCAGAAAGGAATGTGAAAATGAAATATAAAATAGGAATAATTGTAATTTTATTTTTTCTTATATTTACTACCACAACATTAGCACAAACACAAATTAATATAATATTAGAAAAAGAACAAATTGAAAAAGAGGAAGAAATTAGTTTTAAAATACAAATGATAGATGTACAAATTGCTGCTTGTACTTTAGAAATCTATTTTTCTCAAGATAAATTAGAATATAGTAAAGGTCCAGAAAATTCTAATTATAGCAACAATCGAATTGTTGCTACTTGGTTTTCGGAAAACGGAAAAAATACGAATGTAGTAGAAATAGGAGATTTTGTATTAAAAGCCAAAGAAGAAGGAACAGCAAGTATTGTAGTAACAGGAGAGTTTTATAATGAAAAAGGAGAAAGCATTAAAATAGAAAATAAACAAGTTTCTGTTCAAATAGGAAAGCAAGAAGAAACTATTAGCTTAAATGAAGGACTTCCAATACAAGAAGAAAGTAACCAAACGAATCCAAATAGTGCTAATCTAAAAGTTTTAAGATTAAATCAAGAAGGAATTAGCCCTAATTTTCAAAAAGAAGTAAAACAATATTATATAGTTGTTAATAATTTTGTAGAAAGTTTAAATGTAACGGCACTTCCAGAAAACGAAAAAGCTAGCGTAACTATTACCGGAAACAAAAATTTACAATTAGGAAAAAACACTATTAACATTCATGTAGTATCAGAAGATGGCAGCAAAGAGGAAAATTATCAAATTTTTGTAACGAAAACACAAAATATAGAAGCGGCAAATACCAATTTAGAAACTCTTGCCATTCAAGAGGCAATGTTATATCCTTCCTTTGATAATAATACTTTAAATTATGAAGCGGATATTCCTTTTACTGCTGAAAAAATCAACCTTCTTGCAATTCCACAAAATCCAAATGCAAAAGTTGAAATTCAAGGAAATGGTACTATGCAGGTTGGAGATAATATTGTGAAAGTTGTGGTAACTGCAACAGATGGAATAACAAATAAAATATATGAAATCGTAGTGCATAGAAGAAACGAGGAAGAACAAGCACAATATGAAGAAGAAACTAAGGTAGAAGCGGAAAAATTATCAACGATTTTAGAAGGGCAAGAAGCAAATAATAAAAAAGAAGAAATACAAGAAGAGCAAAAAGAAAATGCAAAATGGTGGATTTTAGGTGTTATTGTGACTATAGTTCTTATTAGTGGCATTCTTTATATTGTGAGAAAACTAAACAATATTGACTAATTATGTAAAATGTGATATACTTTAGTAAGTAACAAAGTAAAAGTAGCAAATTGTTTAAATTTCAAAAAACAAGAGGAGGATTACAACATGAGTGAAATTGGTGAAAAGGCAGAAAAAATTTGGAGGGAAAAGAGTGCAATAATAGTACAACGGAAAAAGGAATTAACAGCTATACAGACATATGCTAACCGTATTTTAGATGTTTTTGAAGCATCCGATGAGCAATGCTGTGTTTTAACAGTTATCATTTCTTATGACCCATATCAGAAATGCCTAAATTGCCATGTGCAACTTTTTGACGACATTGATGGTGAAACAAACGAGCATATTTTTGTCATCGTTGACAATAAAAAAGTAATGGAAGCTATGAATAATGTGAACGCATGCCAGGCTTCAGATTGTGGGATTATTACTAGAATTTATAATCTATTAGCAACAGATTTACAAGTAACGAAGTATTTTGAAGTTACATTAGATGAACACTCTGCAATAATAATAATAAAAATGCGTTCAGAAAACGAAGTAACACTCAATTAAACAATTTGCGAAAACGAGGAGCCGTAAGAATAAGGCATCTCACACAAAAGTTAAAATGAACTCTTCTAATGAAACAAATTTGTTTTATTAGAAGGGTTTATTTTTGTATAAAATATGCTATTACAAGATAGACAATCCAAATAAACTAATATATAATAAATAAAAATAAACAATAACAAGAGGTAAAAATGAAAAAATTAAGAAATAAAAAACTACTATTTTGGGTTTTAATCATGATAGCAATTGTAGTGCGAATTTATCACTTTCCAACTGCACTTGCAGAAATGAATTGTGATGAAATTATGACAGTAGTTAATGCAAAATCTATTATAGATACAGGAAAAGATTTAAATAATATTAGTTTTCCAGTTTATTTACAAGGTTGGGGAGGGCAAAGTGTAATTTTATTATACTTAATGGCACTTAGTATAAAAATATTAGGATATTCTTTATTTGCTATTCGTTTTCCATCACTGGTTATTAGCATTATTTCTATCTTTGTATTTTACGATTTCACAAAAAAAATCACTCAAAATGAAAAAGTAGCTCTTATTGCATTAGCATTAATTACTATTTGCCCTTGGCATATTTTACAATCTATATGGTCCTTAGATTGCAATATGTTTCCTCATTTTCTTTTATTTGCTATGGATTTATTATATACAGGACTAACTCATAAAAAGAAATTGATTTTATATAGTTCTATGATATTTTTTGCTTTTAGTTTATATGGTTATGGTGTAGCCATTTATATTGTTCCATTATTTTTATTCAGTATGAGTATCTACTTAGTAAAAATAAAAAGCATTAAAATGAAAGATGTTTTGATATGTATGAGTATTTTTCTTATAATTGCTATGCCAATTATTACCATGTTTGCTATTAATTTATTGCATATTAATCAAAATATTCAAATAGGAAATATTACTATTCCTTATTATGAAAATTTATCTAGAACAAAAGATATGATATTTTTTACACCTAATAAACTACAACAATTATGGAATAATATATGTAGTACTTTAAAAGTTATTTTCTGGCAACAAGATGGTGCTGAATGGAATTCATCTAAAATATTTGGTACCACTTATCAAATTTCAATCATATTGAGTATAATAGGATTATTTTATAGTATTAAAAAGTTAAAAGAAAAAGAAATAGGAAATATGATGTTAGTCTTATGGTTAAGTATTAGCTTTTTAGCAGGACTTATTATAAATGAAGCTAACATTAATCGATTAAATTCCATATGGTATGTATTAATTATATTTGCTGCATTAGGAATAGGAAAATTATATCAAATAATAAAATATAAAAAAACATACACCATTATCCTCTTTTTTACCTATTTTATTTTATTTATTAGTTATATAATCTATTTCTATTCTTATTTTGTAAATGTTATAGATTGTTCTGGATGCTTTTCAAGAGGATTTTATCAAGCATTAAGTTATGTTAAAAACTTAGAAGGAGCTACTGTATTTTATGATAATACAAAAAAAGATGGGAATTTAGAACTATATATTCAATTTAATCAGAATCCTTCAAAAACATATCAAAGTATTACAACACAAGAAGAATTAGAAAATAAAATACAAAATATAGGAGAAAATGAACTATTAATTCTGGATATAGAATATAAAAATTATGATATAAAAAATGATTACTATAAAATTGGAGATTTTTTAGTTATACATCAATAAGAAAAAATGAAAAAAGCACTTGTACTTTTTCTCATTTGCCTATATAATAATATAGTATTTGATGCAAAGGAGGAAATAGTTTTATGTCTTTTATTGAAGATATTAAGCAAAGAGCAAAACAAGATATAAAAACAATTGTATTACCAGAAAGTAATGATTTGCGTGTTCTTAAAGCAGTAGAACAAATACTAAAAGAAGGATATGCAGATATTATTTTAGTAGGAAACAAAGAAAAAGTAGAAACATTTGCAAAAGAAAATGAAGTAAATATCACAGGGGCAAAAATAGTAGACCCACAAACAAGTGAAAAATTTAGTTTCTATGCAAATGAATTTTATGAATTGAGAAAAGCAAAAGGAATGACCTTAGAAAAAGCGAAAGAATACATGAAAGACAATGTTTATTTTGGAATGATGATGGTAAAAGAAAATAATGCTGATGGTTTAGTATCTGGTGCTTGTCATTCTACCGCAGACACTTTAAGACCAGCCTTACAAATCTTAAAAACAGCACCTGGCACCAAACTTGTATCTGCCTTCTTTTTAATGGTAGTTCCAAATTGTGAATATGGAGAAAAAGGAGCTTTCGTATTTGGAGATTGTGGTTTAAATGAATACCCAGACCCAGAAGCATTATCAGAAATTGCGATTTCTTCAGCAAAAAGTTTTGAACAATTAGTAGGAAAAGAGCCAAGAGTTGCTATGCTTTCTTATTCATCGTATGGAAGTGCACATTCACCACTTACTGATAAAGTTGTAGAAGCAACAAAAATTTTAAAAGAAAAAATGCCAGATTTAGTAGCAGATGGAGAATTACAATTAGATGCTGCTATTATTCCAGAAATTGCTTCTTCCAAAGCACCAGGAAGTCCATTGGAAGGAAAAGCGAATACCTTAATTTTTCCAGATTTAGATGCAGGAAACATTGGTTATAAATTAGTACAAAGGTTAGCAAAAGCAGAAGCCTACGGTCCACTTTGCCAAGGAATTGCAAAGCCAGTAAATGATTTATCAAGAGGTTGTTCAGCAGACGATATTGCAGGAGTTGTTGCAATCACTGCAGTACAAGCACAAAATAACTAATGAAATATATTACTTATTTTTGATTTCATTAAAAGATAAAAAATAATAATAAGAAAATAAAAGGAGGAATAAGATAAAATGAAAATTTTAGTCTTAAACAGTGGAAGTTCATCCCTAAAATATCAACTAATTGATATGGAAAACGAACAAGTATTAGCAAAAGGAAACTATGAAAAAATAGGTTCAAAAGATTCTTTTGTAACACATAAAGTAGGAAGCGAAAAATACAAATATGAAAGAGAAGCAAAAAATCATGAAGAAGCTATCTCTTTTGTACTATCTCAATTTACAGATAGCGAGCATGGAGTTATTTCTTCTTTAGATGAAATAACAGCTATAGGACATAGAGTTGTTCACGGAGGAGAAAAATTCAACAAATCTGTTGTAATTACAGATGAAGTAAAAGAAACAATTAAAGAATGCATTCCATTAGCACCACTTCACAACCCAGCAGCATTAACAGGAATAGAAGCATGTGAAAAAGTAATGCCAGGCAAGAAAAATGTAGCTGTATTTGATACAGCATTTCATCAAACAATTCCAGAAGAAAGATATATTTACCCAATTCCTTATGAATATTACGAAAAATATGGAATTAGAAAATATGGTTTCCATGGAACTTCTCACAGATATGTATCTGCAAGAGTAGCGCAGTTAGTTGGAAAACCAGTAGAAAATTTAAAAACAATCGTATGCCATTTAGGACAAGGAGCAAGTTTATGTGCCGTAGAAAATGGTAAATCAGTAGATACATCTATGGGTTTCACACCACTTGCAGGAATTGCTATGGGAACAAGAAGTGGAGACTTAGACCCATCTATTGTAACCTTCTTAATGAAAAAAGAAAATTTATCAGCTGACGAAGTAGAAAATATTTTAAACAAAAAATCAGGATTACTTGGTATTTCTGGAATTTCCGCAGATAACCGTGATTTATTAGAATCAATAGATAAAAACGATGAAAATGCAAAAAGAGCAAGTATTGCAATGGAAACTTATTGCTACATTATTGCACAATATATTGCAAAATACGCAGTAGCTATGAACGGTGTTGATGTCATTGCATTTGCAGGAGGAGTAGGAGAAAGAGGACCAGATGAAAGAAAAATGATATGTGAACACTTAACATGGATGGGGGTAAGCTTAGATTTAGAAGCAAATAATGTAAAGGCAGAAGAAAGAGAAATCTCAAGCAAAGACTCAAAAGTAAAAGTATGGATTGTTCCAACAGAAGAAGAATTAATGATTGCAAGAGATACAAGAGATTTAGTAAAATAGAAAGGTAAACAGGGAAAATATGAAAATATTAGTTATTAACTGTGGAAGTTCATCTTTAAAATATCAGTTAATTGATATGGAAAATGAACAAGTATTAGCTAAAGGAAATTATGAAAGAATTGGTCAAAATAATAGTTTTCTAACACATAAAGTAAATAATGAAAAATATGTATTAGAAAACCCAGTAGAAAACCATGAACAAGCATTAGAATTTATGCTTAAACAATTATTACATGAAGAATATGGTGTAATACAATCTTTAAATGAAGTAAATGCCATTGGTCATAGGGTCCCTCATGGAACCGATTTATTTGATAAATCTGTTTTAATTACAGATGAAGTGATTAAAGAAATTGCAAGTTGTAAAGAACTTGCTCCAATTCATACGCCACCAATTTTAAATGGAATTTATGCATGTCAAAAGGTAATACCAAATAAACCAATGGTAGCTGTATTTGACACTGCATTTCATCAAACCATTCCAGAAGAAAGATACATTTATCCAATTCCTTATGAATATTACGAAAAATATAAAATGCGCAAATATGGTTTTCATGGAACCTCTCATCGTTATGTTTCAAACCGTTTAGCAGAACTAATGAATAAAAATATCAAAGACTTAAAAATTGTAGTATGTCATTTAGGTCAAGGTGCAAGTTTATGCGCAGTTGATGGAGGAAAATCAGTAGATACTTCTATGGGAATGACACCAGTTTCAGGTATTATGATGTGTGCAAGAAGTGGCGATTTAGACCCATCTATTGTAACATTTCTAATGAAAAAAGAGAATTTATCACCAGATGAAATAGAAAATATCTTAAATAAAAAATCAGGTGTACTTGGTATTTCAGGCGTGACTCCTGATTTTAGAGATATTGAAAAAGCAGCAGAAGAAGGAAATAAAAGAGCAATACTAGCAAGAGATGCATATTGCTATAATATAGCTCAATATATTGCAAAATATGCTGTTTCTATGAATGGCATTGATGCTATTGCTTTTACTGCAGGAGTAGGGGAAAACCAAGTTAATATTAGAAAATGTATATGCAAACATTTAGAATGGATGGGAGTAGAAATTAATGAAGAAGCAAACCAAATAAGAGGAGAAGAACAAGAAATTTCTACTAAAGATTCAAAACTAAAAGTATGGGTTGTACCAACGAACGAAGAATTAGTTATTGCAAGAGATACAAAAGCAATTGTAG
Source organism: uncultured Clostridia bacterium (assembly GCA_947581805.1). Lineage (GTDB taxonomy): Bacteria > Bacillota > Clostridia > TANB77 > CAG-508 > UMGS1663. Next base: position 77,652 of record CANPVM010000005.1, read on the forward strand.
AAAATTTATGAGAAATAACAATAAGTAAAAATTTTATAAAAAGCAAAACATAATAAAAACCAAAATAAATGTAAAATTTGTTTTCAATTTATGAATTAAAAAACTTAGAGTATAACCATTCTCTAAGTTTTTTAATTTCTTATAAATTTATTAAATATCTTTTCTTCTTTTACAAAAAATGTTATAATAAGAAATGTCTAAATAATAGAAAGTTTACATATCAGTTAATAAATATGGCATAAATCACTAAAGGAGATGAATTTGCTATGAAGAATGAAATAGATTATTTTGACTTTTCTATGCAACCAGGAAAACAAAAAGAAACGAGAATAAGTCATTATGTAGGAAATACGTTAATAAGTATTATTACTTTTTATACAGGAAAAGATTATATAGAACAAACATACATTTCATTAGTTAATCAAACATTCCCTCACTGGGAATGGATAATTGTAACAAATGAAATAGATGAACGTCTAAAAAGGTTAAAAAAAGAAGATAAAAGAATTAGAATTATAGAAATAGAAGAAGAAAAGATAGCAACTGCACAATATATTGGTGCAGAACAGGCTAAAGCAAATGTATTACTTTTACTTGCAGAAGAAGATTTGATAGATAGAACTATGTTAGAATGTGGCTATTTTACAATGCTTACAAATCCAGAAGGTGTATGGGCTTATTCTAGAATGGTAAATTTTGATGGAAGTAATGGTCTATATAATAAAAAACTTGCTATATATGAAATGACGAAACAGAATATTATTTCTAAATGTGCTTTTATTAGAAGAGATAAATTTCTAGAATTAGATGAATATATGAAATTACCAATGGAAGTACATGAAGACTGGTATATGTGGCTATATTTCTTAAGCAAACAATATGTACCTATAAAAATGGATTTCTATGGCTATTGGCATAGAAAAATACCAACTGAAAAAGCTATATTAATAGAGAAGAGTGAGGAAAAATCTAAAATAGCCAAAGAATATATTGATAAAATGAAAGTCGAAATCAAATTAGATACAAACATTATCGAATTTGACAAAATTTACCGAGTTGATTATAAAGATATTCCAAACAAAATAGAACTTACAAAAAAGAATATATTTGATACTAATAAAAAGAAAATTTTAATTATTTTTCCATGCTTTGTAGTAGGAGGAGCAGATATTTTTACTCTTAATTTAATTAAGGGATTACGAGAAAAAGGCTACGAAATAAGTGTAGTTACTACAAAGAAATGTAATTATGTATTAAGGCAAAAAGTAGAACAAGAAGTAGATGAATATTTTGATTTAACTACTTTCCTAAAAGAAAAGGATTGGGCAAGTTTTATTTATCATATTATCAAATCAAGAAATATCAATTGTGTATTCTTAAGTAACAGTTTTTATGGATATTATGCATTACCATGGCTAAAATATCATTTTAAGGAAATTCCATTTGTAGATTATATTCACGCTGAAAACTGGACTTTAAGAAATGGTGGTTTTCCAAAGGATTCTAATTCTGTAGCATTTTATTTAGATGCTACCTACACTTGCACCAAACATTTGCGAGATATGATGTATACCATTATGAATCGAAATGTAAGAAATATCAAGCCAGTTTATATTGGAACAGATACGGACTTTTATAACAATAATTTAGTATATGATGGTGAAAAGGAACTTATTAAAAAATATAAAGATAAAAAAGTTATCTTATTCATTGGAAGAATTGTTCATTATAAACGACCTTTATTTGCTATTGAAGTGTTAAAATCATTGTTGAAAGATAGAAAAGATATAAAACTTGTTATCGTAGGAGATGGAACAGCATTAGAAGATGTAAAACAAAAAGTATCAGAAGAAAAATTAGAAAAATATGTAGATATTTATGGAATGCAAGAAGATGTAAGAAAATTTTATAAAATTGCAGATGTTACATTGGTTTGCTCTTTACGAGAAGGCTTAACACTTACAACGTATGAATCATTAGCAATGGGAATCCCTGTTGTTTCTTGTGATATTGGAGGTCAAAGAGAATTAATTGAAGATGATTGTGGGTATTTAATAAGACCTTATCAAATGCCAGAACAGCAATTTGAATTTGATTATGATTCAGAAGAAATACAAGAATATAAGGAAGCAATTGAAAAAGTATTGAATAATCCATCTAATATAAATTATAAAGAAATTTGTCGAAATAAAGTAGTAAGTCATTTCTCTATTCGTAAAATGATTGAAGATATTGACAAATATATTACAAAACTAATCAAAACAGGTTCTACGGTTGATAAAAAATATTGTAATAGTATAGAATTTGCAGAAAGATATTTATTAGTTAATAGTATGCTAGAAAATTTAAATAAATCACTTGAAGAAAAAAATAAGGAGATTAATAATGAAGAAAAAAAGTAAAATAGCAATTATTGCAGATATTCCTAATTGGTCATTTGATATAATAGCTAAATTATTAAAAAAAGAGTTGTCTAATCAATATGATATTGATATCTTTTATTGTGTTACTGATTTTAATAAAGATTTATTTGAAATATTAGAGGTTATTAAAAATTATGATGTACTTCACTTTTTAACAAGAAAATTATTATTACAATTTGAAAGTGAAGAATTTAAAATGAAGCTAGAAGAAAAAGGTTACAATTATGAACAATATGTTAGTGAAATAACAAAAAAAATTACTACTTGTGTATATGATCATTTAGCAATTCAAGAAGATGGTATTGATTATATAAAAATATATCGTTCTTATTGTAAAGAATATTTAGTTTGCTCACAAAAATTATATGATATTTATAATAATATTGAAAATTGTCCAAAACCTTGGGCTGAAATAAGAGACACAATAGATACTGAATTATTCGTTCCAAGTAATTTAAACAGATTTGAAAAAGAAAATATTATAAATAGACCATTAATAATTGGATGGGTTGGAAATAGCAAATGGAATAAAAAATCAGAAAATGATATAGATTATAAAGGATTAAAAACTATTTTAGAGGTAGCTATAGAAGAATTAAAAAAAGAAGGATATGAAGTAATTCCTTATTATGCCGATGTAAATGATAGATATAGAAATGCGCAAGAAATGCAAGAATATTATTCAAAAATAGACATTTATGTATGTGTTTCTCTAATTGAGGGAACACCTAGACCTTTACTAGAAGCTATGAGTTGCGGTGTACCAATTATTACAACAGATGTAGGAATAGCTCAAGAAGTATTAGGAAAAAAGCAAAAAGATTTTATTTTAGAAGAAAGAAATGTAAAAGCTTTAAAAGAAAAGATTAAATACTTATATCATCATAGAGAATTGCTCCAAGAACTATCACAAGAAAATATAGTAGAAGGAAAAAAGAATTCTTCTAAATCAACTATTGATTTATATATAAAACTATTTGAATCTGTAACAGGAAATTCATAATTTCAACACAAATATGTAAATGCATATAATAAAAAAGTCCAGAAAAAATAGCAAAATTTACATAATTTCATAAAATATAATAAGACCACACAGAAGGAGGAAGAGTATATTTTATGAAATTAAAAGATAAACGAGTTGGATTTGTGCTAACTGGTTCTTTTTGTACGTTTCATTTAGTAAAAGAACAAATGAAAAATGTGCTAAAAGAAGGGGCAGAGGTGTTACCTATTATGTCAGACCATAGTTATGAATTAGATACTAAATTTGGAGAAGCAAAAGAACATATTGAAGAAATAGAAAAAATGACAGGTCGAAATATTATTCATACTATTCAAGAAGCAGAACCTATAGGACCTAAGAACCTAACAGATATTTTAATTATTGCGCCTTGCTCACGGAAACACTATTGCAAAACTTGCAAATGGCATAGTGGATAATGCTGCAACTATGGCAACAAAATCTCATCTTAGGAACGGAAATCCTGTTGTACTTGCTATTTCTACAAATGATGGACTATCTGGTTCGGCAGAAAATATAGGAAAGCTTTTAAATAGAAACAATTATTTTTTTGTTCCGTTTAGACAAGATAACCCAATCACTAAACCACGTTCATTAGTATTTGATAGTCATCTTATTGTAAAAACATTAGAAAGTGCACTAGATAAAGAACAAATACAGCCAATTTTATTATAGAAATATAGAAAAAGCCCACATTTTGTGAGCTTTTATTATTTTAATAAAAACGAACATTTTTTTGAAAAAAAGTATTGACAAAGAATAAATGTTCGTTTATACTATACTTATAAACCAAAACAATGTTTGTACAAATAAAAGGCAATATTACTATTTATGCCATTTAATAAAAATAGAAAGGGTTGTTTTTTATGAGAATAGTAAATAAAAAGAAATTTACAAGAATGTTAATTGTAGTATTAGGAGTTATTTTTTCTCTATGTTTTTATTTTAGTAATGTTTCATTTTCCAAAGGGGAAGTAAAAACAAAAAATATTTATGTATCTAGTGGAGATACATTATGGAGCATTGCGATGCAAGAAAAAGAAAATAATAGTTATTATGAAGATAAAGATATTCGAGATATTATTTACGAAATTAGAAAAATAAATGAATTAGATAATACTTCTTATTTAAAAGTAGGTCAAAAATTAGTAGTATATAGTTTGTAAATATTTTTTATAAAAACATAAAAATATTTATCTAGTACAAAAAGTCCTCTTTCAAAGAAAATTTTCATATTATATAAAAAAGACTTACTTTAAATTAGCAAGTCTTTCAAAAAATTTTTTTCCTAATTTCTCAAATTTTACTGATTTAATGGGTTTCTTTCTACTGCATTTCGTACCTGCTCATTTGCAACATGAGTGTAAATTTCAGTGGTAGAAATACTAGCATGTCCTAGTAGCTCTTGCAAAGCTCTAATATCTACTTCGCCATATTGGTACATTAAAGTAGCAGCTGTATGTCTTAACTTGTGTGTAGAATATTTAGTAGTGTCTAATCCTGCTTTTCTTAACTCTTTTTCTACTGTGTATTGAACTGTTCTTCTTGCAATTCTTTCACGTCTTTCACTTAAAAATAAAGCATCTTTAGATTTGCTATCAATACCTTCTTTAGGTCGTACTGCTAAATAGGATTTTATGGCTTCCATACATACTTTATTTAAATAAATTGTTCTTTCTTTGTTGCCTTTTCCAATTACAGTCATTTTGTAATCATCAAAATGAATATCCTTTATATTAATACCAACTAATTCAGATAGACGCATACCACAATTTAAAAATAGAGTAAGAATGGCAAAATCTCTTTCTTTATTACGATAATCTTCCTCTATACTGGCATTCAACAGTTTTTTACTGTCTTCTAAGGTTAAATACTTTGGCATTCTTTTATCTAATTTAGGAGTTTCTAAATTTTGTGCTGGATTTACTTCTATTATTTTTGCCTTCACTGTTAAATATTTAAAGAAAATACGAATAGTAGAAATTTTTCTCGCACGAGTAGACGCTTTACTTCTTTGTTCTACTGCTAAATATGAAATAAAAGAATGAATATCTTCCAAAGTAATTCTTTTTAAAGTATCTAAATCAAAATCATCAATGCGAATATTAGCAAAATCAGTTTCATTTGTTAAATTAAAATGAATTTTCATATATTTTAAAAACATAGCAAGGTCATAATTATATTCTTTCACAGAGTTAGGGGATTTGTTTAAAATTGTAATAGAATAATCTAAAAAAGAATTTAAAAACTCAGGGTTATCTTCACGTTTTATCATTTATTTCACACTCCGTTTATTATATTATGATTATTATATAGCAAGTAAAGAAAAAAGAAAAGAATTTTTTAAAATTTTGTGCAAAGTTTAAATCTAATTAGAAAAATTTAATTAGTATGTATTGGTTAGAGAACTTAAAAAGTAAACGTCAAAACCATTGAAAAAAAGGGAAAAATATGATATAAATTATGTATAGTAAATAAGAGAGGAAAAAATAAACAATGAAAAATATAAAAACATCAATAGTTGTTATAGTTACTATACTTATATTAACAATCTTAACATTAAGTCATGCAGTTACATATGCAAAAGAAAATGAAAATTATTCTTTAATGGAAAATATTGATTATACAGAAACAATAGAAGATATAAAAAATCCTGAAAGAGGTTTTTATAGTACAGCTTTTCTTAATATGCTTCCAACTGGTACTAAACCTACTAATTCTCGTGCTAATTTAGTACATTTAAGAGTTAATATAGGAGAATTTTCAAAAGCTATTAATGGCACAAGTGATTTAGAATTAACTGAAGATGCTTTAAATGCACTAAATGAAACATTACAAAATATAAAAAATAATGGTGGTAGTGTTATTATAAGATTCGCTTATGACCATTTTAACGGAATTAAAGATGTAGAACCTTCATTAGAAATGATATTAAAACATATTTCTCAATTAAAACCAATATTTTATAACAACGAAGATGTGATAGATTATGTAGAACTAGGATTCTTTGGACCATGTGGAGAAATGAATTCAAGCAAAATATGTACTACAGATAATGTTAGTAAAGCTATAAATGCTATGCTTGATGCAGTACCTACTAATATAAAAATAGGAGTTAGAACTCCAAATTATTATGCTAAATGGCTTGGAATAGATAGAGCAACCTTAAATGAAAATACTACTGTAAAAGGTACAGATGCATATAGAATAGGTTTATTTAATGATGGATATTTAGGTTCAAATAATGATTTAGGAACTTTTGCAAATAGAGAAATAGAAATTGCTTGGCTTGAAAAACAAGCAACACACACTTTCTACGGTGGAGAAGTAGTTGCAAATTATAATCCAGTTACAAAGCCAGCAATAAATACTATAGAATATATATCACAAGAAGCATTTAGAACGCATACTACATATCTAAATTCAGAATGGAACGATAAAGTAATAAAAGCATGGAAAGAAGAAATATATAATGGAGATAATGAACTTTATGTGGGTCAAACAGGATATTTTTATGTATCTAATCACTTAGGATATAGATTTGTATTAAAAAAATCAGAAGTTACAGATAACATAGAAGCAAATGCTCCTTTAAAAATAAAATTACAAATTGAAAACGTAGGCTTTGCTAATTTAATTAATAATAAAGTAGTAACATTAGTATTACAAAACAATGAAAAAACATATGAAATACCAACTAATATTGATGCTACTAATTGGAATTCTAGAGAAATTTCTAATGTAAATATCAATGTTCCATTACCAGAAGACATAGAAGTCGGAGATTACAATATCTACTTAAGAATATCACAACATGGAAATATGAATACAGATAATAATTATAAATGCATTCAACTAGCAAATAACAATATTTGGAACGAAGAATTTCATGCAAATTATATTGGAAAAGTTACAATATCAGAAATAACTAAAGAAGAGACACAAAAACCAAATGATAATAATAAAGTCGAAAACAATAATTTAAATAATGTAACAGGAAGCAACAATTCAAATAAAGAAAAAGAAAGCACATACAATAAAAACAACGCAAATTCTCAAGAAAATAAAGACAATACTATTGCTCAAGGAAAATTACCAAATACAGGAGAAAACCACTATAAAATAGTATCAATGTTAATATTATCAATAATAATTATTATTATTAGCTGGAAATATTATATCAGAGTGATATAATATGAATGAAGATAATAAAATGAATAAAGATTAGAAGTATGAAAGGACTGAATAATGAAACTATCTGATAAATTGAAATTAAAACGTATTTACCAATCTACAGGAAGAATGAAAGAATATGAAGAATATAAGCAAGCCATAGAACTTGAAAAATCAGATATCAATAGATATAGTAAATATTTAAAGGATGCAAGCCAAAAATTCCAAACTGTACAGAAAAATTTTCCTGAAGATTCTAAAGAATATATTAGTGCTAGAGACGAAATGTATAGATGGAAATATACCTTAGATGAATCTATGTTATCATTTAAATATATTAGACCAAATTCACAAGAAGATATAGAATATAGAAAAAGAAATATGAATAATTTTACAACTGAATTAAAAAAGGTTTTGTCTAGTAATCTTGATTTAAGATTTCATGGTACACCTATTTATTTTGCTGAACAAATCATAAAGAGTGGAACCATATCTTCTAGTGCTGATAGGTATGATGGTTATATAAATAGTACTGATAGGATGGGAGAAATATCAGTATCTGATATTGAAAGTCTAGATAGAACAATTAATTTTTTCTCTGATATGGCAGCATATCAAAGAAACTTGCCTGCTGGCTGTATTTTTGCAATTTTGCCAAATGGTACACAGGATGAATGTATGCGTAAACAAAGTTTAATGCCTTCTATAAATTTTAAGCAAAATCCAGAGCAATTATTTGGAGTATTCACAACTCCCGAAAATGTAAAAAATGTAAAAGAATGGATGCAAAAATCAGGGTTTAATGAAAATTTAGCGTATACATTTGAGGAATTTTTACAAGTTGTAAAAGAAACATCTCAAACAATAGATGAAAATGTTACAGTACAGAGTAAAGCACAAAAAAATAAATTAGAAGAAACTACAAAATCACCAAATGACAAAGAGAATGATATGGAAATGGCAAACAATCATACTTCTGTTGCAATTAGCACGGAATCTTTAGCAAGAATAGACAAAAATGTTAATGCAAAAGAACGACAAGAAGCTTTCAATGTAATAAAATCAGCAAGATTAGAAATGAGCAAAGAAGTAATAATACCAAAAGAAAAAGGAGAAGAAAAGTAAAATGAATATGCAATATATGGAAGCATTTGCTGAAATAGATATCATATGTCAACTTATGCCAAAGGATTTACTAGTTCAAATTCCATTAAGCTTTAGAACTTTAATATCAAGTAATAAATCTACTAATTATCCTGTAAATATTAAACCAAACATTCCACTTGAAGAACAAGAATTAAAAAAAGAGACAAAATCCATCTTATCTTTAATTTATCGTAATTATATGATTTCACCAGCTCAAAAAGAAAAACTAGAATTAGAAGATTCAATAGAATTAGAAAAATTAGAAAAAGAAATGAGTGAAAAGTATAATATAGATAACATATTTAAAAAGAAAAAAGAAAAAATGTTGTTAGACGATGCGATAACTCAATTACCAATCGATTATTCTAATCTAAAATGGTATCAAAAGTTATATAATAAATTTTTGAATTCATTAAAAAAATAAAGACAAAAACTACTAGATTTTTGTGTTGAACTTAATACTATAAAAATGTCGATTTAAAAACAAGAAATAATTTGTAAGGAGATATTGGATTATATGGATATATGGGAAGAAATGTTATAAACTATTATAAAAAATTTATTGACATTTTAAGCAATTTATAATATAATCAATATGCTGAACGGTAGTATTGAGGTTCAAGTCCTCCGCAATTTAATTACATAAATTGTGAATGAGTTTCCATGAATAGAAAACTCAATTATACTATGAGAAATGCTTGATTTTGTCAAGCATTTTTTCATTCTTATTGATACAAAAATTTAAACAAAACTTTGATAATACAAACCAATATATAAGTTAAATTTAATCTTTAAAGCAAATAAAAATTATACATGTTTTAAAAATATGTATAATTTTTTTAATTTTTTATACACAATAATTTTGAACTAATTTTTGATTTTGAAAATAAGAATTAAAGTATTTTAGAAATTGTACAAAAAGTGTATTCAATTTTGAAAACATATGCTATAATCAGAACAAGCTATGGCAGTTATAAGAGAAAGAGAGAAATGCGAAATGAGAGATGTAGACACAGAAGTAAGAAATTTTTACATTCTTCTTATATAATATATAATAAAAATATAAATAAGAAATATGTTTAACTTTTTGAAATGGAGAGTAAAAGATGAGTGATAGGGAAATTGCTGTTGCAGTTAGGAATGATAATAAAGATGTTAGTGTAATAGAAACAATAAACGCAATTAAAAATGCAGGATTCAAAAATGTTTTTATAGAATGGTATAATAAGGATTGGATTATAACACAAGAAGAACAATTGAAATATATAAGAGAAAAAGGGTTAAATGTTATTTTTGCTCACTTAGGTTATCAAAATATAAATGATTTATGGATTGAAGGTGATACAGGCAATAGATTAGTTGATAGATATAAGAATGATATTAAAATATGCAAAGAAAATAATATTCCTATGGTTGTAATGCATTTAACAACTAAAAGTGAAGCACCAAAATATAATGAAACCGGATTAAAAAGACTAAAAGAAATTGTTGACTATGCACAAGAACTAGACATAAAAGTAGCCTTTGAAAATACAAAAATAAAAGGTTATCTAGATTATGTTATTGAGAATATTGATAATAAAAATGTTGGTATATGTTTTGATTCAGGACATTACCATGTACATTTTGATGATGATTTAGATTTTACTAAATTTAAAGATAGAATATTCGCAGTACATCTACATGATAACGATAAAAGCGATGACTTACATTTGATACCTTTTGATGGTACTTTAGATTGGGAAGATACAATAAGAAATTTAAAAAAATGTAATTATAGCGGCCCTATCACAATGGAACTTTGTTATAGATATGATTATTTAAATATGAGTATTGATGACTTTTATAAAAAAGGTTATGAGATAGGTAAAAAATTAAAAGAAATGTTTGATAGGGAGTAAAAAAATAGGAGTAAATATTTCTATAGCTTGAAAATACTACAGAATTAGCATATAATATATACGTCAACCTTGAAAGGAGCAAAACGTATGCCAGAGAAAGCTCTTAATATTATAAGGAGTATTGAGTTGGATAAATAATACTATTTGTAAGGGGTATTTTGTTATGAAAATTATAAAAAATAGTGAGGGAGTTAAAGGAGCTAACAGTGATAAATGTAAAACTATAGAATATTCATTTGGAGATAAAGATATAGACTTAGGATTAGCTATTATTACAGGGAGATATCCAGAAAAGGGATTTTGTGTTAACACGATTAGCAAAGAATTAATATATGTACTTGAAGGTTCAGGAAAATTATATTTTGAAGATAAAAGTATAGAATTTTCAAGAGGTGATAGTATTTTAATAGATAAAAATGAAAAATACTATTGGAAAGCAGAATATTGCAAAGTATCTATGACTTGTACTCCAGCATGGTGTCAAGAACAACATAAGTTAATAGACTAATAAATTAAGCTTACATAAGTTAAGAGTAGGAGAGAGGGGCAATTTTGAAAAATGGATATCTTAAATTAAATAAAA
>CANPVM010000006.1 GCA_947581805.1 uncultured Clostridia bacterium
ACCCCTACGGGAATCGAACCCATGATTCAGCCTTGAGAGGGCTGCGTCTTAACCGCTTGACCAAGGGGCCATATTGCTTCATGCTTTTTTATAATAGCATGTTTTTTTGTTTCTGTCAATTGCTCCTATTTTATTTTTATAACTTTATTCGTACGTTTATTTTTGTAATAAATTGTAACTGTAATAAAATAAGAAAGTGATTTAAATAGTATTATTGTGTTGATTAAAATAAAACTTAAATCACTTTCTGATATAAAAGCATTTTATTTTTGTATATCGTTAATTTCTTGTTGTAATCTTTCTATTTCTGCTTTTTTTCGTGCTATGCTATCTTGTTTTTCTTGTTCTTGTCTTCTTCTATATTCTTCTCTCTTAAGTTTCATTGGTAAAGCTTCATGAATCATTTTTCCTATTTTTGCATCAAAGACTTTGCCATATCCTCTTTCGGTTAGTCTAACTCCTCCTACATAGTTTCCACATGGTTGTTCTGGATTTTCTTGTAAACCTCTTTCTAAGTAACTGTTTACTCTCTTTTCATTTAATAATCCTTTCATAACGTAATCACAGTAAGTAGGATTACTTTGTAATTGATTAATATCAACATCCATTAATATCTTTTTATATTGAGCCCTACGCCCAATTTCTCTATTACCATTTAACATCACTGCATCATTTTGTGAATAATAGGAAATTAAAGCTTCTGTTAATATTGTATTATTTACTTGCATTTGTCCATTTAGAATTAATCTTGTTGTATCATAAAATTGTTTAAAATCTGCTTGTGAATCATAAAATTCTAATTGTATTTTACCATCTTGTGTTATAGTAGAATCTAATGCACTTGGTAATGTTTGTTGTGTTTCATTTATATTTTCATTTTTTTCTTTTTTAAATCTATCTAAAAATCCCATAAGATTACCTCCTTATATTTTTATTATATTACATCTATAAAAAAAAATCAAATATTTATATTTGAACTGCTTTTTCTAGAATTTCTTTTAATCTTGCATCTTGTTTTGTTAAATATAAATATCCAATTAATGCTTCCAAAGCTGTGGCATACATATAGTCTGTTGCATCTGCATTTTTTGGTAAATGATGATTTTGTGCATTTCTTCCTCTTCTTATAATATCTTTTTCTTGCTCTGTTAATTCATCATAGATTTTTGCTAATATTTCTGCTTGTGACTTTGCTTTCACGTATTTAATTGCTTCTATATGTAATTTATGGGGATTTAATTTTGTTGTATTTACTAATTGCATACGAATAAATAGTTCATAAACACAATCTCCAACATACGCCCATACTAGAGGTGGCATCAGTTTTACTTCTTCTATTTTCTTTTTTCTTTCTATGGTTTCTTCCATTTTGCTTTTTACCTTTCTTTTTTCTAACTATTTTATGGTTTTTCTAATGTAATTCTTCCTAGTTTTCCGCTTCGAAATTCTTCTAATAATAAATTTGCTACTTTTTCTTCGTCTACTTGTCCTCCTGCAACAATGGCACCTCTTTTTCTTCCTATGATATGAAAGATTTGTAAAATATTTTCGTTTTCTGCTTGCTCTTTATTATTTAAAATTTCTTCTATGTCTTCTGGCGCAATATGATATCTTTCGATTACATTTTGCCTTTTTTCTTCTAATAGATATTTTAGTAAATAATAGGCAATTTCTATTTTTTCTATATTATCGTCTTTTATGGTTCCTACATAGGCTAAGTGAAGTGCTGTTTCTTGTGGCTCTAATTTTGGCCATAGCATACCTGGAGTATCTAGTAATTCAATGTTTTCTTTTATTTTTACCCATTGCTTTTGTTTGGTAACGCCTGGCTTGTTGCCTACCATTGCTACTGTTTTTTTTGTAATTCTATTGATAAAAGAAGATTTCCCTACATTTGGAATTCCTACTACCATGACACGAATGGCTTTACCCATACGCCCTTTTTCTGCCATTGCTTGTTTTTCGTCTTGTGCTATTTTTTGTACTTCTTGCAATACTTTTGCTATTTCATTGGAATTATTCATGTTTGTTAATATAGCAGGTATTCCTTGTTTTTTGTAAAATTCTACCCATTTTTTGCTTATGGCTTCTTCTGCTAAATCGCTTTTATTTAACAATATAATTCTTTTTTTGTTTTTAAATAATTCCTGCAAATCTTTATTTTGACTTGCTCTTGGAATTCTAGCATCTAATATTTCTATTACAACATCAATTAACTTTAAGTCTTCTGTCATTTGTTTCTTTGTTTTTGCCATGTGACCTGGGTACCAGTTGATATTTGTACTTACATAACTTTTTTCATTATCTCTTTTATTCACTTTCTTATAATCTCCTATTAATTCAATACTTTCTTTATTTTAACATAAAAGCAAGCAATTTTCAACTCATTGCTTGCTTTTCAAATTACTATTTGCTAATTAGGATTGATAGCCTACTTATCATTAATAAGCGTTTATCCTATATTTTATAAAGTTCTATAATTATTTTTATCTGCTCTTTCATCTAATTTTCTATCATATTGTTCATTTTTATAAAACCAGTCTGTTTCTTTATTGACTGGATTTTTCATTCTTGCTTTATCAAAGAAGATATCAAATACTACTATTACCCCTAAAGTAATAGCAATAAGTGCAATAAACATTTCAAAGTAAGTCATTGCTGATAGTGTTTCTTGGTTCATAATAGCCATAATATTAGTAAATAAACCTCTTCCAAAATACCAGCCATATGCTAGTAAATAAACAACTCCTGCCCATACTTTTCTTTTAAATATAAATGGTACTAATGCTAATACAAGAAATATTAAAATAATTTCTGTTGTTGTATCTATTGGTTTAAGAATGGCGTCTGCATCCATTTGCCCCATAACAGCAACGATAATTCTAAATGCCCAAAACATAATAATAAAAAATGTAATTAACCAACTACTTAAATTTTTCATTTGAATTCTCCTTTTTTCTACTTTGTCATTTTTCTTTAGAAATCTCTTTTCAAGAGATTAACTCATGTATGTTTTTAATCATTTTTCATTTATTAAAATATTACTTTTCTATCATAAAAGAAGAAAGAAGGTTGAAGATATGCTCCAACCTCCAACCTTTTTATTCTTCTTCGTCATCAATAAAGTTAAATTCGTCTTTAAATTTTTCTTTAAACATATTAAATACTTTATTTAATGTTTCTTCATCGTCTACACTGACATAAGATTCTTCTTCTTCTGATTCTGTGTCCTCTACTTTTAAAATTACTACTTCTCCAGCTTCATCTTCATTTTCATCTTCTTCTACTGGAAGTAAGACAACATATTGTTCACCATCTAACTCAATTAAATCTAAAAATTCAAATGGAACTTCGTCTCCATTTTCATCATTTAATACAATAATATTATCTAATTCCTCCTCTGGGATATTGTTTTCTTCATCCATTTTTCTTTTCTCCTTTCTAATTTCTATATTATATTGTATTTCTACAATTTTAATATCTTTTTGATTAGTATTTGTTATTTTTATTTATCATATACTATTTTTTGTTTTTCTGCAATATTTTATTCTTTTTTATTTTCTATTTTTTTCATGTAAGTTTCTAATATATAAACAGCTGAGATGGTGTCTACTATATTCTTTTTTTTCTTTTTATCGATATTTAAAAAATTCATGGTTTTATGAGCAGCAACGGTTGTTAATCTTTCATCTATTGTTTCTATTTTAATTTTAGGAAATTTACATTTTAATTTATGAATAAATTTCTCTGTTAATTCCACTCTTTCAGCTTTTGAACCATTCATATTAATAGGCATTCCAACTACAAAAGTGTCAATTTCATATTCTTGTAAAAATTCTTCTAATCTTTTTAAGATTATTTTATCATTGCCTTGATGATGAATGGTTTCTATTCCTTGAGCGGTAATATTGAGAGCATCTGTTATGGCAATTCCTACTCTTGCATCTCCATAATCAATTCCTAATTTTCTCATTATATATTTTACTCTTCCATTCCTATATAATTTTTCACCATTTTTTCTAACAATTCATCTCTTTCTACTTGACGAATTAAGTTTCTTGCTCCATTATGACTGGTAATATAAGTTGGATCCCCAGATAGAATATAACCTACAATTTGATTAATGGGATTATATCCTTTTTCTGTTAAAGCTTCATATACCTCTTTTAGAATTTGTTTTGCATTTGCTTGTTCTTCCCTTGGTGTCTTAAAAAACATTGTTTCATCATTTGCCATAATTTGCCTCCTTACATTTTAGTTTTATATATAATTAATTTGACTTTCTTCTGGTTTCGCTGCGTCGATATAATTTTCTAATTTTTTTGTTGTTCCTTCTAATGCCGTTCCTTTATAATAAGTAGTTACTGCGATATTGATTTTTGGTCTTGCTATTTCTGGTTCTTCCCCTTCATAAACATCTTCTTCTACTTGCTGAATTTTTAAATTTTCCATTTTTTCTTTAATATCTGTAATAAAGTTTGTTACTCCTTCTGTATCAATTCCAGAGAAGATAATAACAAATTTAGGTCCCATATATCTTACAAATACATATTCTGCTGAGATATTTTGTCTTACCACATCACTTATTTTTGTAATCACTTGGTTTCCTGTATGTCTTCCTAATGTTTCATTAATATCTACAATATTGGTAATTTTAAACATACATACAGCTGAAGTATCATATTGGTCAATTTTTCTTTTTCCTTCTCCATATAAATATTCTTCTGATTTTAATCCTGTAAATTCGTCATCTCTTACAATGTTTTCAACAATATCTTGTTTTTCAATTGTTTTGATGGCAGAAATGATGTTGTTTTTGACTACTTCCAAAATGGTAGTATCAATGTTATCAAAATCATGTGGTTTTCCACTTTCTATAATCCAGTAACCAATATAAACATTGTCAATATATAAAGGAAAGAACATCGCTGATTTTGCCCTTCCAAATTCCATTTTTTGATAAGGTAATCTTTCTCCCTCTTTATCGACTGTAATATATTTAGGAGTTGCCGTTTCTATACTATCTTTAAAAATTTGTTCTGAATGTAAATTTCTAAGTGTATCCCAATGTTTTTCCTCTACATTGGTAGCTTTTATGTTATATTCTGCTCCATTATATACTACAATGGTAGAATATTTGATATCATATTTTTCAATTAAGATATTGTTTATTTTTTTAATTTTTTCGTTTGCTGTTGTTTCTTCACTAATTGTGTCCATAAATTCTTGTAATACATTTAAACTAACAATTTTTTGATTTAAATTGCTAAATGTATCAATTTTTTTATGGACAGACATATTATATAACATTAAAAATACGATAATGACTACTAATAGTATAATAATTGCTATAATCAAAACGTACACCTCCATTTGGTTGTTTAATAGTTTCTTTTCATTTTATCTAAAGTAGAGTTCATATTATTAGAAAATGTATTTGTAGCATATTTATTATATTTTGGATTACTATATTTTGCTTTCGCATAAGATTGACCATTGCTTATTAGTGGATATACCATGTTGGATAATTTTCTTAAAGCAGCAAGAAATTCTTTTGGATAACCATTTAATGATATATTACAATTAATTAATCCTTCTAGATATTTTGAATATACTTGCTCATCAAATGGGATAGAACAGAATTGTATTGTTTCACGATTAAATAATTCTGTCATAAATGACATAGATGGGTCATTATAAAATGCCATACCACCTATCATTGTTTTTTCTGTTACATTTCTAACTTTAACATATTTATTAATTACTACTCTTAATTTATTTTGTTCTAAAATTCCTTTAGCTTTTAGGTCCCTTAAATACGCAGTTAATGGTTGAATTGTTAATACATCCATACTTTGTACTAGATAAATTTCTTGTGCTTCTTTTAAATAGCCATATTCAGTGGAAAAGTCACAATCTAATAGAATAATAGAATAATTTCTTACTAAAGTTTCTAATATAAGATTATATTGGCTTGTATCACTATTTTCTCCTGGTAAAGAAGTATATACATCTAAATTATGATTTACTTTTATTCCTTGTGCAGTTCCTTGTATTAATTTTTCTGTACAAGAATACGCTGTTTTTCTTAATTCTTCTTCATTTTTTGTATAAATATAATAAGAATTTCTATTTTTTGTTACATCTAAAATGGCAGTTCTTATTCCTTGATTTGATAGCATTTCTGCTAAGTTGTTAATTAAGAAAGATGTTCCATTTTTAGGTGTTCCAATAAATGCTACGATTTTTTTATCTTGTGTTAATAGATTTTCTAAATTGCTACTGGTTTGTTGGAAAGATTGTATTTCTCTTGTTTCTGGTTCAGAATAAAAATCCTCTTCTCTTTGTTGTTCCATTCTTGAAGATACGCTATCATGGTTTTGCTCTACTTCTTCAAATCCAGGTAATATATCTTCCTCATAAAAATTATTTTGTTTGTTTACTTCTGATGAAGTTTCTTCTTGGTATGTGTTATCTTCTTGTTCAAAACCTGGTAAGATAGTATCGGTTTCTTCTTCTTCAAATCCAGGCAACATTTCCATTGTTTCTGTTTCAAATTCATCGCTAGCTGTTGGAATTTCTGTTTTTCTAGGTCTTCCTCTTTTCTTTTTTGGAGCTTCTTGTATTACTGGACTTTCTTCTATTTGTACTTTTTTAGGTCTTCCTCTTCTTTTTGGTGGTTGCTCAGTTGGTATCTCTTTGATTTCATTGTTATTTGTTTCCATTGATTTTAGTTGTGTTTTTTGTTCTACTGCATCCATTTCTTGTAACAAATCTTTTTTGGTTTCTACTGCATTTGTATTTTCTACTCTTTTTGTTTGAGTAGTAGATGGAATAATGACTGGTCTTGTCATTTTCTTTTCTTTACTTGGAATTGATTCTACCTTAATTCCTGCATTACTGGTTGCTTTTTCCACATTATTTTTTCTTTTCTTTTGAGCTGTTTCTTGATAATTATTATATTTTGGAGTTGTACTTCCTCCAAATGACATTAATTGTTGATACCTTGGACTATTTTCTTCTAATACCGCTTTTACGTTTAGTGGCAAGAATTTAATAATTACTTTCAATTGCTCGTCTGTATATTGAGCAGCAATACTATCAAAACTTTCTACATAACGTTCTTCATTTCTACCTAAACGTTTATAATGTGTTAAGATGTTTTGAATTTCGGTTTCACTAACATCTCCTTCATTTTCTGGTTTGTATTCTACATCGTTTGAATCAATTTTATAATAGATTTTTGCTTCTTTTTTGCTTCTTGGTTTTTGAATAAGTTTACAAACTTCTTCTATACTCCTATCTTGTCCTAATAAAGCACTATATACTCCAATTCCAAATAATTTAATAAGTAAATTATCTGATTTTGTACGTCTTTCTGTTGCAATAAGAATAATAGGAATATCTTCACCTGCAGTAGTTACAGCTTCATCAGATATGCTATCTAATTTTTCAAATATAAAATTATCTATGGTGTCGTAATTGTTGTTTGTAAATGGCTCTAAATCTTCGCTAATAACTATACGATCATAGGTCTTGTCCTTTTGTATTTCCTTTAAAATGGCATTAAAATAATAAACATTTTTACTTAATATTATTTCTTTATACATTTGTTGATATTTTTTGACAATAGACTCTGAAATATTTTCATCACTAACTGCAAATAAGACTTTCATTTGTTAACCCCTCCAACCTTTTACTACAATGGCAAATATTAATGGCAATACTTGCGCTATGATAAATATTGTGATAATGGATATCATAATAGCAAAACCTTTATCTCTTGTATCTAATTTACGAATTCCTAATACATATTGATAAATAGCACTAATGGCTACCCCAACAAAGCAAAATGGAATACTATAAATTTGTACTTTATTTAATATGTAAGCCGTTAACCCGTAGGTTTCCGAGCCATATGCTTGTTGATAATCTTCTAATGTTTTCTTTTCATTATCTTTCATTTCAACTAGTTTATTTACTGTTTCACTTTGTGTCATTTCATTTTTTGTATTATTTGTATTTCTAGCTGTTGCTGTGTTTGTTGCAAATACTACACTACTTGATAAAATGCAAAGTATAATAGCAAAAGCTATGCCGATTTTTTTCATTTATGATTTCCCCTTTCTGGTATTTTTCATGTTTTGTTTTATGGCACAAACTATACTTATAATATAATACAATAATTTGGAAAAAATAGCAAGAAAATGTTAACATTTTTTTTAATTTCTTTACGGAAATTAGCAAAAAGAGAAAAAAGAAAGAATTGGACGCATCCAAAACTTTCCTTTTTTTATTTTTATTCTTTCATTTCTTTTGCTAATTTTCCAATTGCTTTGGTTTCAATTCTAGATACATAGGAACGTGAAATTCCCATCATTTCTGCAATTTGATTTTGTGTTTTTGGTTTTTTTCCATCTAAACCAAAACGTAATTCTAAAATAAGTTTTTCTCTATCCTTTAATACACATTTCATTTTTTCGTATAATTTTTTCATTTTCATTTTTAAGTCTACTTCTTCTTCAATATTTTTTTCGCTGTTTTCTAATACATCCTGTAAAGTAACAGTATTATCATCTTTATCTTTTCCAATTGGATCTTCTAATGAAACTTCTGCACTCATCTTTTTTGTAGCTCTTAAATGCATTAATATTTCATTATCAATACATCTTGAAACATAAGTAGAAAGCTTTACATTTTTAGTTGGTTCAAAACTATTGATTCCCTTTATTAAGCCAATAGTTCCAATAGAAATTAAATCGTCTTGTTCTACTTTACAAGAAGCATATTTTTTACATACGTGTGCCACCAATCTTAGATTTCTTTCTATTAAAATATTTCTTGCTTCTTCGTCTTTTTCTTTTAACCTTTGTAAATACATTTTTTCTTCTTCTGGAGATAGTGGCTCTGGAAACAATTGATTATTAGAAATATAGCCTACTAAAAAAATGGCTGAAGAAAGAAAAGCAAAAAATCCTGACAGACTAAGGCTAAGCAAATAATAGGCACCTCCGTTTCTTTTTTACATACCAAATTATATGTTTTAAAAAACAAAAAGTGCCTGACTATTGTTAATATTTTTATCACATCTTTTATATTACTTTATATATTTTTATTTTCTATTACTAATTTACTATTTTTCTATTTTTTCGTTTAGCTTTGCTATTCTTTCATTTATTTGTTCTATGTTCATTCCTTTTACTGTTTCATCACTTACATTATATTTTTCTTTTATTTGCAATATTTTTTCTACACTCTCATTAATTCTGTCTATACTAATTTTTCCTTCTTTTACTTTTTTTAGAATATATTTAATTATTTTTCTTATTTTCTTATAAGAAAGTCCCACCATAACCATGTCGTTTCCCGCTTCTATAGCCTTGAAAACTGCTTTTTTTAGATTATAATGAAGCTGAATTGCCATCATTTTTAAGTCGTCTGTAATAATTAAACCTTTATATTGATATTTTTTTATTAAATAAGTTTGAATTACCTTTTTGGATAGAGATGCCGGATATTTTTTATCTACATCTTTTAAAATAAGGTGTCCTACCATTACTGCTTCTGCACCTTCTTGAATTGCTTTTTCAAAAGGTAGCATATCTTCTTGTTCCAATTGTTCTACCTTTGCTATTATTTTTGGAATTTGAAAATGAGAATCTTTTTTGGTAAGTCCATGTCCTGGAAAATGTTTTACAACTGGAATAACTCCTTGCTTTTGCATTTCTTTCATCACTATCGGTGCATACTCACATACTTCTTCTTTTGTTTTGGCATAAGAGCGGTCTCCAATAGCGTGTTTTTCTTCAAATCTGCAAATATCTAATACAGGTGCATAATTCATAGAAATTCCAGTTTGCTTTAACATTGCCCCTAAAATTTCTCCACTTTCTTGTAAAATTTCTTTATTTTTCGTCCTAGCAATTTTTGCAGCACTTTTTAAGTTAGTTATTTCAGGAGGCATACGATTTACTCGTCCCCCTTCTTGGTCTATACTAATCATTAAAGGAACTTTGTTATTTTTGTTTGCTTGTTTTAATTCATTTATGAGTTGTAACATTTCTGGATAGGTATGATAATTTTTCTTGTATAGTACCACTCCACCTATTTTATTTTCTTCTATTAACTTTCTTATTTCTGTTTTTTCTTTTTTTTCTAAGCCTACCATAAATAGTTGTCCTATTTTTTCTTCTAAGGTTAGTTCTTCCATTTTTTCTTCATTCCTTTCCAAGGCAGAATTTAGTTAAAATTTAATTGCTTATTTTTTAACTTTCCTCTATGACCCAGGCTTTCTTTTAGAAACATTGATTGCTACAATTTAACCTTACTTGTTCTATGGTTTTATTTTACCATATTGATTCGAAAGATACAATCTTTTTCTTTGATTTTAACGTATATACACCTTAATTATAGCATATTTTTAAGTGTGACATTATAAGTTATTAATAGAATATTGCCATTTTTATATAGAGCTATAAGGAGGAATTGCAATATGAACTTTCTATGCTCAGTTGGAAAAGGAATTTTAATTGGTGCTGGTGCTATTTTACCACGGAATTAGTAGTGGCGTTCTTTGTGTTATTTTTGGTATTTATGAAAAATTGGTAAATAGTGTTTTAGGCATTTTTCAAGATTTTAAGAAAAATGTAATCTTTTTACTTCCTATTGTTATAGGTATTGCTATTGGTTTTTTTCTATTTGGTAATCTACTTCACTATTTTTTTATTTTATATGAAGCAGAATGTAAATTGTTATTTTTAGGACTTATTTTAGGCAGTATCCCTGCTTTATTTAAAGAAGTTAGTAAGAAGAAAAAGTTTCGCCTTTCTTTTTTGTTTTATACTTTCATTAGTTTTGCAATTGGCTTACTTTTGTTTTTATTTGAAAGAAGAATGAACCTTGTTTTAACGCCTAATAATACTCATTTTTTATTTTTATTTTTTTCTGGTTTTGCCATGTCTTGCGGTATTATTATTCCCGGTGTTAGTAGTACAGTTATTTTATTATGCCTTGGCAGTTACTCTATTTATCTACAAGCAGTCGCTAGTTTTTATTTGCCTGTTTTAGTTCCTATGGGACTTGGTATTTTATGTGGCTCGATTTTCTTTTTACTCGTCATTCGTTTTTTACTAACTCATTATTCTGTGCAAACCTATTATGCTATTATTGGTTTTGTGCTTGGTAGTATTTTTGTGCTTCTTCCTTCTTCTTTTTCGTTTGTTTCTTTGCTCCTTTTCGTTCTTAGCTTTTGGATAGCATATAAAATAGAAAAATAGCAAAGAAAAGAACACCACTTACATAAGTAAATGATGTTCTTTTTGCTATTATTTTTTTCTTCTTAAAATCCAGTCTTTTTCTACTTTTACTGGTAATTTCATAAGCACTTTTTGCTCTGCTTTTCCTGGGTTAATATATTCTATTGGTTCTTGTGTGTCAATATCCCATAAAGCATCTATTGTAAAGGAAATTGTTTCTATTTGATGTGGCACAATTAGTTCTAATTTATCTCCTACTTGTAATTTATTTTTAATTTCTACCACTACTTTATCTTCTTGCTCTTCTACTACTTTGCCACCAAATTCATATTCTGGATTATATTGTTTTCCTTCGTATTCTTGGAAGTCTTTATTATTTCTATCGTTGAAATAAAAGGTAGTTAATCCTCTTGTTTTTGTTTTTTCTAATTCTACTAAATATTTCGTATAATCATAGCTTTTAGGTTCTTTGCAATAATCATCTATTGCATTGCGATAAGCATTTACTACAGATGCCAAATAATATTCTGTTTTTAGTCTTCCTTCTATTTTTAAGCTATCTACTCCCATTTCAATAATTTCTGGAATCTCTTTTATTAAACACATATCTTTTGAAGAAAAAATGTAAGTTCCCTTTTCGTCATATTCTACTGGCATTAAATTTCCTGGCTTATTTGCTTCTTCTACATAAACATTGTAAGCCCATCTACAACTTTGTGCACAATCTCCTAAATTGGCACTTCTTCCTGCTAAAAAGTCACTTAAGAAGCATCTTCCAGAATAGCCAAAACATATTGCTCCATGAATAAACATTTCTATTTCTAAATCTTTTGGCTTATTTTTAATCATTTCTTTTATTTGCTCTTTATTCATTTCTCTTCCTAAAATGACTCTTTTGGCTCCATTTTTATACCAGAAATTAGCTGCATGATAGCTTACTGTATTTGCTTGCGTACTAATATGGATTTCCACATCTGGCGCATATTCTTTAATAATTTCTACTACACCACCATCGGCTACAATAATGCCATCTACTTTTAATTCATTTAACATTTTTGCTTGTTTTTTTATTTCTTCATAGGTTTCATCCCATGCATAAATGTTAATAGCAGTATATACCTTTTTGTTGATAGAATGCGCATATTTTATAGTATTTGCTAAATCACTATCTTGCATTTCTGCTCTTGTTCTTAAAGATAAGCTTGAGGTTCCTGCATAAACGGCATCTGCTCCATATAAAAAGGCAATTTTTGCTTTTTCAAATGAACCTGCTGGAGCTAATAATTCTGGTTTCTTCATTTTTTGTTTCATCCCTTCTTACTTGTTTTATCATAAGCATATGTATTATATCATATTTTTTTCTAAATATCTACCTTTACAACTATCTTTCTTTTTGATAAAATAAAAGAAATTCAAAAAGGGGGCAATTTTCATAAATGACAGAAAAAGTACATAAAAAAGAGCTTACTAAGTTAAATAAATTTCAAACTTATACTTTATATTTTTTTCTATTTGCTTTTTTAGGTTGGTGTATGGAAACTATTTATGCAATCATTGTGTTAGGGCATTTCACAAAACGTGGGTTCCTATATGGGCCTTTATGTCCTATTTATGGATATGGCGCTTTAATTTTAATTGCTTTTTTAGGCAAATATAGAAACCAAGCTTTTAAACTTTTTATTTATTCTGCTGTTATTTTCTCTGTTTTTGAATATATGGCAAGTTATGTATTAGAAGTACTATTTCACTCATATTGGTGGGATTATACTAACGACTTTTTTAATTTAAATGGTAGAATTAGTATTTTTTATTCTCTTGCTTGGGGAATTATTGCTATTATTTTCGTAGGGCATTTATACCCATTTTTAAAGAAAAAAGTAAATTTAGTATTATCTAAAATTCCGTATCAAATTAAGATTTTTTTATTGTATAGCATTTGCATTATTTTTATTGTTGACACTATTTTATCTTGCATACGTTATCTAAATGTATAAAATATTTTTATAAAAAATAAACAAGGGATTCTTAGTGTTCCCTTGTTTTCATATTTTTTCGTAACGCTATCAATTCATTATGTCCTATATTATAGTCAAACAAATCATATACTTGTTGCATCGAATATCCTTCTCTAAAAAATTCTTCTGCTAATTGTATATTTTCTTGTTGTTTTGCTCTCAATATCTCATCTTTTTGTAATAAACTACTTCTTATTTTTGCAATAGATTTTAAAGAAGCAAATTCTTCTTGTTGCATTGCTTCAAATATTTCTTTTACACTCATTCCTTCTATTATTAAGTCTTTTATTTTTTTTGTAGATATTCGTTTTTTATAAGTTTCTTTTCTTTTTCTAACTTTAGTTCTATTACTTAATTTCTCTGCACGATTTTTTATGCTTCTGTTTTCTTGGTTAATGCTTATTTTCATTTTTACAATGAAATTTCTTTCTTCTTCTGTTATATTGTGTATTCTAGAGTATTTTTGAATTGCTCTAAGTGCTTCTGTTTTTCCGCATACTGTTTCTTGAACCTTAATAATAAAAAAAACTGCTTTATTCCTATCTAAACATTTTTCTAAGTTTGCTACAATTCCTTCTACTTCTTGTTTTTGAATTGTTCCTTTATTTAACCTTGAGGCAATTTCTATCATATATTTTCTTTGTTCTGCCTTTTGTTGTTTTTCTTGTTCCTTTGCTTTTATTTGTTCTTCTTCCATTTGTTCGTTTATTTTAATTCGATTTAAAAACTCTAATCTTCTTTTTTGTAACTGTTTTTGTTCATCCGGTTGTAGTGAACCTTCAGTTTCTAAACAAGCATCTAATTCTTCAATTGCTCTTTCTTCTTTTTCTGTAAGTAAATAATATAATTCTGATATAAAAATAGCACTTTCCACTTTATTTGGATAACGATATAACTCTTGTTTTATACTTTCTATATTTTTGCTATTTAACTTACCTTCATAAAACATCATTTGCAGTTGTTGCATATAAACTTCTTTATTTTCTTTTGTATAACGTTCTTCTTGATTTGCAAATTCTTCTTGTTTTTCCTCAATTGTTACATTTTCTTGTTTGATTTCCTCCAAAACTTGATTTTCTGATTTTTCTAGTTGTTTTACTCTTTGTTCTATTTCTGCTTGTTTTTGTTTTTCCTTTTCTTCTATTTCTTTTTGTCTTTTTCTTTCTTGTTCTTCTAGTTGTGCCTGTTTTCTTCTTTCTTCAATAACACTCTTTTGTGTATTTCCTTGCATATTTTGTGGCTCAATTTTTAATAATTGTGCATTATATTCCATAGCTTTTTCATAATTTTCTGCATTCATCTCTAATTTTGCCATATTATATAATGCAAAGATATTATTAGGATTTTTGTCCAATATCTTATTGCCATACAATCTTCCTATGTCATATTGTCTTTGTAAAGCAAAACACCTTACTAACTCATTTAATGCAATTTCATTATTTTCGTCTATTTTTAGTATTTCAAATGCAATTTGTTGTGTTTCTTGAATTAATGTTTCTCTATTTTTAGCGGTCATTTCTGATTTCTTTAATTGTTGCATCTTTTTAAATAACTTAGCTAATTTTTTTCCTCTCTCCATTTCTTCATTGTCTTGTATCCAACCTGATATCATTTCTTTTGTAAGAGGAACTCCGCATATTTTATTAATTTCTTCTTCTGTTTTTTCTTGTCTATATAAATTAATAGCCAATTCTCTTATTTGTTTAAAATCCATTTTTTTCTCCTTATATACTTCATAATCATATTATTCCTAAAATTTCCATTTGGAAATAGCAAGGCCATCTCCTACTTCTAAAATTTCTGTTTCTAAGTTAGGATTGTTTGTTACTTCTGCAATATATTCTCGTAAATTTCTTACGGCTGTACGTTGTTTGTGCTTGTTATAATCACTCATAACATATCCTTTATATAAAATGTTATCTGCTAAAATCACACCATTTTTATTTAACATTCTTAATGCTTGTTGTAAGAAAAATGGATATTTTCCTTTTGCTGCATCAATAAATATCATATCATATTTTTTATTTAATGTAGGTAAAATTTCAACTGCATCTCCCTCTAAGATATTTATTTTGTCTGCTACTTCTACTTTTTTTATATTTTCTTTTGCTTCTTTTGCTCTTTCTTCGTCACGTTCAATGGTATCTATTTTTCCACCTTCTTGTAAATACTCTGAAAAGCACATAGCAGAATAGCCTACTGCCGTTCCAATTTCTAGTATTTTGCTTGGTTTTAATTCTTTTAATATGTTATCTACTACTTCTAAGGTATCATCCATAATAATAGGAATGTATTCTTTTAGTGCTTTTTCTTTTATTTTTTGTAATTCTTCTTTGTTCACTATTTTTCCTCTTCTCTTTGATTTTTAAGCAGGAAAAACCACTTGTTTTTAACAAATGGTTTTTGTTTTTTTATCTTCTTGCTTCTCTTTCTCTTGTTTTAGTGTCTAATATTTTCTTTCTTAAACGAATATTTTTTGGTGTTACTTCTACTAGTTCATCTTCTGCAATAAATTCAATTGCTTTTTCCAAAGACATTTGAAGTGGTGGTACTAAACGAAGTGCATCATCTGAACCTGAAGCTCTAGTATTGGTTAAGTGTTTTTCTTTACATACGTTAATTGCAATGTCTTCATTTCTTGAGTTAATACCTACTATCATTCCTTCATATACATCTACACCTGCTCCAATTAAAAGCTCTCCTCTTTCTTGTGCATTGTATAAGCCATAAGTAACAGAAGTTCCTTGTTCAAAGGCAACTAGCACTCCTCTTGTTCTTGCTTGAATTTCTCCTTTATATGGTTCATAAGAATCGAAGATAGAGTTCATTGTACCTTCACCTTTGGTATCAGTTAAGAATTCAGTTCTATAACCAATGATACCACGTGCTGGTATTTTAAATTCTACTTTGGTATGTCCTAATTCAGCAGGTTCCATGTTTAGCATTTCGCCTTTACGTCTTCCTAATTTTTCAATGACTGTTCCAATGGCATCATCTGGTACATTGACTACTAATTTTTCCATTGGCTCACATTTTACGCCATCGATTTCTTTAAAGATTACTTTTGGACGAGAAACGATTAGTTCGAAACCTTCTCTTCTCATAGTTTCAATTAGAACAGATAAATGTAATTCCCCTCTTCCGCATACTTCAAAGCTATCGGCAGAATCTGTTTCTTTTACACGAAGACTTACATTTCTTTCTAGTTCTTTGAATAATCTATCACGAATATGACGTGAAGTTATAAATTGACCTTCTTTTCCTGCGAATGGTCCATTGTTTACACTAAATGTCATAGATACGGTTGGTTCATCAATATCGACAAATGGAATTTTTTCAGGGTTGTTTAAGTCGCAAATGGTATCTCCAATGTTGATGTCTGCAATTCCAGATAAAGCAACAATATCTCCTGCTACTGCTTCTTCTACTTCTACTTTCTTTAAGCCTTGATATACAAATAGTTTTGCTACTTTTCCTTGTGTGTTTTTATCTGCTTTGCAAATAGCAATTGGCATACCTGCTTTAATGCTACCTCTTTCAATTCTTCCTACGGCAATTCTTCCTAAATAATCGTCATAGTCAATGTTAGATACTAGCATTTGGGCTGGTCCTTCTATTTCACAATTTGGTGCATCAATGTATTTGATAATTGTGTCGAAAATGCAATTTACATTATCACTTTCTTCATCTAGGCTCATTTTTGCAATTCCATTTTTTGCAGAAGCATAAACTACTGGAAAATCTAATTGGTCGTCGTTTGCATTTAGTTCAATGAATAGTTCTAATACTTGGTCTACTACTTTTGCTGGGTTTGACCCTGGTCTATCTATTTTATTGATAACTACAATTGGTTTTAAGTTTAATGCTAATGATTTTTTAAGCACTTCTCTTGTTTGAGGCATTGGTCCTTCAAAAGCATCTACTAATAGAAGAACGCCATCTACTGTTTTTAGTACACGTTCTACTTCTCCACCAAAGTCAGCATGGCCTGGTGTATCTACAATATTGATTTTGATATCATTGTACATAACAGAGGTATTTTTAGAAAGAATGGTAATTCCTCTTTCTTTTTCCAAATCGTTGGAATCCATAACTCTTTCTGCTACTTGTTCATTATCTCTAAATACATGACTTTGTTTTAATAAACAATCTACTAGAGTTGTTTTTCCATGGTCTACGTGTGCAATGATTGCTATATTTCTTATTTTTTCGTTTTTCATTTTATTTTCCCCCAATTATTCTATTTCTCATTTTTTAATACTTTATGCTATTTTTCTTGTTTTCAAAAATTATTTTTCAATATGTCGTTTTATTTCTTATTTTCAGTATAAAAGAAGTTACATTTGGTAACCTCTTTCATACTAAATATATAATAAATCTTTAGTACTATTCTTGTATTTCTTCTTCACTTTCTTCCTTGTATTCGTTTGATGTTCCTTCTAGTTCTTTAATAGAAAGTTCTATTTTCTTTGTTTCTATGTTCATATCTATAATTTTAGCATTAACTTTTTCATTTAATGTTAATACTTCTTCTGGCTTTGTAATTTTCTTTTCTGCAATTTGTGAAATATGAACTAGCCCTTCTATTCCTTGCTCTAGTTCTACAAATGCACCAAATGGCATCATTTTTACTACTTTAACTGTAACGATATCGCCAATGTGATATTTATTTTCTATTGTGTCCCATGGATTTGGACCTTTACCTTCATAACTTAGTTTTAGACGTTTATTTTCTTTGTCTAATTCTAAAATTGTTACCTTTATGGTTTGACCTTGTTTTAATATATCACTTGGTTTAACATTTCTATCCCATGAGATTTCAGATACATGAAGTAAGCCTTGCACAGCTCCTAAATCTACAAAAGCACCATAAGTACTTAAGCTTGCTACTGTTCCTTCATATTCTTTTCCTACTTCTACGGTATTCCAAAATTCTTCTTGTTTTTGTTTTCTTTCTTCGTCTAGTACACTACGAATTGAACCAATAATTTTATTTTCTTTTGGAACATATTCTGTGATACGATACCTTACTTTTTGACCTTTTAATGCACTTCCATCTTCTCCTCTAGGAATACCTGATAAAGACATTGGAATGAAGACTCTCATATTATTGATTGTAGTAACTAAACCTTTTTCATTTACTTGTGTTACTACTGTTTCTATAATTTCATTGTTATTTACTTTTTGTTCTAATTCTTGTTTCGTTTCTTGTGCTTTATAACGTTTGTAAGATAACAACACATTTCCTAAACCATCGTTTTGTTTTAATACAATAGCTGTAATGCTATCTCCTACTTTAAATTCTTCTTTTGGATTTGCATTTTCATCATCACTATATTCTTTTTTAGGAATGATACCATCTGCTTTATAGTGTAAATCTACAAAGATTTCTCCTTGTGAAGTTATGCTAATAATAGTTCCTGTTACGATTTTTTCTAATTTTGTTTCTTTTAAAGATGCCTTATATAATTCTTCAAAAGATTGTTCTTTTTCGTTTTCCATATTTTCTCCTATTTTTCTTGTAAATTTGCTATAAACAATAGGGTTTTAGCATTTGTTCAATTTGAACTATTTTATTATATAGCAATCTTTTTTTGTTGTCAACATAATTTTACCATATTTTTACTATTTTTTTAATACATAGTTAAATTTTTGAGTAATATAAATTCTAATAAAATATGAAACACAAAAGATGACGTCCTACATAGTTGAACGCCATCTTTTTATTCAATTTTATTTTGAGTCTGTTTTCGTGGTATGGAAGATGCTTAGACTCTTACTTACATCTTTTTTCTCTTAATAATTTTTAAGAGAACCACTTTCCGGGGACTTTTAGACCTTGTTGCCCTTTCCGCATAACCTCGTTTTTCTCCTACTATGCGCTCTTATCGCGCACTTTTGGCTTTGCCGCCACCGGCCGCCGCTGATCAGATGTTGTTCATGCTAATAATATTAGGATTCATCGATTTGGGATTTCCTCTTGCTGTCATGTTTTGTCCTCCTTTAATATTTTTTTGTGCTCCTAACACTAATATGTGTTAAGGGCAAATTACATATAAGTAGCATTTAGCTAACTCATGTATTTAGTATACCATAGTATTTTACATAAATCAATACTTTTTATAATTTTTTACAAAATTTTCATAAAAATTTATTTTGTAAGTTCTAAAATATGGTTCATAATATCTTGTGTTACTGCTTCTAATGCTTCTTTTTCATCTACATCTTTGTATTTGCTATAATCTAATGGCTTGCCATATCGAATAGTTACTTTTGAAAAAGCTCCTTTTTTTCCTGAAATTCCAACTGGTACTACTTTTGCTCCTGTTCTTATTGCAAAAAATGCTGCTCCATCTTTTACTTTTTCACCTTTAGCAAGTCCATTTCTAGTTCCCTCTGGAAATAAAGCAATGCTCTCTCCTTTTTTTAAATATTTTAATGAAGATTTAATGGCATTCAAATCTTTGGAATCTCTTTTAACAGGAATAGCTTCAAATACCCAGCCTAAAAAGGCAAGAAATGGATTTTTATATAAACTTTCTTTAGCTAAAAAGTGGGTTTCTCTTTTGGCTGTTACTTTCATTAAAGGTGGATCTAAAAAACTTCTATGGTTTCCACAAAAGATAACTGCACCTTCCATTGGAATATT
Organism: uncultured Clostridia bacterium; assembly: GCA_947581805.1. Taxonomy (GTDB): domain Bacteria; phylum Bacillota; class Clostridia; order TANB77; family CAG-508; genus UMGS1663. The sequence goes on from CANPVM010000006.1 coordinate 19,920, forward strand.
TCCTGTTCCTTCTATTTTAGCTCTATGAACTATTTTACAATAAAGAAAAAGAGCACCTTCGACTATTTTTCTTAAAATATTTTTTATAAATTGTTTCATCTTTGTTAACATTCCTTTCTCAATGTACAACTTCGTTTGGAAAAAATTTAATAGTTTCTATTTGTCAACGCTATCGTTTTTACTTTTCTTTTCTTCAATAATTTGTTTTACTTTATCTTTTACTTCTTCAATATTTAAAACAGTAGTATCTACATATATAGCATCTTCTGCTATTTTTAAGGCTCCTATTTCTTTTTCTTTATCGTTTTTATCACGAATTTGAATGTTTTTTAGCACTTCTTCATAAGACATGTCAATTCCTTTTTCTTGCATTTCTTTGTATCTTCTTTGTGCTCTTTCTTTTTCATCTGCATCTAAATAAATTTTTACATCTGCATTTGGAAAAACATAAGTAGTAATATCTCTACCTTCCATAATAACATCTTTGCCTTTTGCTAAGTTTCTTTGCACTTCTACCATAGCGAAACGCACTTCTTTTATTGAAGACACTTGTGAGACAATTTGTGTTACCTCTTTACTTCTAATTTCTTTGGTAACATCTTCTCCATTTAAGAAAATTGTTTGTTCTCCATTTTCTATTTTCATATCTATATGAATGTTTGGCAAAGCTCCAATAATTTTTTCCTTTTCTTCTAATTGGATATTATTTTGAAGCATATATAAAGCTACACAACGATATGTTGCTCCTGTATCTATATTTACTAATCCCATTTCTTTTGATAAAAGTTTGGTAACTGTTCCTTTTCCTGTACCTGCTGGTCCATCAATTGCTACAATAAATGACATGATTTTTTCTCCTTTTCCTGTTTTTGGGGACGGAGGAAAAAAGCAGGTCCTCCATCCCTTTAATAATATATAAATTTTTTTAATGACCTGTTTTTTTCCTCCGTCCCCAAAAACATCCCCAAAAACAGGTCATTCCTAATTTGGCATACTAATTGATTTTGCAATTACTGTTATTTTTTGTACGTTCATAGTTGTTAATTTTTCTATTTCTTTGGCACTTTTTTCTTTAAATGCCTTTAATTCATTAATTACATTATGACCATACATAACGCTTACTTCCATATAAATAGAAGGTCCTTCTCCATAATTTTCTACCCTTGTACGAATGACTTTTGCAATGCCTTCTTCTTTTTTTGCTAAATATTCTACAATTTGGCGAAACACTGTATCGGATATAGTGAAGTTTCCTAAATAGCTAAAAGTTGGTCTTATTATTGATTTTTCTGAAATATATGGTTCATTTCCGCTTCCTTTTGATTTAAAAATTTGAAGTGGGTCTAAAATATAACCTGAAAAGTCTTTTTTTATTTCAAAAGTAGGAACAGGTATTACATGTTTTCCTTGTGTCACACGAATATTTCTTGCAGTTTTCATTTCATTTTCCGTTGCTACGTCTTGAATATAAATTGTTTTTTGTATTTTAGGAAGCCCTAAGTTTTCTGCAATTTTAGCTACCATATCGTCAGATGTTCCTAAAATTAAAATAGAATCTGGTTTATATTTTTTTATTGCTTTTATCATTTCATCTCTTTCTTTTTTATCAATGAAGATGGCATGCTTTACCGTTTCTATTTTCGTTGGTGCTTTTTTTGCTGATTCTCCTGCTACTACTTCATTTTCATTCACAAGCAACCCATCATCAATAATGTAAGAAATGTTATTTTCCCCTGCTACCATTTGAGCACGATAACTTTTTCCTGTGCCAGATGGTCCTACAAAAGCAAATACTTTCATTTTATCCATATTTATCTCCTTGTATAAAAATAATTCTTCTTGTTTATTTTTCTATTAATGCAAAGCTATATTGAAATTTGTGATATTTGGTACTATATTGCTTTTTATCTAGTACTTTTACATCATACTCATTTTGCAATGTTTCTAATAATCCATAACCTTGTGAATCTAATACCCATATTCTACCTTTTATATCCTTTATTTCTTCTAAATTATAAATAGTTTTCATCTGTTTTCCATATGCCTTATATGCTTCTTCTACATTCCAAAATAATGCATCATAAAAATACAAGAAATGATGTGGAAAATTTGCAGATACTACAAAACCACTTCCTTCATTAGAACAAAATAAAATATCTCCTTCTTGCATATTTTGTCTTAAATATGCAAATGGTTCTTGGTTACTTTGATCATAATTATCTTTACATAGGTCTATTTGTATGAAAATTCCTGTTATTATGCATAATATTCCTATTACTGCTATAACATATTTATTTCCTCTTTTTGCTAAATAATAGGATAAAAAGAATATAAAAATACCAGTTACACATAACATATATCTAGCATATATAATAGGAGTTTTTACAATAATAGACCCAAAGCATGCTCCTATTATAACACCTATATAAATTCCTAAAGATAATCTTATGATGTTGGTTTCTTCTTTTTGTTTCTTCAATTTTATGTATTTGATAGATAAATATATTAAATATATACATATTATACTTCCAAAAGCAATAGCATAAGCATCTGGTATTGTTTTCGTTTTTTCTAAATTTCCTGTAAATTGAAAGGTGAAGAATTCAATGATGGTTTCTGGAAATTTTAAATAAATCCAAAAATGAGTCGATGACATTACTTTCATTTGTAGGAATAAAGATATTAGCCAAGGAATATATAGCATAATTTGTAATACAGCGAAAATTAAAAAGGCCTTTAATTCATAAGTAAATTTCTTTTCTTTTAATGCTTTTTTTATAAAGTATACAAATAATATTAAATTAACAATTCCTGCTACCATTAAGCCATAATAGTGTGTATAAGCAGATGCTAGACTACATAAGAAAAAAATAAGCCAATTTTTTATTTGTTTTGTTCCTTGATTTTTATAAATTCTATAAGCATATATACACATTAAGGTTACCAGTAACATTGCCCATGTATACATTCTAATTTCTCCTGTATATACTAATATAACTGGCAAAAAGAAACTAAAAAAAGAAAATAAGATTCCTGTTTTTTGATTAAAATCTTTTCTAATATGAGTAAACCCTAGTATTCCTATGGTTGAAGCACATAACCATGAAAAAATACGGTATATTATTATATTATTTCCAAAAATAAGGTTTAATAAATGTAATACCCAATAATATAAAACTGGATGAACATCATGTGTACCTATTTTCCATATATCTATAAAACTATGATTACATATGGCCACAGAATAGCTTTCATCAAACCATAAATTCTGGTGAAATATAGGAATTGCTATAAACAGAATTCCTATAACTATAATTATTATATGTAATACATCTCTTTTTTCTAATTTCATCTTTATCTTCCTTATTATTTTTTTGTTATTATATCATTATCAAAAACAATTGTCTATATAGAAATAAAATAAAAAGGCTCTTAAAAATTTCTTTTAAGAGCCTTTTCGTAATTAATTTTGCAGCAATTTTTTTGCTGTTTTACGAGAAAAATCGATTCTGGCAAGTATCTTTGTTTCATTAATCCGAACAAAATGAATTTCATCATAATTTTGATTTGTAGAGCAACAGATGATAGAAATCTCTCTTTCTTTGTCCTTTTTTGCTTCTTCCGCTATAGGAATTAGAAAATGAATTTGAAATTTGGACAAAATGCCTACCATTAAAGAAATGGAGTCTTGATATACATAGAATTTTCTCCAATTTACTTCTTCACAGCAGATTCGTTTCATAGTTTCATCTACTGTTTTTTCTACATCTGTCCGTTCGTTTACTTCAATTTTAAGTAATACATCACTAAGTTGTACCATATTTTTCTCCTTTTTTATTGTATTGCAATTATTGCAATACATATTTTTATAATTACTTATTTTTATTATACTACTTATGTTACTTTTTGTCAAAAATTGGGGACGGAACAAGAAGTTTCTCTTTGTTAGAAAACTCTTGACACATCCCCAATATTTTCAAATTTAATTTACTTCATTTATTTTAATATCACGTACATGTTCTATTTTTTCCCATTTTGTATTTCTTACAAATAAGCATTTAAAATTAATTAATAGCCAAGAACCTAAAAATAATGGATAGAAAATTAATCCTTTTATCATTGGCTTAATTGGTTTTTTATCTAGTACCATAATAAGAACGGCTGTTAAAATTGGTAAAATAAAGGTTGGTATTAAATAACGTAAACAATTAATGATTAATTCTGGCATTGTCATACCATTGGCAAGATACATAACAAAATTAATTAGTAATAGTAAAATTGTAATAACAAACATTGGAATACTTCCTAGAATATATAGTAAGCCATCAAAGTTCATAAGTGTTTTCTTTTCTTTGACAGCTAAAGCTAAAAGTCCAGTATATTCTTTCATGCATTGAATATGCCCTACGGTCCATCTACTTCTTTGTGACCATGATTGTTTAAAGCCTGTTGGTTGTTCATCGTAAACAATGGCATCTGTTGCCCAGCCTAATTTTCTTCCTTCTATAATATTTTTTAAAGAGAATTCAATATCCTCTGTTAAAGTTTTGGTATCCCATCCAGTAGGTTTAATAATATCAAATCGAACCATAAAGCCAGTACCATTTAACAGTGGAGATAGTCCTAAATTATATCTTGCTAAATGATAAAAACGATTCATCGTCCAATAAAAGATAGCATAACCTGCCGTAATCCAGTTATCTGTTGGATTTTTAATATCACGATACCCTTGTACTACATTTTCTCCTTGGCATAGTTTTTTATTCATTGCCTTTAAGAAATTGACATCAGCAATATTATCGGCATCAAAAACGCAAAAAGCATCATATGGAGCATTTTCTTCTATTTTTTGACTTAAAAACCATTGCAAAGCATAGCCTTTGGTTTTCTTTTCTTCATCAAATCTTTCTAAAACAATGGCTCCTGCTTTTCTTGCAATTTGTGCTGTGTTGTCAGTACAATTATCTGCTATAACATAAATGTCGTATAAATCTTTGGGATAATTTTGATTTTTTAAACTTTCTATTAAATTTGCAACAACAGCAGCTTCATTATGGGCAGGAATAATAGCCATAAAACGATTTTGCTTATCTTCTATAATAGGTTTATCTTTTAATTTTACCAGTGAGCATATACTAACAATAAATTGATATAACCAAAAAGCTGTGACGAGCCAAACTAAAGCTTGCTGTAATATATATAAGTATTCCATTTAATTCTCCTTGTCTTTTTATTTATTTTATTTTTCTTTCATAGATATTATACTATTTTCATTTTAGTTTTGCAACGTTTTGTCCAATTTTTCATAAAGTCTTAATAAATCTTTTAATTAATGATAAAAGAAAAGGCCTATGGAATAATTTGCATAAGCCTTTTAAAATTTCTATTCTTCTACACTAGGATTTACTTCTAAATCTTTCATGCTTAAATTAATTCTTCCCTGATTATCAATTTCAAGTACTTTGACTCTTATTTCATCTCCTACAGATAAAACATCCTCTACTTTTTCTACACGTTTGCTAGAAATTTTAGAAATGTGTAATAAACCTTCTTTTCCTGCGCCTAAATCTACAAAAGCACCAAAACTTGCAATTCTTGTAACAGTTCCATCGTAAATGTTTCCTGCTTCAATTTCTCTAGTAATGTCTTCTATCATTTTCTTTGCTCTTTCTGAATCTTGTCCTTCTACTGCATAAATGCATACGCTTCCGTCTTCTTCAATGTCAATTTTAACACCTTTTGCTTCTTCAATAATTTTATTAATCATTTTTCCGCCAGGTCCTATAACATCTTTAATTTTATCTACTGGAATATGCATTGTTGTAATTCTTGGTGCATATTTTGAAATATCAGCTCTTGGCTCAGAAATTACTGGTAACATGATGTTATCTAAGATATAATCTCTTGCTACTTTTGTTCTATCAAAAGCTTCTTTAATAATATCGTAAGTTAATCCGTCACATTTAATATCTACTTGAATTGCTGTAATTCCTTCTTTAGTTCCACCTACTTTAAAGTCCATGTCTCCGAAGAAATCTTCAATTCCTTGAATATCGGTAAGCATGATATAGTCATTTGGATTTTCTTTGCTTGTAATTAAACCTGTTGAAATACCTGCTACTGGTCTTTTAATTGGAACACCTGCGTCCATTAGAGCAAGTGTGCTTCCGCAAATACTTGCTTGTGAAGTTGAACCATTTGAAGATAAAATTTCAGATACTACACGGATTGCATAAGGGAATTCTTCTTCTGATGGAATAACTGGTACTAATGCTTTTTCAGCTAAAGCACCATGTCCAATTTCTCTTCTTCCTGGACCTCTTGATGGTCTTGCTTCTCCTACAGAGTAAGATGGGAAGTTATATTGGTGCATATATCTTTTTCCTGTTTCTTCATCTACACCATCTAAAATTTGTTCTTCACTTTTCATTCCTAGGGTTACAATAGACATTGCTTGAGTTTGTCCTCTTGTAAAAATAGCGCTACCATGTACTCTTGGAAGTACTCCTACTTCACAAGAAAGTGGTCTTATTTCGTCTATTTTTCTTCCATCTGGACGTTTATGCTCTTTTAATATCATTTCTCTAACACATGCTTTTTCTAAGTCATGAATACTATCAGCAATATCACGCTTGTCCTCTTCTGCTCTCTCTTCTCCATATTTTTCTAGGTAATAGTTGTTAATATCTTCAGCAAGCTTTTCCATGTTAGCATCACGAGTTTCTTTGTCACTTGCTTGTACATCTTGGTACATTCTATCTTTAAATTCTTTTTCAATTTCTTCGTATACTTCTGGCTTTACGGCAAAAGATAAATATTCAAATTTTTCTTTTCCACAATCTTTTTGAATGTCAGAAATAAATTTGCAAAGTTTTTTAATTTCTACATGTGCTGTTTTAATGGCTTCTAACATTGTGTCATTTGGAATTTCGTCAGCTCCTGCTTCAATCATAGTAATTTTTTCTTCTGTTGCAGCAACTGTTAGAGTTAATCTTGATTTTTCTCTTTGCTCTACAGTAGGGTTAATAATAATTTGTCCATCTACGTAACCTACGTTTACTGCTGCAGTTGGTCCTCCAAATGGAATATCTGAAATTGCAAGTGCTGCTGCAGAGCCAATCATTGCACATACTTCTGGGCTATTGTCTTGTTCTACAGATAAAACTGTTGCAACTACGCATACATCATTTCTAAAATCTTTTGGAAACAATGGACGAAGTGGTCTATCAATTGCTCTTGATGTTAAAATTGCTTTGTCTGCTGGCTTTCCTTCCCTTTTCATAAAGCTTCCTGGTATTTTTCCTACAGCATATAATTTTTCTTCGTAATCTACAGATAGTGGGAAAAAGTCAATTCCTTCTCTTGGTTCTTTAGATGCTGTTACATTGACCATAACAACGGTATCTCCATAACGAACCATAACACTACCATTAGCAAGTTCTGCAATCTTGCCTGTTTCAATTGTTAATTTTCTTCCTGCAAGTTCTGTTGAGTATGTTTTAAACATAAATATCTCTCCTTTTCCGGCTTTTTGCCTGTTATATTTATTTTAATCAATACTCGTCCTTAGTGTAACCTCTACAATATATTATGCTTTAATAATACATTGTACAAGCTACTAGCTAATTCAAAGTATTGATTGAAAATAGCAAATTAAAAAAATGGGACGTTTTACTTTATGAATAGCAAAACGTCCTTCTTGACTTTTATTTTCTTAGTCCTAATTTTTCAACGATATCACGATATCTTTGAACATCTTTATCACTTAAGTACTTAAGTAAGCTACGTCTTGCACCTACCATTTTTAAAAGACCTCTTCTTGAGTGATTATCTTTTTGATGTACTTTTAAATGTTCTGTTAGTTCATTGATTCTTTCTGTTAAAAGAGCAATTTGTACTTCTGGTGAACCAGTGTCTTTTTCATCTCTTTTATAAGTATTGATAATTTCTTGTTTCTTTTCCTTTGTCATAATTACACCTCCTATATTTTTTATTGGCCTTAAACTGAGTTTTAGGGCAGGTGTCCTTTCCAAAAACCAAGTATAAGGTAAGTATGCTTATTAAAAGCATAACTATATTATCATATTTTATACCATTTTGCAATAGGTTTTCTAAAATTTCTAAGGGCGTATTGTATTTTGCATAAAAACATGCTATACTTTTTATGTTACTATTGTAGAATTCTAAAATATTAAATGGGTATTTTAGAATTTCCTTATATTTCAAATAAAGAAAGGAAATTTAGTATGGAAAAGATTAGATTATTACAAGTTCATGGGTACTACAATGAAGAAGATTCCTTTGAATTTACAGAGGAAAAATCTTGGAGTGGTCATGTAATTCTTCGGGAAGATTTAACATTTGAAGGAATTGTAAATGACTCCATTGATATAAAAAAAGATAAAAAAGAAAAAGCACTTCATTGAAGTGCTTTTTTACTTCTATCTCATTTGTTACTTAATTTACCAGTTCATTTGCTATTTCATTGGTAAGTTCATCTTCTATTTCATTTTTTATTGCTTTATTCTATTCATTGCTTCTATTGTATTTTCACGGCTTCCAAAGGCTGTTAATCTAAAATATCCTTCTCCACTTGGTCCAAAACCAGAACCTGGTGTTCCTACTATATTTTTTTCTTCTAATAATTTATCAAAGAACTCCCAAGAGGTCATTCCTTCTGGTACTTTTAGCCAAATATATGGTGCATTTTTTCCTCCATATACAGTATAACCTGATTTTTCTAATCCTTCTCTTATAATTCTTGCATTTTCCATATAATAAGCTATATTTTCTTTAATTTGTTTTTGTCCTTCTTCTGTATATACTGCTTCTGCTGCTTTTTGCGTAATATATGGTACTCCATTAAATTTCGTACATTGCCTACGATTCCATAAAGCATTTAATGAAACTTCTCCTACTTTTAATTCTTTTGGAACTACCGCGTAAGCACAACGAACACCTGTAAATCCAGCTGTTTTTGAAAAACTTCTAAATTCGATGGCAACTTCTTTTGCTCCTTCTATTTCATAAATACTATGTGGTACATTTTCTTCTGAAATATAGGCTTCATAAGCAGAATCAAAGAAGATAATAGAGCCATTTTCTTTGGCATATTTTACCCATTTTGTTAATTGTTCTTTATTTAAAACTGTTCCTGTTGGATTATTAGGAAAACATAAATAGAGCATATCTACTTTTTCTTTTGGCAATTCTGGCTCAAAGTTATTTTCTGCAGTTGCTGGCATATAAACTACTTTTTCAAATTTTCCTGTATTTTTATCAAATGAACCTGTTCTTCCTGCCATGACATTAGAGTCTAAATATACAGGATATACTGGATCTGTAATGGCTATAATATTGTCAGTTGAAAATAATTCTTGGATATTACCTGTATCACATTTTGCTCCATCAGAAATAAAAATTTCTTCTTTTTCTATAGAGATTCCTCTTTTTTTATAATCCCATTCTACAATTTTCTCTCTTAAAAAGTCATATCCTTGTTCTGGTCCATAGCCTTTAAAAGTTTCTTTCTTTGCCATTTCATCAGTTGCTTTGTGAATTGCTTCTATTATTTTAGGTGCAATAGGAAGTGTAACATCTCCTATTCCTAATTTTATTATTTTTTTATCTGGATTTTTTGCTTGAAAGTCTGCTACTTTTTTAGCAATTGTTGAAAATAAATAACTATCTTGTAGTTTTAAATAATTTTCATTTATTTTAATCATTGTTTTCTTTCCTTTATTTTATATTTAGGTTTTTATTATGGTTTTACCTATAAACCATCTATTTTCATACTATGCTTTTACTTCCTCTAATTCTCCTTCAAAAACTGTAACTGCAGGTCCTGTCATATAGACGTGGTTGTCGTCCTTGTTCCATTCTATTTCTAATTTGCCACCTAATAATTCTACTGTTACTTTTCTTTCTGTTACATCATTTAAAACACTTGCAACAACAGATGCACAAGCTCCTGTTCCACAAGCTAAGGTTTCTCCGGAACCTCTTTCCCATACTCTCATTTTAATATGACTTTTATCTACTTTTTCAATAAATTCTACATTCGTTCTTTTTGGAAATTCTTTGCTTGTTTCTATTATTGGACCATAAGTTTCTATTTTAAAATCTGCTACCTTGTCAATATAAGTAACAGCATGTGGGTTTCCCATAGATACACAAGTAAATTTAAAAGCTTTGTCCAGTGCTTTTATTTCTAAATTTTTCACTATTTCTTCGTTTGAAATAACTGGTACTTTACTTGCTTCTAATATTGGCTCTCCCATATCTACTCTAACTGTTTCTACTTTTCCTTCTTTTACATTTAATTTTAAAGTTTTAATTCCTGCTAAAGTTTCAATAGTAATAATTTCTTTATTGGTTAGTCCTTTATCATAGACAAATTTTCCGCACGCACCTGATGCCATTTCCACACATTTCTGCTTCTGTGCCATCGTAGTTAAACATTCTCATTTTAAAGTCTGCCACATTACTTTTGCAAATTAAAATGAGTCCGTCAGAACCAACACCAAAATGTCGGTTACTAACAAAGCGAGCTAGGTCAGATACGTTTTCTATTTCTTGCTCATCTGTATAACAATCCATATAAACATAGTCATTTCCTAGCCCATGCATTTTTGTAAATTTTCTTTTCATTTTATAATCACATCCCTTTCTCAAGGTATAAATATAGTTGAAAGAATGATAAGCATTTTTCAAACTTATTTACCTCTTAATAGGTTTTAAAAACAAGATGAAATGTAATTACATTTTATCTTGTTTTATTCTATCATATGCTATTTTTAAATGCAATAAAAAAATTTTTATAGAAATATAAAGAAAATTTTTAAAATAAGTATTGACATTTATTTTAAAATTTAGTATACTTAATTTCGTCGAAAGAAATGGTCGCTTAGCTCAGCTGGGAGAGCATCTGCCTTACAAGCAGGGGGTCATAGGTTCGAGCCCTATAGCGACCACCATTCTTTTTACGGCCTGGTAGTTCAGTTGGTTAGAACGCTAGCCTGTCACGCTAGAGGTCGACGGTTCGAGCCCGTTCCAGGTCGCCATTTTTTTATACTTATATTTCTGCTTCGATAGCTCAGTTGGTAGAGCAAGGGACTGAAAATCCCTGTGTCAGTGGTTCGATTCCACTTCGAAGCACCAAAAAACAATATCATGAAAATATGATATTGTTTTTTTATTTGTTTTTGTGAAAGGTGGAATCGAAAAGGATTGTCTTCCTTGTTCTCTTAAGAAGTGTTACAGAAACATTAAGTTTTTATGACAATTGAACTTTTGCTGTCATATTTATTGTTAAAAATTGCATTTTGTGATATAAATTATATAAAAATATAGTATAAATACTATTATTGAATTAGAAGGAGAAATTATGGGAAGATATGCTTATCATGGACAAGAAGTTCTAAAAAGAGATGGTAAATTAGTTGGATTTAATGCAGGGTATGGCTTTTATTCTGAACATGAACATGGCTATACTGGTGTAGAACAAATGAAACCTAAAAAAGGAAAAGATAAAAATAAAAATCATCCATTTAATGGGGAAATTGTTGAAAATCCTAACTCTGTTAATTTAATGGAATTTAGTGATGGAAATGTTTGGCTAACAAATGATGTGTGGAATTATATAAATTTGATGAAAAAGACCGAAGAAGAAAGACGAAAAATAATAGACAAATATATCAATAATGATGATAGAAAGCGTAATAAAGAGTCTATGTCAAAACTAGGTGTAAATATAGATTCACCAGAGATTGTTGCACTATGGGATTCAGGTTTTAATGGTGGAGATGGTTGCTTTGATTTAATATCAACCAATGAGCAAAGTAGAGAACTAATAAGAACATTATATGATGAAATGCAAAAAGGAAATGTTGCTATTTCAAGTGATTATAGTTTTATGTTTAAAGATAGAGGATTATCATTTGTATTATTAGACCAATTAACTCAGGAAGACCTTATGAATAAAAAATTAATAGATCATTATGATGAAATGGCGAAACAATTTCAAGAAGAATATAGAAAATATTTACAAAAAGAAGGTTTACACGGAGAAAGTTGCATACTTGAAGGTTGTAAATACCCTGCAGAATTTTGGAATGTCCAAATATCTGCATTAGAAACTGGTATAAAACGGAGAAATAATACCTAAATTTTATTTGGAAATTCTTGATACTTCAAAAGGAAGAGAAGATTTAGATTCACTTTGTATGCATAAACTATGCAGATTGACAGGTGACGAAATTAAGGCTTTAGTACCAGTAGTTAAATCTAAAGAATATGCTGATTATGCTAAAAATCATAGTCAAGAAGCTGTTGAAACATATTTGATTGAAGAATTAGGATTATATCGCCAAAGAAAGATTATTGATGAAGGTAGATATTTAGCTGATAAAGAAGCTTTAGAAGGAATTGTATCAGAACAAAGGACAGAAACTGTAGAAAAAAGTTCATTATCATTAAAAGATAGAATATCAAAATGGTTACATCCCGACAGAGAAAATGATAAAGATAAATCAGAAGAAAAAGGAGAGTAATATGGAAAATATAGAATATTCAAATTCACTTTATCAAATAAATGAAATAATAAAATATATGACACCAAATTTAAAAGCTAGAATACCAAAGAAATTTATTAGTTATTTTGAGAATAATAAGTCAAAAGATTATAATTGGAAAATAAATGAAAAATTACCATTAGAAAAACAAAATTTGTTACCTACCACTAAGGAAATTTTAACCGTACTATATAAAGACTATATCTGTGATGATTTAGAAAGAGTTGAATTAGAGAAAACTTTAAGGAATAATGAAATAAAATATCAAGAAGAATTAAGGGAAAAATACAGTCCAAACAATATATTTAATAATAAAACAAAAAAAGTTGTAGATACAATAGTAGAAAATGAAAATACATCAGTACTAACTTATAAAGAGTCATTATTTAGTAAAATCATTAGCAAAATAAAATTATTTTTTCATAAATAATATGGCAAAGGAGAAAAATATGATATTAGCAATAACACAAAGATATGGATTATCTGAAAAGGGCTCTGAAAAATATTATATAGATAAAGAATTTAAAGATATATTTGAAAAACTTAATGTATTACTATTTCCAATTAGTTCGCTAACAAATATAGAAAAAGTTACTGAAATTTGTGATGGACTAATTGTTATAGGAAGTCCAATACATATAAATCCAAAAAATTATAATGAACAACCTATTATAGAAATTCACAAGATGGCAGAAGAAATTGATACGCTAGATTTTACAATGATAAAGGCATTTAATAATGTTAATAAACCTATTTTAGGTATTTGTAGAGGAATACAAGCTATAAATGTTTGCTTTGGTGGTAGTTTATATCAAAATATTCCTAATCACAGATTGCCAATAGAAGAAAGGCATAATGTAAAATTTGAAAAAGATTCTTTTTTATATGATTGTTATAATGTAGAGCAAATGCAAACAAACTCACGACATTATCAAGCAATTAAAGAAGTAGCAAAAGGATTTAAAGTAGTTGCAAAAAGTGAAGATGGAATTATAGAAGCAATAGAAAATAAAAATATAGTTGCAGTACAATGGCATCCTGAATATATGATTGATATAAAATTTTTTGATTATTTTGTAAATAAAATATGCAATAAAAAGCATTAGCAAATACCTTTATTGCATGTTTTAATAAATCTTATATTTTCTTTATTTATCAAATAGGGGTGTCCCCACCGTTCCAAAATGGAACGAAAAGGGGCGTCCCTCTTGTTTTATTGTTTTACTATTTCTATTGCTTTTTGTAATTGAGTGTCATTTTCTTGTTCTATACTATAGAAATTTTCTCCGTCTGGTAATTCTACCTCTATATCTGGTGTAATTCCAATTTTATGAATAATATTGTGTTTTGGAGTATAATATTCGTTTGTAGTTAATTTAATGCCGCTTCCATCGGTTAAACTAAATATGGTTTGAATAATTCCCTTTCCATATGTTGTTGTTCCTATTATTGTTACATCGTCCCTATTTTCTTTTACAGCTGCTGCTAATATTTCAGATGCACTTGCTGTATTTTCATTTACTAAGATAACAATTGGTACAGTGATGTTCTTATCTTTTTTGGCTTTTGTTATTTCTTCTTTTTTGTCTTTACTTGCCGTAATTAATAATGTTTTATCTTTTTCTACCATCATATCTGCAATATCAAGTGCTTCATCAACAATTCCTCCTCCATTATTTCTTAGGTCAATAATAAGTGAATTTATTGTTTCTGTTTTTTCTAATTCTTCCCATTTTTGCTTAAATTCATCATATGTTCCTTCATCAAAAGTAGCAATTTGTATATATCCTATTTTATTTTCTAATATTTCTGCTTCTACATGATTGATTTTTACTTCTCTTCTTTCTACTTCTATGGTAAGGACTTGCTCTTCTCTTAAAATTTCTATTTGTACTTTCGTTCCTTCTTTTTGTTTTAGAGCACTTGAAGCTTCACTTAGTTGTTCTCCTGTATAAGCTTTTCCATCTATTTTTGTGATAATATCCCCTGCTTTTATTCCTGCTTCTTCCGCTGGTGAACCTTTCATTGGCATTAAAACAATAATTTGATTAGTTGCTGCATCATTAGCAATATATACTCCTATTCCTACATATTTTCCTATTGCCTCTTGCATATAGTCTTCCATTTCTTCTTTTGTGATGTATTCTGAATATTCATCATTTAAACCTGCTATATAACCTTTAATAGCAGATTCTAACATAGCATCTTCATTAACTTCTCCTAAATAGTTTTCTTCTACAAATTTGCGAAAGGTTTGGAATGTTCTTCCAATGCTATCTGTGGCAATATATTTAATTTTACCGTCTCCTAGTGTATGATACATAGTGGCTGATGTAATAATGAATGTAATGACTGCCGTTAATAGAATAAGCATGATTGTCTTATAAATTTTTTGTATTTTTTCTGATTTCATAGTTTCCTCCTAAGTTTTACCTTTTCTTACAGTATACTCTTTTTTACAAAAATTAGAAGTTAGAACAACAAAACTTATTCTAACTTTTGTTACTAATCGTTTTTTATTTGAAATGATTAGGAATGCAATAAAATATTTATAAACAAAATATTTTTTATTCGTTATTTTTTAATTTGCTCCTTGTACATAAGGAAGTGGATTTACTGGTGTTCCGTTTATTCTTACTTCAAAATGTAAATGTGGACCTGTAGAAACTCCGGTTGAACCAACTTCCATAATTAAGTCTCCTTTTTTCACTTCTGTTCCTACTGTTGTTAATATTTTTTGACCATGTCCATATAAAGTAGAAATTCCATTTCCGTGATTAATCATAACACAGTTTCCATAGCCTCCATAATAACTTGCCATAGAAACAATACCATCTGCTGCTGCAATGACAGGTGCACCAAATCCAGCATTTCCAATATCAATTCCTGTATGTGATTTTGTTACTCCTTGAATAGGATGCTCTCTCATTCCAAAATTTGATGTAATATATGTACCACTTTTTGCAATTGGCCATAACATGACACCGCCTGTATATTCTCCATCATAAACATACCCATTTGCTGCAAGTTGAATTAAATTTTCAATTCTTTGCTCTTCGTCTTTGTATTCTTGAATTTTTTGTTGTAATTGTTTTTCCTCTTCTGACAATTTTTCTATTGCATTTTGTTCAACAGTTTTATTATTTTGCATAATGACTTTGGTTTGTTCTTGTTTTACTTTTAATAATTTTAATTCTGCTTTTTCTTTTTCTAATTGTTCTTTTTTTACCTCTACTTCCTCTTTTTGTTGTTTCACATTTTTTAGTAAGTTACTATCGCTTTGTACTATTTCTTCAATGAAACAATAATTGGATATAAATTCCATTAAACTTGCAGAATTTAATAATAATTCTAAATAAGAAACACTTCCACGCTCATACATAACGACTAACCTTTTTGCCATTAGGTCCTGATTTTTGTTATAAGTTTTTTGTATTGTATCTAGTTCTTCCGATGTTTTTGTTACTTTTTCTTCTAAATCTACTAATTGTGTATCCATTTCTGCAATTTGTTTTTCTGATTCTCTTATTGTGTCATCTAGTTCTTGTATTTTAACTACTGCTGCTGATAATTCATCTTCTACATATTCTAGTTTTTTTTGTGCTTCTTCTTGTTTGGCTTGATTTTCTTGCTTTTGTTCTTCTAAGCTTTCTGCCCTTATAGTAGGCATAAAGAAAAAGCATGATAGTAATTGAATAAGAATTAAAACTGAAATTACTTTACTTTTCATACTTTCCCTCCTTATTTTTTATGATTCTACGGTAGCTCCTGCTGCTAAACTATAGCCACCACCTAAGTAATCTAACGGATTTAATGGTGATACATTAAAGAATCCTGAAATAGAGCTTGCTCTTCTTAATTCAAAATGTAAGTGTGGTGCTGTACTAGAACCAGAATCTCCTGATTGTGCGATTACTTGTCCTTGACTTACATATTGTCCGTAAGATACTTTAAAAGCATTTAAATGTCCATATAAACTCATATAATTATTTCCATGAATAATGATAATATAGTGTCCATAACCACTTGGGTTTTCTAATGGGTAAGCATAACCAGAAGCAGTGGCATAAACATTCTCCCACCTTGCACCAATATCAATTCCTTTATGCTTTCTACCCCATCTGTTTTTTACAGTAGAAGTAACAATTCTGTTGTTACATGGCCATATAAAGCTTCCATCAAAATGAATTCCAGCCGAACCTCCATTTTTATTTACATCTTGTTCTACTTTTTTTAATTCTTCCGCAATTTGTGCTTCAATTTGTGCTAATTGTTTATTTTTTGCATCAATTTGACTTTGTAGTTCTTTTTCCTCATTTGATAATGCATCTGCTTTTTTCTGTCTTTCTGCCTTTTGTGATTTTAATAAATTGTTTTTGGTTTCTCTTTCTGCTTTTGCACTATCTACTTTTGCTTTTTCCTCTTCTAATTGTGCCTTGGTATTTTGAATTTCTTCTTGTTCCTTTTTAATATTAACTAATAAATCTTTATCTGACTGTGTGATTTGTTCTAATAAGTAATAATTAGAGATAAAATCAATAATATTTTTAGAACCAAATAGTATGTCTAAAAAAGAGGTTTCTCCTTTTTCATACATAACTACTAATCTTTCTCCCATTAATTCCTTATTTTTTTCATATTCTTTTTGTTTTTCATCTATTTCTTTTTGTTTTTGAGTAATTGATTCTTGTAATGTAGAAATTTCTTTTTCTAATTCTTTAATTTGCCCTTGTACTTCTTCAATAGAAGTATCTAAGCTGCCAATTTCTTGCATTTCTTTACTCAACTCTTCTTTTACTTGTTGTTGCTCTCCTTTGGCATCTGAAATTTCACCTTCTACTTCACTTTTTTTGTCATTTAAATCACTAATTGTACTAGCATAAGCAGGAAATAAACTACTTCCTAATAATAGAATACTAAGTACCAACGGCACAATTTTTTTCTTCATTTTTTTAACCTTCCTTTATTCTTATGTTTTTTATACTTCTAAGTATTTTCTCATCGAGATAACACTTCCTAAGCTTCCTATTCCAATTCCTAATAATAAATAAACTGTTACGACTAACTTGAATATTTCATTAAATGATAATAATGTAATTGGAAGCATATTAGTGATAGCCGATTCCATAATTTTGTTGGTAACAAAATTATAGCCTAATCCTAAAATAAGAATAGAAATCATAGCTGCAATAATTCCTATCATGATACCCTCTATAATAAATGGCCACCTAATAAAATTATTTGTTGCTCCTACATATTTCATAATCGAAATTTCTTTTCTTCTAGCATGAACTGTTAATTTAATTGTATTTGCAATAATGAAAATAGAAATGATAATTAATAAAATTAAAATTCCTAGTGATATCCATTTTATTCCATTTGCCACATTTACTAAAGTATCAATAACTTTGTCTCTCATTTCCACATTTTTGACGTTGTCAAATTGCTCAATTTGTGTTTTTACCTCTGTACTTTTTGATAAATCTGTTAAAGTAACAACATAAGATGCAGAAAGTGGATGTTCTTCAATGGTAAATGGTTCTAATAAATCTTCACTGCCCCCTAATCGTTCTACCATATCGTTAAAAGCTTGGTCTTCTGATACAAATTCTGCTTTTGCTACGTAAGGAATATTTCTAATTTGTTCTCCTAATACTCTAATTTGTTCTTCCGTTGCTCCCTTTATCATTAAAGCTTGCATTCCTTGTGTTGATTCAATTTCCTTTAACATATAGTTGACATTTTCACCAATTAAGAAGAATAATCCAAAAATTAACATTGTTGCACACATAATCATTAAGGAAGCACCTGTTGATTTTTTATTTTTTAGAAAGTTTCGAAATCCTTCTCCTATTAAATAACCTAATACATTATATCTCACTATTATACCCACCTTTTTTATCATCTCTATCAATAATTCCATTATCGATATGAATTACTCTTTTTTTCATACGGTCTACAATATCTTTTGCGTGTGTTGCTACCACAACTGTTGTTCCTCTCATATTAATATCGTTAAGTAATGTCATAATGTCCCATGCTGTTTCTGGGTCTAAGTTTCCTGTAGGTTCGTCTGCAATTAGCATAGAAGGATTGTTAACTAGTGCTCTTGCTAAAGCTACTCTTTGTTGCTCTCCACCAGATAGTTCATTAGGATACATTTTTGCTTTTCCACTTAAACCTACTAGGGAAAGTACCATTGGCACTTGACGTCTAATATGTTTTGGAGTTGCCCTTACAATATACATAGCAAAAGCCACATTATCATATACTGTTTTATCTGGTAATAGTCTGAAATCTTGAAATACTACTCCCATACTTCTTCTTAAATAAGGAACTCTTTTTGGTTTTAAAAAAGTAGTATCTTTTCCATTAATAATAACATTGCCTGAAGTAGGATTTTCTTCTTTTAATATCATTTTAATTAAGGTAGATTTTCCGTGAGCCTGATGTTCCTACTAAAAAAGCAAATTCTCCTTTTTCTATTTTAAAATTAGCATTATGCACAGCCTCTGTTCCTGTGCTATATGTTTTGCTTACATTTCTAAATTCAATCATGTTTTTAAACTCCTTGTTTATCGCCTATTTTCGTCAATTTTTTATAAAATAAGATGCGATTGTATCTTTTCTACTTAATCATACCAATAAAACAAATTATTTGCAATAGTTTTTGAATAAAAAAAGCTTGTAATTTATGGCACTTTTTGTTTATATATCTGCTTTTCTTCCCTTTTTTTCTTTTTTTAAAATTCACAAAAAATTCACAAAAGAAAACTCTCTCATGTTTGAGAGAGTTTTGCCTTATTTTTTTACTTCTTGTATGATATTTTCTGCTGTGATTTCATAGTATGTCATTAATTCTTCTGCTTTTCCTGACTGACCAAAAGTATCTTTAATTCCCATTCGAATTACTTTACAAGGATATTCTTCAGCGAGTACTTCACAAACACTAGAACCTAAACCTCCAATAATGCTATGGTCCTCGATTGTGATAATTTTTTCCGTTTCTTTTGCACATTTTATAATCATTTCTTTATCTATTGGTTTGATTGTATGCATATCAATAACGCGTACTAAAATTCCTTGTTTTTCTAATTCTTCTTTTGCTTTTATGGCTTCAAATACTACATCTCCTGTAGCTATAATAGACGCCTTCGTTCCTTCCCCTATTTGCACTGCTTTTCCTATTTCAAAGTTTTGTTCTTTTTCATACATAATAGGAGTAGCCAATCTTGATAATCTCATATAAACAGGTCCTTTTATTTTTGCCATTTCTCTTACGGCCCATTTCGTTTGCGTATCATCACAAGGGCATAAAACTGTCATATTAGGAAGTGTTCTCATTAATGCTATATCTTCTAACATTTGGTGAGTTGCTCCATCTTCTCCTACGGTAACTCCACTATGTGTAGCACAAATTTTTACATTTAAGTTTGGATAACAAATACTATTTCGAATTTGATCATAGGCTCTTCCTGCTGCAAATACAGCAAACGTACTTGCATAAGGTATTTTTCCGCAAGTAGCAAAACCTGCTGCTGTGCTTAACATATCTTGTTCCGCAATCCCCATATCAAAAAATCTTTCTGGGAATTGCTTTGCAAATAAATTTGTTTTAGTTGCCGTTGAAAGATCTGCATCTAATACCACAATGTTTTCATTTTCTTTGCCTAATTCTAATAAAGCTTCTCCATAACTTTGGCGAGTTGCCACTTTAATTTGTTCGTTCATGTCATTCTCCTTTTTATTATATTTTCTAAGCTTATTCAAGTTCCTTCATTGCTATTTTATATTCTTCTTCGCTTGGTGCTTTTCCGTGCCATTCTGCCTTATTTTCCATGAAGGAAATTCCTTTTCCTTTTATGGTTTTTGCTATTATAATTGTTGGTTTTCCTTTTGTCATTTTTGCCGTTTCAAAACCATCGATTAATTGTTCTATATTATGCCCATCTACCATGATTGTATGGAATCCAAAACTTTTCCATTTTCCTTCTATATTTTCTAATCCTTTTACTTCTTCTACTGTCCCATCAATTTGTAGACCATTATAATCTAAAATAACACACAAATTATCTAAATGGTATTTACTAGCGCTCATAGCAGCTTCCCAGATTTGCCCCTCTTCGATTTCGCCATCACCAAGCATACAATATACTCGATATCCATCATGATTTAGCTTTGAACTAAGTGCCATTCCATTCGCAACTGATAATCCTTGTCCTAACGAACCTGTTGTCATATCAATTCCTGCTAATTTATTCATATCTGGGTGTCCTTGCAATTTAGAATGAATTTTACGAAATGTTTTTAATTCTTCTTTTGCAATGAATCCTCTTTCTGCTAAGCATGCATATAATGCTGTTGAACAGTGTCCTTTTGATAAAACAAAACGATCTCTTGCTTCATCTTTTGGTTCTTTTTCATTAATATTCATCTGGTTAAAATATAATACTGTTAAAATTTCTGTGCAAGAAAGCGAGCCTCCTGGATGCCCTGATTTTGCTTCATACACTTGGTTTATAATATTCTTTCGAATTTGTTTTGCTATTTTTTCTAATTCTTTCGTATCTGTTATTTTCAAAATGATTCCTCCTTTTCTTAAGGTTATTTTATATTTAATTATCTTTTTTTGCAATAGTTATTTTATTTTTATATAAACAGACGAGAATGTATCATATTTTTGAAGTGAGCTACGTGTGGGGACCGACAAGGTATAGTCTGTTTGTACATTCAATATTTTTAACCTCATTGCAAATAATCTAAAGGATTTACATATTCGTCATCAATACGAAATCCTATATGTAAGTGACAACCTGTGGTTGCTCCATTGGTGGGCTTTCCATTTTCATCATGGTATGTATTCCCTTTTACGCCATAAACATATTTTGGACCTACTGTAGCAATGATTTGTCCTTGTTTTACGACATCTCCTACTTGTACTAAAAATATCGGAGAAACATGGCAATATGTGATTTTCATATTTTCGTTACTTAACGTTATTGTATAACCTCCACCTCCTAAAAAGCCAGTATAGGTAATTTTTCCATCTATTGTAGCAATTAACACGGTGCCTTCTGGTGCTCCTATATCTAAGCCTTTATGGTATGATGAGGCACCAGCTGTAGGTGATGTTCTTCTTCCAAAATAAGAAGTAATAGTAGTATACCCTGGAATTGGCCATGCAAACCCAGAAGAACTAATAACTATCCCTCCTTGTTCTATTAGCTTTAGCATTTCTTCCTTGAAAGAAATAGGAATAAAAAAACAGCAAATAAAAATAACAAAAATAGAAAGTAAGGCAATGAAATAATAATAAAGTTTAAAAAAAGAGCCAAACATAAAATTCCTCCTTTATGTTTAAGCCCCTATTTATTTACTAAAATACGAAAAATTTACTAATAAAAAAGTTTAAGATAATAACAATAACGGTTACCATTAATTTAGAAATCATTTGTGGCATTGGTGTTAAAAATAGTAGGTAACATCCTATCCACTCTACTACCATGGTAAATGCTCTTCCAGACATAAATTTTAAGAATTGCATTGTTTTGTCTTTTAAATTTTGTGCTTTAGAATGAAATACTAAATCTTTGTTGGTTATATAGGCAAAAATAACTGCAAGTAAAATTGCTATGGTATTTGCTATATTTTCTTCCCAATGAATAAAATTGGTTAAGAGATAGAAAGATAGCAAATTGATAACTGTTGTTAATATTCCAAATATACCATATAAAATAACTTCTTTTGTAAATATTTTTTTTACTATTTGTATGATGTTTTCCATTTTTAACTCCATTTATTTTTATAAAAAGGTTAGTAATAAAAAACGTTTTTGCTTTTTATTGCTAACCCCTACTTTGTTGGCAGGGGTAGTAGGATTCGAACCCACACAGGCGGTTTTGGAGACCGATGTGCTACCATTAACACTATACCCCTATTTTTGTGCTAAGACATTTTTTATCTTAGCACATTTTTATTTATTATGCAAGTATTTTATTCATAAATTTATGCTTTTGTTTTATATTTCACTAAAAACTTCTGGTAACCTATAATGCGTTTCATTATTATAAACCATTCCTTTTGGATAATAAATAGTATGAGATTGTTCATTAATAATATAAACATCTAATAAATCTGTAATTGGCTCAGTTTCTTCTTTTTGTAATATTTTTTCAAAATCTGCACCATAATTCAAATTTACATGCAACTTATTGATATCAATGACATAGTATTTTTCATTATCATTTATATTTTTACTTTCTTCTAACATACTGGTACTTGTAAATTCATTGATTATTGGTAATTTTTTTTCTACTGCATAATATTGATCTATTTCTTCTTTTAGACTTCTTATGTCGGTTTCAAAATTTGCTTTTTTCTTTTGGTCTCCATATGGATTTACATTAATTGATACCGTAAAAGTTAAAATGATTAGAATAACTACCGTTATAGTTAATGTAATTAATGTCACTGCTTTTTCACTTTTCATAGCTATATTTCTTCCTTCCTTTATTTTTTATACTTTAAAAGGCACCTTAAAAAGTGCCTTATTTTTATTCTTCGTCTTTATTTATATCTTTTA
Organism: uncultured Clostridia bacterium; assembly: GCA_947581805.1. Taxonomy (GTDB): domain Bacteria; phylum Bacillota; class Clostridia; order TANB77; family CAG-508; genus UMGS1663. The sequence continues at coordinate 43,074 of CANPVM010000006.1, forward strand.
ATAATTCTAATTGGGAAATTAATAATGATTCCATTTTTGCTTTATATACTTCAAATTGTTTTTTAATATCTTCTAATTCTTTTTTCTTCATTAGAATTTCTTGTCCTAAATCATCGACTGCTTTTCTAGCATTTCCCTCAGCTTCTTTTATAATTTGTTCTGCTTGTTGTTTTGCTACTTCTTTTACTTCTTCTGCTGTTGATTGTGCCATGACTAATGTATTTTGTAGTGTATCTTCAATCGTTTTATAATGTAATAAACTACGTTCTAGTTCATCTACTCTTGTTTTTAGTTCTGTACTTTGTTTATATGCTTTTTCATAATCTGTAGTTAATTCGTCTAAAAATTCATCTACTTCTTCTACATTATACCCATTCATCATTTGTTTTGAAAATTTTTTATTTTCAATATCTAATGGTGTTATCATATTACTTCCTCCAATGTATCTTAAACTAATTCAAACTACATATTTGTATTTCTAAGCCAAGATACAGATAATTTATTTCTTATTTCTTCTCTTGCTAAGTCACTCGTAATTTCGTAGTTATATGGTGCAATTAAAAAGATAGAGTTAGATACTTTTTGAATATGTCCATCAAGTGCATGAACGGCACCACTGATAACATCTACAATACGTCTTGCAACATCTTTATTAACATATTCTAAATTCACAATAACAGATTTTTTTTCTTTTAATAAATCACAAATTGCTTCTGATTGTTCAAAAGTGGTTGGTTGTGAAATAACCATTTTAATTTGTTCTGTTTGTGGCATATTTACTACCTTATTACGTCTGTTCCAAAAATTTCTATTTTCTTCTTGTTCTTCTTCCTCTTCTTGTTCGTATCCTTCTTCTTCATCATATTCTTCTTCTGCGGTATCTACTCCAAATAAATCTAATACCTTATTCATAATTGCTCCTGACATGTTTAAACCTCCTAAAAATATTGTCCTTCGTGTTATTTATTATTTTCATGTTATAAGTATCTATCTTTTTTTTGCGATTGTCAATAGTTTTTTCTAATTGTAATGTTAATTTAATATCATTGTAATATTTTTGTAATATTATGTTTTATAGCTGTATCTCATCATATAATGATATTTTTTTACGATATTTTATTTCTTCTTGTGGAACTCCTTTTTCTAATAATTCCTTTCCTTCGTCATAATTTGTGATAATAGAATATTTTTCGGTTTGTTTCAACACTTTTATATAAATTTTGTCAGTAAATCCTACTTTTCTACGAATGACATATAATAAATCTTCGCTTTCTTGTTTAATTGCTTCGTTTGGTACTTTCCATCCACTGACATCCCACCATATAATATCAAAAGAAATTTTTCTGTAATTGATTAGTTCTTCCACATAATTTTGTAATTTAAAAACAAGTACACTTTCTTCCTTACTGTCTTGTGCAAGATATACAATTTCTGCTTCGATTTCTTGGTTGTTTGCCAGTCTTATTTTTAACTTATTTCCTACTTTTATACCTTGTTCTTCTATTGTTTTATTTTCTAGAATACATGCTATATAGCATGAAAAGTTATCAATAATTTTTCCACTTTCTTCGTTGGTAGAAACAATTTGTCCTGTTTTTAAATTTAAGTCTTCTAACATTTTTTTGCTTAATGAGGCAAAACTAGAAGGAGTTAATACTTCTTCTAAACCATCCACTCGATAGGATACTACCCCTGACCTTGTTGCTGTTAAATCGTTTGAATTAGAATTTAATTCATTTTCATATTGACTTCTTTCTTCGATTAGTGTTTTTAAATAAGAGCCTGTTGGACTTTTTTCGCCCGCTATTTTTGCCTTTTTATTTATATAAGAATCTAAATCTTTTTTATATTCTTTAATTTTTTGTAGGTCATTGATATGGTAAATATCATTTAATTTTGTTTCAATTTGTTGTTCTAGTATTTTGACATCGGCTGGCAATGTGGTTTCCTCTTTTTCCCATGCTTCTTGTATTTTAATATCTAACTCTTGTATTTTTTTTATTAAATCACTTTCTCCTGCTGTATAATAACGAAAAATTGCTTCTCCCTTTGCTACTTTTTCTCCTTCTGTTTTAATTTGAACCATTCCATTTTTGTAGTTTTCTCCCTTTAAAACCGTTTCATCTCTTATAATGTACCCTTGCAACGATTCTTCAGAGGATAATTTACCATTTTCTATAATAAAAGTATTGGTTGGCTTTATTGCCAGATTATATACTATATAGATAGCATATAGTAAAATCATTATGATGATAATGATAAAAGCAATATATCCCTTTTTATTTGTTTTTTTGCTTTTTTGTTTCACTACTTCATCTCCTTTAAGATAATAGCAATATTGTGTGATAATGTGTCTTGGCCATTTAGCCATATGGTTTGTTTGTTTTTTCTGAACCATGTTAGTTGTCTTTTAGCGTATCTTCTTGATTCCTGTTTTATTTTTTCTATCATTTCTTCTTTGCTAATTTTTTGTTCTAAATATTCTACTACTTCCTTATAGCCTAGTGCTTGCATTGCAGTTGGAAATTCGTTGTATTTTTTATAAATTGCTTCTACTTCTTCTATCAAGCCTTTTTCTATCATACTATCTACTCTTTGATTAATTCGATTATAAAGAATATCTCTATCCATATTAATGGCAAATATTTTATAATCATATTCTGGTTCTTTTCTTGATTCTGAATCTAATTGAGTTTTTGTTTTTCCTGTCTGATGATATAGTTCCAGTACCCTTAAAATTCTTTTTTTATCGTTTTTACTGATTTTCTCCATTGCTTTTGCATCTATTTTTTTTGCTTTCTCATATAAAACTTCTAATCCTTCTTTTTGAGCTATTTCTTCTAGTTCTTTACGATAAGAAAAATCTGTTTCTATGTCTGGAAATTCAATTTCATAGATGAGTGAATCAATATATAGTCCTGTTCCTCCTACTATAATTGGTGTTTTTCCTTTTGCTAATATTTTTTGAATGGCTTTTTTTGCATCTTTCTTATAGTCTGCTACGCTATACCTTTCATTTGGTTTTAAAAAATCAAGCATATAATGAGGAATATTTTGTTTCTCTTGTTCTTCTGGTTTGGCAGTTCCAATGTTCATTTCTTGGTATATTTGCATAGAGTCTGCAGATACAATTTCTCCATCTATTGCTTTGGCTAGTTCGATTGATAAAGCTGTTTTTCCCACTCCAGTTGGTCCACCAATTACAATTACTTTTTGTTTTTGCATTTTTGTCTCCTTAGTCTAGTTGATTTGTAATTTCGTTTTCAAATATATCGTTGTTTATTACATTTTCTGTTATAGTATTTTCTATTTCATTTGTGATAACCATATTCTGCTCTACGTTTCCTTGCTCATTGAATGTACCTATAAAATGAATATTATTTTGTACATCACAGAAATAAAAATATTCTATTACTAGTACTATAATTAATAATATACTTGTTACTATAAGCCTTTTTAAAAATTTGTCTTGTTTTATTTTGTTTTCTTTTAGTTTCATGTATTGTGATGCTATATATGGAACAAATAAAATCATATTGACTGGTACAAATAAATAAATTATAAAATCCTTCGTCTGCTTATGAATATTTTCATCAATATCAAAGCCACTAAACCAGTATGTAATACTAATTAAAATATACATAGAAGCTATACTAACAGCCATAATAATTAATTTTTGTTTATTATCTAGTCTTTTGATAAATTGATAGGTAATTCCTATTGCTATAGCATTTGCTAGGATAATAGAAATAATAATATAAATATTCATCCTATTTACCTCCTTGAAAACTTCTTTTCGATATCTGTTTTTGTCATTCGAATTGCTGTTGGTCTACCATGTGGACAAGTAAATGGATTTGGTAATGTTAATAATTTATCCATTAAGCTCTCTACTTCTTCCTTCGTTAATGCCATATTAGCTTTTACTGCTGCTTTGCATGCTATGGTAGCAATAAATTTTTCTTCTATTTCTTGCTTTGCTGTTCTTGCTACTGTATTAATTTCATCTAATGTCTCTAAAAATAATTCCTTTGTGTCTAATTCTAAACAAATATTAGGCACACCTGTTAATTTGATGGTATTTTCTCCAAATTCTTCTAAGATAAATCCTGCTTTTTCAAACATTTGCATATTTTCTTTTGCAATATCCATCTCTTTGTGTGTTAATGTGATAATATCTGGCAATAACATTAATTGTGAGTCTTTGCCATCTTCTTTATAATAATTTTCTTTTACCTTTTCATACATAATTCTTTCATGTGCTGCATGTTGGTCAATAATGTATAATTCTTTATCGATTTCTATCATAATATAGGTTGAAAATGCAATTCCTATAAATTTATAAGCAGGAATTTCTTCTTGTTTTGCAAAAATGGATAAGTTTTCTCCTGTTACCATTTCTGCATCTGGTATTTTGTATTCTTCTGGTTCTTCTTTGACTACTGCTTCTGCTATAGGTGCTTTTCCAAAAACAGAAGTATACATTTCTTCAAATTGCTTTTTTGGTTCTTCTTGTTTTGCTTTTTCTACTACTTGTTTGATGTCCATCACTTGTGTTTCTTGCTCTTCTGCCATTTGAGCAATTTGCTGTTTCATTTCTTCTGTTATTACTTTTGTCTCTTCCATTTGCTCTGATGGTATTTCCATTTTGATTGTATTTTCCTTTGCCTCTTCTAATGGTTGTATTGGTTCATTTTCTTCATTTGTTTCTGGTATTTGTACTGTTTCTGTTTCCTCTTTTTCTTGTACTAATGTTGGCATTTCTTCTTGTTGTTCTTCTACCGGTAGATTATTTTCCTTTTCTTCCTGTGAAGTAGGATTGTTTCTTTGCTCGTTTGATAAAATTTCTTTTATTCCTGTAGTTTTTTTATACTCTTCTACTGTTTTTTTCATTTCTGCCATTTTTCCCATAATGTTATTAAAATTATGGGTATATTCTTCTTTGGTTGGAATACTTACTTTTCTTGTTTGATATAATTGTTCTATAATAGTTGGTTCTTCTGGTGTTTCTTCTTTTTTTGGCATTATTTTTTGAAATAAACTTTTTGGTGCGTCTTGTTTTTCCTCTATATCTTGTTTATTTTCCATATAATGTTCTTTTTCTTGGTTTGCTACTAAATCATTTTTTAATAAAGTATCTTTAATGGCATGATAAACTGCTTTGAATACTTTTGACTCATCTTCAAAACGTACTTCTAATTTTGCAGGATGAACATTAACATCGACTTTTTGAGGATTCATTTCTATGTTTAGTACCACAAAACCAAATTTACCGATAGTAATCATTCCTTTAAAAGCTTGTTCTGCACTACTAGATAATGTTTTATCTTTAATATATCTTTGATTTACAAAAAATAATTGATTTGCTCGGTTAGAGCGAGAAATTGATGGTCTACCAATCACTCCTGTTATTTTTATATCTTCGTATTCATAATCAACATCTAGTACATTTTCTGCAATTTCTTTTCCATAAATACCATAAATAACACTTTTTCTATCTCCATTTCCAGATGTTTGAATGATGGTTTTACCAGAACTGATTAACTTAATTGCTATTTCTGGATGGATTAATGCAATTCTTGTGATAATATCTTCAATATATCCTGCTTCTGTAAAATCTTTTTTCAAGAATTTATAGCGGACTGGCGTATTATAGAATAAATTTTCTACTGTAATAGTGGTTCCATTTGGGCAGCCGGCTTCTTGGTTTTGAAGTATTTTTCCACCTTCTACTATTACTTCATATCCTGTTTCATTATCCATGGTTTTGGATTTCATAGATACTTTTGCAATTGCTGCAATACTAGCTAATGCCTCTCCTCTGAACCCCATTGATTTTACATTTTCTAAATCTTCTGCTACACGTATTTTACTTGTTGCATGACGTTCAAAAGCAATTTCCATATCGTCTGGCATAATTCCTTTTCCATTATCCGTTACTCGAATATAAGAAATTCCTCCATTTTTAATTTCTACATTTATGTTGCTAGAACCTGCATCAATGGCATTTTCTACTAATTCTTTTACAACTGATGCTGGTCTTTCAATTACTTCTCCTGCTGCAATTTTGTTAATGGTTAAATCATCTAATAATACAATATTTCCCACGTTATTTCCTCCGTTTTTATATTCTATTTTTTAGAATTATATCATTAATTGTTTTATTTTGTATAGTTTTTTCTTTATTTTTTTCTATCTTTTTATTTTGTTTCTTTTTACCTTTATTTCCAAATAGTTTTCCTATCGTTTGTTCATATAATTGTAACACTTTTTTTGTTTTCGAATAGTATATACCATACGAAAGAGAAAAGAAATAAGAAAATTTTGTATAGGAGGTACTCGTCAATGGGAAATTGCTCATGTAACAGTGAAATTCTTTGGTTCATTATCCTATTCTTACTACTTTTCTGTGGCTATTCTAATAACAACTGTGGATGCAACAATGGATGTTGCTAATTTCTCCTAAACATACAGAAAAGTTCAAAGTATACTTTGAAAGGAGGGACATATTATGCCAGAAAACAGAGGTTGTGGATGCGGATGCAATGGTTTTGGTTTCGGCGGAGACTGCATTTGGATTATTATTGTTTTAATATTAATTTTCTGTTGTTGTGGAAACAACAATAATGGATGCGGATGTTGCTAATAAACATACCATAGTTTAAGAAAGCCAGGATTTTGTGCAAATAAGTGATTGACACTTTGTTTAAATTTGCATCAAAATCTTGGCTTTTCTATTTTTTGTTTCTGTTTTTTATTTAAGTTTCTTTTTATTCACTTTTATTTTATTAATTATTTACTTTTTTGTTTTTAATTATTTCCTGCTACATAGCCTGTAGAATAAGCAATTTGTAAATTAAACCCGCCTGTGTATGCATCTACATCTAAAATTTCTCCTGCAAAATATAAACCATCTATTAATTTAGATTCCATTGTTTTAGGGTTTACTTCTTTAATGGAAATTCCTCCTGCTGTAATAATAGCTTCTTCAATAGGTCTAAAATCAACAATTGTAATAGGAAATTCTTTGATTATTTTTACTAATTTTGTTCTTTCTTCTTTGGTAATAGAATTTACTTGTTTTGTTTCTTTAATTTGCGTTAGTTTTAAAATTGGTAAAATCATTTTTTGTGGCAATAATTCTTGCAATCCATTTCGGATTTCTTTGTTTTTAAATTTTTCAAAATCTCGCTGTATTCTGGCATCTAGCTTTTCTAGTGATAATGCAGGTTTTAAATCAATCTTTAAAACAATGTTGCTTTCTTTCATTTCTTCTTTTATATTAGGGTAGCGTAATAAATGAGCTGAACTGCTTAAAATGGTAGGTCCAGAAACGCCGAAATGAGTAAAGAGCATTTCTCCAAAATCTTCGTAAATAATTTTCTTTTTTTGTATGTCTTCTAACTTAATTGCTACATTTTTTAAACTTAACCCTTGCATTTCTTTGCACAATGTAAGTGATGTTTCATTTGCAACTAAAGGAACTAACGAAGGCTTTATAGAAGTAATTGTGTGACCTAATTTTTGTGCCATATAATAGCCATCTCCTGTAGAGCCAGTATTAGGGTAACTTTTTCCGCCTGTTGCAAGCACTATTTTATCTGCTTTTTGTATTTGCCCATTGGCAAGTAGAACACCTTCTACTTGTTTTCTTTCTAATTTTTCTCTATCTTTCGAATTTTCTTTTTTGGGTGCTTCTTGTGCATTTGGTTCATTGCTTTTTCTTGTAAGAATTTCTTTTACCTCTGCATTGGTTTTTATTTTTACTTTTTGCTTTTTTAATTCTCTTTTAAAAGCTTCTAGTACATCCATAGATTTATCACTTACAGGGAAAATACGATTTCCTCTTTCTTCTTTTACCTCTACCCCTTGCTCTTTTAAAAATTGAATAATATCTTGATTTGTATAGTTTTGAAATGCGCTATATAAAAATCTTCCATTGCCAGGAATATTAGCAATGAAGTCTTCTATTGGAAGAGAAGAAGTAATATTGCATCTACCTTTTCCTGTAATTAACAATTTTCTTCCTAAAGATTCCTTTTTTTCTAATAAGGTTACTTCATTTCCTTGTTTTGCGGCTTGAATGGCAGCCATCATACCTGCCGGGCCTCCGCCCAATAACTATTACTTGCATCTATTTTGAACGTATAATCTAAATTTTATTATACGAATTTCTCCTTTCTTTTTTATATTTCTTTATATTTTGTGGTAGTTCTATGTTTTCTGTTACTTTATACTTTTCTTGTTTTGATGTTTTATAATCTTTTATTTTTTATTTAGTATTTTTCGTATTATTATGCATTAACCAATCTTTTATAATAGAAAGAACAAATTCTTGTCCTATTTTTCCAACTGTTTTATCATAATTTTCTTCTAATAATGCATTGTCTGATAAAATACGAATACCCAACACTGGAATTTGAAATTGGCTTGCTATTTGGTAAACAGCTACTGTTTCCATATCTTCACATATTACGTTATATTTTTCAGAAAGCCAAAGCAGTCTATCTTTTTCTGCATTCCATACATCACCACTACCAATTCTTCCTTTTACATAGTTTATTTTTTGCTCTCTTGCTGTTTCTATTGCTAACTGTAATAGGTTTTTGTTTGCTTCCAATACTACTAATTCATCTATGCCTTCTTTGAAAGTTTTTAAATCCCATGTAAATGGATTACTTCCTTCTTTTTCCTCTTTATATGGTGTTTGATACGAGTTGATGTTAATGCAAGACTCACCTAAAACAATATCTCCCTTATGTACATTTTTTGTAATTCCACCTGCTACCCCTTGGTTAATTATCATGCAAGGTGAAAAATGTAAAATACCAAGAAGCGTTGCTGCTGTCACTTGAATTAACCCTACTTTTGTTTTTGATAAAATAATCGGATAGTTTTCTATTTTTCCTTGGTAGAAGGTGTAACCATATAAATTTTTTTCTTCTATATTTTGCATATTTTGTTTTAGAGTTGCAATTTCATCTTCCATTGCCCCTTGTATTAAAATTGGCTTTTGTTCCATTTTTTAATTTCCTTTCTGCTGGCTAATTTTTTATAGCACATTTTTTATGCATTTAAGTTATTTTGCGAATTAAAATTTTACTAGAAATTATCTTTTTATATTATGTTTTGAATAGCTTTAAGCACACCTAATTTTCCATATTCGTAAGTTAAACCGCCTTGCATAAAAGCAATGTAAGGTGGCCTAATTGGACCATCACAAGAAAGCTCAATAGAAGAACCTTGTGTGAAAGCACCTGCTGCCATAATAACTTGGTCGCTATAGCCTGGCATATCCCATGGCATAGGAATAGAATTTGAATCAATTGGTGAACCCATTTGAATTCCTTGACAATATTTAATTAGTTTTTCTTTATCTTCAAAGCAAATAGTTTGTACAATATCGGCTCTTGGTGCATCAAATTTAGGTTCTACTTTGTAGCCTAATTCTTCTAACATTTTACTTGCAAAGACAGCAGTTTTTAGACTAGAAGCTACAACACTTGGCGCCATAAATAGTCCTTGTAAAATATATTTATTGATTCCTAAGGTTGGACCTACTTCTTTGCCTTCACCTGGAGCTGTTAATCTTTCGGCAACTAACTGGATTAGCTCTTTTTTGCCTGCCACATAGGCTCCATTTGGTGCTAAGCCACCACCTAAATTTTTAATAAGTGAACCTACGATAATATCTGCTCCTACTTCTAGTGGCTCTTTCTCTGTTACAAATTCGCAATAGCAATTATCAATCATAATTATAACTTCTTTATTGATGTTTTTTATGAAGGAAATAACTTTTTGTAATTGTTCCATTGTAATACTCTTTCTTACAGAATAGCCTTTGGAACGTTGTATTTCAATTACTTTTACTTTTCCTTGTTTTAACCTTTGTTCTATTTTTGAATAATCAAATTCATTTTCTACTAAATCAATTTGTTCAAAATGAATACCATAAGATTTCAAAGAACTTGCATTTTCTCTTATGCCAATGACTTCATCTAAGGTATCATAAGGCTTTCCTGTAATGCTAAGTAGAGTGTCATTTGGTCTTAGCAAAGCAAAAAGAGTTACAGTTAGTGCATGCGTTCCAGAAATGAACTGCCCTCTTACTAAACTATCTTCTGCTTTTAAAACTTCACTAAATACCTTTTCAATAGTATCTCTACCAATATCTCCATAACCATATCCAGTTGTACTTCCAAAGTGCATTTCTGCAATTTCATTTTTTTGAAAAGCTTGTAATACTTTCAAACTATTTTTAGTGCAATTTTCTTCAATTTGCTTAAAAATAGGCTCTATTTCATTTTCTACTTTTTTTTCCAAATCTTCTAATTCTTTTTTTATTCCAAATTCTTGTAACATTTTTATTCCTCTTCTCTTTTCTATTTGTTTTTTTACTTTTAATTGCTTTTTCTTTACTTTTCTATTATAGCATAGCATTTTATAACATTCAAGAAATTTCCTCTTGCGCTTTTTTTATTTGTATGGTAGGATAAAGATAGTAGTTTAAAGGATGGTGTTTGGTATGGAAAAAGAGTCTAAAAAAATTGAAATTGTTTCTGGTAATGGAAAAGATTTAAATATTTCCCCTGTGTATGACCATATTGATATAGAAAAACCAAAAGAAGATAAGGAAAAGAAAAAAATTATTATTCCAGAAAATAAATAACAAATAGATAACAAAAAAACCGCTATAGCGGTTTTTTTATTTACTTTTAATCATATTTTTTAATTTTTATTTTTACTTAGATTGCTTCTTGTTCTTGGTTTCCTTCTATGATTTCTTCTTCTTTTTTATTTTCTGCTTGGTCCATTACTTCTAGACTTGCTACAGATACTTCGTAAGCAATTTTCATTTCAGAAGTACCATCTTCATATTTCTTTTCATATTGTCTAGATTGAACTCTACCTACAATTCTAACTTCTGTTCCTACTGGAATGTTCTCACAGAATCTTGCATTTCTACCCCAAGCAATACATGGAATATAATCGGATTTATTATAAGCTCTGTTTACAGCAAGTAACACATCGGCAATTTCTCTTCCAAATGGTGTTTTACGATAGATTGGTTTTTTACAAATGAAACCATCTAAAATAACTTCATTTGATGTGTTTTCCTTGGTTGGCTTGAATTCTTCTTCTTGATTTTCTGCAAATTTGATTTCTTTTGCAAAAACGGTTAAAACTAATCTGTTTCTTTCATTTTCAAAACTATTGTAAGAGCGGAATTGCCCTTCAATAACAATATTTTTTCCAATTGCTAAATCTTCCTCTAATAATAGCCTTTCTGAAATAGTAATAGGAATGTTGTCTGCATTTCCACTTAAACGTGGTACACTTAAATCAAATATGTAAAATTTTTCTCCATAAATTTCGTGACTAAATCTTTTTTCGCTTGTTACTTTTCCAACTAATACTAATTGGTTATTCTCTGAATAGTTTGTATTCAATTTCTTTTCCTCCCCTTATTTGTTTGTCTATTGTATTTTATTCTTTTAGTTTATCTTTTAGAATGTTTTTTACAAATTCTATTATACTACCTTTTTTTGGATTTGTCTACATAAAAAGTTAAATTTTCCAAAATTTATTTAATTTTTTGTTAATTTTAACCTGCTTTAGGCGATTACTTTTATATTATTTTTTTAATTATTTTTATTTCTTATATTACTTTCATAAGATTTTGATTTTATTTTTATATTGCTTTTACCATATTTTGATTGTATTTTATATTGTTTTAAGCTGATTTTTTATTGTATTTTTCCATAAAGCAGTAAACAACTTGCTACTGCCATAGTGCAATTCACATTTTCACAAAGTGGTATTTTTATTTCTTGTGGCTCTACTACCTTTCCCTTTTTATCTTCAATTGCTCGTTGAATGCAAAGTAGTATTTCCTCTTCTTCTACTGAAGAGGCGGTAATTGTTGCTTTAGAATTAAAGCCATAAGTAATAACGGTCGCTTTCACATTTTCTAACAAGTCTAGATTTTTTTCTAAATCGGAATTGATGATGAGATATGGTGTATTTTCTAACATTTTCTTTAACATTTCTGGGTATTTAAACTCTCTTGCTAAAAGGATTGTTTCAAATTTGATATTTTTCACATTTTCAATGCTTTTTTCTTTTAAAAATAGAACTGAACTTTCTCTTAATTTTAGCTTTTCTAACAGACTTCTTCTAATGCAGTTTTCTACGTTCTCCTCACTTACAATACCGATAAATGACATTTTATTTTTCTCCTTTAAATGAATTTATTGCTAGTATTTCCAAAATAAAAGGAGTTATTCATTGGTTTTTGTTTGCTGTCTTTGCACGCCATTTACATCAATATAATAGTTATTTTGATAAATTAAATCTGATACAGTTACAATTTGAAAACCTTTTTGCTCTATGTTAGAAAGTAACATATCCAGGCTATCTGCAGTATGCTTTGTTCCGCTATGGCTTAAAATAATGCTTCCTGCTTCTAATTTGCCTTCTATTCTTTTCCACATTTCTTCCCCTGTTAAACCACTATAATCTAGCGTATCTAAATTCCATTGAATTGCTGTATGATTTTCTGATTTTGCAGATTTTATGACTGTATCGTTATATTCACCATAAGGTCCTCTATATAGCGTTGTTTGCTTTCCTGTAATTTGCTCTATTTTTTTGCTACATGCTTCAATTTCTTCCCTATTTTTTTCTAAAGATAAATTGTTAACATGTGGGTGTGTATTGGAATGATTTCCTATTTCGTGTCCCGCTTCTGCTATCTTTTTAACAGCTTCTGGATATTTCGTTGCAAAATCTCCTACAACAAAAAAAGTGATGTGAGTATTATGCTTTTTTAATGTTTCTAAAATACTATCAATATCATCTGCCTCCCATGCACAATTCATGGTAAATGCTACCTTTTTTTCTTGTGTTGCTACACTATAAATTGGTAGTTCTTTAGTAGCTGCTACAGTTTGCACTGTTTGTTCTTGCATCATGAAAAATGCCATAACAAATAGTAAAAGTACAGTTCCTAGTGAAATGAGATATGAATTTATTTTTTCTTTATTAAATACAATGAACATAAGAAAAAACCTCCTACTATAAGCAATTTTATGCTTATGGTAGAAGGTTTATGCTTAATTTTAGCAATCCTGCTGTAAAAGTTGCAATGCTTTTTCCATAACTTGGTCTGTTGTTAACTCTGTAGTGTCAATGTAGTAATTTTTGGAACTTCTTAAGAAATTTAATTCCGGTTCTTCTCCATTTATGATACTTTCATACAAAATTCTGGTATTAGGTACCTGCCTTTCAAAGTACTCGAAATATTCATAGCGGTCTTTACCCTCATCTTCCTTGATTCTGTCCCATGCCGTTTTTACCTCACAATTTAAATGAATGTAAACATGGAATTTTTCCAATCGTTCCGGTCTCTGAATGCTATAAATTTCAGAGTATTTTTTTCCCGACCTTGTAACACCATGTGCATACTGATCGATTGGTCCTCTCTGGCAAATGAAGTAATCACATCTTCCTTTTAATTGTACCATATAATTACTTAACAAACCATCCATAAATGAAAAAAGAAGTTGCTCAGTATACCAGTCTTCATAGCCATTTTGACTAATAGCATTATTTAGCAAATTCACTGTATGCTTATCGCAAGGAGATTTTGCGGTAATGACTATTTTTCCATGCTTTGCAAAGTAATTTGCTAAATTATCCCGCAATGTAGTTTTTCCGGAACCATCCTGCCCTGTAATACTGATAAACTTTGTTTGATGTACTAATGGTAACAAATCAAGTTCCAAAGAACCATTCTGTTGTAAGATGTTTGGAAGATATATCTTTTTTCCTCCACCTTGCATACTTTCCCATTTTTCCATATTATATTCTCCTTATTAAAGTGATAATGAATATTAGTTACTTTTGCAATTTGCATTTTCACTATTATATTCATTATGTTACTATCTGTCAAGATTTTTACCAATTTTCTATTATACTATTTTCTATTTTTAGATTTCCTTTTCCTATTCCCATTTCAACATTTATTTTATTTTTTCCGTGGTAATCACTTCCACCGGAAATTAGTAACTTCCTTTCCTTACATATACTAAGCAATCTCTCGGTCTGTTCTTTTGTAAAAGTAGTATAATAGCACTCTATTCCATCAATTTTATAATGAGATAAAATATATTCTAAAATTTTTTCAGAATTTTCTCTATATTCAAAGATGTGAGGTAAGAAAACCAGTCCTCCTGCCTCTCTTACTATTTGACTTGCTTTTTCAAAGTCTGGTAATACGTCATCCATATTGATATAAAACATAGTACTTGGATTTGACATGTATTTTCTATAAAATACATTACTATCATTCCAAGCATCTTGCTCTATATATTGTTTATTTTTTTCATTTTGTGTAATTATTTTATGCAAGTATTTAGATGGCCACATAGAAGCATCATATTGTTCTACAAAATGCTCCGGCAATATAATATTTGCCTTTTGGCAACATTTTTGCAATCTTTCTACTTCTAATTTGCATCTTTGCTCATTTGTTATATAATTTTCATCAATTAGTTTTTGCATTTTTTTAGTATCTATGTTGTAACCTAATATTTCAATTGGAATGCTTAATACTTTTGTATTTAATTCTACTCCTGTTATGATTTTTCCAGAATAAAAATTTTTGACTTCTATTTTTTCTAACGCTTCATAAGCCTTACAGGTATTATGATCAGTTATTGATATGCAAGATAAGTTTTGTTTTTCTGCTTTTATCAAATATTCTTCAATTGTATCTGTTCCATCTGAGTATTTTGTATGAGTATGTAAATCTATCATTTTTTATTTTTACCTCCCTTTCTTCTTTTGAAAATGCAAATAGTAAATTTTATTTGTTCATATCTTATCATAATTGCTTTTTATTTACAATCTTTTTTAATCATATACCTCAATGGCTTTTACAATATTTCTTTTAATAGCACCCAAAGTGCAAGTAATAAGTGTTACCTCCCTTTCTCCGTTTGTTTCTTGGCTTAAGCATGATGTATCGGTAGGACTTACTTTATAGGTATCATAAACTTCATAAGTAATTTCTCTGCTATATGTGTCTGTCATTATAATTTTATCCCCTACCTCTAATTCTTTAATTCTTCCAAATGTTTGTATATAATTGTGTCCGGAAATGCAGAAGTTTCCAATTTCATTTACCTTTGGTCCACATGTTTTGGTAACAGAAGCTTTCAAGCTTTCTTCTGTAGTTTCTTCTATAATATATTTTTCAATTTCTAATTTTGGTATTGTAATTTTACCTACTACTTTGTAACCTCGATATTCTCTTGGAAAATTTTCATATTCCACTAAGTTAAGAGCAATATTATCCTCTACTACTTTTTGTTCTACTATTGTATTTTCCTTTTTTATTTTTACCCTACTGCTCACTTGCTTTGCCTCAAAAGAAACATTATCTACTTGGTCCATGCAAATCGTAAAAATTCCTCCTAAAAATAGAAGAAATAAAAGAGAAGAAAAAATGAGTGGCTTTTTTATTTTAATGATTTTTGCTTTCAATTTTATCTTAAAATCGATTCCTTTCTCTAAATAAATTTTTACATTTTAAAAGCGACTTTACACGTTAGTAGTAAGTCGCTCTTTTGTTTTTTATATAGCATAGGAATTTTCTGCTTTCGTTTTTCTTCTATTTTCTTCTTTGTCTTATTTGGTATATAGCATATACAATAGCAACTAAAACAACGGCATAAATTGCAATTTCTAATAAAGAAGTTCCTGTTTTTGGAAGTTCTGTTGTTGTGTTTTCTGCCACTGCATTAGCAATTGGCTCTTCTCCTTTTACGTCAAAGGTAAATTCTCTTTGTGCTAATAAATCGTTGTTGTTGCCTACATCAATTAGGCTTAAAGTTATTTTATAAGTACCTGCTACTGGGTAAGTTGACCTTACCATTGTTTCATTATGAAAGTCTCCTTGAATTGCAAAACCTGTACTTGGTCCCCAATAACCAATTTGTGCAATATCATATTCTTTTCCTGTTGTATCTGTAGCAAGTAATTTAGGAATTGCTGGTCCTTCTACATCTACTTTGATTCTTACTTTCGCATGCTGAGGTGTTTCCTTTCCTCCTAAGGTAGTAACAGATATTTTTTCTTCATTTACCTTTATTTCTCCATCATACTGAACATCGAAATAAATTGTTTGGTCTATTGCTGCAAAAGAAGTTACACCAATGCTTATCATTAGTAACATGATTAAAATAAATGAAATTATTTTTATTCTTTTCATACTTAACCCCTTTCTGTTTTTTATTATATATATGGCGGGGTTTTCATTTTATTCCATATCTGCTTTTTTTATTTTTTCTTTTATTTCGGGAGCTTTTAATAATTTGCTTGCCACACGTAAGAAATTCGTTTCTGTATCTGTTAAATAGATTTCAAAATTTCCTTCAGTTGTGCTGTCATTTTGTTTTTGTTCATGAATTAAAATTTTTTGCATATCTTTTGCTAATTTTTCACCTGTGTTAATAATTTCTACCTTGTCTCCTAATTCTTTTTGAATACATTTTTTAAATAAAGGATAATGCGTACAACCTAAAATCAGGCAATCAATGTCATAGAAACCTCTCAAATATTCTTGAATGGTAAGTTTAGCAATTTCATTTTCTGTCCAGCCCTCTTCTGCCATTGGTGCTAAAAGTGGGCATGCCTTATAAGAAAGAACCGCATCTGGTATTTGACTATGTATTTTATTTTGCCAACCTTTACTACGAATAGTACCTGTTGTAGCAATAATTCCTACTTTTCTTAATTTTGTTTGTTCCTTGATATATTGCACAGTAGAATCAATAATTCCGATAATTGGTATTTTATATTGTTTTTGCACTTCTTCTAATGCTTGCGAAGTTGCTGTTCCACAAGCAATTACAATTGCTTTTACATTTTTGGATAATAAAAAATTAATACCTTTTTTTGTAAGTTCTATAATGCTTTCTTTCGATTTGCTTCCATAAGGGAAACGCTTTGTGTCACCTAAATATATGATATTTTCTTGTGGATTTTGTTTTCTGAATTCTTTTAAAACGGTGAGTCCTCCCACTCCTGAATCGAACATACCGATTGGTCTTGTATCTGCCATAATTTCTCCTTTTTGATTGCGATTTGGGATGCCCTTTTTTGGCAATTTATTGCCATTTGGGACAGTCCTATTTACAACTTTTTTCATTATACACTATTTTTCTATTTTTTCAAGTAAAAATAGAAGCAATGTTTCCATACTTAATTTTTATTTCTACAAAATAAGACACTTTTTTTATTCTTGCTTCATAGTATATAGTAAGCTATATGCTAAATAAAAAAAATTTAGAAGGGATGATTAAAATTATGGAATACGATAAAAATGTATGTCCTGTCGTAGACGTTGACGGAGTAATTGCTTCTGGCAAACAATTTGACCTTGATATTCGTTTACCTGAAGATAATAGAAATGTTATTTATGGTGTAATTAAAGATTGCTATGGAGACCCAGTAGCAGATGCTGTTGTAAAATTAATTGAAGTAGTATACGATTGTGGCAAAGAGGAAAGAAGACCAGTATCTCATACGTTTACTGATAAAGATGGAGATTTTGTATTTGGACCTTTATGCTCTAATAAATGTTATGCTATCGAAATTTGGGTAGATAATGTAAAACATTGTAAAATTTGCACAGAATGCAAACACGAAGGAAAATGCTTAAAAGGCGTTAAATTAGATTGTAAACATGATTTCAAAGGATGCAAACCATGTGAAAAACCTTGTGAAAAGCCATGTGACAAACCATGCGATAAAGAATATGTAAGATGTGAAGAATCTGACAAAGATTCTAGCTGTTGCTAATTCTTTACTTTTTATAGTTAATTGGTAATAACTGATTTTCAATTGTTACTAGTAATTTCTAATTAAAAAAATGAGGCAAAAGGAGCAGCAAAAGCTAATGTTCCCAATGCCTCATACCTCATTTTTTCTATAATATTCCCATTTTTTTAGCAAATTGTTTTCCTTTTTTTATCATTTGCTTTTTGCTACTTCCTGTCATTTCTTTATACATCATCATTGCACCTGCAGAAACAATTCCACCCATAATCATACCTTTAATAAATTTCATATCCATTTCTTTCCTCCTTTTCTTGATTTCTTATTCTTATTATGCGTTTTTTCTTTTTGTTTTATACTCTTTATATAATTCATATACTTCATGAATAGCAATTAGCAAAATAAAAATAGCAAAATATTTTTTTAAATGCTCGGAACTAATATTTTTTGCAATAATCGCACCTAAACACGCTCCAATAATGCCATAAAATGAAATGCTAAGAGCGAGTTTTGCATCTATATTTTTTTGTTTAATGTTGGTAAAAATGGCAGCTAAAGAAGTTGGAATAAAGAATACTAAATTAGTGGCTTGTGCAACGTGTTGGTCTAATCCTAAAAATAAGGAAAGAAATAAAATTAAAACTGTTCCACCACCCATTCCTAATCCTGTTACTATTCCTGCTATTATGCCAAAGATAATTTCTAACATTTTTGGTTCTATTTTCCTTTTTTTCTATATTTAGGTTTTGTAAGGTTTTACCTATAAACCTATAACTTAAAATAGCATCTTAATAGACACAAAAAATAGAAATAAGCTAAATAACATGCGCACATAGATAGTTGGAATTTTTTTTAGTAGTTTTGCGCCTACTATTCCACCTATAATTCCACCAATAGCACAATAAATTCCAATACTCCAATCAATATAATTTTCTTTATAATAAAAAATACTGCTTGTTACAACCATTGGTAAAATACAGCATACTGCTGTTCCTCTTGCTTTTTTGTCTTCTATTTTTAGTAAATAAATAAAGGCAGGAACCAAAATAAGTCCCCCGCCAGAAGCAAATAAACCACAAATAATTCCTGCAATTAAGCCCATAATTAGTTTTTTTATTTTTTCCATATTATCTTTCATTTCCTTTTTTCTTTAGTATGCTTTTTTTATTTCTTTTTATACTTTTTCACTAAAATAAATAAGAAGGGGTGTCCCCAGCGTTCCATTTTGGAACGAAAAGGGGCGTCCCTCCTATTCATTTTCTTAATTTTGGTATGATTTCTGCTAGTTGCTCTACTAGAAAATCGATATCTTCTTTTGTATTTTCTTCTCCTAGTGTAATTCTTAAAGAACCATAAGCAAGTTCTGGTTTTAAACCAATGGCAAGTAATACATGAGAAGGGCTTGGTGTTCCTGAGCTACACGCACTTCCTGCTGAAGCACAAATTCCTTTTTCGTCTAATTTTAAGAGTAATTCTTCGCCATGAATTCCTTCAAAAGATATATTCGCATTTCCTGGTAATCTTTTTTCTTTATCTCCATTGATTTTATAACCTGTTAGTTTTTCTTCGATTTGTGAAAAGTAATCGTCTCTTAATGTTTTTAGTTTTTCTTCATACTTTTCTAAATTTTCATTTGCAAGTTCTATGGCTTTTCCTAACCCTACAATTCCTGCTACATTTTCTGTTCCTGCTCTTTTATTTTTTTCTTGGTGTCCACCATCTTGAATTCTTTCAAATTCTACTCCTTCTCTTACATATAATGCTCCTACTCCTTTTGGTCCATAGAATTTATGGGCAGACATAGATAGTAAATCAATGTTCATTGCTTCTACATCTATTTTTACATTTCCTACTGCTTGCACACTATCGGTATGAAATAGAATATGATGTTTTTTAGCAATTTGCCCTATCTCTTTTATTGGTTGTATTGTTCCTATTTCATTGTTTGCAAACATGATACTAATTAAAATGGTGTCTTCTCTTATACTAAATTCTAATTCTGAAAGTGAAATAAAACCATTTTCGTCTACATTTAAATACGTAATTTCATAGCCTTGTTTTTCTAATGTTTTACACGTTTCTAAAATGGCAGGATGCTCTATTTTGCTCGTTATAATATGTTTTCCCTTATTTTTATATTGATAAGCAATTCCTTTTAAGGCTAGATTGTCTGCTTCGCTTCCACAAGAAGTAAAATAGATTTCTTTTGGCTTTGCATGAAGTGCTTTTGCTACTCTTTTTCTTGCTTCTTCTATTGCTTTTTTTGATGTTCTTCCAAGGCTATAAAGAGAAGAAGCATTTCCATATTCGATAGAAAAATAAGGTAACATTTCTCTTAATACTTCTTCTTTTACATTGGTAGTTGCTGCATGATCAAAATATCTTATTTTCATATTGCTTTTGTTCTCCCCTCTTTATTCTTTTTATTATTATATTATTTTTTATATATAATATTCTAAGATAAAAAGCAGAAAAGATAGTAAATTTTCTTTACTACCTTTCATCTCTTTCTTTTTGTTTCGCTTCTAATTCTTTTATTTTGCTATTTTGCTGTGTTTTTTGTTCTTCTTGATTTTGTAATCCTAATTGTTTTATTAATTCTTTATGACGCTCTTCTTGTGTTTGTAATACTTGTTTTTCTCTGTTTTCTGATTTTTCGAATTTGGCTAATATATATCTTAGTTTTTCTAATAAGGAGATATTTTTTTCTTCACTTTCTTCTTCAATTCCATATGCTTGTCTTACCTTTTTCATTTGCATTTTTTGCCTTTGCTGTTCTAATATTTGTGCCTGTCTTCTTTCTTCCTGCTGTTTCCTTTCTTGTTGCAGTGCATAACCAAAACTTTGCGCATATTGCCTTTTTTGTTCTTGTTGCTCTTCTTCTTTTAAAGGGTAATTTTCTTTTTTAGTGGCTGTAAAATACTTTTTTAATAGAGCCACTGCTTTTTCTTTATTTGGTACATTTTCTTGTTCTACAATTCGAATGGCATCTATAATTAATTGTTTGTCTTGTGTAGCTAATATTTCTTGAATAATTCGTTTTTCTTCTTCGTTCATAACATCTCCCCCTGTTTTTAGTTATTTTATGCAAATTGCTCTAGAAACATACTTTCTAGAGCAATTTTTAATTTATTAGAGTTTTTATGTTAAAACTTAATTAATTTGATACCCATCTTAATACTTTAATATTTTTATAAGTATCTAAGACATCGGTATATTTGTCATATTCTTCTTCCCATATCATTTTTGGTACTTTATCAAATGCATTAAATACTTTTTCTGCTTCCATTAAGAAAATCACTTGTTCTTGTACACTCATCTTTTCATATTTTTTTGAAAATGCATATAATTTATCTAACATTTGGTTTGCTTCAATAAAGCTCCAAAAATCTTTTATGTTCATACCTGCTAATTTTAATTGCATAATAGAGTAAATAATTAATGCAAATATAATAAATAATAATATATAAATAATTGTCATTAGTTCCATTTTTTTCACCTTCTCTTTAGAATATACTATTATTATACTACTTTTGTAATATTTTTGCAACTTTTTTGTAATATTTTTGTAATATTTGATTTGTATTTATTTGTTTTTTTCTTATTTATTCAGTAATTTGATAATAAATTTATGCTTTTTCTTCCTTTTTATAAACTTTGAAATTCTTTTAATCTCTGCTTATAGGCCGCAATTGTATCTTCCTCAAAAGCAAGTTTTGGTTCTTTTATTCCCATTTTTTCTATTAATTTTTTAGTTAAATAAGGATTTAATATTAGGATTGGACCTATTAGATACGTACCTATAAAATTATTTTCTTGAATTCCTTCTAAATTAGTTTCTTTATTTATTCCTACCCCTTTTTCTACTTTAGCAAAATAGTTGTTACTATTTTCTCCATAACTAAATGTAAATTGGCTTTTAAAACCAACCACTTTGATTTCTTCCCATGTACCAATAAAAATGCTATTATGCCTGTGTAACATGTCACGTTTTGCATGAAGATGGAAAATTCCTAATGCTTCTATTTTATTACCATCCTCTGTTTCAATAGCATCTCCAAATATTTCAAGTGCATTTCCTGTTATGAGAAAAATAACATTTTTCTCTATTAATTCTTTTATTCTTTCTTTATATGGTTGTAATTTTTGAATTACTTTTTCTTGCCTACTTTCTGTCATAGGCCCTAAGTATATGAAATTTACTTCTTCTTTTACAAAGCATGGTTCTTCATCAAAAGCAGTTTCAATAAAAGTAGCTTTTGGTAAACATTTTTTTAGATATTTCATGTTACTGATATCGCCATATAAGTTACAAAACTCTGGAAATAAAATTTCAATTTTTAGCTTTTCTTCCATTTAGAAATCTCCTTCTTCTATTTTCTTTTTTACTTGCTCTTTGATTTCATTTTTCAAATCCATGGAATATAAATCATGTAAAATAAATACCTTATCTATTCCTTCTAAATTTAATTGCTCTACTAATGACATTTCTTCTCTTTGGCAAACGACTTTATTCATATCAATATCTGCCATTTGAAGTCTTACTTTTGTATCTAGATACCTCGCTCCTGCTGTTAAAATTTGTTTAATCGAATCATCTTTTAAGAATTCAAAGTCTGTGTCATAATGCCAAGCAATATTTTCTGAGCCATTTGCTGCCTCATGTAAATCGTCTAACAAAATAAATACTGCTTTATTTCCACTTTCTTTTCGAACATAATCAAATGCTCTAGAACATGCAATAGGATTCATTCCTTTGGCAAGTTGGGTAATAAGTTCTATATTTCCTACTATTTCTTTACTATATCTTGTATCTACTATTTTTTGCTTTCTTAAAATAGGATTAATTTGCTCTTTGGTTAACCCTATTTCTTGCAAAAGAGTAATGGTTGCAAGCATATTATAAATATTAATAATATTGTTATTAATTAGGTTATATTGTTCTTCTTTTTCTTCATGTTTGATTGTCATTGTTTTGTTTTCAAAATCAATATTAGTTACTTCGTAATCAATGTGTGGTGAAGCAAAATCACATTTACTACAATGAGCTCGTCCAATATGATTATAGCGTACAAAATCGTATTCTAATTTGCTATCGCATTTTGGGCAAACAATGATATCTCTTGCAATATTTTCACATGTATCTGTATCGGTTTCTAGACGGTTAATGCCAAAGTAAATACGACTATTTTCTGGTGCTAAATTGCTTACAATTAAATCATCACCATTTAAAATTAGCTTTGTTTCTTTTGGAATATTGTTACTTAGCATATTGGAAATAAATTCTGTGTGTGCATTTCGCATTAACGAGTCACGAAATAAGTTAGTGCAAATCAAATAGGTTGGTTTTACATATGGATAGACTCTAATAGAGCTCCTTTCATCAATTTCAAAAACAGCTAACTCTTTCTTTTGCTCTCCCGATAGTTTTGCTCCTTTGATAAAAGTAGAAGCTATGCCAGAATTGGTATTAGAACCCAATTGATTATCTATAAAATCGTAACCATTTTCTTTTAAGCAGTCTTCTATCATATTACATACTGTTGTTTTTCCATTAGTTCCTGTTACTGCAATAATTGTTTTTGGCTTTCCTATTTGTTCTAGAAAGTTAGGACATAATGTAATGGCTAGTTTTCCTGGAAATTGAGATGCATCCCTTCGTATTATTTTTAATGCAATAATAGATATTTTTGCTAAATAAAATGCAAAATAGAATCGAATACTTTTTTTCATGTTTCTCCCCTTATTGTTACTTTTTCTGTTATTTTATCTTTAATTTGTAATTTTATCAATAGAATTCTAATATTTTTTCTTGTTTTGTGTGCTCAATTTTATTATTTTAAACAAATATAAAGAGGGCCCTAAAATGAAACCACCTACTTTTATAGGAATATTTCAAATAATTAGGAACCCTCTTTTTTATATTATTTTTTTTGATTTCGTATGTACCCTTCTAAACGAAATAAGAAGTCTTCTATGTTAGATAACCTCATTTCAAATACTTGGTTCGTCATGTCACTTATTTCGTTATACTCTTGCATTTTCATTAGTTTTTGCATAATTACTTTAAAATTCTTTTGTGTTTGTTCTGACAAATTACTTTGTTCATTTTTTAGTTCGTTTAAGAGTACATTTATTTCTCCGATTTGGTCATTTGTCAAAGGATTTTTTTCCTCCATACAATCACCTCTTCCTTGAATTTGATAAGTATATTTTAGCATCTACTACTTGAATTGTCAATAGTTCCTGCAAAATTTTGTTCTGTGTTTCATTTTTTATATATACTTATTTTATATAGCAGTAAAAATAGAAAGCAAAATTTTCATAATTATATTTTTACCAATTATACTCTGGAGACTTTTCACCATACTCTTCATTATAAAAACCTGTATAGAAAGCATCTGCTACAGTAGAATTTTTGAAATAGAAGATAGTTTTTTCACCCTCACTTTTCCAAAAACTTTGGGAAGCGAAATAAATAAATGATAATTCATCTTCATGCTGAAAATATACAGAAGTTAGATTTTTATTTTTAGCAAATGCTAAATTTCCAATTCTAGTTACACTTTTAGGTATAGTAACAGTCGTCAAACTTGAACAATTACTAAAAGCATAATTCCCAATAGTTGTTACATTATCAGGAATTGTTATATTTGTTAGTTTTAAACAATTAGTAAACGCATAATCTCCGATAGTAATTACACTATCAGGAATCGTTATATTTGTTAATGCATAACAATCATAAAAGGCATAACTTCCAATCGTAGTTATATTATTAGGTATTGTAATATTCGTTAAATAAGAACAACCTTCAAAAGTACGTGAACTAATAGATTTAACTAAAATATTGTTCACTTGACTAGGAATTACAATCTGTGTAATAGATTCTTCATTTTCATCTAATATTTGTTGACCATAAGTATAGCGAGTTGTAGATTTTTTATATTTACTATTAATAGATATAGCACCATCTTCTGTAATTTCCCAAAAATCACTTGGTAAAGATGAAATTTCTGTATTTACTGTTTCACTTGTTGTAGCTAAAATTCCTACATAATTATCAGTTCCATTTTCATCATAATAATATAAAGATAAATTTTTCTTTCCATTACTATTTTCTGCAGCTACTTGTGTAGATGCTTTATAAAAGTTATTAGAATCATTGTTCAAAGATGCTATACTTGCAACTTCTTGTATTGCTCCCTCTTGTACTGCATCTTCTACTTTAATTACATAAACATCTTTAGGGTAGGTACCATTTCCAGATTTTAAATTTCTACCTAATACTGTTTCTACAGTAACAACATAAGCATTTTCTTCAACAGGTTCTTCAGCAACATATCCTTCAGTAATTAAAAAATTCAGATAATCATTGCTTCCTTGGTTTGTTTGGTATTCAACATATTGTGTTAATACTTTTTGTTGTAAATCTTCATATAAAGTAGCCATTTCTGTTTTTAACGCTGCCTGTTGTACTTTGTGTACAATACCATCTTCCCCTAATACTAACCTAATACTAATTCCTGCTAGTATAATTAAAACTATAATTGTTATTACTAGCGAAATTAGAGTAATACCTTTTTGTGATGAGATATTCTTTCCTTTTGATTTTTTCATTTGTTTTCCTCCTCATTTATTTTATATGTTATACTATATATTATTTGACAAAATTTTACAATAAAAACAGTAAAATTTAATAAAAAAATATTAAAACCCATGAAAAAAAGATTGAGGTAAGAAAGTATATTTCTTTTCTCAATCTTCTTTTCATATTTATATTTTACTTTTTACCAATCGTAGTTTGTAGATTTTTCGCCATACTCTTCATTATAATAATTTGTTGTGAAAGCATCTGCTACAGTTTGGTTTTTGAAATAAAAGGTGGTTTTTTCTCCAAAGTTCTTATTGAAACATTGGATATTAAAATTAGGTATCTCTGTATGTTTAAAATAAACAGTTGCTAAATTTGAGCAATGAGCAAAAGCTAGTTTACCTATATCTTTCACACTGCTAGGTATTGTAACAGTCGTTAAACCAGTATTTTCAAAAGCATAATCTCCAATAGAAGTTACACTGCTAGGACTAGTAAATGTAACTGTAGTTAAACCATAACAATTACAGAAAGCATAATCCTCAATAGAAGTTACACTGCTAGGTATTGTAATATCTGTTAACTTAGAACAATTATTAAAAGCATTATACCTAATAGAAGTTACACTGCTAGGAATGGTAATATTTGTTAAATTAGAACAATGATAAAAAGTAGCAGATTCAATAGTATCTACATGGCTAGGTATTGTAATATCTGTTAAATTAGAACAATAATTAAAAGCACTAGCCCCGATAGAAGTTACACTGTCGGGTAATTTTATAGTCGTTATATTACAACCAAGAAAAGCCGCATATCCAATAGTAGTTATACCTTCAGATAATTGTATATTTGTTAAACTAGTACAAAGATTAAAAGCCTCTTCTCCAATATAAGTTACACTGTTAGGTATTGTAATATCTGTTAACTTAGAACAATTATTAAAAGCATCATCCCCAATAGAAGTTACACTGCTAGGAATGGTAATATCTGTTAAATTATAACAATAATAAAAAGTACCGTCTGCAATAGCAGTAATACTGTTAGGTAAATCTATTGAATTTAAGTTATGACAATCCGCGAAAACATTTTTATCCATAGAGGTTATACCATTATTAATTGTAACAGAAATTAGTCCACTACTTTGAAAAGCTCCTTCTCCAATATATTTCACACTTTCAGGAATATTAATATTCATTAAACCAGTTTGAAAGAACGCATAATTTCCTATAGTAGTTACACTATTAGGTATTGTAACAGTCGTTAAACCAGTATTTTTAAAGGCAGATTCTTCAATGGCAGTTACGCTGTTAGGTATTGTAACAGTCGTTAAACTATAGCAACTTTCAAAAGCAGATTTTTTAATAGTAGTTACACTGCTAGGTATAGTTACACTCCTTAAATAAGTACACATGTAAAAAGCTGATTCTCCAACGGCAGTAACTTTAATACCATTTACTTGATTAGGAATTACAATTTCAGTAATAGAATCTCCATTTTCATCTATTATATCGCAATTATAACCATAACTAGTCATATAACCATAGCTATAGCCATAACCATTAGAACTTGAACTAATATATTTACTATTAACATAAACAGCACCATCTTCTGTAATTTGCCAAAAATCACTTGGTACAGCTGAGATTTCTGTATTTACTGTTCCACTTGTTGTAGCTAAAATTCCTACATAAATAGCAGTTCCTTTTTCATCATAATAATATAAAGATAAATTTTTCTTTCCATTACTATTTTCTGCAGCTACTTGTGTAGATGCTTTATAAAAGTTATTAGAATCATTGTTCAAAGATGCTATACTTGCAACTTCTTGTATTGCTCCCTCTTGTACTGCATCTTCTACTTTAATTACATAAACATCTTTAGGGTAGGTACCATTTCCAGATTTTAAATTTCTACCTAATACTGTTTCTACATTAACCATATAAGCATTTTCTTCAACAGGTTCTTCAGCAACATATCCTTTGGTAATGAAAAAATTTAGATAATCATTGCTTCCTTGGTTTGTTTGGTATTCAACATATTGCGTTAATACTTTTTGTTGTAAATCTTCGTATAGAGTAGCCATTTCTGTTTTTAAAGCTGCTTGTTGTACTTTTTGTACAATACCATCTTCCCCTAATACTAACCTAATACTAATTCCTGCTAATATAATTAAAACTATAATTGTTATTACTAGCGAAATTAGAGTAATACCTTTTTGTGATGAGATATTTTTTCCTTTTGATTTTTTCATTTGTTTTCCTCCTCATTATTTTATATATTATACTATATATTATTTGACAAAATTTTACAATAAAAAAAGTAAAATTTAATAAAAAATATTAAAACTCATAAAAAAAGATTGAGGTAAGAAAGTATATTTCTTTTCTCAATCTTCTTTTCATAATTATATTTTTATTTTTACCAATCATAATCTATAGACTTTTGACCAAAAGATTCACTATAATTATCTGTTGTAAAAGCATTTGCTACAATTGAGTTTTTGAAATAAAAAGTAGTTCTTGTTGTATAAGAGTAGTTTTTCAAAAAACAATTGCTACCAAAACTAGGTTCCTCTGTATGTTCAAAATATACAGTCTCTAAATATATACAATCACAAAAAGCATAATCGCCAATAGTAGTTACACTGCTAGGTATTGTGATAGTCGTTAAATGTTGACAATTTTTAAAAGCAGAGTTACCAATAATAGTTACACTATTAGGTATTGTAACATTTGATAAACTCATACAAGCAGAAAAAGCAGAGTCTTCAATGGTAGTTACACTGTTAGGTATTGTAACATTCAATAAACCACAACCGTCAAAAGCAGATTTTTTAATGGTAGTTACACTGTTAGGTATAGTTACACTTCTTAAATAAATACATCTGTAAAAAGCTGATTCTCCAATAGAAGTAACTTTAATACCATTTACTTGACTAGGAATTACAATTTCGGTAATAGAATCTCCATTTTCATCTACTATATCGTGATTATAACCATAACTAGTCATATAGCCATAACTATATCCATAACCATTCGAACTTGAACTAATATATTTACTATTAACAGAAACAGCACCATCTTCTGTAATTTGCCAAAAATCACTTGGTACAGCTGAGATTTCTGTATTTACTGTTCCACTTGTTGTAGCTAAAATTCCTACATAAATAGCAGTTCCTTTTTCATCATAATAATATAAAGATAAATTTTTCTTTCCATTACTATTTTCTGCAGCTACTTGTGTAGATGCTTTATAAAAGTTATTAGAATCATTGTTCAAAGATGCTATACTTGCAACTTCTTGTATTGCTCCCTCTTGTACTGCATCTTCTACTTTAATTACATAAACATCTTTAGGGTAGGTACCATTTCCAGATTTTAAATTTCTACCTAATACTGTTTCTACATTAACCATATAAGCATTTTCTTCAACAGGTTCTTCAGCAACATATCCTTTGGTAATGAAAAAATTTAGATAATCATTGCTTCCTTGGTTTGTTTGGTATTCAACATATTGCGTTAATACTTTTTGTTGTAAATCTTCGTATAGAGTAGCCATTTCTGTTTTTAACGCTGCCTGTTGTACTTTTTGTACAATACCATCTTCGCCTAATACTAACCTAATACTAATTCCCGCTAGTATAATTAAAATAATAATTGTTATTACCAATGCAATTAAGGTAATACCTTTTTGTGATGAAAGATTTTTTCCTTTTGATTTTTTCATTTGTTTTCCTCCTCATTTATTTTATATATTATACTATATATTATTTGACAAAATTTTACAATAGAAAAAGTAAAATTTAACAAAAAAATATTATTTTTTATACTAAATAATTTTTCCTCCACCAAGAACCACATCACCTATATAAAATACAACTGATTGCCCTTTTGTAATGGCCCTTTGAGGTTCTTCAAAAGTAACATAAGCAATGTTACCTTCCATCGTTAATGTTGCTTTTGCTGCTTTTGCACGATATCTTACTTTAGCCATTACAGTTATTGGTTTGCTTAAATCTATATCTAATAAAAAGTTGCACTCTGTTGCTTGTAGTTCTTTTTGATATAAATCTTTTTCTTCTCCTACAACCACTTCATTTGTTTTTTTATTTAATTCAATGACATATAGTGGCGATTTATAGCTTACCCCTAGGCCTTTTCTTTGCCCTATTGTATAGTGGATTAGCCCTTCATGCGTTCCTAATATTGTACCATTTTTTAGTACAATATTTCCTTTTTTTGCTTCTTCTTTGCTATTCTTTTGAAGAAAACCTACATAATTGTTATCTGGAATGAAGCATACCTCTTGGCTATCTTTTTTATGTGCTACTTTTAGTTCATACTTTTCCGCTAATTTTCTTACTTCTTCTTTGTTTTTGAAGTTTTCTAATGGATAAATAATATGTGGTAAAACTTCCTTTGGAATACTATATAGAAAGTAAGTTTGGTCTTTTTTTTCTGCATCTGATTTTTTCATGACATACTGTCCATATTCTTCACTATATTCTATTTTTGCATAATGCCCTGTTGCTACATAGTCACAACCTAATTCTAGTGCTTTTTTGTAAAAAACACCAAATTTTAAATAGCGATTACACTCAATACATGGATTCGGTGTTTTACAATTTTGATAGCAGTTAATAAAATCGTCAATTACATAATGTTCAAAGTCTTTTTCACAATTTAAAGTATAATGTGGAATGCCTAATTTATCACAAACTCTTTTGGCATCATTTGTTGCAGAAAAAGAACAACAACCTCCTTCTACTTCTAAATTACACTTGTCTTCCCAAAGCTTCATAGTAGCACCAATTACATCATACCCCATTTCTTTTAGTACGATTGCAGAAACAGAACTATCCACTCCTCCACTCATTCCTAGTAATACTTTCTTCTTTTTATTTGGTTCTTTTACTATTTTCTCTTTCTTTTTTAATATTGGTTTATCTTGATTTATTGTCTCTAAAACTGCCATTTTTCCCTCTTTCTAAAAAGATGTGAAGTACTTATAATATAGTCATTCACATCTTTCTATACTTTTTCATAATTGTTTTTTATAATACTGTTTAATGCCTTATCATTGTTTCGTTTATTGCATTATTTAATTTTTTTATTATTCTTCTATTAGTTTAATATGTACTTCATCTAATTGTTCTTTAGTTACTCTGCTTGGTGCGTTCATTAACACATCTCTTGCTTTTTTGTTTTTAGGGAATGCAATAATTTCTCTTAAATTATCTTCGTTGGTAATTAACATGAGCATTCTATCTACTCCTGGTGCTGCTCCTGCATGTGGTGGTGTTCCATATTGGAAAGCATTGTATAAAGCACCAAATCTAGTTTCTACTTCTTTTTCGCTATAACCTGCTATTTCAAATGCTTTTACCATTAATTCTGGG
The DNA here is from genome assembly GCA_947581805.1 of uncultured Clostridia bacterium. Taxonomy (GTDB): domain Bacteria; phylum Bacillota; class Clostridia; order TANB77; family CAG-508; genus UMGS1663. Next base: position 73,907 of record CANPVM010000006.1, read on the forward strand.
TCGTGGTTTCTTACTGCTCCTGATGCCATTTCAAATCCATTACATACTACATCATATTGATATGCTAAAATTTCTAATGGGTCTTTTGTAGTTAATGATTCCATTCCGCCTTGTGGCATAGAAAATGGGTTGTGGTTAAAATCTATTTTTCCATCTTCTGCTTCTTCATACATTGGAAAATCTACAATAAAGCAGAAACGATAAGCATCTTTTTCAATTAAGTCTAAACGTTTTCCTAGTTCAATACGTACTAAACCTGCAATTTTTTGTGCATTTTCTAATTTTTCCTCTGCTACAAAGAATAAACTATCTCCTGTTTTTGCACCTAAAGCTTCTAAACCTGTTTTCACTTCTTCTGTTACAAATTTAGCAATTCCACCAACTGGTCCTTCTTGTTCTAATTTTACCCATGCCAAACCTTTTGCACCTGCTTCTTCTTTGGCAAATTCATCCATACCATCAAAGAATTTTCTTCCTTGCTCTGCTCCGTTTGGAACAATAATAGTTTTTATTACTTTTCCTTGGAAGATGCTAAATTCTGTATTTTTGAAAACTTCTGTTGCATCTTGAATAACAAGTGGATTTCTTAAATCTGGCTTATCAATTCCGTATTTTTCCATAGCTTCTTTATATGGAATTCTAATAAATGGTGCTTCATCTACTTTCCAAGTAGTAAATTTTTTAAAGGTAGAAGTGAATATTTCTTCTAATACTTCAAAAACTTCTTCTTGAGTTGCAAAGCTCATTTCAAAGTCTAATTGATAGAATTCCCCTGGTGCTCTATCGGCACGTGGGTCTTCATCTCGAAAACATGGTGCTAGTTGAAAATATTTATTAAAACCAGATACCATAAGTAGTTGTTTAAATTGTTGTGGAGCTTGTGGCAATGCGTAAAATTCGCCTGGGTGTAATCTACTTGGTACTAGAAAATCTCTTGCTCCTTCTGGAGAAGAATTGGCTAAAATTGGAGTTTGAATTTCTGTAAAACCTAATTCGTCCATTTTATCTCTTAAAAATTTTAGTATTTTAGAACGAAGTAAAATGTTTTTATGAATTTTATCGTTTCTTAAATCTAGAAAACGATATTGTAATCTTAAATCTTCTTTTACTTGGGAGATGTCTGCTTTATCTGAGTTTACTTCAAAAGGAAGTACATTTTTGCATTTTCCAAGCATAGTAATAGAGTTTGCTTCTACTTCGATTTCCCCTGTTGGAATTTTTAGGTTTTTATTGACACGTTCTAATACTTTTCCTTCTACGGAAATAACGCATTCCGTTACAAGTTCATTTGCCATTTCTTTTGCATTTTCATTTATTACAATTTGGGTGATTCCTGTTTCGTCTCGTAAGTCAATAAATTGCATAGCTCCTAGGTTACGAATTCTTTGTACCCAACCTGCAAGCTTAACGGTTTCCCCTATATTTTTACTGTTTAGTTCTCCACACATATAATTACGATATTGGTTGTTCATATTTTATCTCCTTGTTTTTTCTTTTTTTACCTTTTCTATTATATTCCTTTCTTGGCTTTATGTCTAGCTTTCTTATTATATTTTTTAAATTTTATCTTTTTCTCTTGTTAAATTTTACTATCTATTGTATAGTTATACTATAAGTTAGGAGAAGAAGAAAATGTTAAAAATGATATCAAAAAATGTTATAAAATATGTATTCACTGTTATTGTATTATGTTGTATCTATATTGTACTTTTAACGGTAACTGGTCTTATTCCTCAAGAAGCACTAGAGGAGAATGTAAGGAGAAGTTCAGAAGAAATATTAGATATGTCAAGAAGTAAATATATGGGCATATCTTATCAGAGAGAATATTTATGCTTTTTTAATGAGGCTCTCATAACGAATATTTCTTATTCGGTTGATAATAGCTCCCCTTTTCTTTCTTCTATGCTTGCTAGAAGAAATTATATCAAAGAAAGAGTAGTTAAAGAGTACCCAGATGCTAGTTATGATTTTATTATTTTATCGGATGAAAATGCAGATATTTCTAACCATTATGACTTAATGGAAAGTGCCGGTTCTTTCACTACCGACATTGCACAAGAACAATATTTTTATGATATGATGCATAATGATTCTCCTTTAGAGAGTTATGAATATTCAAGATATTGGCATGGATATATGGTGTTTTTAAGACCTTTATTACTATTTTTTGACCATTCCCAAATACAAATAATATCTGCTGTCGTTACTTTTATTTTATGTGCTACTTTTCTATTTTTCATATATAGGAAATTCCATCTCGCATATGCTATTACTTTTGCTTTTGGATTTTTATGCATTAATCTGCACCTTGCCACATTATGCATTAATGAGATTTTAGTTTTTGACATAGCTATTTTCTTTAGTATTTATTTATTGTTAAGGTACGAAAAAATAAAAGATATTGGACTGTTATTTTTAATAGCAGGTTCTTTCACTTGTTTTTTTGATTTATTAACAGCACCTATTGTTACTTTAGGAATTCCACTTACTGTTTATTGTTTACTATCTTATAAAGAAGAGAAGAAATTCACTTTAAGAATGGTAGAATATATTAAAATTCTTCTTTGTTGGTCTTTTGGATATTTGGGAACTTGGTTTATCAAATGGCTCGTTTTATGTTTGTTTTGCAATAGAAATATTTTCATGCAAGTAATTGAACAAATTCAATTTCGTTCTAGTGCCATTCTATATGGGAATGAAAAATTTACTGAATTAAAAGTCATTCAAAAACAATTTAACGAAAATTTTGGTATGTATAGAACTTGTGCTGTTTTTATTTTAATGTGTATTTATTTAATTATTGAGGTAAATAAAAATAAAACATTAACTAAAAATACAATTAAAAATAATGCTATTCAATGTATCTTTTTCTTCTTTACTATGTGTTTACCTTTCATTTGGTATAGTATTGTAAAGGAACACTCTTCTTTCTCTTTTCATTTCTTTACATACCGAATTTTAATAATATTTATTTTAAATATTCAAATCATAGCTTTAAAAATATTTAACAACCACTAACCAGTGGTTGTTAAATATTTTTATAACTTTCTTGTTTTTCTCTGCATAATATTGTATAATTGCTACATAATGATGAAGGAAATAAACATTTTGCAATCATTGTTTCCCACAAATGTTGTGCAAACTGCTTTATTTCTTAAGAAAGGAACGATGAAAAAGTGCAAAATATATTAGTTAAACAATTATACAGAGATACAGAAAACTATTTTGGAAAGGAAATTCAAGTTTCTGGTTGGGTAAAAACATTAAGAGATTCTAAAACTTTCGGTTTTATTGAATTAAACGATGGTTCTTTTTTCAAGAATTTGCAAATTGTATTTGATACTACATTATCTAACTTTAACGAAATTTGTAAGTTAACTATTAGTTCCTCTATTATTGCTACAGGAACTGTTGTAAAAACTGAAAATGCAAAACAACCTTTTGAAATTAAAGCAACGAAAGTAGAAATTTTCGATATGGCAGATAGCGACTATCCACTTCAAAAGAAAAGACATACTTTTGAATATTTAAGAACCATTTCTTATTTACGTCCAAGAACAAATACATTTAATGCCGTATTCCGTGTACGTAGCGTGCTTTCTTATGCAATTCATAAATTTTTCCAAGAAAGAGGCTTTGTGTATGTTCATACCCCTCTTATTACTTCTAGCGACTGTGAAGGTGCAGGAGAAATGTTTAATGTTTCTACCTTAGATTTTGAAAATATTCCAAAATTAGAAGATGGAAGCGTAGATTATTCAAAAGACTTTTTTGGTAAAAATGCACATCTTACCGTAAGTGGTCAATTAGATGTTGAAAATTATGCTTTTGCTTTTCGTAATGTATATACTTTTGGTCCAACTTTCCGTGCTGAAAATTCTAATACTGTAAAACATGCAGCTGAATTTTGGATGATAGAGCCAGAAATGTGCTTTGCCGATTTAGAAGATGACATGAACTTAGCAGAAGATATGATTAAATATATTATTTCTTACGTATTAGAAAATGCACCAGAGGAAATGGAATTCTTTGACCAGTTTATTGCACCTGGCTTACTTGAAAGGTTAAATCATGTAGTAAATTCTGACTTTGGAAGAATTAGCTATACAGATGCTATTAAAGAATTAGAAAAAAATAATGACAATTTTGAGTACAAAGTTTCTTGGGGAGTTGACATTCAAACTGAACATGAACGTTACTTAAGTGAAGTTGTTTTTGGAAAACCTGTTTTTGTAACTGATTACCCAAAGGAAATTAAAGCATTCTATATGAAGCAAAATGATGATGGTAAAACTGTTGCTGCTACTGACCTTTTAGTTCCTGGTATAGGTGAATTAATTGGTGGTAGCCAAAGAGAAGATGATATTGAAAAATTAAGAACTAGAATTAAAGAACTTGGTTTAAAAGAAGAAGATTATTGGTGGTATTTAGATTTACGCCGTTTTGGAAGTAGTAAACATGCAGGTTTTGGCTTAGGATTTGAAAGAATGATGATGTACCTAACTGGTATGCAAAATATTCGTGATGTCATTCCTTTCCCAAGAACACCAAAGAACTGTGAATTTTAATTTGGCTTTAAGATGGCCTTTTAAGCATAATGCAAGCAGAAAGGAATGGAATGGAACATGAAAAGAAAAAAAGTGGTTATTTTAGGTGGAGGGACACGGAACTTCTAGCGTTTTAAGAGGATTAAAATACTTTCCTATTGAAATTACTGCTGTAATTACTGTTTCTGATAATGGTAGTAGTACAGGTAGACTTCGTAAAGAATTTTCTACCCCTGCAGTAGGAGATATTAGACACGTTTTAAGTAGTTTATCTACTCTTCCTGATGAAATAAAAGATATTATGGAATATCGTTTATCTACTTATAGTGATTTAAATGGTCATGCTCTTGGAAATTTACTTTTGACTTCTTTACTAAAAGAGACAAATAGTTTTAAAACCAGTATTGAATATTTAAGTAAATTATTACATGTAGAACATACTGTACTTCCTCTTTCAGAGGATTGTTTAACTTTAATGGGTGAAACAACAGATGGTGAAATTATAGAAGGAGAAGAAAATATTACAAAGGCAAATAAAGAATACACTCGTATTTTTTATAAAGAAAACCCTCATGTTTTTCCTGAAGTGTTTGAAAAAATTGCGGAAGCAGATTTAATTATTCTTAGCATGGGAAGCTTATATACTAGTGTTATGCCTCATTTAATTTGCCCTGACATTGTAAAAAGTATTCATGATTCTAAGGCAAAAGTAATGTATATTTGTAATGCGATGACACAACCTGGTGAAACGGATAACTTTACCGTTAATGACCATGTTCAAATGTTAGAGAAGTATCTTGGAAAAGACAGTATCGATGTGGTTATTGTTAGTAATACAGAAGTAAGTGATGAACTTTTAGATAAATATGCAACAGAGGAACAAAAAGACCCTGTTCGTATTGATTATGAAAATATTGTGAAACAAAATTATGAAATTTTGGAAGATGATTTATTAACGACTTCTGATGGTACCATTAAGCATGATAGTTTAAAATTAAGTTCAATTATTTTTTCTTATTTGATGAGATAGAAAAAGTAAAAATGTCCCTTTAGGAAATGTTCCTAAAGGGACGTTGTTTATTTGTAGAAGAATATTGCATTCCTTATTGTATAAGTTATATATTCCATTGTGTCTTCAATTCCTAAAGTACTAGTAGCTGATGTAGTTCTATTAATCATAATACCCATATTCGTAAAAATTGTAATAATACTTAATAAAACTAATAACTTTTTACTTCTTCCATCACTATTATATTTTTCTATATATTTTAGCCACAAAATTAGTGCTATAAATGCTATACATGGTTGAACATCTACCACATACCTTTGGTTAATACCTGCTAAACAAGTATTAACAGCTAATGCAATAATTGTTATTACTAGCATTGACACCCATAAATATTTCAATATTTTTTCTTTTTTTAATAGGCTTCTTCCCATTATTACTATCCACAAGAATGGATAACAGATTAATCCAAATATTCTTTCCGTATAGATAATGGTTCCATTTTTTACTTGTGCATCTACTGGTAGAATATATGGGTAAGAATCTACTATATTGGGCATGTTAAATAAGTAAGCTACTATCCCACTAATACTCATTCCAATATCCATTTTTTGTTGTGCTGGGTCATTAATTGTAAGTTGATAAAATTGACCAAACTCAAATACATTTTCAAACCTTATATAATTGTATGTCATTTGTAATATAGCTATTACTATAATTGGCATAGCAAAATAAAGAAATCTTTGTATATTAATTCTTTTGTTTATTACTATATGTTTATAGGCTAATATTACATATATTATGAAATATAATACATAAACTGGCCTTGAACATACCATTAAGCCAAAAGACAATCCTGCTAAAAATAGTTTTAAATTAACTTTTTTATCATTATCTAACTTTAGTAATAAATAAATTCCAATACCACACCATGCCAAACCACTTAATTCAGTTGCTTGGTAAAAAGTAGAAGCACCTGTTAGAATTAAAATTCCTGTGGCAGAAAATAGAACAATATATAAAAAAACTTCTAATATAAAATCTAGTTTTACTTTTAATCTTTTTAATATTTCTAAATATAGTAATAATACTACTATTGCTAAAATAGAACAATAAATGAAACATGGTATATTAGAATATACAATAGTACCAGTTAAAATTGTAATTGGTAGCATCACTGTTAAAACAGGAACAATTCCATAATAACAATAATATGTTCCATTGCAAAATGCTGTATCAAAATAGTGAATTACCTTTTCATCAAATCTTTCTGAAATATCTCTTGGATTGTTTAAAGTTGATAAATGATTGATTTCTTGTTGTGTAACTGGACTACCTTCATATGGGTAGTTTAAATCAATTCTTCCATGCAATAGAGATTCAGTTAATAGGTTATATGGGTCTACTCTAACATCAATACTTCCCTCTCCAAACCTCCTATTTTTTGTTTTTACTATAGAAAATATTCCATAAATGATTATAAATGTGATAATTAATATGACATAAATTGCTATACGTAATTTTTTTCTTTTTTCAAAATAGATATTAATTTCTTTATAATACAATAGGAAAGTTCCTACTAATATGATAATAAATACTCTTAAAAAATTAAAATGATAATACCATGTATTAATTTCTATATTTTCTAAATGAAAATCTTCTGTTGATTCAATATATAAGTAAATTTCTTTACAATTGCCTTGGGAATTATATACAAAATATTCACTATTTGTAAATTTTGGATTATATACAATATTGGTATAATCTTTTCTAGTATAAATTTCTCCCTCATCTTTAAAACTTACATTAACATTAATATTTTTGTCTGATAAATTCTCAAAATTTAATTTTATTCCTTGTACTTTTTTATTAATTGTTATTTTTATTTCTTGGTTTTTAACCATTGATTCTTTATCTTCTTTTAAAATTTCATAAGTATTAATTTGTTCTTTTTTTAACCCAGAAAATTTTACTACAAAAAAACGAAAGTTAAATACAAATATTTCTAATAAAATAGTAATGATGATAAGTGTAAAAAAGATTTTTTTCTTTTTCATTTTTCCTTCCTTATATAACATATATATCAGAAACTTTTACATTCGGTAAAGTTTCTGATATATATTATTTTTGTTATTTTATTCTACAATGGTCCATGCTCCATTTACTTGTCCTGTTGTTTTTACATCTGTTTTTAAATAAACTATTGGTCGAATTCCTTTAGTTACTGAGTAAGGATTCTTAGCACAATAATCATAATTATTAGCCATATAAGTAAGCGAATTGTGTGCAACACCAGTACCTCTACTATAAGCTATATTATACCACAATTGAGAACTGTAAGCGCTACCAATCATTTGATTTGCAAGCCAGAAGTCAGAAACCTTTCCACCATATACATTATTTCCAATGTCTGTCATTGCTAATACTTTGAATTCATTACTTGATTCAGATATATAGTTGCTTAAATCGTAGGAATATTCATTTAATGAAGCTGTAAATGTGCTATCGCTATATGAAATGCCATTCGTAGAATTTTTAGTTGCATATTTTATTGAGTTCATAGATAGTGTTTTTGCTGTTGGAGGTGTATAATTTGCTATTTTATTAATATCTTCTGCTGTTAAACTTCTTGCTCCACTACCGTATAAATTATTAGTCTCTGGATCTAGTGGACCTCCAGCATGATAAGTAGTAGCCATGCTAGCAACAGCACCTACTCCATGTCCATAAATTCGGCATATATTATGCAATTCTTTTTCTCCCCATATGTATCCGATTGCTCCTTTTAATGTAAATTCACCAATTGCTGCCTCACTAATTAATACTACTTGTTTTGTTGTATTATCTTTGCTAAGTACTCTCCATTTTATTTGGCTACTTGAAGTAAATGTTTTTGTTGCATTTCCGTTTCCAGGTGTAGTACCTGAACCTACTGGTGATGTATAACTATAGCTATTTGTTGCATCATATGCTACATAGTCTCCAACTTCTACTTTATCTGCTAAAGGCTCTCCAAAGCTAAACTCATAGCTTTTAAAATCATATCCCTTACCTACATCATATACCCAAAGCATTAAACAATAGTTTCCTGCAGTTGTTATATCTGTAATTTTATATTCTTTTGTTATAGTTTTACTTCCTTTTGTTGTTCCATTAAGTGTTGTAATCTCGTCCGTAATGTAAGAAACAAAGGTACGATAATTATCAATATCTTCTACACCATAGTCTATTCTTGCAATTCCTGATTCATTATCTTCTACTTCTAAATTGATTGTTATGATATTTGATGATTGTGAAACTTCAAACTTTGTTATCTTTGGAGCTGTTGTATCAAACCATTCTATAATATTTGTTGCTGCTGCTCCTACTTGGTTATCACTATCAAATGCTATTGCTGTTATTGTGCAGTTCTTATCTACTGTGAATGTTCCTCCACTTGTTATTGTTGTTCCCTTTGTCGTTGTTGGTGTTGTTCCATCTGTTGTATATTTTATTGTTTTATAGTTACTATTTGCTGCTGTTATTTTTATTGTTTTTGTTCCACTATTTGCATAACCTGGATTTGTACATTGTATAGTTAATCCTGATACACTTGCTGTTTTTCCTACTTGATAGTAATCACTAATATTTCCTGCTGTATCTCTTGCCCATGCATAATAGGTTGTTCCTTGTTTTAAACTTGTTATTGTTGCTGATGTTTGGAATTTACTTAATGCTGGTTTTGTTGTATCTGTTGTTACTGCATAACCAGATACTTGTGATGCACCTTCATTTTCTGCTGCTGTATCTGTTGCTGTGATTGTTACACTATTTGTTGTCTGTGTTGCTTTTGTTACTGTTGGTGCTTGTTTATCCATCTTGGTTACTGTATTGGTTGCTGCTGCTCCTACTTGATTATCACTATCAAATGCTATTGCTGTTATTGTATAGTTTTTATCTACTGTGAATGTTCCTCCATTTGCTATTGTTGTTCCTTTCGTTGTTGTTGGAGTTGTTCCATCTATTGTGTATTTTATTGTTTTATAATTACTATTATTTGCTGTTATTGTTACTGTTTTTGTTGTGTTACTCCATTCATTTGCATTTGATACACTTATTGTTAATCCTGATACACTTGCTGTTTTTCCTACTTGATAGTAATCACTAATATTTCCTGCTGCATCTTTTGCCCATGCATAATAAGTTGTTCCTTGTGTTAAACCTGTGATTGTTGCTGTTGTTTTGAATGCTGTTAATGCTGGTTTTGTTGTATTTGTTGTTACTGCATAACCATTTACTTGTGATGCACTTTCATTTGCTGCTGCTGTATCTGTTGCTGTTATTGTTACACTATTTGTTGT
>CANPVM010000007.1 GCA_947581805.1 uncultured Clostridia bacterium
GTTTTTTGGTAGTACTTTTTACTACCGCTTGGTTTCTTCAAAGGTTTGTTTATTGTTTACTTTTCAATGTACTTTTGACATAATATATTAAAATATATTATGTCGCTTTTGCCTAACGACAATTTTTATTTTAGCATAAATTACAACACCATGTCAACACTTTTTTGATAAATTTTTAAATATTTTTCATGGTAATTTTTACTAGCACTTTTTCATTTTATTTTTTTGACGAAAAAAATAAAAAAGCGACCTAATTTATGCTTTTTTATTGCCTGTTTTGATAAGGCTGTATCTAATCTTAACATCTTTTATTTTCTTTGTCAACACTTTTTTCAAAAAAGTATAAATTTTTTTCTTGACTTCAAAAATTATATCGAAATAAGCATAAAAATATACTGAGTAAATTAAAAGTCTCAGTATATTTTTTCGTAAGATATTTTTATAAATTCATTAATCTGTCTTTTTATTTTATAACTTTTTCTTTAAAACTAACTCCTGTATTTAAAAGTGGCATACCAAGCATATCTAAAATAGTTTGCCCAATATCGGCATAGGTTGTTCTTGTTCCAATGTTTATATTTTCTTTAATTTGTTTTCCATATATTAAAATAGGAATATATTCTCTTGAATGGTCTGTGCTTGGTGTAGATGGGTCATTTCCATGGTCTGCTGTTAGAATAAGTACATCAGTTTCTTTCATATTTTCTATTATAATAGGAAGTTTACTATCTAAATATTCTAATGCTTGTGCATAGCCTTCTATATTATTACGATGTCCATATAACATGTCAAAATCTACTAAATTGGTGAAAATTAAACCTTCTGTGTCTTGCTTGATTTGTTCTATTGTTTTTTCAATGCCGTCTTCATTTCCTTGTGTATGAATTTCTTTGGTAATTCCTCTTCCTGTAAATAAGTCTCCTATTTTTCCAATGGCAACCACTTCTTTATTATTTTCTTTTAAAACGTCTAATATAGTTTTTCCAAAGGTATTGGATTCAAAGTCTTTACGGTTATATGTTCTCGTAAAATTTTCTGCATTTGTTCCCACAAATGGTCTTGCAATAACAGTGCCTATGTTATATTCTGGTTTATCTAGTATTTTTCGTGCCACTTTGCAAATTTCATATAGCTTTTCTACCGGAATTACGTCTTCGTGAGCAGCAATTTGAAATACGCTATCTGCAGAAGTATATACAATAGGGTAACCTGTTTTTATATGTTCTTCTCCAAAACGTTTTAAAATTTCTGTGCCAGAGCCAACCTCATTGCACAAAATTCCTTCTAGCTTTGCTTCCTTTTTGAACTCTTCAATTAGTTTTTCTGGGAAAGCATTGGGATAAGTTTGAAAACCTGGGTTTGTAATATAACCACAAATTTCCCAATGTCCTACAGGGCTATTCTTTCCAACAGATTGTTCTGCTGCTTTTCCATAGCTTCCAACTGTCTTTTCTATTTTTTCTTCTAACTCTACTCCTTCAATATTGTATAAACCTATTTTTTTTAGGTTTGGCACATTTAATTTGGCATGATGATAAATTCCTGCTAAAGTGTTGCTTCCTTTATCTCCATATTTTTCACTATCAGGAAGCTCTCCTACGCCAAATCCATCTAATACAATGGTAATGACTCTTTTTATCATTTTTACTCCTTTTCTCAATACCATACTTATATACTTCTAACATTTCATTTCGATATTGTACTTATATAATTTTATCATTTTTCCTTGATATCATACTAATATAATTATACGATTATTTTTTCTCAATATTGTACTCGTATACTTCTATTGTTTTGATTTGGTTTTCAATTTCATTTATTGTAAAATTCATTTTAAAATCTTTTCTTCCTACTAGTTTCATTTCATATTGATTTAAATCTATTAAAACTTCTGTAGAAAGGTCCATGCCCTCTGGTAATGTTTGATTTTCATTTCCATAGAACATAATATTACTATAAAATATAACTGGCATATTTTCTTTGATATTGATACGATTTAAAATAATGGTGTCTTCTTTTTTATTCCATTTTTCAATTGCTTTTTTTGCATCCATGTCGAAAACAACCCATTTATTTTCTTCTATCGGCTCTTTGCTAATTTGATAAACTGAAATATCATAAGGCGATATCATTTTACTATATGCCTCTTTTAAAATATTTTGATAATGATGTATATTGTCTTGATATTCTTCCACTGTTGTAGTTGGGTGTATGTCTAATACTTTGTAGGCATCTTTTTCGATTTCTCTATGTTTTTGGTTATTTAGTACTTTTATTTTGGTTTTATCTTCTACCACACTACCAAAAATATCAAAGTCTTTTGCTTGCAAAGTTTCAAAATCTTTTTCATATTGCTCTTGTTTTTGTTTTAAGCTTTTTTCTAAATAGTTTTCATCCTTTTTTAGTTTCTTTTCTTTTCTATCTATATTGAAAGCTTCTATATCTTGGTAAATAGCAAAAGTAGCATCACACTCTTTATTTAAGAAAAGTTGTCTTTGCCTTCTATCTATTTTTTTGCCTACTTCTTCTATATCTTGTTCAAAAGAAAATACTTTTTTAATTTTATGATTTTCCTTTTCTTCTTCCTTGTTTTCTCCTTCTGCTAATAAAGAAACTTCATCTTTATTGGTGAATTTCCAAAAGTCAAAAATGCTTTTTTTATGACTTTCTATTTCATTGATATATAATGTTGCATTTTTGATTTTTCTTTCCAAGCTTTCTTTTTTATTTTCTAATGCTTTAATGTCCATCTGTTTATTTTTTAGCTCTTGCTCTTGTTGTTCTAATATCGTACATACTTTTAGTAAATCTTCTACTGTATAAAATTCTTTTTCTTCTAGTTCAATTTTTTCTGCTTTTACTTCTGCTTGTTGTACTTTTTCTACTTCTTGCTTTTCTTCTTGTTTTTTCTTTTTGCGAGATTTAAAGAAATAGCTTACTCTTCCAAAGAAAGTTTTTTTATATTCTAGGAAAGTAGCAATCTGCTTTTCTTTTGCAATGTATTCAATATTTTGATTTTGCACAGTCTCATTTAATAAGAACCATTTCTCTTTTTGCACGGCATTTTGGCTCATTGCTTCTTGTATTTTTTTCTTTTTCTTTTCTACTTCATTCTTTATGAAATCTGCTAATGTTTCATACGTTATTTGATGATGGTTGAAGTAGAAGTTTAAGCTTCCTTCTTCATTTATTCCTACTTGAAATGGATATTCTTCTTCTGCATGAGATTTGATAATAAATAAGGCTTTAATTAATTTAAACTCTTTTTGTGCTTCTTCTTTGGTATAAAATTGTAATTTATAACTACTTTTTACTTTTTCATAAACTGGCACTTTTCCTACAATTTGAAGATTATTTGTTCCATCTTTTTCTTGTAATTCGTAAGTAACTGGCCAATTTTCTGTGAAATACCATAAATAATTTTCTAAATCTGCAATTTCTGTTCTTTTTAAAATATTACTTAAATAATCTGTATTATTGATAGGCACATAAATCATTTCTGTTTTTTTCGACTTTTGTAATTCGACTTGCTTTTTAATCAGATAAAATAAGCTTTCGGTTTGTGCTTCTTTTGTTGGAAACATCATAAAATATTTATTTTCTACTTCTGAATAATAAATCTCCCAAATAAAATTGTTTTTATATTTTACTTCAAAAGGTGTTTGTTTCTGAAATATTTGTTGTTCTTTTTCTATGTCTTCTATTTTGCTAATATCTAATTCTTTTAGCATTTTTAAGAATGTGATATGGTTTTCTAGTAGTTCTTCATTTTCTGGTTGTAAATATTGCATCAATGGTTTTGCTAATTGATACTTTACCTCTGCAGTTTCTAACCTAGTGGTATCTGTTAAATAAATACTAATGTCTTTAATATCTACAAAATGATATATTTTATAATTGGTATTATCATAGCCTTTTAAAGCTCTATACTTTATTTTTTCTTTTTCTTCAAAGATGCTTGGAATATGGTTAAAATCTAATTTTAACCATTTTAATTTTTGCTGTATTTCTAATTCACTTTCTTTTGTTTGTTCTTTCACTTTCTTTTGTTTTCTCCTTTTTCAATTTTTCCAAGTGTTCTTTCAAAGTATATCATACTGGTTTTATTTTCTCAATCGTTTTGAGCAAAAATTTTATAATTGTTGTTACTTTACAAAATAAATGTTTTACACACTTTTTATGATTAAAATAATGCAAAAATTATTTATCTGTTTTTTCCTCGGTTTCTAAAAAACATTTTAAAAAGAAAAAAAGGAAAACGTGCTGTTCTCCCTTTTTTTGTTTCTTATAAAGTAATATCTATTTTTTGAAGCCAGAAGTCTTTTGTGCTTTGCCATGTTATTTCATGGAATAATACTTTTTTTACATCTTCACCTGTAATATCATAGTGCCAAAAGTCGTGAACTTCTTGAAATACTTTTTGTTGCTTTGGTGTTAATTCTACTGTAATTTCTTGGCATAAAAATTTTTTAACTTTTGACCAGACACTTACTTTTGCTGGAAGTTCTTTGCCCATTTCTCCACCTACATTCATTGGTTCTGCACTATTTACTGTTTTTTCTTCCATCTATATTTCCTCCTTTGTACTAATTAACTATTTAACTATATTGTTGCTTTTTTTATACTACATTCAAAGAAAGAAATCAATAGTTTTAGCTATTTTGTAAAGAAAATGTCATATTGTAACACTTTTGTCATATTTCTTTACTTATAATTCATCTTTAAAATAGTTTAACAATTATCCTGTTGAAAGATTATAATTCCATTTGCGAACCCAAAAAGCTTGCTGCAGATTGTACTACTTTCTTTTCAATATCAGACATTTTTGTATTAGCATCTTTTGAAATTAAGATAACACTACCAATGGCATCTCCTTCTGAAATAATAGGATATACCACTTGTGCATTGGCAATTCTTTCACGATTATCGTTTTGTGTAATAGGAATGGATTTATCGTTATTTTCCTTACTAATATATACTTCTTTTTCATCTATAATTTTTTCTAAGTCTTTACTAATACTTTGCTCTAAAAATTCTTTTTTAGAACCACCAGAAACTGCAATTACCATGTCTTTATCTGTAATGCAAGCAATGTGCCCTGTTGTTTTTGCTAATGTTTCTGCATATTCTGTAGCAAATTCTGAAAGTTCTCCTATTGGAGAATATTTCTTTAAAATTACTTGTCCTTCTCTATCGGTAAATATTTCTAAAGGATCTCCTTCCTTTATTCTTAACGTTTTTCTAATCTCTTTTGGTATTACAATTCTACCTAAATCATCTATTCTACGTACAACTCCTGTTGCTTTCATAATTTTCCTCCTTTTGTTTTTTATTTTTATTGTTTCAAAAAAAGGAAAAATTATACGAAAAAAACAAATTTTTATCAAAACAAAAAATCCGCTATAGCGGATTTTTTGTTTTTTTATTATATTCAATTTATCTATTAAATTTCTTCTTTTTTACCTAAGAAACTTGGTTTGTATAAATCCAAGATATTAGCAAGTTCCTTTGAAAATTCTTCTAGCATAACAATTTTTATGGTTGGCTCTTTTCCATCGATATAATCGTCCATAACTTGTTTTAACTTTCTAATATTTTTGATTTCTGGTTCTATTTCAGTAGTATATTTCTTTGCTCTAGAAGCTAGCATTTCTTTAATAGTTACAATATCTTCGTTACTTGCACAAGAAATTCTTTGGAACATTTGGAAGACATCATAATATTTAAAGATTGGCACATCCATACATTCTTTGGCAAATTTATCATAAAATAGTTCCATTTTCATTGGAATATATTTGAATACTTCTTCTGCTTTTTCCATATACATCTTATCTTTTAATTTTTCATTTACCTCATTGAAATATTTTACAACTTCATCCATATCAGAGCCAACTTCATCTACTGAAATTCTATCTAATTCTTCCTCTACATTGTCACAATAAGTAGCATTAAGTGATGCTATGTTAATTCCATTTAAGAAAACGCTTTTGATGGCTTTAATATCATAATTAATAAGATTTCTTTTAATAAAGTAGCTAAAGTAAGCAAACATTTTTACTATTTCGATTGGAGTAATTCTTCCATTTTTTACATCGTCTAATATTTCTTCAATAACACCATCAAACTGGTCGTCAGTAATTTTCCAATATTCTTCTGTTAATAAACGTTTATAAGCTGGCAACTTATCTGTATCAATGGTGTTAATAATTACTTCCATATTATCTTTAAATACTCTCATGTCAAAAATGCGAGTACGAATGTAGATTTCAATAAATTTAAAGAAACGATATTCTGCTTTGAAGTTATAGTAATAGTTGTTATCGAATTCTTTAATATAGAACTGTCTGTTATCCATAAATACCCTTGAAGATACTAAAATCGCTTTATATTCTTCGTTACTATTGATGTTAACAAACTTATCTTTTGTAACTTTTCCGGCTTTAATTTCAAAAGAGATAGCAATGGTAAAAATAAGCATTGTCTGCATAACTCGATGATTCGTATTTGGATAAGATTTATTAACCATGTCAAAAATTTTCTTAAAATCATTTAAAGCATGCTTCAAAATTCTTAAGTTTCTTGTTCCACTTTTATTGAATGTAGAAATAATAAGGTTTGTATTTTCTCTCAAAAATCTTATTAGTTCTGGATATTTTTCGTAACGCATTAAAATACCATTGATGATATAATTGAATTCTGGTGCATATTCAAAGGTTTCGCCAATTAGTTTTTCTTTAATTCTTTCGTAATCATTAGCTTTATCGAAAACATATTCAATAGTATCTTGAATTCTTTCTACCATTGGTTTATCCGTTTTCTTTACTAGGTCTCCTTCTTTGTCTAAAAGGTAAGTTGCAATGAAGGTTTTCATTTCCAAATTGCTACTTTTTAATTTGGTAGATAGTTCTTTTTCATTACAAATGATGATGGTTTTGATATGGTCGTGTTCTACGAAATTATTGATATAACCTAGAATATCGATAACATCTACATTTGCTCTCTCCAAGTCATCAAAACATAAAACTTTATCGTCTGTTGAGAAGAATTCTGAGTAATCTATTTTATCTCCATTTTGTGTCACACCAAAAAAGTTAGCCATATCTAGCCCTGTTTTTGCATATTCTGGAATGGTAGTTTCTTCTTTACTGTCCATGAATTTCTTAAGGTTTTTATCCATTAATTGTGTAGTTTCTATAAAGATTTTTTTACTAATTTCTTCTAAGTTGGAAATACCATACAAAGACATATAAATGGTACGATATCTTTTTCCATTTAATTGCATGGATTCTATTTTATTACGTACTTTATGATTCCAAAAGTACGTTTTTCCGCTTCCCCATTCACCATTTATCATAATGGCATAGTCGGTATAATCAGCTCTAATATAATCTAAGATACTTTCTACTAAATCTTCCATGTATTCTTTTCACCTTTCACTTTTTAATCTTTTGCATTTTTTAATCTATTTAAATTATATATTTAATTTTTTATTTTTTCTATACTTTTTATTTCATCTTTTGCAATCGTTAACACTATAATTTCTTTTGCTCCGTTTTCTTTTAATAGTTTTGCACAGGCATTTACTGTATTTCCTGTAGTATAAATATCATCTAACAAAATGATTTTTTTATTTCTTATTTTTTCTTGATTTACCAATTTATATACATTTTGCACATTTTGTTTCCTTTGCTCTTTGCTTAAAGAGCTTTGTGGTACTGTATTCTTTTCTTTTTGTAAAATTTTATTGTCATATTGTAATTTTGACTGTAATTTCGCTATTTCCTTAGCAATTAACTCACTTTGGTTATAGCCTCTTTGCTTTTTTCTTTTTGCATGAATTGGAACTGGAATTATTATATCATATTTTTTTAAAATTCCACATATTTTTTTATTTTTTATCACAATTTCTGAAAATATTTTATATAGATATGCTTTATCATTGAATTTATAGTCTAAAATGAGATTGCGTATTTTTCCTTCATATTGAAATAGGTAAATATGTTTTTCAAAATAATAGTTAGAGTTTTTTTGCTCTATTTGAAAAACAGCTTTTTCATCTAATTCTTTTTTGCACTCTGTGCACAAAAAACTTACATTCCATTTTCCACAAATTAAACAACATGGTGGAAATATGATATTTTTTATTGTTTCATATAAATCATAATATTTATTGCACAAAAAAATAAGGGCTTTTGGTAATGAATTCATTTTTCTTTCCTTTCCTAAGCCCCTATTTATTTTTTATTTCTATCTTCATTTTTTTCTTACATACAAATCTGGTCTTTCAATTTTTCTTCTAATCCTGTATTTCTTTTCTTCGTATCTGCATTTGAAATCATAAAATCAACAACATTGCTATTTCCTATGATAATTAACATTTTCTTTGCTCTTGTCATTCCTGTATATAATAAATTTCTGGTTAGTAGCATTGGAGAAGATGGTGGAATGCACATAATAACCACATCAAATTCACTTCCGTTGTGCTTTATGAACGGTAATAGCATACGCATGCTCTATTTGGTCTAAATCAGAAAAAGCATACCATGCTATTTTATCATCATCAAAGCGAATTCTCATTAGTTTTTCTTCATCATTTATTTTTTCAATAGTTCCTAGTTCTCCATTGAACACACCAGTTCCTGTTTCGTAAGTAGGTTCTTCTTTTTCCCAGAACATATCATAATTGTTTTTAATTTGCATTACCCTATCTTGCTCACGGAAAATAGTATCGCCTATTTGTTTTTCTAGCACACTTTCACTTTCAGGATTTAAATATTTTTGCAAGGTTTTATTTAATTCTTTGGTACCAAGCATTCCTTTTTTCGTTGGTGTAATAACTTGAATATTTTTAAAGAAATCATAATCTCCATAGTTTTTAAGCCTTCCGTTGCACAAAGAAATGACTTGCATTAGCATTTTTTCTTGACTTGCTTCTGGAATAAAGAAGAAGTCTTCCTCTAATTCTTGTTCTTCTATATCTTCCTTGGTTAAAAATTTCTCTCCTTGGTTTACTCTGTGAGAATTCAAAATAATTTTACTTTTGGCAGCTTGTCTAAAAATTTTATTTAAAACAATTGTTGCAATTGTTTCAGAGTGAATGAAATCTTTTAAGATACTGCCAGGGCCTACTGATGGAAGCTGGTCTACATCCCCTACTAATACTAATTTCGTTCCTTGGTATAATGCTTTTACTAAATGATTCATTAAAAATACATCTACCATAGACATTTCATCTACAATCACTACATCGGCATCCAGTGGTGCAATTTCTTGATTGATACTATCTAATTTATTATCTTCTTCAATTTTTCCAATTTCTAATAGACGGTGCAATGTTTTTGCTTCTTTACCTGTGGTTTCTGTCATACGTTTTGCCGCTCTACCTGTTGGTGCACAAAGAACAACCTTTTTTCTATGTAATTCGTATAAATCAATAATGGTTTTGATAATGGTGGTTTTTCCTGTACCTGGTCCACCCGTAATAATGCACACATTATTTTCATTTATTGTACAAATTGCTTCTAATTGCTTTTCAGATAATTCAATGGAAGAATTCTTTTCCATTTTCTTTAATTCTTTTTCAATATTTTCAATATATTTTACATTGGAAGCTCCTTGTAAAATATGAATTTTCTCTGCAATATTTTTTTCCGCTTGGTAAAAAGGCGTTAAATATACCCAATCATTTTCTTCTACAATTTCATTATTTAGTTTTAAATCTACCATGTTTTCTTCTAGTTCTTCTTGTGATACTCCAAGTAATTCTTTGCAGAAGGTAAATAAGTTATCTTTTTGCACTTTGCAATGACCATTGATGGTGGTATTGAGCATGGCATATTTGATGCCACTTTTTATTCTTTTTTCATAATTATAGGCAATTCCGATTTCCATTGCCATTTTATCAATTTTTCTAAAATCGACATTGTTTGCAACATCGACCAAAAGATAGGGATTTGCTTCTATTTCTTCAATAGCATTTGTTCCTAGTTTTTTATAAACATTTTTTGCATTTTGTACGCCAATTCCAAACTTTTCTAAGTAGCCAACAATTTGCCATAATTCCCAGTTTTCAATAAAAGTTTCTGAAATGATAGTTGCTTTTTCTTTGGTAATTCCTTTTATTTGCATTAAGCGTTCAGGCTCTAATTTTAAGACATGTATGGTTTCCTCTCCAAAGGTTGAAATAATTTTTTTAGCGGTGGCTGGTCCTACGCCTTTAATGGTACCATTTGCAAGATAGCGCTCCAAAGAGTCTAAACTTTTTGGCATCATTTTTTCAAAGGTTTCTACTTTAAATTGCTCTCCATAGTCTTGATGAGTTACGATTTTTCCAGTTAATTTTAAGGTATCTCCACTACTAATAAAAGGAAGATAACCAACAATTGTGATTTCTCCTTCTTCGGTTTCAAATTCTGCTACTGTGTAACTATTGATTTCATTTTGATAAATAATGTCTTTTACTTCGCCTGTAATTTCCAATAAAAAAAATCCTCTTTTCTCTTTTTGTTTGTTTTATTCTATCAAAAAAGAAAGGTGATTTCAACCTTTCTTTTTGGTTTTTTGTTATTCTTTCTTCAAGCATTTTTGATGCTTTCTATCACTTCTTTGCATTCTCGCCAATTTGTTACTTTTAAATTTTCATATTCTTTTTGCAAATTATTTAAAATAGAAATAGTTTTATCACTAGAATCTAAATCTGTGACAATAATATTTTTAATACTTTCTTCTTTTCCATAAATAATGCGGAAAAGAAACGAACGTAAAAAGCCTTCTATTTTATTTTCTTGATTTTTTACTGCAACAATGACATAAATGCCATCGGATTGTAAATTTGTATATGTAAAAATATTGATAATTGTTTTGATTACTTCAAATAAGCCATATAAGGCGAGCGTCCAAAGAATGGTATTTGCTATAAAATCTCCCATAATTACAATTCCTTTCCTTAAGGCACAAATCAGTTTGAAAAAGAATTATTATTCACAATTATTTTTCAAACCTGCCTCTTATAACATATTTTATGAGAAATTGCTCTATATGGTTACTACTGAAAATCAAAGTAATAGCGCCATGTTAATTATAACACACGGCGCTATTTTTAAAATATTCTTTACTTGTTACGCATAATAATCTACTTCTTTCATTGTAGGATTATCTTTTGTATCAATTTGTTTAATAGCTTCACTTATCAATCCTTCTTCATTTTGATTATCATCAATACCTGATGTTATTGTGTAATCAAAATCGAATTTTTGAAAGGTCATAGCATACAAATCTTCTTTACTATCTGCGAATCCCAATCTTGGAAATACGCTAGCTTTTATTTCTATTATAACAAAAAATGCTATAATGAAAATGGCTATTATTATTCCAAGACTTAATACAATGAGTTCTAAAATATTCATTATGCAATTCTCCTTTCCTATTATGGTGCTATTTACTTGTTCTCTATGCTAACTCCAAAAGGAGATTAAAAATTTTACCTTTACATATCATATCATATTTTTATGTAGAATGCTAGTTTTTAAACTACTTTTTTATAATTTTGGTTTTAATCATAATACTAACTTTCCTACTATATAAAAATTAAGTAATTTACATTTATTATTTTAAGATAACCTAAAAATACCCCCTTAAAAAATTTTTAAGGGGGTATAACATTGAATATTATTACGAATTACCATCTATAGTCAGGATTTACAGCTTTTAATACCTTTTCAAGATATTCATAAGCCTTATTGTCACCCCAAGCATGAATGCCTCGTTTTCCGCCCCTTTTCCATTTGGTAACATCTTCTGTTACGAAAAGCTCGTCCATATTAAAAGGCTTATAGTTTTCCTGCCATTCAATTGATATGACACGCTTTCTCCAGCCCATTATGATATCGCCATCAATGGTATGAAACAAAAACCACGGAATGTGTGAATAGCAATCCTGATTACAGTAACTATTTGGTAGTAACTCAAATTGATAGTCAGTACTTTTGTAGACCAAATCCATCATTTGGCGAGTGAATTTGTCAACTTCCGTAAGCTTTCTGTAGTTACGCCAGCAACTGTCATGATAGAACTCTCCGTTAACATATACACACGGATTATTCTTAATATCATCAATTGTAAACGTTTTGCCACAACAAGGGCAAACTGAACCTGAAGTGGGAATATCATATCCACCAGATGTTAAAGTAAAACCTTCGCTATTATTTCTTCTAAAGGTTCTGTAATCTTCAACATCGCTATTCGTCTTCAGCTTACCTCTTGCCGTTTTCTCAACAGACATAATTTGACCAAACTGGTCAAGCCAAAAGCAACCAAAAAGCATAAATTCATTCAGTGGCTCACTTTCATGAGCCTTGTGGAATATTCTCCTGTTTTGTAACATTTCGTTCAAGTCAGAAAGACTGAGCAGAGATTTCTCAATGCCCTTAACCGTATCGAATGTGCTTCTCGGTACATCAAAAGTTCTTTCTTCATAAATGATTTCTGCCTCCAATGGAGTATACTCGCCACCATTCTGCCTTTTGAGTTCTTCCTCCTTAAACATATAGAGCATTTCCTGCTCTTTTGTAAAATTAGGATGACCATAATAGTCAAAAGACTTAGGAATAATCGGCTCTCCAAGCAAAGTTACCTTTACTGTTTCAGGAATGGCTAATTTGTCCAACGTGATGTGTCCTATAGAACCTTTTCCAGTGCTCCAACCTTCAATCCGTTTTTTTTCAATGTTCATGATAAAACCTCCTTATAAAATATAATCTTGTTTTTTATTGGAGGCTAATACCTCCGAAGTTTCGGACGGCATTAAAAGCTTACCATCTTTTTCTATTATAACATAATTTTACATAAATCGCAATTATTTATTCTAGATTTTTTATCATATTATTTTTTGTAGGCTTTTTCATGATGATGGCCGAAACTTTAGCAAAAAGCACCTAATTTTTAGGTGCTTTCGTATGTTATTTTTATTTTATTTTCTAATTGTCATTCCTTGTTTTTCTAAGTTTGCTATAATTTTTTCTAGAATTTGGTTAATTTCTTCGTCAGTTAAAGTTCTATCATTCGCAGAAAATTCTAGAGAATATGCAATACTTCTTTGGTTTTCTTCTAATCCTGCTCCTGTATAAACATCAAATACAGTGGTTGAATTTAGAAGAGAGCCTGCTGCTTTCTTAATATAGCTTGCAATTTCTCCTGCTGTTACATTTTTATCTGCTACTACAGCTAAGTCTTTCTTTACACTTGGATATTTTGAAATTTCTTTATATTTCATTTTTCCTACTTTTTTGCTTAGTAGTTTTTCTAGGTTAATTTCCATGACGTAAACAGCTTGTTTGCATTTTTCAGGATGCACTCTTCCTACATAACCTACTACATCATTATTTACTGATATAGCAGCAGATTGACCTGGATGGAAAGCATCTGGAATTGTATCATTTACAACAAAACTATAACGATTTGCATAGCCTAAGTAGTCTAATAATTCTTCAACAATTCCTTTTATTACATAAAAATCAACTGTTTTTTTGTTATCTACTCCTAAATAAAATTCTCCTGTCATTAAACATGCAATTTTCTTTTCTTCGCCATATTCTTCTTTATTTTTATAGAAAGTTTTTGCAATTTCAAAGATAGAAACATCTTTGTTATTACGAGCCTTGTTATATTCATAAATTTTAAATAAAGATGGAATAATAGAATGTCTTAGGGTATTTCTTTCTTCTGTCATAGGGTCTAATAGTTTAATGATTTCAGTATCATCTTTAGTAAAATCTTTTGCTTCCTTATCATTTACTAAAATATAAGATAACGTTTCATTTAAGCCTAAATCGACCATTTTATTTCTAATATTTCTTGTTTGTTTGTCATAGTTTCCTGCTCTTGCTGGCAACTCTAATAATTTTCCTTCAATATTGTTAACACCATAAATACGACCAACTTCTTCAATTAAATCTTCTTTAATAGAAATGTCAATTCTTCTTTTTGGAACTGATACGGTGATAGTATCTCCATTGACTTCATAAGTAAAGCCTAATCTTCTAAATACATCTAATACCGCTTCTTTTGGAACAGTAGTTCCAAGTACTAAATTAATTTTTTCAAATGTAATATCAATTTTTGTGTCTTCTTTTGCAGTAGAATCTTCTTGTACTAAGCCACCTACAATGGTTGCTCCTGCATATTTTTCTAATAAATTGCAAGACCTTTCAATTGCCATGTATGTTCTATTTGGGTCTAAGCCTTTTTCAAATCTCGTGCTTGCTTCACTTCTTAAAATTGATTTAGAAGTTTTTCTAATTTTAACAGAATCAAAAATAGCCGCTTCAATGATAATGTTTTTGGTGTTTTCGGTAATTTCAGTTTCTAATCCACCCATAACACCTGCAAGACCAATGGCTTTCTCTCCGTCTGAAATGACAATATCTTCTGTTGATAAGGTTCTTTCAACGTTATCTAAAGTTGTTAATTTTTCATTTTCCTTTGCCATTCTTACTTCTAACATTCCTTTCAAGGTGTCTGCATCGTAATAATGAAGAGGTTGACCAGTTTCTAGCATAACATAGTTACTAATATCAACGACATTGTTAATTGGTCTAATGCCAGAGGCAATTAGTCTATTTTTAATGAAAATTGGACTTTCGTGAATTTCTACGTTTTCTACCTTTTTTGCTAAGAAGATAGAACAATTTTCTGTATTTCTTACAACTTTAAAGGAATTATTAATATCTTCCTTATTTTCGTTATGGCTTAAATCAATTTCTTTTACCTTTTTGTCATAAATAGCCGCAATTTCATGTGCCATTCCTAAAATACTTAACAAATCTCCACGATTTGCAGTTAATTCAAAATCAATAACACCATCGTCCATTTCCATGAACTTAATTGGGTCTTCTCCTACTTTTGCTTCTTGTGGTAATTCATGAATTCCATCTTTATCTTCTGGTTTTAAAAATTTGCTTTCTAACCCAAGTTCTGCAATAGAGCAAAGCATACCATTTGACTCTACTCCACGGATATTTCCTTTCTTAATAGTAACATCACCTGGCAAAGTAGCACCTGGTAATGCCACAATAACTTTTAGCCCTTTTCTTACATTTGGTGCACCGCAAACAATTTGAAGAACTTCGCTTCCTACATTTACT
Organism: uncultured Clostridia bacterium; assembly: GCA_947581805.1. Lineage (GTDB taxonomy): Bacteria > Bacillota > Clostridia > TANB77 > CAG-508 > UMGS1663. The sequence goes on from CANPVM010000007.1 coordinate 15,141, forward strand.
TTGCAAACATGTAAATGGTCAGAGTCTGGATGCATATCACATTCTAATACTTCACCTATTACTAAATTAGTAGCATTAATTAACTTCTCTGCAGAATCATATTCATTACCAACATTGGTCATATCTTCTGCTAAAGTTTTCAAATCTACATCAATATCTACATAATCTTTAACAAAATTTGTACTTAATTTCATATTATTTTCCCCCTTAGTCCATGCGATCAAATTCATTCAAGAATCTTACGTCATTTTGGTATAATAGACGAATGTCAGTAATACCATATTTGAACATTGCTAAACGGTCTAAGCCTGTTCCAAAGGCAAATCCTGTGTATTTTTCTGGATCATAGCCATTCATTTTTAATACGTTTGGATGAACAATTCCAGAACCTAATAGTTCTATCCATCCGGTTTGTTTACACAAGTTACATCCTTTTCCTTGGCATTTGAAACAGGTAACATCTACTTCATAAGATGGCTCTGTAAATGGGAAGTAACTTGGTCTAAATCTTAATTCTGTATTTTCTCCTAACATTTTTTTCATGAAGATTTCTAATGTTCCTTTTAAATCTGCTAGTGAAATGTTTTTATCGATTACTAATCCTTCTACCTGTGCAAATTGATGTGAGTGTGTCGCATCGTCATCTCTTCTGTATACTTTTCCTGGACAAATGACACGAATTGGTGATTTTTCTTCATTTGCCATCATAACTCTTGCTTGAACTGCAGAAGTTTGTGTACGAAGTAAATATTCTGGTGTTACGTAGAAGCTATCTTGCATATCTCTTGCAGGATGTCCTTGTGGCAAGTTTAATCTCTCAAAGCAATATTCGTCTGTTTCTAATTCTGGTCCATCTACTACATCATAGCCCATAGATACGAATAAGTCTTCTACTTCTTCTATAATTCTATTTAATGGATGTTTACTTCCTCTTTTTACTTTGGTAGAAGGAAGTGTAATATCGATTTTTTCAGTTTCTAGTTTCCTTTTTAGTTCTTCTTTTTTGTAAGCTTCTTCTTTTTCTGAAATTTTCGTTTCTAGTTCATCACGAACTTCATTTACTAAGCTCCCTATAATTGGTCTTTCTTCTTCTGATAAGGCTCCCATACCTCTTAATAAAGCTGTTAGTTCACCTTTTTTTCCTAAATATTTTACTCGAATGTCATTTAGTTCTTTTTCATCTTGCACGTTTTCCATTTCTTTCATAGCATTTTGTCTGATTTGTTCAATTTGTTCTTTCATGTTTCTCTTTCCTTTCTTTCTAACACATTTTATGAAATAGAATAAAGTAACTATATCAAAAAAAGCAATTCTTATCCTATATTATAGGACGAATTGCTTTTTTTCCGTGGTACCACCTAATTTCATTAATATTTTTTATATTAACCTTATTTGCTCTTTAACGCAGAGAATACGCTATTTCCTACTTTATTTTTTCAAAAATAGTTCTCAAAAGTGAAATTTCAGCAAGGGATATAGGATTGGCTTTCAGCAAGTTTACCTCTCTCTCTTTTTTCTATATTTTTTCCTTACTTACTTTGCTTTTTCTTCGAATTTTTTTATTACTTTTCTATATTACCATATTTTTCTTTTGTTTGTCAATGTTCTGCTCTATTTTTATCAGTTATGATATGTATTATAATTCTTCACATATAACATCAAATGCTTTGTATGAACCAATGCTTTCGTCATATTTAAATCTTGCATTGGTTACAACATTATATCCTTCTACACTGACTTCATACTCTTCTCCATGTTTTAGATAAAGTGAGATATAACCTCCTGATGTTATAGTAGCATTATATACTTCTTGTGGGTTATTAACATTTCTTATTGTTACATTTTTATCTGTAATTAATTCTGACGATTGATTTTTGAAATATATTTCGGCATTATATGTTGTTTTGTCATTTTCTCCGATATAAGCATCAATTGCAAAATAATCTCCTTCTTTTATTAGAAAAGTAAATTGTTTCTTTGTGAAATCTGGAGTAAGTCCTGCTATTCCATATCCTTCTACTTCTACTCTATAAGTTTTTCCATAGTCTAGCCTAAATACTGCATATCCTCCTTCAGTAGTTGTTCCTGTATGTATATCTACATTTTCTCTATTTACATTTACAATGGTTATGTTTGTATTAGGAACTTTTTGGTCTTTATAATTTAAGTATACTTCAATTATATATTGTTTTCCTTGTATTTTGTTGATTGCTTCATAATCATGATATGCTATTCCTAATTTTGAATATTGATATTCATTATCAATTCCTTTCCAATTTTCTTGAGCAGCTTCTATTCCATCATTATAAAATGTATTTGCATCTATTATATCACCATTTGGTTCTCCTAATTCAACTATACTATCTATATATTTATTATATTTTTTAGCTAATTGCATTTCATTTCGAATAAGTTCTATTGTATTATCTTTCCAATAATTCATAACACTTATTCCGTCACATCCGTTTTGTACTAACTCTTCTAATTGCTCTACACTAACCTCGTCAAACCAATATGGTATACATTGCATTACCATTAAATTAAATTGTTTTGTATAATTATATGCGGCTATTTGTGTTTCTACATATGATTTGAATGCTTCTGGTTCACTAATTTGCCATTCACTTGTTCCTGCTGGTTCTATATCTAATACTATTCCTAGAATTTTTTCATCTTCTCTTGCTTTTTCGTTATATTTTTTTACATTGTCCACTAGTACATTCTTTATTGGATTTATATCATATGACCAAGATGGATCACCATTTAAAGCTAGAACACTAATATCTTTATAGTATAATTCTTTAATAAATGATTTTGTATCCTCTATATTGGTGGTCCAGTTTAATGGGTCAAAACATAAGTATACTGACGTGATTTTTAATTCCTCGCACATTCCCATAAAGTTTGTTCTATACTCTGGTAATGTTTGTTCCCAATCCCAACAATATAATATTGAATGATTAACATATATATCTTTTTTTATTTTTGCTTGACTTATAATGTCGGATATATCTATTTCTCCTTTATCTGTATCTAAAGCCTTGATTGTTTTATCATCATCTTCATATACAATATCTCCATATTTTTTTAGTATATCATCTAATTGCTCTTGTGTTATCCAACCATTATTGGCTATTTCGCTTTCCATAATATCAATTAATATTTCTTCTTTTAAACTATCAATTTCTGTATCATCTCTAGTTCCTATTACTTTGTTAATTAAACCATTTTCTCCTGTAAATGTTGAAATTGTAACAAAACTTAAAATAATTAGTATAATCACTGTTACTACTAATGAAATTAATGTTATACCCTTTGATTTATTGATATTTTTTTCTCTTGTTTGCATTTTTTATTATCTCCTATTTTGATTTTACATTATTTGTATTGTATCAATTTTTTTATGCTTAAGCAATGAATTATATAAAAAAATTGCGAAAAAATTTAAATAGATAAATTTTTTCGCAAAATCTTATGATTTTATATGATTAATACATTCCTTCCATTCCAGTTGGTGCTGGTTCATGGTTGCAACATTTTTCTTCTTTCTTTTCTGTTACAATGCTTTCTGTTGTAAGTACCATTGAAGCAATAGATGCTGCATTTTGAAGAGCACTTCTAGATACTTTCGTTGGGTCTACAATTCCTGCTTTTTTCATATCTACATATGTGTTGTTTGCAGCATTAAAGCCAACTCCTTTTTCACTTTGTTTTACTTTTTCTACAATAACTGCTGGCTCTAGACCTGAATTAATTGCGATTTGTTTTGCTGGTTCTTCTAAAGCTTTTAATACAATTTTTCCACCTAATTTTTCTTCTTCGTCTAAGCTATTAACTGTTTTTTCTACTTCTTCTATAATGTTTAGGTAAGCTGTTCCACCACCTGCAACAATTCCTTCTTCTACAGCTGCTTTTGTTGCAGATAAAGCATCTTCAATTCTTAGTTTTTTGTCTTTCATTTCAATTTCAGTTGCTGCACCTACGCCAATTACAGCTACACCACCTGCAATTTTTGCTAAACGTTCTTGTAAAGTTTCTTTTTCAAATTCGCTCTTTTCTTCTGCAATTTGTGCTCTAATTTGTGCTACACGGTCTGCTATTTGTTGCTTATCTCCCGCACCATCTACAATAATGGTATTTTCTTTTTGAATTTTTACTTGTTTTGCTCTACCTAATTGTTCAATAGTTGTATCTTTTAATTCTAAACCTAAATCTGAAGTAATGACTTCTCCTCCTGTTAATACTGCCATATCTTGTAACATTGCTTTTCTCTTATCGCCATAACCTGGTGCCTTTACTGCTACTACATTTAGCACACCTCTTAATTTATTTAATACAAGAGTAGATAAAGCTTCTGCCTCTACATCATCGCAAACAATAACTAATTTTCCAGATTGTTGCATTAAAGTTTCTAGTAGTGGTAAAATTTCTTGAATGTTTGCAATTTTCTTATCAGTAATTAAAATATATGGATTATCCATCACAGCTTCCATTTTTTCGGTATCTGTTACCATATATGGAGAAACATATCCTTTATCAAATTGCATTCCTTCTACAACATCTAATTCTGTATTAGATGTTTTTGATTCTTCAATGGTAATAACACCATCTTTTGATACTTTTTCCATTGCTTCGGAAATTAGTTTTCCTACTTCTTCGCTATTAGCAGAAATACTTGCCACTCTTGCAATATCTTCTTTTCCGTTTACGCTACTGCTAATTTTCTTTAATTCTTCTACTGCTTTTTCTACAGTTTTATCCATTCCTCTTTTAATTGCCATTGGGTCTCCACCTGCTGCTACATTTTTTACGCCTTCTTTAATCATACTTTGTGCTAATACAGTAGCTGTTGTGGTACCATCTCCTGCTACATCGTTTGTTTTGGTAGAAACTTGTTTTACTAGTTGTGCTCCCATATTTTCAAATGGATCTGGAAGTTCAATTTCCTTTGCAATAGTAACTCCATCGTTTGTAATTAAAGGAGAACCAAATTGTTTATCTAAAACTACATTTCTTCCTTTTGGACCTAAAGTTACCTTTACGGTATCTGCTAATTGATTCACTCCATTTAATAAACTTTTTCTGGCATCTTCGCCAAATTTAATTTCTTTTGCCATTATAAAATTACCTCCTTATTTATTCTATTACTGCTAATATGTCGCTTTGACTTACAATTACTAAATCTTCGCCTTCATATTTTACTTCTGTTCCAACATATTTGCTTACAACTACTTTATCTCCTTTTTTTACTTCCATTTTTATTTTTTCAGTTCCTGGTCCTACTTCTAGTACCTCAGCAAATTGTGGTTTTTCTTTACTACTTCCTGCTAAGATAATTCCACTTTTTGTTGTCTCCTCGTTTTCTTGCATTTTAATGACTACTCTGTCTGCTAATGGTTTTAACATTTTACATTACCTCCTTATTTTTTAGAAAAACTATTGCAATTGAATAGTTAGTCTTTATAGATTTTTGTTATATTATTAGCAGTCTTTATTCGAGACTGCTAATAATTTATACCCATTTCTAAAAAATGTCAATACTATTTTGTAAAATTCACATAGTTTTCACAAAAAGAGTTTCATTTTAATTATATGATTATTCATACTTTTTCATTCTATTATGTATTTCAAAAATAAATGATGTCTATTTACTTTATTTTGATTTAGGACATTTTTGACTTTTTTCGCGTTTTATAGTATAATTGTATTATATCAGAAATTACATAACAAAAGGAGGTATGGTTATGGGATTAATGGATAATATTCGTGGATTTTTTTCAGGTTCAAAAAATGCTGAAACATCACAACCACAACTAAATGAAGAATACGAAAAATTAAGGTTAGCTGAAAACATAGTAAATTTAGTAGATAAAATTAAAAAAATAAATAGTTTTGACAGTAGTATTTGGAATTTATCACATACTTCTAGTTATGAATTAAAAAGAAAAAGTTTAGCTGAATTACAGAAACTTAATTCTAGTTTAGAAAACAGATTTGTAGAGCTTGATAAGCAAAGCAAAAATGTAAATCCTAAAATGGAAGCGCTTGAAGCTTCAAAATGGACAGGACAAAAGTCAAAAGACATGAGTGAACATGACTTTGATAGATTTCAAAGAAGTGATGATGGTAGATAAAAAATAGACGTTGCTATAAGCAATGTCTATTTTTTATTTTTTTAATTTTTATCTATCTTTAAATTTTCTATAGTTTATATTTTTCATTATTTTCATTACATCCCCATAAATATAAAAACTACCTACAATAAAAGTAACTTTATTCTTTTGCTCTTTTGCATATAAAATTGCCTCTTCTAATGTCTTTATTTTAAGATTTGCATTGCCTGCTATTTGCTTTGCTGTATGATATAATTCTTCTGCTGCTACATATCTTTCTTTATCGTTTCCACTTGTAAAAACAAAAATTGCACTTTTATCTTGTAATAGTTTTTGTATTACTGTTTTATAATCTTTTGTTTTTAAAATAGAAATAATATAAATTTTTTCTTTTCCACTATAATATTGATTTACTGTATTGACAAAATTTGTGATAGCTTCTTCGTTATGTCCTCCGTCATAAATAATCGTAGGGTTTTCTTGTAAAGTTTCAAATCTTGCTTTATGTACAACTGTAGAAAGACCTTTTCTTACTTTTTCACTTTTTATCGCATAGCCTTGTTTTTCAATAATTTTAATTGTTTCTAAGCACACTGCTGCATTTTCAAACTGCTTGTCCCCTTTTAAATTCACTTTTATATCTTTTGTATCTTTATAATCAAATAATTCAAAATCTTGCTCATATCTTTTATTTTTTATATCTTCTTTTTTTATCGTAGTTAATTGATTTTTCTTTTGTTTACAAGTATCTTCTATAATATTTTGAACAGAAGGTATTTGCTCTATTATAACCGTATTAGAATTTTCTTTTATAATTCCTGCTTTTTGTATAGCAATTTCTTCTAAAGTACTACCTAAGATTGCCATGTGGTCGTAGCCAATGGAACTAATAATAGAGACCATAGGTTGTACAATATTCGTAGAATCATATAAGCCTCCTAATCCTGTTTCTAATACGACAAAATCACATTTTTGTTCTGCAAAATAATAGAATGCCATGGTTGTTAAGAGTTCAAACAAAGTAAAATTTTCTTCCGCTATTTTATTATAGGTTTCTATCTTGCTTTCTATTTTTTGTATTATTTCTTCCATTTCTTTATCTTCTATGTTTTTATTATTGACACTAATTCTTTCATTATAGTCTATTAAATGAGGAGAAAGATATTTTCCTACCCTATAGCCATTTTCTATTAAAATATTGGTTAGCATTTCTGTAATGCTACCTTTTCCATTCGTACCTGCAATATGAATCACTTTACACTTTCTCTCTGGATGCTCTAATTCTTCCATCATATATTCCATTGCTTTTAAGGTTGGTTTTTTTGTTGTTTGATAAAAATTTTTAAAATATTCCTTTATATCCATAAAAAATCTCCTTTCTTTTTCATTCCACATGAAAAGGAAAGAAGATTTTTTCTTCTTTTTTCTTTCATAGCGGAATGCGAAAATAAATACGCAACTTTTTGTCTTGCCTTAGTAACAACTTCCCGTTTACTAAGTCTTAACGATTTATTTTCTACTCTATTTTTTCTTAAAATATTCCTACAATATTTCCATTTTCATCTATATCTATTTGCTCTGCGGCAGGTTTTTTAGGAAGACCTGGCATCGTCATAATTTTGCCTGTTAATACTACAATAAACTCTGCTCCTGCTTTTAATTTTACTTCTTTTACGTGAATGTTGAAAGGTTCTTTACATTCTAAATTTTTACTATCATCTGAAAAAGAATATTGTGTTTTGGCAATACAAATTGGTAGATTATTATGTCCTAGTTGTGTTATTTGTTCTATTTGTTCTTCTGCCTCTTTGGTGTATTCTACTCCTTCTGCTCCATAGATGTTTTTTGCTACTTTTTCAATTTTTGTTTTAATAGTGTCTTCTAATGTATAAATCGGTTCAAAATGTTCTTTTTCTTCACACAATGCTACTACTTTTTCTGCAATATCTGTTGCTCCACTTGAGCCTTTGCCCCATGCTTCTACTAAACTTAAAGCAACTTGTTTTTCTTGTAAAATTTCTTGTAAAGTACTAATTTCTTTTTCGGTATCTTGGTTAAATTTATTGATAGCTACAATAACATTTAAGCCAAATTTTTCTTTTATGTTTTCAATATGTTTTAATAAGTTTTTGCTTCCTTTTCTTAATGCTTCGATATCTTCGTTTGCTAGTTCTTCTTTTGGCATGCCACCATGGTATTTTAATGCTTTAATGGTAGCAACAATAACTACAGCGTCTGGTGCTTTTTCTAATTTTCTTGTTTTAATATCTAGGAATTTTTCTGCTCCTAAGTCTGCGCCAAAACCTGCTTCTGTTACAGTATAGTCTGCTAATTTTAAAGCAAGTTTGGTAGCTATAATGCTATTGCAACCATGCGCAATATTGGCAAATGGTCCTCCGTGAATAATGGCTAGTGTATGCTCTAAAGTTTGTACTAAATTAGGGCAGAAAGCATCTTTTAATAAAACGCACATAGCTCCCTCTGCTTTTAAATCATGAGCTGTAATAGGCTTTCCTTCTTTGTTGTAGCCAATGATAATATTGCCAAGTCTTCTTTTTAAATCTTCTAAACTAGTAGCAAGGCAAAAAATTGCCATAACTTCAGAAGCAACGGTAATATCAAAACCATCTTCTCTTGGTACAATATTTTTTTCATTAGATAGACCAGTATTTACCACTCTTAATTGTCTATCGTTTAAATCTACACATCTTTTCCATGTTACTTTTTCTATGTTTAGTTCATTTCCACTATAGATATGGTTATCAATCATAGCAGATAATAAGTTATTTGCAGAAGTAATAGCATGCAAATCTCCTGTAAAGTGCAAGTTAATGTCTTCCATTGGCGCTACTTGTGAATAGCCTCCTCCTGTAGCACCACCTTTAATACCAAATACAGGACCTAAAGATGGTTCTCTTAATGCTAAAATAACCTTTTTTCCTATTCTTTTTAAGCCATCTGCAAGTCCAATGGAAATGGTGGTTTTTCCCTCTCCTAATGGAGTTGGATTAATGGCTGTTACTAAAATTAATTTTCCATTTTCTTTATTTTTACATTCTTGCATTTCGTTTAGAGAAATTTTTGCTTTATATTTTCCATAAGGCTCTATATTTTCTTCTTTTATTCCTAAGTCTTTTGCTACTTTTGTGATTTCTTGTAATTTTACTTTTCTTGCTATTTCAATATCTTCCATTTTCATCACCATTTCTTTCTAAATGTACATATTATATTTGATAATACTATAACTTATTTTGTATTTTTTTACAAGATATATTACGAAATTAAATTCTCTTATAACGCAAAGAAGAGCTATGAAAGCTCTTCTTTGTATAACATTTTTAGATAAATTTAGTGAAATTTTTCATATTTCCTTATTCAAAGAAAATAACCTTCAAAAGAACCATCTAATGCATCCTCGTCCTCAATAGCAGAAATTAATTCTTTTTGCTCTCTTCCATATACATCATAAAGTACAAGAATAAGGTCAGATTTGTGTTCAAATAAATCTGAAATAAGAACATTTGTTAAATCATCATCTTGCAATTTAATTTCTGTTAAAATGTAGATGTATTCTTCTACAAATGATTCTTGGATTTCTTCTTTCGTTAAATCAAGAGTACCTCCACACATAACAAACTCAACAACTTTTTCTACCAATTTCTTCAGTTCTTTTTCATACTCTTTCAAGTCTTCTCGTTCTTTATCAATCTCTGCTATCCTTTCTTTAATTGATTTTTGAAATGCTCCAATATCTGATATTTCATCTCTCGTATAAGATAAGTAATTTAAATTAAGTTCATGATACCATTGGTTACGTTCGTCGCTTAGTTCATTCTTTTCCTTCCGTAATTTTACGTCCTTTCTCTTTATTTCCAAAATTTCAGAAACATAAGAAAGTGCACGATTGAATTCAAAAACTCTTAAATCCCGAATGTTTGTGTTTGCCATAGCACATGGCCCTCCTTTTTTAAAAAACTAATTTATAGTTACTTTTAAATCCAATATTTAGTTGTATTCATAATACTACACTATTTATTGTTATTTGTCAATAAAAAAGCAGGGGTGTCCCCACCGTTCCAAAATGGAACGAAAAGGGACGTCCCTCCTGTTCACCCAAAAATCATTCCTACTACTACACCAATAATTGCTCCTACAAATACTTGCACAGGTGTGTGTCCTAATACTTCTACCAATTTTTCTTGTACTTGCAAATTAGTTAATCCTGGTGTTTCAATTAGTTTGTTTAATAATTTTGCTTGTTTTCCTGCTGCCCTTCTTATTCCTGCTGCATCATACATAACTATGCAGGCAAATATAACAGAAAGAGCAAAAATAGGAGAAGTAAGACCTTGCGTTTTTCCTATCATAGTGGCAAGTGAAGTAACAACTGCAGAGTGAGAACTTGGCATTCCACCCGCTCCTAAAATACGTTTAAAATTAAATTTATGTGTTACTACTAAATCCCATATTACTTTAAATAATTGAATAAAAAACCATACCAAAATTGGTACAATTAAATATTTATATTGCATTAAAAATTCCATAACAATCCCCTTTTGCTTTATTTATTCTTCTGCGGCAAAATTTTCTTCTTCCATTTTACCCTCTTTTTGCAAAAGAATAGTAATTTTCTTTTCTGCTTTTTCTATAATTTCATTACATTGCTTTGAAAGTTCCATTCCCTCTTCAAACTTTGCTACTGCTTCTTCTAGGTTTAAGTCTCCTTTTTCTAATTCTCCTGCAATTGTTTCTAATTGTTTCATTGCCTCTTCAAATTTTACTTCCTTCATGATTGATTCCTTGTTTTATATATTTAGGTTTTTTTAGGCTTTACCCATAAACCTTTTTCCATTTTATTAACATAGATTAAATTATATTTTTGAATAAATTCTTTACAATAATAAATTTTTTATTTCTTGTTTATTCTAATTCATTTCTCGTTTTGTAAATGTTCCATTGTTAGTATTTACAGTATAAAATGCTAATGCTTCCGTTGTTTGGCTGTTTCGCACTGTGACAATATAACTACCATTGCCGTCAATACCATCTACTGAAAATTCGATATTAGCACCTTCTCCCCAATCTTTTTTTACAATATCAAGTGCTTTTTCTTTTTCTGTTTTTGGACTTTCTTCAAAAATTTCGCTAGATACTTCATTTTCTACTACAATTTCATTTGCCATTTGATTTTCAATTTGGTTTTCAATTTCATTACTTATGATTTCATTTGTTTGTTCATTTTGTAATACATTTTCTTCTTCATTTACTGGTGTAGCATTAGTTTCATTTGTGTTTTTTTCTTGTTTATTTCCTGTAAAAACAAATATAGCAATTGCGATAATCATGAGTAATATAATAATACCTATTGTTGACTTTTTCATATTAATTTCCTCCTTATTTATTTGATTTCATATTCATTTTATATCATTTTTGCTTCCTTTTCTCCATCTATAAAACGTAAATTAATCAAATCTCCTTTTTGTAAATTTTTGCTACTATGAATCGTTTTACCTTCCTTAGTTGGAATGCAATAGCCTCTTGTTAAAGTTTTTAGTGGGCTTAAAGTGTCTAATTTTGAAATCCATTCTACCATGTAAGTTTTCTTTTCTTTCAAAGTAAGTTTTATACTATTTTCCATGCGCTTGATTTGTTTATCTAGTAACATATAGTTTTCATTTACTTTTTGCATTGGATTTGTAAAGGCAGAAGATTTCATACATTTTTCATAACGTAATTTCATCAGTTCTACTTTTTTACGTAGTGCATTTTGAAATCTATTTTCATACCCATTTAGTTTTAGAACTAAATCTTCAATATTTGGTACAGCAAGCTCTGCTGCTGCAGATGGTGTAGGCGCTCGTAAGTCTGCTGTAAAATCTGCTATTGTAAAATCTGTTTCATGCCCTACTGCTGAAATAATTGGAAGTTTAGAAGCATAAATTGCCCTTGCTACAATTTCTTCATTAAAAGGCCATAGGTCTTCTAGAGAGCCTCCTCCTCTTGCTAAAATGAGCACATCAGCTAAATTTTCTTCATTCATCGTTTCAATTGCTTTCGCTATTTTTTCTGCAGCCCCTTGCCCTTGCACTGGTACTGGCAATAGCCTTATATGTACGTTTGGATTTCTTCTAGTTGAAACATTGATAATATCCCTAATAACTGCTCCTGTATTTGAAGTTAAAACTCCAATACATTTTGGCATAAAAGGAATTGGCTTTTTATGTGTTTTGTCAAATAAGCCTTCTGCCTCTAATTTTGCCTTTAACTTTTCATATTCGGCATGCAAGTCTCCAACGCCTTCTTGCTTCATAGCCTTGGCATAAATTTGATAAACGCCATCTCTTTCAAATACAGATACTGTTCCTAGTACCATAACCTTCATACCATCTTTTGGAACAAATTCTAAATGTGGTGTATAGGTTTTAAACATTACACATTTAATAAGAGAGTTTTCATCTTTTAACGTGAAGTACATATGCCCTGTATAATGATGTTTAAAGTTTGAAATCTCTCCTTTTACTAATACATTATTTAAATATTCATCCTCTTGGAACTTTCCCTTTATGTAGTTGTTTAATTCTGTTACACTAATTGGGTTATAAGTCATTTTGTATTACTCCTCTTGATTTAAGTTTTTTTCCTTTACAATACTTGCTAAAATTCCATTTATAAAGGACTTAGAAGAATCATCTCCATATTTTTTAGCAAGTTCTACTGCTTCGTTAATGACTACTTTATAAGGTAGTTTTGAATATATTAATTCAAAAATAGCAAGTTCTAAAATAGCAAGATTAATTTTTGAAATTCGTTCCATTGACCATTTTTCTTTTAAATTATTTGCTATTAAATTAGTAATTTCTTCTTTGTTTTTCTTAATACCCTCAAAAATGGTTTTTATATATTCTGCTTGAGATTTATTTTGTATCTCATTTTCTTGGATAAATAATTCAATTTGCTCATCTTCCATTTCTTTTTGAATTTCAGTGCTATATAATAATTGGAATGCTAATTCTCTTGTTTCTGTTCGTTTCATTGGATGTTCCCCTTTTATAATTTGTCAATAAAATTTTTTATTTTTTCTTTTACTTCTTCTTTGTTTATTTGAATATAATTTCCTACATATATACCAAGTGCAATTAGAATAATTCCTATCATTAGTTTATAAAATCCAGTGCATAAAATAAGAATTGCAATTAATGCTCCAATAATGGCTCCTCTATATTTCATAAAAAAGTTTTTAATTTCATTCATATTAACTTATCATTCCTTTCTTGCAGCCAAAGTATTTTGAAAATAATACTAATTTTTTTATTTTTGTTATTGTTCTATTCCTTGTTTTTCTTGTGCATGTAATTCTTTAATGCTAATATTTACTTCTTTTACTTCTAAGTCTGCTGTCTTTTTAATTGCACTTTTTATTTTGTTTTGAAGATTATTGGATAGTTCTTTTATAACTGCATTTTCTTTTACACTTAATAAAACATAAACCACTAATTTATTTTCTTCATCTAATACAATTTTAGAGTTTACGTCTTGCGCACTATCAAAGCCTTTTGCTACATTACTAACTAATTCTTCTAGTGTGGCTTTTGAAATAACTAATTTTCCATCTGAATTTTGCAATAAAATACCATCTTTAATGCCACCTATTTCATTTTTGTCTGTACTAAAGAAAATATATTTGATAGCAAGTATAATACAAATAATACTAATGGCTAATACTACATTGGTAGTTATTGTATCATTTAGTGCTAATTTTATTACGTCATAGATGGTTTCTGGTGTTAACCAACCAAAAATAAGTAAACATAGTATAATAGAAATAATTAAAATAAAATTTGAAAAAATAACTAACCCTATTCTATCTAATATTTTCATTGTTTTTTCCTCCCGTTATCTTTTGCAAAGGGTGCGTTCTATGTGTGCGCACCCTTTTGTTTTTTATTCTTCTGTTTTTCCCTCTTCTACGTCTTTTCCTTCTGTATTAACACCTTGTACATGTACATTTACTTCTACAACATTTAGACCTGTCATAGTTTCTACTGCTTTTTTTACTCTGTTTTGAATTTCAAATGCGACATCTGGAATTCTAACACCATATTCTACAATAATGTTAACATCTATTTTTGTATCTTTTTCTCCTACTTCTACTTTAATTCCTTTTGCTAGATTTTTCTTTCCACTTAATACTTCGGTAATTCCACCTGCAAATCCCCCTGCCATTTCTGCAACGCCTGGTACTTCTGCTACAGCAACACCAGCAATAACAGCGACAACATCATCGGCTATTTTTATTTCGTTTGTATCGGTAGATAATGCAATTTCTCCACTTTCTACTACTTCTTCTTTTACTTCTTTGTTTTCTTCCATCACAAAAACCTCCTTATATTTTTCTTTTTTGTGTGCTTTTTTGATACTATAAGTATACCAATATCTTTTTGTTTTTACAACACTTTTTTGTAATTTTTTCGTTAAATTTATTTGCTGTTTTTTTATTGATTATTTTATGTTATTATGATATAATTTTAAACGTAACTTAAAATAGTTTCTTTTTTAAACAAGGAGGATTGCAAATGCAGGAACGGACCTTGGAAAATTTAATATTGGAAGGCGAGGATTATATCTTTAGTGGTAACCTTACTATTGATGGCGATGTCAATATCAAAAACGGAAATCTAATTGTTTCCGGCACAATTACTTTTGCAGGTGATGATGCTTCTATTTCTATTGAAGGTGGAGACATTGCTAGTGAACGTCTTAAAAGTAGAGCGGATATTCTCTTACGCGATGGCGACATTTGGGTTAAGTCTTTGTCGGCATATGACATTGACTCAGATGGAAATGTTGAAGTAAATGGAGATTCCTATGTAGGTAATATCCATGCCTTAAACTATTTGGTTTCTGGCTACAATCATTCTGACAATGTTACTACTATACAGGATTTCTATGTGCTTGGCCACAATGATTCTTGTAATATTAAGGCGCGTGATGTTTTGATCGGAAATTACAATTCGTCCGGTGCCATTCAAGCAGATTATATTCTCATTGAAGGAAATAATGATTCTCATGAAATCAAAGCACACAGTGTTTCCATTTTAGAAAATAATGATTCTTTACAAATCGAAGCAAATTATGTTCGTATTGATGGTAATCGTTGTGACCTTAACAACTATAGTATTATTGCTAAAAAGTTTGTTTTCAATGGAAACACTATCAATGGTCACGTGTATGTTGCATAAAATGCAACAAACCCCACTATGTTATTACATAGTGGGGCTTTTGTTTTACTCTAATATTTCTCCTGCCATAATCGTATTTCCTCTTAGGAAGTCTCCTATTTGCATTCTTTTTGCATTTTCGCCTTGTATTTCTTCTACCTCGATAATTCCTTCTTTTGCCTTAATAAATAAGCCTTTCTTATCACTTGCAAATAAAATAACTCCTTCGGCTACATCTTGTAATTTATATAAATATTCTTCTAGTTCTGGAAATAAGTAAACTAGCTCTTGCTCTGTTTTTACTTTTACTTTCCATAGTTTTAATTTCTTTCCATTTAAGAAAGTATAAGCTCCCATAATAGGGTTTAAACCTCTTACTAAATTATGAATTTCTTCTGCTGTTTGTTCTTCCCAATTTATTTTTGCCATTTCTTTCTTTAGCATTGGGGCTAAGCTAAAATTTTCTCCTTGTTTTGTTCTGGTAATGGTTCCTGCTTCTATTTGTCTTATGGTTTCTACTAAAAGTTTTCCACCCATTTTAGAAAGTCTGTCCCAAAGCTCTCCTGTTGTTTCTTCACTTCCTATTTCAGTTTCTTCTTTTAGAATAATATCTCCTGTATCCATACCAATATCCATATACATAGTAGTAACACCAGTTGTTTTATCACCATTTAGTACAGCCCATTGAATTGGCGCTGCTCCTCTATATTTTGGAAGAAGTGATGCATGCACATTAATACAGCCATATTTTGGAATATCTAAAATTTCCTTTGGTAAAATCTTTCCATAAGCAACTACGCAAATGACATCTGGATTTAATTCTTGCACTGTTTGTAAAAATTCTATATTGTTTTTGACTTTTTCTGGTTGATAAATAGGAATGCCTTGTTCTATGGCATATTCTTTTACTGGAGAAAATACCATTTTCATTCCTCTTCCTTTTGGTTTATCTTGGTTCGTTACAACCCCGATTACATCATAATTTGCTTCTATTAAACTTTTTAAAGACTCTTGTGCAAAGTCTGGCGTTCCCATAAACAAAACTCTAAGCATATTACACTCCTTTTTTTATTAAACCCTGTCCCAAACTGTCCCATTTGTACCAATTGGGGACTGTCCCCAATTGTCCCTAATTGTCATTTGGCTCTACATATTCTAACGTGCCGGGTATCATTTTTTCTACAAAGGTAATACCATTTAAATGGTCTATTTCATGGCATAATGCTTGTGCTAATAAATCTTTGGCATCAATTTTTATTTTTTTACCATTTTCATCTAACGCTTCTACTTTAACCTCTTTTGGTCTTATTATTTTGGCATATTTATTAGGAAAACTTAAGCAACCTTCTTCTACTTCTTGTTCTCCCTTTTCTTTTAAAATAACTGGATTAACTAACTTCATTGGTCCTTTTTCATCATATAAATCTATAACAATTAGCCTTTTTAAAATACCTACTTGTACAGCAGCTAATCCTACTCCATTGTATTTATGCATGGTTTCTACCATATCGTCTAATAATTCTCTTATTTTGTCATCTATGGTTTCTACTTCTCTTGACTTCTTTTTTAATATTTCGTCTCCTTCTTCTCTAATACTTCGAATTGCCACTTTTATTTCCTCCTTTTTGCGTCACATCATATTTGATGGATTGATTTCTATGGTTTGTGAGATGTTTTTTTTGCACTCATTTTGCTCTATTGCTTGATGCAATAATGTGTTGATTTGCTCGTTATAAATACATTTTATAATCATACGCCAGCGATATTTATTTTTTATTTTGTCGATTGGTGCTGGCACCGGGCTATATAATAGAATGCCTATTTTTTCTGTTATAATTCGTTTTTTTAAGTATTCATGTATTTTTTTTGCTTGTTTTATTACTTCTTGTTCTTTTTCTGAACTAAACCCAAGTACTATTATATCGCAAAAAGGTGGATATTTCAACTGTTTTCTAATTGGTATTTCACTTTCATAGAATTCTTTATAGTCTTGCTCTTTTGCTTGTTCAATGGCTAAGCTATCTGGGTTATATGTTTGAATCAATACTTTTCCTTCTAGTTTTTCTCTTCCTGCCCTTCCTGCTACTTGCGTTAAGATTTGAAAGGTTCTTTCATTGGCTCTAAAGTCTTCTATGTTCAAGCTACTATCTGCTGCAATGACTCCTACCAATGTTACTTTTGGAAAGTGGTGCCCTTTAACAACCATTTGCGTTCCAATTAAAATATCTATATTTTCTTCCTTGAAGCGATTTAATATTTCTTCATGTGAATTTTTTTTGCTTACTGTATCTACGTCCATACGAATAGTTGTGGCATTTGGGAATAATTTTTGCACTTCTTGTTCCAATTTTTGCGTACCGGTTCCAAAGTAACGAATGTTAGTGCTTTTACATATTGGGCATACTGTTACCTTTTTTTCTTCATAGCCACAATAATGGCATTTTAATTTATCTTGTTTTAAATGATAAGTCATTGTAATATTGCAATTTTTGCATTTTACTGTGTAGCCACAGTCTCTACACATTACAAATGTAGAATACCCTCTTCTGTTTAAAAATAAAATGGTTTGTTGTTTTTTTTCTAAATTTTCTTTGATAGCTTCTTGTAATTTTATGCTTAACATAGAACGGTTCCCATTTTGCAATTCATCTCGCAAATCAATTACTTCTACTGTTGGAAGGCTAGAGTTATTGGCTCTTTTCTTTAATTCTAATAGTTCAATTTCTCCTTTTTGAGCTTTATAGAAAGTTCCTATTTCTGGAGTAGCACTACCTAAAATAAGTGGGCAAGAATTTTCTTTTGATAAAATTTGCGCTACTTCTTTTGCATGGTATTTTGGTGTCATTTCCGATTGGTAAGAAGAATCATGTTCCTCATCTATAATAATAACTCCAATGTTTTGAATTGGTGCAAATATTGCAGACCTAGCACCAATAACAATATCTATTTTACCCGAGGCAATTTTTTGCCACGCATCATAACGCTCTCCAATAGATAATTTGCTATGTAGAACCGCTATTTTTTCTTTTCCGAACCTTGCCATGAAACGCTCTACCATTTGAGGTGTAAGTGAAATTTCTGGTACTAGCATTATGCTTGTCTTACCTTTACTTATTGCTTTTTCAATCGCTTGTAAATATATTTCTGTTTTTCCAGAGCCTGTTACCCCAAATAACAAGAATTGGCTATTTCTTTGCTTTTCTATTGCTTGTTCGATTTTTTGATAAGCCTGTTCTTGCTCATCATTTAACTTTAATTTTTCTGTTTTTTCTACTTCTTTGTAAAGGAAAGGATTTCTTTCTACCTGTTTTTCTACTATTTCAACATAACCATTTTTTTCTAACGTTTTTATAATTGCTCTTGAAGTGTCTGTAAATACCTCTAAATCGCTTATAGTAATTGCATCATTTTCCATTAAAAAGCGTAAAATACGAATTTGCTTTTCTGATTTTATTTTTTCATTTTCTATTTCCCACTCTATTTCGTCTTCTTCTTTTTTTAAATATACAAAATTGTTGGTTTTTTCTTTTATTCTATTTTCTACTTTATTTGTTTTGGTTCCTGGTGGTAACATGAGTTTCATGCTGTCTGATAAATTACAAAAATATCTTTTTGCAATCCATTTCGCTAGTTTGATTCTTTTTTCATTTAAGAAAGGATTGCCTGTCATGTTTGCAATTTCTTTTGTTTCAAAAGAAGTTTTTTCTTTTAAACCTACTACAAAGCCTTCTTCTAGAGTTTTTCTTCTGCCAAAAGGAACAAAAACGCGATTGCCTATTTGAATTTGTTGTTCCATGTCTTTTGGTACTTGATAGTCAAAGGTTCTATCTAAGTCTTTTGCATTGGAATTTAAAATAATTTCTGCAATCATGTTTTCCCTCCTTTCTAAATTTCTTTCAAGATATGTTTCACTTTTTATAGTTGTTCTTTCTTAATTTTTTACTCTTTTTTTCTAATATATTTTTTAATAAAAATTATATATTACTATTTGCTATAGTATATCAAAAATTTTATCTGAAAACAATAAAAAATAAAGAAGAAAAAATAGAAAATACCTAAAATCTTACATAAGATTTTAGGTATTTTCTACGAACTATTCATGCCAGTAGAGGATAAGAGTTTTTCCTTCTAAATCATACCGCCTACGAATTCTAATTAATTCATTAATGGTAGTGATTTCTTCCTCTTCTTCATCCTCTTTGTAGTAAACTAACTCTCCGGAATGTATCTTGCTATAAGCTTCATCAAAGCTTATTTTCACATCCTTTTCCGAAGTTTTGTCATTTTCCTGCTGGATGCAGTAAATGATGCAATCTTGTGTCCCTTCCTTACTTAAATTATACAAATAATCAAGTTTTTGCAAGTCGTGGACAATTTCTTTGTTATCTTCCCTTTTACTTACTTGGCATTCTACTGCCTGTCCCCGAGCAAGCATTTCTACTGCCTGCTCATAGCTTAGTTCTTGTTTCTTCATGTACTTTCCCTCCAATCGGTTGGAATTTTTACCTAGTTACATTTATATTATATCACTCTTTCCATTTTATGTCAATTATTTTTTAAATTTCTAAATATAACCCTAATTTGACTTTTATGTTAAGATATGTTATAATAAAGATATCTTAAAACTTTTTCATGGAGGTAGACATTATGTTATTAAAGACAGCAAAAGGCAACTGGAATCTTCACGGCATTAACGTGATTTCTTCCGATTCCATCTATCAAAAGGTGGTAGAAGCAATCAACTCTGGCAATTTATCAGAGCAGCATCTGCAAAAGATTACTGGTAGTGCCTATCCCGTTACGGTAGACATTCAGGGAAGAAGTATCTATATGTCTTAGTTTTAAAAAAGAGAAGTCGCTATATTAGCACTTCTCTTTCTCCATTTTTATTTACATTTCTAACTTGAGTAAAAACATGATTTTATTCTTTTAGCCACTTTTGATAAGCCTCTATGATTTTTTCTGCTAATATTTCAGGTTTGTCATTAGTAGTGTCTAGTACAAAATCATAATTGGATAAATCTTGTTTTTTTACATGATATAAATTAAAGTATCTTTCATTTTCTAACTGATACCTTTTTATTAAATCTTGTTTTTGTTCTTCTATAGTATTAAAACTTTCTGTTTGTTTTCTTTTTTCATCATAAAAAGCTCTTCTAGCCGCTTCTTCTATATCTACTGTTAAATATACTTTAAATGATTCTGGCACCGCATACCAACCAAGTCTAGCATCTATAATAAATTGATTATGTGTTTTTGCATATTCAGCGGCACTTCTTTCAATTTCTAAATCAATTTCTGGGTGCTTTTCTACATAGATATTAAAACTTGTAATATCCATGTTGTGTTCTTTAGCAAGTTTTCTAAAATATTCGCCATTTCGATAAACCACATAATTTAATTTTTCTGCTAAAATTGTTGAAACAGCTCCTTTTCCACTTGCTAATTCTCCTGCTATTGATATAATTTCTCTTTTTTCCATCTTATTTTCCTATTTCCTATTTTTCTATTTTCACTTTTCCTTCTGCAATTTCATTTGCTGCTATAGTTACTGGTGCTTCTTCTTCTACATTTGTTAATTTTTCACTTCCGTTGGCAATTTGTCTTGCTCTTTTTGCAGTAGCAATGACTAATCTAAATTTGTTGTCTCCTGTTGTTTTTAATAATTCTGCTGTAGTTGGTTTTACCATCATAATTTTATTTCCCCCTTTAATTTTATTCTTCTACTTCTTCCTCTTTTTCTAATCTACCTGCTACTGTTTCTGGTTGCACAGCAGATAAAATAATATGACCTGAGTCCATAATAAGTACTGCTCTTGTTCTTCTTCCATAAGTTGCATCTACTGCATTACCATTTTCTTTTGCTTCTTGTACAATCCTCTTTATAGGTGCTGATTCTGGACTAACAATAGCAATAATACGATTGGCTGATACAATATTTCCAAACCCGATATTAATTAGTTGCATAATGTTTCCTCCTTATTCAATGTTTTGCACTTGTTCTCGAATGTCTTCTAATTCTGTTTTGATATTCACTACTAAATTGGTGATTTCCAAACTGCCTGATTTTGAACCTATGGTGTTAGTTTCTCTATTCATTTCTTGCATTAAAAAGTCCATTTTTTTACCAATTGGTTTTGTTTCTTCTAACATATTTTTAAATTGCATAATATGACTTCTTAATCTTGTTAATTCTTCTTCTACTGAGCATTTATCTGCATATAAAACTACTTCCATGGCAAGTCTTGTTTCGTCTACTACATCTACTTTTAAAAGTTCTTTTATTCTTTGCTCTAATTTTACTACATATTCTTCTACAAGTCTAGTAGAATATTCAGAAATTTTTTCTACTTTTTGTGCAATTTTTTCTATTCTTAGAAGTAAATCTTCTTTTATTTTATTTCCTTCTTGCTCTCTCATGTTCACAAAATTGCTTATTGCTTCTTTTAAACATTCGAATAATTCCTCTTCAATAATTTTCTCATCTTCTTGTGTTTCTTTTAATGTTAACACTTCTGGTAATTTTGTTATTTCTGTGACAGAAAAATTTAAATTTAAATTATTTTCTTCTGCTATTTTTTTGAATTCTTGCATATATTCTTTCACTAGTTCTCGATTAACAATAATTTGCTTTCCTTCTTCACTATAGTTTTCAAATGAAATAAAAATATCTATTTTTCCTCTTGAAATATTATTACTTATTTCTTTTTTTATTTTATCTTCTAAATAACTTAAACTTCTAGGTAGTTTTATTGTTATATCGTTATATTTATGGTTTACAGATTTTATCTCTATATTATAAATTCTATTATTTTTTTCTAGCTTTGCTCTTCCAAAGCCTGTCATGCTTTTCATTGTTACCCCCTACTTTTTGCAATTTTATGAATATCACTAGTTTGTTTTAATGCTTTCCTCATCATTTTATGATAGATTATAATAGACTTGCCTACATAATAGATAGCAAATAGCATAGAAATGAAACTGATAATATAAGTAAATTTTGAAACATAATTACTACCTATATAAATTGTCATTAGGGTGCTAATAGAAAGTAATAAAGCTTCTATTCCATAAATTGCGATTTCTCCATTATCATGTTTATAAGCTTTTTCAAAAATAATAATAGTCATTACAATCATAATCATACTAAATACTTGTAAATCTCTTAGAAAAACTTCTGGCTTTAGGTTCAAGAATCCTAAATTAATAAATATAAAATATAAAACAATAAGAATAGCAATTAAGATGTTCTGAAACACTTTTTTATTTATGTTATTTTTCTTTTCTTCTGAAATAGTCGTTTGCTTTTTGATTTCGTTTTCTATTTTTTCTAATTGAACCTCATTTAATTGTTTTTCTTTTATTAATAATGCTTTGGATTCTTTTTTTAATTCTTTTATTTGTTTTTCTTCTTGTTTTTCTTCTTTGTCAGATGCTTTTATTATTTTTTTTGATTTATTTGTTTGTTTATTTTCACTTGCTTGTTTATTTAATTTTTTTACTGATTGTTTTTCTTTTTGTTGTTCTGTTTTTTGTTTTTCTTGTTGTTCTGTTTTTTGTTCTGCTTTCGTTTTCATTCTTTTTGCTTTTGTTTTATTTTTTTCTTCTTTTTTATTTTCTGGTTCTTTTTTATTTTCTGGTTCTTTTTTGTTTTCTGGTTCTTTCTTATTTTTTGGTTCCTTTTTACTATCTGATTCCTTTTTACTTCTTGGCAATACAAATTCACCCTTTCTTTTTAATTTTCTAATTCATATAGAATATTACTTATCATGGTAATCGGTGCTGTTTCACACCTTAAAATACGTTTTCCTAAAGTAACAATCGTGGCTCCCTTTTCTTTTAATAATGCAATTTCTTTACTATCTATTCCACCTTCTGGACCAATAAGAATTCCAATTTGATAGTTTTCTTTTTGTTCCATTGCTTTTAGTACTTGTTTTAGAGAATTTTTAGTTTCCTCTTCATAAGCCACTAAAAAACAATCATAATCGTTGATTGTGTTAACTATTTGTTTTAAATTTATTTTATTTTCAATCATTGGAATTTTATCTCTTTTACTTTGCTCTGCTGCTGATAAGGCAATTTTTTGCCATCTTTCTATTTTCTTTTTTGCTTCTTTTTCTTCTAGTTTAACCACACATCTTGTCATTTCTACTGGAATAATTCTGCAAACTCCTATTTCGGTTGTTTTTTGAATAATAAGTTCCATTTTATCTGCTTTTGGTAATCCTTGATACAAATCTATTTGTACATTAGATTCTGCTGTATCTTCTACCTTTTGCACAATATTAGCAATAACATTTTCTGCACTAATTTCTGTAATTTGTGTAATATAATTTTCACCGGTTTGCTTATTTCCTACTTGAATGTTCTCTCCTATTTTCATACGTAGTACACTTGTAATATGTTTTACATCTTCGCCTACAATTGTTATTTTTTCGTTTTCAATTTGTTTTGTTTCTACAAAAAATTTTTGCATATTTTATTTCCTTTGTTTTTGTGAATTCTATTGCTATTATATCATACTTCTAAATTTATGCAAATAAATTATTGCTTTTTTTCCCTTTTTAGCATATAATGCCTTTGTAACCATGTAAGATATTCTTTCATTTAATTAAAGGAGGAAATATTATGATTCTTAATGATTCTTATGCAGTGGAGGATTCGATGTGCAAAACAGGTGAAAAAATTAATGAAGATATTTTAGAAGATGCTTCCTTTTTTGCTCGGTTTTTAGACTTTGTCAAGAAGTATGACGAAGCATTTGGAAAGGATTCTTTTTCATCTGCTGAGAAATGGGTTTCTGAAAAAGATTACACTTCTATTAAGTATTTTTTAAAGCCTAATGCAATTGAATCCGTTTTTAGCATCTCCTACCCAGAGTTAGCTACTATGACTGTATCAACTTTTGCAGATGTACAAATTAGGGCACAAAGGATTGTTCCTGTATTAGAGGAACAGAAGTCTTTATATGAAGAATTGCTGAAGGCTTATGAAACTCCCTGTTTGGAACTTATTAATAACATTATGCCTCATGCTTTTGATGATGATTTAGGAGAATAAAAGAAAAAGGAAAACTTAAGATATATTTTTAAGTTTTCCTTTTTCTTTTATTAAACTTTCTCTATATTTTCTATTTTTTAAGGTCTGTTCCAAATGGCAATTTATCCAAATATTCCTTTTTTCTTAACTGGTGGTTGTTCGTTCATTGTTTTAGCAAGTTGTAATAATAAATCTCTTTGCTCTTTACTTAAACGTTTTGGAACTTGTACTTGCACAGTAAATATATAATCTCCTTGATAACTTCCATTAACAGATTTAAATCCTTTATTTCGAATCGTAAACTTAGTCCCAGATTGTGTGCCTTCTGGAATTCGATATGTTTCTTTTGAGCCATCTACCATTGGAATTTCAAGGTCTGCCCCTAAAGTTGCTTGGGTAAAGGTAATTGGAATATCACATAATACTTTATCACCTTTTCTGGTAAATATACTATGTTTTTTAATTCTAATGACAATATATAAATCTCCTTTTGGTCCACCTTTTGCCCCTGGTTCTCCTTCATTTCGAAGGACAATTGTTTGATTATCGTCAATACCTGCTGGAACTTTGACTTTAATTCTTGCTTGCTTGCGAATAGTTCCCTTTCCCTTACATTCTTCACAAACTTCTTTTATTACTTTTCCTGTTCCATGACAATTACTACAAGTTCTTTGTGTTTGCATTTGTCCTAAAATGGTAGTTTGTACTTGTGTTACTGTTCCAGTTCCATGACATACTTGGCATGTTTCTGGACTGGTTCCTGGCTTCGCACCACTTCCATGACAGTGCGTACAAGTTTCATTTCTAGTTAATAATATTTCTTTTTCGCAACCCAAGTAGGCATCTTCAAAAGTAATATCAATACTTGCTTTTAAGTCTGCTCCCTTAGTTGGTCCTTGGTGTGCTCGAGAATTTCTTGAACCAAATCCTCCTCCAAAGAAAGAAGAAAAGATATCTCCTAAATCTCCAAAATCATCAAATCCAGATGTGGTATAAGAATAATATCCACCTTGACCTCCAAATGGTCCTCCTGCTCCTCCTCCGAAACCTTGTGGTCCGTCTGGTCCAAATTGATCATACATTCTTCTTTTTTGGCTATCGGATAGGGTTTCATAAGCTTCATTTATTTCTTTAAATTTGGCTTCTGCCTCTTTTTTATTATCTGGGTTGGCATCTGGGTGATATTTTTTTGCAAGTTTTCGATAGGCTTTTTTTAATTCTTCATCAGTTGCGTTTTTACTTACTCCTAATACTTCATAATAATCTCTTTTGCCTGCCATTTTGCCCTCCTACTTAAAATGTCTTTCCTCTTATTTATTTTCTGTATTGTTATCGTCTTCTACTTTATAATCTGCATCATATACATTTCCGTTTTCATCTACATTTGGTCCTTGCGCATTTTCAGCACCATTTGCACCTGCTTGCGCTTGTGCTTGTGCTTGAGCTTGGCTATATAGTTTTTCAGAAATCGCATAGAAAGCTGTTGTTAATTTTTCAGTTGCTTGTTTAATTGCTTCTGTATCTGTACCTTCTAGGGCTTTCTTTACATTTGCAATTTCTTCTTCTACTTTTGCTTTTTCTTCTCCACTTACTTTGTCTCCTAATTCATTTAGTGTTTTTTCTGAGTTATAAACTAAGCTTTCTGCATTGTTTCTTGCTTCAATGTCATCTTTCTTTTTCTTATCTTCTTCAGCATGTGCTTCTGCATCTTTTACTGCTTTTTCGATATCTTCATCTGTTAAGTTAGTAGAAGCTGTAATAGATACATTTTGTTCATTTCCAGTTGCCATATCTTTTGCAGATACATGAACGATACCGTTTGCATCAATATCAAAGGTTACTTCAATTTGTGGTACTCCACGTGGTGCTGCTGGAATTCCAGTTAATTGGAATCTTCCTAATGTTTTATTGTAAGCAGCCATTTCACGTTCACCTTGAAGAACATGTACTTCAACAGAAGTTTGACCATCTGCTGCTGTTGAGAAGATTTGTGATTTTTTAGTTGGGATTGTTGTATTTCTTTCAATTAATTTTGTAAATACTCCACCATAAGTTTCAATACCTAAAGATAAAGGTGTTACGTCTAATAATACTAAGTCTTTTACATCTCCAGAAAGTACACCACCTTGAATTGCTGCACCAATAGCAACACATTCGTCTGGGTTTATTCCTTTGTCTGGTTCTTTTCCTGTAATTTTCTTAACCATTTCTTGTACACATGGAACTCTAGTAGAACCACCTACTAATAATACTTTATGAATGTCAGCAGATGTTACTCCTGCGTCTTTCATTGCTTGTTCTACTGGAACTCTTGTTGCATCTACTAAATCTGAAATTAATTCTTCAAATTTTGCTCTTGATAGAGTAATATCTAAATGTTTTGGTCCTGATGCATCTGCTGTGATAAATGGTAAATTAATTTGTGTTTGTTGCATACCAGAAAGCTCTATTTTTGCTTTTTCTGCAGCCTCTTTTAAACGTTGCATTGCCATTTTATCTGTTGATAAATCAATTCCATTTGATTTTTTGAATTCTGAAATTAGGTAATCTATAATTCTTTGGTCAAAGTCGTCTCCTCCTAGGTGTGTGTTACCATTTGTTGCTAGTACTTCAAATACTCCATCACCAATATCTAGAATAGAAACATCGAATGTTCCTCCACCTAAGTCGTAAATCATAATTTTTTGGTCTTGGTCTTCTTTGTCCATACCAAATGCTAAAGCTGCTGCTGTTGGTTCATTGATAATTCTTAATACTTCTAGTCCTGCTATTTTTCCAGCATCTTTAGTTGCTTGTCTTTGGCTATCTGAGAAATATGCAGGTACTGTAATAACGGCTTGCGTTACTTTTTGTCCTAAATAATTTTCTGCGTCTGCTTTTAATTTTTGTAAAATCATAGCAGATATTTCTTGTGGAGAGAATGAATCTCCATCAATATTTACTTTTTCATTTGTTCCCATTTTTCTTTTAATAGAAATAATGGTGTGGTCTGGGTTTGTAACTGCTTGACGTTTTGCAATTTGTCCTACTAATCTTTCTCCATTGTTTGAGAAAGCAACAACAGATGGTGTTGTTCTATTTCCTTCTGCGTTTGGAATAACTACTGGCTCTCCACCTTCCATAACAGATACACAACTATTTGTTGTTCCTAAATCGATTCCTATAATTTTTCCCATAATATTTTTACTTCCTTTCTTTGCACAGGAGGGACGCCCCTTTTCGTTCCATTTTGGCACACAGGGGACACCCCTTTACCTTTGTGCTTTTTTATATATTTTTTTAAAATTAATAACTTGTTTAAATTTAATAATGAAAGACATAGCTTTTCATAAATTTAATTTGCTACTACTACCATAGAATGACGAATTACTTTGCTTCCTATTTTGTATCCTTTTCTATATTCTTCTTTGATTATTTTTTCTCCTAAAGTTTCATCTACTACAGAGCTTACGGCTTCGTGTAATTCAGGGTCAAAAGTTTGACCAACTGCTTGTATTTCTTCTACTCCGTTACTTGTTAATACATCTTTAAATTGTTTTAGTACTAACTCTACCCCTTGTTTATAACTCTCATCTTCTGTTTTTGCTTCTACTGCTTTTTCTAAGTTGTCTATAACTGGTAGTAAAGAAGAAAAGATATCTGAAATTAAAGAATTATATAATCCTTCTCTTTCTTTTGCACTTCTTTTCTTGAAGTTATCAAATTCTGCCATTAAACGTTTTAGTCTATCTTCTTGCTCTTCTAATTGTTCTTTTTGTAAAAGAATAGTATCTTTTAATTTGATTTCTTCTGCTTTTTCTTTACTTTCTTCCTCTTCTTGTTCTATTTCTGCTTGATTTTTTTCCTCTTCTTGATTTTGCTCTTTTTCTGCCATTTTATTCTCCTTTCTTGCTTTCATTAATTTTTTTGCTAATATATTTCATAACTGAAATAACTTTGGAATAGTTCATTCTTTTTGGTCCAATAATTCCAATGGTTCCTAAGTCTTTATCGCCTACGGAATGTTTAAATGTAACAACACTAAAGTCTTTTAATTCTTCTTTATCGTTTTCATCGCCAATATAAACATTGATATCTTTTGCCACTCCAGAATCTAAAATGTCTAACATAAGTTCTTTTTCATCTAGTACATTAACAAAGTTTTTAGCAAGCTCCAAACTCTTAAATTCTGGTAAATCGAAGGATTTGTTGGCACCTTCTAAATAGATTGTGCCGGCTTCTTCTACAATACGATTGATTTGCTCTATAATTGGCTTAATAACATCAACACTATAGGTAATTTCTGCTAAAATGTATTCTTCCATCGGTTTATCAATTTTAGATAATGGTTTTCCTTTTAATTTGGCATTAAACAAATTGTTTAAGGTTTCTACTTGATTTTGTGTAATATCTTCATCGTATTTAATAATGGTTTCTTTTACTAATCCACTATCCGTAACAATTACTACCATTAACATACGGCTGCCAAGTAATACAAATTTAATTTCCTCAATTATTTGTTTTTCTGGTTTTGGACCAATTGCAACAGTAGTATAATGTGTAATTTCAGATAAAGTAGTAGTTGCAATTTTAGCTAAGTCTTCTATTTCATTTACTTTTGCATCTAATTTGGTTTGAATATATTTCATTTCTTCTAGTGAAATATCATCATCCTTAATTAGTTCATCTACATAGAAACGATAGCCTTTTTCTGATGGAACACGACCAGACGAGGTATGTGTTTTATCTAAGTACCCACTTTTTTCTAGTTCGGCAAGTTCATTTCTAACTGTTGCACTACTATAATTTAAATTATACTTTTCTACTAAAGCTGATGAACTAACTGGCTCTGCACTGCTAACATATTCATCAATTACTGCTTGCAATATTTTCTTTTTTCTATCGTCCAATTTATCACCTCTTAAGTTAGCACTTTTGTGTTCAGAGTGCTAACTTGTTATATATTATACCCATTTTTAGCACTTGTCAATACAGATTGCTAATTTTTTTTGTGAATTTTTTGTGATGACCTATCAAAATGTGGTTAAAACTCCAACAAAAGAGAGTGCTTATATAAAAAGCACTCTCCTTTGTTTTATGAGATTACTAAATCTTCTGGTATTTTCCAGTCTTTAATTTGATACTTATTAGAAAACCAACATTTTTTGATGATAAAGAAATCCCCTTCCACATATTTTATATAATGAGACGTTAAATATCCCATTATATATTTTTTTTGTTCTTCTGTCATGGTCACTCCATCTACTTTAGTTCTAATTTTGTATCTTTTTGAAGAAAAATATTTTTTATTCATTTGTCTTTGTTGTTGCCTCAATATAGAGGATATTATCGCAGTTTCTACTGCTATTACAAAGCTATCAAACTTTTTATCCTCTTCTCTCATTTGCCGAAATTTACTTTCTTCATATACTTTTTCACTCATACTATTTTTCCTTTCTTATAATAATAAAAAAAGATATGAATAGTTACTTTTTTATTTTATCATATTTACATAAATTTGTAAATATTTTTCCTATAAATATAATTCAAAGATGCTAAACAGAAAAAAGGCACCCCAATTAATGAGATGCCTTTTTAGTTTTTTTATGCAATGAGCATTAAGAATTCCATTACATTTTCTTCGATGAAAACATCTTTTAACCGAACATACTTTCTTAGAATTTTTTTAAATTCTTTCATGTACTTTTGTGGAGTATCCTGCATTGCTACAGAGAACCGAGTAATTTCATGATTATCATAAATTTGGTTCTCATTAATATAGTATTCAGTGAGTTTAAATTCTTCAAATGTTCCACCTTGTGTAAATTCTACTACCTTCCCTATTACAGGTTCGGTTAATCCTATTACCTTAAATTCGTTGATTTCCATCATAATATTGTTCTCCTTTTAAGGTATTTTTATTTTTATGTTATTTATTTTAACATATTTTTATAACTAAGTCAATATTATACAAATTCTTCCCACACTAAATTTGCCAAATCTAACCCTTGCGCTGTCAATTTAATTTGGTTTAAATCAATTTCTACTAATTCTTGTTGAACTAATTTTTCTAACTCCTTTCGGAATATGTAAATAGGATTTTGAGTAAATTTAGTTTTAAACTCTTGAATATTTACCCCTTCTATTTTTCTTAAACCAAGTAACATATATTCTTTTTGCTTGTCTTCTTCTGTTTGGATTTCACAAATTGTTCGGTTTTTAATATAATTGCCTTCTTGTATATTTTTGCAGTATTCTTTTATCGAATTCGTATTACAATATCTCTTATTATCAAAATAAGAATGGGCTGCTACTCCAAAACCCAAATATTCTTTTTGTAGCCAACAATTCATATTGTGCTTTGACTCATAGCCTCTTTTTGCAAAATTAGATATTTCATAATGCAAATAGCCATTTTGTTCTAAAGTCTTCTTTGCTTTCCAATACATTGTTCTTTCTATATCTTCTGCTGGCAAAGTTACTTTCTTTTCTTCTACCATTTTTTGCATTTTTGTATTTTCCTCTACTATAAGAGAATAAAGAGAAATATGTTCTGGATTTAAGGAAATTACAGTATTAATGCTTTCTTCTAAATCTTGCAAAGTTTGATTTGGTAGTCCTAACATAAGGTCTATATTAATATTTTTTATACCTACTTCTCTTGCAAATTGATAACAGGTTAAAAATTCTTCGTAGGTATGAATTCTACCAATTTGTTTTAATAGTTGATTATTCGTTGATTGCAATCCAATGCTTATACGATTGATTCCTATTTTTTTATAAATTTGTAATTTTTCTTTGTTAACTGTTCCTGGATTTATTTCTATTGTTACTTCTAGCTTTTTAGCTATTTTATGATTTTCTTTCATAGTATCTATTATTTCTTTTATATATTTAGCATCTAAAAGAGAAGGTGTTCCTCCTCCTATATAAATAGTCGTTATTTCATATTCCTGTTTATTTGCTTCTTGCTCTATTTCTTTCTTTAATGCTTCTATATATTCTTCAATACACTCTTCTTTATTTGCATAAGAAATAAAATCGCAATAATAGCATTTTTGCTTGCAAAAAGGAATATGTACATAAATTCCTAACTCTTTTATTTTTAACACTCTCCTTCTATGCTCCATTAGGGACGTTCCCTTTTTATTAATTTTCACCTAATTGTTCTAATTGCTTTAAGCGATGGTTTACCCCTGATTTTCCAATTGGTTCTTTTAACATTTGACCTAATTCTATTAATGAAGCATCTGGATTTTCTAAACGTAATAGTGCTATTTCTTTTAGTGGTTCTGGTAATGTTTCAAATTTTCCTTCTTTTTGTAGTTTTTGAATGGCGTTTATTTGTTTTACAGAAGCTTGAATGGTTTTGCTTAGGTTAGCAGTTTCGCAATTTACTTTTCGATTTATATTATTTTTCATATCTCTTAGTACTCGAATTTCTTCAAATTTTAGAACTGCAGAATTGGCACCAATAAAGGCTAATAATTTTGAAATTTCTTCTCCTTCTTTTAAATACAAAGAATAGCCATTTTTTCGTTTCATCTCTTTCATATGAATTTCTACTTTTTCTATAAGTTTTTTTATCGTTTTTGCACTTTGTTCTGTAGATAGAATCATTTCTAAATGATATTTATTTTCTGGGTTATTTACACTTCCACTTCCTAAAAAAATGCCTCTAATAAGTGCTTTTATTGCCATTTCTTCTTGCTCATTTATGTTTTCTATCTTTTCTAATTTTCCTTTATAGTCAGTAGATAAAAGAATATCTTGTCCTTCATAAGAAATTTCTTCTATGAATTTGACTTTAGGCAAAGTAATTTGATAAGTTTTCCCTTTTAATGCAATTTGAAAGTTTAAGATGTTAAGATTAGATAGTAATTTACTAAAACGGTTAATATTATATTCATTGACTGTTGAATAACAAATTGTCGTTGAATGGCATGTCGTATTGTTGCTTATTAGGTACCCAATTAATTCGTATTTTACTAATTCTTTGTTATTTAAATTTGCTATTTTACTTAAATTTTCTTTTAATTCTGATGAGAATGACATTTTAACTTTTGCCTCCTTTATTTTTTACAGATAATAACTCTATCATTTCCAGAGAAATCTTGCTTTGCTTCTATTATTTCATATTTTCCTGTTTCTTGTGCTAATTGCATTACTGCTTCTTTTTGTTCATATCCTATTTCCATACATAAATAGCCTTTTGCTTTTAAATAGTTTGGAGCTTCGTTCAGTAATTTTCGATAAAAGAACAGTCCATCTTCTCCTCCATCTAATGCCAAGTGTGGCTCTCTTTGTACTTGTTTGGATAATGTTGTAATAATATTTGTTTGAATATATGGTGGGTTTGATACAATTATATCAAAGTCTCCTTCTATTTTTTCAAATAAATTTGACTGAATTAGCGTTACTTTATTTAACACTTCATTTTGTTTACTATTTCTTTTTGCTATTTCTATTGCTTTTAAGCTAATATCACTCATGGTAATACTAGCATTTGGTAAGTTATGTGCAAGTGAAATTCCAATGGCTCCGCTTCCTGTGCAAATATCTAGAATTGTTCCTTTATTTTCTGTTTTTGCAATGTTTAATACTTTTTCTACTAAAACCTCAGTATCTGGCTGTGGAATTAGCACATTATCATCCACATAAAATGAAAGCCCATAAAATTCTTGTTTTTTTGTAATATATTGCAAAGGCGTTCCTTCTATTATTTTTTGCAATGCTATTTCATAGTCTTGCTTTTGTTTTTGGCTTACTTGCTTTGCATCTTTTTGTAATAATTCAATTTGGTCCATATTTAACACAAATTGCAATAAAACTCTTGCTACAATGCTTGCATCTTCTATGTTATTTTTAATTAGAGTGTGTCTTCCTTGTATTAGTAATTCTTTTATTTGCATTTTTTATCATTCCTTTTATGATGTTCTAAAATAAAGTTAAAATCAAATTATATCCTTGTAACTTAATGTTTATTTGTTTTATTATATGAAAATTTTACTATAGAAAAAGGAAAATAGCAAGCAAGCTTGTTATTTTCCTTTTTCTTTATTGTTTAAAAAATTCCCCACCTTAGCCGTATACCGAAAAGAAATTTTTATACCTGTTTGCACAGGTGGGTGTCTTGTTGAAAGCTCCTGGGTTTCTTACTATTATAAATAATGTAAGCTTACACGCCACTTTCAAAGGCGGACTCCCCTTAATTTATTTGTTGGTAATAAAATTCTAATCTATACGCACTACGCAGGGAATAATAGTATTGATTTATTTGTTAGCTTTATATTAGCACAGTCTATTTCATTTTTCAATTCTATTTTTCTTTCAATTTTCTTCTTTAAATTTGTTTTTTACTTGTTATCTTATTTTTTCTTATATTAAAATATTGATTTCTCTTTTTTTTAGTATTTGCTTTTTTTCTTATTCTATGCTAAAATAAATAAAATTGTGTTATTAAAATATAAATTATTCTAATATAATATCTCTTTTCAATTTATTTTGTTTTACAATTCCTAAACCTATGTAGTTTTCTGTATAAATATTATATATTCCATCTTGTTGTTTTACACAAATTGAAACTCCATTTAAAAATTTTTCCAGTTGCTCTTCTTGTAAATGAATTTCTGGAAATTCTTGAAAAAGTTTTTTCATAGTAATAATTTTTTCTTCTACTTTTTCTGGTTCTTTTTCCATTTCTTCTAATGTTATTGACTCTTGCAGAGTAAACTTTCCAACTTTAGTTCTATTTAATTCTTTCATATAACCAATAGTTCCCAATCTTTTTGCTATATCTTCGCATAAACTTCTAATATAAGTTCCTTTAGAGCAATGAACTTTAAACTCTACTTCATTTTCTTGTTTATTTACATTTTTTAACTCTATGCTATAAATTTCAACTTCTCTAGGTTGTACTTCCACTGTTTGCCCTTTTCTTGCATATTCATATAATTTTTTTCCATTTACTTTAATTGCAGAATACATAGGTGGAATTTGTTTTTGTTTTCCTATAAAGAGATTTAAAACTTCTTCTATTTTTTGCATTATTTCTGCATTCCAATCTACTTTTCTTTCTTCTAAAATATTTCCTTCTGAATCTAATGTATCTGTTTTAATACCTAATTTTAATGTTACTTCATATTCTTTATCATGTTCAATTAAGTATTTTGAAAGTTTCGTCCCTTGGTTTAATAAAAGTGGCAATACTCCTGTTGCATTTGGGTCTAATGTACCAGTGTGTCCTACTTTTTTTACATTTAAAATCTTTTTGACTTTTACTACTACATCATGTGATGTATAACCTTTTGTTTTATTGATAATGATTATTCCGTCCATCTATTGTTCTCCTATTTCATATTCTCCTCTTTCATTTTTTACTACCTTTCCATGCTCTAACAAATATTTTTTCATCATGTCTAACATATCTGTTTTTTCAATATGAAATATTTTAGATACATTTTCTATAATGGTTTCTTTATCGTACCCTTGTTGTAGGTAATTTTTAAAAAGAGCAATTAGTTTTTCTTCTTCTGTATTTATTTCTTCTGTTTCAATAATTCTTTGCATTTGCTCTGCGGAAATATCACTTGCTATTTTATTGTCTAGCAATTCTACTTGTTTGCTCTCTTTTTTATACTCTTGAATATATGTGATTTGTGCATATTTTCTTGCCCTTGTCCATATCATTCTTTCCATTACTTTTTCATCATATTGAAAATTATATATTAAATCGCCACAATTATATGCTATGTAAACAAGCATACTAGATTTTAATTCTTCTTCTAAATGATAGTCTCCATATCGTCTTTGAATTTGATTTATTGTTGTTCCTAAAATATGTTCCAATATTGCTTTATATTTTTCTAAATCGCTATTTTCTATTTTTGTTCGACCTATCCATAGTTTTTGATTATGCTCTATTACATCTTTATATACACTACTATCAAAAAAATCTCCATGGTTGATATAATAAGTAATAAAGTCATCAAGCGAAAGATTTACTTGTTTACATAGTCTTTCTAGTTCTTCTTTGCTATAATATTTTCCTTCTACAATTTCTTGTTTTATTTGTTCTACTTTTTTTACTTTTTCAGTATCTTTTATTTTTGGGTTTGCCATGTCATGCATAGTATACCATAAGTTTTTTTCACTGATTCCTAATAACATAGCAAATTCGTTATGGGTGAAATAAATACGATATGGAGAATACAATTTATAAAAATCAACAATTCCTTTTCTATTTTTATTTTCTTTATAATAAATTTCTTTTCCTTCATTTTGCTCTATAATGCTTTTGCGGATTTTTTCTATACTTTCTTCATTTAATTTCATATTTCGAAATAATCTTGCTGTGCCTTCTCGTCTTATACTTTTTAAATTTGTATGACTGATTCCAAACAAATTAGCAAGTTCTATGTCTGTTAACCATGTTTTTACTGTTTCGTGCATTTGTGTAAAAAAAACATAGTCTATTTTTTGTCCTTTATACAATTGATATGTTTGTACTAATTGTAATAATTTTTTTTGCTTTTCTATATCACTCAGATTTCTATCTTTTAATATAATAATCAACCTATTAGGATTTTTCTTACTATCTGATTTAAAATTTTGATAGGCAACTTTTGATATTTGTAATAATTCTGCAAACTCTTGATCTGTCATTTGGCTTTCATATTCTTGGTACATTTTACTAAAAAAAGCATAATCAATAGACTGTTTCTTTTTTAAATTATATTTTTGTATTATATGTTCTAAAATTTCCTCTTTTTCCATTTTTTTCACCTAAAAAAATTATATCTCTTTTTTAACATAATGTCAAAGAGATATAATTTTTTTTGCTTTATTATAAGTACATTTTTACTTGGTTTATAATCTTTTCTTTTACCTGTTCTAAACTTTGCGCTATTGTGCAACCTGCTGCGTGGAAGTGACCGCCACCTCCAAACATTAAGCATACATCTGATACGTTTAAATAACTATTAGAACGTAAAGATGCCTTATAACCTTTGCTTGTTTCTCTAATAAAAATAGATACTTCTACGCCTTCAATTGCTCTTCCTTCTTCTACAATTCCTTCATAGTCTCCACTTTCTGCGTTTGTTTCTTCTTCATCTTTTTTTGTTATGTAAGTGATGGCTATTTTACCATCTTCTAAGAATTGCATTCTATCAATTGCTCTTTTTCGTAATTCAAAATTTGCTCTTGATTTTGTGTTCATTACTCTTTTATATATGTCTGAAACATTAACACCTTTTTTTAGTAATCCAGATGCAAATTCAAAAGTTTCTGGTGTAGTACTTTGATATTGAAAACCACCGGTATCTGTAATAATTCCTGTTAAAATGCAAGTTCCAATTTCTTTATCTATTTCTATTCCAAAATATTCAATAATTTGAATTAAAATTTGTGCACATGCTGGTGCATCTGGATTTACATAGTTATAATCCCCATACATAGTGTTAGTTCCATGATGGTCAATGACAACTTTTACTTTTGCAGTTTCAAAATAGTTTGACCAACCATTTAGCATTTTAATAGTTGCTGTATCTACTGAGATTGCTAAATCATAAGGCTCATTTTTACCTTCTTTTTGAATTTTTTCAGCATATGGTAAAAATTGATATACCCTTGGAAGTTCTGGAATAATAAGTTCTACCTTTTTCCCCATTTTTTCTAAAGTCATAAGCATTGCTAAACTACTTCCAACTGCATCACCATCTGGGTTTTCATGAGTTAATACAACAATATTATTTGCTTTTTTTATTTCTTCTAATATATTATCTAATGTCATGCTTTTCTCCTTTTTTATTTTTCGTCTTTCTTTAAATCTTTTAAAATGGAGTCTATCTTCATACCATACTCCATAGAATCATCTTTTTCAAAGACTAATTCTGGCGTTATTCTTAAGTTAATTCTTTTGGCAATTAAACTACGAATATAACCGCTAGAGTTTTTTAATGCTTCTATTGTTTTTTCTTCATTTTTTGAATTTAATAGGCTTACATATACTTTCGCATATTTTAAATCCGGTGTTATTTTTACTTTTGTTACACTCATTAAGCCTGTTGCATCAGGATTTTT
Source organism: uncultured Clostridia bacterium (assembly GCA_947581805.1). GTDB lineage: Bacteria > Bacillota > Clostridia > TANB77 > CAG-508 > UMGS1663. The sequence goes on from CANPVM010000007.1 coordinate 52,576, forward strand.
TAGTTCAAATGAAATGATTTGACTAATTTCTTTTTTTAATTCCTCGTTAATGCGATTTAGTCTATTTTCATTTTTTGGCATAACTTGCCTCCTTTTAACGTTTTATTTCTTCCATTACATATACTTCAATGATGTCTCCTTCTTTTAGGTCATTGTAATCTTCAATTTGCATACCACATTCGTAACCTTTTGCTACTTCTTTTACGTCGTCTTTGAAACGTTTTAAAGATACTAATTTTCCTTCATGAATTACTACATCTTCACGAATTACACGAACGCCTGCATTTCTTTCGATTTTTCCTTCTAGTACATAAGCTCCTGCAATCGTTCCTACATTAGATACTTTAAATACTTGTCTTACTTCTACGTTTCCGATTACTTTTTCTTCAAAGATTGGGTCAAGCATTCCCTTCATAGCAGCTTTTACATCATCAATTGCTTGGTAGATAACAGAATATTGTTTAATTTCTACTTCATCTTTTTCAGCTACTTGTTTTGCAGTTGCTACTGGGCGAACATTAAATGCTATAATAATGGCATTTGCTACTTTTGCTAAAGTAACATCTGATTCGGTAACAGCTCCTGCTGCAGCATGAATTACTCTTACTTTTACTTCCTCGTCAGATAATTTTTCTAATGATTGTTTTAATGCTTCTGCAGAACCTTGTACATCAGCTTTTACTATAATGTTTAATTGTTTTAGTTTGCCTTCTTCCATTTGGCTGAATAAGTTATCTAGAGTAACTGGTGCCATTTGGTTAATCGATTTTTCTCTTTGTGTACGTTTTCTTCTTTCTATTAAGTGTTTTGCCATTTTTTCATCTTTTACTTCATAGAAAATATCACCTGACTCTGGTACTTCGGTTAGTCCCATAACCTCTACTGGAGTAGATGGTCCGGCTTTCTTGACTTTTTGCCCTTTATCATTTTTCATGGCTCTAATTCTACCAATTGATGAACCTACTACTATTGTATCTCCTACATCCAAGGTACCTCTTTGTACTAAGATAGAAGCGATTGGTCCTCTTGCTTTGTCTAAGCGTGCTTCAATAACAGCACCTTTTGCTTGCTTTTTAGGGTTTGCTTTTAGTTCTAAGACATCTGCTTGTAATAATACCATTTCTAATAATTCATCAATATTTTGATGTTTTTTTGCAGAAATAGGAACATAGATGGTATCTCCACCCCATTCTTCTGGTACTAATTCATATTTCATTAATTCTTGTTTTACTTTATCAACATTGGCTTCTGGTAAGTCAATTTTGTTTACTGCTACAATAATTGGAATTCCTGCTGCTTTAGCATGGTTGATTGCTTCTACTGTTTGAGGCATAACACCATCATTAGCAGCAACTACTAAAATTGCAATATCTGTAATTTGTGCACCTCTTGCACGCATGCTAGTAAATGCTTCGTGACCTGGTGTATCTAAGAAGGTAATATCTCTTCCATTGATATTTACCATGTAAGCACCAATGGCTTGGGTAATTCCACCTGCTTCTCCTTCTATTACATTGGTTTTACGAATTGCATCTAATAATGAAGTTTTACCATGGTCAACGTGTCCCATAACAACAACAACTGGTGGTCTTGTTTTTAATTCTTCTTCGGTATCTTCTGATTCATCAAATAGAATATCTTCTTCTTTTACTTCTTCTTTCTTTTTAGCAGTTACTCCAAATTCTTCTGCTACTAAGAAGGCAGTATCAAAGTCTAAGTCATTATTGATGGTTGCCATTATACCAAATCCAAATAAGACTTTAATAACTTCTGCTGAAGTTTTCTTAAGTTCCATTGCTAAATCTTTTACGGTAATCGATTCTGGAATAGTAATTTCCGTTAGTTGGAAAATCTTTTGGGTTCTTTCTTCTTGCACTTTTCCGGATTTTTTCTTATTTCTTTTTCCTCGTGCAGTGCTTAAATCGTAATAGTCAAGCATTCCACCTTCTTGATCATCAAACATATTCGATAAACGGTCTACTTGTTTTAAATCTTTTAGTTTTCCACCATCAAATTCTTCAGTAAATTTAGAACCTTTTTTGTTTTTGTTTGTTTTTTGAGTTCTTTCTTCTTTTCTTTCAAATTTTGCTTTATCAATGGCTTTACTTGTAAAATCTCTTTGATTTTCTTTTTCTACAATATCAGCTGCCATAATGTCTTTAATATTTCTATCAATACCACGTTCATCTAGTGGTTTTCTTTCACGATTAAAATTACCACCATTACGATTTTGCCCATTTTTAAAGTTATTATCACGTTTTTGGAAACCATTATGATTATTTTCTCTATTTTGGTTGTTTTCTCTATTTTGGAAATTGGCTTTATTTGAATTATTACGGTTTTGAAAATTGCCTTGATTATTATAATTTCTATTTTCAGAACGATTGTTATTCATAGGCATACGATTATGATTTTCAAAACTTTTTTCTTGTTTCTTTGTTTCTACCACTTTTGATTGTGTTTGTGCTACACTTTCTTGCTTTACAGTAGTCTCTTCTTTTTTCTCTTCTTTTTTTTGTTCTTCTTTCTTACCAATTCCAAATAACTCACTTACTGTCATTGGTTTTGTAGGTTTATTACGATATACAATATTGTAATCTGTATTCTTATTTCTTTCTACAAAGCCTACTTGTTTGTTTTTTTGCTCTACTTGTTTTTGAATTTTTTCTTTTTCTTTCTCCTCTTCGTCATTAATAATCACTTCTCTTCTAATAATGACTGGTGCTGTATTTTTCTTGTCTTCTTTTACTTGTTCTTTTTTATTTTCTTGCTTTTTTTCTTTGTTTAATAAAGCATTTTTAATTTTTAATGCTTCTTTTTCATCTACACCACTCATGTGTGATTTTGCTTCAATTCCAAGTTCATTTGCTTTTTCTATAATTTCTTTACTAGTTAAGCCCATTTCTTTTGCGATTTCATGTATTTTTATTTTACCCAATCACTTCACCCCCATCAATTCTTTTCATTAATTCTTTTGCAAAATTTTCTTCTTTTATCACAACAATTGCCTTATTTACTTGCCCTATACTTTGGCTTAATTTTTCTATATTTCCAAATATTCGAACTGGTACTTGATATACCTTTGCTAGTTCTTCTAAAGTTTTTTTTGTTCTCATACTAGCATCTACTGCAATAAGTATTAATTTTGCTTTTCCTTTTTTTATATCTTCTTTTGAACTTTCTGTTCCAAAACTTATTTTTCCTGTTCTTCGTGCTAGCCCAATGAAACCATATATGTTATGATTTTCTTCCAAATATTTTTCACCTCTTATAAGTATTTTTTACTTCAATACTTCTTTTAATTCTTTGTATATGTTTTCATCAATTGTTGTTTCAAATGTTCTTTCTAATCGTTTGGTTTTTATTGCTTTTTCTAAACATTCTTTGTTATTACAAAGATACGCTCCTCGACCATTTGCTTTTCCTGTTGTATCAATAAAAATATTTCCATCTTTATTTTTTACAATACGAATTAATTCTTTTTTTTCTTTATTTTCATTGCATCCTATGCAAGTACGTTTTGGTATTTTTTTCAAACTTCTCACACCTTTATTCTATTGTATTTCCTTGAAATTTGCTTTATTCTTCTATTTCTGTAGCTTCTTCTACTTCTTCCGCTTGTTCTGCTTGCATTTTTTCAATCATTTCTCTAAATTGACTTTCGCTCTTAATATCTATTTTCCATGAAGTTAACCTTGCTGCTAAACGTGCATTTTGTCCTGCTTTTCCAATAGCTAATGATAATTGGTCATCTGGTACAATGACTTGTGCAAAATGTTCTTCTTCTTTAATATCTACTGCCATTACTTGTGCTGGAAGTAATGCAGAAGAAATATAAATAGCTGGGTCTTCATTCCATTCAATAACATCAATTTTTTCACCACTTAATTCATTGATAATATTTTGAATACGAATTCCTTTTTGTCCTACGCAAGAGCCAACTGGGTCAATGTTTGGATTTTGAGAATATACAGCTACTTTACATCTATTTCCTGGGTCTCTTGAAACACTTTTAATTTCAATTAGCCCTTCATAAATTTCAGGAATTTCAAGTTCAAATAATTTTCTAACAAAATCGTTATGAGCTCTTGAAAGCATAACTTGTGTACTTCCTTTTAAACCTCTTTCTACATCTATGATGCAAGCTCTTATTTTATCATTTACATGGTAATGTTCCGTTGGTATTTGTTCTTTCACTGTCATAATTCCTTCTAATCTTCCTAAATCTACTACAACAACGCCACCATCTGCTTTTTGTACAATACCAGAAACAATTTCACCTTTTCTTTCATTAAATTCATTGTATAAAAACTCTCTAGAAGCTTCTCTTATTTTTTGAATAATTACTTGTTTTGCTGTTCCTGCTGCAATTCTTCCAAAGTTTTTTGGTACTAATTCTTTTTCGTAAATATCTCCTACTTTATATTTTTTGTCAATGGCTTTTGCTTCTTCTAATGATATTTGTGTTTTTTCATTTTCCACTTCTTTTACTACTTCTTTTTGCATATATACATGAATTTCGCCTGTTTCTTTATCCATTGTAATTTTTACGTTTTCATCTTCACATTCAAAATTCTTTTTATAAGCAGTTACAAGTGCTGTTTCAATGGATTCTAGTAAGTAATCTTTTTGAATTCCGCTTTCTTTTTCTAGTTCCTCCATAGCTAAAATTAATTCTGTGCTATCAATAGCTGGCCCCATTCCTTTTTTCTCTTTTTTCTTCATTTTTTTAATCATTCCTTTCTTAATTTATTGAATTTATTATTGTTTAAATGTTTACCACTACCTTGTCAAGGCAATGGTAATGCTAGTTTTTCTATTTTTTGTTAGTCCCAATGGAATTTTAATTTCATAAGTGAAATATTTTTTCTTTCAATTTGGATTTCGTTTTCTTCTACTTTTAAATTAATGTTATTTTCGTCCCATTTTTCTAAAATACCACTATATTGTTTTTGCTTTTCCAGTGGTTTAAATAAGTTTACTTCTACTTCTTTTCCTTGTGCTTGTTTTAGGTGCTCTTCTTTTCTTAAAATTCTTTCTACTCCTGGAGAAGAAACTTCTAGAAAATACATTTCTTTAATGAAATCTTTTTCATCTAGTAGAGGGTTTATTACATTACTTACGGCTTCACAATCGTTTAAGTCTATTCCTGTTTCTTTGTCTATAAAAACTCGTAAAAAATAATCTTTTCCTTCTTTTACATATTGTACATCGTAAAGTTGATAGCCTAAATCTTCTATTGGCTTTTTTAGTACATTTTCTACTTTTTCCTCTATGCTTGCCAAGGCTTTTCCTCCTTTTTCTTTTTGGTAAAGGGCACATCTTTTTCTCTTAATATTCCTATAGGGATAAGATATGTTTCTAACAGTATTTTAACATTCTGTTTAATTTTATATTTGCAATAATTAAGAGCGGAATTTGTTTCCGCTCTTCTAAAATCTTTTTGTTTACTTTGTCTATTATACCCTATTTTGGAAGAAATTACAAGTACTTTTGTAAAATTTGTTGATTTTTTTTACTATTTTATTTTTCATTTTTTTATGATATACTATTATTGTAGAAAGGATTTTTATGAGTTCACATTGTTTAGAAAAATTAGAATATAACCAAATATTAGAGAAACTTTCCCTACTTTGCAAAACTTATGTTGGGAAAAATTTTGCTATGCAGTTAAAACCAAGTTTTAAAAAAGAACAAGTAGAAAAATTATTAGAAGAAACACTAGAAGCAAGCACTTTAAATGTGCAAAAAGGCTCTCTTCCTATGTCAGAAATATACGATATTTCTGTTAGCTTAAAAAGATTAGAGAGTAATCTTCCTCTTTCTGCAAAGTCAATTTTAGAGATTGCTCTTATTTTAAAACTTTCTAGGGAACTAAAAGAATATTTTTATGAAGATGAAAATTTTAATCGAACTTCTTTTGTTTTATTAGAAGATATGTTTTCTAAATTATATAGCAACGTAGATATAGAAAATTCTATTTATAGTTCTATTTTAGATGAAAACACCATTGCAGATACTGCTTCTAGCACGCTTGCTTCTCTTCGTAAAAATAGAAAAAAATTAGAAGTGCAAATAAAAGATAGTTTAAATCACATTTTGCATTCTAGTCAGTTTTCTAAGGCTATTATGGAGCCTATTGTAACCATTCGTAATGACCGCTATGTTATTCCTGTAAAAGAAGAATTTCGTGGGCTTATAAAAGGCTTTATTCATGATATGTCTGCTAGTGGCTCAACTGTGTTTGTAGAGCCTTTGCAAGTATTTGAATTAAATAATCAAATTCAATCTTTAAAAGTAGAAGAAAATGCAGAAATAGAACACATTTTAACAGAATTATCTAATAAATTAATTCCTTATTTGAAAGAATTAGAAAATGATGTTTATTTAATTGGAAAATTTGATTTTATATTTGCAAAAGCCAATTTAGCTAAAAGTATGGAAGCAGTTTTACCTATTTTAACAGAAGAAAAGCAAATTGATTTCAGAAAAGCACGCCATCCTTTTATTTCTCAAGATAAGGTGGTGCCTATTGATATTCATATTGGTAAGGAATATTCTTCTTTAATTATTACTGGTCCTAATACTGGTGGAAAAACTGTTACTTTAAAAACAACTGGACTTTTGTGTTTAATGGCTTATAGCGGATTATTTATTCCTACTGATGAAAAAAGTAGTCTTTATGTGTTTGATTCTGTTTTCGCAGATATTGGCGATGAGCAAAGCATTGAGGAGTCTTTAAGTACTTTTTCTTCTCATATGACCAATATTATTTCTATTACGGAACAAGCAACTTCCGATAGTTTAATTTTAATTGACGAACTTGGTTCTGGAACAGACCCAATAGAAGGTTCTAGCCTTGCTATTAGTATTTTAGAATATTTTCATGGTTTAGGCTGTCTTACTTTAACAACTACCCATTATGCAGAATTAAAAGATTATGCTTTGGTAACCGATGGCTTTGAAAATGCAAGTTCTGCCTTTGATGTAGAAAGTTTAAAACCAACTTATCAATTATTAATTGGTGTTCCTGGCAAAAGTAATGCTTTTGCAATTAGTAAAAAATTAGGACTTTCTGAAACAATTTTAAATAGAGCTAAAAGTCTTTTAAAAGAAGAGAATGTTCATATAGAAGATTTATTAAAAAATATTTATGATGATAAAATTATTATTGAAAATGAAAAAGAAGAAATAGAAAAAAATTTATCACAAATAGAAAGTTTAAGAAAAAGTTTAGAACAAGAGAAAAGCACTCAAAATGAAGTAAAACAAAATCAAATGGAAAAGGCAAAATTAGAAGCTAAAAATCTCTTACTTTCTGCAAAGGATACGGCAAATGCTACAATTAAAGAGTTAAATGCTTTATATGAAAAAAATAAACAGTTAGAGGAAATGGATTTAGAAAATTGGAGCGATGAACAAATTGCCAGTTTTGTAAAATCTCATTTTCAAAAGGGCTCTTTAAAAAAAGCAAATGAATTAAGGCAACATTTGAATAATTCTTTTGATTCATTTCATACTTTTGCAAATAATGATAAAGATGATGCTGAAAAGCAACACCAAAAATGGAAAAAAGAAAATTTAAAAGTTGGTATGCAAATAAAGGTAAAGAATTTTTCTGACATTGCAACCATTACTTCTTTATCAGGAAAGAAAGATGTTTTGCAAGTACAAATCGGAAGTGCGAAAATGAATGTTGGTTTAGATGATATTGATGAAATTAAAGAAGAAAAAACAAATAATTTTAATTCATCTTTAAAAGCCTCTTACTCTTCTTCGAAGGTATCTTCTAATTCTTTGAAAGCCCAAAATCTTACTACTGAAATCAATGTTATTGGGCAAAATGTTGATGAAGCTTGCTTTGTGATTGACAAATATTTAGATGATTGCTATTTGGCTAAAGTAAGCCCTATCCGCATTGTACATGGTAAAGGAACTGGAAAATTAAGAGAAGGTATTCATGTATTTTTACGCAAACATCCACATGTAAAGAGTTTTCGCTTAGGAACTTTTGGTGAAGGAGAAATGGGTGTAACGATAGTAGAATTAAAATAAGGTAGAAACTAACAAAGTTTCTACCTTATTTTAATTCTATTGTAATTTCTTTCTCTTGTTTTAAGTCTATCTTTTTATAATTTACTTTGCATTCATCAAATAATTTTCTTGAAGCAATATTATTTTCTGAGTTGGCATATTTATCAGATAAGTAAATTACTTCTTTAATACCAGACTGAATAATAATTTTAGCACATTCATTACAAGGGAATAAATCAACATAGATTTTAGAATTTTCTAAATCCTTTTTACTTCCTCTGTAATTTAAAATAGCATTTAATTCTGCATGGCATACATAGGGATATTTTGTATTTAAATTTTCTCCTTCTCTTCCCCATGGAAATTTTTCATCATCAAAACCATTTGGCGCCCCGTTATAACCAATAGATAGAATACGGTTATCGTTACTTACAATACAGGCACCTACTTGTGTAGAAGGGTCTTTACTTCTCATTGCTGATAGTTTTGCAACAGCCATAAAATACTCATCCCAACTAATGTAATCTGTTCTTTTTTTGTTTTTATTTTGTTCCATGTTTATACCTCCTTTTTAATAGCAAAAAGAGACAAGCATAATTGTCATATTTTGTCTCTTTTGTATTTTTTATTCACTTAAACTAGAACCATATAATTGCATTAAATAATTATAATAATTAAATGGTTCTACTGTATTTGGCATGCCATAATTTACGCCAAAAGTTTCAACCGTAATTTTAGTAATTACTGGTTTATTAATTGGCATATCAGCTGTTAATGTATTTCCATCTTCCCCTTTTGGAGCTTCTTCGCCTTCTGCTAATTCTGAACTTCGATAAGTAACTTCTACATTTGCAATAGCATCTACTACGTCCATTCCTTCAATTACTTTTCCAAAGCCTGTGTATAATCCATTTAAAGCAGTGTTATCTTTATGCATAATGAAAAATTGAGAACCTGCTGAATTATAGCTTTCTTCTGTTAAACTACTGCTAATACTCGTATAATCAGAACGAGCCATTGCAATAACTCCTTCTTCCATTTTAATTTTATTTTTTGTATAATTATTTGCTATCATTTCACCTTCAATGCTATATACTGATGTATTTCCATTTCCTAGTAAGTCGTCTAAAGTAGGTGAACCTGTACCATCACCATTTTTATCTCCGCCTTGAATCATAAAGCCTGGAATGGTTCTGTGAAAGGTTAAACCATTATAGAAACCACGGTTTGCTAAGGCAATAAAATTTGTTACTGTATTTGGTGCTTGATTTGGATATAACTCTACTTTAATGGTTCCATAGTCTTGTACTTCAATTGTTGCTATTGGATTTGGTATTTTCTTTGTTAATTTTTGAAAAATACCATAACCTACAAAGCATATTCCTGCTATTACTAATAAAATAGCAATTATAAGTATAATTTTTATTATTCCTTCTTTTTTCATTTTTTACCTACTTTCTTTTAATTATAACATTAAATTATCAAATACAAATTGTTCTTGCATTCTTCGTAAAGATTGCTTGATTGTTCTTGCTCTTACTTCCCCTATTCCTTCTACATCATCTAAGTCTGGAATATCTGCTGCTAGAATATGTTGGAAAGATTTAAATGATTTTACTAAATTATCTACAATATTGCTTGGCATTCTTGGAATTTTATTTAGCACTCGGTATCCTCTTGTATAAACAGCCACTTCATCATAATTGTCAAAATCTTCGTATCCAAGCAAGCGTGCTATAATTTCTGGTTTCATTAAATCTTCATGAGTTAAGCTTTCAATTTCTTTTAGCACTTTTTCAGAAGTTCTTTTTTTACCAGGTGCAATATAATCTTTTATGATTAGTAGTTCTTCTTTTTCAAGACCTCCCACTAGTTCTTCTAATTGCATTTCTAGTAGTCTTCCTTCTGCTCCTAATTCGTAAATAGATTTTTGTACTTCTTCTACCATTTTCATTACCATTTCCGCTCTTTGAATAGCAGTAATTACGTTTTCCAATGTAACAATATCGTTAAATTCATATTCATTTAGTATATTTAGCTTACTATCAAATACCTTTTTATATTTTTCAATGGTTTGAAGGGCTTGGTTTGCTTTAGAGATAACCCTTGCTGTATCTTCTAAAACATAACGTGAGTAACCTTTAAAAACTGTAATAATATTTCTTCTTTGTGAAATGCTAATAACAATTTCTCCTGTTTGCTTTGCAGTACGCTCTGCTGTTCTATGCCTCGTTCCTGTTTCGGTTGTAGCAATAGAAGAAGATGGAATCAGTTGCGTATTTGCATATAATATTTTTTTGAAATCAGAACTTAAAATAATAGCACCATCCATTTTTGCAAGTTCATATAAGCGAGATGGTGTATAATCAATATTTAAACTAAAACCACCATCTACAAGGTCTAGTACTTCTTTACTATCACCTATAACAATTAGCGCACCTGTTTTTGCTTTTAATATATTTTCTAACCCATCACGAATTGGCGTGCCTGGTGAGATTAATTTTAATACATCGGTAATGCTATCTTCTTTAAATGTGCCCATCTTTGTTCACTCCTGTTACCATTTTGTTATATGAAGGGCAGCTCTTTCAAATAGAAATGCCTCAATATAACACTTAATGTAGGATTTTTAATGCCTCATTAATATTTCTAACGCCTATTATATCTAATTTATAACTATCTTTCAATAGTTTTTTGTTATTTTCTGGAATAATACATTTTTTGAAGCCTAATTTTTCCGCTTCTTTTAATCTTTTTTCTATCATATTAACAGCTCTTACTTCACCTGTTAAGCCGTACTTCGCCAATAGCTACTAAATCAGTTGGAATACTAATATTTTTAAAACTAGAACTTACAGCTAAAATAATTCCTAAATCGATAGCAGGCTCTGCTATACGAATTCCACTTACCACATTTAAGTAAACATCTTGAGAACCTAAATTTAAGTTTGCTCTTTTCTCTAATACTGCCATTAAAACGGTAAGTCTATTGTAATCAATTCCATTTGCTGTCCTTCTTGGAAGTCCAAAGGTAGTTGGTGTCGTTAATGCCTGAAGTTCTATTAGAAGTGGCCTTGTTCCTTCCATACTAGCTACTATCACACTTCCGTGAAGGATTATCTTCTCTTTCTGAGATTAATATAGAGGAAGGATTTGTAATTTCCACCATTCCTTCATTTTGCATTTCAAACATCCCTACTTCATTGGTAGAGCCAAAACGATTTTTTACACCTCGCAAAATACGGTAAGAAAAATAGCGTTCTCCCTCCAAATATAAGACTGTATCTACCATATGTTCTAGCACTCTTGGTCCTGCAATGTTTCCTTCTTTGGTAACATGCCCAATAATAATAGTGGTAATATTTTGTTTTTTGCAAATTTTCATTACTCTTGCTGTAATTTCACGTACTTGGCTTACTGTGCCTGCAGCAGAAGTAATTTCATCACTATACATGGTTTGAATAGAATCAATAATTACTAGCTTTGGATTTAACTCTTGAATATTTTCTGCAATAATATCAATATCAGTTTCCCCTAAAAATAAAATATCTTCATTTTTAATATTTAAACGGTCGGCTCGAATTTTAATTTGTTCTGCAGATTCTTCTCCCGAAACGTATAAAACTTTTCCTTCCCCTTGCATCTTGTCACAAATTTGAAGAATAAGAGTAGATTTTCCGTATGCCTGGCTCTCCTCCAAGTAAAACTAATGAACCTTTTACAATTCCGCCACCTAAGACTCTATCTAACTCACCAACACCGTGTAGAAATACGAACCGCTTCTTTTCCTTCTACACTATTTAATGAAGTTGGCTTTGCTGTTCTTATTTTTTCATTAGCAAGAAAAGCACCATCTTTATCCTTTACTATTTTTTCTTCGTAAAAACTATTCCATTCATTACAAGCTGGGCATTTTCCAAGCCACTTAGGCGATTCATACCCACAGCTATTACATACAAAAACTGTTTTTGCTTTTGCCATATTCCCTCCCAATTGGGGACTGTCCAAAATTGTCCCTATTTATAATTGCGACAAAGCTATAATATACATAGCATGTGACCAGCCTAAGCCGATAACCCATTTTGATTGCATTGTTTCATTATCAATTTGTTCCGCAAGAAATCCGTGCTTTGTCGCTGTTTTAGTAACAAATTCAATTTCTTTTTTTGCCTCTTCTTTGTTTCCAATTTTCATGTTATATAATGCCATCCACAATGTTGCTATTGGCCATGGATTATTGCCATCCATATAACTATCATTTTCAAATCTTAAATAGCCACCTGTATAAGTTCTTAAAGTCATATTAATTTTTTCGATAGTGTTTTTTATTTCTTTTTGTTCTGCATCTAACATAGAAAATGGTACTACTGTTCCTAATAAGCTAATATCCATAATATTATCTTTATTGTTTCTTTTTAAAGTTTTACTTTGTTGATTACAAAAATATTCCATACAATGAGCTTTTATTTCTTTTGTCTTTTGTTCTAATGTTTCTATGTCTTTTGTTTCATTTAATTCTTTTTTTATTGCAATCATTGCTTTTGTTGCTGCGTAAATTGCACTTAAAGAATATAAATGAACTCCTTCATGCATTTCCCATAAGTCATAACTTTCTTGTTTATTATTCAAATCATTACTCATTAGTTTGCTAAATGTCTCTTTAGAAAACGTTTCCAAAAAAGCATTGGCTTTTTGGCACATTGGATAGACTTGTTTTAGAAATTCTTTGTCTTTGGTTATTTTGTAATGTTCATATATTCCATATATAATGTTAGCTGTTTCGTCAATTTGGTAACCCCAACATGGTGCTAGTCTTCCATCTGTATAGAAGCGTTGCTCCCACATTCCGTTTTTACTTTGGGTTTTCTTGCAGAAGTTTGTATAGAATTTTGTGGTTTGTTCTGTCATGTTTAATAGGTCTAATGCTTTTGTAACAAATACTGCATCTCGTGGCCAACAATACGAATAACGTCCGCACTTACTACGTTCTTCGTCGATTTCGATAGCTGCTGATATTCCTCCTGTTTCACGATTAGATAAAAGTGGAAATAATAAAATGCTTCTTACATAGCTCTGTTTTATTTTTTCGTATTTTTCGCTTATGATTTCATCATTTTCTTTTTCTACTTTTTCGCTTATGTCTTCATTATTACCTACTAATTTCTTTTTCCATTCTTCTTTTTGGCTTAAAATCTTAAGTCCATCATGTTCTTTAACATAGTTGTTCCAATATTTTTCTACATCCTTTTCTTCTTTTACTACATCTATTTTTCTTAGTTTTTCTATGTCCTTTAATATTTCATCCATTTGATATTTTTCTTGGTTATTGTTTATATATATGAAGATTTCAAATTCTTTGCTTTCTCCTGGTTTTAAATTACCTATTTTATAACTGATGGCTGAATCGTCTGCCATGCCAATATAGTCTTTATCGTATAAAATTCCACTTTTTATTTCTTCTTCACTATGGTTTAAACGATATCCTAAAATTGGCAATTTTGAGAAAATACAATATGTATAATCATGGCTATATTGAAGTAAAGTATCTTGCTCTATTTTACTTCCTACCATGTTATTATTGTTGGATAATAGTTTTGTATATAGTAAGAAATCTACTTCTAAATCAATACTATTTTCATTTGTTAATTTATATTTTTTGATAATTACATTTTTTGATATGCTAACAAAATCAGTTTGCAAAATGGATAAATTGAAATAAGTATTTTTTATTTTTGTATTTAAAATATTTGTATTTTCGGTATAATATTGCTCATATTCGTTGTTTATATCTTCATGCAAATAAATTAATGCAGAATCATTGATTTTTACTCCTGCTTGCATTGTATCTATAAACTGCCTATAATCTCTTGTTGGATAAAAGAGTCTTAGCATTTCTCCTTGCTTACTGAAACTTGCTACTACTTTTTCATTTCCAATTATTGCTTCATTATAATATTTCTTTTTCATACGTTCTCCTCAATACTTTTATTATTGGCTAATTTTTGATTATTGTAAAAATAAAAATTATTATTTTTCAGCACTTTCTAAATAATTTGTTTGTACTGTTTGTTGACATATTATGGTTTTTATATTATAATAATATTGTTAAATTTATTACAAAAAAAATTAAATTCTCTCTTGCATAAATAGTTTGTGTAAAGAGGCGTTACAGAATTTAAGAGGGTAAGCACTATCTTAAAATAAATCGAATATTACTTTTTTCTTTTTATTTTTAAGAGCGAATATGAGTACATACCAAAAACTCTACCCTTGTAAATGTGCTACAAAAAGATAGAAAAAATATTATTTTGCACCTTGAAAATTAAATATGAATTATTATGTACACTTTAATTTATATTCGGTTTTGTTGCTTTTCTATCTTTCCCCACCAAGATTGGTGGGGTTTTTTTTTGCCTATTAAGATAATTTCTATTTAATCAATATTTTTATATATTTTTGTATTTTAAAATATATATCAATTTACCATAACAATAAAGTATAGTTTTTCTTAGCTTTCTACAATTTTCACAATTTGTTGTTCTAATTCTTTAATTCTGTCATTTAGTTTTGCAATGTCTTCGTCATTTGCATCTTCTACTAGCATTTCTTTTTCTACAATGTTGGACATATCCTCTAATTCTTCTTTTAAAGTTTGAATTCTTCCTAGTACTTCTAAGCGGATATATTTTCTTTCATGCTCTTTTGCACGTTTTACTCTTCCTAATCTTTGTACTTCTTGATTTAGTTCATATTGTTCACCATATTCTGGAATAATAACAGGAATTTGCGTTGTGCCTTGTATTTTTTGTTTTAATGCAATTTGCCCATCTGGTTCTCCATGTACTAAAAAAATTGTTTTTGGTTTTTCAAAGAAAGAATAAATAAAGTTTAATAACCACTCTTGGTCAGCATGACCTGAATAGCCTTCAATATACTCTATTCTTGCATTGACCGCTATTTCTTCCCCAAATATTTTAACTGTTTTAGCACCATCTACAATTTTCCTTCCTAATGTTCCTGGTGCTTGGTAACCTACAAATAGAATCGTACTATTTGGATTCCATAAATTATGCTTTAAATGATGCTTTATTCTTCCTACTTCGCACATACCACTAGCAGATATAATAATAGAAGATTCGTTCTTTTCATTTAATTGTTTAGATTCTTCTGCTGTTTTTGTAAATTTTAGTCCTGGAAATTCTAGTGGGTTATCGCCTCTCTTCATTAATTCTTGCGTTTCTTCATCAAATAAATCCATATTGTTACGGAATACTTCTGTTGCAGAAATAGCAAGAGGACTATCTACATATACAGGTGTATTCATTAAGGTATAATATTTTTCTCTAAAGTCTTTGTCTTTTCTATTTTCCTTTAGATTATTTAGTTCATATAAAATTTCTTGCGTTCTTCCTACGGCAAAGGATGGAATCACCACTGTTCCCCCTTTGTTTAAAGTTTCTGCTACTATGTTTAAGAACATTTCTGCTTTGTCGTCATTTCTAGTATGTAATCTTCCACCATAAGTAGATTCCATTACCAAATAATCGGCACTTTCTATCATTGTTGGAGAAGAAAGAAGTGGAATATCGTTGTTTCCAATATCGCCTGTAAATACTGTTTTAGTAACTTTTCCATCTTCACTTGCCCATACTTCAATAATACTAGAACCTAACATGTGCCCTGCATCATTAAAACGGACATGAATTTTATCACTAATTTCTATGATTTCATCATATTTGACAGGTTCAAATATCTCTAATGATTGGATTGCCTCCTGTGCTGTATATAGTGGTGGTTCTGGCTCTAGTCCTTTTCGTAATCTTTTTCTATTTTTCCACTCAATTTCCATTTCTTGAATATGCCCACTGTCTGGTAGCATAATAGAGCATAAATCACAGGTAGCTTTTGTTGCATATATTTTCTTTCTAAAGCCTTCTTTATATAATTTTGGAATTCTACCAGAATGGTCAATATGAGCATGGGTTAATAGCATAAAGTCAATTTCTTTTACATCAAAAGCGAAAGGTGCTGAATTTTCCCATTCATCTTGTGCTTGCCCTTGGTACATTCCACAATCTACTAAAAATTTTTTTCCCGCTGCTTCTACTAAAAAATTAGAACCTGTTACTGTTTTTGTTGCTCCTAAAAAGGTTATTTTCATATTTATTCTCCTCTCTTTGGTACATTAATAATGATATTATTTAATGTATCATTCCCATACCTTAATTTTTTTGTTTAGTTTAACTTGTAGTTCTACTTTTTTTATAATTGGTATTTCTTTTGTCTCTTCTTCTATATTGTCATCGTAAATTTGTAGTTTTAAAATTCCTTTATGGTATTTTAAAAGATAGATTGTATTTTCTAAATTCACTATTTTACTTTGAAATAAATTGGCTAATATAGCTTGGTTTAGTTCTTCTTGCTCACTAAATGTGGTTAATATTTTTGCCGTGCACGCTTTTTTTATTAATTGCTTTTCAATATTTTTTATTTTTTCTTGATTTGCTTGTGTTTGTTCATATGGTATTTGTTCGTAATAACGCAATTCATATAGTAGATTACTTATTTCTTTTTTCGTTTCTGCTTTTTTGATTTTTGCTAGGAAACAATTTAAAAATAAGTTTTGTAATACATCAATTTGCTTTACTTCATCCACTTTTTCTTGTTCTTTTATTCCTATACTTTCAAAGAATTGTAATTTTTCTTCTAGTTCATTTTTTTTGTTTATAAATTCCTTTGGTTCTATTTGCTTATTATATTCTTTTATATCTTTTAGTAGATTTTCTCTTTGTTTTTCTAGCATAATTCTCAAATGACTTACACTAAAAATTTTTTGTTTATTTGGTAATTTACTATTTCTTTCATCATATTCTTCTTTTAATTGCTTTTCATCACTTAATAGGGTATCAATTTGTTTTATTTTGTTTGTTATTTCTTTCTTTTGCTTTGAAATTTCTTCTAAATATTTTTTGTGAACTTGCATTAATGCAAATTTTTCTTGTATTTCTTGTTGTTTAACTAATATTTTTTCTTTTTGTTTTTGGTTTCGGTTAGAACCTATAGCTATGACAGTTTTAACCCATTGTATGAAAAATTCTTGTGCTTCTTCTCCATATTTTTTTATTAATAATTCTTGCATTTTTTCAATATAATTAATTTTCTTTTCTTCTTGCATTTCTTCTTTTGTCATTCCAAAACTATCGTTGTACTTACTTCGTAAAATTTCATTACTTGGTAATTCAATTTCTTCCTCTTCTTGTATCACATCATTGGTTACCCACATTTTTAAAAAATTATTTCCAAGTAATATTAATAAATTTTGATATACAAGATTAATATTTTTACTTTCCATTTGACTAGTTGTAATATCCCAAGACCACCCATTAAAGTCACGTATAACTTCTACAATATTCATTCTATTGCCTTTAGTTAATACTTCTTGAAGCCCAATTTCAAAAATCTCGTATATATTTTCCAATTCTATCTCTTTTTGATGCAATGTAACTAATGCTTCTAAAATCATTCTTTCATTTGGATATACTGTAATTTTTCCTTCTTCTTTGTCTATTTTATAATTGATATTGTTTTCTTCTAACTCTTTACTTTCTTCTGTTAGTGGTTTTACTAAATGAATTTGTTTACATTCTTCTTGAATAATTTCAATGATTTTTTTTAGAAAATATTTTTTACTACTAACATTTACTTTTACCGTTGCATAATCTTTGTATCCATTTTCAATTTTATATAGCATGCTAAGCAGAAGGTTTTTTACATCGCTTGAAAAATCCTTCTGCTCTAATATATTCTCTAATTCATTATTATAGTCTTTTAAGTTAATTTTAGAAAAAATATCTTCTTTTGCCATTTGATTTCCTTTCTTTTGTATTTCTTAAAATGTTATATTTTTTCACATTTCATTTTCTATTCTTCTGTTTCTGTTACTTCTTCTGTATGTTCTGTTGCTTCTGGCATAGTTCCCATTTTTAGTTCTGCGAGCCTTTCCTTTGTCATTAAAACTTCTCTTGGCTTACTTCCTTGGTATCCAGAAATAACTCCTCTTTCTTCCATTTGATCAATAATTCTTCCTGCTCTTGCATAACCTACTTTAAACCTTCTTTGAATAAAAGAAGTAGAGGCTTGTCCTGTTTCTACAACAACATCAATAGCATCCATTAAAAATGGGTCTGTATCATCATCTTCCATGTCTTGCTCTGCTATTTCTTTGTCTGTTTTATTTGCATTTTCAATACTTTCCATGATGTCTTCATTATAGTTTGCTTCTCCATTTGCCTTTAAGAAATTGACAATTTTTTCTACTTCTCCATCAGAGATGAAGGCGCCTTGAATTCTAGTTGGCTTTGGTGCTCCTGCTGGGTAGAATAACATATCTCCTTTTCCAAGTAGTTTTTCTGCTCCTACCATGTCTAAAATTGTTCTAGAATCTACTTGGGAAGATACTGCAAAAGCAATTCTAGATGGAATATTTGCTTTAATTAAACCAGTAATAACATCAACAGATGGTCTTTGTGTTGCAATAACTAAGTGCATTCCTGCTGCTCTTGCTTTTTGTGCCAAGCGGCAAATAGCATCTTCTACATCTTTTTTAGCTACCATCATTAAGTCTGCAAGCTCATCGATAATAATTACAATATGTGGTAATTTGCCAATACCATCTGCTTTTTCTACCGCTTCATTATAGCCTTTTAAATCTCTTACTCCTTTTGCTGCAAAAGTAGCATATCTATTTTCCATTTCTTGTACTGCCCAAGCAAGTGCTCCTGCTGCTTTTCTTGGGTCTGTTACAACAGGAATTAACAAGTGTGGGATACCATTATAAACGGATAACTCTACTACTTTTGGGTCCACCATTACTAATTTTACTTCACTTGGTTTGGCTTTATAAATAATACTTGTTATCAATGTGTTGATACACACACTTTTTCCAGAACCTGTTGCACCTGCTATCATAACATGTGGCATTTTTGCAATATCGGTTACAATTTCTTTTCCTGCTACATCTTTTCCTAAAGCAAAAGCCAATTTTGATTTATGGTTTGCAAATTCTACTGTATCAATAATATCTCTTAAATGAACTACTTCATTTTCTGCATTTGGTACTTCAATTCCAACAGCATGTTTTCCTGGAATTGGCGCTTCTATACGAATTGTTTCTGCTGCTAAATTTAAAGCAATATCATCAGCTAAATTCGCAATTTTACTTACGCGTACACCTTCTGCAGGTTTTAATTCGTACCTAGTAATAGCTGGCCCCACAGATACATTTTCTACTTTTGCAGAAACGCCAAAGCTATATAGTGTTTTTTGTAATTTACTTGCTGTATCAGCTACTGCTTTTTTACCACCTTTTAAGCCTTGTTTACTTCCTTCACTTAACATTTCAATTGGTGGAAATTCATAAGTATCATTTCCATCTTCTACAGTCATAGTATGCTCTAAATTTAAAACTTCTTTCACTTTTTCTTCTTTTGTTTCTACTTCTTGTTTAAATAAGTTTCCAAGTTCATTTGGAGATGGCACTTTTTCCATTCCTATTGGATTTAAGTCATCTTGTTCATGATTATATTTTCTAAGTTTGCCACTTTTTATTTCATTTTCTAACCCTGCTAAATTGATGCTTAATTGGTCTTCGTCAATTTCTAGTGCTCGTCTTCTTGCTTCTTCTTTTTCACGTGCTTTTCTTTCTTTCAAAGTTTCCTTCTTTGGCACAATTTCCTCTACTACTTGCTCTTTTGTTTCTCTACGAGCTTGTTTTCTTTCCTGCTCACGCAATTTTCTTCTTTCTTCTTTTTTGTCTACAAAGTAGTCAACAGTATTATAAATTAAATTGGTTGGTTTTATTGCAAACATAAAGACAAAGGTAATAATAGCAAGACCAATAGATAGCACAATAGTTCCTAAAGTTCCTAAAAATTTAATCAGTGGTACAGCGATAACAGTTCCAATAATACCTCCACCAATATCTCTTGCTCCTAAATAATAGGCATCTTTTATGCTTTGCTCCATTCCTTTTGCAGTATTAATATTTCCCGCTGATATTTGAAATACGCTAAGCATAACAGCAATACAAATTAAGAAAATTGCATATTGCAATAATTTAGTAATTAGATATTCTTTTTTATCATAAGCTAAATAGATAGCAATAGCAAATGTTCCAATTGGTATGATATATTTAATAAATCCCATAATACCACCTAGGGCTGGGCTTAAATGTTCTCCTAAAAAACCTGATTTTCCGTAGATGAAAACAGCAAGTAATACACTAATTAACAACATGAATACTACTGCAACATCGATATTTATTTTTGGTTCTTGTTTCTTTTTTCTTCCTCTTTTGGCCATTTTTTTGATTCATCCTTTTCTTCCATTTTTTCATTTTTATTCTATCATTGTACGTGATGATTTGCAAGGAAATCAAAAAAAAATTACAACTTTTTCTGTTGTAATTTTTTACTTTATTTATAGATATTTATTTTTTATAATTTTTAGACTTTATTATTTATATTCAATGATAACTTCTATTGTTATTGTAATTCTTTTCTATTATTTTGGATAGTTTCTAGTGCATTTTGTAAAGCTGTTTCTATGTTTTGTAAAATGCTGTCAGCATAATCTTTTGTTCCTTTTGAAATTTCTCTAGACATTTCATTGGCTGTTTCGATAATTTCTGCTTTTTGTTCATATGCTTTTCTTGTAATTTCATGTTCATCAATCATAGAAATAATTCTATTTTCTGCTTCTTTTACAATGTCGTCTGCCTCTTTTTGCGCTTCAACTAAAATACGTTGTCTTTCTTCTTTTACCCATTTTGCTTGTTTTAATTCATCTGGTAATTTTAAACGTATTTCTTTAATAATTTCTAACATTTCTTCTTTGTCAATAATTCCTTTATTAGAAAAAGGAATTGATTTACTACTTTCTAACATTTCTTCTAGCGTTTCTAATAATGTAAATATTTCCATGGTTTAGCCCCTTTCGCGTATGAATAGAAGTTTTACTCTTCCATATTTTCTTTTATCATATACTTCTACTTCTACTTCTACTTGTTTTAATTCTTGTAATTCTCTTTCTTCTTCATCTGTTTCTAAAATTATGATACCACCTTGGCTAAGTAATTTTAAGTTTAAAATTCTTTTAATTGCATCCACTGCAATGTCTAATTTATAAGGTGGGTCAATAAAAATAAGATTAAATGCTTTGTTTTGCCCCTCTAAGCATTTTTTATAGTCTTCCTTTAAAACTGTGCTTTTTTCTTCCATTTTTGTTTTCTTTATATTTTCTTGTAACATTTGAATGGATTGATAAGATTTATCACAAAATGTACAATGTTTTGCACCTCTACTTAAAGCTTCAATGCCAAGTGCTCCACTTCCTGCAAATAAATCTAATACATTTGCGTCTTCAAGATGGGTTTGAATTATACTAAACAAAGGCTCTTTAACTCTATCTAATGTTGGCCTTGTTGCTAAGTCATCAATTGAATGTAGTTTTGTTCCTTTGGCTGTTCCACTGATTACTCTCATTATTTGCTCCTTTGTTCTATTACTATTTTATCGTTTCTACTTTATATGTCAATAATATTCATAGAATTGTAATATACATTTAATAAAATTGTAACACGTTAACATTTATGTAATAATCATAGCTATTATATACTATTCTTTTTAATTTTGCAATATGTAAACTCAAATTTGTTATGTTTTTCCATTGAATTTCTTTTTCTTCTGTTGTATAATAGTTTTATTACTAAATTATGGGGGCGTATTTGGTTTCGACAGTATGTTAGAAGTACCAATGGCGAGTAGTGGATGGCTGCTTTGGCCACTTAAAAAAAGCAGAACTAAAAATAAACGCTGATAATAAAGAATTAGCATTCGCTGCCTAAGAGCGGTGACGTTTTACCATAGTGCCCACAGCTATGGATAAAGCGCCGATTTTGTGGGAAACGAAGCTATTTCTTGCCATGGAAATAGTGGGTATTTTTATGGCTACTTTTTTCTTTCCTTTGTTTGTTAAGAAAAGATAAATGGAATTTTAATAACAAACTACACTCGTAGAAGTTGATATAGAAAATGTATTGGACAGGAGTTCGACTCTCCTCGCCTCCACCAACGACGTATCTGTTCGAACTTTATAGAACAGATACATAGAAATATCATTCTGAAAAAGAATGGTATTTTTTTATTAGTTTTTTCAGTATGTACTATATTATCCTCCGAGTTTTGTACCATAAGAATAATAAAACTTTTGAAGATATTAATCATATTGATGAAAATGGAGTTGAAATTTGGTATGCTAGGGAATTAATGCCTATCTTACAATATTCTAATTGGCAAAATTTTGAAAAAATAATTGATAAAGCAAAGATATCTTGTAAAAATAGTGATATTAGTGTGTTTGAACATTTTACTGACGTCAGTAAAACGATAAAAATGCCTAAAGGAGCAGAAAAAACAGTTTTAGATTATAAACTAACTCGATATGCTTGTTATTTAATAGCACAAAATGGAGATACAAGAAAAAAAGTTATTGCTCTTGCACAAACATATTTTGCAATACAAACTAGGAAACAAGAAATTAACGAAAAAGAATATAGCCAATCTATTTAGAATTTTTCAAACAGAGCAAAGATTAAAAAAAGACAATGTAGATACTGAAAAGAAAGCTTGTGATACTCATAATAAAAATTGATTGATTTTTATATCAATCGTTATGAGAGTCAAAAATAATCTCCCCAGTATAACTTGGGGAGATTACTGTTACTTTTTTACTTTGCCTTTTGAACGAACTTCTTTCAAAGGACTGTAATCAGGTTTTACACGTGTGTCAAACGGTGGAGGATTCTTGCGCTTAGGTGTTTGAAGCATCTCTTCTAATTCGAAACTCGATTCATTCTTGGGGTATTTAGGTACTTTTAAAACGCTCATAAGTTCTCCTTTCTGTGCTAAACAATATACAAGTAACAAATATAATTTATACAATAAATTATGATACAATTATACTATAGGTTTATGATTTTAGCAACTTAAAGCAATTAAAAAAAGGATTAAAGTAGGTTAAAAATTTTTTATAATATTGTTGTAATTTATAAAAATATCATTCTGAAAAAGGATGGTATTTTTTTGTTTTATTTTCAGTATGTATTACATTGATATGTTATCCAGTAATTAACTGTCAAACAAACAAAAAAACTACTACTAACAATAAAATTAGTAGTAGTTTTTATTTTTTTACATATCATCTTCATTATCTTCTTCGTCTTGCTCATCTTCGTCAAAATCGTCTTCATCTTCTTCGCATCCATGACAACCAGAGCAGTGCCCTGTGCAACCATCTTCGTCTTCTTCATTCCAGTCTAGTTCAATAATATTGTTACATTCTGGACAAGTAATTTCGTCTTTTCCTGTAATTTCTGCAGTAAATTCATAGTTGCAGTAAGGACAAACTATTTCAAAATCAAAGTTTCCATCTTCTTCGTAGATATCGCCTTCAATTTCATTTACAGCACTTTCTACCATATTGATTTTATCTTCGATTTGCTTTTGTTTTTCTTCCATTTGTTGAATTTTCTCTTCTGTCTTATCTGCTAAGTTATCAATAATATCCATAAATAACATAGATAATTCTGCTACTTTTTCTTTCACAAATTCCAATTCTTCTGGATTTGTAATTTTTCCTTCTATTTCTGAAACAATTCTTTTGTAGTTATCACTTAATACTGACATGTAATGTTTTCCCCTTTTCTTTTAAACTCTTTCCATATACTCGCCAGTTCTTGTATCAATACGAATAACATCTCCAATGTTAATGAATAATGGTACAGAAATCTCATATCCATTTTCTAAGGTTGCTGGTTTTCCAGAGGTTGTTGTTGTGTTTCCACTAAATCCTGGTTCTGTATAGGTTACTTCTAGTTCCACAAACATAGGTGGTTCTACAGCGAATACATTTCCTTTATAAGAAAGTATTTTAACTGACATATTTTCTTTTATGTATTTTAAAGCATCTCCAATTTGTTCTTTGTTTAAAGGCATTTGCTCGTAAGTTTCATTATCCATGAAATAATATAAATCGCCATCTGCATATAGATATTGCATTTCTCTTTTTTCAATTTCTGCTCCTGGATATTTTTCAGATGGGTTAAATGTTTTTTCTAATACTGCTCCTGTAATAACATTTTTTAATTTTGTTCTTACAAATGCTGCTCCCTTTCCTGGTTTTACGTGTTGGAATTCTACTACTTTAAATACGTTTCCTTCCATTTCAAATGTTGTTCCATTTCTAAAATCTCCTGCCATATATACTTCTGCCATGTTTATTTCCTCCTTTTATTTCTATTTTTTCTTTCTCTTTTTTAGTTAACGTTTGTTATTTTACCATATATTTGGCTAAAAAGCAAGTGTTTTTAATTATTTTATAACTTTCGATTTGCAATAATTGTATATATTATATTTTGCAGTGAGCTCGTGCTAAAGACCAACAAATTAGAAACTTTTTACAAAATTGAGATTTTTCTCAATTTTGATTAAAGTTTCTTATGTAGTTGGGACGAACGAAAAAATATAATATATACAATCATTGCAAAACAGAAACAATAACTTACTTTCCTTCTATTACAATATAATTTTTATCCGATTTTGTTAAATTTATACAACCAGATTTTGTAATTAACACAGTATCTTCTATACGAACCCCAAATTTGCCTAGAATATAAATTCCTGGTTCGTTGGTTACAACCATTTTTTCTTTTAGAAAACTATCATTTTTTCCATGTAAATATGGGTATTCGTGAATATCTAGTCCTACACCGTGTCCTAAACTATGAACTAAATCGTAGCCATGTAGTTTGAAATCATTTTCTACCATACGAGAAATAACTTTTATATTGGCTCCATCTTTTAATTCTTTTGCTGTTTGCATCTGATTTTTTAAAACTAAATCGTAAATCGGTTTTATTTCTTCTGGTACATATCCTACAAATATGGTTCTTGTCATATCTGAGCAATATCCTTGATATATACATCCAAAATCTAAAGTAATAGGAACTCCTAAATCAATTTTTCTATCAGTTGGCACAGCGTGAGGTTTAGAAGAATTGCTTCCAGATGCTACAATAGGAGCAAAGGAAATTCCTTCCGCTCCGTGAGTTTGGAAAAATTTTTCAATTTCAAATGCAATTTCTTTTTCAGTTTGCCCGACTTTAATAAACTTTAATAAGTAAGAAAAACATTCATCTGTAATTTCACATGCTTTTGTAATTTTTTTAATTTCTTCCTCATCTTTGAACATTCGTTGCTTTTCAATCGCCTTTTCTGTCTCTTGCAAATTATTTACTTTATATTGATGCATATATTGCTTATACTGGCTATAGGTCACATAGTCTTCTTCGAAACCTACATTTTCACAAAATAGAAAGAAGTTTTCATATTCCTCTTTGCTAAAATCTTGAAATTGATGCACAATGATTTCGTCATCTATGGTAAGAATAGAATTTACTTCTTCTACATATCTACCATCTGTTAGAAAGATATTTTCTTTTCTTGTAATTAGTAAAATTCCTTCTGCTACAATTCCTGTTAAATAGCGAATATTGACTGGATTTGTTACAATCATTCCTTGCATATCTAACATTTTCATTTTTTCTCTTAACCATTTTAATTTTGTATTCATAGGACTTATTCTCTCTTTCTTCCTATATTTTTCGATTTTTTCTTGTTTTTATACAACTCCTTGATACATTCCTAATGTAAATATTTTTAATAAGATAAAGAATAAAATGTCAAATGGTACTATCATTACAATAAATGCTGCCATTACAATAAATGGTCCAAATGGAATGTATTCATCTTTTTTCTTTTTCTTAGTTACAAGCAAAAAAATACTAATAATTGCAGCAAGTAAAAAGGCAATTAGAGAAATAAAAATCATATTAAGCCATCCAAAGAATAAACCTAACGCACCCATTAGCTTTACATCTCCAAATCCCATGGCTTCTTTTCCTGCAATTAGTCCCCCTAGCAAAGTAATAAGTAAAAAAATACCTGCTCCAACAATGCTTCCAAGTAGCATATCAATTCCTACATATATATTGAAGATACCTTGAATAAAAGTAAAAATTAGTCCTACTTCAAAGATAGTTAAATTTAATCTGTTTGGAATAATTTGTAATTTTAAATCAATTAAAAATGCAGATAATAGCATTGGTGCTAAAACAAGATATTTTAATAGATTTATTTTATACATTAAATTTGGTTGCCAGCCTATAAAGTATAATAAAGCAATGTAAATTCCTGCCATAACTACCATAAGAATATAGTTTGGTTTGAAGTTTTTTAAGTAGATGGTAAAAAATTCTTTTGAAAATACTTTTTTATATTCTGGCAATCTTATATTACACCATTCTACGAATTGGCCTACTATTAAGCCAAGTAATCCCACTAATACATAGTAGATAATAGAAATGTCATTTAGGTACATTTTTTATTTCCTCTTTTCTTCAGTTTGCTTCTTTATTTTTTTCTCATATTTTCGAATAACATAGTTTTCTAGTGGTCTTTTAATTCTTGTTATGAAGATGTCTTTTTGTCCAATTGGTTTTACTAAGATGGAATATAGTTTAGCATGGTTTGCACCTATTACATCGGTAAAAATTTGGTCTCCTACTGCTGCTATGTTTTCCTTTTTTTCGTTTAGTTCTTTTATTGCTTTTTTAAAGCCTCTTTTTAGTGGTTTTGTGGCAAAGTAAAAGTAAGGAAGTTCTAATTTTTCTGCTACCATTTTTACTTTTTCTTTTTGGTTGGTATTAGATAAAATGCACATTTTTATTCCTTGCTTTTTTAAGTCTTCACACCACTCTTTTACTCCCTCTGGGATGTTTTTGTCAAAGTCTAAAATGGTGTTATCTACATCTAAAATTAACGCTTTTATTTTATTTTCCTTTAAGAAGGAAATTGTTATTTCTTTTACACTTTGAAAATAGGCTTTTGGGTATAAAATCATTTTTTAAGTATCCTTCCTACTAATTTCAACTTTATCTTATCAATATGTATGTTATTTGTCAAGAAAAAATGAATGGAAGAATTGCTAAGTGATAGCAATTATAAAGTTATTTTAATTATTTTTCTAAGCACAAAACAAACCGATAGGAGTATCCTACCGGTTTGCTTTGCTATTAGCTTACTAAATTTAGTAAGCTAACTTATGAATCCAATGTTTTTTAATCGTTTACATATTCTTTTGTTTTCTTTTGTAATTTCAAAGTCTTCTCTTTCAAAGATAGCTTCAATAACATCAGGATCTTGCTTATCTTTATCTGTTACTTCTTCCTTCAATATTTCGTTAAGAAGTTCATTGGAGGTATTTTCATCTTCTACTATCAAAAGACGAATATACCAATCACTTGACTTTACACAAAGTTTTTGGTTTTCTTCTGTTATTGTAAAGTCTTCTCTTTCAAAGATAGTTTCAAGAACATCAGGCTCTTCCTTATCTTCATCTGTTACTTCTTCCTTCAATATTTCGTTAAGAAGTTCATTGGATGTATTTTCATCTTTTACTATCCAAAGACGAATCCTACAACTCCTTGACTTTGCACAAAGTTTT
>CANPVM010000008.1 GCA_947581805.1 uncultured Clostridia bacterium
CTTTTGGTATGTCGCTACTTTCTTTTCCATTTAAGGCATATGTTACTGTTGCATCAGATGGTGTTACTGTTACATTGTTAAATGCTGGATGTTCTTTTCCATCATAGGCTCCTGTATATGGTTCTGCTGTTATTGTAATCTCTCCATTTAATACAGTTGCGGTATGTGTTACTCTATTTTCTGCATAGTCGCCATTAGCTGCTGATGTTACTACTATTCCAATCGTTCCAGCTTTTGTTCCTGGTGTTACAGTTACTGTTGTTCCATTTATTTCTGCTTTTGCTATATTTTCATTTTTCGAAGTTACAGATAATGCACCATTCGTTTTATTACTTGTTACTTGAAATTCTCCTGGAATTGGATATGTATATGTTCCACTAGTTGCTGATATTTCTAAATCACCTAGGTTCGCTATTCCTTCATAAATAATTTCTACATTTCCATCTTGTTTGTCTTTTGCTAAGAACTTGTATTTGTCATTTACTACAATTTCAGCATTATTATCATCTAGTCTTTCTACGGAATTTAATGTGTAGTTTTTCTTACTTTTTTGTATTTGTTCTAGATAATCATCTAAATCTATGTTTCCTGCATTATCTACCTGTATTGGTGCCTTTTCAAGTTCTAGTGCTTCTTTTAATGAAGCTACATCTTGTATCTTTTGTGTGCTTTTTGCTTTATTAAATAAGCCTTCATCACTTAATAATACACTAATGCTTATTCCTGCTAATATTATTAAAATAATAATTGATATTACCAATGCAATTAAAGTAATACCTCTATTTTTTGCTCTATTATATTTGTGTATATCTGTATGTTTCATTACACGTTTCTCCTTTTATTATTAGGTGTTTATTATGAAAAAATGAAAATTCTACATCAGAAGTTATTTTTTAAACAACTAATATATCATTTTCATTTTATTACTCTATGCTATTATTTCTCTAGTTTAAAGTCATATGCATTTGCATAGCTTTCTGTAATAGATGCTTTTACTTCTATTGTCTCTCCTTGTTGTGTTTTTGGTATACTTACTGGTATTCTTCCTATTTCATTTCCTGCTTTATCAAATAATACAATGTTTCCAAAGAAAGAATCTTGTGCTTTTTCGGTTGCATTGGTTACTCTTGCTTTTAATACTGTTCTTCCATTTGATTCTTCAAAACTAATATTTGTAACTGAAAATCCGATGTCTTCTGTTCTATCTTCATTTAATTTTTCACTTGTGTTTACAATTGTTCCATCTTCTTCTACTTTTGTAAATTCTCCTTGGCTTGCACTACTTTCTGAAGATGCTGGATTTTGTGTTGTTCCTTTATTGTCATTATTTTTTGGTCTTGTAAATAGCCAAATCACTAATACGATTAATATTGCTACCCCTACTAAAATTAATAAACCTTTCTTTTCATTATTTTTCATTTGTTTCATCCTTTCTTATTTTATGTTTATTTGTTGTTATATATAAATTATATTATTTTAGAACTTATTCGTCAATATTGTTATATGAATTGTAATTAAAACGTAATGTTTTTGTAATATTACTGAAATAAAAAAAGAATTAAAATTTTCTTATCAATAAATTAATAAGAAAATTTTAATTCCGTATTTTTTCTCTATTTTTATGCTTTCATAGCTTCTTCTACCGCTACTGCTATAGCTACTGTTGCTCCTACCATTGGGTTATTTCCCATTCCAATTAGTCCCATCATTTCAACGTGTGCTGGTACAGAAGAACTTCCTGCAAATTGAGCATCTGAGTGCATTCTTCCCATGGTATCTGTCATACCGTAAGAAGCTGGTCCTGCTGCCATATTATCTGGGTGAAGAGTTCTTCCTGTTCCTCCACCAGAAGCAACAGAAAAGTATTTTTTACCTGCTTCAAGTCTTTCTTTTTTATAAGTACCTGCTACTGGGTGTTGGAATCTTGTTGGGTTGGTTGAGTTACCAGTAATAGAAACATCAACATCTTCTAACCACATGATTGCTACGCCTTCTCTAACATCGTTTGCACCATAGCATTTTACTTTACTTCTTTCTCCATCAGAATAAGCAATTTCTTCTACTACGTTTACTTTTCCAGTAAAGAAATCAAAATCGGTTTTTACATAAGTAAATCCATTAATTCTGGAAATAACTTGTGCAGCATCTTTTCCTAAACCATTTAAAATAACTCGTAAAGGTTCTTTTCTTACTTTGTTAGCAGATTTTGCAATACCAATAGCTCCTTCTGCTGCTGCAAAGCTTTCGTGTCCTGCTAAGAAAGCAAAACATTTCGTATCTTCTGATAATAACATTGATGCTAGATTTCCATGTCCTAAACCTACTTTTCTGTCATCTGCAACAGAACCTGGTATACAAAATGCTTGTAAACCTTCTCCTATTGCTTTTGCTGCATCTGCAGCCTTTGTGCAACCTTTTTTAATTGCTATTGCTGCACCTAATGTATAAGCCCAACATGCGTTTTCAAAGCAAATGGTTTGCACTCCTCTTGTAATTTCATAAGGATTAAATCCTTTTTCTTTGCATATATTTAATGCGTCATCGAAATCTTTAATTCCGTATTTTTCCATAACTGGTTTTATTTGTTCTATTCTTCTTTCATAACTTTCAAATAGTGCCATTTTATTTTCATCCTTTCTCTTATTTATTTTTCATGAATTAAAAGTTTATATTGTTAGAAATTCTATTCTTTTCTTGGGTCTATTTTCTTTACGGCTTCATCAAATCTACCATAAGTTCCAGAAGCTTTTTCGATTGCTTCTTGTGGTTCTAATCCTGCTTTAATGTTATCCATCATTTTTCCTAAATTAACATATTTATAACCAATAATTTGGTCGTCTTTATCTAGTCCAATTTCTACAATATAACCTTCTGCTAGTTCTAAGTATCTTGGTCCTTTTTCTAAGGTAGAATAAATGGTACCTGTTTGACTTCTATGTCCTTTTCCTAAGTCTTCCATTCCTGCTCCTATTGGAAGTCCGTTTTCTGAAAAGGCTGATTGTGTTCTACCATATACAATTTGTAAGAATAATTCTCTCATTGCAGTATTAATCGCATCACATACTAAATCTGTGTTTAATGCCTCTAGAATAGTTTTTCCTACTAATATTTCTCCTGCCATAGCAGCTGAATGTGTCATACCAGAGCATCCTATAGTTTCTACTAAAGCTTCTTGAATAACTCCTTCTTTTACATTTAATGTTAATTTACATGCGCCTTGTTGTGGTGCACACCATCCAATACCATGAGTTAATCCTGAAATATCTTTAATTTCTTTTGCTTTTACCCATTTTCCTTCTTCTGGAATTGGTGCTGGTCCATGGTCTACTCCTTTTGCTACTTTGCACATTTCTTCTACTTCTTTTGAATAAATCATTTCTATTTCTCCTTTCAAAGTTTGCTTTCTTTCTATATGTATGTCTTTCGTTTAGACTTTATTATTATATAACGTTAAAATAAAACATGCAAGAAAAAACGACAATTTTTGTCGTTTTTTCTTGCATGCTCTCTTTTTATTTTTTTATCATATTTTTATTTACCTGTTTTTTTCCGTCCCAAAATGCATAAAAGGAAAGATTTAGAAATCTTTCCTTTTAAGGATTGAAGTTTAAAATTTGATTTTTCTTTTCGTCTTTTTGCTCTATACTATGTATTAGTTTTTCTTTTTGCTCTATTTCTTTTTGTTTTTCTTCTTCTCTTTTTAGTTTATATAGTTCATATTTATCTAATTGCTTTTCTTCTTTTCTTATTTTATATCGCTCATATTTATCAAAAGTCATTTTATTTTCTTTTTGTTCTTCTACTTCTTCTACCGTTTGTTCTACTTTATACTCTTCTTCCTGATTTACGTTTTCAACTTTATCATATTCAACTATATTATGTACGTTTTTTTGATACATATTTTCTACATGTTTTTTTGTTTCTCTATTTTGAAATTGTTCTTCTACTATGTAATTTTCTAGCATTTTTCTATCTTTTTTTGATAATCTTTCTAAGCTTAAATCTAAATATTTATATTGCCATATAATATGTCTATCATAGCTGGAATAATAAGATTTTTCTAAATCTTCATAAGCATATTCAATTGAAAATTTTAGATTTTCAATTGAAATGGTTAGATTTGTCCATAATTTTTCACCTGCTTTTTCAAATTCTTTTCTTAATAGCTGAATTGTATCATATAACTGATTTACAAGTTTCATATACGCTTCTTCATCAATATTAAATTTAGACGGAATTTCGTATACATTGACTGGATTTTTCTTTAATAGACCCTTTGGATAATAGTAGAAAAACATTTCTCCTGTTTGCAGACGATTTATTTTTTCTAATACAGCTGCATATAGATAAATTTTATCCCATTTTTCTGGTATCATATAGAATAACTGCCTTTGCAAAGTAGCATAAATGCTCCTAACTTTTACTCCATTTAACATGATTTTCCCCTCATTTTCTATTATGCAAAAAAGCAAAGATTTTTTTATTAGACCTTTGCTTCTTGCTATTTTTTTATTCTATGATTAAACTTTCCCCTGTCATTTCTTGTGGTTTTTCAAGTTCCATAATAGCAAGCATAGTTGGTGCTAAATCAGCAAGTCTCCCTTGTTTTAGTTTTGCATTTTCCATTCCTACTAATATAAGTGGTACAGGATTTGTTGTATGAGCGGTGTGTGGTTCTCCTGTTTTATAATCTATCATTTGCTCTGCATTACCATGGTCTGCTGTAATGATTAATACTCCATTTTGTTTTTCTACTGCTTCTACTACTTTTCCTACACATTCATCTACTGTTTCAATAGCTTTGATAGCAGCTTCTAAACTTCCCGTATGTCCTACCATATCTGGATTTGCATAGTTTAATATAATACAATCATAGTTTTGCGAGTTTATGGCATCTACTACTTTTTCTGTTACTTCATATGCACTCATTTCTGGCTTCATATCGTAAGTTTCTACTTTTGGAGATGGTACTAGAATTCTTTCTTCTCCCTCATATTGCTTTTCTTCTCCTCCATTAAAGAAGAAAGTAACATGCGCATATTTTTCTGTTTCTGCAATTCTTAATTGTTTTAGTCCTTGTTTTGAAATATATTCTCCAAATGTATTGACTAATTCTTCTTTTTTGAATGCAATGTGAACATTTGGCATTGTTTCATCATAACTTGTCATGCAAACATAGTATAAATCTAAATCTTTCTTTACTTCAAATTCTTTAAATTCTTTATCGACTAAAGTTCTGGTAATTTCTCTTGCTCTATCTGGTCTGTAGTTAAAGAAGATAACAGAATCATGTTTTCCAATTGTTGCTACTGGTGCATCATTATTCATAATAACCGTTGGTTCTATAAATTCATCAAATACTTCCTTTTGATATGAACTTTCAAGAGCAGAAATACTAGATGTTGCTTTTTCGCCTTCTCCATTTACAAGAGCGTTATATGCTTTTTCTATTCTTTGCCATCTTTTGTCTCTATCCATTGCGTAAAATCTTCCTGAAATAGTAGCTATTTTTCCTACTCCTTTTTCTTTCATTTTTTCTTCTAATTCTGCAATATAAGTTTCTCCGGAAGCAGGAGGTGTGTCCCTTCCATCCATAAAGCAATGTACATAAACATCTTCAAAATCTTTTCTTTTTGCAAGTTCTAAAAGAGCAAATAAATGACGAATATGGCTATGCACTCCACCATCAGATAATAAGCCCATAATGTGTAATTTAGAATGATATTTTTGACAATTTTCAATAGCTTTATTAAATTCTACATTACTAAAGAAATCTCCCTCTTCTATTGATTTAGTAATTCTTGTTAATTCTTGGTATACAATTCTTCCTGCCCCAATATTGGTATGACCTACTTCTGAATTTCCCATTTGTCCTTCTGGAAGTCCTACATCTAAACCACTTGTATAAATATCTGTGGTTGGGCATGTTTTCATTAGTTTATCAATATTTGGTGTATTTGCTAATTTTACGGCATTTGCCTTTTCATTTTCATTTTCTCCAAATCCGTCTAATATCATTAGCATAGTTAATTTGTTTTTCATTTTATTTTACCTCTTTCTTTTTCTTTCAACGACCTTTTGTATTTTATATACTATTTATGATTTTTTCAAATTCGTCTACTTTTAAACTTGCTCCACCTACTAATCCACCATCTATGTCGGAAGTAGAAAATAGTTCTTTTGCATTTTGTGAATTTACACTTCCTCCATATAAAATGGTAATGTTCTGACTTGTTTTTTCTCCGTATAAGGAAGCAATTTTGTCTCGTATTTGCTTTATTGCATTATTTGCATCTTCTTTAGTAGCAACTTTTCCTGTTCCAATAGCCCAAATTGGCTCATACGCAATAATGACGTTTTCTATTTGTTCTTTGCTTAAACCTTCTAAAGCCAGCTCTGTTTGTTGTGTAATTACTTCTTCTGCTAGCCCTAATTCTCTTTGTTTTAATGTTTCTCCTACACATAGAATAGGAATTAGCTTATGTGTCATTGCTGCTTTTATTTTTTTATTGACTGTTTCATCTGTTTCTGCAAAATACTGTCTTCTTTCAGAATGCCCTATAATAACATATTCTACATTAATGCATTCCAACATTTGTGGAGCAATTTCACCAGTATAGGCACCTTTTTCTTCCCAATGCATATTTTGTGCACCTATTTTAATGTTGGTATTTTGCGCTGTTAATAAACTATAAAATAAATCTGTATAAGGGACGCATAGAATAACATCACATTTTGCATTTTTTGCTGTTGGTTCTAAGTTGTTAATAAAATTCATTGCTTCATTTGGAAGCATATTCATTTTCCAATTTCCTGCGATTACTTTTTTTCGCATATTAATTCTCCTTATTTTAGTTTTAGTCTTTATCCATTAAGCATTCAATTCCTGGTAATTTCTTTCCTTCTAAAAATTCTAATGAAGCTCCACCACCGGTAGAAATGTGAGTCATTTTATCAGAAAGTCCCATTTTTTCAATAGCTGCTGCAGAATCTCCACCACCAATAATGGTAATAGCATCTTCTAAGCCTGCTAATGCTTTTGCAAGTTCTCTTGTTCCATTTGCAAATTTTTCATATTCTGATAACCCCACTGGACCATTCCAAATAATGGTTTTTGCATTTTGTAATTCTTTTTTAAATAATTCTACTGTTTTTGGACCAATATCTAAACCTTCCCAACCATCTGGAATTTCGTCAGAATCAATTACTTTGCTGTTTGCATCTGGACTAAATTCATCGGCAATAACATTATCTACAGGAAGAACTAATTTGACATTTTTTTCTTTTGCTTTTTTTATTAAGCTTTGTGCTAAGTCTAATTTATCTTCTTCGCAAATAGAATCTCCTATATTATAACCCATAGATTTAAAGAAGGTATATGCCATTCCTCCACCAATCATTAAGGTATCTACTTTTTCTAATAGGCTATCAATAACACCAATTTTATCAGATACTTTCTTTCCACCTAAAATGGCTACAAATGGTCTTTTAGGATTTTCTAAAGCGCTTCCTAAGAAGTTTAGTTCTTTTTCAATTAGAAAACCAGATACGGCTGGCAAATAATTTGCTACTCCTGCAGTAGAACTATGTGCTCTATGAGCTGTTCCAAAGGCATCATTTACAAATACTTCTGCCATATCAGCAAATTCTTTGGATAGACTTTCATCATTTTTTTCTTCTCTTGCATCAAAACGTACATTTTCTAATAGAACAATTTCTTGTTCTTTCATATTTTGTGTAAGTTCTTTAGCAGATTCTCCTGTTACGTCTTTTGCCAATTTTACTTCTTTTCCTAATAATTTAGATAATTCTTTTGCAACAGGTTCTAAAGAAAATTCTTTTTTGAATTCTCCCTTTGGTCTTCCTAAGTGAGAAGATAAAATAATTTTACAATTTTGCTCTAATAGATATTTTATTGTAGGTAATGCTCCTACAATTCTTCTATTATCTGTAATATTTCCTTGTTCATCTAGTGGTACATTAAAGTCACAACGAACAAATACTTTCTTTCCTTTTAGATTAATATCTTTAACGGTTTTTTTATTCATAGTTACCTCCTAATTTTTTAAAAGTTACATATAAAAAACTTTTTTATAGTTTCTTATATCTAATTTTTATAATGTTTCGTGCTTTATCAGAAGTATTTATATTATATTTTTTTCGTTCGTCCCAACATCGAATAGTCTATAAATCAATTTTTGCTATCGCTAAAAATTGATTAACAGACTATAATCTTGTCGGTCCCCACACAAGCTCACTTCAAAAATATAATATAAATACTTCTGATAGCACGAATTTATTAAAAAATATTTTTAGCTTCTTGAAGCAATATAAACAGCTAAATCTACTAATTTATTTGAATAACCCCATTCGTTATCATACCATGCAATTAATTTTACAAATGTATCTGTTAATTGGATTCCTGCAGTTGCATCAAAAATAGATGTATGTTCATCACTAATGAAATCTGAAGATACAACAGCATCTTCTGTATATTCTATAATACCTTTCATTTCGTTTTCAGATGCTTCTTTCATTACTTTGCAAATTTCTTCCATAGTAGTAGGTTTTGCTAAATTGCAAGTTAAGTCTACAACTGAAACATCAACAGTTGGTACTCTAAATGCCATACCTGTTAATTTTCCATTTAATTCTGGAATTACTTTTCCTACGGCTTTTGCAGCTCCAGTTGAAGATGGAATGATGTTAGCTGATGCTGCACGTCCACCTCTCCAATCTTTCTTAGATGCACCATCTACTGTTTTTTGTGTTGCTGTAGTAGAGTGAACAGTTGTCATTAAACCATCTACAATACCAAAATTGTCGTTAATTACTTTTGCTAAAGGTGCTAAACAGTTTGTTGTACAAGATGCATTTGAAACAATATTCATGCTTGGGTCATAACTTGTATGGTTTACACCCATAACAAACATTGGAGCATCTTTAGAAGGTGCACTAATAATAACTTTCTTTGCTCCTCCTTTTAAATGTGCTTCTGCTTTTTCTATTGTAGTAAATACGCCAGAACATTCTAGTACGTAATCTACTCCATCTTTTCCCCAAGGAATGTTGCTTGGGTCCATTTCATTATATACTTTTATTTCTTTTCCATTTACTATTAAAGTATTTTCTTTGCTTGATACTTCTCCTTCAAATTTTCCATGAACTGTATCATATTTTACCATATATGCCATATAATCTGCTGTAATGAATGGATCGTTAATTGCTACTACATCTACTTCTCCTTTTTTCAATGCTGCTTGGAATGCTAAATTTCCAATTCTTCCAAAACCATTAATTCCTATTTTTACACTCATTTTTCTTTTCCTCCTTTAAAAACATAGAAAACCTTATTTTCTAAATTTCCCTATGCTTATTATTGTTTTGATATGGTTATTTTATACCAAAGTATATTTGTTTTCAAGTATTTATTTCTATTCTTTTCATTTTTTTGAAAATTTTTCTAAATATCTCTTGACTTATGTAAATTATTCTGTTATACTAAATACATAAGTTGGCTAAAAGCCACTTGTATGTAACTGCTACATAACACACCTAGTGTTATGCAAGCGAAACCATTTTTTTGCATATCCCGTAATGGAGGGCAAACTATGATAAGAGGACCTACTGCAACAACTAAAAGGAAAAATTAGGCGGCTGGCGCCTGCGCTTACGTAGCAAATACGCTCACTATAACGTGGCGTAAGGAAATGCTATTTCGTAGAGTGGCGGGCAACAAAAATTTTGCGCAGATGGCGCGAAAAAATGTGAACCGCGCAGATGGTGCGGAAACTGAAAACCGGAAAAAAAAACGAGTGGTGGAGAAAAGAATCCATGAAAACAAAAATGTGGATGTTTCCCAGTGGCTTTGTATAGCCAAAGTAACTTTTAAAGTTTGCCGGCCCTGATATCATTAGGCCAGTGTAGTGCAATTCAAAAAAGCAAAAAGTTTGTTTCTGAAAAGAAGGAGAAAAACAACAACAAAAAAATGAAGAAAAATAACACTTCAAACTAAATCTTATGCGGCAGCAGTTAAAAACTGCAAATCACGGTAGCCTTCCGTGAAAAGAATACCCTCACTTTAATAAGTGAGGGGTTCTTTTTGCTTTGGAAAGATTTGGAACGCGTCTAAATCTTTCCATTCTATCCCATTCTAATTTCACCAAGCCAAGTAGAGTAAATAATTACTTTAGCCACCTTACGTTTTAGTGCCTTTTCTAATGCTTCTTGGTATAAACTTAATTGCTCTTTATATTTCTCAATTAATTTTTGCTCGTCACCTTGTTTTGCATAGTCTGTTTTATAATCAACTAAAATTAACTCATCATTTTTATTTATATAGTACAAATCCATAACGCCTTGCAATAAAATATTTTCTTCTTTTGGATAATTTTCCTTTACTCTATTTGCTGGAATTTGCATATAAAATGGTTCTTCTTTATGTATTTCTTTGGCTTCTTTTAGTTCTTTCCATATATTTGATTTTAAATATTTCTTTATTGCTATAATAGGAATTGCCTGTGCTTCTTCTTGCAAAATTATTTCTTTATTTACGAATTCTTCTATTAAATCTTGCAAGTCACTTTCTGTATATTCTTTTGCACTATCTAACTTTTGCAAACATAAATGAACCAAAGTTCCTTTTCTACTATTTGAAATCGTTTTTGTTTCTTTACTTGCAAATTTTGGAGTATTCATAGTATGTTCTTTTTTCCCTAATAATTCCATTAGCTGTATGTCTTGTGTTTCTTGTTGCTTTTCTTCTTTTAATTTACTAACAGAAGTTTTACTTGGAATTTGAGAAGCAATAAGATAAGGATATTTCCATTCTAATTGTTTTTTTATTTTTTGTATTTCTTCTTTTTTTCCTACTTTTTGCTTTTCTACTATTTTCTCTTTTTTCTCGTTATTTTCTTTTTTATTTTCTTCTACTTTATGAATTTGGTACGTTATTTTGGTTTGCCCTATGTTTTTTAATAGTAAAAGCATAAACCAATCTAAATAAGATGTATTCTTTTTTAGTAGTCTTTCTGGTAATTTCTTTTCTTTTTCTTGGTTATATAAAGTAAGCATGTACTCTTTTTCTTTCCAAGACTTTGTAAAATCCTTATTTGTTCCAGTAATTATTAATTTTTCTTTTGCTCTGGTTAAAGCCACATAAAGAACTCTCATTTCTTCTGCAATTAGTTCCTTTTCTAATTGTAATTTCATAGCTTCTTTTGCTAAAGTAGTATATTGGATATTCTCATCACGATTGATATATTCCGGTCCAAAACCTAATTCCGGATGTAATAAAATAGTATCGTTTAAATCTTGTTTATTAAATTGCTTTCCTGTATTACATAAAAATACAACTGGAAATTCTAGCCCTTTACTTTTATGAATACTCATAATACGAATTACATTATCGTTTTCCCCTACAATTTTGGCAGAAGATAAATCGGAATTACTAATATGTAAGCGGTCCATAAAATGGATAAAATGATATAACCCTTGAAAGCTTGCTGATTCATATTGTTTTGCTCTTTCAAATAACATTTTTAAGTTTGCTTGCCTTAAAGCGCCATTATTAAGAAGACCAACATAATGATAATAATTGGTATCGCTATAAATTTTCCAAATTAATTCATTGAGTGGAAGTTCTTTTTCTAACTCTCTCCATTCTTCTAATGAATTTAATAAAGTATCTATTTTATTTTTTAATTCTTTTTCTGCAGAAATCCTTTTCTTTAACATAGCTTCATAAAAGTAACCTTGCCTATCTTCTAAACGAATTTCTACTAATTCATTATCTGTAAAGTTTCCAATAGGAGAACGCAAAACTTCCACTAGTGGAATATCTTGCATTGGATTATCGATGACTTTTAGTAAAGCTAATATAGTGTGTACTTCTTCTGCTTCTATATATTGCGAAGAAGTATCACAGAAAACAGGAAATTGCCTATTTGATAGCTCTTTTTCATAAATAGGTGCTGCTGTCATAGTAGAGCGAAGTAAAATAACAATATCTTTATACTGTATTTTTCTTTTTCCTAGTTTTTTATCTTGTACCATAAAGTTTTGTTTGAATAGTTGTTCAATTAAATTTGCTACCATTTTTGCTTCTTCTGTTGTCTTTTCAATTATTTGTAATTCTTCTACTTGTTCTAATGTTTCTGCTTGTATGTCTTCTTTTTCGTTTTCTTCTTTAAAAACAGTTTCTTCCTCTTTTGCTAAATCTAGAATATGCAATTCTGGTAACATGTTTTGTGTTTCTTCATAATTTGCACCTGGATTTAAATATTCTTCCTCGTTATACTCTACATCACCTAATTTCTCACTCATAATTTGCTCAAATACCCAGTTGCACAAATCTAAAACTTCTCTTCTGCTACGGAAGTTTTGAAACAATTTTACTTTTTGTCCCTTTTGGGACATTTCTTTTTTAGACATTGCGACATGAAAGACATTTTCTTTTGGAGTATCTCCATCTTCTATATGCTTTAGTATTTCTTGTTGAGTAAATTCTTCTTTTACTAATTCATATTTTTTATATTTTTCTAAGAATAGTTCTGGCTTTGCCTCACGGAAACGATAAATACTTTGTTTAATATCTCCTACCATAAAGATATTATTTTGTTTTGATACACTATTTAAAATATATTCTTGCACAAGGTTGCTATCTTGATATTCATCTATAGCAATTTCTTCAAATTTTCCTTGTAGTTCTTTAGCAACATTAGTTGGGTGTATTTGCCCTTTTTCGTCTTTTCGTATTAAAATAGAAAGAGCAAAGTGTTCAATGTCATGAAAATCAATACGATTTTTTTCTCTTTTTTTATTACTATATTGTTCTTCAAATTCTAATACTAAATTTTTTAAATTAACTAAAGTAGGATACATTTCATAAATTGCTTGATTAGCTTCTTTAGAAGTATTTAACATGATTTTATTTGCTATAGTTTGAATTGATTTTTTTATTTTGTCACGCATCTCTTTTGCTTCTTCTTTATAAGCAATATTTACTTTTCTATCCACTGGCCATTTTTCAAATTGTAAATTTTGCATAGCCATATATACTTTTTCCCAAATGTTATCTTTTGTAATAAATAAATTTTCTATTTGTTCTAATTGTTCTTTATCTTTTAAGATGGTGTTTGTATATTTTTCTAATTCTGGATATTTTTCTAAATTATGTATCATTTTTTCTAGTTTATAACGATTTTCTACTATTTCTTCTTTTACTTCTTGTAATAGTAATTTTCCCCATATTGTTTGTGAAAAATCTTGTTCTATTTTTTCACTAATATTAAACATTTCTACTTTTTCTTCTAACCATTCTTTTGGGAATGGGTGACTTTGGATTTTTGTATCTATTTTTAAAACTAATTCTCTTAATTCTTCATCTCCTCTATAAGTAGCGTAAGTATCAATTAATTGTAAAAATCCTTCTTCTTTTTGTTTATATTTTTCTTCTAATACTTCATCTAATACTTCTTGTTTTAAAAGTTCCATTTCTGTACTATCGCCAATTTGAAAATTGGCAGGAATATCAATTTCATAAAAGTAATTTCGAATCACATCTAAGCAAAATGAGTGAATGGTGCAAATATTTGCTTTATTTAATAAGGTAATTTGTTTTTGCAAATGAATATCATTTGGGTTTTCTTCAATTTTTTTGTAAATGGCATTTAAAATTCTTTCTCTCATTTCTGATGCTGCCGCATTGGTGAAGGTAACTACTAATAGTTTATCTATATCGAGGTTTTCTTCTGTTATTTTATGAATAATACGCTCTACTAATACGGCTGTTTTTCCACTTCCGTGCAGCAGCTGCTACTAGTAAATTACTTTCTTTTTGATTGATTGCTTGTATTTGTTCTTTGCTCCATGTGATTTCTGCCATATTTTTCTCCATTTCTTTCCGTATTTTGGTATGATTCTATCATTTTATAGAAAAAAATACAAGAAGAAGTGTAAAAGAGCTGTCCCAAATGGCATAAAAAAATACACCTCTTATTATTCCAAAACGAAACAATAAGAGGTGTTACTATTCTTTTTATTTTATATATAAACTTGGGTCAATAGATTCTCCATCTTTTATAATTTCAAAATGTAGATGGGAATCATCTGCAATTTCAAATGTAGCTGTGTTTCCGACTGTTCCTATGGTTTGTCCTTGTTTTACTGTTTCTCCTTCTTTTACAAATTCTGCTGTTAATAAATTAGAATAAACCGTTTGATATCCATTTACGTGTTCTATTACTACTGTAATTCCATAGCGTGGGTCATTTTTTATAGATTTAATCGTTCCTTCTGCAGATGCTTTTACTACCGTAGTTTTGTCTGCTTTCATGTCAATTCCATTATGAGTTACCCATTCTTGTAAAGTATTAGAGTATATTAAAGTATCTTTTGCAAATTCTGTAGTTATTTGTCCTTCTACTGGTTTTGTAAATGTTGGGTCTGGTTGCTTTTCTTCCTTTTTGTCTTCTGTTTGAGATTCTGTGTTTGGTGTTATTGGTGTGGTTTGTTCATTTACATTTTGTTTTTCCATATTTGAAGTATTAATGGCTATTTTCTCTGTGCCAGTCTCATTAGATATTTCATTTGTTATAACATTTTCTTCTTCCATTTCATTGACACTTTTTCCTATACTAGAACTTGCACTAGAGGTTTCTTCTTGATTTGTTTTTCCTAAATCTGTAATTGTATGATATTTTGCTATTTCCGTTTGCTTATTTAAATAATTACGATACACTACAAAAGTAATTATAAAGGCAAGGACTGCCATTACTAAAACAGCAAAAGAAATAATTACTATTTTGTTGGTCTCCTTTTCCTCATCAAATGGTCTTCTGTTATTTCTTCTCATGTATTTTCCTCCTTCACTTTTTCTTTAGTTAGATTGTTTCCGGTTTTTTCACTTTTATACCATTTGTTTTTATTTTATATTTCTTTTGTTATAAATCGCAGTTGTAATTAATTACATAAATTGATTTCAAAAATTATTACTTTAAAACAAATCATAAATCCACTACTTCTACACCTGTATAAAAATGTTTAATAATTTCTTCGTAATTACTTCCTTGCTTTGCCATACTGTCTGCCCCTGTTTGGCTCATTCCTACTCCATGTCCGTAACCTATAACAGAAAATTTTACATTATCTCCTTCTATGGTTATTGTAAAATTGGCAGATTTTAGCTCTAGCATTGTTCTTACTTCTACCCCAGAAAATTCTTTATTTCCTATACGAATGGTTTTTACTCTACCCGCTTCTGTGTATTCTAATACTTGAATTGCATTTTCTTGTGCAAAATCAATTTCAAAGTCTGCATATTTTTCTTTTATTTTTTCAATAAAAGTTTGCTTACTTAAGGTCACTTCAGATTGATACTGACTATAGGCATCTTCTCCAGAGGTGGCAACAGATTGTAAATAAGGGTATCCATCCCCTCCCCATACATTTAGCGTAGTTTCTGTTTTTCCTCCACTATTAGAATGGAAGAAAGCATTAATTGGCTTCCCTTCATAAGTTATTATTTTTCCTTTTGTAGCATTTACGCTATTTACTATTTTACTCCAATTATTTTCTCGAGCTTGTTCTTCCCATTTAGCGAACCTATCTTCTTTTGAAATCCATGCTTGGCAACAAGCAGAATCATCGCAAATATCTGCTCCTTCATGTTTATTTGCATTATTAATAATTTTGTAAATCGTATAAGTTCTTGCTACTACTGCTTGTGCTTTTAAAGCTTCTTCTTCAAAACTTGCCGGCATTTCTGCTGATACTACTCCATATAGGTACTCGTCTAAAGCAATTTCTTCTACTGTGCTTGTTTTTGCATGCCATAACTTGACTACATTATATTGCTTATAGTCATAAGCTATATCGTTTGGTGGTTCTTCATTTACCATTGCAATTACTGGTTCTTCTTTTTTTTGCGTAAAAAGAATTGGAATAGCAAAACACAACAATACAAAGAGCAAAATATAGCCTAAAATTTTTTTCATAATTTCTATCCTTTCTCTCACTAAGGCATCCACCTATTTTTTAGTTGTAAGTATTAATCTTCTTATTTGTACTTGTTCAAAATTATTGTGCCAGTTTTAGTTTCATGGAATGTAATATTTTCTTTTCAATTCTTGAAACTTGCACTTGACTAACACCTAAAATTTTTGCTACTTCCATTTGTGTTTTATTTTTATAATAACGAAGTAATATAAGCTCTTTTTCTCTATCTTCTAGATGGTTAATCATTTCTTTTATGGCAATTTTGCTAACTACTTGTTCTGCTTCATCTACCCCAGTACTTAAAGAATCAATAAAAGAAATACCACCTTCTTCATTACTATAACTATCATCATAAATAGAAACAGTTGGTTTTAAGGAATCTAGGGCAAGTGCAATTTCTTCTTTTGGCATTTTAAGCTCCTTTGCTAATTCTATTATACTTATTTCTTCCCCAGTTTTAGCTAAATGCTTATTTTGTAAATCTCGAATTTTCATAGCTAATTCCTTCATACTACGACTTACTTTCACGCTTCCATCGTCGCGAATAAAACGCTTAATTTCTCCTAAAATATAAGGAACTGCATATGTAGATAATCTTACATCAAAAGAACTATCAAATCGTTTAATGGATTTCACAAATCCAATAGTTCCAATTTGATATAAATCTTCTAATTCATAACCTCTATCTTTAAATCTTTTTACTATGCTCCAAATAAGTCCATTATTTTCTTCGATTAATTTTGTCATCATTTCTTGGTTTCCGTTTTGAGCATCTATAATATCTTTCACATTATTTTCATATACCATTGATGACGCTCCTCTTTTATTATTGTTCTTTTCCTATTTGGCTTAACACTTCTTCAATTTCTTCTTGGGTTACTTCTTCTTTTTTGATTAGTTTTTTCATAGTTACTTTCGTTCCCAAGCCCACAATTGACTCAATTTTCACTTCGTCCATAAAGCTTTCCATAATAGTAAAGCCCATTCCAGAACGTTCTAAGTTTGGCTTAGAGGTATAAAGCGGCTTCCTTGCTTCTTCTACATTTTCAATTCCTTTTCCTGTATCCGAAACTTCAACAATAATCGAATTTCCAATGATTTTACAATGCACTTTTACAATGCCTTCGGTATCCTCATACCCATGAACAATACTATTAGTTACTGCTTCAGAAACTGCTGTTTTAATATCTGCAATTTCCTCTATGGTTGGATCTAATTGTGCAGCAAAAGCTGCTACACTAATCCTAGCAAAAGCTTCATTGCTAGATT
This sequence comes from uncultured Clostridia bacterium, assembly GCA_947581805.1. Classification (GTDB taxonomy): domain Bacteria; phylum Bacillota; class Clostridia; order TANB77; family CAG-508; genus UMGS1663. Next base: position 17,266 of record CANPVM010000008.1, read on the forward strand.
TACTAATGAATTCTAAATTCATTTCATTTTCGTATATACTTTTCATTTTTCCTCCTTCAAATTGTTCCAAATGAACATTTAAGAAACTTCCTTTAATGGGCATATTTTTGTGATTCCACTCATTTCAAATACTTTTTTTAGCATTGGGGAAACGTTTATTATTTCTACGCTTCCTCCTAGCATTTTCATCATTTTGTATCTTCCTAGTACCATTCCTATTCCTGCACTATCCATAAAAGTGACATGACTAAAATCAAATACAACTTTTCTTGGCATATATCTAGTAATTTCATAATCCGCTTTCCTCCTTATTTTTTCGCTTGTGTGATGGTCAATTTCTTCTGTAATTTCTAGTAAAAGGAGCTTGTCCTTTTCTTCATAACTTACATTCAATACTTTTTTCCTCCTTTTCTTTTGTTTGCTTTGCTTATTATATTGTATTTTCCATTATTTTCCAATAGCAAAATATAGGAAGTTTTGACGATTTATAAAAAGTTTTCGACATTTTTTTTGCCATCCTTTTACATATTTTTTCTTTTTTGTTTCATACTAAGCATATAGTAGTAGAAAGGAGATTTGATAATGACAATTCATGAAGTAAGAGAAAAAGATTTATCTATTTTGTCTAATTTATTTGTTATTGCACATCTAAATATCAATTCACAAGAGAATTGGACACGTACAACTGCTCTTTCTTATTTAGAGTATTACTACCATCATCAACCAGATTTATTTCTTGCAGCTTATTGTGAAGATATTCCCGTTGGCGCTGTTATGTCTATTTTAAAACCTAGTTTTGATGGTATACATTTAACACAATTAGAATTTTTTGTGGCAGAAGAAATCAAAGACCAAAATAGTAATGATGTAAAAGTACAACTGCTAAGTAATCATTTAGAACTTGCTGATGCTAAATATCATCCTACACAAATAGAAATCGCTGCTTCTAAAAAAGTAGCGACGAATTTGCAAAACGTGCTTGGCATAGAAATAGATTCTTCTTTTGCCATTTTTCATGCTAATTTAAAAGATTGTATCAATCAGATTACAAATTTACTTTCATAATTTTATGATGACGCTATAAAATAATAGCATTAAATAAGCAATATTTTGTTTTAAATAAATTGACTATTTACGTAAAAAATGGTAAAATAAGGACATGCTTTACAAAATAATATAGAGAGGTTGATGATATGAAAAATTTAGCATTCATCGGAACTTGTCAAAATGGAAAGAAAGTATATAATCGGCTTCCCAGCCACTGTCACAAAGACGTATCAAAAGAGGTTTTGTTAAAGGCTTTATCACAATTAGCCCCTCATGGTGTATTTCATAAAGAAGTCATCGATATGAAATATATCATTGGTAAATCTCATTGTGTTGAAGTGACAAAGGATGATGATATCGTTTATGTCATTCGTAAAATGAAAAATGGTCCCACTCCTATGGTAAGAAATAAAGCACCTGATGATTCTTCTCTTTTAACAATTTTGTTAAAACAAATAGGATTAGAAAAATATATTCTCATTTCTGCCTATATTGGAGAAGGTGAACCAGAACCTTGGGATTCTCATTTTTACAATCAAGTAACTTGGAGAAAAAAGCATAACTTCGACCAAGAAGAAAATCAAAAATCTGTAGACTTTTGGAATACTCATGCTTTAGTCTATGATGAAGACGATATTGCTTTGCATCTTTCCATTTAACATTAAAACAGACTGTGAAAATTCACAGTCTGTTTTAGTTATTTTAATAATGCATTTAAACTTTCTTTTGCTTTTTGTAATAAGTCTTGATATTTCATTAATTTTTGTCTCTCTTCTTCTACTTTTTCTGCTGGTGCTTTGCTGATAAATCCTTGGTTTGAAAGCATTTTTTCTGCTCTTTGTACTTCTGCTTCTAATTTTTTAATTTCTTCTTCTAGTCTTGCCTTTTCTGCTTCTTTATCAATTAAATCACCAAGTGGAAGAATCACTTCCATTTGTGAAGTATGAATAGAGGTTGCATTTTCTGGTATTTTTTCTTTTTCTTGCTTTACCTCGATGTTATTTGCAAATCCTAGTTTTTCTATCATGGCTTTTGATTCCTCTATCATTGGTGCTAATTCTTTGGTAATGAAGATTAAACTTGATTTTTTAGAAGGATGGATGTTTTGTGTGGTTCTTAAATTTCGAATGGCCACGATTACTTCTTTTAGTTGCTCGATTTCATTTTCTTCTTTTTCAAAATTCCATTCTTTCTTATATTCTGGCCATTTTGCTATCATAATACTTTCTTCTGTATGATATAGTTTTTGGAAGATTTCTTCGCTCATAAATGGCATAACTGGATGCAATAATTTTAAAGAGTTGATTAACACTTTATTTAATGTCCATAAGCAAGCATCTTTATTGTTAGAGTTTTCGTCATATAAACGTGGTTTTACCATTTCAATATACCAGTCACAGAATTCATTCCAAATAAAGTCATAAACTTTTTGAAGGGCAACACCTATATCGTATTTATCTAGGTTGTTGGTAATTTCTTTGGTAATACGATTTAATTTCGCTAAAATCCATTTATCTTCATAGGCTAAATTTGTTGGTAATTCTTCTTTTTCTAAATAGCTATCCTCTATTTTTCCCTGAATATTACCTAAAACAAATTTGGAAGCATTCCATAATTTATTAGCAAAATTTGATGCAAGTTCTAGTTTTTCTGGCATATAACGAATGTCGTTTCCTGCAGAAATTCCATAAATTAAAGAAAAACGCAAAGCATCGGTTCCATATTGGTTAATGATTTCTAATGGGTCAATTCCGTTTCCTAGACTTTTAGACATTTTTCTTCCTTGGCTATCGCGTACAATACCATGAATTAGAACATCATGAAATGGAACTTCTCCTGTATGTTTTATTGCAGAGAAAATCATTCTTGCTACCCAGAAGAAAATAATATCATAACCTGTAACTAATGTTGATGTTGGATAGAAGTATTCTAAATCTTCTGTTTTTTCTGGCCAACCTAAGGTTGAAAATGGCCATAGTGCAGAGCTAAACCATGTGTCTAGTGTATCTTCATCTTGGTGAAGATGCGTACTTCCACATTTATTACATTTTTCTGGCATAGTTTCTTCTACCATCATTTCATGGCAATCTTCGCAGTAGTATGCTGGAATTCTGTGTCCCCACCATAATTGTCTTGAAATACACCAATCTTTTACATTATCCATCCACGCGAAGTAGGTTTTATCATATTTTGCAGGTATAAAGCGAACTTTTCCTTCTCTTACCGCTTCATTTGCAGGTTTTGCTAAAGGTTCCATTTTTACAAACCATTGCTCTGAAATTTTAGGTTCAATGGTGCTATGGCATCTGTAGCACTTTCCTACATTATGAGTATAGTCTTCTATTTTTACTAGGGCTCCTATTTCTTCTAGTTTTTCTACAATTTTTTGTCTTGCTTCGTATAGGTCCATTCCTTTATATTCTTCTACTAGGTCACCCATTTTAAAGTTCTCATCAAATACTTCAATAATTTCTAAGTTATGTTTTTGGGCTGCTTGATAGTCATTTGGGTCATGAGCTGGTGTTAGTTTAACCGCACCTGTACCAAATTCTCTTTCTACAAATTCGTCGGCAATAATTGGAATTTCTTTATTCATTATTGGAAGAATAACTGTCTTTCCAACTAAATCGGTATATCGTTCATCTTCTGGGTGAACGGCGACACCAGTATCTCCAAGCATTGTTTCTGGTCTTGTAGTAGCTACAATGATGTATCTATCTTCGTCTTTTACTTTATAACGAATGTGCCATAAATGAGTTGGCTCTTCTTCGTATTCTACTTCTGCATCAGAAATAGAAGTATTACAACAAGGGCACCAGTTAATCATACGTTTTCCTCTATAAATTAAGCCTTCTTTGTATAGATTAATGAAAACTTGTTGTACCGCTTTAGATAAGCCTTCATCCATAGTAAATCTTTCTCTTGTCCAGTCGCAAGAACAACCTAATTTTTTGATTTGATTAACAATAGCTCCACCATATTCTTTTTTCCAATCCCATGCTCTTTCTAAAAAGCCTTCTCTTCCTATATCTTCTTTAGTAATGCCTGCCTCTTTCATTTTTGCTACAATCTTGGCTTCTGTTGCAATAGCGGCATGGTCCGTTCCTGGAACCCATAAAGTATTATAGCCTTGCATTCTTTTATAACGAATTAAGATATCTTGAATGGTATCATCTAAAGCATGACCCATGTGCAATTTTCCTGTAATGTTTGGTGGTGGAATCACAATAGTATATGGCTTTTTAGTTTTATCTTCTGATGGTTTGAAATATCCTTTTTGTTCCCACTCCTCATACCACTTTTCTTCAAAGTTTTTTGGATTATACTTTCCTTCTAATTCATGTTTGTTTTGCATACAATTTCCTCCTTTTTGTAATTCGTTGTAACATTGCGACATTGAGGACTTTTCCATTTGGAGCATTTGTCCCTAATGTCGCAAAAAAACTCGCCCTTCTATTTAAGGGCGAGCATATTTCTCACGGTACCACCTTAAGTTAAATAAATAGAAATTCCATGTAAGGTTCTATTTATTTTTCTTATTTTGCTTTTTAACGCTAGCAACGCGAATATAGTTACTTTTTATTTCTCTATATTAACTCCAAAGCTACCTTCTGTTTGCTATTCTATAAGAAGCTCTCAGCCTGTCACTTCTTTTCTCTTTCTAGCTAGTTCAAACATACTCCTCTTTTTCTTTGTTTTTTATTTTTTACTATGTGCTTTATTATACCCTATTTTTTTATTTTATGCAACTAGTTTTGATGTATTATTTTATATTTTTAAGTCATTCATTTTATTATTTTTATACAATAGTGAAATATAAACTTATTATTCCTATCATAGATACAAAAAATCCACCTAATTTAAACCATTTTGAACCTTCGTTTTGGTCGTGAAAACTAAAATATTTTTTTGCTAGTTTTCTTGCATCATAAATGCAAATAACTCCTAACATTGCTAATAATAAAGCAATAAGTATTCCAATTAAATTGATTATTTCCATATTTTTTAACATCCTATCTTTTTATTTTTTTCTTTAAAAAAATTCTACAGTAAATTTACACTCAAATTCTTGCTTTGGTGGTAATAGTAAAATATCTGTTTTTTGCCTAAAGACACCAGAACCATTAATGCTATCTGCTGTTGTCATGTATGGTGCAATGCTAATAAATGGTGCTTTTGGTTTTGACCAAAGGGCAAGGTAAGGAAAACCTTCATAATAGAAATTTAAAATAGGTGTTTCTTGTCCTTTTTTCTTTAAGCTAATTTTTTTTGATGTTAACCCTTTCATAATAAGTGCATCATGGTCGAAAGTATGCGAATCAAGTGGAATTGTTTTTTTGTCTAGCATAATATTTTTGGCATATTCAATTCCAACTAGACCATCTACTAAATATAAAAAGTGAATTTTTTCTTCCTCTTCTTCAAATTCTAAATAGTAGTTTCCTTTTTCTAAATCTTCGAAAGAAATTTTAAAGGCGGGCTTTGCTCCTATGCCAAATGGCATATCGACATCACCTTCATTGGTTACTTTATAAATAGTAGTTAGTTTATTGCCATCTGTTCTGTAGGTAACAAGCAAAGAAAATTCATAAGGATATTTATCAATTAATTTATTCTCACTTTTTATAAGATAAGAATGAAAATTATCTAATTTACTAATTGGCTCAAATGTCATATCTTTTACAAAGCCGTCTGCTTGCATTTCATACGTTTTTCCGTTGATAATGGTTTTGTTTTGTTTACATTTTCCAACCATAGGGAATAAGACTGGATAACGCCTTTTCCAGTATACTTTGCCATTTTCACTTACACATTCTTCTCCTTGGTGAATTTTTTCTTCTCCATTCACTTTAAAACTAAGAAGCTGGGCTCCCTCTTTCGAGGTTAATATTTGTGTATGCATAAAAGCCTTTCTCCTTTTTTCTACTTTTTCTGCTATTATCTTATTCTTTTTTTATGTAAATGTCAAGGTTTTGGAGAAGTTTTATATTTATTTTTCTTCTTTTATTTTGTAGCAAATATCTTCTATTTTAAAACCTTGTTCTTTTATTTTCCCTTTTTCTCCATGTTTTGTATTTCTTTCATAAATAATTTTATACTCTATATCTTCCTTATTTTGCTTAAACCATTTGATAATTTCTTCTACTGCTTGTGGTTTATAATAAACTTGATAATATTGATTTCCTTTTGAGATATCTGGTACAATAGCTATTTTTCCATCTTCGTAATAATGTTTATAAGATATTTTCCTTCCTAATGTTCTTGCAATTGCACCAATAAAGTTACTATGTGGCAAATCATTTTCTGAATAAATATGTAATTGCTCTGCTATATCAGAGGCTAAACAATAATCTTTTTGAATAATAACGTCTATTTTCTTTTTAATTTCTTCAATTTCTTGTGTATTTTGCTTTGATTCTTTTTCTACTATTTTTAATTTTTTCTCATTTTCTTCAATTTGATTTAAAGCCAAATGCATTATATCAAAAATAGTTTGAGGAGATTCTATAATAGTTCTATATCTCTTTTCAATTTCTATAAAATATTTACGTATTTTTCTTCCTATTTCATTATTTTCTATCATACATAATTCTTTTGCCATGTCAATTGTAATATAATATTCTTTGCTCTTGTTTCCTAAATTGTCATTTTGGTCACGTTTAACAAATTTGTTAAACGTGAAAAAATCTTGGTTTTCTTTAAATTTATAATGCTCTATTCGTTGTTTTATCCAATTTGCAAATTGTCTTTTACTTTGTAAAGCACCATGCAATTCTCTTGCATCAATCAATCTCTCTCCTTGCTTATTTTCATAAATAGGCACAATATCTCCCTCTACTAACTTTAAGTCTTTTTCCAAATTTCATTCCTCCTTTTCATGCAAAAAGGGGACTAATTTTATAATTAGCCCCTTTATCAATATTTGTTCATTAGACTTTATTTTATTTGCTCTCTAATTAGCAAAACTTATTTGTTATTCATAATATTAACATATCAAAATAAGATTGTCAATATTATTTACTTATATTTTATGTAAATTTTTGTTTTTTATTACTTCATATTTCAATTCGATTGCTAAATTTTTTCTCCACTAATTTCTTTAACAATTCATTTTTCTCTAATTCCAATTTTGAATCTTCTTGTTCTATTTTTATTGCTAATTCTTGTACCACTTTTAAAATTGGCATATCTTGAAATAAATTAGCAATTTTAAACTCTGGAATACCGTGTTGTTTTGTTCCAAAGAATTCTCCGCTTCCCCTTAATTCTAAGTCTTTTTCTGCAATAACAAAGCCATCATTCGTTTCCTGCATGGTTTTCATTCTTTGTCTAATAACGTCTGAATTTCCTTGGTATTTTAAAATACAATAAGATTGATATTCTCCTCTTCCTACTCTTCCTCTTAATTGGTGAAGTTGAGCAAGTCCAAAGCGTTCGGCATTTTCTACTACCATAATACTAGCATTTGGAACATTAACTCCTACTTCAATTACTGTAGTTGAAATTAAAATATCAATATTTCCTTCTTTAAATTCTTGCATAATGGCATCTTTTTCTTTTGGTTTCATTTTGCCATGTAAATATTCTACTCTTAATTCTGGAAATACTTCTATTTTGTACCTTTCTGCAAGTTCTAAAACTGCCTTTGCATCAATTTCTTCGTTTTCTTCTACTAATGGGCACACAATATAGGCTTGTCTGCCTTCTCCAATTTGCTTTTTGATGAAGTTATTTACTCTTTGCTCCATTGTTTTGGTTACTGCAAATGTATCGATTTTTTTTCTATTTGGTGGCAATTCATCAATAATAGAAATGTCTAGGTCACCATATAAAATTAGAGCCAAAGTTCTTGGAATTGGTGTTGCACTCATAACCAAAACATCTGGATTTTCACCTTTTTTAGCAATTATGCTTCTTTGTCTTACCCCAAAACGATGCTGTTCATCTGTAACGACTAGTCCTAAATTTTTAAATACAACATTTTCTTCTAATAAAGCATGTGTTCCAATTAGAATATCAATTTGCCCATTTTTTAATCGTTCTAGTAATTCTTCTTTTTTCTTTTTGCTAACGCTTCCTATTAAAAGTTCTGTTCTAATACCATACTTTCCTAAAATTTCTTCAAAGGAAGATAAATGTTGTGTAGCAAGAATTGCTGTTGGTGCCATTACTGCTACTTGGTAGCCGCATTTTACTGCTTTGTAGGCTGCAATCATAGCCACCACTGTTTTTCCGTGAGCCTACATCTCCTTGAAGTAATCGATTCATTGGCTTTTCGTCTTCCATATTGTTATCTATTTCTTCTAATACTTTTAATTGCGCTTTTGTTAGCTTGAAAGGAAGTTCATTTATAACATCTGACATTTTGACGTCTTTGGAAAAAGCAATTCCTTTTTCTTCTTTGGTATATTGATTTTTTAGACTGATTAGTGCTAATTGCATGGCAAGTAATTCTTCAAATACTAGCCTTTTTCTTGCGATTTCAAAGCTTTGGAAGTCTTTTGGAAAATGAATTTGCATATTTGCTTCTTCTCTACTTTGCAAATTATATTGTTTTAAAATATATTCTGGCAAGGTTTCTTCTAATAAATTTTCTTCTTTTGCTGTTTTTAAACCATTTTCCATTACTTGCCTAATGGTTGTTTGTGCAAGTCCAAAAGTTGCAGGATAAATAGGAATAATTTTCCCTGTATTTTTGCTGGTCTGCTCGCTATCATACACAGGTGAATTCATTTCTATTTTTCCATATTGCATGGATACTTTTCCATAGAATTTATATTTTTGTCCTAATACAAATTTATTTTTTAAATAACTTTGGTTAAACCATGTAAGCATACAAGTTCCTGTTTCATCTCGCACAATTAGTTTGTAAATTGTCATATTTTTTCTTATTCTTTGCTCGCTCATACGAGATACTACCATTGCTTCAATTAAAGCTTCTTCTCCATGCTCTAAATAGGCAATTTTCTTTGGCTTACTTCTATCTTCATAGTCTCTTGGATAGTAAGTGATTAAATCTTCTAAGGTGTCAATACCAAGTTTGTGCATAAGTGCTGCTCTTTGTGGGCCAACTCCTTTTATAAATTGTATTTCTTTTTCTAAACCTTGCATAGTTTCTCCTTCATTTTTTCTATTCAAACTATATCATAAAATAGAAAAATGAACAAGCTTTGACTTGTTCATTTACTATTTTCATTATGAAAAATTTATATTTTTTATTTTTCGAGCTTACTATGTTTCTACTATATTTCTAGCGTATTTCTATCTCTCCAAACTCTACTTTTCCATTGGCATCTATGTTAAAATTAATATCTATCATGACACCATCATAAGGATATTCTTGTACCTTTGGGTTTGCAATACTTTGTCTTAAACTATTTACTGTCGAAAGGTTGAAACGATATTTTCCTTCTTTTAATTCTTCATAAATTTGAGAGTAGTCAATAGTAACATTTATCTTACCATTGCTATCTAAAGTATAATTTGCCTCGGTAGAAACTTCTGCTATTTTTGAAACTTCGGGCCATGGATTATATCCAGTTGTAGATGCTCCATTTTCAGTATATATTACTTCTTGTTTTTCTGGTGGTGCATTGTACTTATACAAATTATATTTCATAGTAGAATAATCATATTTTAATTCATTTTTATCTGCTATTGTAAATACGATTTGTTCGTTATTACTTTTTTCTTTATCTATTGTAACTGTAATATTTTCTTTTATACTATAAGCTTTTATTAATACATCTCTTGGAATTTGAATATTACTTTTTTCTGTTAGAATTTCTACTTTGTCTACTATCGGCTCATAAATAAAGTTTTCCTTATAAGATTTACGGTAGTGAAAAGTGACTATTACTTCTTGCCCTTGTTTTAAATTTTGTACTTGACTATTTTCAATATAAAAGTTTTCTTCATTTCTATATTCTTCATTTGTGACAGTTGGCATAAGAGTGAATATATTGCTTTCTGCTCGAACCACAACTCCTTTTGATTGAAATGTTCCTTCATAACTAATCATTTCAATATCTTGCATGCTACCTTCTACATTTTGTTTTTTATCTTCTGATATATTGTGTTTTGGTGTTGCAAGAATAATTATGATGCAAATTGCTACTATGCAAATAATTACTTTTCCATTTATTTTGATGTGTTTTTCCATATTTACCACATTCCTTTCCTACTAATATTTATATAGCAATGCTAACAGGCCCTGTTGTTTTTTCTTGTTTGTTTCCTAATAGTTCATTGACATACTTTTCTATGTCTTGTAATGGAAAGCATAATTTTATTTTTTTATCTTCTGCTATAATATATCTGTTACCTATTGTAACATATCCTATCTTCCCAGGAATTAAAAATTCGCAAGTATTGATTTTTACTTTTATGCCATTTTCGTATTCTTCTGTAATATCATAATTTTCAAGCCAGTCTCGCGCTTGTATGGTGCCATATATAAGAGGAGTTGTTATTTTTTCTATGATGTTTTTATCTGTTATTTCAATAATTTTTTCTTTGCTTGTAATAGTAATTTTATCTGCTGTAAACATTTTTTCCTTTTCTTCTAAATTTTCAAAAGCATTTTCTAAAAAAGTATTAAAACCTTCTAATCCATAAACTCTATTTAAGTTTCCATTTTTTAATAGAAATCCCTGGTCACTTTGGTTATATTTAAAAATCTCTACTTCATCATTAAATTTGATTGTATAGTCTGGTGCTACTATGTTTAATTCATCTACTATTTCTTCCGATGTAATATCTTTACATTGTTCTAATAGATAATCTATTGCTGTTTTTCTATTTATTTCTATCTGTTTTCCTTCTTTATTGGTAATTGTAATTTTTTCTGTTTTAAACATTTGAATATTTTCTGTTAGTTTTTCATCTACAATTGCTACTATTTTACTTAATATTTTTGGTTCGATTTTTGTAAGAAATTGTTTTTCATTATGTTCCATCATTACATAGCCATCCTCATCTTCATAATCAAATGCAAAGCTTGTGCTTTCATCTAATTCTACTTTGTAGGTTCCCATTACGGCCAACCCGATTACCCCTGAATAATTTTCTAATTTTTTATTGTTGATATTATCTTTGATTATTTTTATTAATTCTTCATCTGTTACGTCTATGTCAAATTTTTCATTTTGCAATGGATATGTATATGTTATTGTAATATGCTCTTTTTCTTCAAAAGAAACTATTTCTTTTGGCACCATTATTTTATATTTTAAATAACTTCCAATTTCTGCTCCTATTCCTGTAAATGCAATAATGCTAAATGCAATTGCTAGTACAAGTATTATTACAGAAATGATTATTATTTTCTTTTTATTCATTTTACATCACTTTCCTCTCTTATATTTGCTTTAAAGGTAACACATAGTGAAATTTTTCTTGCGTTACCTTTTCTATGCAAAGTCTGATTTTCGGTTTTTCGCCTTTCTATTTTTTAGACGATATTCAACGATAATTTTGTTGGTAAATTTATTATAGCATTAACTATTTTGTTTGTGTTAATATTTTTTCGTTATTTGATTTTCATTTTAATCACATATTTTAACATTCTCTCGTATAATATTTTACGAAAAGAAGCATAGATTAAGAAATTTACATTTATTAATGATTGAAAGGATGATAATAAATATGAAATCATATAAGTTAGCAATTGTTGGCGCTACTGGCGTAGTTGGAAGAACTGTTTTAAAAGTATTGGAAGAAAAAAAGTTACCAATTTCCGAATATGTACTTTTTGCTTCAAAACGCTCTTGTGGCACAAAACTACATTTTATGGGAAAGGATTATGAAGTACGAGAATTAACTGAAACTTCTTTTGATGAAGGTTTTGATTTTGCTATTTTTTCAGCAGGTGGTGATACTGCTAAAAAATTTGCTCCTATTGCCGCTTCCAAAGGTTGTATTGTAGTAGACAACAGTAGTGCTTTTCGTATGGAGAAAGATGTTCCTTTAATAGTACCAGAAGTAAATTCAGAAGAAATTAAGAATCATAGAGGCATTATTGCCAACCCTAATTGTTCTACTATTCAAGCAGTGGTTGCCTTAAAACCACTCGATACAAAATATCATATTAAAAGAATTGTATATTCTACTTATCAAGCAGTTTCAGGAGCTGGCTCAAAAGGAATTTTTGATTTAGAAAATGGAATTCATGATTTTGAAAATAAGCAAGATTATGCACTTCAAAAATTTCCTTACCCTATTTTCAACAACTGTTTACCACATATTGATGTATTTTTAGAAAATGGCTATACCAAAGAAGAAGAAAAAATGATAAACGAAACTAGGAAAATTCTAAAAAGACCAGATTTAAAAATTACTGCTACAACCATACGCGTTCCTGTTTTTAACTCACATAGTGAATCTATTAACGTAGAATTTGAAAAAGATTTTGACTTAAAAGAATTAGTGTTAACATTAAAAAATGCTCCTAATGTAATTGTTCAAGATGATGTCAAAAATAATATTTACCCTCTTGCTACCAATGCTACTGGACATGACGAAGTATTTGTTGGAAGAATTAGACGAGATGAAAGCATAAAATCTGGCATTAATCTTTGGGTAGTTGCTGATAACATTCGAAAAGGAGCTGCAAGTAATGCGATTCAAATTGTAGAAAAATTAATTGATTTTGATAACAATTAATATTACCCTATTTATTTTTATAACTTTTTTGCAAAACTATTTATTTTTTAAAGGCTTTATCATATAATAACAATAGTTTGAAATATAATTATATTTCTTGCTCTATATTGCCTTTACGAAAGGACGAAAAAATATGAAAAAAATTTTATTTAAAGGATGTGGAACTGCTATCGCCACTCCATTTACCGAAGATGGTATTAATTTTGAAGAATTTGGAAAACTAATCGAAGAGCAAATTCAAAATGGTGTTGATGCCATTATCGTTTGTGGTACGACAGGTGAAAGCTCTACCATGACAGAAGAAGAAAAAAAGCAAACAATTAAGTTTGCTATTGACAAAGCAAATAAGCGTGTTCCTATTATTGCAGGTACAGGTGGAAATAACACAAAAGCCGTTATTTCTATGTCAAAATATGCAGAAAGTGTTGGTGCAGACGGACTTTTAATTGTTACTCCATACTATAACAAAACCACACAAGCGGGGCTTGTAGCACATTATACAGCTATTGCAAAAGAAGTAAGCCTTCCTATTATTCTATATAGTGTTCCTAGTAGAACTGGTGTTAATATTAATCCAGAAACTTGCTTGGAATTATCGAAAATAGAAAATATTGTTGCTATAAAAGAAGCCTCTGGTAACATTTCACAAATTGCAAAAATTGCATCTTTATGCCAAGATAACTTACATATTTATTCTGGCAATGATGACCAAATTGTTCCTATTCTTTCTTTAGGAGGTCTTGGCGTTATTTCTGTATTATCGAATATTGAGCCAAAGTTTACTCACGACATGGTAATGGATTATTTAGAAGGAAAACACAAAGAAGCAATGGAAGCACAACTAAAATGTTTACCATTAGTAGAAGCGTTGTTTTGCGAAGTAAACCCAATTCCAGTAAAAGAAGCTTTAAATTTAGTAGGTTATAACTACGGTGTACCTCGACTTCCTTTAATTCCAATTAGTGTAGTTGGAAAACAGAAATTAGAAAAAGCAATGAAGGAATTTGGTACAATATCTTAATATTTTTTAAATTTATTTGCTTTTTTATTTGGTTATGCTATAATAAAAGTTAGAATGATTAAAATATAAAATTAGAACATATACAAAAGAGAGATAAAGGGGAATTTGAAAGACAATGAGTAATTTACTTATCAAAAAGGAGATTAATAAAGCAAATCTCAATCAATATGCCGAGTTTTATTCACTTGTGCAAGATGTTATTTCAAATAAAACAGTACAGCACATGAAAGATTTCAGACAACACTATGATACCAACACTTTTGAACATTGTTTTCATGTTGCTTATATTAGTTATAAAATATGCAAAAAATTAGGGTTAGATTATAAAGCTGTAGCACGTGCTGGTATGCTTCACGACTTATTTCTATATGATTGGAGAAAAAGTGGTAAGCTTTTAAATTTAGAGCGTAAACATGCTTTTATACATCCACAAATTGCTTTAGAAAATGCATCAAAATTATTTGACTTAAGTAAAAAAGAACAAGATATTATTATAAAACACATGTGGCCAGTTACACTTCGCCTTCCAAAATATCCAGAGTCTTTTATAGTTACTTTTGTTGATAAATATAGTGCTTTGCAAGAATCGTTTGTGTTCTATCACTCTTTCTTGCAAAAGAAAAAAATATATAAATATGCTTATATATTTCTTTGCTTGTTAATTTTAGTTTAGTAAATTGATAAATTAAGAACGGGGGTTAAATTTTTAAAGGTGTGAATAAATTGTGAAAAATAAAAAAAGTTATTCACATTTTGGAAAATTTAATCCCCGTTTTTCATACTTTCAAGGAGGTCTTTTATATGAAAGTTTTAATTCATGGTGTTAATGGAAAAATGGGACAAGAAGTGCAAAAGCAATTAGATGCTTATGAAGATTGTGTTTTACTTGGAGGCTTTGATAAAGAAAATACAGGAAAATTTGCCTTCCCTGTTTATACTAATTATGAAGATATTGCAGAAAAACCAGATGTTATTATTGACTTTTCAATTCCAAAGGCTACTCTTACAATGCTTGCTTATGCAAAAAAAGAACATATTCCTGTTGTTATTGCAACCACTGGTTTTAGTAAAGAGGAAAATGAGCAGATTATGGAATGTTCTAAAGATTTACCTATTTTTAAATCTGCCAATATGTCTTTTGATATTAACTTAATGACTAGAATATTACAAGAAGTTGCAAAAGCACTTCCTAATACAGATATCGAAATTATTGAAGCACATCACAATAGAAAAATTGATAGTCCTAGTGGTACTGCTCTTTTACTTGCTGATAGTATTAACAAAGCCTTAGATAATAGCATGTATTATGAATTTGATAGACACAATAAACATGAAAAACGCTCAAAAAATGAAATTGGTTTTTCTTCAATTCGTGGCGGTAATATTGTAGGTGAGCATACCGTAGAATTTATTGGTGAAAATGAAACGTTTGAAATTACTCATAAAGCTTATTCTCGTTCTATTTTTGCAGATGGTGCTATTAAAGCTGCTCGCTTTTTAGTAAATAAGCCAAATGGATTTTATACAATGGATGATTTATTTTAAAAATTAGGGACGGGTCTAAAAATTTAATTTCATTTTTATATTAAATTTTTAGACCCGTCCCTAATCCGTCCCTAATTTTTAAAAAATATTCTTAATATCTAATTTAAACTTGTCATCGATGTGGTGAAGAATAAAAACGCCTTTTTCTAGTTCTGGAATTGCTTCTTGATATTCTTCTATCTCAATATGAGCATTTAAAGAGGTAAGTTCTGTTTCCACCTTTTCTAATTCGTCATGTTCAATGAAAAAGGCAAGTTTTTCATATTTTTCTTTCCATGTATTTTGAATTTCTTCCATTCTTTCTTCTACTTCTTCTTTTGCTATTTCCTCTTGCTCTAGTTTTCCTTTTAATTCTTCTAATTTTTGGTTAATTGTTTCTACCGATTTGGTAGTGTAATTTTGTGTGATTATATTAAAACCTACTACTAAAGCAATAACAATAGCACAAATAATAAAGTCTTTACGCATTTTTATTTCTCCCTTCTTTTGCTTGGCAAAAGAAATTTCCTTTTCCATCAATGGTTGCAATTAACGCTTCTTCTGGTTTGATTCCAAATTGATTTACCTGTTTTAAAAGCCAATTATAATCTTTTCCTAATTTTTCTAAATTGTCTTTCATAATTTTTCCGTCTACTACTAAATCGTAAGAAATTCCCTCATATTCTGGCATAATATTGAAATCTTCTGGTGTTGTGTTTCTTTTATTTGGCTTTGGAATGACGGTTACTTGTCCACTGGTTTCTAAAATAGCATACTCGACATCTCCCATGTCAAATATATTGTTTCCTCTTAACCTTTCTTGTAATTCGTTAATGGTAAATCTTTCTTTTTTCATATTTTTTTCTACAATTTTACCTCGATATATTAAAATAGATGGTTTTCCACATAGAATTTCCCTCATACGAACACTTTTTAAGTTAATAAGGGAAATAGTTAAATGCATGACAAGTAATCCTAAAATTGGAACAATGCCATTACTAATTGGAATTCCGAGGTTCTGACATAGGAATAGTTGCCAAATCTGCAATCATAATGGAAATAGCAAGTTCAAATGGTTGCAATTGCCCTATTTCACGTTTTCCCATAAAACGCATAACCACCAAAACGAGTATGTATAAAATTATAGTTCTTACAAATATTAATAACATAGATTTCTCCTTTTGTATTTTTTATTTCAAAATGCATTGTTTGTTTTTTTCTTTAATTTCTAAATGCAAGTTTATTTTATTTTTCACATTTTTTTGCTCATTTATTCACTTTTTGTATATTTTTAAAAAAGATGTGAATACTAACATTATAAAACCATGTAAATTGCAATATATTTGTAAATTTTCAAATAAGGAGGTTTTAGTTATGTCAGAGAATCAAACTCAAAGTCAATCTCAAAGTGGTGCTAGCACCGTATGGCAAATTGTTGGTAGATTAATTACTGCTGCTATCGTTCTTGCCATTACTGCATTTTTTACACCAGGATTTCAAATTAGTAATATCTGGGCATTAGCAGCTGCTGCTATTGTTCTTACTGTTATAGATTACTTAATTGTAAAATTTACTGGTCTTCATGCTAGTCCTTTTGGTAAAGGTTTTGTAGGATTTGTACTTTCTGCTGTTATTTTATACGTAACACAATATTTCGTAGCAGGATATACAATTTCTTGGATGGCTGCTATTATAGGTGCTATCATTTATGGTGTTGTTGACTACTTTTTACCTGGCGAACAACAAATGTAATGTTTTTTAAATAATTTTATAAAACAAAAAGAAAAGAAGAATGTTAATTTCTTCTTTTCTTTTATGAATTTTTCCAATACTCCTCATACAACCTTCTTGCCGTTTCTGGGCTATCGTTTCCTTCTTTATTTTTTACTGGTGCAAAGTCTTCTTCTCTTTTGCCACGAAGTAAAGTGATGTTTTCAAAAAAAGGAAAACTGTCAAAAATAAATTGTTCAAATTTATAACAATTTGGCTCTTTTGCTTCTATGAAGCTTCCTTCTTTATAATAGTTAATTTTCTTTACTGCAATATGGTATGGCAAAGTTTTTTCTGCTATCTTTTCTAAGGCAGAAAGAGAAAATAAATTGCACATAATATGGGATTCTCCATAAACAAGTTCACCATTTTCATCTCGTAATTCTGCAAGCTCTTTTGGAAGTTCTGTATATTCTATAACAGATGGCTTACCATTTTTCTTACAAAATACCCCTACCCTTTCTTCTGGACTTGCCTTTACAATAGCTTTAGAAGCTATTTGATTATTTTGTTTGATTGTTAGTCCAAGTAAAACAGGCTCTACCATTTTTAGTAAAACATTATCTACAGAACCAATAAAAATCCATTCAATATTTTTTTGTCTCATATCTTCTAAAATGCCATTTTCTTTCATAGAACGATAAATACTTCCATTGCCATCAGAAGCTAGCATAATATTTCCTTCTTTATTAAATAGAAACTGTTTATTTTTCCCAAGTAAAGGCATTTCCCCTTGCTCAAAGAAAACAATTTGCTGTTTTGGATATTCAAAATAGTTATTTTCTTCAAAAAATACAATGGTTTGAGTTCTATTTTCTTTACTTACCATTATGTACCAAGGAATAGTGGTTTGATATTTTTCATTTGCTCTTTTTAATGTATCTGCTAAAATTTCAAATAAAGATTTTGCTTTTGGCTTTACTTCCATCATGAATGTTCCTTTTGGTCCGATTATGTCCAAGCCTGGTTCCGTTGCCCACCTGCCATAGTAACTATAGCATACTTTCCTTGTTTTATGATGTGAACTCCTATTTGCTTATATTCTTCTTTTTCTTCCTGGCTTAGATGCTCTAAATCCACATAAGGAATGCTTTCTATTTTTTCTTCTTTAAAATTTTCTTTTTCTTCTATTTTCATTTTTGCTTTTTCTATTTTTTCAAAATCAAGTTCTAATACTTGCTCTATTAATTCTTGTTTTTTATTTTTTTCTAATTCTTTTAGCACTTCTTCTTGTTCATATCTTCTTAATAACTTTGTTGCTTCTTCGTATTTGTTCATTTTATTTTTCTCCTTCCTGCCTCTTTCTGTAAAACACTTAAGTAATTTTAATAGCATTGTCTAAAAATAAATATTACTCGTATATTCTTAGTCTAATTTCATTATAACCGTTACTATATCATATTATCATATTCCTTAAAATTGTTCAAATATTTTTATTTTTTTAGTCATAACTTTGGATTTGCTCAAATATACATTAATTAAAGTTTATTAGTACAAACATTTTAAGGAGGTATTTATTTTCATGGAAGAAAATTTATCAGTATATCAAGATATAGCAAAACGTACCGATGGCGATATTTATGTTGGAGTAGTAGGACCTGTTAGAACCGGTAAATCTACCTTTATTAAACGCTTCATGGATTTACTTGTCATTCCAAACATAGATAATGAATACAAAAGAGAAAGAGCTTTGGATGAACTGCCACAAAGTGCTTCTGGCAGAACCATTATGACGACAGAGCCAAAATTTATTCCCAATGAAGCAGTAGAAATTACCTTAGGTGAAAACATTAAATTAAAAACTCGTATGGTAGATTGTGTAGGTTATTTGGTTGACAATGCCATCGGTTATTTAGAAGATGATGTTCCTCGTATGGTAAAAACTCCATGGAATGAAGATGAAATTCCTTTTGAACAAGCAGCAGAAATGGGAACTAAAAAGGTTATTGAAGAACATTCTACAATTGGTATTTTAGTAACCACCGATGGTTCTATTACCGATATTCCAAGAGAAGATTATATTGAAGCAGAAGCACGAGTAGTAAGTGAATTAAAAGCGCTTCATAAACCATTTGTAATTGTTTTAAATTCTGCTAATAGCACATCAGACTATACTAGGTCTTTAGCAAAAAAATTAGAAGAAAAATATTCTGTTCCAGTTATTCCAACAGATTGTTCAACTTTGGATTTAGAAGATATCAATACTATTTTTAGCAAAATTTTATACGAATTCCCTGTAGAAACTATTGAACTAAACTTTCCTCGTTGGGTGGATGGTTTATCTTCTGAACACTGGCTAAAAAAAGAGTTACATTCTGAAATTAAAGAAGCATTTAGTAATGTTCGTTTATTAAAGCAAGTAGATATGAGTGTGCAAAAAATTCAAAAAACAGAAATTATTCAAAAGACGATGGTAGATGAAATTTTACTTGGAACTGGCTCAGTACACATTTCTATTCAACTAATGGATGAGTTATTTTATAAGGTACTAACAGAAATTTCTGGTGTTGATATTTCCAATGAAGGTGATTTATTTTCAACTATTACTTCCTTTGCACAAACTAAAAAAGAATATGACAAAATTGCCTATGCTTTAGAAGAAGTAAAGACAAAAGGTTATGGAATTGTTACTCCTTCTATGGAAGAATTAATTTTAGATGAACCAGAAATGGTAAAACAAGGTTCTCGCTTTGGAGTTAAGTTAAAAGCAAAAGCACCTTCAATACACATGATAAGAGCTGACATTGAAACTGAAGTTTCCCCTATTGTTGGCAGTGAAAAACAATCGGAAGAATTAGTGAATTACTTACTTTCTGAATTTGAATCAGACCCAATTAAAATTTGGGAATCCAATATTTTTGGAAAAAGTTTGCATGAACTTGTAAATGAAGGATTACAAAATAAACTTTGCAGAATGCCAGAAGATGCTCAAGCAAAATTACAAGAAACGTTAGAAAGAATTGTCAACGAAGGCAGTGGCGGATTAATTTGTATTATTCTTTAAATAAATAATGTTCATTGCTCTTTCTATCATTAAATTATTTTAGCAGCTCCCCACTAGTTAATTCTAGTTGGGTTTTTATTTATAATAAAAAAGCCTCTTCTTAATTATTTTTTAAGAAAAAATATTTTGCTTTTTAAGAAATCTATAGTATAATATTTTTAGAAAATAAAAGGAGGTCACCAATGAAAATAGTAAAAAGATTGCTTTTAATTGTATTATTAATTGTCGTTATCATTGGCTCTGTTATTTATCTTAACGGTTATAAATTATATAAAACTACTTTAGAGCAAACCAGTCTTTCTAGTAAAATTGCAGAAATTAAAAGTAGTGATACTTACGTTGCATTAAATGAAGTTTCAACTGACTATGTAAATGCTATAATTGCTGTTGAAGACCATCGCTTTAGAGACCATGGTGCTATTGATGTAATTGCCATTGCTAGAGCCATTTTTTCCAATATTCGAGCAAAAGATTTTAATGAAGGCGGAAGTACTATTACTCAGCAGGTTGCAGAAAATTTATATTTTATGACAAAAGATGATGTTGTTTCTTCTAAAGTTGCAGAAACTTTGGTAGCTTTTGATTTAGAGAAAAATTATTCTAAGGATGAAATTTTAGAATTTTATATGAATATTATTTATTTTGGAGAAGGCTATTATGGCATTCGTGAGGCTTCTAATGGCTATTATAAAAAAGAACCAAAAGATTTAAGTTTATACGAAGCAACTCTTCTTGCTGGAGTTCCTAATGCCCCTTCTGTTTATGCTCCAACCATCAACCCAGATTTAGCTAAAAAAAGACAGACAAAAGTAATTTCTTCTATGGTAGAGTATGGATATTTATCGGAAGAAGAAGCAAAAAACATTCAAAAATAATTTTATTTTTGAATGTTTTTCTTTTATTTGTAGAAAAATTCATACTTTTTTCCTTTTAAATAAAAATTTTTTGATATTTATAATCAATTTATATATTATTTATGGAATGTGCCAAAATTGACACATTCCAATATTACTCTTTCTTCAAACTTTTCTTATTTTCTTTTTCTAATTGTTTTAAACTCTTTTTTGGTGTAGGTAAATCTTCTGGCATTGTTCCACCATTCTTTGCAATTACTTCTCTAATATTTTTCCCAATATTATAATGAGTCTTATTAGCTTCTTTCTCACTTTGTATGTTATCTTTCTTTAATTTTTGTTCTGTTTGAGAAATTCTAAATAAATTTGCTATAAGTTCATCACTTCCCATATTATCTAAAATATCTTCTCTATACCTTAATCCTTTCCTTTTTGCAATATCATCAGCTGTTTCGCCATTATATAAACCTTTATATCCGCTATTGTGAAATTTATCAAAATTTTTTACACCTGCTTTTTTAGCTGTTTGGTTAAGTGAATAATTGCCTTTCTTTGTTAAGTTTCTTTGGTAGAATCTCTTTTCATCTTCTGTTAATAACGTATACTCTTTTTCGCTAATTTCTTGTTTTCTAGTTTGAACTGCAAAATATGTTTGTGCAAGTGCAATAACTTTCTTTCTACTATCTCCATTTTGTGCTATTAAATAACAAGCATAACGTGTTAATTTATAATCTTTTTGTTTTCTCTCTGCTCCTGAACCTATTTGTACCATTTTGTCGATGTCGACAAAATGGTCAAATGCACTAATATCACTATTTGTGCAAGACTCTTTTGCTTTGTTTATAACGTTTTCAAATTTTCGCCATTCTTTATAATTTAAAACTAATTGTAATTCTCTAGCATACCAAAATTCAATACCATTTTCATCAACATGTTTGATATCTTCAAATGATTTATTATTTTTATCTATTTCTTTCATTTACATCATCTCCATTTTTACATATTTTTATGTTTATAATTATAAAACAATTGTTTGTAATTGTCAATGATATTTTAAACTTTTCTATCTTCACGAACTTGTTTCTCATTATATTCAATTTTTGTCTTGATAGAAATCCTAACCCAGTAAGAGTTAATTAAGTACACTTTATAAAATTTATGTTATAGACAAAAAGACAGATATAAAATTATGGGTTTAAAAGTAGTAGATATATTACATTACTTATCAATATTACTTAATTTTTTTATAAATAAAAAATTAAATGAATCTTTTCTACCTAGCATATTTTTAATAATAGTATCATAATCAAAAGGAATACCCAGCTGATTATCACCTATTTTATTAGAATTAATTACATAAAAATTATTATCCTCATCGATATCACTAATCACTAAATAATGTCCATTTTTAGAAAATGTCAAAGGACTTTCTGCAGATGGTCCTACATGAATTATAGCCATATTACCTTGCTTTACTAAATCAATTATTTTCTCTTTTTGACTATTAATATTTAAAAAGTCTATTTTTACAATCTCATAAGAAATATTGAATTTATCTTCTTTTATTAATCTTTCTATACAGTATATTAATCCTTTATCGTTTATTCCTCTATTTCTTAAATATGTTTTATCAAAATTACCATTTTTATCAAACAATATTTTTTTTGCTATATCTATTGGATCAACTTCAAAGCCATAGTTTCTTAATATATTAGCTATAGATGTTGGTCCACATCCATACTTTTCTAAACTCCAATCTAAATCAGTAAATTTATCTATTTCTTGTAAATGAAAATCTCTTTGTTTATATCTTATTTTGTTATTATTCATATAAAATCACCTTACATATTATTTATTTGCAATATAATAAAGAACTGTCATTGTATAATAAAAATCTTCTTTTTGAAAATTTTGTTTTAATTTATATAACAACTCTTCCATTTCATTTTTTACTTTTTCTGATACATTACTTTTATTCATTGCACTTCTAAAACCAATGGAACCATCAAAAAATTTTAATCTTTGTTCAAGTGTTTTTCCAATAGTATCACTAACTGAATAATATAATTTAATATTATTATAATTGTTTTGAACTAAGTAATTATAAACTTTTTTACCTATATATCTATCAGTATATTTTGTTATATTTTGCTTTTTCATAATTTCATTTTCATATAAATAAAATATTTTATGCAATAAGTCTTCATTATCTGGATAACAAAATTTAAAACTATCATCTGGCACTTTAATTATTATTATTCCCCTATCGGTAAGAATACTTTTTAACTTTTTTAAAATTTTTTGTGGATGTTCTAAGTGCTGTAAAACATATGACAAATTTATAACATCATAGTTTGAACATTTATTTAAATTATCAATACTTTTTAATTCAAAACTATATTTTTTATCCTCTTTAAAGTTTACTTTTGCTTCATTTATTGCATTTTCATCAATATCTATTCCTGTTATACTTGTAATATTATCATATTTATCAAATAGCATTTTAGTTTTAAAACCATTTGAGCACCCAATATCTAAAACTTTTAAATTACTATATTTCAATATTCCAGATTCATTTAAAACATAGTCATCAAACTTTTGATTACCAATAGCTTGTTTTTTTAGTTTATCTAAATTCCAATTATTACTCATATTATTCTCCTCATTTTTATTTATAATAGCACGAAAATCTCTATTTATCAAGCAAATATTATATTTTGAACAATTGATATTTTTATATTATTTTCTTAAAAGTTATGAGTTCTTGCTAGAACATATGACATCTTTGCAAACGAAGTTTGAAAGTGTCATAGTGGGTTACATACTTTCGTAAGAAAGTTATGTAACAGTTACTAATTGATTTTTTACTTATCTACCTACTGAAAGTAATAATATTGAACAAGAATAATAAATTTTTTAGTGTACTTAACTAAATCGTTCTCCCCTATAAGTTTTGACCATTGGTACAAAACTCATGGATTACATAGTACATACTGAAAATAAAATTAAAAAAATACCATCCTTTTTCAGAATGGTATTTTGGTGGGCAGGGATGGATTCGAACCATCGTACTCGTATGAGAACAGATTTCTTACTACTATAGTTTTCACTACCATTTAAAATGTTTGTAGTCTGGACTTTCTCTTTATCTCTTTCAAGATACTAGGTATAAAGTCTCTACACTCGGAAATTGCTTTCCTAGCTCGGGATTGTCATCAGCCTAACTGCTAAGAGTTCCCCGAATTAGCCTAGTTTTCATCTTATTATTACTAATAAGAGCTGCAAATTTAGGTTTTGAAAAACCAAAGACCACAGTCTGCCGCCTTTAGCCACTCGGCCACCTACCCATATATATGAAATTTTATGGTGCTCCATCAAGGATTCGAACCTTGGACCCACCGGTTATGAGCCGGTTGCTCTGACCAACTGAGCTAATGGAGCAAATGCTTAACGCAAGTTTGATTATACAAAATTTTTACTCGGTTGTCAATAGGTTATGCTAACTTTTTTATTAATTCATTGTACTATTTTATAATAGAATAAGTTGGAAATAAAACTATTTCCAACTTATTTTTTTAAGCCTATTTTAGTTTTTTTCTTCTCTTCCTTCTGGTAATGCTGGTACATCTAATACAATTCTAATCTTAAATGCATAACGAAGTGCTCTTCCTATTTTACTTTCTTTAATTCTTTGCCATAGAGATGGTTTTACTTCAAATCTAGTTTCTTCCATGTAAGTATTATTTTCTTCTACTGCTTCTTTAGTAATTGGTTGTGCAACTTCTTCTATTTCTTGTACTGGTGCTATTTCTTCTTGTGGTGTTGGAATTAGTTTTAATGCATCTGCTATTTCTATACCAATGTAACTTAATGCTTTTGATCTATCTTCTATTCTTTCCATATCAATTTCAATATGTAAGTTTGACTCTAAGTTTACGATTCTTGCATTTACTAATTTTACTGCATCTTGATAATTTTGTGAATTAGTACTTCTTGATTTTCCAATTACTTCTAATGTTTCTATAATATCTTCTGGTAGATTGTTAGAAGCTTCTTTTAATTCTTGTTTCCATCCTTCTTCTTTGTTGCTTACTACTTCTAAAATTTGTTTTAAATCTCCTGCTAAAGAAATATTGGCTTCTCTTTGGCGAATTAATTCTTCGATTTGTTTTGTATTTTCTTCAAATAAGTTTGTTGCGAATTCTACTAATCCGTATGCAGCTTTATATACACTTGCTGGGAAATTTTTCTTTTTAGGATATTCTACCAAGTAAGTTTTAATTGATTCTATTAAATCTTTAAAGTAAGTATCATCATCTAATTGAATGATTTGTTTCTTACTTTTTGGATTAATTAATTTTTGTACTTTATCAATATTTGATAACATTTTTTCTTCTGTGATTACCATTCTCACATTTACTATGCCAGATTTAGACATTGTAAACTCCTTCCTTTTCCTACGTATTACTGTTCTATGTCACTTTTCTACAAAAAATTACAATAGGATTTATAATATTTTATAATTTGACTTCTATTTCATTTTAATAAAAAGTTTTCATTTTGTCAATACTAAAATCCTTATTTCCGTAAATATTTTTTAAATATTTTTTCTTTATTTATCTTTATTAATTTCTACATATCTTTTAATTTTCATAGTCGTGGTTTTTACAAATTCATCTTTTTTAATTTCTAGTTTTTTGATGGCTTTATAAGAAGTTAATTTATGATTTACTTCTTTAATTTTGTTCCAAATGATATCATAAATTTCTTCTTCACTTAAATCTTTGCCATATTTTGCTTCGATTTCTTCCATATTTGGTATTACTTTTACAGTAATAATTAATTCTTTTTCTCCTTCTACTTCTTTTCCATATACCATACATTCTTTAATTTCTGATATTTCGCCAAGCATTAGTTCAATTTCTTCTGGATAAATATTTTTTCCATTTTGTGTTACAATAACGTTTTTTATTCTTCCTGTAATATATAAAAATCCGTCTTTATCTAAGTAACCTACATCTCCTGAATGAAACCAACGCTCTCCGTGCTTATCTATTTCAATTACTTCCTTCGTTGCTTCTTCATCTTCATAATAGCCAAGCATTAAAGTAGAACTTTTAATTAAGACTTCTCCTTCTCCTTTTTCATTTGGATTGTCTATTTTCAATTCAGCACATACTACTGCTTTTCCAGCTGAACCTACTCTTGGGTCATATTCTGGTGTTAATGCTGCAATTGGTGCTGTTTCGGTTAAGCCATAACCTTGTAAAAAGCCAATTCCTAAATCTTGTAGCCAATTTCCTACTTTTGGGTCAATTGGCGCTGCGGCAGAAACAACAAATCTTAGTTTTCCACCTAAATTTTCATAGATTTCTGCAAAGACTTTCTTTTTGATATCAATTCCTACATTTTTTAGTGCATTTGTTACATGCATCATTGAATTAACTAATGCTGTTTTTCCACTTTTTTCAATAGTTTGATTGATTTTTTTGTATAAGCTTTCAATTAGTAAAGGTACGGCAAGTAATGCTGTTGGATTAGTTTCTTTTAAGTCTGGTACAATATGTTTTAATCCTTGGCATACAGCAATTGAAGAACCTCTGGACATTGGAAGTAAAAATCCAATAGAAGATTCGTAAGTATGGTGAAGTGGTAATACTGAGAAGAAACGGTCAGTTTCATATAATCTTACATAAGGATTTACTGCATTAATATTTTCCGCTAAGTTTCTATTACATAGCATAACTCCTTTTGAGTTTGAAGTCGTTCCAGATGTGAAAATAAGTACTTTAAATTCTTCTGGGTCTATTTCAATTTTGGAGAAAGAATCATCTCCATTTTGCACCATTTCTTTTCCTTCTTTTAAGATAGTGTTAAATCCAACTTCTCTTCCTTCTAAACTATCGTCTGAATACATTGGAATAAAATATTTTACGGTTGGCAATTTATCTTGTACTTTTTTTATAGCGTCTTTTTTCTTAGGGGAATAGATAACTGCTGTGGCTCTAGAACGATTAATTACATTTTCTAATTCATTTGGTGGTAATTCTTTATCTACTGGAACTGCAATTCCTACGCCGCAAAGCATTGCCATATAAGATACATACCAATGGTAAGTATTTTCTCCAATAATGACAATTCTTTCTTCTGCTAAATTATATTTATTTCTTAGGGCAGTACCTAATGCAATAACATCTTCACTAAACTCTTTGTATGTAATTTTTGTAAATTCATCTTTTGGATTAAATTTTTCAAGCATAAATATATTATCAGCATATTTTTCTCTTGCTCTATCAAATACTTCTTTTATAGTTTTGTAATTAGTTGTTTCATATCCTCTTTGTTTTCTTTTTTCTTTTATAATTTGCTTTTTTTGCAATCTTTCATAGTCTACTTTTACTTCTTCAATGTTTTCAATGTCTTTCATTTTTATTTTGTCAAATTTAAAATTAGGTATTTTAAAATCTTTTAGTATTCTCATTTTTACTCTTTCCCTTCTGATTTTATGGTTCTCTTTTAGTTTTAATTTTTTTATTACGCGTTTTTTTGTACATATATACATTTAGTTAATAATGTGAATTTTATTTCACTTTTTATTTTATATATTTCTTTTCTATTTTTTTAATTTTAAGATAAATGATTTTTCAATTTCTTTATATAATTCTAATAGTTCTATGTTTTTCTCTCTTCTCAATTTATAAATTAAGCTAGAACAAACAAAACCAAAAATACCAGAAGCAATAACGTTTGGGTCTGCTTCTATAATTTCACCTTTTTTCATGCCTTCTTCTACAATTTCTTGTATCATTTGAATATATTCAAACACATAATCTCGACACATTTTAGAACGTGAACCTGTTCCCCATATTTCACTTAATATAATGGTCATAAAACTTTCGTATTTAACTAATACTTTTAATTCAATTAGAACAATTGCTTTTATTTTATCTAAGGAATTAGTCAATTTAGCTGTTTTTATTGCAATGCTATTGGTTAATAATTTAACTCCTTCTTCTACTAGGAATTGGAAAATTTCCTCTTTACTGGAGAAGTGATAATACAATGTTCCTTTGGCTACTCCTACGGTTGCTGTAATTTCTTCAATACTAGTGGCATCATAGCCTTTTTCTGCAAATAGTTTCATGGAAGTTTCAAATATTTTTCTTTTTGTTTTATTCATTAACTTCACCTTTTACACCTAATAATCTATGTGTATTATATAATGTTATGCTCAATTTTGCAAGATAATCTTAAGAATTTGACCACCTATTACAATAGTTTTAAAAAATAAAACAACCAGATAATAATCTGGTTGTTTTATTGACTCTTTGAAGTTCATTGTTTTAGTTTAGCATATAGTTTTTCTCATTCTATATTCTATATTTTATTTTTTAGCTTTTCCATCTAAGGAATCTAAATTATCTAGTGCTTTTCCTGTTCCTAATGCTACACAAGATACTGCATCTTGTGCTATCATGACGTTGATTCCTGTTTTTTCTTGTAATAGCTTATCTAATCCATCTAGCAAACATCCTCCACCTGTCATATAAATTCCTTTATCACTAATATCAGCAGCTAATTCTGGTGGTGTTTTTTCTAATACAGAATGAACACTATCCACAATCATCATAGCTGGTTCCATAAGAGCTTCTATCATTTCACTAGAACGAATAGTAATGGTTTTTGGAAGGCCTGTAATTAAGTCTCTTCCTCTAATATCCATTTCGCTATCTTGAATTTTAGGAGATACACAACCAATATTGATTTTTAAGTCTTCTGCTGTTCTTTCTCCTATCATCATATTATGCTTTTTCTTAATATATTTTACAATGTATTCATCAAATTTATCGCCTGCTACTTTTAATGAGGTACTAACCACGCTTCCTCCTAAAGAGATAACTGCAATATCGGTAGTTCCACCACCAATGTCGACTACCATATTTCCACATGGTTTTGAAATATCAATACCTGCACCAATAGCTGCTGCAATTGGCTCTTCAATTAAATAGACTTTTCTTGCTCCTGCTTGAGAAGCAGCATCGATAACGGCTTTTTTCTCTACTTCTGTTACTTGTGATGGGATACAAATCATAATTCTTGGAGCAAAAATAAATTTTCCACATACTTTGTTAATAAAGTATTTTAACATTTTTTCTGTTACAGTATAGTTTGAAATAACTCCTTCTCTTAGTGGTCTTGTAGCTACAATATTTCCTGGTGTTCTTCCAAGCATTCTTCTTGCTTCTTTTCCTACCGCAAGTACATTTCCAGTATTATTATCTACTGCTACAACAGATGGTTCACGAAGTACAATTCCTTTTCCTTTTACATATGCAATTACTGTTGCAGTTCCTAAATCAATTCCTATATCTTGCCCAAAGCCAAACATTTGCATCTTCCTTTCAGTATTTTATTCTTCTCATTTATTTCGTTTTTATTACAATTCTGTTACGATTATATTACATTTTGTATAAATTGGCAATGGTTTTTTATAATTTTAATAAAGAAATAAAAAATGATAATTGGCAAGGTATAATAAAATTGGAAAGATTTGGAATGTGTTCCAAATCTTTCCTTGTCTAAATAAACCATAATAAAATTACTGCAGTAAGCATTGCTGCTAAGCCTCTTTCTGGGTCAGATACTTTTTGTTCTTCGCTAATATGTTGTTCTTCTACTACATTTTCATCTACAATGTCGATTACTGCTCTATCGACTCTATTAAAATTAAAACGAACTTCAAATTCTTTTTCTTCTTTTGCTCCTATTTTATCTATTTGTATATACTTGGTTCCCATTAGAATATCATGTTTTGAATAACATTCTATTTTTATATATTTATTTTCTATTTCATTTTCTGTTTCATTTATTACTTTTCCTTTTGCAAATCCATTAACAGAGGTTGCTTGTACTTCTACCTGCATAGGAATAGTAGTTTTAATTTCTACACTTTTATATTGATAAGTAGTATTGATTGCAATATAAATCATAAGGTGTGAAAATAATAGGAAACCAACAATAACTAAAAAATAGATAAAAAATGTTTTTACTCTTGCCATAGTTAATTCTCCATTCTATTTTTTTACATTTTTCTAAATACGCCTGCTACTTTTCCTAAGATTTCACAGTTTGGTACAATAATTGGGTCCATTGTGCTATTTTCTGGTTGAAGACGAATGTGGTCTTTTTCTTTATAAAAGGTTTTTACTGTTGCTTCATCTCCAATTAAAGCTACTACTATTTCTCCATTATTGGCTACATTTTGTTTTTTAACTAAAATATAGTCTCCATTTAAAATTCCTGCTTCTATCATGCTTTCGCCACGAACAGTAAGCATAAAGCTTTCACTATTTCCAACAAAGTCGATTGGAATTGGAAAAGTATCAGTAATATTTTCTACTGCTAAAATTGGTTCTCCTGCTGTAATTTTACCAATGACTGGTACTTCTACCATTTCTCTACCAGAATAGAAAGATTTATCTTCTTTTTTCTTTTCTGTATTATCGGCACCTTTTAATAGGCGTAAGGTTCTACCTTTTTGGTCTTCTTTTTTAATATAACCTTTTTCTACTAATTTTGCTAAATAACCATGTACTGTTGCGGTAGAATTTAGCCCTACTGCTTTTCCTATTTCTCGAACAGATGGTGGGTAACCTTTTGCATCAACTTGTTTTTCAATAAATTTTAAAATTGCTTTTTCTCTCTTGTTTAATTCCATAGGATTTTTCTTTGTTCTCATTTACACATCACTCCTAATTTTTTGTTCATCATATCATAAAAACAAACGATTGTCAAACAAAAGTTTTAATTTTTTAAAATTTTTTATTTTCTCTATTTTAAGAATTTGTAAAACCCATTCCAGTCGCATTCGTCATTTCATAAATTTAAGATTTTACAAGTGCTCTATAATAAATTAATTATACCATTCTAATTCCCAATCTACTACTTTTACGGTATCTCCTTCTTTTACTCCTGCTTCTTTTAAGGCTTGATTTACTCCTAATTCATCTAAGCATTTTTGGAAATAATAATAAGATTCGTTATCTTCTAAGTTTACTCTCCTCATTACCTTTTGAACGCCAGGTCCATCTACTACAAAAATGCCATCTTCCTTGGTAATGGTAAATGCCGCTTCTTCTTTTAAAGTATATAATTTTCTTCCTCCTGTAATTTCTACTACATCTTCTTTTGGAAGTGTTTTTAATACATTAGCCACATGTTGTAGTAGAGCATCAATGCCTTCCCCTGTTACTGCCGAAATTTTAAAGATTTCTATTTGTTTTTCTTTTGCCATTTTTTCTAATTCTTGATATAGAGTTTCATCTTGCATACTATCAATTTTATTTGCTACAATAATTTGTTTTCGGTTGGCTAATTTTTCACTATATTTTTTTAACTCTGCGTTAATTGTGTTAAAATCTTCGACTGGATTTCTTCCTTCTTGTCCTGATACGTCAATAACATGAAGTAATAATCTTGTTCTTTCAATATGCCTTAAAAATTCTAATCCTAGACCGGTTCCTTCACTAGCTCCTTCTATAATTCCTGGAATATCAGCTACTACGAAACTATCTCCATAATCTAATTTCACAACTCCTAAATTTGGCTCTAATGTAGTAAAGTGGTAGTTTGCAATTTTAGGTGTTGCAGAAGTAGTTCTAGATAAGAAGGTAGATTTTCCTACGTTTGGAAAACCAACTAAGCCAACATCTGCAAGTAATTTTAATTCTAAGATTAGTTCTTTTTCTATTCCTTTTTCACCATCTTGTGAAAAACGGGGAGCTTGTCTAGTAGATGTAGCAAAGTGAGAATTTCCTTTTCCTCCCATTCCACCTGGCAAAATGAGTTCTTCTTGGTCTTTTTCTGATAAATCTGCAAGCACCATTCCCGTTTCTGCATCTTTTATAATAGTTCCAATTGGAACACCAATGTGCAAATCTTCTCCACTTTTTCCATAGCGGTGTGCACCTTCTCCGTTTTTTCCATTTTCTGCTTTGAATTTTTTCTTAAAACGAAAATCAACTAAAGTGTTACTATTAGGGTCTACAAAGAAATAAACATTTCCGCCTTTTCCTCCGTCTCCTCCATCAGGGCCACCTGCTGCTACATATTTTTCTCTACGAAAAGAGACAGCGCCATTTCCTCCGTCTCCTGATTTTACTATTATTTTAACATAGTCTGTAAACATTCTTTTCTCCTTCTAATCTTTTAAATTTTGAGACCCGTCCCTAAAATTTAAAGTAATCTAGTTTCATTGCTGCTTTTACCTTTTTCATTGTTTCTTTTGCTGTTTTTTGTGCTTTTAATGTTCCTTCTAATAAGATTTTATCTACTATTTCTGGATGTGCTTCATAATATGCTCTTTTTTCTCTGATTGGTTTTAATGTATCTGCTATGTTTTTTGCAAGTTGCTTTTTACAAGCGACACATCCTCTTGCACCTGCTTTACATTCTTCACATGCTGTTTTTATTTCTTCTTCACTACTAAATAAATTATGGTAGTAAGATACCATACATATATCAGGATTTCCTTTATCGTCTTTTTTTATTCTTCCTGGGTCTGTTACAGCACTCATTACTTTTTTGGTAATTTCTTCTTCACTGTCTGCCAAATAAATAGCATTTCCTAAAGATTTTCCCATTTTTTCATTACCATCTAAACCTTTTATTCTTTTTGCACTTGATAAAACTGGCTGAGGTTCTACTAATACTTCTCCATAAATAGAGTTAAATTTTCTCACAATTTCTCTACATTGTTCTATTAAAGGAAGTTGGTCTTCTCCTACTGGAACAACTTCTCCTTCAAAACAAGTAATATCTGCTGCTTGACTTACTGGGTAACCTAAAAATCCATACGTTACGCTTTCTCCAAATAAATCTTTCTTTTGAGCAATTTCAGTTTTTACTGTTGGATTTCTTTGCAATCTTGCAATGGTAACTAAGTTAGAATAAAATACGGTAAGTTCTGCTACTTCTGGTATCATCGATTGAATGTATATGGTTGTTTTTTCAGGGTCTATTCCACATGCTAAGTAATCCATTGCAACTTCTCTTACATTTTTTCTAACTTTTTCTGGATTATTGAAATTGTCTGTTAATGCTTGCACATCTGCAATTAAAATATAAGGGTCATATAAGCCTGAATCTTGCATTTTTACTCTTGTTTTTAAAGAACCAAAGTAATGACCTATATGTAGTCTTCCTGTTGGTCTATCTCCTGTTAACATACGTTTTTTTTCTGACATTTTTATTCCTCCTGTTTTATAAATTTCCCACCTTTTTCCTTTTTTCATTATAACTAATTTTTCATATTTTTACAAGTGTATATTAAAAAGAATGATGTAAAATTGCTCTTTCTTTACTTGATGTATAAAAACGAAAAAAGGAACTCTTTTATTTAGAGTTCCTTTTTTATTTATGCTTGTGCTTCCTCTACGGGATAAACACTAACTTTTTTCTTATCTTTGCCAAGTCTTTCGAATTTTACGTTTCCATTTACTAGAGCAAATAAGGTATCATCGCTTCCGATTCCTACGTTTGTTCCTGGATGGAATTTGGTTCCTCTTTGTCTAACTAGAATGTTTCCAGCAAGTACAAATTGACCATCTGCTCTTTTTAGTCCAAGACGTTTTGATTCACTATCTCTACCGTTCTTAACACTACCTTGACCTTTTTTATGAGCCATGTTTTTTCACTCCCTTCTTATAGGTTACTTGTTCTCTTTTATTTCTTAAGCTTCTACTTTTTCTGTTTTTGTTGTAGTTGCTTTTTTAGTTGTTGTTGTTTTTTTAGTTGTAGTTGCTTTTGCACTTGCAGTTTTTGTAGTAGCTTTCTTTTCTACTTTTTCTTCAGAAGCTACTTCTGCTTTTGCAGTAGTTTCTTTTCCTGCTGCTATTTTAGTAATTTCTACTTTGGTAAATGGTTGTCTATGTCCTTGTGTTCTTCTGTAGTTTTTCTTTGCTTTGTATTTGTAAACGATAATTTTCTTTCCTTTACCATGTTCTAGAACTTTACCTTCTACTTTAACACCTTTTACATAAGGAGCACCAACTTCTACTTTTTTGTCATCAGATACTAGAACAACGTTATCAAATGTAACTTTTTTACCTTCTTCTACATCTAATTTTTCAAAAAATACTACGTCTCCTTCTGCTACTTTGTATTGTCTTCCACAGCTTTCAATGATTGCGTACATATAGTACACCTCCTCTTATTTGCAATACTCGCTAAGCATAAAATACTAGGCAGCTAACGACTTTGTTAGCATTTCAGGCCCGACTCAGGCGGCTTACAAGTTAATATTTTAACATATTTGTTTTATTTTGTCAACAAATTTTGCATAATTTAAAGTCTAAATAATCACTACTAATTAATTTAAGATTAATGCCTTCTATATTTCCTTCTATGGCTTCTTTGTGGGAATTTCCATGTAAATGTCCATAGTAACAAGTTTTAATTTGATATTGTTTTAATAAATCTAAAAATTTAGAATCATAAGTATATTCATTCTTTTTGTAAGAATTCGATAATGGTGGATAATGCATAATGGCTATTATTTCTTTGTCTTCTCCGTATTGTTCTATGGCACTTTTTATTGATAATTCTAAACGAGCAACTTCTCTTGCAATCATTTTTTTACTATTTTCTGAATCTGTAAATGTCCATCCTCTAGTTCCTACAAAGATTTTATCTTCTATTTCAAAACTATTGTTAAATAAAAAGTCGACATTTTCGATTTTGTTTTCTTCTAAAAAACGTTTCATAGCGGTAACTGTTGTCCACCAATAGTCGTGATTTCCTTTTAATAAGATTTTTCTTCCTGGCAAAGTATTTAAAAATTCAAAATCTTTTTTTGCTTCTTCTAAGTAGGTAGCCCACGAAAAATCACCAGCAAGAATAACCGTATCTTCGTTTCTTACTTTTTTTAACCAATCTTCCTTTATTTTGTTTGTATGTCCTTCCCAGTTTGGTCCAAAGATATCCATGGGCTTATCTTCTGAAAACGACAAATGTAAATCTCCTATAATATAGATTGCCATGTTTTTTCTCCGTTTTTTATAAAATTTTATTTTTTCATAAGAAATATATTTTTATAATAATTATGCTATTTTTTATTTTTCACTTATTTTTAAATTTGGAATTGCATTTAATTCTAGATTAGAAGTAATTCCATTGATAAAGTTATAGTAACCTGCTGAAGCTATCATAGCAGCATTATCTGTACATAATATTGGTTCTGGATAGTAGATTTTCATTTTGTGTGTTTGTTCTAATTCTAAAAATCTACTTCTAATATAACTATTTGCAGATACCCCTCCTGCTAGTGCAATAGTATTTATTTTAAGGCTTTCTGCTGCTTTTAGTGCATTATTTATGATGACATCTGTTACTGCTTTTTCAAAGCTTGCTGCTAAGTCTGCTTTGTTTATGTCTGGTGTTTTATGATGTAAATTGATTACTGCTGTTTTTATTCCACTAAAGCTAAAGTCTAAATTTTCAAAATAGGTTTGTGGAAGTTTTATGTTTGGCGTTCCTTCTTTTGCAAGTTTATCTATTTTTGGTCCACCTGGGTAGCCTAAATCTATTACTCGTGCTACTTTGTCGAATGCCTCTCCAATAGCATCGTCTCTTGTTTTCCCTAATATTTCAAATTCTTTATAGTCTTTTATATGTACTAGATGTGTATGTCCACCTGAAATAATTAAGCATAAAAATGGTGGTTTTAAGTCTTTATGTGTAATATAGTTTGCTGCAATATGTCCTTCAATGTGGTTTGTTGCAACAAGTGGAATATTGCTTGCATAACTTAAGGCTTTTGCATACGATACGCCAACTAAAAGTGCTCCTACTAATCCTGGTCCATATGTACAACTAATAGCGTCCATTTGCTCTAATTTCATGTTTGCTTCTTCTAACGCTTTTTTCGTTACATTAGAAATAGCTTCTACATGATTACGAGAAGCTATTTCTGGTACTACCCCTCCAAATTTTTCATGAATTGGGATTTGTGAACTAATGACATTGGATAATACTTCTCTTCCATTCTTTACTACAGCTACAGATGTTTCGTCACAACTTGATTCAATTCCTAATATATATATATCTTTCATTATTTCCTTCCTTTTGTGAAAATTTAATAATAGAGGTTAGCCTTATAGAAAGCTAATTTTATTATTTTTCTTTCTATTATCTCTTCCCTCTACGTTTTTAAAACATTCCAAATAACATAGCCACAAGACGGGTAATTCCTTGATATACTATATTAATAATAGGTGAAATGATACTTCCTGCAATTCCGCTAATCCATAATACGACAAAAACAATGTAGAATATTTGTGAATTTCTAATAAACCATTCTTTTGCATTATATGGTAAGAAATGTTGTAATACTTTAGAACCATCTAATGGTGGAAGTGGAATTAAATTGAACACTCCTAGTCCTACATTGATGATAATAGTGATTTGGATTAAGCTAATAATAATTAAGCCTAATTGTGTCATTCCAAATAATGGTGCAAATTTTGCGATAGCACAAAGTAAAATAGAAAATATAATTGCTAAAAGAAAGTTCATAGCTGGTCCTGCAATAGAAACAATGGCTTCTGCTGCTGACATACTAATATTACGTTTAAAGTTTCTAGGCTCTATTTCTACTGGTTTTCCCCAACCAAACCCTGCAAATACTAGCATAATAGAACCAATTGGGTCCAAGTGAGAAAGTGGATTCAAACTTAACCTTCCTTGTCTTCTTGGAGTATCATCTCCTAGCCTATCTGCTGCAAAAGCATGGGCATATTCATGAAAGGTTATGGCAATTAAAACAGCAGGTAATGTTAATACCAAATTAAGTAATGCATTAGTATCATTTAAATATCTTCCTAATGACATGATTACTAAAATTGCCATAATTATATATAGTGTTCTTCTATCCATTCCAAATTGAAACATGTTCTCATTCTCCTCAATTTTATTTTTCTTTATTTCTATCATATAATTTTATTGGTTGTGAATATACATAAGGAAGTAATAGTCTTGTTCCTAAGTTTTTAGGCAAATAGCTTAATATATCTTCAATACCAGTATCAAATTCTAGGTCATATATTTGTGGTCCTAACATATCAATTGTTTTGTTTCTTTCATTTACCTTTTCTTTTAATTCTGGATTTCTATCTAAAGTTCTCGCCATATATATTAATGCAGAGTACAATAGTAAATGTTGTTGCAAAAAACCTAATTTATCTGTTGATGGTGTTAATCTAAGTTCCATTGTAGGCGTCAATGTTTTTTCGATATCATATTTTGTAGAGTCCTTATATTTTGTAGTATCTAAAACAAATCTTCCACTTTGCATTTGTTGATTTATAGTACCTCTTTTTTCAAATATTACTCCCGGTTTTGCATCCTTATTTGGTCTTTCATAATAAGCTCCTATATTAAATAAATTTATAGGTAATCTTCTATATTGAATTAGATTGTGTATATTATATTCTCCTCCATTAAAAACTTTTAAAAGATTACCAATTTTTTCTTCTTTCAATGCTTTAGAAATTATATTAGCTATCCCGCTTTTTCTTATTTTTCCGGTTTCTGAGGTTGCAATTCTAAAAATAATATTTTCATATGCTCTAAAAATTTGTAAAAATGGTCTTACATATTCTAGAGAATCTCCTAATAATTTCATATCAAAATGGAAATGTGTATTTCTTGCTCCTGCTTTTAATGTAGGATGTTGAAAGGCTCCTACTAATTGTACAATTACATTTAATTGATCTAGAGTTTCAATATTATCACCTAAAATTGGTGATACAAATTCTCCAATTGTTATATTGGATGGATATTCTGTATTATATTCTTTGTCAAGACTCCATTTTCCTTCTAATTCTGTTTTATTATAGTATTTGAAGTTTCCTTGTAAATCTATTTCTTCTTTTTTATCATATGGAAATTCAATTTCTATTCCAAACCTAAAATCTTTTGGTAAATAAAGGGACTTTGTAGCTTTTGGTAAATATTTTTCTTTGTTCAAAACTCCTTTTTCTGGTATTGAATATGCTTTCATTATTTCTTCTTTATTCATTTTACATACCCCATAATTTTTAATGCTATGCTAATAAATTTATAAACCTAATTAAACGTTATTAAGTGGTTTCATTGTTGGGAATAATAAAACATCTCTGATTGATGCAGAGTCTGTTAGAAGCATTACTAAACGGTCTACTCCTATTCCTAATCCTCCTGTTGGTGGCATTCCATATTCTAGTGCATTAACAAAGTCTTCGTCCATCATGTTTGCTTCTTCGTCTCCTGCATTTCTTGCTTCTACTTGCTTTTTGAACCTTTCATATTGGTCGATTGGGTCATTTAATTCTGAATAAGCATTGCCATATTCTCTGGTTCCAATAAACACCTCAAAACGTTCTGTTAAACGAGGGTCAGATGGTTTTCTCTTGGTTAATGGAGAAACTTCTACTGGGTAATCATAAATAAAGGTTGGCTGAATTAAAGTTTCTTCTACTTTTGCTTCAAATACTTGATTTATGATTTCTCCTCTTGTTAATTTTAATTCATCTAGTTCTACATGTAGACTTTCTGCTGCTTTTTTTGCTTCTTCGTCTGTTTTAATGTTGTTAAAGTCTACACCTGTTACTTCTTTAATACTGTCTATCATAGAAATTCTTTTCCATGATGGTGTTAAATCAATTTCAGTTCCTTGGTAAGTTATTTTTGTAGTTCCTAATACTTTTAGAGCTACTTTTGAAATAATTTCTTCGGTAATATCCATCATATCGTTGTAATCTTCGTAAGCAGAATATAACTCAATGTTGGTAAATTCAGGATTGTGCTTAATATCCATTCCTTCATTACGAAACATTCTACCCATTTCGTATACTTTATCAAATCCGCCGACAATTAATCTTTTTAAATACAATTCATTAGCAATTCTTAAGTACATATCCATATCTAAAGTATTGTGGTGTGTAATAAATGGTCTTGCTGCTGCTCCACCAGCAATTGTATTTAAGATTGGTGTTTCTACTTCTAAATAACCTTTCTCATTTAAGATATCTTTAATTTCTTGTAAGATTTGCACTCTTTTTAAGAAAGTATCTTTTACTTCTGGATTCATTATTAAATCTACATATCTTTGACGATAACGTAAGTCTGTATCTTTTAAACCATGGTATTTTTCTGGAAGTGGTCTTAAAGATTTTGAAAGTAAAGTGACTTCTTTGGCATGAATAGAAATCTCACCTGTTTTGGTTTTAAATACAAAACCAGTAATTCCAATAATATCTCCTATATCATCTTCTTTAAATTGTTTGTAACTTTCTTCTCCTAGTTCATTAATGCTAACGTAACTTTGTATTCTTCCATCTCCATCTTGAATATGACAAAAAGAAGCTTTTCCCATAATTCTTTTTCCCATAATTCTTCCTGCTACTGTTACATCTTTTCCTTCTAACTCATCGTAATTTTCTACAACTTGCTTACTGGTATGGGTGCGATTGAACTTTGTAATTTCAAATGGATTTTTTCCTTCTTGTTTTAGTTTTTCTAATTTATCTCTCCTAATTTGCATTAATTGATTTACATCTACTTCTTGTTCTTGGTTTTGGTTTGTGTTTTGATTTTCCATATTTCTCTTTCCTTGCATGATATATTTAGGTTTTTAAGAAAGGTTGTACCTATAAACCTTTTAAAGATTAGCTTACCGATTGATTTTTTATTTCAACATTCAGTTAAAGTATTTTTTATATTTTTACTTTTCTATTATATAGTATTTTTTCATAAAAGTAAACGATATTTCTTTATTTTTGTAATAAATCACTTACTACGTTTTATTTTTTTACTAACAATTATAACTATATGTATTTTTAACTTAAATTTTAACTTTATCTATTTTTAATTTTATTTATAAAAGGAGAAAACAAGGAAATTGCATTTGCTTTCTCCTTGTTTTTTAATCTTCTTTTTCGTAAACGTAGCACTCTAGATACTGCCGACCAAACTCTAATGCCTTTTGATGAGTTGATAGATAGATATCTAATTTTTCATCTGAAATTGCGCCTCCTCTATCTTGCACTACAAACCATCCACCATTTGGCATATCTGCTAAGTCTGGTATGTAAATAACAGTTCCTAACTCGTATTTCTTTCCAGCTGCAATGGTACACCATTCTTTTGCAAGTTCACCAGATGCTGTAATACCATCTGTTTTATCACAACATTTTTCACAAGCACAATAGGATGAAACATTAAATGTTGCTACGGTTGGAGTGATTCCATCGACATTGATGGGTAATTCGGTTTCTGCATTAGAGAATACTACTTGTTCTTCTTCTGTTAATACTGTTGACTCTTTTATAAGCAATTCTTCAGGAACTTTTAAAGAAGCAACATAGTTTTGAGCCATTTCTTTTATAGACAGCCGTGGTTCTTGATAAAAAACAGTACATGATGTTGGATAATTTGCTTCTAAATTATGAATATTAATTTCTCCATATACAAGTACTACTAACAATATAATTCCCATAATAGCTAAATATATTGTTAGTAATTCTGCTGTCCACCAAAGTATGAGCTCTTTAAATGTTACATTTTCATATTCATCTGTAGTTGTTGTAAACATTTTTGTTTTTTCTCCTTTTCTAAACCATATTTATGGTATTTATACTTTTTTACCAGTTACTTTCTTTATTATACCATATTTTACATAATGTTGCAAATATATAAAGCTTCCTATTGTATTTTGTATAACAGAAAAGCTATGTAAATATATAAATATTTACATAGCTTTTCTTTATTTTCTACATTATTGTATGTAGCTGAATTTGAGAATTTATTTTTTTTACTAAAGTATTTTATCAGAAATACTCTCATCTAATTCCCAACCAGAGAATTCATGCCATTCAGAAGTGTAATACACTTTACCATAATTACATTTTTTTGAAAACCATACAATATACTCTGGAAAAACTCTTTTTCCCTCTAATAATTCTGTTGCAATACTTATTTCTTCTTCTGTTGGTCCATGCTGCCAATTTGTTCCTCCTACCGAAGTAAATTGCCCATCTTGGTATATTACTCCTTCAATTGAATTTTGAAATTCATTTGTTGCATCGTTAACACGATTTAATACCACATTTCCAACTCGATACTTTTCCATTTCATCACATATACCAGCTTCTGCATAAATAACAGTAGCAAGGAGTTTTATGTCCTCTTCCGTATATTCCATTGCTGGCTGTGATGTTAAGAAATACTCACCAAGTTCTTTTTCGTTTTCTTTTATGCAATTTTGGATAATTTGTACCTGCTCAAAGCTTTCTTTTCTAGATTGTTCTATCTGTTGTTTTGTATCTACAATTGCAGACTGCAATTGCAATGAAAGATTATTTTGCACTTTTTCAACAGTTTGTTTTACCTCCATTTGTGTAATTGGTAGAGTACTTTCACAATATTGTTGACTATCTATTTTAAAGTCTTCTATACCTTCTATTTTTAAATTTGGATAGATTAACTCTTTTGTATTTACCACTTTTGGAATTGAGAATAATGGCTCTGTGGTAGCCTCTACCTTTGGAATTGAGTAATTTAACTCTTCTGTATTTGTCACTTTTGGAGCTGAGAGCAATAACTCTTTAGGAACCTCCACTTTTGGGACTTGATAAGTTACCATTTCTGTACTTACCACTTTTGGAACATAGAACAATGGCTCTTCTGCAGCTTCCACCGTTGAAACTGGATAGATGAATATTGCTATAAGTAGTACAAATAAAAAAGTATTTTTTACCTTTCGATTAAAAAACCGATTTTCTTCTTCTAACATATTTCCTCCTTTTGATGCATATCTCCATATTATGGAAATATTTATTTAATACCGACTTTTCTATTATAACACTGATTGTTTTATTTTGCAAGCCTTTTTCTATATTTTCTTTACCATATTTTTACATATCGTTTTTATATTATTAATATATTATACAGTATTTGTATATTTTGCCATTTACGATGCTCGTAATTGCTTTGCATGTTCCATTGATATATCATTAATATCTCCACTAGCAATTCTTGCAATTTCCTCAATTGTTCTTTCTTCGTTTAATTTTTCCACCTTTGTTTTTGTTTTATTGTTTTCCACTACTTTACTTATATAAAAATTGTGTTCCCCTTGTGCGGCTATATTAGCTAAGTGTGTAATACATAAGATTTGATGGTTTTGGGCTATTTTTTTCATTTTCTTACTTACTGCCTTAGCAGCATGTCCACTTATTCCTGTGTCAATTTCATCAAAAATTAGAACTGGAATTCTATCTACTTCACTTAATACAGATTTAATAGCTAGCATTATTCTTGACATTTCACCACCAGAAGCTATTTTGCTTAGTGGCTTTTCTTCTTCACCAATGTTGGTAGCAATCAAAAATTCTACATTATCTAATCCATTTTTATTAAATTCTTCTCTTGCAGTAACTGTAATATGACATTTGGCTTGTTTCATTTCTAAATCAGTTAATTCTTGATTAATGCTTTCTGTTAATTTTTCTGCTGCTATTTTTCTTAGCGCACTCATTTGCTTTGCAAAATTGTTCATTTGCTTTTCTATTTTTTCTTGTTCTTGTAATCTTTTTTGATTTTCTTCTTCGCTATTTTCTATTTGTTTTACTTGTGTTTCTATTTCTTCTTCATATTGTAAAATTTCTTCGATACTATTTCCATACTTTCTTTTTAAAGAGTAAATAGCATCTAATCTTGTTTCTATTTCTTTTCGTTCTGCTTCTTCGACTTCTGTATTTCCTTTTAGATTGTTAATATCTCTTTCAATTTCTTGTACTTCATAGTATATATTTTTAAGTTCTGTCAGTTTCTCTTGATAACTTTGATTAATATCTTCAATTTTCTCTAGTGCTCTTATGGCTTCACTAATGCTATCAATTGCATTTTCTTCTAATGCAATATCTGCTATATTTAAGTTTTCTTCTATTTTTTCTGCATTTAACATTATTTTTCGCTGTTCTTCTAGTGCTTCTTCTTCGCCTATTTTTAAGTTTGCTGTTTGAATTTCATTAATTTGATATTGTAATAAATCTAATTTTCTTTGTTTTTCTTTTTCATCTCCATAATTTTCTTTTAGTTCTTTTTTTAATTGCTCATTCTTTTCATATAGTTTGCGATATTCTTGCTTTATTTTAATGATTTCTGTTCCGATGAAACTATCTAAATAGCCAATATGAGAGTTACTATCTAATAAAGTTTGATTTTCATTTTGCCCGTGTATATCAATGACTTGTTTCATGAATTCTTTTAATTCATTAACAGTAACTAATCTTCCATTGATTTTACAAGAATTTCTACCATTTTGATAAATTTCTCTAGATATAATAATGTTTCCATCGATTGCGTTTTCATTCTCTGGTAAATAAATGCAGGCTTCTACATATGAGTATTCTTCGCCACTTCGAATCATTTCTTTTGAAAAACGATTGCCACAAATGATACCTAAAGAATCAATAATTAACGTTTTACCTGCTCCTGTTTCGCCTGTTAGAACATTAAAGCCATTTTCTAAATTAATGCTTAAATCATCAATAATTCCTATGTTTTTTATTTGTATTGTACTAATCATAAAAACCTCCGTATACGAAAAATTGTTTGTATGAATGTATTATACAAACAAATTTTTGTTTTGTCAATAGTTTTTATAATTTTTTTATTTTTACGTTATTATTACTACAAAAGCTTAAAATAATAAACATTTCTATAATTATAAAAAGCCCCAAAGAGGGGCTTTAAGCATAAGACTGCTATTGAGGTTAAAACTGTACATCGAGATATTGAGTTAAAATAAATAGAAGTGTGGCAATTGCCAAAACAATTGCTATTACATAACCCAAAAACCGTATTACTGCTTTTTTGTCATTTGACATATTAGTGAAAACTTGATCCATAAATCCCCAAAAGAACAAAAGAGCAATTGCTACTAACACTGGATGTTCCATAAGTTTACTCCTCCTTAATTTCATTATATTTATATTATATTATAATTTTACATAAAATTCAAGTGTTTAATACACATTTATTGTAAAATATGGCTAATTTATAAAATTTTAGATTAAAAATATAAAAAAATGTGGCAAAAAAACTAACTTTTTTACCACATTTTTTCTTAAACTAATTGTAAAATAACTACTTCTGCTGCGTCTCCTCTTCTTTGTCCTACTTTTACAATACGTGTGTATCCACCTACACGTCCTTCGTATTTTGGAGCAATTTCATTGAATAGTTTTGCAGGTAAGTCAATGTTATTTCCCTTTTCGTCTTTTACTTTATTTAGCATTCTCATCATTTTTCTTCTTGCATTTAATCTAGTTGGCATATCTTTTTGTCTTTTTTCTACTTTTTCTTCTTTTACGACTCTTAGATACTCTTTGCCATTTTTACTTTTTACTAATTCTGTTTCTTTATTTCCTTTGCTATCTAATTTTGCTTTTACTACCTTTACATCTACTGTTTCAAAGTTATCTTTTTCTTTAAT
Source organism: uncultured Clostridia bacterium (assembly GCA_947581805.1). Lineage (GTDB taxonomy): Bacteria > Bacillota > Clostridia > TANB77 > CAG-508 > UMGS1663. The sequence continues at coordinate 61,686 of CANPVM010000008.1, forward strand.
TGCTAAGGAAATAATGCTATCAGCCATTGCTTTTAATTCTTTGGCTCTTGCTTCTGTGGTCTCTATTTTTTCATGTAAAATTAAGTCAGTTAATCCACTTTTTAGCATTGCTTTACGGATATCAGTTGTTCTACCTAATTTTCTGTTGATTGCCACTTTATTCTCCTCCTTTTTCTCGGTAAGGGGACATATTTTTCTTTATGTTAGTTTTAAGTGTCTCCCTTAATCATTATTATTTATTTTTATTCTTCTTCTTTAGCAAAATCTAGTCCTAATGAATGTAGTTTGAAGGTTACTTCATCTAATGATTTTTTACCTAAGTTCCTTACTTTCATCATTTCAGATTCTGTCATATTGGTAATATCTTCTACCGTTGAAATTCCAGCTCTCTTTAAGCAATTGAATGATCTTACAGATAATTCTAAGTCTTCAATTGACATTTCTAGAACTTTTTCTTTCTTGTTTTCTTCTTTTTCTATCATTACTTGTGTATTTTTAGCAGTTTCTGATAAATCAATGAATAATTCTAAATGGCTTGTCATAACTTTAGCAGCTAAGCTTAAAGCTTCATATGGTGCTAAACTTCCATCCGTCCATAATTCAATGGTTAATTTATCATAATCTATATTTTGACCAACTCTTGTGTTTTCTACTGCATAATTTACTTTCTTTACTGGTGTATAAATAGAGTCTATTGGTAATACTCCTAAAGGTTGATTTTCTTTCTTATTTTTTTCTGCTGAGTTATAACCTCTTCCCATGTCAACTGTCATTTCCATTTGAAGATGTGCTCCTTCTGACAAGGTAGCAATATGTAAATCTGGATTTAAGATTTCTACAGAACTATCTGTAATAATATCTCCTGCTTTTACTTCTCCTTCTCCTTTTACATCAATACGAATGATTTTTTCTTCATTTTCGTGAAGTTTAAGTCTTACCATTTTTAAATTAATGATAATTTCTGGTACATCTTCTACTACATTTGCTATAGTAGAAAATTCATGTACAACTCCTTCTATTTTTACACTTGTAATAGCAGCTCCTGGTAATGAAGATAACAATATTCTTCTTAGAGAGTTTCCTATTGTTACTCCATAACCACGTTCTAATGGTTCACAAACAAATTTTGCATAATTTGCTTCATTGTCTATTTCTAAGCATTTAATATTTGGCCTTTCAAATTCTATCATTTTTACCTCCTATTTTAGAAGTTCTAAGTGCGAGGTTTTTTGCCTAGTTTTCTTTCTTTTTTATCCCCTAGTACTTTACTTCTTAAAACATAATATATTACTTTTAAAGAATCTAAAATATGAATTTTATCATACTTTAGTTTTTCTTTATTACTTAGAGTAAAGCTCTACTATTAAATGTTCTTCTACTGGTAGGTCAATTTCTTCTCTTGCTGCTAATCTTACGACTTTACCACTTAATTTTTCTATATCTTTTTCTAACCATTCTGGAACAGGTCTTGCTCCGTTTTCTTCTACATTTAGTTTAATAGCTCCATTATCTTTTCTAATTTCTCTTACTGTAACAATATCTCCTGCTTTTACTAAGTAAGATGGAATATCTACTTTTTGTCCATTTACTTCAAAAGCTCCATGTGTAATCATCATTCTTGCTTGTGCTCTTGAGCTTCCATAACCTAATCTGTAAACTACGTTATCTAATCTACTTTCTAGGATTTGTAGTAAAACTTCACCTGTTTTACCTTTTGTTTTAGAAGCCATATCAAAATATTTTCTAAATTGTTTTTCACTAACTCCATAAAATGCTTTTGTTTTTTGTTTTTCTCTTAATTGAGTACCATATTCAGAAAGTTTCTTCTTTTTTTGTCCATTTTGTCCTGGTGCATAGTTTCTTCTTGAAATACTGCACTTGTCTGTATAACATCTTGAACCTTTTAAGAATAACTTTTGTCCTTCTCTACGGCAGATGCGGCATTGTTCGTCTTTATATCTTGCCATTTTATTATTTCCCTCCTTATTTTAATTGTAGGGGATACATATTTTTCTTTCTTCCATTACTACTAGAGACAAGGTATGTCTATGAGTAGATAATGTTTGATTTAAAAAATGCTCTCCTTTTTCTATTTTATACTCTACGTCTTTTTGGTGGTCTACAACCATTATGTGGAATTGGAGTAACATCTTTAATGCTACTAATTTCTAAACCAGCTGCTTGTAATGAACGGATGGCTGCTTCACGTCCTGAACCAGGTCCTTTTACATATACTTCTACTGATTTTAAACCATGTTCCATTGCTGCTTTTGCAGCTGTTTCTGCAGCTTCTCCTGCTGCAAATGGTGTACTTTTTCTAGAACCTTTGAAACCAAGTTCTCCAGCACTTGCCCAAGAAAGTGCATTTCCTTGAACGTCTGTAATAGTAACGATTGTATTATTGAAACTAGAATGAATATGTGCCATGCCTTTTTCAATATTTTTTCTATCTCTTCTTCTAGTTGTTGTTCTTTTTGTTACTGGCTTTGCCATTTAACTTTCCTCCTTAACTATGTATTATTTTTTGCTCTTGCTTACTAATTTTCTTGGTCCTTTTCTTGTACGGGCATTTGTTTTTGTTCTTTGTCCTCTTACAGGAAGACCTCTTCTATGTCTTATTCCTCTGTAGCATCCAATTTCAGTAAGTCTTTTAATGTTTAAAGCAACTTCTCTTCTTAAATCACCTTCTACAGTCATTCCTTCCATTGCTTTTCTAATTGCTTGTTCTTGCTCTGCTGTTAAGTCTTTTACTCTTGTATCTGGATTTACTCCAGCTTCTTTTAATATTTTTTGAGAAGTGGATAGTCCAATACCATAAATATAAGTAAGTCCTATTTCTACTCTCTTTTCTCTAGGTAAATCTACTCCTGCTATACGAGCCATATTTTTTTAGCACCTCCAAATTTTATTTTTAATTTTTTTATGGTTTGTTTAAATAAAAAGCTTGAAAGGTGAAATGCGCTGGATAAAGGAACCAGCCTTTCTACTTTTCTTTTAAACATGTATATAAACACAAATTTGATTTATAGTTTTTTTGCAAACTACAGCCGCTTCCAAACTTGTGTTAATATCATAATTTTGGTATGTAATTACCCTTGTCTTTGTTTGTGTTTTGGATTTTCACAAATAACCCTTATAACACCTTTTCTTTTAATGATTTTGCATTTTTCGCAAATTTTCTTTACTGATGGTCTTACTTTCATTCTAAACACACCCCCTGTAATTTTTTATCTTATTTTTATGTACTACATTATGATGTGTGAGGTCAGATGTATAAGATAACAGGCTAAATGAAATTTACACATCTCACGTCGCACCTCATAATAAACCCGTAGTATATAATATTTTTTACTTATATTATTTTGCTCTCCAAGTAATGCGTCCTCTTGTTAAGTCATAAGGAGAAAGTTCTACTTTTACCTTGTCCCCTGGTAAAATTTTAATGTAATTCATTCTTAATTTTCCAGAAATATGAGCTAATATTTGATGCCCATTTTCAAGTTCTACTTTAAAATTTGTATTTGGTAATGTTTCTACCACAGTACCCTCTACTTCAATTACATCCTCTTTTGCCATATTTTCCTCCATTTTTCTATGGTTTTACGCGATTTAGGATACAATTTTGCAATTGTATCCATAATAACTACTATAGTATATACTATTTTTATATTTTTGTCAAGATTTCTGGCTCATTTTCTGTAATTAAAATTGTATTTTCATAATGAGCTGCTCTTTCTTCATCTTCTGTTACAATTGTCCACCCATCATCTAACACTAAAATTTCATCTGAGCCCGCCATTACCATAGGTTCTATAGCAAGTGTCATACCTGGTTCTAAGCGAATTCCCCTTCCTGCTCTTCCATAGTTTGGAATTCCTGGGTCTTCGTGCATTTGTCTTCCAATTCCATGTCCTTGAAATTCTTTTACAACATTAAAACCATTTTTTTCTACAAATTCTCCAATCGCATGAGAAATATCTCCAATACGATTGCCTTTTTTAGCATATTTTATTCCTTCAAAAAAAGCCTGTTTTGTTACTTCAATTAACTTTTGTGATTTCTTATCTATATTTCCTACACTATAAGTTCTAGCACAATCTCCGTTAAAACCATCTTTGTAAGCTACCAAATCAATGCTGATAATGTCTCCTTCTTTTAAAATAACTCTTTTAGAAGGAATGCCGTGAATAACTTCATCGTTAACTGATGCACAGATGGAACCTGGAAAATCTGGTACACCTTTTTCTCCACTTGGATAGCCTTTTTCCGCAGGAATAGCACCATACTTTCGCATGGTGTTTTCTGCAATTTTATCTAACTCCCATGTAGACACTCCTGGCTTAATTGCTTCTTCTATTGCTTTTTGTGCTAAAGCTGCTATTTTACATGCTTCTTTCATTTTTTCTATTTCTTGTTTTGATTTTATTGTTACCATTTTTTCTTCCTTTCTTCAAAGGGGTGTCCCAAATTGTCCCATTTGTCGCAATTGGGGACTGTCCCTAATTGTCCATCAAATATTCTTTTACGTCTTTTGCTACGTCTTCTGAGGTTTTGCCTGAATGTAAATTTAGTTTTACGGCATATAATAGGTCTTGTGATTTATAATAATCTACTAATTTTGCAGATGTTTCATGATATGTTTTTAGTCTTTGCTTTACTGTTTCTATGTTGTCATCTTCTCTTTGCACTAATTGACTTTGGCAAATATCGCAGATTCCTTCTTGTTTTGGTTTTTTAAATTCTAAATTATAGACTTCTCTACAATTGATGTTTGAGCATACTCTTCTTTTTACAATTCTATCAATAATATCTTCATCCGATAATTCTAATTCTACTGCTATGTCTATTTTCTTTCCTTGTTTCTTTAAAAAAGTATCAAATGCTTCTGCTTGCACGATGGTTCTTGGAAAGCCATCTAAAATGACACCATTTTTACAATCTGGCTCTTGTAATCTTTGTTCTACCAATTTTATTGCTAAATCATCTGGTACTAAATTTCCTTTTGATACATAAGAATCAATTTGTTTTCCTATGTCTCCTGCTTTTTTAATATAGCTTCGAAATAACTCTCCACTGGATAAATGTGTAATTCCTAATGATTCAGATAACATTTTTCCTACGGTTCCTTTTCCTGAACCTGGTTTACCTAGCATTACAATATACATTTGTTGCTTACTCCCTTCTCTTTTGCTTTTACTTTACTATTATACCATTTTTTAGCATATAAGTATACTATTTTTTGCAAAAAAATAGATGCTTTTATTTGCATCCATTTTTTTATTTTATATATTTTTTCTCTGCTTAATATAATTAAGCCCTCAAATAATACCTGTTTTTTTCCTCCGTCCCCAAAAACAGTTTATTCTAAGAATCCTTTGTAATGTCTCATAACAAGTTGAGATTCTAGTTGTTGTACTGTTTCTAAGGCAACACCTACTACGATTAAGATTGAGGTTCCACCAAAGGCAATATTTAAGTTGGTAAATCTAAGTAGCATTGGTATAATAGCAATAACTGCTAAGAATAAACCTCCAAATAGTGTAATTTTTGAGATAATAGAGCTTAGGTAATCTGTTGTTGGCTTTCCTGCTCTAATTCCTGGTATAAATCCACCATTTTTCTTAATATTGTTAGATACTTCTGCTGGATTGAATGTAGCATAAGTATAAAAATATGTGAAACCTAAAATTAGTAGTAAGTATATAATTGCGTTTGCAATTGAGTATCCTACTGGAACATTTGATGTTGATGTTGCAATAGAGAATTTATAAATTACACTCCAGAACCCTGTTTCGTTCGCAATGTTTGGTACAAACATTTGAATTATCATGGCTGGGAATGTCATAAATGATGAAGCAAAAATAACTGGCATTACACCTGCCATAGCAAGTTTTAATGGAATGTTTGTATTTTGTGCTCCTACCATTTTTCTTCCTACTACTCTTTTTGAATATTGTACTGGAACTCTACGTTCTGCTTGTTGTACAAATACAACTCCAGCAATTAAGATAATTGCTCCTATGATAATTCCTAAACCAATTAGTAGTCCTGTTGTTGAGAATATTCCTGTTCCAAATATTAAGTTCCAAATTGTTGTTACTCCTGATGGAAGACCTGCTATAATACCAACAAAGATAATCATAGAAATTCCATTTCCAATTCCTTTGCTTGTAATTTGGTCTCCAAGCCACATTAAAAGTGCTGTTCCTGCCATTAATGAAATAACGACAGTTGCTCCTGTTAAGAAGCCTGTGTCCATAAATATTCCAGAAGAACGATAAGATAGGTAAATTCCTAATCCTTCTACTAATGCAAGGACAATGGTTAATAATTTTGTATAACGATTGATTTTTTCTCTGCCTTCTTCTCCACCTTCTTTGGTTAGTCTTTCTAAGGCAGGGATTACCATTGCTAATAATTGAATAACAATAGATGCTGTAATGTATGGGCTAATGGACATTGCAAAAATAGATAAACGAGAAAAAGCTCCTCCTGAGATTAAATCTATTAATGATGCCATTCCTTGCCCAGTAAATGCTTCTGCAAGTGCAAAGTTATTTACTCCTGGAACAGTAATGTAACATCCTAATCTAAATACTACGATTAAGATTAGGGTATATAATAATCTTTTTCTAACATCTGGCGTTTTTAACGCATTTTTTATTGTTTGAAACAACTAAATCACCTCTGTCTTTCCACCTAAAGCTTCTATTTTCTCTTTAGCGCCTTTAGTGAATCGAACAGCTTTAACAGTTAATTTCTTTTCTAATGTACCAGTTGCAATTACAACGATACCATCGTTTGCTTTAGATATAATTCCATCTGCAATTAGCGTTTGTGCAGTTACTTCATCTTTGCTTGATTTGTTAAGCATTGTTAAAGTTACTTCTGTATAATTTTTTGCATGAATATTTGTAAATCCTCTTTTTGGTAATCTTCTATATAATGGTGTTTGACCTCCTTCGAATCCACGTCTAACTCCTCCACCAGATCTTGCTTTTTGTCCTTTATGTCCTCTTCCTGATGTTTTTCCTAGACCAGAACCGATTCCACGTCCAACTCTTTTCTTTGTTTCTGTTTTTTGTGCTGGTTTTAATTCGTCTAATTTCATTTTAGGATTACACCTCCTCTTTTTATTTGTGGGATTTTTCCCTTATTATAAAATTTCTTCTACTTTCTTTCCTCTTTTTGCTGCTACTTGCTCGATTGTTTGCATTTTCTTTAACCCTTCAATTGTAGCATATACTACGTTTCTTGGGTTATTGGTTCCTAATACTTTTGTACGGATATCTCTGTATCCTGCAAGTTCGATAACTGGTCTTACGCTTCCTCCTGCTATAATTCCAGTACCTTCTGCTGCTGGTTTTAGCATAACGTTTGCGCTACCAAATTTTCCAATATATTCGTGTGGTATTGTTGTTCCTACAATTGGAACTTCAATTAAGTTCTTCTTTGCTTCTTGAATTGCTTTCTTAATAGCATCTGGAACTTCTGCTGCTTTTCCGTTTCCTACTCCTACGTGTCCTGCTTCGTCTCCTACAACAACGACTGCACTAAAACGGAAAGTTCTACCACCTTTTACAACTTTTGCAACTCTATTGATTGCAACAACTTTTTCTTTTAATTCTGGTGTATTCTCTTCGTGCACTGTATTTTTCCCTCCTTTTAATTAGAATTCTAATCCTGCTTCTCTTGCAGCATCTGCTAATTCTTTTATAACTCCGTGATAAATATATCCTCCTCTGTCATATACAACAGTTTTGATATTTTTTTCACTTGCTCTTTTTGCTATTAAAGTACCTACTTCTTTTGCAGCTTCTTTATTAGCATGTTTATTTTTTACTTCTTTATCTAATGTAGAAGCTTGTGCTAGAGTTACTCCTTTAACATCGTCAATGACTTGAACAAAAAGATTTTTATTACTTCTATAAACACATAGTCTTGGACGTTCTGCAGTTCCACTAATTTTTGTGCGAACTCTAATATGTCTTCTAGTTCTTTCTAATTTACGATTTATTTTAGTAATCATTTTTTTCTCCTTTCTACTAATGTAACAGCATTAGTAATTTAGATAATTTATAAGTTATTATGAAACAAAGCAAAAGTGGTATATTGCTAGGAAAGCAAATAAAAATTTTTGAGATAATACGAGTTTGTATATCGAAAAAATTTTTATGCAGCTTGACAACGCAAGATGCCGCTTTTCATTTGTTTCTACTTCTTACCTGCTTTACCTTCTTTTCTTCTAATATGCTCATCTGCATATTTAATACCTTTACCATGATATACTTCTGGTGGTCTCTTTGTTCTTACTACTGCTGCTGTTTGACCAACTGCTTCTTTATCAATTCCTCTTACTATAATTGTATTTGGATTTGGAACATCAAATGTAATTCCTGCAGGCTCTTCCATTTCTACTGGATGAGAATAACCTAAGTTCATTACTAATTTCTTTCCTTGTTTTTGTGCTCTATATCCAACACCAACAATTTGTAATTCTTTTTGATATTCATTACGAACACCTTCTATCATGTTGGCAATTAAAGTTCTTGTTAGTCCATGTAAACTTTTATTTGCTGCTTCATCATTTGGTCTTGTAACTTGAATTACATTTCCTTCAATAGCAACATTCATGTTTTTGTGGATTTCTCTTTCTAATGTTCCTTTAGGTCCTTTTACCGTTAAATGAGTTCCGTCTAATTTTACTTCTACACCTTCTGGTACGGTAATAGGTTTATTTCCTATTCTTGACATGACTGGTTTTCCTCCTTTTCTTCTAATGACAGGGAACACATCTTATCTATTAGTTACTTCCACTTGGGTTAAGTTATTCCCTACCCTTGTGAATTAGTCCCCTATTTATTTTATACTACCATACATAGGCTAGTACTTCTCCACCTAAACCTTCATTTCTTGCTTCTTTATCTGTTTTAATTCCTTTTGAAGTAGAAATTAAGGCTATTCCTAGTCCATTTAATACTTGTGGCAATTCGTCTTTTGACGCATATACTCTTAATCCTGGTTTGCTAATTCTCTTTAGCCCATCAATGACTCTAGCACCTTTTTCATCATATTTTAATGTAATTCTTATGATTCCTTGTGCATCATCTTTTATTTCTTCAAATGCTTTGATATATCCTTCTTCAAATAGAATTTTAGCAATTGCTTTTTTCATATTAGAAGCTGGAATATCAACCGTTTTATGCTTTGAACTATTAGCATTTCTAATTCTTGTTAGCATATCTGCTATTGGGTCTGTTGTATTCATATTAAATATTTCCCTCCTTTTTCCCTTACTTTTCTTTTATTCTACCAACTTGCTTTTTTTACTCCAGGAATTTCACCTTTATGTGCTAATTCTCTAAAGCATACACGGCAAATTCCATATTTTCTAATATAAGCATGTGGTCTTCCACAAAGTTTGCATCTGTTATATTCTCTTGTTTTGTATTTTTGTTCTCTTGCTTGCTTAACTTTTAAAGATTTCTTAGCCATTGGCTTTCTCCTTTCTTTTAACTTCTAAATGGCATTCCTAATAATGTTAACAATTCTCTTGCTTCTTCGTCTGTCTTAGCGGTAGTAACAAATATAATATCCATACCTCTAATTTTATCTACTTTATCATATTCGATTTCAGGGAAGATTAATTGTTCTTTTACACCCATAGAGTAGTTTCCTCTACCATCAAAAGAATTTTTTGATACTCCTCTAAAATCTCTTACTCTTGGAAGTGCTACATTAAATAGTTTGTATGCAAAATCATACATTTTTCCTTGTCTTAATGTAACTTTACATCCCATATTAACGCCTTCTCTAATTTTGAAAGCAGCGATTGCTTTCTTTGCTTTTGTTATAATTGGTGTTTGACCAGTTATAATTTTAATATCATTGATTGCGTTTTCTAATGATTTTGGATTATCTTTGATATCTCCTAATCCGACATTAATTACGATTTTTTCTAATTTTGGAACTTCCATCACTGATTTATAATTGAATTTTTTCATTAATGCTGGAATTACTTCTTTTTGATATTGTTCTTTTAATATTTCCATAACTTATGTATTTCCTCCTTTCAAGTATTATTTAATCTTTGCGTTGCATTTTTTACAAACACGTACTTTTTGCTCTTTTTCTATTTCATAACCAATTTTTGTAGCCTTTCCACATTTAGGGCAAACTACGTTTACTTTACTTGCGTGAATAGCGCATTCTACTGGTATAATGCCACCTTCTTCACCTTGTTTTCTTGGTTTTACATGTTTTTTTCTAACATTAATTCCTTTTACTATAATTTTTTGTGTTTTTGGTATTACTTCTAATACTTCTCCTGTTTTACCTTTATCATTTCCAGATAAAACTTTAACGTTATCACCTTTTTTTATTTTCATTTTTCTTTTTCACCTCTTTTTTTAGAATTTTAACTTCTATTAAAGAAACTTTGATTAACAATTTGTATATTGATTTTGCGTATCTTTAATTTGTAAGCATAAATATCTATTAACCATTTATTGCTAACAAATTAAAGAACTTCTGGAGCTAAAGATAAAATTTTCATATAATCTTTATCTCTTAATTCTCTAGCAACAGGACCAAAAATACGAGTTCCTCTTGGGTTTTTATCTTCTCTTATAATCACTGCTGCATTTTCATCAAATCTTACATAGGATCCATCTGCTCTTCTAATTGGTTTCTTTGTTCTTACTACTACTGCTTTTACAACATCACCTTTTTTTACAACTCCACCAGGCGTTGCTGTTTTAACAGAAGCAACGATTACATCACCAACACCAGCATATTTACGATAAGATCCACCTAAACATCTAATGCACATAATTTCTTTTGCACCAGTGTTATCAGCTACTTTTAATATGGATTGTTGTTGCACCATTTTCGCTTTTCCTCCTTTTTTATTTAATAACTGCCTTTTCTACTATTTTTACAACTCTGAATCTTTTATCTTTTGATAAAGGTCTTGTTTCCATGACTTGTACTTTATCTCCGATTCCACATTCATTGTTTTCATCATGAGCTTTTAAGGTATAAGTTCTTTTTTGAATTTTTCCGTAAGTTTTATTTTTCTCGTTTGTCTCTACGGCTACTACTACAGTTTTGTCCATCTTGTTAGATTTTACAATTCCTGTAAAAGTTTTACGAAGATTTCTTTCTTCCATATTCAAATCTCCTTTCTTCGATTATTTTGCTTCTTGTAATTTTCTTTCTGTTAATACAGTATTAATTTTTGCAATGTCTTTTTTCACTTCTTTAATTTTCATAGGATTATCTAATCCGTTTGTTGCTAAGCTAAATCTTAGTTTGAATAATTCAGATTTTAATTCTCCTAATTCTTTTTCTAGATCTGGTGAAGACATTTTTCTAATTTCATTAATCTTCATCACTCTCACCACCTATTTCAGTTTCTTTTTTAACAAATTTACACTTAACAGATAGTTTATTTCCAGCAAGTCTTAGTGCTTCTCTTGCTGTTTCTTCAGGTACTCCTGCTATTTCAAACATAACTCTTCCTGGTTTTACAGCTGCTACCCAATATTCTACTGCTCCTTTACCTTTACCCATACGAGTTTCTGCTGGTTTCTTTGTTATTGGTTTATCTGGGAAGATTTTTATCCAAACCTTTCCACCTCTTTTAATATAACGAGTCATAGCAACACGGGCAGATTCAATTTGATTTGTTGTAATTAAACCTGCTTCTAATGTTTGAAGTCCATATTCACCATCTGATACATAATTTCCTCTTGTTGCTTTTCCTCTATTTCTACCTTTTTGTTGTTTTCTATATTTTGTTCTTTTTGGCATTAATGGCATTATTTGTCTCCTCCTTCCACTTTCTTTTTAGCTGGAAGAACTTCTCCTTTATAAATCCAAACTTTTACACCGATTTTTCCATATGTGGTATCTGCTTCTGCAAATCCATAGTCAATATCAGCTCTTAAAGTTTGAAGTGGTATGGTTCCTTCTTTGTAGAACTCTGTTCTTGCCATGTCTGCTCCACCTAATCTTCCAGATACTGCAGTTTTAATTCCTAAAGCACCTGCTTTCATTGTTTTTTGCATACATTGTTTCATAGCTCTACGGAAGGAAATTCTTCTTTCTAATTGTCCTGCAATGTTTTCTGCAACTAATTGTGCATTAACATCTACATCTTTTACTTCAACGATATTTAAATTTACTTCTTTTCCTATCATTTTTTGTAATTCATTTTTTAATGTTTCTGCTAAGTTTCCACCTTTACCAATGACTAATCCTGGTTTTGCTGTGTAAACATTCACTTTTACAAATTTAGCAGTTCTTTCAATTTCAATTTTTGAAATTCCGCTAATATATAATTTTTTCTTTACATACTCACGAATTTTGTGGTCTTCTACTAGGTAGTTTGCAAAATCTTTTTTATTTGCATACCATTTGGAATCCCAGTCTTTAATAACACCAACTCTTAATCCATGAGGATCCATTTTTTGTCCCATTGTATATAAGCTCCTTTCTTTAATCTCTTTCTCTTAATACGATTGTAATATGGCTTGTTCTTTTACGAATTCTTACGGCAGAACCTTTTGCAGCTGGTCTAATTCTTTTTAGAGTTGGACCTTGGTTTGCATATACTTCTGCAACGTATAATTTTTCATGTGCCATATGATGATTGTTTTCAGCATTTGCAATAGCTGATTTTAATAATTTTTCTACTATTTCAGAGGCAGCCTTTGGTGTAAATTTCACGATGGCTAATGCTTCGTCTACACTTTTTCCTCTAATTAAATCAATTACGATTTTTACTTTTCTACTTGAAATTCTAGCATATTTAAGGGTTGCTGCGGCTTCTGGAATAATAACTTCTTGCATTTCTTCTTTTTCCACGTTATTTTCCTCCTAATTTATTTTTATTTTCTACTTTTTAGTTGTTGTTTTCTCTCCTGCATGACCTTTAAAAGTTCTTGTTGGAGCAAATTCTCCTAATTTATGACCTATCATTTCTTCTGTAATATAAACTGGCACATGTTTTCTACCATCATGAACAGCAATTGTGTGTCCTACCATTTGAGGGTATATAGTAGAAGCTCTTGACCATGTTTTTAATACTTCTTTTGCTCCTGTTTCGTTCATTGCTTCAACTCTTTTTAATAGTTCTGGAGCAACAAATGGAGTCTTTTTACTTGATCTTGACATATCTTATTTTCCCTCCTTATTTTCTTCTCTTAACAATCATTTTGTTAGATTGTTTATTTTTCTTTCTAGTCTTATATCCTAGAGCTGGTTTACCCCAAGGTGTCATTGGTCCTGCGTGTCCTACTGGAGCTCTACCTTCACCACCACCATGAGGGTGATCTACTGGGTTCATAACAGAACCTCTAACTGTTGGACGAATTCCTAAATGTCTTGTTCTTCCGGCTTTACCAAGTTTTACGTTTTCATGGTCTGTATTTCCTACCGTTCCGATAGTTGCTCTACATCTTGTCATAACTAATCTCATTTCTCCAGATGGAAGTCTTACGTGAGCATATTTTCCTTCTTTAGCCATTAATTGTGCTTCTTGGCCAGCTGCTCTTACCATTTTTCCACCTTGTCCTGGATTTAACTCGATGTTATGAATCATAGTACCTACTGGAATTGCTTCGATTGGCATACAGTTTCCTGGTTTAATATCTGCTTTTTGTCCAGATACTACTTTATCACCATCAGTTAATCCTACTGGTGCTAAGATGTAACTTAAAGTTCCATCTTCATATTTGATTAAAGCGATGTTAGCACTTCTGTTTGGATCGTATTCGATACCTACTACTGTTGCTATCATATCATCTTTATTTCTTTTAAAATCAATTATTCTATATTTTTGTCTATTTCCTCCACCTTGGTGACGAACTGTTACTCTACCATAAGAGTTTCTTCCTGCTTTTTCTTTTTTTACTGTTAATAAAGATTTTTCAGGAGTTTTTTTGGTTATTTCGTCAAATGTAGAAACTGTTGTGTTTCTTAATGATGGGGTTGTTGGTCTGAAGTGTTTCATTCCCATTTTGTTTCTCCTTTCGGATTTATGAAAAACTTCGTCTTGCGTTGTCAAACTTCGCTTCGAAATTCCTCGATGTACCAATGTACATCTGCGGATTTCTTGCTCGTTTTCCTAGCAATACTCGTTTTTGCTAAATCCTCTTACTTTCTTATTTTATTTACGGTTATTTTTCCTGCCCCGCATTAGCAGATATTCTTTCTTTTCCGAGTTATTTCTCGATATTATTCGGCGTTTTGATTTAAGCTCCCATGAATTCATCAATACTATCTTTGTATTTCTTTGTCATTTTTGTAGCTTTTCCGCCTTTAGCAAGATATGTTTTTTCAGCTGGGTTTGTATCAATTGTTACAATTGCTTTTTTCCAATCTGAAGTTTTTCCTTCATATCTTCCCATTCTTTTCATTTTTCCTTTTACTGTAATAGTATTTACTTTTAATACTTTTACTTCAAATAATTTTTCTACTGCGTTTGCAATATCTACTTTTGTTGCTTTTTTGTTTACTTCAAAAGTGTATTTTCCTGCTTGCATATCCATATTACTTTTTTCTGTGATAACAGGTGCAATGATAATATCTTCTGGTCTCATTATGCATACACCTCCTCTAATTTCTTAACAGTATCTAGAGTAATTACTAAATTTTTGTATTTTAATAAATCATATACGTTGATGGTATTTACTAATGTAGTTTTTACTCCTTCAATGTTTCTTGCAGATTTTTGAACGTTTTCGTTCTTTTCTGGTAATAACATTAATGTTTTACCTTCTACTTTTAAATTATTTAAAATCTTAACCATTTCTTTAGTTTTGATTTCTTTCATATCTAATTTGTCAACTACTACTAATTCATTTTCTAATACTTTTGAGCTTAGCATTGATTTAATAGCAAGTCTCTTTTCTTTTTTATTTACAGTGTAGCTGTAAGAACGTGGTTTTGGTCCTAAAGCAATACCACCTTTAATCCATTGTGGCGCTCTAATAGAACCTTGTCTTGCTCTACCTGTTCCTTTTTGTCTCCATGGTTTTCTTCCACCACCGCTAACTTCTGATCTTGTCTTAGTACTTTGTGTACCTTGTCTTTGATTTGCTAAGAAGTTTACAAGTACGCTATGTACGACAGCTTCGTTTGGCTCAATTCCAAAAATAGCTTCGTTTAACTCTACTTCTTTTACTTTCTTTCCTTCTATACTATATACGTCTATTTTAGGCATTTACTTTTCCTCCTTCCTTATGCTTTTACACTTGTTTTTATTTTTAAGATAGCACCTTTTACTCCTGGTACACTACCTTTTACTAAAATTACGTTTTTATCCATATCAACACGTACTACGTCTAAGTTTTGGATTGTAATGGTTTGAACTCCCATATGACCTGGTAATTTCTTTCCTTTGAATACTCTACCTGGTGTTGAAGTTGGTCCCATTGAACCTGGTCTTCTATGGTACATAGAACCATGTCCCATTGGTCCTCTACTTTGACCATGACGTTTGATAACACCTTGGAAACCTTTTCCTTTTGAAGTTCCTTGAACATCAATTTTATCTCCAGCTGCAAAAGTATCGGCTTTAATTTCGTCTCCTACTTTATAGCTTTCAATTGAATCTACACGAAATTCTCTTAAATGTTTCTTTGGTGTAACACTTGCTTTTGCATAGTGTCCTTTAACTGGTTTGTTTACTTTGCTTTCTTTTACTTCTCCGAAGCCTAATTGAACTGCGTCATATCCATCTGTTTCAACTGTTTTTACTTGTGCTACAACACATGGACCTGCTTCGATAACAGTAACTGGAATAACTTTTCCTGTTTCATCAAAAATTTGAGTCATTCCTATTTTCTTTCCTATAATTGCTTTTTTCATTTTAAAATTCCTCCTAACTTATATTGGCTAATATACTAATACTAGCTTGTAAATTAGCTTATTTTAAATATTGCTAATTTTATTTTTTAAATTATAATTTGATTTCAATATCAACACCAGCTGGTAAATCTAATTTCATTAGACTATCTACTGTTTTTTGTGTTGGATAAAGAATATCAATTAATCTTTTATGGGTTCTCATTTCAAATTGTTCTCTAGAATCTTTGTGTTTGTGTGGAGAACGTAAGATTGTAACGATTTCTTTTTGTGTTGGTAATGGAATAGGTCCTGAAACTTTTGAACCTGTTCTTTTAGCAGTTTCTACTATTTGTTCAGCAGACTTTTCTAGAAGTTCAGCATCATAAGCTTTTAGTCTTATTCTCATTTTCTCACTTCCTACTTTGTTTGATGTTGCCATTTGTTTTTCCTCCTTTTTTAAATGTTTTAGCAGAAAGTTTTAAACGCACCCTGGTGTTTCTTTGTTTACCAATATAAAACCCAATGATTGCATGAAAAATCTTGGGATAAGTGCTTTTATTTTTTATAAAACTTACCGCCTGGTCTAAGCCATGACATACTCCATAGAAGTTCCCTCCACCCTACGCATTGTTAGGATGTAGCCACATTCTACTTCATCGCTTTGTTTACATGCTTATTTAGTATACAACGGATTTCCGTAAATGTCAATGCTTTTTTGTCATTTTTTTGTAAAATTTCCATAATTTTATTTTAAAATTTAATTACATTAAAAATCCTTCATAAAAAATTTATTTTTAATACTTTTTATCTCTTAGTTGGCTTGATTTAGTTCTTTTTTCATTTTTTCTAATTCTTTTTGATTTGTTCCCGTTACTGCCTCTATTATTTTATCGTCTAATTTTAACTTTATCATTCTTCTTATTGTTTCTATTCTTCCTTCTATTTTTCCCTGTAAAATTCCTTCTTCTTTTCCTTCTTCTTTTCCTTCTTCTATTGCCTTTAATCTTATTTCTAATCTTTCTCTTCTTTCATTTTCATGTATTCTTTCTGCTAGTGTCATATTTTTTTCCTCCTTCTCTATTTTTACTTTTTTTAATAGTTTTTCTAGTTGTTGTTGCTCAATTATTCCTTCTGCCTTATATCTTATTATGTCTTTTATTTTTTCTAAATTTTTATGATTAATTGTTTTTAAGATTTCTTCTACGTTTTTGATAAATTCTACTGTATTTTTACTTTTCTCTAATAACATTACTTTTGATAATATATTATTTTCTTTTAATAGTTCTTCTTTACTATATTTATTAACATCTACTAAACTTATTTCTTCTTTTTCTTCATACCATTTTA
>CANPVM010000009.1 GCA_947581805.1 uncultured Clostridia bacterium
GCATAACCATTTACTTGTGATGCACTTTCATTTGCTGCTGCTGTATCTGTTGCTGTTATTGTTACACTATTTGTTGTTACTGTTGCTTTTGTTACTGTTGGTGCTTTTTTGTCCATCTTGGTTACTGTATTCGTTGCTGTTGCTCCTACTTGGTTTGTACTATCAAATGCTATTGCTGTTATTGTACAATTTATATCTACTGTAAATGTTCCTCCACTGGTTATTGTTGTTTTTGTATCTTTTGTTGGCGCTGTTCCATCTGTTGTATATCTTATTGTACTATAGTTACTATTTGCTGCTGTTATTGTTATTGTTTTTGTTGTATTACTCCATCCATCTGCATTTGATACGCTTATTGTTAATCCTGATACACTTGCTGTTTTTCCTACTTGATAGTAATCACTAATATTTCCTGCTGCATCTTTTGCCCATGCATAATAAGTTGTTCCTTGTGTTAAACCTGTGATTGTTGCTGTTGTTTTGAATGCTGTTAATGCTGGTTTTGTTGTATTTGTTGTTACTGCATAACCATTTACTTGTGATGCACTTTCATTTGCTGCTGCTGTATCTGTTGCTGTTATTGTTACACTATTTGTTGTCTGTGTTGCTCTTGTTACTGTTGGTGCTTGTTTATCTATTTTTGTTACTGTATTTGTTGCTGTTGCTCCTACTTGGTTTGTACTATCAAATGCTATTGCTGTTATTGTGTAGTTTTTATCTACTGTAAACGTTCCTCCACTCTTTATTGTTGTTCCTTTTGTTGTTGTTGGTGCTGTTCCATCTGTTGTGTATTTTATTGTACTATAGTTACTATTTGCTGCTGTTATTGTTATTGTTTTTGTTGTGTTACTCCATTCATTTGCATTTGATACACTTATGGTTAATCCTGATACACTTTCCGTTCCTACTTCAAAGTAATTACTAATATTGCCTGCTGCATCTTTTGCCCATGCATAATAGGTTGTTCCTTGTGTTAAACCTGTGATTGTTGCTGATGTTTGGAATTTACTTAATGCTGGTTTTGTTGTATCTGTTGTTACTGCATAACCAGATACTTGTGATGCACCTTCATTTTCTGCTGCTGTATCTGTTGCTGTGATTGTTACACTATTTGTTGTCTGTGTTGCTTTTGTTACTGTTGGTGCTTGTTTATCCATCTTGGTTACTGTATTGGTTGCTGCTGCTCCTACTTGATTATCACTATCAAATGCTATTGCTGTTATTGTATAGTTTTTATCTACTGTGAATGTTCCTCCATTTGCTATTGTTGTTCCTTTCGTTGTTGTTGGAGTTGTTCCATCTATTGTGTATTTTATTGTTTTATAATTACTATTATTTGCTGTTATTGTTACTGTTTTTGTTGTGTTACTCCATTCATTTGCATTTGATACACTTATTGTTAATCCTGATACACTTGCTGTTCCTACTTGATAGTAATCACTAATATTTCCTGCTGTATCTCTTGCCCATGCATAATAGGTTGTTCCTTGTTTTAAACTTGTTATTGTTGCTGATGTTTGGAATTTACTTAATGCTGGTTTTGTTGTATCTGTTGTTACTGCATAACCAGATACTTGTGATGCACCTTCATTTTCTGCTGCTGTATCTGTTGCTGTGATTGTTACACTATTTGTTGTCTGTGTTGCTTTTGTTACTGTTGGTGCTTGTTTATCCATCTTGGTTACTGTATTGGTTGCTGCTGCTCCTACTTGATTATCACTATCAAATGCTATTGCTGTTATTGTATAGTTTTTATCTACTGTGAATGTTCCTCCATTTGCTATTGTTGTTCCTTTCGTTGTTGTTGGAGTTGTTCCATCTATTGTGTATTTTATTGTTTTATAATTACTATTATTTGCTGTTATTGTTACTGTTTTTGTTGTGTTACTCCATTCATTTGCATTTGATACACTTATTGTTAATCCTGATACACTTTCCGTTCCTACTTCAAAGTAATTACTAATATTTCCTGCTGTATCTCTTGCCCATGCATAATAGGTTGTTCCTTGTTTCAAACTTGTTATTGTTGCTTCTGTTTGGAATTTATCTAATCCTGGTTTGTTTGTATCTGTTGTTACTGCATAGCCTGATACTTGTGATGCACTTTCATTTTCTGCTGCTGTATCTGTTGCTGTTATGGTTACACTATTTGTTGTCTGTGTTGCTCTTGTTACTGTTGGTGCTTGTTTATCTATCTTTGTTACTGTATTGGTTGCTGTTGCTCCTACTTGGTTATCACTATCAAATGCTATTGCTGTTATTGTATAGTTTTTATCTACTGTGAATGTTCCTCCACTCTCTATTGTTTTTCCTTTTGTTTCTGTTGGTGCTGTTCCATCTGTTGTATATTTTATTGTACTATAATTATCATTTGCTGCTGTTATTGTTACTGTTTTTGTTGTGTTACTCCATTCATCTGCATCTGATATAACTATGCTTAACGTTGTTATTGTTCCAGTTTGTTGATTTGTTTTACTGTCTTCCCCATCATTTCCTGCTTTATCTTTTGTTGTTACTTTTATATCATAGTATGTATTTTGTTTTAATCCTCCAAAAATATGACTTGTTTCTGTGCCTGAATAAGCTGCTTCTCCATAATTATTTGCAGAAGATTCTTTAATATAGTAAGAATATGTTGGTTGTTCTGGCATTCCTGCTTCATTATCAACCGCATTTACACTTGCTGTAATACTATTTGTTGTATTACTTCCTACAATACTTACTGTTACCGTTGGTGCTTGTCCATCTTTAATTGTATTTGTTCCATAGCTTCCTAAATTTATTCCATCACTTAAACATACATAAATAACATCGTTTAATTTTAATTTTGTTAATTCTGTTGTATAGTTTATCCATTTTGCCTTGTTTTTAATATCATCTACTGTTGGGTTGATTTGGTATTTAATACTATAACTTGTGGTTGTACTGATACTTATACTTGCTGTGTGAGTACTTGCATCCCACTTCGTTTCTCCAAATGTAATATCTCCTGTAATTAGTTCTGTACTTCCTGTAATTTCTTGTTCTGTTTTCTTTTTACCTCTTATTGCAATTACCTTTAAGCTATAGGATTCTTCCTCTTCTAATGTTTCTAAGTTTTCATATGTATATGTTACTGTTTCTAATTCGTTTGTTTCTTTTTTACTTGTTTTAATTTCTTTTACTTTTCTGTATTCTTCTCCTGTTTTTTTGATATAAAATTCATATTCTTCTGCTCTTCTTGCTTTTACTTCTACTTCGATATTTCTACTATCTTTTTGGATAATATGAAAGCTATCTATCTCTGGCTCCAATTCATCTATATGTCCTAATGTATTGATTACTACATCTATTCCTACTTGTCCTGCTGTATATAAATATTCCCCATCGACTGTTATTTCTGCATTTGCTGCATCTCTCCTAATAATGTTTGTAACGTGATGGCTATTTAATCCTTTCTCGTTAAGATGATTTAAATATTTTCCTAAGTCTGTACGACCGTCTCCATCTATGATTACTTCTGCTTTAGCTAACTCTAGTTCTTGCAATATTTCTGCTTTTGCTTGTACTCTTTTCTGTTCTTTTGCTTTTGCAAATAATCCATTGTCTCCAACTATCCAGTTAATGGATGCCCCCGCTAATATGATAATAACAATGATAGACACTACAAGTGCTATCATTGTTATTCCATTCTGTTTTTTATTTCTAATTTGATTTTTCATGTTTTCACCTACTTCTATTACCTCATTGTTACTTTAAAATCATAGGCATTAGCATAATCTGTTGTGATTCCTGCATTTAATTGTGTGCTTTCTCCTACTTTAATTGGTGATATGATTCCTGGAACAACTGCTAGTTCATTTCCTTGTTTATCATATAAAGTAATATTAATTAAAAGTATGTCTGTATCTGCTGAGCTATTATTTACTACATCTGCTAATAAAGTACATTGTCCATTTAGTTCTGTTAATTGAATATTGGATATTACTAATCCATTAATATTTTTGGCTTCACTTAATTTTGAACTTGTATTTAGTTTTGTTCCATCTTCTAGTACTTGTACAAATTCTTCTACTGTTGCATTTTCTGTGGTATTCTTTTGTTGTTCCTCTTTTGATGGTCTTGTAGCAAAATAAATAATTGCTATAATAATCACTGCTACTATAATTAAAATAGCTATCATTCTCTTCTCTTTCTTTTTCATTGGTTTCTCTCCTTTTTTATATTTTGTTTTTACAACATAAACATATTTTATAAAATGATTACTTACTAAAACAATGTAATCTATTTTATCTCATTGTTACTTTAAAATCATAAGCATTAGCATAATCTGTTGTGATTCCTGCATTTAATTGTGTGCTTTCTCCTACTTTAATTGGTGATATGATTCCTGGAACAACTGCTAGTTCATTTCCTTGTTTATCATATAAAGTAATATTAATTAAAAGTATGTCTGTATCTGCTGAGCTATTATTTACTACATCTGCTAATAAAGTACATTGTCCATTTAGTTCTGTTAATTGAATATTGGATATTACTAATCCATTAATATTTTTGGCTTCACTTAATTTTGAACTTGTATTTAGTTTTGTTCCATCTTCTAGTACTTGTACAAATTCTTCTACTGTTGCATTTTCTGTGGTATTTTTTTGTTGCTCCTCTTTTGATGGTCTTGTAGCAAAATAAATAATTGCTATAATGATAACTGCTACTATAATTAAAATAGTTATCATTCTCTTTTCTTTCTTTTTCATTGGTTTCTCTCCTTTTCTTTTTTATATTTAGATTTATAACTAACTCTAGTATATTGTATTAAAATTTACTTGTCAATATATATGTATAAATTGTTATTAAACTGTAATATTTTTGTAATATTATTTCTTAATTTCCTTATTTCCCTAGTGTTTTAAAAAAAGTACCTTTAGGAAATTTCCCTAAAGGTACTTTTTAATTTTTTATGCTTCTTTTTTAAGAGTTTTTTGGTTTATTTATCACTTTCTTAAGTATCATCTTCTTCATCTTCATCGTAATAGTATGATTCTTCTCCTTCCATCTCATCGCAAGTTTCATTCTCTTCAAACCAATTGTTAATTAATCCTTTCATAGATTTAATCAGTACAATTAGAACAAATATTGCTCCAACACCTAGGGTAATCCGTCCAGTGTAAATGATATTAGTTTTTAGCATAGCTTTTAAGTCATACACTTCTCGGTACTCATAATGACTAATATCATTGATATGTTCACTATCTACAAGAATTTCCACATAATAGTTACTGCAAAATGAATTATAATTGTAAAACTTAAATGTACCATCATATTTCATTTTGTTATCATTATGTTTACATTCTAGTTCTAGTAAATCTGGATAAATAACATATTTGACACCATGGTTGAAAGCAATATTCATATCTTTGCTTTCTGGAGATTTAATCGTTACTTTATTATACCGATTGATATAACTTTTTAGACCTTCATTGTAAATGGTATAAGCTGCCTCCTTGTTATACATAATTAGTTTTAAATTTGTTTCTGGATTCGACTTGATAGTAATTAATATTAATGATTGAATTACCAATATGATTACGAAAATGGTAATAACCACCTTTACAATAAACCGTACTACTTTTCTTTCTTCCTGCATAATTTTTCTCCTTTTTCTTTTTTTCTAATTAGAATATAGAAATATAAAATCATTTACATAAAAAAATTATAGCATAAGTTTTCATAATATGCAAGTGTTTAAAATTTAAAAGCATTTTTTTCTTACATATTCGTATAGGATAATTCCAGTTGCCACTGCGGCATTTAAGCTTTCTGTTTTTCCGAAGCATTGGTATTTTTACTTTTTTATTTGCAAGTTCTAATACTTCTTTGGATACGCCATTTGCTTCGTTTCCAATTACAATGACTTTCTTTTTATAGTCGATGTCGTAAATGGTTTCGCCGGTTTGCAATGAGGTTGCTACAATATCATATTTATGCTTTTTCATATTTTTTAATGTTTCTACTATGTTTTTACTTCTTATCATATTTACTCTGTAAATGGCTCCCATAGTAGAGCGTACTACTTTGGGGTTATATGGGTCTGCTGTATTTTCTGATAAAATTACTTGCTTTAAATTTACACTATCTATCGTTCTTAAAATGGTTCCTAAATTTCCTGGGTCTTGAATGCCATCTAATACTACAATGACATCTTCCTCGTAAGAAATACTTTCTTCCCCATTTTCTTTTTGCATAACTGCAAGTATTCCTTGTGGGGTAGTTACTTCTGTAATACTTTCAAATACTTTTTTGGAAGTATAAATGCAATCTTGTTTTGCAATTTCATAAAGAAGGTCTTGCCCTATGGTTCCATCGTTAATGCATTCTTCGCAAACTACTATTTTATCGATTTTTGCTTTTTCATTGATTGCTTCTTGCACCATTTTGATGCCTTCTACTAAGAATTTATTTTGCTCATCACGATACTTTTTGTCTTTTAATTTCTTTATACTTTTTATAATTTCATTTTCTTTACTAGTAATAACTTGCATTTTTTAAAAACTCCTCTATTTCTTTTAGTTTTTCCTGATTATTTTTTCCTTCTAATATAAAGGTAATATAAGGCTCTATGCCTGTCGAAAAACGAATTTTTCGATTGTATTTTTTCACTAATTTATTAACCAAAGATACATCAAATTTGTGGTTATCGAATAAAAATACAATTCCATCTCTTTTTTGCGTAATTTTTACTACATTTGCTTTTCTTGCACCATTTTTAATTCTTGCAATTTCAAGCAAATTTTCTACTTCTTGTGGCATTGCACCATAACGGTCGATAATTTCATCTGTTACATTTTGGATATCTTCTTCTGTTTTGCAAAGAGCAATATCTTGGTAAATTTCAATTTTTTGGCTACTATTTTCAATGTATTCGTCTGGAATATAGCTAGAAAATGATAAATCAATTTGTACATCTTGTTCTTCTTGCACTTCTATTCCTTGCATTTCTTTCATAACTTCATCAAGTAGCTTGCAATACGTATCATAGCCTACTTGCTCCATGTGCCCATGTTGAATTTCCCCAAGCATACTTCCTGCCCCTCTTATTTCTAAGTCTCGCATTGCAATTTTAAAGCCAGAACCAAACTCGGTAAATTCTTTAATGGTTTTAAGCCTTTTATCTGCTACTTCCGTTAATAATTTATCACGTTTATACATGATGTAAGCATAGGCTTGTTTTTCTGCCCTACCTACTCTACCACGAATTTGATAAAGCTGTGCTAAGCCTAATCTATCAGCGTTTTCTACAATAATAGTGTTAGCATTTGGAATATCGATGCCAGATTCTAGAATTGTGGTACATACTAAAACATTTACTTCGCCTTTAATAAAATCTAGCATAATTTCTTCTAGTTCGTTTCCACTCATTTTTCCATGGGCAAAGGCAACCTTTGCTTCTGGCACTAAGTTGGCAATTTGAACTGCTTTTGCTTCAATGTCCTCTACTTTATTATATAAGTAAAATACCTGTCCGCTTCTTTCTAGTTCTTTTGTAATTGCCTCTTTTACTACTTCTTCATCTTGTTCTAAAACATAGGTCTGCACAGGTTTTCTATTTTGTGGTGGTTCGTAAATAACTGACATATCACGAACTCCTACTATAGACATGTGTAAAGTTCTAGGAATTGGTGTTGCACTCATAGATAATACATCAATGCTTGCTTTGTATTGCTTTATTTTTTCTTTGTCTTTTACACCAAAGCGGTGCTCCTCATCGACAATAAGAAGTCCTAAATCTTTAAACTCTACATCTTTGCTAAGAAGTCTATGGGTTCCTACTACAACATCAATTTCGCCTAATTTTAACTTACGAATAATTTCTTCTTGCTCTTTTTTCGTGCGAAAACGATTTAATAGTTCTACTCTAATAGCAAAGCTTTCCATTCTTTCTTTAAAACTTTCGTATTGTTGATTTGCAAGAACTGTTGTTGGAACTAGGTAAGCTACTTGTTTTTGGTCCATTACTGCTTTAAAAGCAGCTCGAATAGCAACTTCTGTTTTTCCATAGCCTACGTCTCCACATAGAAGCCTATCCATAGGGCGAGGTGCTTCCATGTCCTTTTTGGTTTCTTCAATGCAACGAAGTTGGTCATCTGTTTCTGCATAAGGGAAACTATCTTCAAATTGCTTTTGCCATTCGGTATCTTTTGAAAAAGCATAACCTTTTATATTTTGCCTCTTTGCGTAAAGTTCAATTAGTTCTTTTGCCACTTCTTGCAAATTTTTCTTTACTTTTGCTTTAGTATTTTCCCATTCTTTGCTTCCTAATTTGTTGATTTTAGGAGTAGTCTCTCCTCCACCAATATATTTTCGAATGCTATCTAAGTCGTTGGTTGGAATATAAAGCATATCATCATTGCGGTAACGAATTTTAATATAATCTTTTACAATGCCATCTGCCTTTAGGGTATTTACTCCTACAAATTGACCAATACCATGGCTTTTGTGTACTACATAATCACCTATTTTTAAATCTGCAAAAACAATTTTTTCGCCTTCCTTAAAGCTACTACTTAACTTCCTTTTTCTTTTTATATTGGAAGAAAATAAGTCTTCCCCTGTTACTACAACTAGATTTAAATCATAACATTCAAATCCTGCACTTAACCTGCCTTGTGATACAACCAAATGCCTCTTTGGGGATGTTTCCTTAAGAGACATTTGCCCCATTGGGGACATTTGCTTTTGGTATGGAACTTCTTTTTCTTCTAATAATTTTATAAATTGTTCTGTTTCTTCTTCATTTCCAGCAAGAACGATTACATTCTTTTTTTCCGTAAGCCATTTCATTAAGTCTCCTATTAGTAGTTCTATTTCACTTTTATAATAGTTGACATCACGATAGGAAAATTGAAATTTTACAGGTACTGCTTTTGTTCTTCCAAAATCTTGTTTTTCCAAGTATAGTATTTGCTTATCTTCTCTAACATATTCGATTTTTTCTAAGTTTTGAATAGATTGTGGAATGTATTTTTCTTTTTCTAGTAAGACTTTCATTAAATTTCGATTTTCTATTAAAATATTTTCTTCTCTTTGTTTTACTTTAGATAGTTCATCAAAGAAGATTAAGAACTCTTTTCCTAAATAATCCATAAAAGTTTGTTGTTTTGTATAGAAATAATTAAAGTATTTGTCTATTTTGCTAAGGTAGTCATTTGCCTCAATTAATGCAATATCTTGCCTTTTTATTTCTTCTAATTTTTGTTGATATTCTTTTCTGAAGTTAACTTTTCCTTCAATTTCTTCATTAAAATCTAAGTTGCCTTCTTCTATTTTTTTTGCAACTACCGGTAACGCTTCTTCTAAGATTAATTCATGGGCTGGCATAATTTCAATTTTTTCTATCATGTCTGTAGAACGTTGTGAAGATAAATTGAACTTACGAATGGAGTCAATTTCTTCTCCCCAGAATTCAACACGAACGCCTTCTTTTTCAGAAAGAGCAATATCTAGAATGTCTCCTCTTAGGCTAAATTGTCCTTTTCCTTCTACTAAATCGCTTCTTTCATATCCTAAATTAATTAATGTTTGCTTTAATTCTTCTAAAGAGTAGTTTTTGCCTACTTTCATTTCTAATTTTTCTTTATACAAAGTAGCTTTTGCTACCATTTTCTGCATCATAGCTTCTATGGTAGTTACCACGATTTTTGCTTTGTTTTGTTCTATTTTATTTAATACATCAATTCTGTTATATAGCAAATCTTTGCTTTCTAAAATATAATCGTAGGTTGCAATTTCTTTTTTAGGGAAATAATAAATGGTTTCAAATTCTTTAGCAAAATATTTTAGGTCTTCCATTAGTTTTTTTGCTTGTATTTCATTGTAAGTTACAATACAAATAGGGCGATTTGTTGCTTCTTTTGTGGCATATATATATTGCACTTTTCCCACGTCAGATAAGCCCGATATTGAAATAACCGGGCTATGTTTTTCTTGTATTTCTTGCAAATAATCTTGAAATTTTGGGAGTTTTATTAGTTCTGATATAATCGCATTCATCTTTTTTCTCCTCTTACTCATTTCTATTATTATATCGCACTTTGCATTATTTTAAAATAGTTTTTTGAAAATTTTTCCCAATTTGGGACAGGGTTACTAAAACTTTATTGTTCTAACATAATTTTGTCCTTTTTCTCATAAAATGTAATAGTGAGTTTTATAGGAAAGGAATGAATTTTTATGCAAAATATAAATGTGCATAACAATATTGAATATACAATATCAAAATCGAAACCTAAATTTATTTTTTTATCGATTCGAAAGAATATTTTGCCTGCTATTTTTTGCCTTTTTACTATTTGTCTTGTTGTTTTTTCGAAAAACAATTTAGTGGCAGCAAAGGAAGGCCTTATGCTATGGGCTAATAATGTCGTTCCATCCCTTCTTCCCTTTTTTATTGCCACAGAATTGTTAAGTTATACAAATGTAGTAAATAAATTGGGCAAGCTTTTGAATCCTATTATGAGACCTATTTTTCATGTTCCTGGTATTGGAAGTTATGCACTTTTAATGGGAATTATTAGTGGTTACCCTACTGGTGCTAAAATTGTAGTTAATTTGAAGGAGCAAGGTCTTTGTACAGAAGAAGAATCAGAGCGTATGCTTGCTTTTACGAATAATTCTGGTCCTCTTTTTATTTTAGGAACCGTTGGAATTAGTTTGTTTGGCAATAGCACCATCGGATTTTTACTACTTTTTACCCATATTCTTGCTTGTCTTAGTGTAGGAATTTTGTTTCGCTTTTGGAAAGGAAAAAGTAACTCTTCTGTAAAAAGTTTTTCTAAGCCAAATATGAAAAAAGAAGAAGTGAATTTTTCCAATTTAGGCGATATTTTAGGAAGAAGTATTTTATCTGGCATAAAGACTGTGGTTATGATAGGTGGTTTTGTTGTTCTTTTTAGTGTGCTCTTATCTATTTTAAAGAGTAGTAACGTTATTACGATACTTGGAAATTTATTTACTCCATTGCTTAGCTTATTTGGTATTTCTGATATTCGTTTTTCTACTTCTCTTATTGGTGGTATTTTTGAACTAACCAATGGTCTTACTCAAATTTCTTTGATTCCTTGTAAAGAAATTTCTATTAACATTATTTTGAGTGCTTTTTTATTAGGTTTTGGTGGCTTTTCCGTTTTATTGCAAGTGTATAGCATTATTGCCAAGTCAAATTTATCCATTAAATCCTATTTTGTTGGAAAATTATTACATGGTATTTTAGCTGCTTTTTATACTTTCCTTTTGATTACTTATTTTCCTATTTTTAATTTTAATTTATAAAATAATAAATGGAAATTTTCAGACAATTTAAGGCTCGCCATATTTATCTAGCTTAGAACTTTCTCACTATATAAAAATCATATTTTTCTTTTTTCTTCATACATATAGAAAAAAGAGGTGATTTATTTGGAAAAAAATACAGATTATAATAATTTTAATGGTTTTTATGGTTTCCCACCCTATTCTCCTTATGAAAATTATGACCCTTCTATGTTTGATAATGCTTTTAACCCTTTAATGCAGTATGAGCAAGGCTATATGTACTATCGCTACTTAACACAGCAATTAGAGTATAAAATAAAATGCAAGGAATATGAGAAATTAAGTGGACGAGAAAGTAGAACGGAAAGAAGAGTCGAATAGACTCTTTTTTTATATAAATTTTTCCAAAATGTATTGATTTTTCCCTTGATTTGTGTTATTATAATATTGTGTTGAAAAAGGATTAAAAGAAAGGAGACTTCTTATCACTTTGTGCTTAAGAAACAGAAATTATGAAACATATTGCAGCTCATTCAGCTAATTCAAGATTCCATCAAGTGCAAGAAGAATTAAAAAATCTTCTTTCTATTGTTATGGGCACTGCTTTAGATGAAGCACAAGAGGAGCAAAATTTTGAATATTTCGAGCAAAATGCTACTTCTGAAGAAGAACTTGCTATTATTAAGGAATTAAACAAAAGTTCACAAACTCTTGAACAAAAAGCCGAGGTTTATCATGATAATATTGGTATTCCTAGCACTCCTAAGAAACAAGCAAAACAACATAAAAAGCAAATTATTGTAGAAAATAATGTTTCTACTACTATTCAACCAATTGCTACCCAAAATAAAGAAGATTCAAAAAGCAATAGAATTTCAAGAATGCAAGATGGTTTTGATATAGAACATTAAGTTTTTAAGAACAAATTTTAAAAAATTAATTTTTATTATTTTTTAAAAAAGAACAATTTTTAAAAATTGTTCTTTTTTTCTTGACAAAATCAACAATTGCTATTATAATAATACTTGTCTTGTTTGACATATATGGCGAGATAGCTCAGTTGGCTAGAGCATTCGGTTCATACCCGACAGGTCGGTGGTTCGAATCCACTTCTCGCTACCAAAAACAGAGTAGAAATTTTTCAATTTCTACTCTGTTTTTTATTTACGTTACATTTTTAAAAGCATGAAACGTTTTTTTCATTCCTTCCTCCAAAGAAGTGTATTGAAAATGAAACTCATTTTGCCATTTGCTTCCATCATATAACTCTGTTTCCTCTTTTGTTACTGGAAACGGTAAATGTATATTGTCTGCTAATGCTTCCTCTACACTAACCGCTTTTAAGTTTACAGGCACATCTGCTACTTTTTGAAAAACTTGCATCAACTCTTCATAGCCAATTTCTTCTTCTGGGCATATGTTATAAAAGCGTGATTTTGTTCTTTTGCAAGCAAGCAAAATTGCCTCTGCTACATCTTTTACATATACTAACTGAAATTTTCCTTCTGCATCTTTTGGATATTTTACTTCCATGCCTTTTGCTATCATTTGAATCAATACCGATTCCCTTGGTGCATAATTGTTTGGTCCATAAATGATAGATGGTCGAAGAATAGTATAATCAATTCCTATTTTGTTACATACTTCTTCGACTTCTTTCTCTAAGCATATTTTTCCGTAAATGTAGTCTCCAATTTCTCCTCCATACCGTATAGTAGATAAAGGGGTATTTTCGTCTTTCCTGTATTCTACATTTCTTTGG
Source organism: uncultured Clostridia bacterium (assembly GCA_947581805.1). Taxonomy (GTDB): domain Bacteria; phylum Bacillota; class Clostridia; order TANB77; family CAG-508; genus UMGS1663. The sequence goes on from CANPVM010000009.1 coordinate 13,049, forward strand.
TACACATCCACTGTACTTATAAAAATGTACTTCTGCACCATACCAGGAATGCCAGGACAGTTTTCTAATAAAAGTTTGACATCTCCAGGATTATATCCACAAAAATCAACAATGACATCATAATGCTTATTTGGCAGATTAACCAATTTTTGAGTGTCTCTTCTGTCCAACTGGTATTCTTCTACCGGATATCCATATTGCCTCATGGAAATATTTCCTCGGTTAATTAGTGTAAGCTCATGTTGCTTACTTGCAATCATGGTAAATACTCTTCCTAAAAAGTAACTACCACCAATCACTAATATTTTCATCTTTTTTCTCCTTTCTACAATTGTTGAAAAGAATTACTACTATGATTACTTTTTTATTGTATCATATATTTGTTTTTTTTACAAACTTTCTGTTATCTCTCTTATTCTACAAAAAAAGAAGATTTTTAAAATCTTCTTTTAATTCATATAGTCTCTTAATTTTTTAGAACGAGATGGATGTCTTAATTTTCTTAATGCTTTTGCTTCAATTTGACGAATTCTTTCTCTTGTTACCATGAACTCTTTCCCTACTTCTTCTAGTGTTCTTGCTTTTCCATCTTCTAATCCAAACCTTAATTTTAATACTTTTGCTTCTCTTGGTGTTAGAGTTTGCATTACTTCTTCTAGTTGTTCTTTTAAAAGAGTATAAGCTGCAGAGTCTTGTGGTGCTGGACTATCATCGTCTTGAATGAAATCTCCTAAATGGCTATCATCTTCTTCGCCAATTGGGGTTTCTAATGATACTGGGTCTTGTGCAATTTTTTGTATTTCCATTACTTTTTCTACACTAATTTCCATTTCTTTTGCAATTTCTTCTGGGGTAGGTTCTCTTCCTAGTTGTTGAAGCAAGTGTCTTGAAGTACGAATTAATTTGTTGATGGTTTCTACCATGTGCACTGGAATACGAATGGTTCTTGCCTGATCTGCAATTGCTCTAGTAATAGCTTGACGAATCCACCAAGTAGCATAGGTACTAAATTTGAAACCTTTGGTATAGTCAAATTTTTCTACTGCTTTAATTAACCCCATATTTCCTTCTTGAATTAGGTCTAAGAATAGCATTCCTCTTCCTACATATTTTTTAGCAATACTAACTACTAACCTTAAGTTTGATTCTGCAAGCTTTTGTTTTGCTTCTTCATCTCCCTCTAGTATTTTTTGTGCTAATTCTAATTCTTGGTCATAATTTAAAAGTGGGATTTTACCAATTTCTCTTAAATACATACGAACAGGGTCATCAATATTAACTCCGTCCATAGCAGCATTTAAGTCAATTTCCTCTATTTTTATATCTTCTACTTCTTCTAAGTCTTCAATATCTGGCTCTTCCATATCTTCTTGTAAAATATCGACGCCTAAATCTTCAAAAGCATCAAAAACTTTATCTATTTGCTCTACATTTGCATCATCTAATTCACTAGCTAATTCACCATAAGTAATTTGTCCTTGTGTTTTTGCTTTTTCGATAATTTCTTGTACTTTGTCTTTGGATTCTTCTTTTTCTTCTTCCTTATCTTCTTTTTTTGTTGTTTCTTTTGTAGAAGTATTTTTTTCTTGTTTTGTAACCTCTTTTTCTTCTTTTTTTGCATTTTTTGCTTGTGCTTTACTAGCTTGTTTTTTTGTTTCTTTTTTTTCTTCTTTATTTTCTTGTTTTATTGGTTCCTTTTTACTTGCTTTGCCTTTTTCTTCTACTTTTTTCTTTTTATTTTCTTTTACTATTTCTGTTTGCTCTTCTTTTTTCTTTGATGTTTCTTTTATTTTTTCTACTTCTTCTGATTTTTCAGTTTTTTTCACTGATAATCCCTCCTATTTCATTTTTGCCAACTGAATTATAATGCTATTTAATCTTGTTTCTAACTCTTCTTTTTGCTCTTTTGATAAATTTGCTTGTTCTAGTTGTTGAATAATGTTATTTCTTTCTAAGATTACCTTTTCTTTTGCATATAATTTTAAAATATCTTCTATACATTTTCCTACTTCTGTAATTTCAAAATCGTAGGCTAAAATCCATGAAATTTCATTAATTGTTTCTTCCTCTTCAAACCAATCTAATACATGACTAGTATTACTATTTCCTTTTTCAAATTCTTCATACAATTTTTTTACAATGGCTTGATTTCTAGGGTCAGTAATATTTTTCCATGAAATTTGTTCTTTTAATTTTGGATATGCTTGTTCTGGATAATTAATTAGAAGATAAATAAGTAATTTTTCTCTTTTGTCGTTTTGATTTTGATTTTTACTTTCTTCTTTTATTTCTAATTTTGGTTTTGCTTTTTCTAAAATTTTGCTTGTCCCAATTGTATTTTGTAATTTACTTATTTCTGCATAAATAGCTTCTTTTGAAATTTTGTATTCTAACGCAATTTTTTCTATATAGACTTCCCTTTCAATTTCGTTATCTATTTTTGAAAGAACTTTGGCAATTTCTTTTAGAAATTTTATTTTATCGTTTGGATGTTCAATATTTAAAGAATTTTTTAATACTTTTACTTTATATTCAACTAAGGAAATTGCTTTTTCTACTTGTTTTTGAAAACGCTCTGGTCCATATTTTACTACAAATTCGTCTGGGTCTTTTGCTCCTTCTATTTGTAAAATACGAATATCGCATCCCATGCCTTGCAAAATTTCTAATCCACGCATTGTGGCTGCTTGTCCTGCTCCATCGGAATCATAGCCTATAATGACTTGTTCACTACTTTTACGAAGAAGCCTACCTTGGGCTTCTGTCATGGCAGTTCCTAATGAAGCAACGGCATTGGTAATCCCTCTTTGATGAAGTGAGATGGCATCCATATAGCCTTCTACAATGATAATTTTCTTTAGGTCACCTTTTTTTGCAACATTTAGCCCAAATAAGTGCCTTCCTTTGCTATATACAATGTTTTCTGGTGAATTAATGTATTTAGGTTTACTGTCATCTAACACCCTACCACCAAATGCAATCACTCTATTTCTAGTATCTTGAATTGGAAACATGAGCCTTTTACGAAAGCGGTCTACAAACTTGCCTTCTGGTGTTTTATTTACTAAGCTAGAGGCTAGTATTTCTTCTTCCGTAAAGCCTTTTTCTTTTAGCATAGTGTATAATTCGTTATAAGTACCAGAATAGCCAATTAGAAAGTTTTTTAGAGTATTGTTATCTAGTTTTCTTTTTTTGACATATTCTTGGGCAGGTTTTGCGGATGGTTTATATAAATTTTCATGATAAAAATGTGCTGCTAATTGATTGATTTCATAAACTTTTGCTTTTAATTGTAAAAGCTTAGTATCTTCTCCCCCTTCTAAAGTAGGAAGTTCTATACCTGTTCTTTCGGCAAGCATTTCTATGGTTTCTTTAAAGCTTAAGTTTTCGATTTTGCTTACAAAATGAAATACGTTTCCACCAACACCACAGCCAAAGCAATGGAAAATTTGCTTATCTGGCGATACAGAAAAAGAAGGTGATTTCTCTTTATGGAATGGACACAATCCAAAAAAGTTTCGACCACTTCTTTTTAATACTACATATTGTGATATGATATCTACTATATCATTTCTGCTTCTTATTTCATCAATTAACTCATCACTATATCGTACCATTTTGGTTTACCTTTCTTTATCATAATTATATTATTCGACAGAAATAACATAAATCCTTCTTTTATGTTATGTAAAACGACATTCTTTTCAAAAAAAGACGACTTTTATTTAAGTCGCCTTTTTTTCGATTTTATAAATTTGTTCCTGTTCCATCAAATGGAATAAATTTTTTAACAATATCTTTGCCAATTTCTTGTGGTATGTTTTCTTGTGGCATTTTGTATTCTTCAAATGACATTGTAATTTTGTTATCGATTAAAGTTTCTACTTCTTCCTGTGATGCATGTTCTGCTAAAACTAATTCGCTTACTAGAATTTGTTTTGCATTATTTAGCATTTTCTTTTCTCCGGTAGATAAGCCTTTTTCTTTTTGTTTGAATGCTAAATTGCGAACAACATCAGCTACTTCGTAGATATCACCACTTTTCATTTTTTCCATGTTATCGCGATATCTTTTATTCCAGTTATTGGACATTTCTGTTTCATTTTCTTCTAATATTTCGAATACCTTTCCAGCACTCTCTTTACTAATTATATTTCTAACACCTATTTCTTCTGCCTTTGCAGTTGGTACCATAACTTTTACTTCGCCTGGCATTTTTATAATATAATAGGCTTGTTTTTCTCCTAAAATATCTTTTTCTTCAATGGCATCGATAGTTCCTGCGCCATGCATTGGATATACTATTTTATCACCTACATTGAACATGTAAGACACTTCCTCTCTATCAATTTTGTGTTATTTGTTAGTCAAGAAAGGTTTCGATTCTCTTTTTCAACCACAACTATATTATACTACAAATTTTGGCAAAAGTCAAAAGATTTTCCAAATAAATTTTATGTTTTTTTATATTTTTCATGTTTATAAATAAAACAATGGTGATAAAAAAATATATCACCATTGAAAAATATAGCATTGCCTATTTTAGGTTTCTTTTGCCCATATGACTAATCTTTTTTCTGGGTCTGTGACACAAGTAGATAAAGAAATTTCTCTTTTTCCTTGTGTGTCTCTTGTTGCATAAGAAAAATCCATTGCTCCTGTTGTATAAGTTTTAGATACACTATATTCTATTCTATTTCCTTGACTATCTGTAATGTATATTTTGTCTCCTTCTACCAATTTTTTATTGTTAGAAAAAAATGTTCCATTTCGATAATTATGTGCTGCAAGAACAGTATTTCCTATGGCGTTTAACCCTGGCCCATATAATACTCCTACTGCTGCTGTAATTGAACTTGGTGTTACTTTATCAACAATAAGTGCTTTTATTTTTGTTTTTGGAATTTCTATAGTTCCTATTACAGAATAACCTTTATATGAAACTGTTGTTGTTTTTTTATTTGTTGTAGGTGTTTGAGATGTTTGTGGTGTTTGTGTTTCTATTTGATTTTCCTCTACTTTTGGTTCTTCTATTCCTACTACAATGACTTCATTTTCAAATTCTTGTATTACTTTTTCTGCTTCTTTTATTTCTAAATAATTACTAATATAATGATAAGCTACATATCCAATAACTAGAATTAATGCAAGTATGCTAATTGTTATAATAATATTAAAAAATAGTTTCCCTTTTTGCATTTTTTACTCCTTTTCATTGCTATAGCTTTATTGTTCACTTGCTAATATAATTAACCTACTTTGTGTATCATCTGTACAAGTAACTAAAGTAATTTCTCTTTTTCCTTGTGTATCACGCTCTAAGTGAGTAGAATCTTCTGGTGAAGTAATATAAGTTTTATAAATAGAATACGTTACTTTCTTACCTGTATTGTCTGTAATGTAGATTCTATCTCCTTCTACTAATTGTTTATTGTTTGCAAAGAATCTGCCATCACGATAATTGTGACCTGCTATCGTAGTATTACCTACTTGGTTTAACCCTGCTCCATCATAAATACCTACTGCTTCTTCTATTGCTTCTGCACTGGCATTTTCTAAAATAACTGATTTTAAGTTGATGGCTGGTATTTCGATTGTTCCTGCTACTGGGAAGCCATGAAATGTTTGTGTGTTAGAATTAGATGATGATGGTGATTGTTGACCTGCTTCCACTACAATATTTTCTACTCCAAGTTCTGGTGCTATTTCATTAGTAGCAATGTTATTTTCTTCTGTGTTTTGTGTTACATCACTTACTCTATTTTGAAATTGTTCTGCTGCATCTTCATAATCTTGAATCTTCTGATTGTTACGAATAACATAGATTCCTAAGAATAATAAAGCACCTACAATGATAATGATTCCTATAATTAATAAAACCGTTAATAATTTCGAATATTTACTTTCAAACATAAATGCATCCTCCTTTGTATCATACTACTTTTATTATAACACAAAAGGGATGCATTTTTCTACATTTTTATGAAATTTTATACATAATATTTATTATTTTGTTTCATTTTTCATTACTTAGCATTATTTTTTAGCCTACTATCTTATCTCCTAATACTTTTCCGCCTAAGATATGGAAATGAATGTGCATTACTTCTTGCCCAGAATCTTTACCACAATTTGCAATGACACGGTAGCCATTTTCTTTAAAGCCTTCTTGCTCTGCTATTTTATTAATTGTGGTATAAATTTTCCCAATTAGGGCTTCGTCTTCTTCTTTTAAGTCAGTTAGCTTGCTAATATGCTTTTTAGGAATTACTAAAATATGAATTGGTGCTGCTGGGTTAATATCATGAAATGCTAGTACGTCTTCATCTTCATATACTTTTTTTGAAGGAATCTCTCCTTTTATAATTTTACAAAAAATACAATCTTCCATTTTTCTTTTCTCCTTTTTTGAAGCATTTTGGTTGCCAGCCTACGCATATAATTTGCATCAACTGCTCCACTTTAGCTAATTATTCTAAAATTGCTTTGATACGTCTTATTCCTGCGGAACTTGCTTCTTCTTTTTTGATTTTGAAGTGACCTAATTCTTTGGTGTTTTTTACATGAGGTCCTCCGCATAGTTCTTTTGAAACAGTTCCTATTGAATATACTGTTACTATATCTGGATATTTTTCAATAAACATACATTCTGCTCCAGAGTTTATAGCATCTTGCTTGCTCATTTCTTCTACCGTAACTGGAATTTCTTCTTTTATCCATTCATTGACTAAATTTTCTACTTGTTGCTTTTCTTCATCTGTTAATTTGTGGTCACAGTTGAAGTCAAAACGCATTCTTTCTGCTGTAATGTTAGAACCTCTTTGATGTACATTTTGATTGATTACTTGTTTTAAAGCGGCATTTAAAAGGTGGGTAGCGGTATGGTATTTTGTTTCCATTTCTCCATTTCCTGCTAAGCCTCCCTTAAATTTTTGCTCGGAACCTGCTCTACTTTTTTCTTGATGTTCTTTGAATTTTTGGTTGAAGCCTTCTTCATCTACTTGAATGCCTTTTTCCTGTGCTAGTTCTACAGTTAATTCTAGTGGAAAACCATAAGTATCGTATAATTTGAATGCTAAGTCTTTGTCTATTTTATTTCCATTTAAATGTGCTACGATTTTTTCAAATTCTTTTAGTCCTTTTTCTAAGGTTTTATTGAATTTGTTTAATTCGTTGGTTAAAACTTCTAATACTACTTCTTTGTTATCACTTAATTCTTGATAATAGTCTTTATATTTTTCAATAATCATGTTTGCTAGAGTTCTTTCAAAGCCACTTTCTAAGTCTATGCCAATTTTCTTTGCATGACGAATCATTCTTCTAATAAGTCTTCTTAGAATATAGCCTTGGTCTGTGTTAGATGGTTTTATTCCAGAATTGTCTGCTGCTATAAATACAGCCGTTCTTATATGGTCTGCAATAATTCTAATACTTTCTGGGTTTTCTTCATAAGTTGTGTTAGACATTTCAATTATTTTTTCGATAACATCTTTCCAAATAGAAGTTAGGTAGTTGTCATCTACTCCTTCTAAGATAGCAACTGTTCTTTCTACTCCCATTCCAGTATCTACATTTTTATGTGGAAGTTCTTTTACGCTACCATCTGCTTGTTTTTCATATTGCATAAATACATTGTTCCAAATTTCTACCCATCTTTCATCTTCTGGGTCGTGTTTTACAGGAACTGGAGCTTCTGAACGCCAATAGAAAATTTCCGTATCTGGTCCACAAGGTCCTACTTCACCTGCAATCCAGAAATTGTTATCTTTATTTAAGTAGCTAATTCTTTCTTCTGGAATACCTAAACTTTTCCACACATTTGCTGATTCTTCATCTCTTGGAATGGTTTCATCACCTTCGAAAACTGTAACTGCTAATTTTTCTACTGGAATGTTTAATACTTTAGTTAAGAACTCAAAACTCCAAGAAATAGATTCTTTTTTAAAATAATCTCCTAAACTCCAGTTTCCAAGCATTTCAAAGAATGTATGGTGAGTTTTATCTCCAATTCCATCTAAATCAGTTAATCTTACGCATTTTTGTACATCAGTAAGCCTGGTTCCTAGTGGGTGTTTTTGCCCCATTAAATAAGGTACTAGCGGTTGCATTCCTGCTGTATTAAATAGTACGCTTGGGTCGTTTTCTGGAATAAGTGGAGCACTTGGTATAATTTTGTGTCCTTTGCTTTCAAAAAATTTTAGGTATTTTTCTTTTAAATCTATTTTTGGCATTTTCAATTTCATTCCTTTCTGTATTCATTAGCAAAACTTATAATGGATGAAAGATTATGTACTTCAAATTTCTTCTCACTTTGCTTTGCAATCTCTTTTTTAACTTGGCTTATTATATTACATTTTTTCCTATTTTGCAACTGATTTATTATTTTAAGTTTTAAAAAATATAATCATTAAATACTTGACTATATTTAAATAATAGTATAATATGCCTATATAGTATAGAAATTTTTATTCAATTTCTAGCATAAAAATATAATAATAAAAGGAGAATCGAGTTATGGAAGAAAATCAAAATCAAAATTACGATGAAATGAAACAAAAATCTTATGAAGCAGCAGAAGAATTAAAAAATGAAACAGTAGATACTGTAAAACAAGTAAAAGAAAGTATGAAAAATGTAAATGTGAAAGAAGAAGCACAGGTAACAAAGGGATTTGTAACAGAAATGTTCAAAAATCCACTTGGAAAAATCGAAGAAATAGCAAATGATGCTTCTAATAATCATTTTAAAACAGCAATTATCCTTGTTATAATTTGGGCAGTAGCAGCATTACTTGGTTCTATTAATTTTAAATATTTCTCATGGAGATTATTTGGAAGTACTTTACTTGGCTATATAAAAATAATATTAGCACCTTTAGTTACAGTAGCTGTTATGTCAGTAATTATATTCTTATTGAATAAAAAAGAAAAAAAATCATTAATTACTGTTCTTACAACAGTTACCACAGCAAAATTGCCAGTAATTATTGCAGAAGTAATTAATTTACTAGTATTATTCAGTGCAAGTATTTTAAAAATTACAAGCAAAATATCAGGATTTTGCTCTATTATTTCTACTGTATTTTTGTATTTTGCTATTCGCGATTTATATGGAGAAAAAGAAGAAAAAGTAGCTTTTAAAAATTTTGTAATTGTAGAAGCTATATACATAGTAGTATCATTTGTAATATCTTATTTAGGAATTTATATTTAATGTATATATTTAACCATGGAAATTACATTTATCGTAGGTTAACTTCCTAAAAATGGCAAAGTGAAAGCGTTGCCATTTTTTCTATTATCATGATTTGTTGACACTAATGTAGTTTGATGCTATAATACGTTCACAAATAATTATTATATATAAAGGAGGATTATTGTATGTTTACTTTGCAACGGCTAGATGTCGATTCTAACATTTTCTTTGTAGTACCAAAAGATAATCTTAAACTTCCTTTAATTGTGCATGGTTTCATTAAAGTAGAAGGAAATCGTTATGGTAACTCTTTTTGTAGTCTTCAAAGTATATCAGATGAACTTCTTACATCTGGTATGTTAGATACTTTACAAGACCTTGCAAAAGTTCAATATTTTGAGGTAGACTAAAGTAATCATAAAAAGCCTTACATATATTATATGTAAGGCTTTCTCTTTTTATTTTCCTATTAATTCTAATCCATCTACTTTTTCTATGGTTACTTTAGAAATAGTATTTTCCAGTGGCTTATATGGAATTTTTACTACTTTGTAATTTTTAGTATGTCCTTTTAAAAACTTGCCTTCTTGTTCTTCCCATAATACTTCTAATTCTTTTCCTATTTCTCGTTCGTTATATTTTATTTCATTTTCGTGAGACAAAGCAATTAACCTATTACTTCTTTCTTCTTTTATTTTTCCGTCTATTTGGTTTCCGCATAACTGCTGCTTTGGTTCCTTTTCTTTGGGAATATTTGAAAATATGCATTTGATAAAAGTTGATTTCTTTCAAGAAAGAATAAGTGTGTTCAAATTCTTCCTTAGTTTCTCCTGGAAATCCAACAATAATATCTGTTGTTAGGGATACTTGTGGATAGGCTTTTCTTAAAAGATTGACTACTTGTTTAAATTCTTGGGTTGTATATCTTCTATTCATTCTTTTTAAAGTTGCATCAGAGCCACTTTGAAGTGATAAGTGAAAATGGTCACAAATTTTTTCTAATTTTGTAAGTCTTTCTATAAATTCTTCTGTAATTAAGGTTGGTTCTAGTGAACCTAAACGAATTCTTTGAATTCCCTTTATAGAATGAATTGCCTCTAATAAATCTATAAGTGTGATATTTTCTTTTAAATCCTTTCCATAAGAAGCCACATGAATTCCGGTAATGACTACCTCTTTTATTCCTTTTTTTGCAATTTCTTCTACTTCTTTTACTACACTTTGAATGCTTCTACTTCTTACATGGCCTCTTGCATATGGAATAATGCAATAAGAGCAAAACCTGTCACAACCATCTTGCACTTTAATAACGGCTCTTGTTTTTTCGGTATAATCAGTAGTGCCAAAATCTAAGAATTCTTTTTGGTACATGACATCTGTTACTACCTGCCTTGGACTTTCACCTTTTTGAAATTCTTCTATGTATTCTACTATTTTATTTTTTTCGTTTGTTCCATAAACTAAATCAATTTCTTCTATTTTTGAAAGTTCATCTTTAGCAACTTGTGCATAACAGCCACAGGCAACTACTAATGCCTTAGGGTTTAATTCTTTTACTCTTCTAAGCATTTGTCTTGATTTTCTATCTGCCATATTCGTAACTGTACATGTGTTAATAATATAAATATCTGCTTTTTCATTAAATTCTTTTATTGCATACCCTTTTTGTAAAAATTTTTCTATCATCGCATTTGTTTCATATTGATTTACTTTACAGCCCAAAGTACAAAATGCTACTGTTTGCTTCATTTTAAACTACATTCCTTTCTTGCTAACTTTACTTGAAAGATATCCCTTTCCAATTTATTCTGCACTATTGTATCACATTTTTCTTTCATTTTAAAGCATTATTTTTTATATTTTTGACTTTTATGTAAAACTATGTTATAATGAGTGTATTAAAATTTTAATTCAAGGAGGAAACATTATGATTACTACATCTAAAGTACCTACAAACGATATTCTTTCCCCTGAAGAAGTTAGAAAATTGGATGATTCTCTCGACGAATTGCTGAAAAACTATCAGAGTAATAATTACATTCTGAAGTTAGAGTGGATTATTCCTATTTTGGGAGGACCCCCTGTTATTCCCAGCTCGCCCGACATGGATGCACGAATGGATGCATTTGATGAGCTTGTCGAATATGACAAAAAGAAAGACTTCATCGAAAATTTTCTAATCAAAGAACTTGGATAACGAGAGCAATGCTCTCGTTTTTCCTTTTGTGTTTTTAAAGACGGAGAAAAAACAGATAATTTATTTTTACATATTTAATAAAAAATCAATTTTTAAAAATATTTTTCTGGAATATTACATAAAATTGACTATAACTCTTTCTTTTTTTGTTTATTTGTTGTATAATAGTAATGGATTAGTAAATTTTAGGAGGTTTTGCCTATGTGGCCAGTTTGGTTAATTATCGCAGGTGTCTGCTTTATTATTGAAATGATGACAGTTGGATTTTTCGTCTTTTGGTTTGGCATTGGAGCCTTGCTTACTATGATAATTAGCTTTATTTTTCCAGATAATTTAATCTTACAAGCCAGTATTTTTGTTATTTCATCTACTTTACTAATTTTCTGTACAAAACCTTTAGTAAAGAAATTATCCAAATCGGATAAAAAAGTTTCCACTAACGCTTATTCTATTATTGGTAAAAAAGGAATTGTGGTACAAGATATTAACCCTACTCATGGTGTAGGACAAATTAAAGTAGCAGGAGAAGTTTGGTCTGCAAAAACTTCTGATGGTTCTATACTTGAAAAAGGAAGCGAAATTGAAATTATAGAAATTGATGGCGTAAAAGCAGTCGTAGAGCCAATTTCTGTTGTTTCTGAAATAGTAACAAAATAGTTTTTAATTTAATAATCAGGAGAGTAATATTTATTGAAGCATTATGATTAACGACTCAAATATGCCCCTGAAGCATAAATAAAATAAAAGGAGGAACATTTATGGGAGGATTTATTTTTTTAGTAGTGGTACTTGCTATTATTTTCATTATTGCATTTAAAACCATTAAAATTGTTAGACAATCTGAAGTGTATATTATTGAAAGACTTGGTAAGTTTCACAAAATTGCTGATGCTGGTTTAACCATCATCATCCCATTCTTTGACCATGTACGTAGTGTTGTTAGTTTAAAACAACAAACTATGGACATTCCACCACAAGGTGTTATTACAAAAGATAATGTTACGATTACAATTGATACTGTCGTATTTTATAAAATTACAGACCCTGCAAAAGCAGTGTATGAAATTCAAAGTTTGAAAAAAGGTATTGAATACCTAGCTATTACAACAATTCGTGATATTGTTGGTAAAATGGATTTAGACGAAACCTTTAGTTCAAGAGATGCGATTAACGATAAGTTAAGAGTAATTTTAGATGAAGCAACTGATCAATGGGGTTGTAAAATTGATAGAGTAGAAATTAAAGATATTACCCCACCTGCTGATATTCGTGATGCAATGGAAAAACAAATGAACGCAGAACGTAATAAAAGAGCTTTAATTTTACAAGCAGAAGGTGAAAGACAATCTGCTATTACTCTTGCAGAAGGTAAAAAAGAAGCTGCTATTTTAGAAGCAGAAGCTGATAAAGAAGCAAAAATTAGAAGAGCAACTGGTGAGGCAGAAGCAATTAAGAAGGTAGCAGAAGCAAAAGCAGAAGAAATTCATATGGTGTATGATGCTATGATGAAAGCAAATCCAGATGATAAATTAGTACAATTAAAATCATTAGAAGCTTTAAAAGAAGTAGCAAATGGAGATGCTAATAAAGTATTTATTCCATTTGATGCAACATCTGCTTTAGGTAGCCTTGGTGCTATTAAAGAAGTAATGAAAGATGAGAAAAAAGTTGCTAAGAAAGAAAAAGAATAATCATAACTACATATAAAACAGTGGTTATACAATAAAAAAGCGTTGCTAAATTAGCAACGCTTTTTTATTGTATAGTATCATCCTTGATATAATATTTTGTACCTAGCATTTTATCTGGCAAGTATTGCTGTTCTACAAAGTGACCTGGATAATCATGTGGATATTTATAACCATCATGATAGCCAAATTGTGCCATTCCTTCTGCTGGTGCATTGCGAATGTGCATTGGAACTTCCCCAGTATCTTTGCTTTTTACATCTTCTAATGCTTTATCAATTGCAAGATAAGAAGCATTAGATTTCGGTGATGTTGCTACATAAATAGCCGCTTCTGCTAAAATAATTCTTGCTTCTGGCATTCCTACCATATGAACCGCTTGCATTGCAGAATTTGCTACTACTAATGCATTTGGATTTGCCATTCCTACATCTTCTGATGCACAAATGACTATTCTTCGTGCTAAAAACATAGGATCTTCTCCACCATTTAATGCCCTTGCTAAGTAAAATACAGCAGCATCTGGGTCGCTTCCCCTCATGGATTTAATAAATGCACTAATATTATCATAATGGCTATCTCCATTTTTATCAAAAATGGCCTTTCTATTTTGTACACTATCTGCAGCAATTTGGTTTGTAATTTCAATAACTCCATTACTATTTACTTTTGTAGTAAGAACCGCTACTTCTAAACCATTCAATGCAGTTCTTACATCACCATTTGATACTTCTGCTATTTTTCTTAATGTTTCATCTTCAATTTTAATTTTATAACTTCCTAAGCCTTCTTCTGCTACTAATGCTCTTTTTAAAACTTCATATATATTTTCTGTGGTTAATGGTTCTAATTTTACTACCATAGAGCGAGAAATAAGCGCTTTATTTACTTCAAAATAAGGATTTTCCGTAGTAGCTCCTATTAAAATAACAGTTCCATTTTCTACATAAGGAAGAAGTGCATCTTGCTGTAATTTATTAAAACGATGAATTTCATCGATGAATAGAATACATTTTCCACTAGGGTTTAACATGAGATTACTAGCTTCTATAATTGCATTTTTAATATCTGCTACTCCTGCCGTTACCGCATTTATTCTAGTAAATTTATATTTTGTTGTTTCACTAATTACTCTAGCAAGTGATGTTTTTCCGCAACCAGGAGGACCCCATAAAATAATACTAGATAACCTATCTGCTTTTATGGTACGATATAAAATTTTATCTTTTCCTAAAACATGTTCCTGCCCTACATATTCTTCTAATGTTTTTGGTCTCATGCGGTAGGCAAGTGGCTTACTTAAATCTATCATGTTATATTTGGTTCCTTTCTTACTTGGTTAATTTTAAATTTCCTATCTGGCTAACTATCTTGCTAAGTTTTTTAATCCTAGTTTGATTATTTCTTCTACACTTAAACTTTCTTTTTCTATGTTTTCTAAAGCTTTTTCTATTTCTTTTTTACTATAACCTAATACTTGCAAAGCTGAAATTGCTTCTGATACTTTTTCATTATTTTCTTCTACTTTTTCTAGTTTGTTCATAGAATTTTCTTCGGTATCTTCTTCTTTTTTGATTTTATCTTTTAATTCTAAAATAATTCTTTGTGCTCCTTTTGGACCAATACCTGGTAGAGCTTTTATTTTTGCTACATCATTGCTTATTACTGCTAAGGCAAAAGCTGATGGACTAATATTTGATAAAATGCTAATTGCAGATTTTGCTCCTATACCACTTACTGATAATAATAGTTCAAACATACGAAGTTCTTCGTTTGTGTTAAAACCATATAAACTCATATCGTCTTCTCTTACTTTTAGATAAGTATATACCTTTACAATTTGCCCTATTTCGCCTAATGCTTCAATTGCAGTTTCTGACATAAATATTTTATAGCCTATTCCATTTACTTCTATGACAATATAACCTTTTGTTTTTACTTCTAAACTTCCTTTTAAATATGCGTACATAATTTTTCCTCTTTTCTTTTGATAGACTTATTTTATCATATATTCTATTTTTTGCAAGTGTTTTTGCAAATTTTTGTTTGTATATATTATAAGAAGGCTGTCACAAATTGCAATCTATTACAAAAAAAGGCATCCCAAATGGCAATTTATTGTCATCTGGGACAGCCCTCTTTATATTATTTCTTTTCAAATGTTACTTTTCCTACAATACTTCCTACCATGTGAACAATTTTTGTAGAGTTTCTTTGCGCTACTCCTTTTCCTAATGCTTTTCCCCCTACTGTTAAAGATGCCACAATGGCACTTATTATAAATTGTAGATTAAAGGTAAGTCCAAATTTCTCAGTCATTTTAATGGTAATTAATGCTGCAATAGAACCACTTAATACTCCACATATATCTCCTATGACATCGGCACAAATATTAGCTACTTTTGCAGAATTTCGAACTAATTTGATAGAAGTTTTGGCACCTTGTATTTTTTTGCTTGCTTTAGCATGTAGTTCTTCTTCTTTTGCTACTGTTACTGCAACTCCTATAATATCAAATAGAATACCTATAAAAATAGTAACGATTAAAATAACCATAGCTGGAAATAGTTCTAAAGAAGCAATGGCATTAGTGGATATATAGGAAAATGTGATGGATAAAAGAAAAGTTGTTATAAATACTGTAATAAACCATCTCAGTTCTGCCTTGTCTTTTTTTGTTTTTTCGTTTTTTGACATATCTTTTTTATGTACTCCTTTTTATTTTTATTATTTATATTAAAAATTGATTTTTTCCATATTATTTATTGTAAAAAAGAGCGGCTTTTTGCCACACTTTTTTTAATAATATAGATGGTAAAAGTTTAAGTAAATTTTACGGTTTAGGTCTAGAAGAATTTCTCTATTTCCTACCAAACATTACTGTTTAGCCGTTTCCGTTTAAAGGAAATATCTACTATTACTATGTAAAAATTAGTAATAGTTAGAAACTAGATCGCCACTTAAATCCGTACCTTAATCCTTAAACTTTCTTGCTTTTTATTTAAAGCAAACATTCTAGAAGTTTTCCTTGAACATATCATTTTTCTATTGTTAGTCTCTTTTGCAAGAATAATTTCATAACTAATAAATAAAATAAAATTTGGCCAAATTTTATTTTGGTAAAGTTAATCCCAATATTCTCACTCAAAACAGGCTACTCTATGTGTTTTGTGTCTTGGCACTCAACATAGGTTATACTTTAAAGAATGTGCTGAAAGTTATATTAGACATTCTTTAAAAGCCTCCACGAAAGTAGGGAGCTTATATATGCCATTATATATTACCCTACCTTCTTTACTCCCTACCCTCACACAAAACTGGCATTTCGCGCAAGGATAAGAAACTTCAACGATGTGCCCTTTAGTGGATTTTTAGCCCCACCCTCGCAATAGGTGTATGCACTAGAATAATGCACCATCAATATATATTATAGCATATTTTACCAATTTTGCAAAGGTATCATTAAAAAATGTTGAGATTATTCTCAACATTTTTATTATTTTTATTTGCTTTTCTCTTCTACTTTTTCTGTTTTTGTTGTTTCTTTTTTGCAAACTATGTTAACAAGCGTAGTTCCTACACCAAATGAGGTAATGATATATCCTAAAATTACGCCTATAATAGGAATTTGAGTTACAGCCCATAAAATGATGCTAACTCCTAAAGTAAGTAATATAAATTTCACTTTTCCTTCTAATTTGAATTTTTGTGCTAATACTTTACCAAAGAAAATACTGGTAATAGAGAAACCAATGTAGTATAGAAGAATAATAGCGAATATTCCACATACTAAAATGCTACTACCAATCATACTAAATGCTAATAATAGACTTACGATGACAAAAGCGATTGGTGCTACTATACCAATACCCAAAGAAGCAAATGATTTGGCAACTCCCATTTTTCCTACTCTTTGTACAAAGTTTGGTACTAGCCATAAGAAGGCTAAAGTAACAACAAGAATTAAGCATAATGTGGTAAGTAATTCTGTTATATAAGATAAAATAATGCTTGTTATATTATTACTTTCTTTTACCTTTATATTTTCATAATTTACTTCTCCTAAAACTGCTCCTTCTGGGATTGCTATTTCTGCTTCACTAGAATAATGTAAATTTCCAGTCACAACTCCTTCTGCATTTTCTGCAAAAGTTATATTTTGAGCAGAAAGGTAAGCATCTCTTCTTACATTTCCTTCCATATTGATAGAAGAAGCAATTACTTTCATATCTCGATAGATATAACCATTAGCTCCTAAATCAAATTGATTACACATAGCATATACATCATAAATTAAGGCATTATTATTAATTGTAATTTCATTTGCTAATGCAAAAATTCCACTATAAATATAACCACCTTCAATGTTTAGTTTGTCTGCTATTACAAAAAGGTCTCCTCCAATTTCTCCTGAAATTGTTACTTCTTTTCCTATGATAAAAGCATTTCCATCTACTACATTAGAAACTGTTACTACATCTTCTGCAATATATAAATCGTTGTTAGTCCAAGCTTCTTTTGAAACCTCTTCTGTTACTATATCTTGTGATGTTTCTTCTCCTGTAGTTGTGATTGGTTCTTGTCCTTGTTCTGTAATCGTCATAAGTTCATTTTGTATATCACTTTCTACATTTTCTAGACCACTTTGTATAACAGTGTCTCCCTCTGCTACTCTAGGTTCTACTGTTGCAAGACAACAAGAGGAAACTAAAGTAAGAATAAAAAGTGTCAATAATAAGATTTTTGATTTTGTTTTTAACATTCTTATTTTCTCCTTTCTTTTTTATGCTCTAAATATATCTCTTTTTGCCTTTTTTGTCAATAAAAAAGGAAGGCAATTATTTGCTTTCCTTCTTTTGATTAGGTAAGTAATAAGCACAGTTGCTATTTGGTGTTACTTGTTGCTTTGCTATATTTTCTAAGCAACATTTTCCTTCTTTTTGATAGATACATTGGGAAGAACAATTAATATTTGTCAAGCTTATCACCTCTATCCAAATAGTATAATGTTTTTTGCTGAAAATATACCAAAACCAAATGAATTAAGCTTTACTTGTTTTTTGATATTCTTGGCAATAATTTGAAATAGGACATGTTGTACATTTTGGATTTCGTGCTGTACAAATATTTCTTCCATGCCATATTAAAACATGGTTTAGAACATAATAATATTTTTTTGGAAATGCCTTTAAAATATCTTGTTCTATCTTTTCTGGTTCTTTTTGTTTTGAAAAGCCAATTCTGTTTGCAATTCGTTTGCAATGTGTATCTACTGCTACTCCTTGTGGATTGTTAAATGCTTCTAACATAACTACATTTGCTGTTTTTCTTCCTACCCCTGGTAAACTCATCAATTCTTCCATTGTATTAGGCACTTGTGAATGGTATTTTTCTACTAAAATTTTAGAAGTGGCTTGAATATTTTTTGCTTTATTTCTGTAAAATCCACAAGGATGAATTAAACTCTCTAATAGGGATAAATCCATGTTTGCAAAATCTTCTGGTGTATTATATTTAGCAAAAATAGCAGGCGTTGTTTTATTGACTCTTTCGTCTGTGCATTGTGCAGATAAAATAACAGCAATTAACATTTCAAAAGGAGTGGTAAAGTCTAAACTACATTTTGCATCTGGATAAGTTTTCTTTAATTTTTCTATAATTTCTATATTTTGTTTTTCATTCATTTTCATAATCACCTATCTTTATTAAAGCATAAATAAAGTACAATTTCAAGAAATAAGTAACAAAATAGAAAAAGCAAAATATAATATTATAAAAGGAGGTAAGAGATTATGTTTGGTGCACTTAAAAAAACGATTGGTGTATGCTTAATTGGAATTGGTCTTGGTGTACTATTAGTTTTATTACTTCCTATTACAGGTTGGTTATTTTTAATAGGAGCTGCCGTCCTAGTGATTGGATTTATGTGGCTATTTTGTTAAAGAGAATAAAGGAGTGTGGAAAGTATGACAATTGTAGTAAAAAAGGTTCCTAAGTTTTTAAGAGGATTTGTGAAATTCATTTTTGGCATTAAAGAAAAATAAAATACATAAGAGGAAATAAAATAGGTCAAATCAAAAGGATAAAATATTCTTCTGATTTGACCTATTTTATTTTACTATTTCTTAAGAAACATTAGTATATAAAGTAGTATGCATCCTACTTTATTAATTTTCATTTAGGCTCTTGTTACTTTTCCAGAACGTAAACATTTTGCACATACAGAGATTCTTTTTTCTTGTCCATCAACCATTGCTTTTACTGTTCTAAGATTTGGTTTAAATGTTCTTGTTGCTCTTCTACTAACGTGTGAACGTGCAATACTAATTTTATTTCCATGAGATAGTGTTTTTTCGCAAATTTCACATTTTGCCATTTTTAGCACCTCCTATAAGTTTTTGTAAAATTGACTATTTATAATATTAACACAAAATAAAAATAAATTCAAGTGTTTTAGTAAATTTTGTTGAAACATGTTGCTATATAATGATTTGTTCATTTTATTTTTTTAGGCTTTCTATTGCTTCTTTATAATTTTGTGAATGGATAATATAACTTCCTGCCACAATCATATTAGCACCTACTTCTATTACTTCTTTTGCTGTTTTTTCGTTCATGCCTCCATCGACTTCAATATTAATATCATAATTATTTTCATAAGCAAATTTATTTAATTCTCTTATTTTTTCTATTGTTTCAGGAATAAATTGTTGCCCTCCTTCACCTGGCTCTACACTCATAACCAAAACACGATGAATATATGGCAAATATGGATAGATGGTTTCCAATGGAGTTTGTGGTTTTAAGCTAAGGCCTACTTGAATATTATTTTCTTTTATATTTGAGATATGTTTCAATATTTCTGTTTCATTTTTGCAACTTTCTATATGAAAGGTAATATTTTTAACTTCCATATCTATATAGGCTTTACTATAGGCTTCTACATCTTTTACCATGAGATGAACATCAATAGGAATAGAAGTAATTTGTTTTATTGTCTCTGTGTATTTTCTCATAATTTCTGTAGTATCTCTTTTTACGAATTTTCCATCCATTACATCAATATGAAAATAGTTTGTTCCTGCTACTTCTAAATTATAGATGTCTTGAACAATATCTTCTTTTTCTAAGGATAGTAGTGATGTTGCAATTTCTACCATTTGCGCTCCTCCTTTTCTTTTAGTTCTTGCTTAATTTTGCAGTATCTTTCATATCTTTCTTTGTTTATTTTACCTTCTTCTACTGCCTTTTTTATTCCACAATTTTCTTCCTTTTCATGCTTACAGTCAGTATATTCACATTCTTTTAAATAAGTACGAAACTCAATAAAATATTGTGCTAAATTTTTGCTTTCTATTTCTTCTATAGAAAATGTAGAAAAGCCTGGTGTGTCTGCAATATAACCATTTTCTATAGGATATAATGTACTACTTGTTGTTGTATTTTTTCCTCTTTGTATTTTTTGACTAATATTTCCTTCTTGCGCTGTGTTTTTATTTAATAAGCTATTAATTAACGTTGACTTTCCGTACTCCAGAATTACCAGAAAAAGCCGTTATTTCATTTTTTAATAATTGCCTTAAATGTTCTATTCCTACTTTTTCTTTTGCATTTGTATCTACGACAGTATATCCTATTTCTTCATATAATTTATGAATCTTTTGTATTTGTTCTTGTTTTCCTAAATCTATTTTGTTAATGCAAATAATTGGTTTTATGTTTAAGTATTCACTATAGGCAAGTTGTTTATCTAAAAGTAGAAAATCTGGCTTTGGAGAATGTAATGATATGACAAAAATGATTTGTGTTAAATTAGCAAGCTTTGGTCTTTTACTATACATACTTCTTGGCAAAACTTTAGAAATGATTCCTTTTTTTGTTTCTTTCTCTAGTTTTTCTATTTCTACATAATCTCCTACTACAGGAGAAAGTTCTTCTTGTTTTATTTTTCCTCTTGGCGTGCATTCTACTATTTCATTTTCTATATTCACTTGGTATAAATTTGAAATATTACTGATAATTTGTCCTTTTAACATATTTCCTCACTTTTTAGACTTTTTAAATTTTAGGGACGGGGCTTAAAATTTAAAGAATGTAAATCATTGAAAAATTTTTAGACCCGTCCCTATAATTTATTATTCAAAATTTAATACTGGATTTGCACTATTTAAATCTAAGGTTTTTGTTTCTTGTAACACGTCGTCTATATATACTTTTACTGTTACAGTTCCTTTTCCTTGAATTTGTCTTGTTATTTTTGTTGTATCTTTTGCATGTGATTGGTTATATACGGTGTCTTCCCCTACTACAATTTTTACTTTTACTTGTGGAACACTTACTTCTTCGTTTGTATTAGTTGGGGTTTTATAATTTAAAAGTGATTTTAAATTAATATTAACTGTTCCTGTTTTTAATTGTTCAATTTTATTGACAGTAAGCGTAATGGTCGTTCCTTCTTCTACTACTTCGCCTACGCTAATGCTTTGTCTTAAGACAACACCATCACTTTTACTAGTATCTTCCTCATATACAACTTCTACTTTTAATTTTGCATCTTCTAATGTTTTCTTTGCGTCTGCTTCTTGTTTTCCTACCACTGAGCTAACAGGTACTTGTTCTAGCCCTGTTCCAATACTAACATATACCTTTACTGTTTCGCCTGCATTTATTTGCGTGTTTTCTGCTGGTTCTTGTTTTATAACATAGCCTTCTTGTACTTTATCACTTGTCTCTTCTACTCTCTCTGCTTTTAATTTTTCTTTTTCTAATTCTGTTACTGCTGCTTCGTATTCCATTCCCACTATTTTTGGAACATTTTTAATTTCAATTCCTTTACTAATGATAATGGTTAATTTTGTATTTTCTTTAATATTATAATTATTGCGATACTCTGGGCTTTGTGCCATTACTTTGCCTTCTTCGTATTCTGCACTATAATCTTCCCCTATGATTTCATAAGTAAACTTTGTACCTTTTAATAAATCTTGTACTTCTTGCTCTGTTAAGCCTAATAATTGTGGGATTGGTACATCTTTTACTGTTCCTGCATCCATAGCAAATTTGGTAATCAGAATGGTAGCAATAAAAATAATGATAAATGCGATTACTAAGAAAACAATTTTCATTTTAGGATGTTTTTCTAAATATTGAGCTAATTTTCCTTTTTTCTTTTTTGTTTGCTTTTTATTTTCTTGTAACATATCGTCTGTAATTGTTGCTACTCGTTGTGTAGAATAGTTGGTATCTGCTGTATTTCCTTCTACAAATTTTCCTTCTGGATTTTTTAGTGCCATACTTAAATCTTTTAACATTTCTGTTGCAGATTGATAACGCATGTTTGGCTCTTTTTGCATTGCTTTTACTATAATTTGATTTACGGCAAATGGAATACTTGGATTTAATTTCATTGGGTCTATAGCCTTTTCTTGCATATGTTTCAAAGCAATAGATACTGGTGTATCGGCATCAAATGGAACACGACCTGTTAACATTTCATACATAACAACACCTAATGAATATAAGTCTGATTTTGCATCTGTATACCCACCTCTTGCATGTTCTGGTGAGAAGTAATGAACTGAGCCAATAGTAGTTCCAAAGGCGGTAATGGTAGAATTGGAAACTGCTTTTGCAATACCAAAATCAGTTACTTTGGCTACTCCATCTTCTGTAATAATAATATTATGTGGTTTAATATCACGATGTATAATGTTATTTTTATGAGCTGCTTCTAAAGCAGATGCCATTTGTATAGCAATATTAATAGACCATTTCCATGGAAGTGCTCCATCTTCATTAATAATTTGTTTTAATGTTTTTCCTTGAACTAATTCCATTACAATATAGTGAATTCCATTTTCTTCTCCTACATCGTACACAGATACAATATTTGGATGAGTAAGCCCTGCTGCAGATTGTGCTTCTACATTAAAACGACGAATAAATTCATCATCTGTTGTGAATTCTTCTTTTAATACTTTTACGGCAACATAGCGATTTAAAACATGACACTTAGCTTTATAAACTGTTGCCATTCCTCCGTTTCCTATTTTTTCTAAAATTTCATATCGGCTTCCTAGATATTTTCCTACTAAATCCATTTTTTCCTCTCCCTTGTTTATCTTATCACAATTGCTGTTATATTATCATATCCACCATTTTCGTTTGCTTTTTGTACTAATTTCTCTGCTGCTAATGTTCCTTCTCTTTTTATAATTTCATATATTTCTTGTTCTTTTACCATATTGGTTAGACCATCGCTACACATTAAAATAATATCGTCTTTTACAAACCCTTTAATTGTAACATCTGGCTCTACAAAAGCCGTACACCCCAATGCTTTCATTAACATGTTTTTTTTCGGATGATGACTTGCCTCTTCTTTTGTAATGGTTCCGTCTTTTACTAATTTTTCTACATAACTATGGTCATGTGTTAACTTTCGGATAAATTCTTTTCGAATTCGATATATTCTGCTATCACCAACATGTCCAATATATGCCTTATTATTATATATTAAGCAAACATCTAAAGTAGTACCCATTCCTTCTAATTCTTTACTTTCACTTGCTTTTTCGTAGACTACCATATTGGCATATTCCATTGCGCTTTTTACTAAATTTAAAATATCTTCTTTTTCTTTTGGGATGGATGTAAAATTAGTTTGAATATAGCTTAGAGCGGTTGTTGTTGCTAATTTACTTGCTACTTCTCCACCATTATATCCTCCCATACCGTCGGCTAAAATATAAACTTGAATTTCATCATTCGGGGTAGATATATAATAATAATCTTCATTTTTTTCTCTTGCTTTTCCAACGTCTGTTTTTGCAAAAGCTCCCATTATTTTCCTCCTAAGTTTTTCCTTCTTAATTGTCCACACGCAGCATCAATATCGGAGCCCAATTCTCTTCGAATTGTTGCTACAATTCCGTGGTCATTTAAGTAATCTCTAAATTTGATTATATTTTCATTACTACTTTTTGTATAACTTCCATTTTCAATTTTGTTGATTGGTATCAAATTAACATGGCATAACATTCCTTTTAGTAGTTTTACTAATGCTTTGGCATCTTCTAAGTTGTCGTTATTATCTTTGGCTAAGGCATATTCAAACGAAATTCTACGGTTGGTTGCTGCAATATAATCTTTGCATGCCTTAATTAATTCTTCTATAGGATACGCATTATTTACCGGCATCATACTACTTCTTTTTTCATTATTAGTTGCATGTAATGAAATAGAAAGTGTGCATGGAATATTTTCCTTTGCTAAGTCGTAAATTTTTGGTACTAAACCACTCGTTGAAACGCTAATATGCCTTGCACCTATGTTTAGCCCTTTAGGATGATTTAAAATGCGAATGGCTTTTATTACATTTTCGTAATTATCTAATGGTTCCCCAATTCCCATGAATACAATATTTGAAATTTTGTCTTGAATATCTTGTTCTACTGCTATGACTTGCTCTACAATTTCTCCTGCGGTTAAACTACGTACGAATGCAATGCCGGTAGATGCACAAAATTTGCAGCCCATTTTACATCCAATTTGTGATGAAACACAAATGGTTTTGCCATGGTGGTATTCCATTAATACGGTTTCTATGGCATTTCCATCTAATACATCAAATAGATATTTTTTTGTTCCATCTTGTGATTCTTGTTTTTTTATTATATTAAAATTACTTAGTGTATATTCTTGTGCTAACTTTTCTCTTAGGGAAATAGATAAATTCGTCATTTCATCAAAGCTTTTTACTTTTTCTACATATAACCAATGAAAAATTTGCTCAGCTCTAAATGGCTTTTCCTCTAAGGTTTTTAGTTCTTCTTTTAATTCTTCTAATGTTAAGTCTTTAATTTTTTTCATAAATCTTCTTTTTCCTTATTTCCGTATATTTAACTTATATCACAAACGATATTTTTTTTCAATAGTTTGTGGTGGAAACTTTTAGGACGTATCCAAATTTATTCTTTTAAATCTTTACACATTCCAATCTTTTTAATGTAAAAAGAAAAAGAAGGGGTGTCCCCAGCGTTCCATTTTGGAACGAAAAGGGGCGTCCCTCTTGTTTATTTTAAGTATATATTATAAAATTGATATATAAACTAATTATAAATGATTCTTTTTCATTCAATTTATATTCTAAGGAGGAATAATACGAATCATGGATAGATACCAAGTAACTAAAAAAGCAGGTTTATGGGGCATTTTAGGAAATGTATTTTTATTAATTATTAAGGCAAGCGTTGGATTTGTTTTTCGCTCGCAAGCTATGATAGCCGATAGTGCCAATAGTGCTGGCGATATTTTTGCTTCACTTATGACATGGATTGGCAATAAAATTGCAAGCGAACCACAAGATGAAAGTCATAATTTTGGTCATGGAAAAGCAGAATATATTTTTTCTTTATTTATTAGTCTTTCTATGATTATAGTGTCTGCTAAATTATTATATGATGCTATTGTTTCTGTGCTTTATGGTAGTCAAATGCAGTT
This sequence comes from uncultured Clostridia bacterium, assembly GCA_947581805.1. Classification (GTDB taxonomy): domain Bacteria; phylum Bacillota; class Clostridia; order TANB77; family CAG-508; genus UMGS1663. The sequence goes on from CANPVM010000009.1 coordinate 38,630, forward strand.
TTCATGGCTTTTAGTTATAGTATGTATTGTTACTATTCTAACTAAGCTAGCCTTATTCCTTTATACGAGCAAACTATGTAAGAAATATGATAATATTTTATTACAAGCCAATAGTAAAGACCACAGAAACGATTGTATTGTAACGACATTTACTTTACTTTCTGTTATTCTTTCTCTTTTTGGTATTTCCTTTATCGATGGCATTGTAGGTATTGGAATTTCTCTTTGGATTGCCTATACAGGAATTAAAATTTTTATTGAAAGTTATAATATTTTAATGGATGAATCCATTGACGAAGATACGAAAGATTTAATTATGAGATATGTTAATAACTATCCAGATATTCAAAAAATTGCTCATTTTTCTTCTACTCCGGTTGGCTACCAATATGTAATTGTTTTAACTATTTACGTAGATGGAAATATGAGTACTTTTGAAAGTCACAAATTAGCCGATAGTTTAGAACAAGATATTACTTCTTTAGATAAAGTATATAATACAATTATTCATGTGAATCCGGTGTAAAATTTTGGAATTATATTTGACAAATAATATTTTATGTGTTACTATATATTTACATTAAAAGTACTCTGAATTCGGCAGAGTAATATAAAACCTAGCAAGTGTACTGCAATTGCACTTGCTAGGTTTTATTCTAAAAAAGAAGCAGACTGCAATTCTGCTTCTTTTTTCGGCTATGTACTGTGGATAAATAAAAGTTATCCACAGTTTGGAATTTTAACCCATGTCCCTAAAATTTCCTAAAATATAATATTGCCTTCTTCATCTACTTTAATCGTTGTTTTTTTGTTTGGCTTGATGGTTCCATCCAAAATACCTTCTGCTATTTTGTCTTCTATTAAGTTTTGAATGGTTCTTTTTAACGGACGAGCACCATAGTTTACGTCTGTTCCTTTTTCAATTATTTTGTCTATTACCGCTTCTTCAATTGCTATTTTTATATTTTGTTCTTGCAAACGTTTTTCTACTTGTTTTAACATGATGCCTACAATTTGTTTTAATTCTTCTTTTTGTAATTTATGGAATACGATGATTTCATCAATACGATTTATAAATTCTGGTCTAAATTGCCTTTTTAATTCTTGCATTACGTCTTTTTTCGTTTCTTCATATTCCTTCGTGCTTTCTTCGTTTTCGTTTGCTTTTGATGTAAAACCTAAGGTCTTCTTATCTGTTATTAGTCTTGCTCCTACATTAGAGGTCATAATAACAACGGTGTTTTTGAAGTTGACATGTCTTCCATTGCTGTCTGTTAAACGTCCATCATCTAATATTTGAAGTAACATATTCATTACGTCTGGATGTGCTTTTTCAATTTCGTCAAATAGAATGACAGAGTATGGATTTCTTCTTATTTTTTCGGTTAATTGTCCACCTTCATCATATCCTACATATCCTGGAGGTGAACCAATTAGTTTTGAAACCGAATGTCCTTCCATATATTCTGACATATCAATTCTGAGCATAGCATCTTCATTTCCAAATAATGCTTCTGCTAAGGCTTTGGAAAGTTCTGTTTTTCCTACACCAGTTGGTCCTAAGAATAGGAAGGAACCTATTGGACGATTTGGGTCTTTTAGCCCTACTCTACCACGACGAATTGCTTTTGCTACTGCTTCTACTGCTTCGTTTTGTCCTACTACTCTTTCGTGCAAAGCTGCTTCTAAGTTTCTTAGTTTTTCATTCTCATCTTGGGTTAATTTTTTTACTGGAATTCTAGTCCAACTTGCAATGACTTCTGCAATGTCTTCTTCGGTTAGAGTAATGACTTCTTTTCTATTTTTGTTTTCCCATTTTTGTTTTTCTTTTTCTAATTTTTCTTGTTTTTCGTGTTGTTTATCTCTTAATGCTGCTGCTTTTTCAAAGTCTTGAGCGTGAATGGCTTCTTCTTTTTCTTTTTCAATACTAGTTAATTCTTCTTCTAGTTTTTTCAAATTTTCTGGTTGCGTATATGCTTTCATTCTTACTTTAGATGCTGCTTCATCAATTAAGTCTATGGCTTTATCTGGTAAGAAACGGTCGTTGATATAACGAATTGATAAATCTACTGCGGCCTGAATAGCTTCTTTTGTTATTTTTACATTATGATGTGCTTCGTATTTATCGCGAATTCCCTCTAAAATTTGAATGGTTTCTTCTTTACTTGGTTCATTTACTGTAACAGGGCTAAATCTTCTTTCTAATGCGCTATCTTTTTCAATGTATTTACGATACTCATTTAAGGTTGTTGCTCCAATTAATTGGATTTCACCTCTTGCCAAAAGTGGTTTTAATATGTTTGCTGCATCCACTGCTCCTTCTGCTGAACCTGCTCCGACGATGGTATGGATTTCATCAATAAATAAGATAACATCTCCTGCTTTTTTTACTTCATTTAAACACTTTTTGATTCTATCTTCAAAGTCTCCACGATATTTTGCTCCTGCTACCATGCTAGAAATATCTAGAGTAACGACTCTTTTGCCTTTTAGTTGTTCTGGAATGTCTTCTGCTATAATTTTTTCTGCTAATCCTTCTACTACGGCTGTTTTTCCAACACCTGGCTCTCCAATTAAACAAGGATTATTTTTCATTCTTCTTGATAGAATTTGAATGACTCTTTCTATTTCTTCTTTTCTACCAATAACAGGGTCTAATTTGCCGTCAATGGCTTGTTTCGTTAAATCAGTTCCATATTGGTTTAAAGTTTGGGTTTGATTATAGCTTCCTAAATTTTGTTTTTGTGATGTACTTCTTTTTTCTGCACTTTCTCCACCAAGCATTTCATCATTTAAAATTTTTACCATTTCATTGTAAAGTTTTTGTGGATTTACATTTAAGTCTAGCATAATACGAACGGCAACGCTGTCTGGTTCTTTCATAATGGCAATTAAAAGATGCTCGGTTCCAATAAAATCTGAGCCTAATTTTTTTGCTTCACGAAATGCATTTTCGATTACTCTTTTCGTTCTTGGGGTAAATCCTACTACAGCATCTTCTGTTATTTCTTCATTTCTACCTACCAACAAATCGATTTGTTCTTCTATTTGGCTAGGTTCTATTCCTTGGTTTTCAAGCACTTTGCTTGCTACACCAGAGCCTTCTTTTAAAAGACCATATAGCAAGTGCTCGGTTCCTATATAATTGTGACCAAATTCTAAAGCAATTTCATTAGCTATTTCTATTGCTTTTTCAGCACGTTTTGTAAATTTATATGTCATTTTGACACTTCCTTTCTCAATTTGTCGCAGTTGGTTACTGTCCCAAATTGTTTCAAATGGGGTAATTTGTACCTCTTTACTTTATTGACATTTTATGTGAATTGTTTTATAATAGATAGCATCAGTAACTTATTGTTTGTCCGTTTTGGACTTGTTGCCTTTGGTAATTACCAAAGTGATTTCGCAGGAGGAAAAATGTATGGCTTTTGCTTTTATTTTACTTGTAGGCATTATTATTCTTGATATTTGTAATGCTCCATGGTATTTTATTATCAGTATCGTTATCTTATATGTCGGTTATATCATTGCAGATGCTATTCGTTATGGTAGCAATAAGATTTCAGAGTCCATCAATGATGGCATCAGAAAAATTAAGGAAGCCATCAAAGACAAATAAAAAATCCCTTTGGGGATTTTTTATTTTCCCCCTTTTATGATTTGCTTAATTACTTCTGCTCTTGTTTTATCTCTCTCATTTGCTTCTAATACTTTTCCTACTCTTTTTTGAAGGTTGGCAGGTTTGGTATATAGCATTAACTCTTTTACTTTGCTATCTTTTAATTCTTGCATAATACCTAAATCGGTACCTAGTTTAATGTCTGATAATAAGTTGTCACATTCTTCCGAAGTTAGTTTTCTTGCATTGGTTAAAATACCATAAGAACGATATACTTTATCTTCTAAATCTTCACTATTTTTGGCTAAATATTTTCTTGCTAGACGCTCTTGTTCTACTACTTTTTTCGTAATGTTTTCTAAGTTTGCTACTATTTCTTGCTCTGTCATACCTAAGGTTTGGTTGTTTGATATTTGATAAATATCCGATTTTACCTTGCTATCTTCTCCATAAGCACCACGAATTGTCATACCAAAGCTATTAACAATATGTAGCACTTTATTTAAATTTCCTGTTAATTTTAAAGCAGGTAGATGCACCATAATAGAAGCTCTTAAGCCCGTTCCTACATTTGTTGGGCAAGCAGTTAAATAGCCATATTCTTTATTACAACTATAGCCTAATGCTTCATCTAATTTTTCATCTAATTCAATAGCTAAATTTAAAGTATTTTGTAAATCTAGTCCACTCGTAAATACTTGCAAACGAATGTGGTCTTCTTCGTTTAGCATAATACAAATATTTTCTTCGTCATTTATAATAATAGCACCATCCTGCTCTTTTTCTAGTGCCATTTCTGGGCTAATAATATGCTTTTCTACTAAAGACATTTTAGTAATGTCATCCATTTCTTTTAAATAGAAGAACTTTAGCCCATAGCCAAGGCTTGGTAAAATAAATTTTACCTTTTCTAATAATTTTGTTTTATCTTCTTTTGTCATTTTTATTTTAAATGGAAACTCTTTAATGTTTCTTGCAAGTCTAATACGAGAGCTAATAATAACATCGGAATCTTTTCCTTCTTCTAAATACCAATTCATATTATTTGCCCTCCTTATTCTCTAACTTTTTAATTTCATCTCTTGTTTTAGCCGCATCTTCATAACGTTCTTCTTTAATTTCTTGTTTTAATCTTGCTTGCAATTCTTCTATTTTTTCTTCTTTACTTTCTTTCTTTTTAGCAGTAACTTTCTTTGTACTTTGTGTATTTTCTGTATTTGTTTGTTTGTTTTCGTTTGCTTTACTATTTGTTTCTTGTGCCTTACCTAACATCCTTCCATTTCTTCCTATATGGCGATTGACTCCATGAATATTTTTTAGCAAATTATCTATTTTTGTATGGAACGTGTTGTAGCATTCATCACATCCAAACTTTCCTGTTTGTAAAAATTCATCATAAGTCATATTGCACTTGTCACATTTTAACGTTTGTGGCAAAGAAAAGGTTGGCATAAAGGTTTCTAAATTATCTTCAAAAATATCGTTAAATCCTCCTAAAAAGTTGGAAAAATCAATTGGCATCGAAAAAGACGTCACATCAATTCCTAATTTTTGAGCACACTCATCACATAAGTTCATTTGTTTTTTTACTCCATTTACAATTTGTGTATACTTTACATTGGCTTCTCTTTCATTACAATTTTGACATAACATAAAAATCAACTCCTTTTTATTTTACTTTAAACTCTGCCCTAACTATGACCAAACATTACTCAATTAGGTTTATTAGCATATTTTTAAATATTCTGCCTCTTATTTCATCTCTTTTAGGTTGAGAAAGTTGCAAAACATTATCACTTGTTGCTACTTTTAATAGTTTTGCCTCTGTTTCATTTATCATTCCATAAGATAAAAAATTACTAATAAAAATATCTACTTCTTGGCTTGTTAAGCTATCTTCTATGCTATTGATAATATGCATAAAGTAATTGCTTTTTGTAATATTTATTTTTCGAATTTTAATATGACCCCCGCCGCCACGTTTACTTTCTACATAGTAACCTTGAGATGGCTTGAAACGAGTAGCTATAACATAATTTATTTGAGATGGAACACAATTAAATTGCTCTGCTAAATCATTTCTTTGTATTTCAATTGAATCTTCTTCCTCAAATAAGTCTTTAATAAATTCTTCTATCATATCGGATATTCTCATTTAATCACCTTCTTATTTCTTTTTATTGTTCTACGTTTTTTGTTTAAGTGGTGTCCCCACCGTTCCAAAATGGAACGAAAAGGGGCGTCCCTTCTGTTCTTTTTTGACTTTGACTTTCTTTGACCTATAATTTTATTATAAACTTTTTTTTTTAAATGTCAATATTTTTTCTTGATTTTTTATTTTTTTTTGTTATAATCATGGTATTAACTTTAAAGGAGATTAATGCTATAAATGTAAAATTTATTTAGGCATTGATATTGAATTAGATGAGACAATTACTATTATTTCAGCTCCTCCTTTCACAGGAACCCTGTAATTTAGGGTTCCTTTATTTTTGTCATGTTTTCCATTTTTTTTGCATTTTCTTTTTGTTTATCTAATGTAATCCATGCAAAATAAGAAGATACAAATTCTCCATATTTGGTAGCATCTTCTTTTTCTCCTATATGATGTTTTATATTCTTTTTATCTTCATACGTATTTTTGCTCATAAAAAATGCACTCCCTTTTATTTTTTAGTTTGTGCATTTTTTTGTTTTCTATTCTATTTCAAAAATTAATAAATATTTTTTCCATTACTATGCTTGCGTTTTGTTTACTTTTCTAATATGTATTTTTCTATTGCTTCTGCTACACCATCATTATCATTATCAGAAACTACTACATCTGCTATTTCTTTAATATATGGTGCACTATTTCCCATCATAATGCCAAGTCCTGCATTTTTTACCATTTGCGCATCATTGATATTATCTCCAATTGCCATAATTTCTTCTTGTTTTATTCCTAAAGTCATTACTAAGTCTTCCACTGCTTGCCATTTATCTACATTGGTGTTTGTAATTTCTGTATAAAAATATTCCATGGAAATTTTATCTGTTCCATCTTTTATTATTTTTCTAGACATGTGCTCTACATCTAATACATCAACATCTTTTATTTCTCGTAATTTACGAATGATGCTACCAAATATTACTTTATTATCATCACAAATTGTAATTTTTAAATAATCTTCTTCTTTTCTATTTTTTATATATTCTTCTATATTTTGTAGAAGAGTAATTCTTGTCTTTTTTTCTTCTGATTTACTTGCATTTTCTTGATGATAAAACAAAACATTATAATTTAAATTCTTTGCTAAAATTGTATCTTTGGTATAAACATTATAAAATATACTATTTTCTTCACAAATTTTAATAATTTGCAATACTTTTGCTTTTTCTAAAAATTGATTGTATATAATTTGTTCCTTTTGGATATCATAAGTAATGGCTCCATTTCCACAAATCATGTAATGAGTACAACCAAGTTCATTTGCTAAATTTTTGACTGACATGATTGGTCTTCCAGAAGCAAGAACCACTTCTACATTCTTTTGAACTGCTTTTTGAATTGCTTCTTTATTTTTGTTTGAAACTTCTCCATAGGAATTTAATAACGTTCCATCTAAATCAATTGCCACTAATCGATACATATTTTTTCTCCTCATAAGTATTCTTTCTTAGTATTGTATCATTTTCTATTTTTTAATACAATATTTTTTAACAAAGAAATCCCACATATAATCATATGTGGGATTAGAAAACTAATCTGCTAATTCTTTTATTTTTGCCCTCATAATTCTTTCTTTGTCGAAAGTAGGACATTCTATTACCATGCCATTATACCATGTACTAAATACAGCTTTACAATTATTGGCTTGGGCAAAAAGAATTAATTCGTTTTTCTTGTTAGGGTCCTTAACTTTTTGGGTTGATATGTAACTCATTATGCAGTTCCTCCTATAAAAATTAAAAACTTTATATATATTATTTATTATACCACTTTTTTCTACATTTTTCCACTTTTTTTCATTTTTTACCAGTTTATTTTTATTTTTTTTACATATTCTAAATACTGAAAAACATATTTTGTTTTTCTATATAAATACGAAATTCACATTCTAGGAGGTGAAAAAAATGACAAATTCAAACTCAAAAGTAGTTCCAGAAGCTAGAGAAGCTCTTAATAAATTCAAATATGAAGTTGCTTCAGAAGTTGGTGTAACTTTAAAAGACGGATATAATGGAGATTTATCTTCAAGAGATGCTGGTAGAATCGGTGGAAACATGGTTAGAAAATTAATCGAAACAGCTGAAAAACAAATGGCTAACAAATAGTTATTTTTAAATAGAATAGTAGAAAAACAGGAATTTCTTTTTTGCCTTTCTACATAGTGAAAGACAGGAAACAAGTTCCTGTCTTTCTTTTTACTCAATGGGAATTTTCTTATTATTAAACACTACAGTAATAAAGAAAAAGCCAAGTTGTTTCAAAGCTTTTCCGATTTTTATGGCATCTTCCTGAGTACCGGAATCAACATAGCATTCCACATATCGTATATTTTTGATGACTTTCGTGTAAGTTGAAAACATAACTTTTTCAATTTCATTGTTTATCCTTGGCCGACCTTCTTCATCAATGTCTAACCACACTTTTGAAACAGCAAAATGCCCTTCTATTCTATTATTTTCATACCTGTCTAACACGATTCCCACTTCTTTTTCCATTTGCTAACCTCCTTTTAGTTAAAAGAAAATTGTTTTTAAATTTCAAAATTATGATGTCATTATATTAAATGTTACATAACTTTTCAAGTTTTTTTGATAAATTTACCAGTTTATTTTTATTCTTTTTGCACATTCTATATAGTGAAAATAAATTTTACATTTTCAAATTTTAAATTTTCAGGAGGTGAAAAAAATGACAAACTCAAATTCAAAAGTAGTTCCAGAAGCTAGAGAAGCTCTTAACAAATTCAAATATGAAGTTGCTTCAGAAGTTGGTGTAACTTTAAAAGACGGATACAATGGAAATTTATCTTCAAGAGATGCTGGTAGAATCGGTGGAAACATGGTTAGAAAATTAATCCAACAAGCTGAAAGCCAAATGAAATAAGTTTAAATTGTTTTAAAAAAAGCAGATGATTTTATTCACCTGCTTTTTTCTTAGGCTTCTGGTTCTACTAAGCCATAGTTTTTACCATCTTTTAAACGATAAATTACATTTACTTTTTGGGTTTCAATATTAATGAATACTAAGAAATTATTTTTTGGTTTATCTTGTAATTCTAGTTTTGCATCTTCTGGTGCCATTGGTTTTATTTCATAATAAATTGTTTTTATAATTTCATCTTCTATTTCATGTTCTGCTCCATTTTCTGAAACTGCTTCTTTCATACGAATGGATTCTGTCATGTTTTGTTTATCTTTTTTTGTTTTCATTTTACGAATTTGACCTTCTAATATGTCAATATCTTTATCAATTGAAGCATATAAGTCTCTATGTGCTGTTACTGCTCTATAAGTTTCTGAATTTGCATTTACATGTAATTCTGCTACTTGTTCTTTGCCTTCTGTTTTAATTGTTGCTAAAACATCGAACTCCTCTCCAAAGTATTTTACTAATCTTTCTAATTTTCTTTCGATATAATCTTTGATTGCCTCTGTTGCCTCTAAATCTTTTCCTGTAATTTTTATGTTCATAAAAATCGCTCCTTTCTTTTTTTGTTCTTTTGTTTCTGCTCTTATATTTTTATTATACCTTTTTTGTTTTAATTTTTCAAATATTTTCCTTATTTTTTCATAAATTTATTGATTTTTATATTTTTTTATAAACTTTTCTATCGAAACTATTGCAAAAACTGTATTTTTATGATAAAATTTTATTCGCTATATATGAGGGAGGTGCAAAAGAAATGCCAAATATTAAATCAGCTATTAAACGTGTTAGTGTTATTGAAAAGAAAACATTACAAAATAATATGGTAAAATCAGCTTATAAAACTGCTGTTAAAAAGTTTGAACAAGCTGTTGCAGAAGGAAATGTAGAAGAAGCTACTACTTTATTTACTAGCGCTACTAAAAAAGTAGATCAAGCTTGCAGTAAAGGTGTTATCGTTAAAAACACAGCAGCTAGAAAAAAATCTAATATGGCTAAAAAATTAAATGCTATGAAAGCATAAATATAAAGAATTGTGCACAGTTTTTTATATTGTAAGAATTTTCGAGCAAGCGCAAAGAAAATTTTCATACAAAAAAACATATTTATTATCAAAATAAATATGTTTTTTCTTTTTTTGTACTATTTTGTAGGCTTTTGTCGATATCTTTTTTCTGTAAACTCTTTACATTTTTTGGCAAATATGTTATAATTGTTATTATCTTTTATAAGGAGGTACACACCAATGTCTCAAACAACAGATACTCGTGAAGTACGGAACTTTGTAAGGAAAAAAGGGCCTGAATATGTTTCTGCCTTGGCTACTGAAGAAGAAAGAAGACACTTTGAAGGTAGTCTTTATGCGAACGGCGTTCCCAATTTAAGCCTTATTTCTTACCTTGTTTCTCCTGTTAGTTCTTATTAAGAATAACAGGCAAGAAAAAGCCAGAGTACTTAATAATTTAAGTTCTGGCTTTTTTTTATTAAAATAGACTTATATTTTTTCGTTCTGTTTTGTTTGAAACGAAAAATAAATGTTTTTATTCTTAGAAAATTTAATTTTTTGTATATAAACTTTGAATAAATCGCACAATTGCATTTCCAATACCTTGTAATAAGTTACCTAAAATATTAACTATTGTTTTAATAATAACATTGTCTTCATAGAATTGTATTAAAAGTTTATGGGTTGGTGGAAAGAACCATATTATGGCTATAATAACGGTAAATATAGCGAGCACTTTTAGTAATTCTATAAAACGCTTCCATGTCCATGGTTCTTTTATTTTAAATCCGAAGTCTTCTCAAATAGGTATAATAGGCATCATTATATGCTTTGTTAATTTCATTTTGTATTTTTTGCTTATTTTGATATTCTATTTGTGCTTGCTTATTTTCATATTCCATTTGTACTTGCTTATTTTCATATTCCATTTGTGCTTGTCTATTTTCATAGTCTCTTTGTACGTCATTTTCTACTTGAGCATTTTGATATTGTTGTGCATTATGTTGTTTTTCTTCCAATCTTTCTTTTTCTAGTTCCATATCATATTGTTTTCTTTTTTCTTCGTTGCTTAAAATATCATAGGCATCGTTAATTTGCTTCATTTTTATTTCCGCTTCTTGTTTTTGTGTTTCTTCTTGCAAATCTGGATGATATTTTTTTGCCAACACTCGATATGCCTTTTCAATTACTTCTTTTGAGGCTTTTTCACTAACCTCTAATATTTCATATAAATTTGACATAGTTTCCCCTTATTTCTATTTCTTTTTAAATTATATCATGAAAATATGCAAAAACATAGTTTTTTTTGAAAAAACATGATATAATACTCCTATCTAAAATAATTATTTATTTTTTAAGAGGAGTGAGACTTTTGAAATTAACTTCTGATGATGAGACTTTAGCAAAGAATAAAGTGTTAATTTTATATATTTTAAGTAAAGTGGCAAAGCCTATTTCTAATCATGCTTTGCTTAATTTGGTTCTTACTATTACCGATATGAACTATTTCTATTTTCAACAATTTTTGTTAGATTTATTAGAAAATGGTTACATTTCTCAATTTGAAAAAGAGGGACATAGTTTTTATGAAATGACAACGAGTGGCAAAGAAACTTTAGAACTTACTAAAAATATTGTTCCAGGTATTATAAAATTAAAAGTAGATAATAGTTTTAAAAAAGAGCTAGATACTTTTGAAAATGAACATTCTATTGTTGCTGAATATACCCCTCGTAGTGAAAATTATTTTGATATTTCTTGTAAAATTGTAGAGCATAATGAAACTATTTTTGAAGTAAATACCTTTGTTGGTTCTAAAGAGCAAGCAAAGGAAATTGTAGATAATTGGCAGAATCATGCAGATGAAATTTATCCTGCTATTTTGCAAGTTTTAACAAAAAAACAAGAAAAGAAGATTTAACAAATAACAGGTACCTTAATTTTAAGGTACCTGTTATTTTTATTATTGACTACGCAAGAACTCCTCCATTTCTTTTTCAAAATACATTTTGCAAAAACCTCTCATATCACCATTTACAATTTTGGTAAAAGAATAATCCGTTACAATTCCTTGCTCCATATTAATTGTAGACATTGTGATTTTGTCCTTTATTATGGATATAGAAATAGAGTAGGGTTCTCTTTTGCCATTTGCTTTCAATCTTCTTACTAAACTTGCAAAATTTGAAGTAACATCCTCCGTTAATTCTATTCCTGCCTGTTCGGTAAGATATTGGTATATAACTTCTTCGTATTCATTTTGATTATACACTATTACCAATTCATTCTTACCTTTTTTAAGGCTTGCCTTTGTTTCTCTATCATATTTGAAACAAATCTCAAATTCTTCCTCTTTATTCGTTATTTTAGGAATTATTTCTTTTTTGGTTTCAATAATTTTTTTATTCTTTGCCTCATATTGGCGATATATAAAAAGCTTTTCTGTTTCCATTCCAAGTTCATATTTGGCTATGGATAAATGATTGATTTCAATATTGCAATCAACACCTTTACTATCCTTCATGTCTAAATTAATGTACAATATTCCAGAATAGCTCTGTTCTACAGAAATAGGAAAGGTAATGTTCTCAAATTCTTTCCATAAATCTGCAAACTTGCTAATATAAATTCCGTTCTGTTGTAATTTATAAAGCCATGTCAGAATAGCATTTTGAATTTTTTTATCATCTTGTTGAAAAGTAAATCCTTCAAAGAAACCATGTTTTATTTGCTTTTTCCGAAAGAAAAATTCCTTGCATTTTTTTATAATACTCATATGTTGCCCTCCTTAAAATAATTATTTTTTGAAGTTTTCATAACGAAATGCTTTTGCATATTTGATTTTTTTATTATAGCACAGAAAATCAGAATTTTCAATACTTTTTACTTGAAACTCTGACCTAACAAGAAAGACTCTTTTAATATTGTCTTCCCCAAATTACCATTTTTTCTGCTTTTTTACCACAACATACACAAGTGTCTGCAATTTTTTCTTGCTCAAATGGAATACATCTTGAGTGTGCACCTGTTGCTTCTTTTATTTTGTCTTCGCACGCTTCATCTCCACACCACATAGTTTTTACATAACCTTGGTTTTCATTGATATTTTTAATAAATTCTTCTAATGTTGTTGCTGTTGTTGTTTTTGAGATGACTCTTTCTTTACATTCGTTATACATATTATTTTGAATATCTTCTAGAATTTCTTGTAATTTTGTAGGTAATTCTTCTAAGCTTATTTCTATTTTTTCTGCTGTGTCGCGTCTTACTACTACACATTTATTGGCTTCTATATCGCGTGGTCCAAGTTCAATTCTGACTGGTACTCCTCGTAGTTCCCAATCGTTAAATTTGAATCCTGGAGATACTTGTTCTCTTGTATCTATTTCCATACGATAGTTTTCTTTTAATGTATTATATAATTCTTGTGCTTTTTCTTTTACTCCTTCTTTGTGCATAGCAACTGGAACAATAACGGCTTGAATTGGTGCTACTCTTGGTGGTAGCTTTAAGCCCCTGTTATCTCCATGTGCCATAATAACTGCACCTATTAACCTTGTACTAATGCCCCATGAAGTTTGATATGGATATTCTTCTTTTCCTTCGCGGTTTTGGAATGTAATGTGAAATGGTTTTGTAAAGTTTTGTCCAAAGTAGTGCGAAGTTCCTGCTTGAAGTGCTCTTCCATCATGCATTAGGGTTTCTACTGTGTAAGTTGCTTCTGCTCCTGCAAATTGCTCTTTTGGTGTTTTTCTTCCCTTCAATACTGGAATAGCAAGTAAGTTTTCAATGACATCGGCATACACATCTAACATTTGAAGTGTTCTTTCTTTTGCTTCCTGTTCTGTTTCATGAATGGTATGGCCTTCTTGCCATAAAAATTCTCTGGAACGTAGGAATGGTCTTGTTTCTTTTTCCCATCTTAATACATTACACCATTGATTATAAACAAATGGTAGGTCTCTCCATGATTTTAGCCATTTTGCATATAATGTGGAAAACATGGTTTCTGAAGTTGGTCTAATACATAGTTTTTCCTCTAATTCTTCTTCTCCACCAATGGTTACCCATGCTACTTCTGGTGCAAAACCTTCTACATGATCTTTTTCTTTTTCTAGTAAGCTTTCTGGTATTAATACTGGAAAATATACATTTTTTACTCCTACTTGCTTAAATTTTTCGTCTGCGTATTTTTGAATATTCTCCCAAATAGCATAACCGTAAGGTTTTATAGCTATACAACCTTTGGTATCTGTATAGTCTGCTAAGTCTGCTTTTAGTACAATGTCGGTGTACCATTTTGCAAAGTCTTCTTCTATATTAGTTATTTCTTTTACGAAATCTTTTTCATTACTCATTTTCTTTTATCTCCTCTTTTTGTTCTTGTTGTTCTTCTTCTTTTTCTTCATCGTCCCTTTCGGGCATTGGAGCCTCTAAGATATCATCTATGACAATTTGCCTATTTTCGTCTAATTTATATCTTGGTAATTCTGGTAGTTCGTCTAAGGAAGTTAATCCAAACATTTTTAAGAAATCTTTGGTAACGCTATACATTCCAGGTCTTCCTGGTAAATCTGCTTTTCCTACATTTTCGATTAAGTTGTATTCTAATAGCTTATACATGGTTCCATCACAATTTACTCCACGAATGGATTCAATTTCTGCTTTTGTAATGTTTGGATTATAAGCAATAATAGATAGTACTTCTAAAGCAGCAGTAGACAAATTTGGCTTACTTCTTTTATCAAAGATTGGATAAATATATTCATAATATTCTTTTTTTGTGGTTAATTGAAATGCATTTTGTACTTTTATTATTTCAATTCCTCTATTTTGTTCTTCATAGTCTTGCTTCATGCTTTCTATGATAGTGATTAAATCTTCTTCACTTAATTCTAATGCAGCCATTAGTTCTTTTGCTTCTACTTCTCTTCCACAAGCAAATAAAATGGCTTCTATAACAGCTTTTGCTTTTTCGATTTCCATGTTATTTCTCCTTTTAAACTTATCCTATTATCTCACGGAAATGCGAATCTGTCAATAAAAAGTAGCGCTAGTTTACGCTACTTATCTCTTTTCTTTCTATTCCGATTATGTTTTCATATAGTTTCTTTTTCTTTTGATATTTTTTATTTTCTGTAATAACTAGGTACCAAAGATAAGCTAGTATAAGAAGAATGGCAACATTTTTCCAATATAAAATAGCAATACTACAGAAAATAGTAAAAATGCAAATGGTAAAATAAGAAATTGTGTGAATGTATTCATAAGCTTCTTTTCTTCCATACAAAATATGTAAGATTCCTTTGAGTATTCTTCCTCCATCCATTGGATAAATAGGAATTAAGTTAAAAATAGCAAGTAGGATATTAGCATAAATAATGAGCGTTTTATCTACGTTCCAGAAAGAAATAGGAAAAATAGAAAACAAAAGAATAAAAACTAGATTGGTAAGTGGTCCACTTGCTGCAATTATAATCTTTTTTAAAGTAAGCATAGTACCGTTTTTTATTTTGTGATTAACATTTTCTACTTTGCTTTCAAATCCAATGGATAAACCAAGTGGCATAATTTCTAAACTATTTGGTTTAAAGCCTAAAATAAGTCCTGCTAGCATGTGTCCTAATTCATGAAAAACGGCAAAAAGCATGAGCAATCCATAAATTTCAATTTGTCTTGTAACAAGAAAAATGGCTATAAAAATAAATATTTTCAAATGTAATCGAATTTTCACTTTTTAAATTTTCCTTTCCTAGGTAAAAAATAAAATATGTTCTTCGTTTTTATGCAAAAGATAATATTAGTTCTGGATTTACTACTCGATTTGATTTTCTTACTTCAAAATGTAAATGTGGGCCTGTTGCATTACCTGTTTCTCCTACTTCTCCGATTTGTTGTCCTTGCGTGATGGTATCTCCTTCTTTTACGTAAATCGTTTGACAATGAGCATACAATGTTGTAACATCATCCTTTTCAATATAAACATGGTTTCCATATCCTCCTTCAGAAGAAACAAATGTCACTGTTCCTTCCATTGCGGCTGTAAAAATAGTTCCAGCATTTACAGCAATATCAATTCCTGCATGATTTGCTGATATAATTTCTGTTGCTTCCCTTGGTCCAAAACGTGAGGTAATGGTTCCTCGTAATGGTAATATCATACTATAATTATTTTTAATGTCATTTGCATCTATTTCCATTTGCGATAATGGTATGGTTTCTGTTATTTGTATATCTGCTTGTTCTTCTGCTGATGCTACTACAGTTTCATTTTCTAGAAGTTTTTCTCCTTCTTCTCCTCCACCAATTCCTCCTTCTACTATTTCATTGCTTGCTTCTATATTATTTTGTTGCTCGTTATTTTCTTGTTCTTGTGTATTTTCTTCTGTTCCCTCATTTGCTTGAATATTGTTTTGCTCTTGTTTTTGATTTTCTTGTATGTTTTCGTTATTTCCTGCTAGAAATACTTTTATATGTTCATGATAGTAATCTTCTGCTTGTTGATATAAATTTTGAAAATTAATATCGTGTGATAAGAATTCTCTTGTTTTATTGAGTACATCTTCTGAAAAAATGTAATTTGAATTTTTAATTAAATAAAAAATAAAGTAAATTAGTAAGCAAATAGCTATTTGCAAGATTAATTTTTTAAACATACGATATTCTACTTTTACAGTTGTATTAACATTACTTGTTGGAACACGTATGCCTCCTTGCATTTTTCTTCTTTGATAAATTTCTTCGGCTCTTCTTATTCTTTCTTCTGCACTTAGGGTTCTTTCCAAACCTTTCACCTCTTCCTTGGTTTTTCTTTGCTTATTCATGTATATGCTTGTTTTTTTCTTTTATACCAAGTAAAATGCAAAATAAAAGTAGGAAAATTTTTGTTTTTCCTACTTTGTGGGTTTATTTCAAGAGCATCGCAAATAGACTTAGTGTGCTAAACATGAGTAAAAATATAGTCAGTGCTTTTAGCCTTTTATATTTTTCTTTTAATTTTTTGTTATTACTTCCAATTTCATATTCTTTCTTTTCTAGTTTGGCTATATAATCTTGAATTACCATTTCTGCTTCTTTAATCATATACTCTTTGGATTTTGGTTCTTCTGCTTTTTCTCCTCTTTTCTTTTTTTCTGCTTTTTGTGTTTTATGTATTTTTACATTATCTTTTAAAACAATATATGCTTCTTCTACCATGTTGGATGGTAAATTTTTTAAAATAACCATGTTTTTCATTGTATTTGGCTCCATATAAACTTGTCATTCCTTTCTTTTCGTTTATATAGATTTTTTCCATTTTTTTGTAGTTTATACTTTGATTTTAAATATATTTAATTACTTCACAAATTCCTTCTGATATTATTTCTGATAAAATAATGACACTATTTAAAGAAATATTTTGCAAACTAGAAAAATTATATTTTGCTAACCCATAATTCTTTCCTACTACTGCTCGAATAGAAATGTTTCCTATTTGTATTTTTGTTCTATGAAGGCTTTTTCCTAGTTCTATTTTTCCTGGTTGTACAAAAATTTGTCCTATTTTTTCTTCTTTTGCTAATGCAGCGTCAATGACTACAATACAAGCATTTTTATGATTTTGTTTAATGGAGCGCATTTTATCTTTTATGTTGGTATAACAAACATTTTCTTTTAATGTTCCATAAATGGAAAGATTATAAATATTGTAAGCTTCTAGTTTTTCTTCTAGTTTGCTTCCTACTAGTGGTCCTAAACAATCGCCTATTATACGGTCTGTTCCAATACATAAGAAGACAATTTCAAAGTTATTTTTTTGTTTTCTTTCTTGGTTTAAATAATAACTAAATTCTTGTATAAAATTATCTTTTTCATAAGATTCCGGATTCATATTTACCCCCTAAAGATTTTTACTCTTAGGATAACCTATGTTCTTTAGTACATATTTATACCTTTCCTTTTCTTGGACTAATAATAATATTGATATCGCGATTACGTTCATATTTTTTTATAATATCTTCTGAAAATCCTGCTATTTCATTTGATAACACAATTGTATTATAATTTTGTTCTATTAGTTTTTCCATGGTTTTATCTACCTCTTCTGGATTATTTAAACGATGTACTTCCATTCCTAATCTTTCTGCTATAGCAAAGTTTTTATTATCTTGTTCTTGTTTAATCCATGATATTTTCATTCTTACCACCTCTATTGTATTGTGTCAAACAAAGCTTTATTTTATACCAAATTTAAATGTGAAAATTCCTCATAATGTGAACAATTCTTGACTTTTTCGACTTTTTATACTATTATTTTTATATACTTAAAAAAGGAGAGATAATTTATGTTAAAAGAATTTAAAGAATTTGCAATGAAGGGAAACATTATGGATATGGCAATTGGTGTTATTATTGGTGGTGCATTTCAAAAGATTGTTACTTCTTTAGTAAATGATATTATTATGCCAAGTATTGCTATTTTTACAGGAAAAGTTGATTTTTCTGATTTGGTTATTACTATTGGTAATTCTTCTATTAAATATGGTTCCTTTATTACTACTATCGTTGATTTTTTAATTATTGCTTTTTCTATTTTTATTGCGATTCGTTCCATTACTAAGTTAAATGCTAGAACGAAAGAGAATATGGAAAAAATGGTAAAGAAAAATAAACTTTTCAAGAAGAAAAACAAGGAAGAAGAAATAGAAGAAGTGGTAGAACCTACTACAAAGGTATGCCCATACTGTTTCTCAGAAATTAATTATAAAGCTACTAAATGCCCACATTGTACTTCTGATTTAGAAGAAACAATAGTACAAGAAGATTAAAAAATCGCTTTGGACTTATTGCTAAGTTCAAAGCGTATTTTTTTATTATTATTGAAAAATTTTTTTGTTATAAAATAAAATCAATTATAATTCCACATATCACTCCTATTGTATATAATATGCTTAATATTTTGATGTTTTCTTTCCAATTTTTATTCACCCTAAATAGAATTAAAATTCCAATGCCAGAACCTACTAATAAACCTCCTATGACAGAACCAAAGGATATTACTTGTTCTAAATATAGTTGTGTTAGTATGACAGAGCCTGCACAATTTGGAATAAGCCCTACAATACCTGCTATTAGTGGTCCTACGATTGGTTTGTTTAAAATTAGGTTTGATAGGCTTTCTTCTCCTACCCAATAAATGATACTATTAATAATTAAAGAAATAATGAAGATAAATAGAAAAATATGTAATGTGTGTTTAATAGAAGATTTTATAATTCCTTCTTCACAATGGCAATGTTCATGTTCACAAATATGTCCAATTTCTTGTTCCACATCTTCTTTTGCGCTTTCTTCTACTTTTCTCTTTTTCATTGCTTGTCCTATGAAATCGATTACAAAACCTGCTATAATTCCAATTGCTAATTTGATAGCTAATATTTGCAAGATTGTAGTAATTGGTGCTGCATTTGAAATAAGAACTGGTAGCATTTCATCTGATGTAGATAGAAAAATGGCAATGAGTGTACCTAATGTAATAATTTTTCCTGCATATAAATTAGCTGCTGCTGCAGAAAAGCCACATTGTGGAAAAATTCCTAAAATACCTCCAAGCAATGGGCCAAATTTTCCTGATTTTTGAATGATTCGTTTTGCTTTTTCTCCTGTTTTGTGCTCAATATATTCCATTATAATATAGGTAAGTAATAAAAATGGCAATAATTTGATACTATCTCTTATGGTATCGATTATGACATTGAACATTTCTTTTTCCTCTTTTCTTATTTTTGATAGGTTTTATAATACCATAGAATTCTTATTTTTACAAGTATGCCTTTTTATTCTTTTTCACAAATCTCTTTTATTTTATTAATATTTTTAACTACACAATCATATCCATATTGATAGCAACTATCTAATTTATCTACATCTAAAAGACCTACTTTGTCTGTATATACATTTAAAACAAAGTCGCTCATTTCTAAACTTTCTTCTGATATTTTACTTCCCATAATATCGATTGTTTTCATGACAATATCCATTAAGTTACTACTTTTATCTATTGGGTCTGCATCAAATTTGACTGCAATTACCTTTTTGGCTCCTTGTTTTTTTACTTCGTAGACGGGAATATTATCTAAAACTCCTCCATCCATAAAAGCATGGCTACCCATTAAACAAGGGTTAAATACTGCAGGAAAACTACTACTTGCACGCACTGCTTTTCCTACACTAATGTCCATAATATATTGTGAATTATCTTCTGCTTCTGTAGGAATTTGGTTAGTGAATACATATTCTTTTGACTCTGCAATATCAACACTTGGTATAACAATTGGCATAGGAATTTGCTCAATTGTTTTTATTCCTTTTCTTAACGCTAATTTATTATAAACATTTTCTATTATTTCTCCATCTTTGAAACCTGTAAATGTTTTTTTATTGTGAAAGAACCAACTTTGAATTCCTGATAAAATGGGCTTTGTGTTTAATGCTGCAATATCTTTTGCATAACGTTTGAATAAAAGGTAAATATAATGAGGCGCATATCCCATTGCATATAGGCTTGCAATCATACTTCCTGCACTTGTACCTCCTATGATGTCTATTTTAATTCCATAGTCTTCTAGGGCTTTTAAAACACCAGCATGGGCAATTCCTCGAATTCCACCTCCAGATAAAGCAATTCCTATTTTCAATACAAAAGCACCTCCCATACACTTTACCTATATTATTTACTAATATTATATGTTTAAACGTATAGGAGGTTATTTTATTTTTCTACTGTTTAAGTATAAGCTTTTGGGATTATATTTAAAATCCTGTTCTTGGTAATTTTGGTTTTTCAGGTTCTTTGGAAATATTGGTAATACTTAGTTCTTCTACCTTTTCATGTTCTAGTATTTGTATAGTAAATTCCTCTTCTGTTAATAGATAATCTTCATTTGTTTTTATTTCTTTGATGGTATAAGCTCCTTTTGGTAGTTGACTACTTATTGCTATTCCCTCTTGGTTTGTTGTTATTGTTTCTACTATGTCTCCTAATTCATTTCTGATTTCGAATACCACATCCTGAATAGGGCTTCCCTTTGGTTTTCCATTTCTTAAATTATCGTCTTCACTTGTTTTTACTATTTTAATTTGCCCTTTTATTTTTTCATTTTCTAATTGTAGTTTTGTTACTTTTCCATATTCGATTTTTATTTTTATTGGTTCTGGGTTTAAAACATAGTTTTCATTGGTCTTTACTTCTTTTACAAAATACTCTCCTATTGGTAGTTCTTTTGTAATAGCATAACCATTTTGATTGGTCACTAAGGTATCTACAATATTGTTATTATTATCTAATACTTGGAATTCTACATTTTCTAGCTTGATTTCGTGTTTTTCTTTATCCACTTTATAAACTTCTATTCTTCCTTTTTTCTTTTCATTTTCTACTTGCAGAGTTGAAATCTCTTCTCTTTTTATTTCTACTTGTATTAATTGTTGTTTCAAGAAATAACTATGTTTTGTCCTAATCTCTTTTAAATAATATGTTCCAACAGGAAGTTTGCTAGTAATAGCATACCCTTCTTTGTTTGTGACTAGTGTTTCTACTATTTTTTTATTACTATCTAATACTTCAAAGACAACTCCTTCTAGTTTGTAAGCTTTATTGTCTTGGTCTATTTTATAAACTGCAATTTGTCCTTTTTGCTTTTGGTTTTCTATTGTTTCTACTCTTGTTTGTTGCCATTTAATTTCTATATTTCTATCTTCTGCTAAATCGTATCCATTTTGGTTTTTTACTTCTTTTAAGACATAATTGCCTATTTCTAAATTTTCTACATAAGCTTCTCCTTTGCTATTTGTAACTAATTTTTTTACTAAGTTTCCTTTACTATCATATAATTCAAATTCAACATTTTCTAAGGTAATTTGATTATCTTCTGCATCTACTTTTACAATTTTTAAATTTCCTTTTTTACGCTCATTTTCAAAAGTAATATTGGCTACTTTTCCCCATTCTAATTTTACTTGTTTTTCTTGCTCAGATAGAATATATGGTTGTGGCACTTTTATTTCTTTGACTGTGACTGTTTGAGGTAATAAATTTTCTAACCTTGCTATACCATTTTGATTGGTTGTCACTTCTGCAATTTTATTTTGTTTTTCATCTTTTATTTCAAAGGTAACATTAGAAATTGGCTTTTTTGTTTGCGCATCTATTTTTTGAATTTCTAAACTACATTCATTTGCTTTTACTTCTAAGCTCGTTGTTGTACTTGTTTTTTCATAACCGCTGATATAAGTAACATAGCTTTGTGCTTGCTCAATACTACTTTTACAATAAAAGATAGGGCAAGTTTTTATTTCTGCATTTTGTATGTGGATACTTCCTTTGATATTTTGTGTGATTTTATTAGTTGGGATTGCTATTTTAAAAGAATTTTGTGTAAAACTATTTTGTTCTTTATTTTTAGAATTTAAAATTTTGGTTCCATTCGGAAAATTTTGGAGCGTTACTTCATAAGATTTTAAAGTTTTGTTTCCTTGAACTATATAATTTTGAACATAATACGAAACATTTTGAATTGTTTCTATTTTCTTTTCTCCCTGCATTTGAATAGTAACTTTAGGTGCTACATAGGTTTCTTTTCCATTTATTCCATATTCATATAGTTTTTGTGCTACTTCTAATGTTTTCTTTCCTCTTCTTTGGATTTCTTCCACTGTGTTTCCATCTACACTTCTGTTTCCTATGATATATTTTGTATTTGGCGTACTTCCGTCCTTTAAACAATGAAGTGCTACTTTTGTAGCTGTATATAAGTCATCATCACATTCTAGCTTCCAATCTTGATAAGTAGAACCCATATATCCTTTTTCTAAAATTCTCCAAATTTTTTGATTATTTTCTTTTTGAATGGTAACATCATAAGAGTCATATCCTGTTCCTACTCCTTCTTTTGCTGGTTCTACACAAAATGCAGGATAATTTTTATTTTCTACTGCATCATGATAATAAACATACCATACGACTTTATAACTCCATCTTTTTTCATCTTCCATCCAATATTCTAGTAAAGAGTCACATTCATGGTCTGCTTGCAAAAGCATGGTATCTCCTTCCTTAATACTTGCTTTTACAGGAATCAAATTTCCTGTTAATTGTAATAATTGAAATATTAATAATATTATTGTTAATATTTTTGTTTTAATTTGTTTTTTCATTGTTCCGTCCTTTCTTATTTTATATTTCAGTTTGTATGTTATCTTTTGCTTGTATTTCAGTTTATATGTTGTTATTTTTTAGTTTTCAATACGACTGAAATTTTTTTAGTAGACAAAATTAGCATTGATTTTACGGTTATCAATGGGAAAAATAGCAATTAGCATAAAAAACAAAAAAAGAGACTAAACAAAACAGTTATCTGTTTTTATTTAGCCCCTATTTAACATACTTATGTATTTATTTTATTACTCTTGTGTAAATGGTAAAATAGCAATTTGTCTTGCTCTTTTTACTGCTAAAGTAATATCTCTTTGATGTTTTGCACATGCTCCTGTTGCTCTTCTTGGTAAGATTTTACCTTTATCGTTAATGAATTTTTTCAATTGATCTGCATTTTTATAATCTAAAATAAGATTTTTGTCTGCACATAAAGGACAAACTTTTTTTCTTATTTTTCTAAACTTTGGATTGAAATCATCATCCATATTGTTATTATTTCTGTTATTTCTTTTTTGTTTTTTATCTGCCATTATCTTTTCCCCCCTATCTTAATTATGTGATACCGTTTTAGAATGGTAAATCGTCTCCAGAAGAAACTTCAAAATCAGAACTTCCTGCTGTTTCTGGCATTGTTCCAAAGGTTGCATCAAAGTTTGAAGTTGTTTCTCCTTCTCTTTTACTATCTGCAAAATATGCTTCTTCTGCTACTACTTCTGTAATATAATGTTTTTGACCTTGGTCATCATCCCAAGTTCTAGTTTGAATTCTACCAATAATACCTACTTGTTGCCCTTTTTTGAAGTATTTGCTACAGAATTCTCCTAATTTGCTCCATGCTACAATGTTAATGAAGTCTGCTTGTCTTTCTTCTCCTTGTCTTACAAATCTTCTATTAACGGCTAAACTAAAAGAAGCAACTAGTGTGTTGTTAGATTGTGTATATCTAACTTCTGGGTCTCTTGTTAATCTTCCCATTAAAATTACTTTGTTCATATTTTTTCCCTTACCTTTCTTTTAAAGGCCCCTATTTCTTATTTTTCTACTTTTATTGTCATAAATTTAATTACTTCATCGGTAATTCTGTAATTTCTTTCAAGTTCTGCAATTAGGTTTGAATTTGCTTCAAAGTTGAATACTACATAGCTTCCTTCTTTATTTTTTTGTACTTCGTAAGCTAATTTTCTTTTTCCTAATTCTTCTACTTTTTCTAGCTTTCCATCAGTATTAATCAAATTTGTAAATTTTTGAATAAGTGATTTTATTCCTTCTTCATCTACATTTGGATTAATAATGATAACACTTTCGTATTGATTCATTATTGTTCACCTCCTTTTGGACTAATAACCTACAATATAGATTGTAAGTAAGGATGTAAAAATTGTTTTTATTTTTACAACAGTAGTATTTTATCACATTTTTTAAGATACCGCAAGTAGTTTTTGATAATTTTATTCTTCTTGCCACTGTTTAGTATAATATACCATTCCGTATCCAAAGTTTAATTTATAGTATGGACCTATAAATTCTGGTTCGTCCCATTCTAATTCATAACTAGGTTCTACTATGACTTCTCCTTTTGAGTTTATGACTCCCCATTTACCATTTTGCTTGATTCCTGCAAAACCATACTCATTTAATTCTGTTGCCATATCATAAATCGCATCTACTACAATAGTACCTTTTGTGTTTTTATATCCCCATTTACCATTTTGCTCAAAAGCAAATAAGGCTAAATTAGGAAAGATTTCTGTATTTTCAATTTTGTTTCCGTTTTTATCAAAATATTTTCTTTCTGTTGCCGATGATAATTGAATGAAATCTTTTTCTACATTTAAATTTGCTTCTTTCATAGAAGCTACTTTTTCCATTTTTTCATTGTATAATTCAATGGTATATGGTTCTGGAATTATTAGCTGTAGTACATTGCTACCTTCTACTTTTTGAATGACATTATCACTAGAAATCATCTCTTCTTTTGTAGATGCTTTTATTACCCCTACTTTAGAATCTTTTGTGACAATGAAATAGTCTCCAAATGTGTACTCTATATACGAGTATTCATTTTCTAAAATCTTATTTTTGTTTGCATCCATTATGCCAAATTGGTCTTTTTCATCAATTACGATAAAATATTGGCTATTTTCCGTAGGAAGAATGGTCATTTTATTTTCTGTTTGCTGTACCTTTCCTTCTTTATCAAAGGAATAAATAGATTCTCCTTTTTTGGCATTTATAGTTTGACCAGAAAGCATAATGTAATCATATTCTGGTTTTAAAATTTCTTTTCCTTCTTGACTTATGACACCTTGCTTATCATTTTTTTGCACAATAAATAGTTCATTTTGCTTATTGTACTCTATTTCTTCATAATTATGTGCAATCACTTGCTTGTCATTTTTATAAATGCCTGCTTGTCCATTTTTTAATGCTAATAGGTAAATTTCATTGCCTGTAATTTCTGTAATACGATTAATTTCGTTGTATTCTACATCTAATATTTTTTCTCCATTTGCATTCCTATAACCATAACGATATCCTTCTTGTTTTTTTTCACCTATAATAAAACCTGCTTTTTGATATTTTGTTTCTTCTTCATAATAACCATCTGCACTAATAGAGTCATATTGTATTTCTATCATTTGCTTTCCTTTAATATTAATGACGCCATATTTTTCTCCTTGTTTTACTAATAGGCAGCCTTCTTTATATAGTAGACTTTCTATACTATCGTAAATTGCTTCTGTTATTTTTTTACCATTAAAGTTTATTAATCCATATTTGCCGTTTTCTTTGTAGGTAAGAACACTTTTTTCATAAGGTACTTCTACCGATGCATCTTGGAACATAAGAGGTGCTACTTGTGTATATTGTGTTAATATTTTTTCTCCCTTTTCATTCATGACTTCTGTTTGATATTCCCCTGTTTGAGAATTGTAGTTGAAATACCCAATAAAGATTCCTTTTGATGGATTTGGAATAACAAGCATATCATATTTTGGTTCTACTAGAATATTTGCATTTTTATCTATTACCCCATATTTCTTATTTTCATATAATTTAAAATAAGAGAATTGGGTTACTTCTTCTATTTTGTATGTTCTATCGGAAGTTTGCTTCCAAAACCAGATTGCTATTGCTAGTAAAATAATACAAATAATAATAAAGAACGTAGTTATGATTTGCTTCTTTATGGTTCCTTTTTTCTCTTTTTTTGCTTTTTTTAGTTTTTCCATTTTATTCCTCCATCTTCTTCTATTTTATATTTTACATGCTTTTACCCATAGAATCCTTTTATCTTCATATTGTTCTATTTTATAACTTACGTTGTTTGTTTCAATTGTAGGGTTTTCATTGTCTTTAGGCACTCGTCCTAAGAGCTCTAGTAAATAACCAGATAATGTTTCATATTCTCCTTCTGGAATTTCTACTTTTAGTATTTTCTTTAATTCATTAATTGTTACACTACCACTAATTAAAAATGTAGTATCATCTATTTTAGTATAATCATTTTCCACTTCATCGTATTCATCAAAGATATTGCCCACAATTTCTTCTAATAAGTCTTCCATAGTAACTACCCCTGCTGTTCCGCCATATTCATCAATTACAATTGCCATTTGTATTTTGTTTTTTTGTAAATCTTTAAATAGTTCATTAATTGGTTTATTTTCTGAAACAAAATATGCTTCTCGCATAATATTTTTTATTTTAACTGGTTTTCTATGTTGCCAATATTTTATTAGGTCTTTAATAAATAGAACTCCTTTTATATCATCAATTGTTTCTTCATAAACGGGAATTCTACTATATTTGTAATCATCTAGTTCCTTTATAATATCTTCTATATTAGAATGAATTTCGATGGCGTATACATCCATACGATGTGTCATGACTTCTGATACAGAAATATCATTAAATTCAAATATATTATGGAGCATTTCCTTTTCTTCTTCTTCAATGGTTCCATTTTCTTCCCCTTCGTCAATTAGCATTTTAATTTCTTCTTCTGTTACGGTTTCTTCTTCATTTTCTGAAATACCAAATAATTTTGATATGATATTAGTAACTACGGTTAAAACTTTTACAAAAGGTGCTGTAATAAGAGAAAGACTGCGAATTATACCAATAGTGGCAAAGGCTATTTTTTCATCATATTTCATAGCAAGCCTTTTAGGTACTAATTCTCCTAATACTAATGTAAAGAACGACAGAATAATAGTAATAAAAACAATCGATATGCCTCGCAATATTTCTATAGATATTGTAGGTAATATTTCATGTAACACTGGTACTAAATAACTTGCAAAAGTATCAGATGCAAAAGCACTAGATAAAAAACCTGCCAAAGTAATTCCAATTTGTATAGTAGCTAGAAATCTACTTGGCTCTTTTAACATTTTTTCAATTTGTTTGGCTTTTTTATTTCCCTCTTTTGCTTTCCTTTCTATTTTTGCATCATTTAAAGAAATAAAAGCAATTTCTGAGGCTGCAAAATAGGCATTGCATAAAATTAATAGCAATAAAATAAGAAGTTGTGTTATCATATTTTTTCCTCTCTTTATTGTTATATTTATGCCCCATTTTGTTGCTTTTATTATATCTTTATTTGATTTTCTCTGTCAATATTTTTTGCTATGGTAATTGCTATTTTCTTTTTTGTTTTTAATTTGTTTTTGTGTTATTTTCTATATTGATTTTTACCATGGTTTTGTTTCCAGCTAAATCTTCAATTTGTATTTCTTCTTGCTGATTTTGCAAATATTCTTTTTTTAATGTTTTTTGATTTTCTTCTAGTGTCCAACCTTGTACTTGCTGAATGATTTCATTTGCTTTGATTGTTACCTCTACTGTTTGATTTTCTTGTTGTTTTTTCTTATAAGTTACTTCTGCTGTAGGGCTTGTTCTATCAATTTGAAGAGTGGCTGCTACATACTTTTTGTCTATTTCATATTTTGCCCATACAATATTATTTAAGTATAGGACAAATATGAAAAGAAATACACAAAAAATGCTTATTTTTTTCATATTTGTCACCTCCTCTTAAGCTTTTTGAATGGAATGTATTTTTATTTCTACATTTCCTTTTATATCTTCTTGTTTATTTGTTTTTGCTTCCTCATATGTAATTTCTAAACGATAGGAATGAACTTGTTTTTCTTCTTTCGTAAGTTTGATGTTCTCGGTTTTATTTTCTGTTAGTGGAACTAGGGTTTCTCCTCGGTATAAAGAAAATTGTATCGATTCATCCGTATGTGAAATAATTTCAATGTAATATTCCATTTCTACTTCATTTAACTGCTCTTCTTTATAATTTCTTACTTCAAATA
Source organism: uncultured Clostridia bacterium (assembly GCA_947581805.1). Taxonomy (GTDB): domain Bacteria; phylum Bacillota; class Clostridia; order TANB77; family CAG-508; genus UMGS1663. The sequence continues at coordinate 66,914 of CANPVM010000009.1, forward strand.
CATAAGTTGCTTTAGTAGCTAAAGCGGTAATTAACATACTTTTTTGTGTTTCTATTTCTAGAATTGGCTTAGCAATACTAGCAAAAGCTTTTGTTTGTATTTGTGTTTCATACTTTGCTAAACTTACTCCTACAAATACCCCAAGTAAAATGACAAGAAAGAGTAAGACAAGAATAATATGTTTGCTTTTTCTCTTTTGTTGCCATGAATTTTTACTTTTGATTGTTTTTTGAAATCGTTTCTTTTTAATTTTTTCTGGCATTCTTCCCTCCTTTTTTATTATTAACAAAATTGCCAGATTAGTATTCTGCTGGTTCTATTTGCGTGCCTGAAATGCGAATATCAAATTCATATTGGCTAAGCGTTTGAGCATCTTTAGTATCTTTTGCATCGTTTTCCTTCTTTTGCTTATCTCCGTCTCCTGTTTCATAAGGCCAAATCCACTCAATTGTCATTGTTTTTACTTTTTCTTCACTTTCTACCTCTATGATTCCTGTTAAAAATGGTTCTAGTTCTTTTATACTACTTACCGTGTGACCATCATATTTAAATTTTAAATTTTGTGGTTTGCTTTTTTCATTTAAAAATGTTACATCGTACTTAATTCCTACGTCGGAACCAGTAGTATCAATCACAATATCAAAAGAACCTTTTGTTCCAGGTGCCATATGGTTTTCTTTTAATGTGCTAGCCTGATAATTTTTAGACAAATTAAGGTTTGTTATACTAGCTGTTTGCCCGTTGATTAAAAAGGCCCACTTAGCTACATCAATAACACCTTTTCCTTCTACTTGCGTAATGTATTTTGAATAGCTTTTTCTTCCTAAGAAGATGATTACAATAAGAATGAATAAAAAAAGTAGAAGTAACATTATTTTTTTCTTTGTTTTCTTCATCTATCACCTTTTCCTTTCTGTGTTTTGCTATTTATCATAGCTTATTTTCTGTTTGTACTGCCTTTACACAAGTTCTATATTCTGGCATGTTTTCTACACAAGTAATTAATGTTAATTGATTTTCTTTGGTATTTTCTAAAGGAGAAAAGTCAGTTTCTTTTATTTTTCCATTCCAAATAACAGAATAAGTTCTATTTCCTTGCTCGGTTTGATACACAATCGTATCTCCTACTTCGAGCCTTTTTATTTCTTGGAAAAAGTTATACTTATATCCTCGGTTGTGAGCAGCAAGAACTACATTTCCATTCCATTTGCTAGTTGTTTCAAAATGACCTACTGCTTTATGTAGAACTTCCTGACTAGTTCCTTCTAAGATAGGTGCATCTAAATTGATTTTTGAAATAAAAATTCGCCATTGATTGTTTTTATATTGGTTCCCAATAGGTTCTTTTATTTCTATTTTTTCAGTTGGATTTATTTGACTTGTTTTGAGAACGAAACTAGAATTAACTTCTTTTTTTTGATTTTCTTGAAATTGGTATAGAATAAAATACAGAGACATCCATATAACAATGGAAATAATAAGAGAAATAACGATTCCTTTTCTTTTGCTAAAGGCTGACATACATATATTTTCCCTCCTTACTTTTTTGAATTAAATTTTTTCGAAATAAAATTGCAATTTTAAATCTTGTTTTATGTTACCATAATTTTCCAGCTTTGTAAAGAACTTTTCATCGCCTTTTTCTTTCATTTTTCGACTTTTAAAAATTTAAAGACGGGTCTAAAAATTTTTTAAATTTTTAGACCCGTCCCTAAAATTTACTTATTCTTGGTTTTCTTGATTCAGTTCAAAATAGAATTCTACTCCATTTTCCTTATTAATAACGCCAAAATCGTTACCATATTGGGTCATAATTGCTTTTACTAAAGCAAGTCCAATTCCTGTTCCACCCTCTTCTCTATTTCTAGCACTATCTACTTTATAAAAACGTTTCCAAATTCTTTCTAAATCTTCTTCTTTAATATTTTTTCCTGTATTAAAAATACTAATTCTTATTTTATTATCATGCTCTTGTATTTGTACTTTTATTTGCTTTTTGCCTTCTCTTTCTTCTACATGTTTAATAGCATTAGTCAAATAATTAGTAATCACTTGCTCAATGTAGAATTCATCTGCATTTACCGTAATTGGTTTACTAGAATTAAATTCTACCTCCATTTGCTTTTCCGTTAATAGCATATTGCACTTACGAATAACTTCTTTCATTAGTTCTACAATGTCCATATTTCGATTGTTAAATTCACCTTTTCCATACTCTAATTTCATAAGTTCTAATAATTGTTTGACTAATTTATCCATTTTTTCTGTTTCATCTAAAATCACTTCTGCATAGAATTTTTTCGATTCTTCATCTGTATTTACGTTTTCTACTAATCCTTCTGCATAACCTTGAATTAAAGCAATTGGTGTTTTTAGTTCATGCGATACATCGGAAATAAATTGTTTTCTCATTTCATCTATTTTTGATTTTTCTTCAATATCTTTTTCTAACTCTCCATTGGTTTCTCTTAATTGCTTGATTGTGCTTTCTAACTTATCGGACATAGTGTTAATGCTTTTTCCGAGCTGATTTATTTCATCGTCTGTATCGTTAGTTCGATATTTCTTACTGAAATCTAATTTTGACATATTTTGCGCAATTTCATTTAATTCCAGAATAGGTTCTGTGAATTTTCTTGCAATAAAAGAAGCAAATATGCCAGCTATTATGATGGAAATGCCTCCTATTAGTATTAATAATCGATTTGATATTTGTACACTTTCTTGAATAGAAGCAACTTGAATACGGATATATAAAGTATTTCCATTATCTAATGTAGCAGATAAAAATATATAATTCATACTATTTTTTTCGTCTACAATTCTACGAATCATCATTTTATCATTTTCGTATATTATATGTTGTTTGGTTGCTATTTTACTGTCTGTTAATAGAGATTGCGATGTTCTATTAAAAATCATTTCGTTGATTTTATTGATAGTAGAGGCTAAATTTTTATCAGAACTAAAAATAAGAATATTTTGATTATCTTTAATAAGAATATCAAAATTATTTTTCATAGCAATATGATTTAGTTCTTCCTCAATATTAATGTTACTATCTGTGTTTTTCTCTATTAAGTTGTAATATGTATTAATTTTTTCATATGCTAGTTTTACATTTTTTACTTTGGAATATAAATAAAAACTTTCTAATATGACATTGTTGATAATAATTAGAAATAATACAATGATTGCTACTACAACACATAGAGTAAGAAATAATCTAATACGCACTGATTTTAATTTTTCTTTTAAATAGTTCATTTGCTTATGATTTCCTTCCTAAGGCACAAATTAATTTTTATTGGCTATTTTACTTCAAATTTATATCCAATACCTCGAATCGTTTCAATATATTTTCCCTTTTTTCCTAGTTTATGACGAATTTTTTTTATATGACTATCAATTGTTCTTGAGTCTCCATAGTAATCATAGTTCCACACATTGTTTAATATTTTGTCTCTTGATAGAGCAATACCATGATTTTCTACTAGATATTTTAGTAATTCATACTCTCGAAGACTTAGTTCTATTTCTTTTCCATCCATTTTGACGGTTCTTCCATCATCATCAATTACAATTCCACCATATTCTTTGATATTACTTTCTTTTGGCTTAATACGGTTTAAAATAGCCTCTACTCTAGCTACTAATATTTTAGGGCTAAATGGTTTGCTAATATATTCATCTACGCCTAGCTCAAAGCCAAATAATTCATCTTGTTCTTCTCCTCTTGCTGTAAGCATAATAATTGGTACATTTGATTTTTGTCGAATTTGACGAAGCACAGACCATCCATCTAATTTAGGCATCATGACATCGAGTAAAATAAGACTAATTTTATTTTCGTTTTCTTCAAAAACAGTTAATGCATCTTCTCCATCAACTGCCTCTAAAACTTTATATTGTTTTTGGATGAGAAAATCTTTGACTAATTTACGCATTCTTGACTCATCGTCTACTACTAAAATGGTAGTATTATTCATAGTTTCACTCCTTTTCTTTTCCTCTTTTTTGTAAGAATTGAGTTTATTTTCATTTACCATTTTAAAAGAAGAGCAATATAAAAACTTATTGCTCTAACCTTTTACTTTTTTATTATACTTTCAAAATATGTCTAATTTGTGAATTTTCTGCTATTTTTTAGAACTGGTTTTTCTTATGTTTAAACCAGTCTGTTTCCTTTGCTATTGTCTCTGTTCCATTCCATGAAGACGTTTGCTCATACGATTTTATTTGTTCTTGATAACGTTCTTCTCTCATATAAGGATTTCCTAATTTAATACAATATTGTCTATGTTTTTCGTCCATTTTTTAGCACCTCTTACTTTTTTTATTTTTGCATTCCTTCTCTAATGTAATTTACTTCTTCTTCCATATCTAACCTCATAAATAGAGGTTCTCCTTTTTCAATTACTTTTGTTTCTGGTTTAATTGCTCCATAAGTTTTTATACTATTCCATGTTTTGTTTGCTTCATCTTTGATACCTAATTGTTCTAACATTTTTTGCGAAGTTTCTTTCATGAACGGTTGTAATAAAATAGCTATCATTCTTAGGTTTTCTGCTAAATGATACATACAAGAAGCTAATTTCTCTTTACCTTCTGCCTCTTCTGACTTAGCTAAAACCCAAGGTGCTGTTTCATCAATATATTTATTGCTTCTTGCAATGATGTCCCAAATGTCTTGTAATGCATTGCTTACGTGAACACTTTCCATGTTGTCTTCTACTTGTTTTACTTTTTCTAATACAAATGCTTCTAGCTCATCATCTTGTTCATTTTTTGCTTTGCCTATCATTGGGATAGTTCCTGCAAAATATTTATTAAGCATACCAATGGTTCTATTTAATAAGTTTCCTAAATCGTTACATAAATCAATATTATATCTTTCTACAAAACCTTCTGGTGTAAAAATACCATCTTGCCCATATTGTAATTCTTTTAGTAAGAAATATTTAGTAGCATCTAATCCATAACGTTCAATTAGTAATTCTGGATAGACGATATTTCCTTTCGATTTTGACATTTTTCCATCTTTCATCATAATCCAGCCATGTGCATATAGTTTCTTTGGAATTGGTAAGTCTAATGCCATTAAGAAGATTGGCCAGTAAATACCATGAAAACGGATAATATCTTTTCCTACAATTTGTAAATCAGCTGGCCAGTATTTCTGAAATTTGCTATTTTCTTCTGTTCCATAGCCTAAAGCCGTGATATAGTTTGTTAAGGCATCTAACCAAACATACACAACATGTTTTGGGTTTTTTCTTACTTTAACGCCCCAGTCAAAACTGGTACGGCTAACACATAAATCTTCTAACCCTGGTTTAATAAAGTTATTAAATAATTCATTTTTTCTGGATTCTGGTGCAATAAAATCTGGATTTTGCGCATAAAATTCTTCTAAACGTTTTTGGTATTTTTTCATATTGAAGAAGTATGATTCTTCTTTCATTTTCTTTACTTCTCTACCACAGTCTGGGCATTTTCCATCAACTAATTGGGTTTCTGTAAAAAAGGTTTCACATGGTGTGCAATACCAACCTTCGTATTCACCTAAATATATGTCGCCTTGTTCCATTAATCTATCGAATATGTCTTCTACTGTTTTTGTATGCCTTTCTTCTGTAGTACGAATGAAATCATCATATTCAATGTCCATGTATTTCCATAGCTTTTTTGCTGCTTCTGCCATTTCATCTACATACTCTTGTGGCGTTGTGCCATTTTTCAAGGCTACCTCTTGAATTTTTTGACCATGTTCGTCTAGTCCAGTTAACATGTAGGAATCGTATCCTCTTGCTATTTTATAACGTTTCATTGCATCTGCAAGAACTGTTGTATAAGCTGTACCAATATGAAATTTACCACTTGGATAATAAATGGGTGTTGTAACGTAAAATGTATTTTTTTCCACTTGTGTTTCCTCCTTATTCCTTGGACTAGTATATCCATTTTGTTTTTATTGTAAGCATTTTATCACAGTTTTTTTAGAAATACAATAAAAAATGACAAAGAAATGCAGATAACTTTCATTTTTAAGTTACCTGCATTTTATCTATATAAAAAACAATATATTGTTTGTACTATATCTTATGCAATTTGTATTTTTTGTGCTACTTTTTTAGAAAAGTTTTATTTATTTTTTATTTTGCTTCTGCTAACTCTTTTTTTATTTTTTCTAATTCTTTTTTATTAACACCTGTTACTTCTTGTATTATTTCATCATCTAATTGTAAGCCTAACATTTTTCTTATTGTTTTCAACTTGCCTCTTATTTCTCCTCGCTTTTCTCCTTTTCTTTCACCTTCTTGCATTGCTTGTAATCGTATTTCTAATCTTTCTCTTCTTTCATTCTCATGAATTCTTTCTGCTAATGTCATATTTTTTTCCTCCTTCTCTATTTTTACTTTTTTTAATAGTGTTTCTAGTTGCTCTTGCTTAATTATTCCTTCTGCCTTATATCTTATTATGTCTTTTATTTTTTCTAAATTTTTATTATTAATTGTTTTTAAGATTTCTTCTACGTTTTTGATAAATTCTACTGTACTTTTACTTTTCTCTAATAACATGACTTTTGATAATATATTATCTTCTTTTAATAGTTCTTCTTTACTATATTTATTAACATCTACTAAACTTATTTCTTCTTTTTCTTCATACCATTTTA
>CANPVM010000010.1 GCA_947581805.1 uncultured Clostridia bacterium
TATAAATTCTTATAATATAGTAATATAAAGTATTTAAAGAATAAGTAAGGGTAGTTACCACCGACTACCCGCTCCAATTACGTTTCTTTTCGAACTTTTATATTGAAAGGAGAAATTTAATGAAAAATAGATATGAAAGTAAAGTAGTTGTATTTTTAGTTTTGACAAGAATGGGGTTAAATGGAAAAAAGGAAGTATTACTTCAAAAAAGATGTAATACTGGGTATATGGATGGTAAATATGATATGGCGTGTAGTGGACATTTAGAAAAAGGAGAACCATTGCAAATGGCAGTAATTAGAGAGGCAAAAGAAGAAATAGGAATATGTATAGATTCGAAAGATTTAGAGTTAGTTTCTATTATACATCCATATCAAGAAGATTATATAAATGTTTTTTTTAGTACTCAAAAGTATAGAGGAGTTCCTGAAATAATGGAAAAAGAAAAATGCAATGATTTAAATTGGTTCGAAATAGATAAATTACCAGATAATACTATAGATCGCATAAAAAATGTATTAAAAAATATAGAAAATGGAATTATTTATGATGATGGTAACTTTTCATACCAAAGATTCAAAGAAGAAAAATTAAATGATGATTTTGAAAAATAATCATTAATAAAAATTTTAATATAAATTATAATAATTTTATAATTAAAAAGAGAACAAGAAAGTTCATAAATCATAGCCAACCGCTCCAATAAGTAAAATCGTCGTGCCAGACGAAAGTATTGATAAATCAACTGTAAAAGGTTGGTTTTTTTGTTGCCTTTTATTTTAATCAGAATGGATGGTGTAAGCATCAAAGTTGAACTTTAAAGAAAATTATGGTATAATAAATATATTCTAGGTTTTCGTGTGACCTACAAAAGAAAGACACGAGACACACACTGGCATACTGTAAGTGTGTAAGGAGGAAAAATGAATAAAAATGAAGAAAAAATGCAGCAGGTCGACTGGATTTGCGGAAGCATATGTGTAGGGGCGATTTTGGTAGGAGCAATGATTATTGCACTCTTACTCCTTGCAATCATTTTTATTGCACCTTTTGTAGCATAGGGTGCAAAGGCTCTGGACTAGTTCACTAATCCGGAGCCTTTCTCCTTTTTATTAGTTATATTGTTTTTAATAAAAAGATATAATTGTAATTGGAAATAATTAAAATCTAATTTTTTTAAAACATAAAAATATTTATTTTTCATTTTTAATATTTTTATAGTTTTATTACAATTTTTATATTATTATTAACAATAAATTAATTCTTTAAAAATTATTTCTTCATCTATTATAATCTTTTAAATAGAATAGATTAAAAATACAAAACTACACTCATAAATTTTGGAAAATATAAAATTGTAATGTTTGCAATGTCTAAACTTATGGAGATGTCAAAAGAACAACAAAATCAAGCTGCATTATATTTGTTTAATAGTATAAATACAAAACAAATAGCAAAAAATTTTAATTGATATTTGTATCAATCATCCAATAGAGTAAAAAGTTGTAGATAACTACGATGTCCGCTCCAAAATCGAAACATCGCACCTTTTATTGGTGCGATATTTTTATGATTTATTCCAATGGATGTTTATCTGCTACTAATCCAATTTGTGCATCTACCACAACCCAACTTCCATCTTCCATTTGAATTTTATTCCATTGATGTGTCCATTGATTTTGATTAATATGCTGACTTTTTAAACCTGCCGCATCACAAAGTAAAGTAACTGCTTTACAACGACCAGAGCAAGCTGCTATTTTCATTATAAGAGCAGCATATGCTTCATTTCCATAGTTTGTTTTATATGCCTCTGAGGATTGATTTGTTTGAACATCTACTGTTGTGGTAATGTAATTGCAAATGGCGGTTGCTTTTTGTAAATTAGTCATGCCAGATGTAATAATTTGGCTTACTACTCTTTTTGCTTCTACTTTTGCTAAAGCTAGTCTTCCTTCTTTTGTACTTGCATTGGGACTACTAGAAGAACTAGAATTAGAATTAGAATTAGAACTTGAAGATGAACTAGAAGAGCTACTACTTCCACTAGAACTAGAATTTTTATTGGAACCTGTTGTACTTGGCTTTGTTACTTGAATTTGCTTTTCTTTTACAGTTAATTTAAAAGTTTCGGTCACTTCATTTTGATTTTTATCTACGGCTTTGGCTGTTAGTATATATTCTCCTACTGTGTTTATATCAAATTCACCTTCGATTGTTACTTCTAAGTCTCCATCTACTTCATCTTTTGCTGTAATACCAGCTTTAATATCAATTTCTTCTCCTTGGGTGATTTCTCTATCTTGCACCCCAGATAACACAGGTTTCTTTGTATCTTGCACCTTCCATATAATTTGCTCAGTTATTACCACTTCTTTGTTTAAAAATTGACTTAAAGTTTGAAATATTGGCGTCGAGGTTTCTATTGTCATTGTAATATTTCCTACTGTATTAAATACATACTGTTCTTCCTCGAATACAGTATCATTGAGCCATAATTTAACGGTTGTATTTTCTGTTAAATTTGCCGTTGTCACGATATTTTCTAAGATTTCTTCATAAGTTAAAGAACTACCATATTCTACTATCTTTTCTTCTTTTATTATTGCTTGCGTATTGCAATTTGTTATTCTTTCTTTATTTTTTAAAAGAAATACATAGCATGAACTTGTAGCTAGTATAACAAGTAATAGGAAAAGAATAAAAATAATAAGAATCGTTTTTAGTAACCTATGTTTCTTTTTTGCTATCTTTGCTTCTTCTTGGTTGTTACTTACTTCTTCTTTCATATTTTTTTCTCCCACTATTTTATTATTTAGACTAATTCTGTCTACAAATTCATTATATAACAAATTAAAAATATTTTCTACAAATATCGACAAAAAAAGAAACCTTTTTTGTAAGGTTTCTTTTTTGTGCGATTTTAGAATCTGCTTCTTTGCGTTACAATAACTCTTTCTATTTCTTTGTCGTCTGTGTAATAGATGGTAGCTTCCATGTTGTCGCCTATTTGAACTTCAAAGGGAATGTTCTGGAAATTTACCTTTATTTCTCTTCCACTATCCCTGCCGTTCCAAATTTCGCAAATGGCACTTCCACCTTCTATTTTGGTTACCCGTAAATTTACATTGTTCCCATTTTTCATACTGTCTCCTCCTTAGATGTGCATAAAATTCAAGTTAGAATTTCTTTTCTTACGATAACTAATAATATTATACTATAATTTAACAAAAATTCAAGTTTTTTTGTAAATTAGCTCAGGATTAATAGCTTATAACCCACATTAAATCTTTTTAATAAAAAAACACCGTATTGAGATAATTTATATCAATACGGGTTCGCGGTTTTGGTCAGAGTATTCTTATAGAAATTTTTAGCAGATGCTGATAAAATCTGTAATTACACAACACATTCAAACTGATTTTTTATGAAACGCAATTTTAATCTATTCTTAGTTTTTATTATTTTTATTATAATTAGGATTCAAAGATTTGTAATATGGTCTTGGTGCATTTCCTATTTTATATAATTCTCCTGCTTTTGCATCGCAAATTTCTTTATGTGCAGGTTCGATATGAGCATCTATATTGTCTGCAAAGTTAATAATAATTACTTCAAGCATTTTAGGTAATACCAATGCTCCCCACTCACTATATTCATTCATATGACTACCAATCATATGAATTACTTGATTTTTAAACTGATCATCAATTTGATATTTTGCTAGATAATTTTCTACTATATGTGCACCTTCATAAGAATGTCCTAGTAGAGTAAAGCTATTACTAGAATTCGGATTATAATTTTCACTTTCTATAAAATCATTAAAATCGTTTGTTTTTCCTATGTCATGAGTCAATGCTCCAAATATAACTAAATCCATGTCTACTTCTAAATTAGGATATAAATTACATATTGCTATAGCATTTCTTGTAACACTATACATATGGTATAATAATCCGCCTCTGAAATAATGATGAGAACCTGGAGTAGCAGGTTTATTCATTAACTCTTCTTTATAATCTTCATAAATTGTCTGTACTACTTCTCTTAATATAGGATTTTTAATATTATTACTATATTCAATACACTTATGATACATTTCTTTTAATTCTTCATTCATTTACATTCTCACAACCTTTCATAAATTATAGTTTCATTATATAATTAATATAAAAATTATTCAACATAAATTGCCTATTGTAATAAAATTTTAGTAATTTATAATTTAAAAATGAAATAAATTAGAAATGGCAAAGCAAAAGCTATGACACTCCCTATATGTAATACAGGAGTAATATATGAGTAACTTTATATAAAAAAAAATCTGTATAATGCAGGTATATCAAGAAATATAGTAGAAAGTATATATGAAAAATATTTAAGTTGAGTTATTAGAAAAATAAAAAGTGTTCTTATAGACATTAAATTCTATAAAAACACTCAGACTGGAGCAGGTAGCGGGAATCGAACCCGCATAGCCAGCTTGGAAGGCTGGAATTCTACCATTGAACTACACCTGCATATTGTATAATAAAAATAGTTCTTAACTAGAACGATTTTTATTATACAAAGTTTTTATTTTTTTGTCAATAACTTTTTCAAATTTTTTATATTTTTTATTGTAATAATTTCATAATTTCTTCTTTATCTTGCACACCAATGGTAGAATTTGCTACTTTTCCTTCTTTAAAAATAAGAAAAGTGGGAATACTCATAATTCCATATTGCATAGCTAATTCTGCTTCTTCATCTACATTCACTTTACAAACTTTTACTTTTCCTTGCATTTCTTCTGCTATTTTTTCTACTACGGGTGCCATCATTTTACATGGTCCACACCAACTAGCCCAAAAATCTACTAGTACAGGCACATTTGATTTTAATACCTCTTCTTCAAAATTTTGACTTGTTACATCCATTTTCTTTTCCTCCTTTTTAGTTTTTTAAATATTCAATAGCAGACATTCCTGCTACCATACCTTCGTAAACTGCCTTTGCTATTTGCAAAGTTCCTCCTACACAATCTCCACAGGCATAGAGTCCGGGAAGATTGGTTTCCATTTTGTTATTTACAATAATATGATTTGTCTTTTTATCTAATTTTACTCCTAATTTTCTTGCTAAGTCACTACTAGATGCCGTTCCAAGAGCAACAAAAAGTCCGTCGATTTTTTTGCTTGTATTATCTTCAAAAGTCACTTCTTCTACATGCTCTATTCCTCTTAACTCTCTTACTTTCTTTTCTTCTATTTCAATTCCTTCCGTTCTTTTCTGAATAGCTTCTTCTCCATTTGTTAGCATCGTAACGGATTTTGCAATAGGAAGTAAAATTTGTGCCTCATGCAAAGCATATTCTTTGCTTCCTAAAACAGCTACTTCTTTTCCTTTAAAGAAAAAAGCATCACAAATAGCGCAATAGCTTACTCCTTTTCCCTCTAGCTCTTTGATTCCTTTGATATCCACCTTTTTTCTTGCTAAGCCGGTTGCTAAAATAACAGTTTTTGCTTCATAAGTATGATTCAAAGTAGAAACAGTAAAATGATTTTGATATTCTATTTGTACTACCTCTTCTTCTTTTATTTCAACTCCTAAATTTTCTGCTTGTTTTTTTCCTATTTCTTGCAATCTTTTTCCATCTATTTTTTCTTCTAATCCATAATAGTTTTCAATGTTTCCTACTTTTTCTAGTGTACCTTTTCCTTTTGCAATAATTAATGTTTCTAAATTAGCACGTTTGGTATATAAACTTGCGGAAATGCCTGCTGGTCCACTTCCTATTATAATGACATCATATAGCATATTTTCCTCCTATAAAATATCGTATAAATTTTTAAATTCATAGCCATTATTTCTTAAATATTGTATGACATCTGGCAAAGTTTCATACGTTAAAATTTTATCGGCTGCATCATGCATTAAAATAACTACACTTTGCTTTTGTCCTATGGTATTGATTACATTTTGTAATAATTCTTCCTTGGTGTTTACTCCTTCGGCATCTTTGGATAACGAATTCCAATCCAGTGAAACAATTCCATTTTGTCTTAAATACTGATTTGCTTGTTTTTTTATACTATGGTAATAGCCACCTTGCGAGCCTCCTGGAAAACGAAATACCTTAGAATGATAATTTGGATTTTGTAAAGCTTCTTGTATACACTGTTCTGTATAATTATATTCATCTAATACTGTTTGATTATTTTGATAAATTTGACTATATTTATGGCTATAACCATGGTTTGCAATATAATGACCTTCTTCAAATTCTCTTTGTATTAATTCCGGATTTGCTTTTGCTCTATTTCCTAATACAAAGAAAGTTGCTTTAATGTTTTCTTGTTTTAATAAATCTAAAATATATGGTGTTACTGCTTGTGTTGGTCCATCGTCAAATGTTAAAAATACTCTTTTTGTTTCTTGTGCTTGGTAAATATTTTCAACTGCTTGCATTTGTTCTTCTGTGAAAGGATTTGTGTGTATTGCCAATCGTTTTTGTTTTTCTTCTTCTATTCTTAATCTTTCTTCCTCTTGCCTTCTTTGTTCTTCTAGCTTTGCTTGTTCTTCTATTTGTGCTCTTTCAATTTCTTGTTGCTTTTTTTGATATGCAATTTGAAGCACACCAAAAACAGATATTGCTATAATAGCTAGTAATATAAAGGCAACAAAGAATACTTTTTTCTTGTTTAGTTTTGGTTTTACTTCAATAATTTCATATGGATACAACATTTTTTCCTCTTTTTTGACATTTTTCTTCTCTTATTATATACATTTTTTTTAGTTTTAACAATATAAAAATAAAAAAAACTGTAGCATAATACAGTTTTTATAATCGTTTCATTTTTTTTATTTTCTTTTTTGTTTTTTCATCCACACGATAGGATTCTACTATTTTTTGTAAAGCTTTGTTGTAGGTAAAATCATCTAAGTTATTTTTCTTCAATAATTTCATTGTTTTTTGAGGAAATTTAATAAAAGTAATGGAAATTGCCCATGCAACTGCCATTTTTACATAGTATCCATCATGTTTTATTTGATTTAGTGTTTCTAATACAAAGTCAATATATTTTTCTGTAATATAAAAATTAAGCAATACTACAATAGCAAAACGAAGTTCAAATTCTTTTTTTGATTTTAAATAAGGTTTTAAAAATAGTAGCATTTCATCTAAATGTTTTTTTACCATTTTTAAACCACTTACTGTTACGTCACAAACAGCCCAATTATCAATTTTTGGAATAAAGGAAGATATATACTTGCAAGTTTGCTTAAAATCGATTTTCGCAAGTCCTATTACCATGCCTTGTAACATGGTTTCTTCATAATAATCACTTTTGGCATTTTTTAAATAAGTATTTATATCTCCTTTTGCTATTTCTTTTGCTAAATTTCTTAGAGCTGGCACACGAACACCAATAATATTATTGGTATTTGGGCATAGTCCTTCTTGAAAATTTTTATATTTTTCATCAGCAAGTTCTAATAATTTTTTTCTTATTTCTTCGTTGTTCATTATTTTCTCTTTTCTATCGTTTTTGCTTTTATTTTTTATCCTTTTGGATATTTTTTTAGTAAACGTTCAAAAATGAATAATAAATTTTTCTTTATTATAACAATATTTTTGTATAGTGTCATTATTTTTTATCTTTTTTATTAGTTTTTCTTGCTAATTTTATGATTTTCTGTTATGATATAGCAGTAGCAAGAAACTATTTTACGCTGATGTGGCGGAACTGGCAGACGCACTGGACTCAAAATCCAGCGGGAAACCATGTGGGTTCGAGTCCCACCATCAGCACCAACAACGTATCTGTTCGAACTAATAGAACGGATAGAAAAAATACCATTTTGAAAAAGGATGGTATTTTTTTAGTTTTATTTTAAATATTTATTACATTATCCCCAACTTTTGTGCCATTGGTCAAAACTCATAAAAGTTAGAACTTATAGCAAAGTTCTAAAAACATTCTGTTCAAATAATCAGTATTGTATATGTTAATATTATGTAAAAATAGAAAATATATATATTGACAAAATTATGTAAATTTTATATAATTATACATGTAATAGATTTATACCCGAAAAGTAACTATTGTAATTAACTTGGAGGGTAAAACCTCCAAAAAATTTTAAGGAGGTATCTCTATGAAAGTTGTTTACTCAAATGGAAAGGAAGGAACTTTGCCTTCGGAGCAATCCCAAAATCTGTATATTTCAAACAGATTCACGAAGGAAGATTGGGAAGAACTCGAGAACGAGATGAATCGGTTAGATATCGTCAAGTTCGATGATCCCTTCCTCCATACATTGGGGGCGGAGATGATTTCGATTGAATATGTGAGAAACCATGTAGCCGCTCACTAAGGTATACAACAAAAAGCCGATTATCTATACAGATAGTTGGCTTTTTCTTACTTTAATTAAACTAAAAAGCAGCAAAGATTCAAGAGAATCTTTGCTGCTTTTTCATGGCTTTATGATTCTTTCGCTTACTTTGTGTAAATAGATGAACCTATCTTCACTCTGTTAATACCATCTGCTGAAGTTTCAGTATGACCAGTTACATAAGCACAAATACCATACTTATTAGCATGCTGAATAACTTTGTCTGCATCGATTAAGCTTTTGACAACAACTTCCATTCCTATACCCATATTGAAAGTCTGGTACATATGATAGTCATCGATACCACGTATCTCCTGAATTTCTTTAAAAATGGGTGGAACTGCCAACTTACATACTTTGTTTTTTACATAGGTTATGCCATTGCCAAAATTAATTGACTTTGTTAATCCTCCTCCAGAGCAGTGTATAATACCACTTACCTGAATATTATCCTGCAAAATATCTCTTATTACAGGAAGATAAGTTCTTGTAGGAGACAAAATAGCCTCCGCAATCGTGAGAGATGTGCCTTCCAACTTGTCATCCAGATGGTATTTACCACAAAACAATTTTTCTTTGTCTATGGTACCATCCATAGTTTCCTCATATTTGCGGTAATAAGGACACAAAAGAGTATTGATGGCAAGAGTTAATCCATTGCTTCTAATGCCTGAATTTTCCTTGTCTTCATAACTACTTTTGCCGTCTGAGGCAAGTCCCACAATGTACTCATCAGGACCGATATTGCTACAATCGATAATTTTGTCTTTGGAAATAACCGCACTTGCAGTAACATCGATTCCCATTGTTGTTGTGTAGCTTCCAACATCAGCTGTTTCTCCACCGGCATTATACAAGTTGATACCTAATGCTTGCATTTTTTGGAAGAAGTTAGCATATCCCTGAATCACCTTTGCCAAAGCTTCGTCATTTACTCTATTCGCGTTACGAGCAATATGGTTTGAAATGTAGATATCATCTGTAATACCTACGCAAACCATATCATCCGTATTCATGACGATAGCATCTTGTGCCAGATTATACAAGAATTCTTTACTAACTCCCTCTTTCATAGCCAAGTAGGCTACATTGGATTTCGTGCCGACACCATCTGAATGAATCACCTGAGCATATCTGTTTAAAATGCTATTCGGCAAATTCCGCGACATAGGAACTATCTGGCAAAAAGCACCAGGGTACAAACCTTTTGATAAGTTCTTTGTTGCCTCATGTACCCCTGTCTTTTTAGAAGATACTCCTAATTCTGCATAGGGATCGTTCGTAGAGATGTTTTTCATGTTATATCCTCCTTAAATTATTAATAGAGTTGATAGATACTAAATTTGGAATATACCAAATACTATGAAAGTATACCATAATATCATTATTCTGTCAATGAATACACATAATAAAGAGCCTCTTGTATGTGTCAAGTAAAAGTGGGCAATTTTTTTATTTTTTTATATTTTTTTGCCACACTTAATAAACGCTTATTTATCTATACATCAAAGCCGTTGGTTCTGCTAATTTTATCAAACTTTTTATTTCTGGACTTAATTCTACTATTGTGCCTTTGTTATACTTATATTCGTCCATTTCTTTTAAATTTGCTCTATGTAATTTTTTATTTTTCATTACATTTTCTTCAATTTCTTTTATATATTCTTCAATGCTATTATCTATTGGTATTTCACTTTCAATTTTTTCTAATTCTATTTCTCCTTTTTCGGTATATTCTGCACATACTTTTGATAAATATGACGCACCCTCTTTTAAAAATGCTTTTCTTCCACTCATTAGCCTAACTTTTAACACGGAAAATATTTGACTTTCCATTGTTCCCATATCACGATATTCTATTCCGTCCTCTGCTTTTGGTAGTTCTCTACCTTGTTCTTTTAATATATCTTGATAACGAGGCAAACCCTCTTTCAAATAACTTTGTAACTTATTTAATTTTTTTATTGTTTTTTCTTCTCCACCTAATTCATATTTTAGATTTTCAATATAGCTTGAAACCTCATTGTATCTTTTTTCTTCTATTATTTTTATAAGTTCTTCTCGATATTTTTCTTCTTTTATATCTCTTATTATTTCTTGTTGAATATGAAAACTATCTTTTTGCGAAATAGTATCTTTCGTACAAATATTTCGAATCCACCTCGCACCATCGCCATTCATAGCACGCAATTTTATTTTTTCTTCGTCATATTTTTGATATATTCTTGCATTTCTTAATTTTTCTAATGTTTTTGACGACATCATACCAGTAATATAACTTTTGTTTATCAATTCGTGCCTATTACTATTTTTAGCCCAACCCTCATAAGTAATATGTAATTTTAGTTCTGTCTTTACAGAATGTGGCTCTTTATATTCTTTATTTTGCTTTTCACATTTCTTTTTATATTTTTCTATTTGTTCTGTTCTGTCTTTTCCTTGTAAATTTACCCATAAGCCGTCTGCTTCTTCAAATAATGCTTGTGTTTGTTTTGTACCTTTTATAAGTTTTTCCTCTTTATATAATTTAATTTCTTCTTTTTCTTTCTCTGCAATTTTACTTCCAACTAACCATACAAGATTATTTAATGCTTCATGGCTAATAGTTTCATTTGTTGTATTCTTAATTTCATTTTCTGCTTTACGATATGAATTTGTATTTACTACTGTTTTAAGCATAATCTCTGCTAAATTAGTCGATATTTTTCCAAAATTTTCTATCTTTAAAGTATTATCTAATAAATATGTATATTTATTATCTTTAATATAAATTGCTCTTTTATATTCAATTTCTCCCATGACTGTTTTTATTGTATTTGTTTTATAACCTTTATGGCGATATTCCTTTTTATCTCGTTCTTTCATTATTTTTTTGTCTTGATTTTCTAATATGTTTTTTATTATAGTACAACCTAGATTACAAACTAATTTATATACTTTTTTCTCTAAATCATAAAAACTTATTATTTCATTTTCTACTTCATTTATTGTGTTCATTTTTTACCTCTTTTTATAATGATACATAAAACACAAAAGTATAATTATACTTTCATGCTTTATATATTTGTTTTTTGTTATCTTATATTTTCTGTTATTTTTTCCATTAAAATAGTAGTTTCTATTTCTGTATCTGTATCATTTGCATAAGATGTTGATATTTTGTATAAGTTTAAAGCATTATGCAAGATTTGTGCTTGTTGTCTTGTAATACTCATATTTATTATAAATCTATGTTGTTGCACTTTTATTCCTCCTTTCGTTACTATTTGTCTACCGGTATAGACTAATAGTAACATATTATGGTCTATATGTCAATACTTTTCGTCTATAATTATAGACTTTATTTCTTTACTTGTTGTATTTTCCATAAGTATATGCTATATTGTGTAAAAAAGGAGTTGATTTTATATGATTTCGTATGACCCTCTTTGGAAAACATTGATAGATAAAAAAATGAGTAAAGCAGAGTTTAGAAAAAAATGTAATATCGCAAAACAAACTTATGCAGATATGAATAATGACAAATATATATCACTTCGTACAATAGAAAGAATATGCTTATTTTTAAATTGTAGTATTAGTGATGTAATCGATATTACAAATGATTAAATTTATTATAAATCAATATTTATCTATTGCAATATATTCGACAAACCTTATCAATATTCGACAAAAAAATTAGAGCAGTTAAAAAATTGCTCTAATTTTATGTTTTATCAAACTCAATGTAAATGGTATAAATTTTATATCTTGATAATAATATTTTTTTATGAATATCTTAAATTCTATAAATTCTTCTATATAGTATATTGGTAAAGAAATTATTATAATTAGCAAATATATATATAAATATTGTAAATTATTTGTATAATAGTACATTTTTACTTCCTCCTTAATTTTATGCTATCATATTATGAACTATATTGCAACCTATTTTTTAGTGATAGAAATAAAACTAATTTAATGATTAAATTTTAATTGAAAATATCATAATAAATAGGGGGGTTACCATGTTTGATTTAAATAAGTTTAAAAATAGTAATATACAAACATCGATAAGATTTCCAGAAGATATTTACAATGATTTGAAAAAGCTAGCTAAAAAGAATGATATGAGCTTTAATAATGTTGTAATAAGTTGTGTAAAATATGCCTTAGAAGATATAAAGAAGTAATTAAACTACTTCTTTATATTCAAATGGGTTGAAGTCAAGTCTATTATCTATCATGTCAATATCAATTTTTTGTGATAAATTTATATTTAATTCTTTTAACATTTTTATATTTCTATAATATACGGATTTGCTAACTTTATTTTTCGTATTCTGTATTCCATCAAAAATAATATTCATATAAAAATTATATAAATTTCTAGCCTTTACTGGCGAATATATTTTATTTAATATATTATAAACTTCGTTTCTATCATTTATTATTTTTAAATCGTCATTAACAAAATTCAATAATTTCATAAATTCCTCTTTCCATATATCTTTTAATTTATCATAAGTAATTTTTGTAATAGGTATATTTTTTAAATTATATATCTTTTTTAATGTTTTCTTTTTTATCTCGCACTCAAAACGGACAAAGCCTTTTATTTGATTTATATAATTTTCTATATTAAAATTTGTATTTCTAAATTTTGAAATATCATGTTTTTTAAATTCTACTAATTTATTATATATTTTTAATGTAGTGCTTGTACCACTAACATAAATACTTTCACTTTGGTAAAATTTAAAATTTCTTCTTGGGTATCTACAATTAGATAAGTTGTTAATATATGTGCAAACATTATACTGGTTATGTAAGTCAAAACATATTGCTATGTCTACTCTCTGCAAGTACCAATTTTCCGTTGTAGGTAAAATAATACTATAATTTGTTTCGACTATTTGTATTAAATTTTCACATACAAAATTCAAGTCATAGAATCCATTGTGTGAATTGTAGCCTTTTAGTATCTTATGCAGACTTCCCTCGATTTCTATAAAATAACCTAATGTAGAAAATTCATATTTTGCACCATACCCAATTCGTACACTTAAATTTGAACTATATGAGCCGTTTCAAATGGTCATTTATAATCTCGTATAATAATTCTTTTGTTTTATTATTATGCGAAGATTTTATAATAGACATATTATAAATTTTGTTATATATATCTTTTGAAATTTCGGCATAAATTTTTATTGTATCTATCATTTTATACCTCGCTTTTTTATCTTGTGAATTTCTATTTTCCCAAAAATGAGACTGTCGGAGGGTGTTACTAAGAACCCTCCTATTTTATCACTCAAACGCCGTTAGGCTTTTCATTAGGGGAGACTATCTCCCCTCTTGTGATAATCGTATAGCTTATTCAAAGGAGTAAATAACGATTGATCACAACCCCTCGCATATCAAAGTAAGGCTATGTAAGTATATGTCAATTAAACAAAAATTTATTGTATTACTCCTTTTTTTATAAAACCTATTGTTAATAATCTTTTAGTATTATTGTTTATTTTTTCCACTCTTTCGTCTGTTAGTAATTTATCAAAATCTTTTAATTTATCTACTACTTGATTAGTATCATATAAATTTCTTAAAAAGTTACTTTGAACAAATGAATATCTCCATTTTTTTGGTAGTTTAAATTTCTTTTCTGGTGTAGGAGTATCTATAACATTATTATATTCTTCTGCATCAAAACATTTATGTCTTGTCCACCTAGTAAAAAATGTCTTGCACTCTATTACATCAAAACATTGTCGTCTTAATTGAATAACTAAGTTCTTATATACTTGCGTTGTTACATATATTTTTATTTTCTGTTTTCTTTGTTGTGTAATAACGGCTAGTAGAGTTTCTGGAAACTTAGTCCAGTCAAGACCATTATTTTGCACCTCGTCAATTACAAATACTACTCCTTTATCTCCATTTCGCAACTCTAAAAGTTGTAACCATGAAGTAAGTGGAATATCTTGTTTTAGATAGTTTATATTTGTGCAAATTATACACTCTGGAAATATCTTTTTTATTCTTTCTAATTCTTCTACTACACCTATGGTTTTCCCACTACCTTGTCGACCACAATAGCATGAAACACCATAAAGATTAAATGTTTTTCCATTTATTATAGATAATAATAAATCATATATTTTCCAACGAATAAAATCTACTACCATAGAAAGAAATCGTAATAATGGAATTTCTATCAATGGAATACTTAATTTTTCTAAAAAATTAGCAATACATAAAATTTTATATTGAGTATTTAATCTTTTATAATTAGACCATATTTTCATGAAATCTTTTATTTCCATGTCTATATTTTCTTGTCTTAATTTTCTATAATATTTATTATAAATTTTCATTATATTCCTCCACTAATACCAAGAGTAAATAGTTTTACTACAAAACTTATTACACCAATAGTAAAATTGATAGTAAACCAAAATACGATTGAACCAATAACCATTATCCATAATTCTATTGGAAAAAAGTTAAGTCCAACCATAAGCAAATTTATAACTGAAACAAGAGAATTAACTGGCAAACTTAAAAATGGTAATATATTTATTATTCCTTTTGCCATAAGTATTAGAGGAGTACATATTAGTTGAATAATCATAAAAACACCACCTTATTTTTTATTATTTGAATTTGAGATACTAGAAGATAATGCAGAGCCGTCTGCAACAGAAAAGCCTCGTAAAAATTTAATTAGTTGGTTTAGGTTATATATTATAAAAAATATATATGTAAAACCTCTACACCATTGGAACCATGTTTGCTTATATTTTAAAATCATATCAAATCTAAGCCAATTTTTATTTGTTGATATTTCTGTATTACCTATTTTATAGTTGCTAAAATTTACTTCTAGTCCTGCCAAATCTCCCTCGTTTATATCTTTTACATTTTCAAAAAGTTCTAAATAAGCCTCATATGGAATTTTTTCTGCAAGTAAAGTCTTTAATTCATTCGTTGTATTTTCAAAGAAATTTTCTTCTGGAACAAAAAGGCTTTTCAATAAATTTTCTAATAATTCAATAATCTTTTTTCCTAAAAAATTATCACTCCAAGGGTTTAAATAACTTATTATATTACTTAAAAATTGAATAACTGATTTAAGTATAAAGTTTTCACTCCAAGGATTTAAATAATCTAATATATTAGTAACATTTTCAAATAGACTACTAAATAAATTACCTATACCGATTTACTATACTTGTCGCAATATTACCAATCGAATTAAGTATATTATTAAGAAAATTGACAATACTACTAAACCAACTGGAATTATCGTTTTCATTACTCCCACTATTGCCTTCGGTATTTCCTCCACTTGTGCTATCTCCACCACTGTCACTTGTGGTGGAGTTTTTTGAAAAAAAGCATTATCAATACTTGTATTAAATGTAGAATTTTGTGTTACACCAGTTAAACCTCGCTCATAATATATATTTTGAGAACTTGCAAATATATTTTCTTTTCTTGTTGCTACATCACCCGTTCTACCATCTAATTGCCATTTACCGTTAACAATTTTATAACGAGCATTACTCCAACCTCTATTTTCGTGAACAGTTGTATAATACTTATATTCGCCATTATCTTTATAACAAAAGACAAAAGCTAAATGTAAAGTTACATTATTTGTATAATTATTAGCTATCAAATATTCATATTGATAATTATTATCTAAGCCATATATTGATTTAAATTCTTCAATAGAATAATAAGGTTGAAATAACTCTGGACTTTCTGGCGTACCTAATATAAAATATGGTCTATCTTTATAAGGTAAATCTGGAAAAGAATAGTTAACTTTATCTTTGACAATATCTATACTCGCAAAACTATTACTTGTAAAAACTAATAATAAAGAAAAAATCAAAATGAATATTATTAAAATCTTTTTATTTTTTAACATATAAAATTTTCCTTTCTTATATATTTTTAAAATAGCCCAATTTTCGCATTTATAATGCGAAAATTAGGCATATTATTTATAAATACTAGAAGAATTTATAAATAATTCTAGGAATTAAAGATACGGCTATCATAATTCCCATAATGGTTAAACCAACAGGTAATAGTACACCTAAATTAGATGTAATAGTGCTAGTTAACCCCTCAAACATTTCTGCTGTTAATGTTAACATATGGCTACTCCTTTCTTTAAATAAGGGGACAAGGAGACAAGTCCCCAAATTTAACTTTATCTTTTGTGTATTTATTACTAATTTTTTAATAGAAAAATCTACTAAAAAACCAATAACCAAAATAAATAATAATAAGTAAAACAAAACCATATATAAAAAATTGTAAAAAACTTGATATATATGTAATTTGCTCTAATATAGAAGTTAATAATTCAATTTCGTTCACTAATTACCAACTCCAATCAGTTCACAAGACCAATAAGAAACTCTTTTTTCTCTATTGAATTGTCTAATAAAATTGAAACTTAATTTTATATCTTGAAATTTTGTTAATTGTAAAGAAGAAATCTTGTTAATTAAATCTTCATTTTTAGATATAAAACTTAACTTTTGATTATCTTTACTTAAAACATTTACTGCAACATATTTTTCTCCGTCTTGTGTTACTCCTATTTTTTTCTCAATAAAACTAAAAACTTGCGTTCCTTGTATCATTTTAATTCTCCTTTCTTTATATTTTTTTACGCAAAAAAATTAGCGTAAAAATTGGTAGGCATATTTTGCCTACCAAAATTTTACACTAACGAGCCTCTTAAAGTATGAGACTCTTTATTCTTTATTTCCCTTCATATCCTGGTTTTCCTAAAAGCTTAAACATATTCGTTTTATATTTTTCTACACCTGGTTGATTAAATGGATTTACCCCTAACAATTTTCCAGACATAGCACAAGCAAGTTCAAAAAAGTAAATAAGATGTCCGATTGTTTCTTCGTTTAGCTTTTCAATATCTAGCACAATATTTGGCACTTTTCCCTCTACATGTGCTTCTATGGTTGCTTGCATTGCTTTGCTATTTACATAGTCCATGGTTTTTCCCTCTAAATAGTTTAATTCGTCTAAATTATCTTCATCAAAATGAATTTTCATATTCGCTTCTTGTTTTTCAATATTTAATACTGTTTCAAATAAATTACGTCTTCCATCTTGAATATATTGACCAAGTGAATGTAAATCTGTTGTAAATTCTGCACCAGATGGATAAATTCCTTTTCCATCTTTCCCTTCACTTTCTCCAAATAATTGCTTCCACCATTCAATGAAATAATGTAATTTTGGCTCATAAGTTACTAAAATTTCAATATTTTTTTCCTGTTTATATAAAAGATTTCTTAAAACAGCATATTTGTAGCAATCATTATACTTTAGATTCTCGTCATTATATTTTTCCTCAGCAAATCTTGCTCCTTCCATTAGTTTATCAATGTCAATATCGGCTACACTAATAGGCAGCAAACCTACCGCTGTTAAAACTGAATACCTTCCTCCTACATTATCTGGAACAACAAAGGTTTCGTATCCTTCTTTTTTTGCTAATGTTTTTAATGCTCCTTTTTCTTTATCAGTTGTAACGTAAATTCTTTTTCTTGCTTCTTTTACGCCATATTTATTTTCCATAAATTCACGGAAGAAACGAAAAGCAATGGCAGGTTCCGTAGTAGTTCCTGATTTTGAAATAACGTTAATGGATAAATCTCTATTTCCAATTAACTCTACCAAGTCATTTAAATAGTTTCCACTTACGTTGTTTCCTACAAATAAAATTTGTGGTGCTTTTCTTTGTTCTTTTGGTAATAAATTATAAAATGTAGGTGTTAAGCCTTCAATTACGGCTCTTGCTCCTAAATAAGAGCCTCCAATTCCTATAACTACAAATACTTCTGAATCTTTACGAATTTTCTTTGCACATTTTTTTATTCTTTCAAATTCCTCTTTATCATAATTGGTTGGCAAACTAAGCCAGCCAAGAAATTCTTTTTCATCTTCTTGTTTTTCTTGTAATTCTTTATGAATTTTTTCTACTTTTTCTGCCTGTTTTAAGATTTCTTTTGTATCAATTCCACTATATTTAATTTCTAATTTCATATTAGACATGATTTGGCCTTTCCTCCTCTTTTGTATTTTATGAGATTATTGTATCTTAATTCCTTGTATTATGCAAGATATTTTACTTGATTTTTCTTTTACTTTATTAGATAATATAGCAAGTAGGTGATAAATTTGACAAGTTTTGTATTAAAAATAATTGGTGTCATAACTATGCTTTCAGACCATATTGGAGATAGTGTTTTATGCAGGTTTTCTTTTTTTAATTTAATAGGAAGAATTGCCTTCCCTATTTTTGCTTTTCAAGCAGTGCAGGGTTATATACATACAAAGAATTTGAAATATCACATTTTAAAATTATTTATTTTTGCCTGTATTTCTCAAATTCCTTTTATGCTATTTTTATCAACCTTTTCTAATTCTTTTGCGTTGAATATTTTCTTTACTTTTTTCTTAGGAATGCTCGCTTTATTTTTGTATGAAAAGTCAAATCATAAAATAGTAGGATTTTTATTCGTTGTTTTTGTTAGTATCGTAGGAGAAGTGTTGCAGGTAGATTATGGTGCTTTTGGCATTTTACTTATGTTTGTTTTTTACTTTTTCAAAGAAAAGAAATGGCAAATGGCATTATGCACAATTGCTTTGTGCTTTGCAAAATATATTCCTAATATTCTTGCTACGCCTAGTCTATCTTTTCATTATTTATCTTGCGCTACTTTCACTTCGCTATCTCTTTGTTTTATTTGGTTTTACAATCAAAAAGAAGGTCCAAAGGCAAAATACTTTTTCTATGTATTCTATCCTTTGCACCTAACTTTGTTATATATCCTTCACTTGGCACTTTATTTTTAAAGTGCCATTATTTTTTTTATTTTCTTTTTTTACATTGTCTTTATTTTCATTTAATTTTTATTCTTGTAGCCTTATTTTCATTATGCAACACTTAATGCAACTACCTTTAAAGCGCCATATTGATTCCTCTTGCTACAACAGAGGACATATTTAAAATAAGTTCGTCAATTTCCTTTGGCGTAACAATAAAATTAAAATCCTTTGGAAGAAGTGCTTCTTTAATTTGTTCATAATTATCTTCTTCTTTTAAATGATTTAAATAATCATTTGACTTTGCTTCTTGTTGTAACTTATCAATAAAAAGAGCTAAAGCATCATTCACTACTACTGCTGTTTCTACTACTGTTGGAATGCCAATGGCAATAACAGGAATGCCTAATGTATTTTGTGTAATTTCTTTTCTTGTATTTCCTACGCCTGCTCCTGGAATAATTCCCGTATTAGATATTTGAATGGTAGAGCTAATTCTTTCCATACTTCTAGAGGCTAATGCATCAATCACAATTAACAATTTTGGTTTTATATGCTCTACAACACCTTTAATAATTTCTAAAGTTTCAATTCCCGTTGTTCCTAATACACCTGGCGCAATAGCACTAACTGGTCTTGCATTTTCATCAATATATTGTGGAAGGTAGTTTATAATATGCCTTGTTACTTCAACATCTTTTATTACATTTGGACCTAACGCATCTGGCGTTACTTCTTCATTTCCTAAGCCTACCACTAAAATATCTTCTTTAAATTGTATTTTCTCACCTATTAATGTTTTTAATTCATTTGCCAAAGTATTTGCTGCTTGCTCTTTTTCTTCTTCAGTTAACAAATTGATTTTTTTAATATCAATAGTAATATAACTTCCCTTTACTTTTCCTATGGCTTGCTCTCCCTGTTCATTTGTAATTTTCACTCTTGTTACTTTTACCTTTTCACTAATTTGTTCTTCCTCTGTTTCTATTCCATCTATTTCTTCTAAATTATTAGCCTTTCGATACAAATCTCTTCTTTCATCTGCTAAATCTGTTCTAAAATTATACATACTTTTTCATCCTTTCGTTTTCCTAATTCTTTTCTTTTAGTTTTTGTTAATTTTAAAAAAGTATGCAAAAATTATTAAATTTTAGGGACGGGTCTAAAAATTTATATTCTTTTTTAAATTTTTAGACCCGTCCCTAAAATTTAATTAACAATAACGACACAAGATTGCTTCTAATCCTACTTCTAAATCGATGTTGCCTATTTTGTAGTTGTAATCTAAATTAATTAGTTCTTCTACAATTTGCTTTAATTCACTTTCTTTAAAGTAATTTGCTTGCATGGTATATTTGTTTACCAAAAACATTTGATTTGGCTTTAAATCTAAACTTTCTGCTATGTTTTTATTTTCTCTTTGTGCTATTTTTATGATATATAGTTTTTTAAAATGATGATATAAGGTAATTAGTATTTTTTGAATTGGTTCCTTTTGATATAGCAAACCATGTAATACTTCTAGTGCTTTTTTTGTTTGTCTTTTTCCTAAATTATCCGTCAAGTCAAAAATGATGCTATCTAATTGTTTGATACATAATAAATCGATTGCTTGCTTTTGTATTGTTCCACCTGTACCAACATATTCAATTAACTTGCGTATTTCATTGATTAATTCTTGCATGTTAGTTCCACAACATTCAATAAAGTATTGTAAGGTGCTATCTTCCACTTGTACTTGGTAAGCTTTGCAAATGGCTTTTAATCTTGCTATAATTTGAATTGGTTTTAGTTCTTGAAATTCGCAAATGACACCATATTGTTCTAATACTTTATATAATTCATTTTTCTCAACCTCTTGTTCTACAAATACTAAAACAACCGCTTCTTGCATAATTTTATTGTTTTCTTTAATGTATTCTGCAAGTTTGCTAATTAGTGCACTACTATTGTTTACTGTTTTCTTTTTTGCTTCTTTTTTGAAAAGACCTGTATTACGAGCAATAATTATTTTTTTTTCATAGCCAAATGCTGGTGTTTCAATATCTGAAATAATGCTACTTACACTACTTTCGTCTAATTTTATTTCATTGATTCCTTCTTTTCTTTCTCCAAAATTGCTTTTTATTTTTTTTAGACATGATTCTAAAAGGAAGGTTTCTTCCCCATATAAAAGGTAAATGCTATTTAATTTTCCTGATTTTAAATCTTTTTCTAAATTTTCGGTCGTTATCATGAAACACTTTTCCTTTTACTCATTTTCTAATATAATACGGAACACTTCTGCTACACTCCATGCTTGCTCATATGCTCCTTTTGCTTCGTAAGGTTTTTTCGAGTCATAAATTTCGGATATTCCACCAATGGTTTTTCCTTCTTTTAATTCTTTTTCAAACGTGTCTTTTACACTCTTTACAAAAGCATCATATTTTATTTGTAATTCTTGTTTTTTTGTTTTGCTCTTTTCACTTTCTAAAATCTTTTTGAAACTATCGTAGTAAATACCAAGTAGCCATGGCCATGTAATGCCTTGGTGATAGCTCATGTCTCTTTTAAAACTGTCTCCCTCATAGACTTCAACATAGTTTTCTTCCCCTTTTGCTAAGGTTTTTAATCCATAAGGATTTAATAATTTTGTAGTTACTGTGTCAAACATTTCTTTTGCCATTTCTGTTTTAGGGTCTAAGATAGGATAGGTAAGGCTTAAGGCAAATAATTGATTTGGTCTTATTTTGCTGTCTCCTAAGACATCATATAAACATTTTCTTCTTTTATTATAAAATTTTTCTACAAAAGAATTTTGGCACTCTAACGCCATTTTTTTGTATTTGCTTGCTTTTGTTTTATTTTCAAAGCGAATGGCTAATTCTTCCATGATTTTTAAAGCATTATACCACATAGAATTGATTTCTACTGCTTTTCCATTTCTTGGTGTCACGACAAAGTTTCCAATTTTAGCATCCATCCATGTATTTTGAATGTTCTCATTTCCGCTGCTTATGAGTCCATCTGTATCAAGGTAAATATCATTTCCTTCTACATCGATTCCATTTTTATAACTTTCTATAATTTTTTTCATAACTTCATAGAAATTTTGCTTAATGAATTGTTCGTCTTGAGTATAGTTTAGATATTTTTTAATTTGCTCAAATAATAAAAGAGAACTATCTACACTATTGTATAATGGACGATTATCATAACCAGAGTATCCATTTGGCACTAAGCCAAATTTAATGTCACGAATCATGGTAAGTAACACTTCTTTAGCAATATCGTACCTCTTTGTTTTTAAAAGTAACCCTTCAAAAGAAATTAAACTATCTCTTCCCCAGTCTAAGAACCATGGATAACCTGCTATAATAGTGTGAAGTCCAAATGATGGACGATATACGACAAAGTTATCTGTCGCAATAATGTAATCTCTAAGTAATTGTATTTTCTCTATATTTTCCTTATCTTGAATTTCTTCTTCCATACTTAAACTTTCGGTTAACCCAGAATCGTATACTAGAGAACTTAGGCGTGCTACTTCTTTACTAATAATTTCTTTCGCATTTATTTCTTCGATATTTTCTTCTAAAGAAGCAACAAAAGTAATTTCTTTTCTCTCTTTTGGTTTTATTTCTATTTCATATATGCCAGGAATGGCATGATTTTCTTCCGCACAAAATCCTCTTTTTTCTTCTTCTGGATAAAACATATTCTGAAAACTACCCTGTTCATATTTTTCATATTTTCCTTCAGAAACATAAATATAAATTGGATTTTGCGAATTTTGGTCTACAACTACTTTTAGCTTGTTATCTCTTTTTTCTTGCCTAATTTGGAAAGTATGTCCATAAGTATTACTATGAAAATCTCTAAAATTTATAATAGGTGCTAGGGTTAATTTAGCTTCTTTTTCTTGGTTAAAAATTTGATAAAGAATCACTACTGTATTCTTTCCGTATTCCATGCAAATATATTTTTTAATAATCACATCTTCTATTTGATAAGTGTAAATTGGAATATATTCTTTTTCAAAACTTACTAAATATTCATAGCCTTTTGTAATATAATTTTTTCCTAAATTGCTATATAAATTGTATTTTTGATTACCTAATTCTATACTTTCATCTACTTTGGAAAGAATAAGATGTCTTCTTGCTGGTGGGGTAAGAGGAGCAACTAAAAGCCCATGATACCTTCTGGTATTGGCTGAACTCATTGTAGAACTTGCATAACCTCCTATGCCATTTGTAATAATCCATTCTTTTTTTAATGCTTCTTCCCAACCGATATTAGTATATTTCATTAGTTCCTCCTATTTTTCTTCTGTTTGTTTCTTTTTTACTGTTGTTTTCTTTTCTCTTTTTTCTTTTTCTTTTAATTTAGCTTGTTTTCTTTTTAGTGCTTTTTCATCGCTTTCTCTAATGGATTGTATTCTATCATTATACTTTTCAGCAAATTTACTCTTTGATCTTGCTAAATGTTTTTCTTTTTTGTTGTTCTTTGGTTTTACTTCCATAGTATCTTTTAATTTTTTCTTTGTTTCTTTTAACCTTGAATTTAACATTAAATATTTTGCATCATTTTGCATATCTTTAAATTTTAAATCTTCACATACTAATTCAATAATAGCAGAGGCAATCGCATCTGGATTGTGACGTATAAATTCAGAATCGATATAAGATAGATTTCTTTGTAATAATTTAACGCCTTCTTCTTTTGCTTTTGCAATGTCTTGTTCTACTAAGTCTGCACCTTCTCTATTATATCTTCTTACAAATTCTGGCACAATTTCTCCTGTATCATAAATACAGTAATCAATAATTCCTTTACCAGCATGTTCTTGAATGGCTTTAATATGCTCAGATAAAGAATAATTATCTGTTTGTCCTGGTTCTGTCATAATATTGCTAATATATATTTTAAAACCTTTATTTTCTTTAATAGCCTTTGCTACACCTTTTACTAATAGGTTTGGTATAACATTAGTATATAAGCTTCCTGGTCCTATAATAATAGCATCTGCATTATGAATTGCCTCTAATACTCCTGGTGCTGGTGTACAATTAGATGGGTTAATAAAAATACGATTAATCTTACTTACTTTTTCTGTTACCATCTCTGGTATTTTGTCTTTATTTTGAATAATCGTTCCATCATCTAATTCTGCGCATATATCAATAGCTTCTAAAGTAACTGGTAGTACTTTTCCTGTCATGTTTAACACATGTTTTGATTGTTCAATCGAGGCTGTAAAATCACCATATAATTCTTTCATCGCTAAAAGGTAAATATCTCCAAAACATAAGGATTTTAGTCTTCCTTCATTAAATTTGTAATTCAAAATTCCATTCATAATTGGTTCATTTTCGGACAAAGCAACAAAGCTATTTTTTATATCATCTAATGGCATAGTCTCTAATAATTTTCTTGAATCGCTAATATTTGCACCATAATCTGATACTGTTACAATAGCAGTAATGTTATTGGTATAGTTTTTTAGTCCTTTTAATACAGAATCTAATCCAGAGCCTCCTCCTATAACGACAATATTTGGTCCTTCATCATACACTTTTTTATTAAAAATAAGAGATTTTACATTTCCTGTTTTTGCTTCTTCTCTTTTGTCTGTTTCTTGTACTAATAATTCTAGAGTTCTTTTTTGCATAAAAATATTTCCAATAATAACAAAAGTAAATCCAATGACAAAACTAATAATGATTTTAGCCAAATCAATAAATCCCAGTTGTTCTCCTGTTAGCAAAATAGTCATTCCATAACAAGCAAGTATAATTCCTACTACAATTAGTAACATCCATCTTTTCATTTTTGCTTCTTTTTTAAACCATTTCCAAAAACCCTTCATTTTTCTATTCCTTTCTATATATCTATTATTCTCCTACAACTTCTACTTCTAACTCTAATATTTTACCAAATTTTTCATACACTACTTTGATGACATAATCAATTAAATTTAAAATATCCTCTGCTGTTGCATTTCCAGTATTTACAATAAAACCTGCATGTTTTAAAGATACTTGTGCACCACCAATAGAATAACCTTTTAATCCTGCTTCATCAATTAACTGTGCAGAGATATAGTTGGTTCCTCTTTTAAAAGTACTTCCTGCACTTGGCATATTGACTGGTTGCTTCTCTATTCTTGCCTTTTTGTAATTCTCCATTTTCTTCTTAATTTCTTCTTTGTTTCCTTTTTCTAATTCTAGCTTTGCTTCAATAATAATTTCTTGTTTTTCTTTGAAACGACTATGACGATAAGAAAAATCCATTTGTTCATTTTTTACTTTTTGAATTGTACCATCTGGTTGTAAATAAGTTACTTCTTTTACAATTTCTTTCATTTCCTTTCCATAGGCTCCTGCATTCATACGAATAGCTCCACCTATGGTTCCCGGAATTCCGGCAAGCAAATTCAAATCCAGTAATGCCTTGCTTTTGTAAGTAAGATGCTAACATTCCAAGCTTAACACCTGCTTGTGCTAACACTTCCACTTTTTCTTCTTGCTGTTGCATCTCTATTTGTTGAAAATCAAGTTGCAAAGTAATTCCTCGAATTCCTTTATCTTTTACTAATACATTGCTTCCATTTCCCAAGATGGTAATGGGAATTTTATTTTCTTGTGCATAATTTAATATTTTTGTTAATTGTTCTATTGTTTTTATTTTAATCCATATATCAGCATTTCCTCCTACTTTAAAAGAAGTATGCTTTGCCATATTTTCATTCTGTCTCATTTCTAATTCTGGCATATTTTGTTGTAATTCATCATATATTTCTTGCATATTCAACTTTTTATCACCTCTTGTTTTTAATATATGAATTCATTATGTTTTTATGTTTTTTATTCTATCATTTTTATGACAATTTTACAATCATTTTAAGAAATTTTACAATTTTACTTGAAAAATTTGTAGAATTATATATAATAGAAGTATAAAGAAAATTTAAGGAGGAATTTTTATGTTCTGTAAATATTGTGGAAAAGAATCTGAAACTGAAGTTTGTGAAGAATGCCAAAAAGCACATAACGAAGAAACCATTGAAGTAGAAGCTACAAAAGTAGAATCTAATACTACTGCTTCTAAAAATCCTAATTCAAAATCTAAAATTGCAGCTGGTTTACTTGGAATCTTTTTAGGAAGTTTAGGTGTTCATAATTTCTATTTAGGATATACTGGTAAAGCAATTGCTCAATTGTTAATTTCTCTTTTAAGCTGTGGAATGTTATCATTTGTTTCTGCTATTTGGGGCTTAATTGAAGGTATTTTAATTTTAACTGGAAGCATTAATACAGATGCTGATGGAAATCCTTTAGAAGAATAATTTAGGTAGAGCAACAATTTTTATATTGTTTTCTATAATTTTATTTTATTTGAATTACAAAGAAAAAGAATGGATTGGTTCCATTCTTTTTCTTTTCGTTAGTATTATTTTAAAAATCTTTATACTCAAAGTATTTAGTTTCTTGGTTACCTTCTTTATTTTCTTTGGTAACAGATTTTCCTTTGAGATGATAAGGATACATACTAGATAATATTAGTAAAAAAACTACTAATATCGGCCAAAATGGCTCCACTCCTAGTTCTGTTTCTAACAAGTATAAACAATATTTTATACTTTCCATTTACTTTCTCCTTATTAAATGTTAACTGTATTATATAGTATTTTTAGTATTATGTCAATTGTTTATATAGTTTTAATTTATAATTTTTTATATCATTATATAATAAAAAAATAAAGCATATTTTATTGATTTAGATATGCTTTATTTTTGGCGGAGCGGGTGGGATTCGAACCCACGGGCCGGGAAAACCGACTACTACAGTTCCAGTGTAGCTCGTTATGACCACTTCGATACCACTCCATTTATGATAACTGCTTTTCTATTATACTATATTTTCTTTGTATTGTCAAAAAAATAACAGATAAGTTTGAAACAAATCTGTTATTCTTTATGGCTCCTTTAAGAGAGACGTATGCGAAAAATCCATCTTAAAAAATTACTTATTTCCGTTTCAAATATAGTTATAGTAATAAGTTTCTTGATTTGTATATACAAGTGTGTGATTTTTTGCTATTAATTATTTTTTAAATTTAACATAAATTTTTAGTTTTTGCAAGAGTGCTTAAAATTTATTTTTATATTTTTTAATCTCTTCATAAATTTCATCCCAATTATTCACTCTTGTTATTTCTGTATCATTAATATCAGCATTCATTTTTGTTGTCATTAAAATTGATTTGATTCCATTGTCAGTTAATTCTCTACAAGTTTCATAACTATCTTCTATACATAAATCAATCTGATTTTCTTTGAAAAATTTTAACTTATCACTAATATGTAAATT
>CANPVM010000011.1 GCA_947581805.1 uncultured Clostridia bacterium
CCTAATAATTTTTTATACTTCTATTAAAGCACATAAATAGCAAAAAAGCAAGAAATTTTCATCGCCTTTTTCTGACATTTTTCTTGCTTTAGCTTTTTATTTATGATTTATTTAAATTTTTTTGGCTTGCTGTGCTTCCTTTTTTACAGTTGTGTTTTTGTTCCATTCTTGTTGTTTTACTTCTATTATTCTTTTATTCCTTTGACCAGTATTTTTATGTATTTTTTATTTTAAAAACGAACACAATAAGTAAAAAATAGAAAGGGTGTCCCCACCGTTCCATTTTGGAACGAAAAGGGGCGTCCCTCCTGTTCAAAATTTGCATTTTATGGATATTTGTAGTATAATAATAGTATATAGGCATAAGCCTATGCATAAGGAGGAAAAAATTTTGACAGACAAATTAAGTAACTACAACGTTCGGAATTTGATGGTAATCAAGGAAAAGAATTCTGAGTTTCTTGATGAATTTCATCAAAACGAGAAGCTCAAGGATTGTAATATTGCTAGAGTTCTTAACTCTGGTCATTATTATATCTATACCTTTGAAATTTCAAGTAACGAACAAAGAGAAGAACTGAAAAGAATCCAGGATGACTGGATTTAACATTTTCTTCCCAAGAGGTTTCTTTTAATAGAAACCTCTTTTTTTCTTATAAAAATAACAGTATACTATTAAAACAGAGCGAATAATTTGTACTAAACATTCATATATATGATAATAGGAGGTTATATTTTATGTTTCAAAAATATATTTTAGAAAATAGACAAAGTATTGTCAGTAGTGTTTGTGATTTAATTACTTTTCCTAGTATTTCAGAAGAAACGAATAATGCACACTTCCCTTTTGGAAAAGCGTGTTCTGATAGTTTAAAATATTTTTTAAGTTTGGCAAATTCTTTGGGATTTCAAACAAAAAACGTAGATGGCTATTGTGGATGGGCACAATTTGGTGAAGGTGAAGAACTGATTGGCATTATTGGACATTTAGATGTGGTTCCTGCAAAAGAAGAAGATTGGACCTATTCCCCATTCGTTCCTACTATTAGCAATAATTGTATTTATGGTAGAGGCGCCATGGATGACAAAGGACCTGTTATTGCTTCTCTTTATGCCATGAAAGCTGTTATGGAATATGCAAAAGAAAATGATATTCCTATTAACAAAAGAGTAAGGTTAATTGTTGGCTTAAATGAAGAAAAAGATTGGAAATGTATCGAATATTATAAAGAACATGAAGAAATTCCTACCTTAGGTTTTAGTCCAGATAGTGATTTTCCTTGCATTTATGCAGAAAAATCGGTCATTTCACTAAGTTTATGTGAAAAAATATCAGAAATTGAGTATACACTCCGTAATCGATTTTCTAGGCAAGAAAGCCAATTAAGTATTGCTGAAATTGATTGTAATCAAAATGCTATTAACGTTGTTCCTAAATTTTGTAGTGTCACTCTATTTCTAAAAGATAGTAAATATATGCCTGAACTCATTTCTACCTGCAAACAAACTATAGATGAATGTGATTATGATATTGTTTTATATAAAATTGATGAACATCATTTGAAGCTTTCTTCTTACGGAATAGCATCTCATAGTGCTCATCCCGAATTAGGAAAGAATGCAATTTCAAAATTGCTCATTGTGATTTCTCATATTTTTGCAAAATGGCATATTTCTTTTCCACTATTTGAAGATTTTTGTAAATTGATTGGCGACGATTATACCGGAAAAAATATGGAGCTAAATATAGAAGATGAATCTGGCGCTCTTACTTTGAATCCTTCTCAGTTATTCTTAAAAGATAATAAAGTATATATTGGGATTAATTTAAGAGTTCCTGTTCATACGAAACCAGAAGAAGTAATTGATAAATTTAAAGAAAAGTTTGGATGTGAAGTTTCTGTTCTTAGAATACAACCTGCTTTATATATGGAAAAAGAACATTTTTTAGTACAAAAATTATGCTCTGTTTTTAATGAAACTTGTCAATCTCATTTTGAGCCAATAGCCATTGGCGGTGCTACCTACGCAAGAGCATTTCCTAATTGCATTTCTTTTGGAATGAATTTTCCAAAAGACAAAGATATGTGCCACCAAGCAGATGAGTTCGTTGAAATTAACAAACTGATACTAGCTTGCAATATTTATGCAAAAGCAATTTATGAATTGTTACAGCCTTTTGATTTTGCATCAAATACTACAATTTTAGAAAATATTTAACATGTAAGGGTGTACCAAATGGCCATAAATTGCCAAAAAGTGTGTCCAAATGGTAATAATAGAAAAAACCTTCCTAGATAATAGGAAGGTTTTTGATTTTTATATTATTCTGCTGATTCTGATGTTTCTTCAGTTTCTGGAGCTTCATAAGCTTCTAATATAGCTTTTTGAATTTTCTCTCTTGTCTCAGCATTGATTGGATGAGCTATATCCTTGAATTCTCCGTTTGGAGTTTTTCTGCTTGGCATAGCAATGAATAATCCATTTTGGCTTTCGATAACTTTAATGTCATGTACTGCGAATTCGTTATCGAATGTTACAGAAGCAACAGCTTTCATTCTGTTTTCTGAATTTACTTTTCTTAAACGTACATCTGTTATTTGCATTTTAAGCACCTCTTTCTACTGTTTTTAATATTTGTACATTTCTTATGTACAATAATATTATTCGTCAAAAAAATTTTTTTTCCTTCTTTTTTTACATTTTTTTGAAAATATTTTTCTTTTTTCTATTATGCTCACATTTTTAAAAAAAATACATATAATACCCTAGAAGTTTTTAAAAATGTATTGAAAAGCACTGTAAAACAGTATATAATACATTTTGAAAATAAACTTTTAAATCGTTTAAGATTATACATATCAATATTTATGAAATTATTTTTGCATATGATAATAAAATAAAAAGGAGGACTGCAGCTTGGCAAATATACAAGAATTAAAAAAATATAAATGTATTTACATGATTGGTATCGGTGGTGTTAGCATGAGTGGTATTGCTGAAATTTTAAAACATTGGGGCTTTACTGTTATGGGTTCTGACTGGGTAGAATCTGATACAACAAAAAAATTAAATTTAGATGGCATTCATGTTGTAATTGGTCACGATACTAATTTAGTAGCAAAGGCAAACCTTGTTGTTTATACAGCTGCTATTAAAGAAGATGATGTTGAACTTGTAAAGGCAAAAGAACTTGGTATTCCTACCATGGAAAGAGCTGATTTTTTAGGTCTTATTACAAAAGCGTTTGACGATACTATTTGTATTTCTGGTACTCACGGGAAAACAACTACTACTTCTATGGTTTCTATGTGTTTTTTGGAAGCAGGGCTTGATCCTTCTATTCAAGTTGGAGCTACTTTAAAGGCAATTGATGGAAACTATCGTATTGGCAATAGTGAACATTTCGTTATTGAGGCTTGTGAATATGTAGAAAGCTTTTTAAAATTTTACCCAAAAGCAGAAATCATTTTAAATATTGATAATGACCATTTAGACTATTTTAAAAATATTGAAAATATTAATGAAGCATTCATTAAATATGTTAAACTTTTACCAGAAGATGGATTATTAGTAGTAAATTCAGATAATGCTTATTGTGCTAAACTACATCAATATACCAATGCGAAAGTTATATCATATGGAATTGAGAATGAAAAAGTAAACTTTTTAGCTAGAAACATTACCTTTGATAAAAATGGTTTCCCTCATTTTGATGTTTACTATAATAATTATTTTTATGGTTCTTTTGAACTTTCTGTACCTGGTGCTCATAATGTATTAAATGCTTTAGCTTGTATTAGTTTATGTGATGCTTACGGAATTTCTAAATCAGATATCAAATCTGCCTTAAAAAAATACACAGGTGCCAATCGACGTTTTGAGTATATTGGTCAATTTAATGGTATTTCTATTTATGATGATTATGGTCATCATCCTACGGAAATAAAAGCAACTGCAAGCGCTTTAAAAAAGAAGATATATCATCATTCTTGGGTTGTTTTTCAACCACACACCTATAGTAGAACATTAAATTTATTAGATGATTTTGCAGATAGTTTAACTTATTTTGACAATATCATTATCACTGATATTTATGCAGCAAGAGAGAAAAATACTTATGGCATTTCTTCAAATGACCTTGTTAATAAAATTAAAGAATTAGGTAGAAAAGCAATTTACATACCAGATTTTCAAGATATTGTTTCTTATTTAAAAGAACATGCAGAAAAAGATGACATTATTTTAACATTAGGTGCAGGAACTGTTACGAATATTGGTCCAATGCTATTACATTAAAAATAGTACGAAGTTAGAAAGTATTTGTTAGGTGCTTTATTAGCACCTTAATTTAGTAAAATAATTTTTAACTTCGTACTATTTTTAAGTTTGTGCCATTTGTTTTAGCATCATATCTGCAAATACACCATAACCTGTAGTTGGGTCATTGACTAACACATGAGTTACTGTTCCTACTAGCTTTCCATTTTGTATAATAGGAGAACCAGACATTCCGTTGTATAATTCCCCCTGTTTTTTCTAATAATTCCTTATCTGTGACCTTAATTTGCATACTTTTATTATCTTTATTATTATTTATATAAATTTTTTGTATTTCTATTTCATAAGTTTTTTTATTTCCTTGTTCTAATTCACATATAATCTGTGCTTTTCCTGTTTTTATTTCACTTCTATTTGCTACTTCTATTTCTTCACTTGAAAGTTGCAATCTGCTTTTATTTGTTAATTTACCGAATATTCCAAAATTAGTATTTTTTGCGATTTCTCCTATTGTTATTCCACTTTCAATACTTCCTCTAATTTCACCGGGTTTTCCCTTTTCCCCTTTTTGTACAGATACAATATCTGTGGTTACTAACTCTCCATTACTAATAGTAATTAGTTCTTCTGTATCAATATCAGTGATACCATGTCCTAGACAAGCAAACATGTTCGTAGATGGTACATAGAAACTAGCCGTTCCTACCCCTGCTGCTGCATCTCTAACCCATAAGCCTAGTTTATAGTCATTTTGTTTTGTTTGAACAGGAACCATACTAGTCGTTTCTATGGCATTTTCTCTCATATATTGAATAGTAACTTCCTTTCCTTTGGAATGGTTGACTGTTTCTATTAACTCTTCTGTCGAATTAATTTGTATATTATCAACAGATATAATTCTATCTCCTTCTTTTATTCCTGTATTTTCATATGGTTTTTTACCATCTATTTCTGACATTCCGACTATTAATACTCCTTCTGTGTATAATTTCAACCCTATTGCATTACCTAACGGAATGACTGTTGTTTTTGGAATAACATTGATAGATACTTCTTTCATAGGAATATGAGAAAATAAATTTAAACTTAAATCTATTTTTCCCATTTCTGTTAGCTGATTCTCTTCTGTAGTAGATGCTTCTATTAATGTTCCTCCCTGATACATTCCTATATTAGGGTTAGAATTTTCTTTTTCGACTATTTTAATTCCCCATAAGGTAGCTAAATTTAATTTTTCTCCTTGCATTAATAAAATGTTTTTTGGAAATAATGTGATATTAGCAACATAGGTATATACAATGATTAAAATAGATAAAATAAGAATTACTTTTATTTTTCTTTTCAAAATTATCCTTCCTTACTTTTTATTATATAGTTTTACCAATTTTATCATTTTCATACTAAATTATTTTTCCATAAAAAAAAGAAAGCCTAAGATTTTCTAGTTCATTGAACTTTTTAAGAAAATTTTAGGCTTTTCTATATAGATAATTTTTATTAGTGGAATACCATTATTCAATCTATGATTTATGAATGAAAGACTGTACGTTTATTTTTTAGTAACCACATTCTAATGTATTTTCAGTTTTTCTACATTCTAGTATTCTTGCTGAACATTTTCCTTCATAATGTTGATTACAATTTTCTCCTGGTGTTGCAGGTATATCAGCCCAACCCCAAACAGAATTCCATACTTCATGTCCACAAACTCTACACTTATGAACATAGTGTGATCCAAATGGAGTATATAATTGTCCTCCACAATATCTATAACAGTCATCTGTATGTTTATGGTAACAGCTAGTAGTATGAACATGACATGTAATTGTAATAGTATCTGATCTTGTGCTATTTCCTGCTACATCATATACGACTGCATAGGCATAATAGATTCCACCATTTAAATTACTAATTGTTTTTGTTTTAGATGTTCTTCCTGTTGCTCCTGTTGCAGTTCCATTCATTGCTGTGTAAGTATCTGTTAATTTGGTATATGAACTTACTGTTGATAGTCTATAATACCATTCTATTTTTGATAGTCCTGAATTTGCATCGGTTACTGTCATATTTAATGTAAATGCTTTTCCTGATACATTAGTAGCATTTAATGCTGTATTAATAGTTGGTTGCTTATTATCTACTTTAGTTACCGTATTTGTTGCAGTTTCGCCTGGTTGGTTTACATTATCAACTGCAACAGCTGTTATAGTACAATTAGTATTTACTGTAAATGCTTTTGTATATTTTGTAGACTTTGCTGTTGGTACTTTTCCATCTGTTGTATAATAGATATTTGCATAACTATTGTTTGCTGCTGTAATAGTTACTGTTTTTGATTTTTGCCATGTACTTGGATTTTGTACTGTTATGGTTAGTCTTGTTATCGCTTTTGTTGTAAATTGTTTGTTTACACTTATATTGCCTGCTTTATCCATTACCCATGCATAGTATGTAGTATTTTGTTTTAAATTATTAATTGTTGATGAACTTTGGAATTTACTAACTTCTGGCTCGTTTGCCGTTTCCGTTATTGCATAAAGTGATACTCCTGAACCACCATCATCTTTTGCTCTTATACTTGCACTATTCGTTGTTGCTGTCACATCCGTTACTGTTGGCTTTATTTTATCTATGGTTGTGATTTCAATTGATGCAGCTTTTGGTATTAATTGTTGTCCTGTATTATCTACTAACCTTGCGTACATTATTCCATTTCTATCAAATGTTTGATAATTCGTTGTTTCCCATCTGATGCCATTTTTGCTTGTTTCTAGTATATATCCTGTTATACTTGTATGTGCTGTTACTAATACATTTCCATTCGTCCAACTACTTGGATTTAATTCAAATGTTATTAAAGCTTCTGTAAGATTACTATTTGTTTGAAATGTTTTGTACTGACTTACATTGCCTGCTAAATCTTTTACCCATGCATAGTATGTTGTGTTTAATTGTAAATTATTAAATGTTGCTGATGTTTGGAATCCAGTTGTTGGTTGTGTTTGTGAATCTGTTACTGCATAAGAAGCTATTCCTGAACCACCTTCATCTTTTGCTGTTATAGTTGCACTATTGGTTGTTGCCGCTATGCTAATTATTTCTGGTTTGATTTTATCTATATTAGTAATAGTAGTTGAAGCTTGTATGTCTGGTCTTTCTTTAATTCTTGCATACATTGTTCCATTTTCTGTGAATTCTTGATTAACCACATCTTGCCATGTAAGTGCATCTTTACTTGTTTGTATATGATAATCTTGCCCTGATATACTAGCTGATACCCATACATTTTGATTCGTCCATGTGTTTGGTTCGATTGCAAACTCGATATTTCCTATTGCTTTTGTTCTAAATTCGAAGCTTTCACTCATGTTTCCTGCTGAATCGATTACCCATGCATAGTATGTTTTCTCTGATTCTAAGCCTGACTTTGTTACTCTAAAGTCTGTTGCATGTTCAGTCATTGTAAAGATTGTTGGAACTATAGGATTTTCTGTTATTGCATAACCTACAATCTCATTTACTTCCCCTAATGCTTGTATTGTTGCTGTGGTTGTTGTTGTATTAACTGATGTAATAATTGGCTTTGTTGAATACATCGTAATGGATTTGTCTAGATTTACTCCATCATACAAATCGTATCTTTCTCTAGCTAATGCTGTTAAGTAAATAGTTCTAACATTTTGTAAATTTTTAGCACTTTTTTCTATATATGTATCTGACGTATTATTATACTCTCTTATTTTTCCTATAATAATATCATCAATGTTATAAGTAGAATTTGCATTTACCATACAATCATAACATTGGTAATTAGCGTGTGGATAGTAATATATTTCATTATCCTCTGCTAGTACAATAGATTGTACTTCAAAATCTATATTTCTATATCCTATCTTAGCTGTCTTTTCTTTATCTATTACTTCTTTACTGCTGGCTAAATGTACTTCGTTTTTATTTAGGTCCTCTTCTCCATCATTTGTTATGATATAAATAGAATCTTTTTGTACCACTTCTTTATTGTTATTATTTGTTATAATGCAATAATTGTTATAATATTTACTTCCAATTGGTATTCCTTGCATAAAGCTTACCATGGAAACATTGTTTACTAATCTATCCCAATCTTCTTCTGAAAGAATTGGCATAACAAATTCATAGTTTGCCATTGAAGAATAATTGGCAATGGCTGCATTTAATGTTGTTTGTATGGTTCTTCTTATGACTGATATTCTGTTTTCATTAAAAGTAGAAGAATCTAAAAATGGATCGTTTTTATTTGAAAAGTCAAAGA
This sequence comes from uncultured Clostridia bacterium, assembly GCA_947581805.1. Classification (GTDB taxonomy): domain Bacteria; phylum Bacillota; class Clostridia; order TANB77; family CAG-508; genus UMGS1663. The sequence goes on from CANPVM010000011.1 coordinate 8,573, forward strand.
TTGCTTGATCATTGGTATTAATTGCAAAGTCTGATATTGTGTTTCCATTTGCATCTTTAGCATCTTGTTGGGTAATATTGCTCAAATTGTTTTTTACCCATAGGCTAAATTCTTTTGCATCTTTAAAGTATTCAATGGCACTATTGCTATGTAAATCCCCATCATAAGTCCATTTATTGGCAAATAGTAGTGTGTTTGTATCTTGAATCACTTCTTTTTGATTATTGGTATACCAGAAGTAGTTATTTTTTTGTTTATCATAATATACTTTTCTATTTTGATAAGTGATATATTCATAATACTCAGCTTCGTCTTTTTCTGGCACTCTATTAGCATTTAATATAATAAGTTGTTCTTGTAAAATCTCTGGTTTTATTTCAATTGTCCCGTCATAAATCACTAGTTTTTCACTTTGTACATCGATTAAATCAGGATTTACTAGTGAACCTGTTTTAGTAATATAGTTGCCATTTACAATTCCATATATGGTAATAGTATTATCTAAGGTATAATTTACAACAAAATCACTGTTGTGATTTTTGTATCTACAAGAATAATAAATATAAGGTCTTAAACCATATTGATATTCTTCTTGAGTACTGTTATAGTATTTTCCATAAATATAATATCCATCATACATGGTATAAACTAGTGCAGGGATATATTGCATTAGTTCTTCTTGTTCAAAATTACTTGAACCTAATTCCACACCTAAAGAGTTATAGAAGGTTGAAATTGACGCTTCTATATCTCTTATTTTAGAATCACTAATGCTAGAATATTTATTATTTAACGTATTTAGTTGAAATGCTTTGATTGCATCATACGTAGCTGTTTGTAATTTTGTATTATACCTTGTTTGCAATTCTATTGTTTCTATTTGTGTATGTATATAATTGGCAAGCACTATTGCAATAGGAAGGATGATGATAATAAATATAATGGCTAAATGTTGTAATTTCATATTTTTTCCTTTCGTTTATTAAAAAAAGCAGAGATTTTACTCTGCCCTTTTTTAGTATATTGTTGTACCATTTGCAGTTACAATACCCGCATGTTGGGCAGCAATTTGATATGTATCATTTCCTGCTATTTGGTAAAAAAAGTTTTTTAATATTTGTGCTATTGTTTGGTTTGTATTTTTTGCCGTTACAGATATACGGTCTCCTTCTTTCAATCTAACAGTAGCATTATTGTTTAGCATCTCTTCTACTTGACTTGTATAGAAATGATAATATAAATTTTCACCTATTTTTGTCATTTCTGCCTGTGTTGTTTTTACCCCTGGGTTTTCATCTAAGATTTGTATTTCAATATCTACATCAAATGAATTACCTGTAGAAGTGATAGTAGATATATATTTGTCATAATCTTGTAATGTTAATTTACCTGTTGTTCTTACTTTATCGACAAATTCTGTGGTTGCTGTTTGAATAGAAAGTTCTGATACATCATCTGTTCTTTCAGAAATAGATATTAGTGGAAAAATGAACATTAATATTGCTGCTAAAAATATTGCTACCATGGTAATTAAACTATCTCCCATTTTTTCCTCCTTTTACTGATTGGTAATGTACGTAAATATAATCATTCTTTTCTTTTTTTCTTTTACTAAAGTAGCTATACTACTTCCATCTTCTGTACTTTGTGAACTAGAATAAGTATACTCTCCTATCGTTTCTACAAACTTTTTATTGTTATATTGTTGAATAAACCCATGATTATAATTAATATAGTCACTATTATTGTTTGGGTTATAATATACTTCTCCATTTAAAAAACATTGTAAGTTTTCTTTTGTTTGATAATTACTACCTGTCCAAGGCTCACGTCTCGATGTTTCTTCCTCTAAATCGAAAGAAAATATTCTTTTACTTTTTTCTTCGTTATATCCGCCTGTAAAGTAATTTTTATACTTATTCATCATCATGGTATCATATGATTCTCCCCATAATGATGAATTTTTAGATTGCGTATTATAGATAGTAAGTGGTTTTAGGTCTTCCCCAAATTCCCCTGTTTCCATATTATAGGTACCTTCACGAAATACTACTGTATAGTTTTCTTTATAATATTTATATAAGGTTGGTATGATGGTTTCTAACCCCACTATTCTATTTTCAGCGGCTTTTCCTGTTGCACCTTCGTATTCATAATAGTTTGTTTCATCTTTTCTATATAATACCATATCAGAGACAACTCTTACTTGTGAAAAAACAGTAATACTGACTGTTAAGGCTATTACAAAGACTAGAACAGCAAACCCCATCATTAAAGCTTCTGTTGCATTCTCCATAATTCATTCCTACTTTACATTATTTTGTTGTTTTTGTCTTAATATTACATGCTGTAATATAACCAGAGTTTGGATCTACTGCAAAAGTAACATTATAGGTATTTCCTGCTTTTAAAGTATTATTAGGCAATGATACCGTTGCAGTTGGAACTGCTTTTGTTGCACTTGTTTCAAAATCATTGCCATCAATTGTTAAGGTAATTTGTAATGATGGGTCATCTATATTTGCAGTGTTATGACCTCTAATAAGGTTATATAATGCTCTTGCATTAGCTCCTGATTGTGTTCCTTCATATTCTAGAAATTCCCCGTTATAGGCTTCTACCTTTGTTGAATCCATATTAATGCCATCTAAGACTCCTTTTGCTTGTGTGTATACAAACATACCCAAACCTATAATTAAAATTGATAATAAGATTGCTCCTGCGATAATTAATGCTTTTGATGCATTCTCCATAATAAAATTCCTCCTTTGTTTCTTTTTATTTTATATTTAAAAAATTAATAACTAAATTTGTTCGAATAACATATATTTAATTTGTTTTGTTGTTTTATGATATTCTTTTTTGGTACATATAAAGTTCATACGGTTGTAATTTTTAATAAATTCTTCTGAACCTAAACGACTAATGTCTTCCATTGGATAAGTTTTATCTGATTCTAGAAATTTTATTTCTATTTTTATAGAATTTTCTTCATTTTCTATGTAATAATTTTTTTCATCTTTTGGTATTTCATTTTTTTCGTTTTGGTTTGTTGCTTTATTGATTAAACTCATAAGCGAAGAACCTATAATGCTTGTCTGTGTATATTTTTCATACTCTTGATTTGTTTGATTTGCTAAAATTGTTAGTTTTCTATAGTTATAGTAAAGAAAACTACAAATAGCAACGATTAGTATAAAAATTCCAAGTATGACAAATAAGTTTTTTTTCATTTTATACATTCCTTTTTTATTATAACATTATTCTTATTTTTATGCAATTATAATTTATGTATTTTTTGTAAAATTTTGTTATTTTATTGTTTGAAATTGAATATAAATGACTCTTTTTGTTACTTCACTTATCTCAATCTTTGTGCAAGTATAATATTTTGTTTCATTTTTGTCTGTTAAACTGTTATTTTTTAAAAATTCGTTTTGCTCTTGTTGTGTTTTCTTTTCAAAATTTTGCTGTTTATCTACATCTACTTGTACATAATAAGTATTTTCGTTATATCTACTTTGATTTTCTAGCTCATAATTGATATTATTTTGTTTTGCATGATTGGCTACTGTAATAATATCGTGAGCAGTTACTGTGTCAGAGTTTTCATATTTTATATAATTGTTATTCCATTCTGCAATTTTATTATCTTCTGCTTTACTAATTGTGGTACTACTAAAATCAGAAAAAGAATAAAATAAAGCTACACCAACAGAAAGAATCATTACACCAAGTAATACGCTTGCTGCCATTATTAATGCTTTTGATGCATTCTCCATGTCATGTTTCCTCCTTTTATATTTAATTGCAATAATATGTCATTTTAATAATTCTTCCTATATTATCATATTCAGTTGCATCTGGATCTGTATCATAGATAAAAATCTTCGTTTTTACTTGTGTTATTAAATTTTTATACATGGTATAATTATATATCATTCTTCTACATTTTACATCAAAGCCTTGTTCTACCAAATCACCCAAATTACTAGTTCTCATATTTGCTAATTCACTAACTTTTCTTTTGTAGTTTGGATAAATACTACTTGTAAATTCAGTATCTCCCAATGATTTTATTAACTCTTCCATTTTTTCTACTTCTTCTTTTAATAAAGCTAAAGTATATGTTCCTTTTTTAAAGTAATTGGTATTCATATCTTTCTGAATGTTTACTATAACTTCTAACTTACTATACCCTTTTTGGTCTGATTCTTTGTTATTATAATTATCTAATTTATTAGCTAAAGAAAGTAATTCACTTCCATAAACATTTCTTTGATATACTTCATATTGTTTATTAAAGTCTGCTGCTTGCTGAACTGCTTCTGATGATTCTTCCATTCTTTTTAAATCAGATACATTCTTAAAGAATAGTACTAGTAAAGCGATTATCATTAAAGAGATAAAAACAGAACCTGCTATTGTTAGTGCTTTTGATGCATTTTCCATATTCTTACCTCCCTTATTCCATCGCCATCATGGTATTAAATGCTTCTGTCATACTCATTAATCCAATAAATACTAGTGGAACAATTAAATATCCGACAAAAAGTAATACTAATGGTGTGAAGCCTATTGCCTTTCCAATCATTCCTTTTCTTGAAATTAATCTTTCATTTGATTCTTTTCGTTTTTCTTGGTAATAATCTCTTTCTGTATCTAATTCATCAAATGCATCTGTGATTGGTATTTTTTCTACTGCTGCTTGCAAACTTTCAATAATACGAATAAATTGTTGATAGTTTACTTCTTCTTTCATTGCTTCTAATGCTTCCCATGGACCACTTTCATAATCATTTACACATTTGCTAATTGGGTCTCTAAAAATATTAGAATATCTTTCTAGCCATTCTAGGATAATTTCTACATTGACTCTTTCTATTCTCATTAGCATTAAAATAATGGTTTGGAATTGCATAACTTCGTCTTCCATCTCTAATTGTCTCATTTTTGTTTGGAATTTAAGCATCCATATTGGAGACATATAAGCGAGCATACTAATTACCATAGCACCTAATACTTCTAACCAACTTAAGTATTCGCTATTAATCGTTGCTATTTTTCCCATAATTCTTTTTGCTGCTGTTGCTATTTCGTCTTCTGTACTATCTATATAATCTTTATTGATGTTTCCTTTTGCCATTGCTTTTTCTATATCTTTTTGTTGTAAATCATGTTTTCCTTTAAAGTAGTTAATGTAGTCATTATCAGATTCTGTTAGTTCCATTGCATTTTTATGGTCTTTTTCTGTCATTTCCCCTAGTATGTTATAAGTAGTAGTTGGGTCGGTATAAACATTATTTATTGTAATTTTATGTAGTTGCATAAATAAAATTAAAGATACGAAAAAGGAGACAATACAAAGTAAAATTCGGTTAATGTATAACCATTGTATTTTATCTTTTGAAGCTGCATCTTTCATAATTGTTTTAATTTTTTTTGCTTCTTTGGTTCCATCTTTTGGAATAAATAAGTCTACAATTTTTTTCACAATTTTAACTTGATATAGTTTTTCTTGCCAAGGATTTTCTGTATTTTTGGTATTCATATTTGTAGAGCCATTATCTTTTAATTTTCTAGTTAAAATATAGCATACAAATGTTGCAATTAAAATTAGAATTTGTACTAACATACCATTTTTTCCGTTATAAAAACTTTCGGTAAATGAAAATTGTGACATTGCCCAATTTTTAATTGGTTCTAAGCACAACATTGGCACAATAGCAATGACAGATAAACTTTGAAATACATAATCTAATTTATCTCTTTTTAAAATTTCCAATTGCATTTCTTGTGTAATGTTGTTTAAATTTTTTAAGTATAGAGATGCTCCATCTACTTTTCTATCACCAAATTCTTTTGTTAAATATGATATTCCTGCAAACTCTTTTAAATATGCATTTGGTGCTATATCATAATATTTTTCTAGTTCTGACTCTGGATCATCTGAAATTAATACTTCATATATTTTTTCTGCTTGTCTTGCCATTTCTGGATTTTCATCATCTTGTGCCGTTTGATAAATTGCTTCTTCTACCATATTAAATTCATGATAAGCATGTCTAATTTCAGAGAAGAAATCAATTTGTTGTTTTAATAGATTATTATCAATTTTATCTACTCTTCCATCTATAAAGGTGTCTAATAGGAAGATTTCAAAAATTAATAAAATACTCATTAATAATGTATTTTGATAGGTAAATGCAATAATAATAATGGTAAGTGGTATTACTATCATAAGAGATCTTGTTAAAATTTTAGCTGCTTGTTTTCTTGTTAAATATTCATCATCAATATTAATAATTTCTAGTCTTCTTCTTAATTTTAATAAATATCTTTTTAGAAAAGGTGTTTTTAAGTAGAAAACATATAATTTTTGGTATATAACTTCACTCGAATATTTAGAAGTTTTTGTTCCTTCTTGTAATTCTCTAATGTATTTTTGTTCTTTATTGTTTTTTTGTAGAATAATATAGGCAATTACGATCATAGCAAATAGTACACCTATTATAATTAGCATATACATTAACATTTGACTGTCCATGTTACTTATTGACACCTCCTCTATTTGTTTTTTGATGGGTATTTTTATTATTGATTTACTGGTTTTCTGCCTCTTTTCTTTGGTGCTACTTCTTCTTGTTCTTCGGCTATATATCTAGTTACTTTTGTACCCCAGTTTCTTTGTACAAATTTAATAAATTCTTCTGCATCAGTATCGTCCATGTTATCTAACATAGCACGAATATTTGCATCAGTAATTTTATTGGTTAGTACATAAGTTCCATCATGGTACTCTAATATATTTTGGTATCTATATAATTCTCTGTTTGTTGATTTTGTGAAATAATAAGTTGCATTGTCCATAAATTTATCAAATTTACCTTCTAGTGTCTTTTCTTTTCTATGGTCAAAGGTATATTCATTTTTTTCTTCTACTGGAATACATTCTGTTACTCTTTCTATGTATCTTCTTCCTCTAAAGTCTTTTACTAAGTGAATATCAAAATTTAGTACTTGTACAACTTGTTCTTCTGCTGTTCTTTCATCTTTAAACACACCAGCTCTAAGCATTGAGTTACGAAGTGCTGTTACTAAATCTGGGAAAGTTTTAGCATGGTGGGTAAATAAAGTAAATTTAGATGCAACTTGGGCAGATTGTATCATCCAAGATGCTACAGGGTCTGTTGCAACCTCACCGATGATGTTAACAGAACCATCTGTTTTCTTTTGTACGTCCAAACATTCTTGTCCAGATACTGTTTCTGTTTCACGCATTGATAAAATGTTTCTTGTTGGATAAATTTTTCTTAAGTGAAGCTCGAATGCAGTTTCTGTAATACGAAGGTTCATGGTTTCATAAATATTTTCAATCATAGCCATAAGCATGGTTGTTTTTCCGGCAACCTTGTTCACCAGTTAGTGATATAATTCTTGCTCCTTTTACTAAATATTTTAGTAAGTCGATAGCGTCTTCTTTTCCTGGGAAACGAACAATTTGCTCTAAGGTAGCACGTTTTACGTCGAATTTTCTAACAAAGAATGCCCATGTTTCTGACATACTTGGTCTTACTACAACGACACGAGAACCATCTTTCATCTCATTAATTTTATAACCATTGGTATCAGATAATTGTCCTGGGTTATTATATTTATAAATATTTTGACATACTCTTTTTAGTTCTGCTTCTGTTCCAAAAGATAAAAATGCTAAACGAATGGATTTACCTTGGAACATAATCCAAATACTATCACAAGCACGAGGTACTTTATGATCTATAATTTGGTCTAAATAATCTCCATCTGTTTGTGCTACTTGGCTTAAAAAGCTTTCTGGAAGTCCTGATACACCACCTGAAATACCATCAATGTTCATATCACGGATTTCATCAATACTGCTATAACCTTTATAACGTTGATAAATTCTTTGTACTACTACATTTAGTTTATCTTCAAAAGCAAGTACAAAACTTTCTTTTTCAAAAATATCGTTAATTTCTTCTTCTGTAATAACATAAGAAGGTTTTGTTTCTCCTGCTACATACTTTAGTCTTGCTAAATCATATTTTTTAATTATTTCTGTTAATGCTTCATAACCAAATTCTTGTTTATACATGTAAAGAATGATATCAAATTTATCTTGTGCAGTTAGTAATGATGGTATATCAAAAGGAATTGCTGTAGAGATATTAACTTCAGAAACACCATACTCTTTTAATAAAATATCATAAATTAATTCTTTTACATATTTTTTATCATTAACATCTCCATAGGTACAACCTTTTAAAGCTTTTTTTAGTTCATATTTTTTATTTTTTCTTCTTTTTAATTCTTCTTCGGAAAGACCTATATCATATAAATTTATTTTTGTTATTTCATCTAGTCTTTTCTTTACAAAAGCAGTCATTTTATCTAATGTATAAGTTTTGTCATCTACTTGTATTTCTTCTTCCGTTTTTTGATCTTGTTTATTTTTTAAATGACGCATGATTAAAATTCCTGCTATTACTAATATTGCTATTATTAATAATATGTTAATCATAATATAAAGCTCCTTCCTCCCTTTTCTTTGGCTTACCTTTTTAATTGTAATTCTTGAATTTTATAAATTAAATCTTTGGATAATCTTGCCGTTTCTTGTATAAACGTAGCATTTCTGTCATCTGCATCTACTTTTCTTAATCTTAAAAAGAATTCTGCTACTTTTCCTTCAGAACATGCTTCAAAAAATAAAGTGTTGTAAGGAATAACATTAATGTCCTTTTTACTCTTTAAATAACGGCTAATATTTTTTATGTTATATTTTGAAAATCTATCATATCTTCCAATATTTATTAGAATATTGTTTTTCTTAAAGAAGTCACTTTCTTCTCTTAACTGAACAAAATGTTCAATAGTTTCTAGTCTTTGTGTTAAATTAACAACAATCACATCAGCTATTTCTAATATTTGTTTTGTATATTCTTCTGGCATTTTTTTTGAAATATCAATAAAAGTTAAGTCATAGTTTTTATCTGCAATTTGTAAGATACTAGGATATAAACTTGTTATTTTTTGATATTCATCATAATCTTGCGTTTTTGAGGCACAAAGAACATCTAAATGTTCTTTAAATACTACTTTTGTATAACTAGAGACAATATTGTTTGTAGTTTTATTACTATTAATAATTTTTACTAAACCTTCTATTCCTGACTCTATTCCAATTTGTTGCTCGTTATGATTTGGCAATGGACTAATGATGTTTTGCATTTTTTCTGCATTCCAATAGCTACGCTCTAACGTTTCTTCTTTGAAATTGCCACTTACATTTAAAATGCGATAATTATGTTCTATTGCCATATAAGTAGAAAGTGCTACCATTGACATAGTTTGTCCTGTTTCTTTCTCTTCATCACTCCAAAATGCAATTATTGCCATTTGTTTATACTCCTCTTTCTATTTTTTTGAATGTTTTTCTTAATAAGTTTGAATTTTCTCCTTCTAGGATTTTACTTGCTAAATAAATAATTCCTTCCTTGTATTGTATTGATAATTTTTTAAATTTGATTTTAGATACTCTTTGGTTGTTATAAATGACTGTTTGATCTCCTGTTTCAAAAGGAAAATAAATTTTTTCTTCATCCCAGATTACCTTGCTTCCTAAAGCTAAAAAATTTAAGTAATCATCTTCTTCTTTTGTTGCTTCTTTTGAAAATAAAATTTTAGTAACATGAATTGGACTTTGTAGACCACTAATAGATTCTAAGCCTTTTTTTATAGAATACATATCAAAAGAAGTAACAAAATAGATTTGTTCAAATGTTTCTAATTCAAATTTTTGTACTCCTTCTACTGAATCTAAATCAACAAAAGCAATATCATAATCTAATTCTATTTTTTCTGGTAAAGCTAGGTATTGTTTAATATTATCAAAATTGTTGCAACCGACTGCAATGTCAATTCCTTCAAATTCTGTTACATAGGTTTTGGATGGCTTGATAACAGGAACAATGTATTTCGCTTTTTGTGTTAATGTTCCATCTACAATTAATACTTTTTTGCCCATTTCTACTAGAATTTTGGCAGTATATAACATAAAATCTGTTTTATCATATGCTCCAATGAATCCTATTTTCTTCATGTTTTAATATCCTCCTAAAGAATCTAAATAAGCTTGTCTTTCTTCTTTTGCTCTTGCAATTTCTTCTTGTACACTTGCCTCAATATTGTCAACTCTATTTTGTGCATATTGTGCTAATGCACTATCTATAATATTGGTTCTTGTTGCTGTATTTTGATTATATCTTGTAAATAATGCATTTTTTGCTTCTTGTGTTATGTTTGGGTTAGTACTCATCGCAGTTTGTACGGCGCCTGTTGGTACGTAGGTTGGAGTAACTGTATTTTGTAACCCTGGTTCTATGTAGCTAGTAGCATATAGGTAAGAACCTTCATCTACATAAGCATCAATAATTGCATTTGCCATTGTCATAGTTTCTGCTTCTGTCATATTAATATTAATCACATCTCTAGATTCTAATCCATCGATGGTTGGTATTTCTAATTTTTTCTTAGAAACTACAATATAGTCTGCCCCATTTGAAAAACGAATACGAATGTCAATATAATCTCCACTTTGAATTTGAGTTGGTAAAATTACCATGTTGTATTCTTGTTTTCTTAAATCGTCTGTTGTTTTATTATCACTTTCTTGTACCATGTTATCTGCAATAATGGTTCCAGCATTTAAGTCAATCTTTGCGATTGTTTTTTCTGTTAATTCTACTGAAAGAACATTATCTGGAACTACTGTATTAGGTACTGAGACTTGTATTAAATTATCATAAGATACTGCTTCTCCTGATTTAATATCGTCTGCTAAAACATATACTTTTGTCATTGCTGCTTCTTGTTCCTTTTTTTCTTGTTGTAGCTTATTTAATTGCATAAATAAAAATGCAATTATTGTTCCCGTAATAAGTAATGTTACTAGAACTCCTATTAATAAATAATTATTTGCTTTTCTTTGCATTGGATTCATTGCCATATCTCATTTCCTCCTTATATTTTGACAAAATATGATTACTTATTTTATTGTACAACAATTTATAAGTAAAAACAACAAAATATATAAAATGTAATAGAAAAATAATATTGTTGTAATATTATTGTAATATTATTATTTCTCTTTATTTCTTCATGGTTTGATTCTTTTATGGCAGTAAAAAATTGTCAATAAAAATTTCTTTTTATTGACAATTTTTTAAACTAATAAGTTATTTTTTATCTTCTTCGATAACAACACCAACTTGTTCTTCCCCCTGTTGTATTATTGGTAATATTAGCGGTTACTACATCATTGGAACAACCGCAATTGTTATTATTACTGTCATTATTACTGTTATTATTATTTTGAATATTAGCTAATTGATTTGCTATTCTTGCTATATCTTGGTTGCTTAATGTGATGACGTTTTCATTGGTATTGTTATTTGTTTGTCTATTACGGCATAGCCACCTACAATGTTCATTGTGTTGTTCTTCACACCTTCTATAAAAGAATTCTGCTATTACAGCTGCAATGAATGCTAATATTGTATAGATAATTACAAATACTAAAAATTCTTCATCAAATGCTGCAAAGGCAACAATTAAGTATATAGCAAAAAAGGTGGCTGCTGTTAAAATAGGATTTCTAAGTATTTTTTCTAATACAATAGCAAGTATGATGGTTGCTACTGGTAAGGCAAAAAATAATAGTAATGTATTCATATGAACCTCTCCTTATGTTTTCAATTTTTTGTATATCATATGAATGTTTTCTTTGTTTGGTGATAGAGATTAAATAAAAAAGAGAATTAATCATATTCTACTTTAACTAAGTATAAAGCATACGGAGGTAAGGTTTTGCCTGCTTTTGCTCGTTCTTGCGAGGCTATAATATTAGGGATTTCTTCTGGTTTTATTTTTCCTAACCCAACATCTACTAAAGTTCCTACGATTATTCTTACCATATTGTATAAAAATCCATTTCCCGTAAGCTCGATGATAATTCGAGCACCTATTTGTTCTACCTTTGCATCATAAATTGTTCTGACACTACTTTTACTACTTGTTCCACTTGCCTTGAAAGCTTTAAAATCATGTTCCCCTTTAAAATAGGCAATTGCTTGCTTCATGGACTGTACATCTAATGGAGTGGGAATGAAATATTCTAAGTTACGATAGATGCTAGAACCTTGCTCACTATTATTAATAATATAACGATAGGTTTTTCTTTTACAATGATAACGTGCATGAAATTTTTCTTCTACTTCTTCTGCTTTCTGAATGCGAATTGTTTTTTTTAATTTTGCATTTAATGCAATTGGATATTTTTCTACTGGAAAATCGCTATTGGTTTTAAAATTGGCTATTTGTCCTAAGCTATGCACTCCTGCATCGGTTCTTCCGTGATGCAATCAGTTCTACCTTTTCTTTTGTTATTTCTTCAATTGCTCTTTCAATTTCTCCTTGTATATTTAATTTATTAGGTTGTTTTTGCCACCCGTTAAAATCTTTTCCGTCGTATTCGATTGTTAATTTAATATTTTTCATTTTAGTCTCCTAATAGAAATAGTTCCAAACTAGAATTTTTATTGTTTGCTTTTTAATTTTGTTCTCATTTTTTTGATTTTTTCTGCTTTGATACCTTTCTCTTCACCGAATCGATTGGTGACAACATGTTTAATTAAGGTTTTCTTTAATGTTTCTTCATCCACATCTGCTATTAAGGTTCCATCTTTGGCAATGGATATTTTTCCTGTTTCTTCTGAAATAACAACTGCAATACTATCTGTTTCTTGCGATATTCCAATAGCTGCTCTATGCCTTGTTCCTAATTCCTTGGCAATTTCTTTATCGTTTGCTAAAGGTAATATGCAAGCTGCAGCGATAATTCTATTATTACTTATGACTACGGCTCCATCATGTAATGGCGTGTTTGGCACAAATAAATTGACTAATAATTGTGGTGATACTTCACCATTAATTTCTACTCCTGTTTCTGCTATATCTCCTATTTTAATATCTCTTTCAATGACAATTAACCCACCTGTTTTATGAGATGCTAATTCTTTTGCCGCAATAACAATTTTATATATGTCTTCTTTTGTTTTTGTTTCCTTGTCTTTATCTATTCCAAAAAATTTGGTTAATTTATTTGTTCCTAATTGCTCTAATCCTCTTCTTAATTCTGGTTGAAAAATGACAATCATAGCAATGACTCCATATGTCATAATTGAGGTTAAAATGGAGTGTAAAATATCTAAATGTATCCATCCACTTATGAGCGTTGCTACAATTAGTAAGGCAATTCCTTTAATGAGTTGCCATACTCTTGAATTTTTTGTTATTTTGATTAATTGATAGGCTAAAAATACCACGATGGCTAAATCAATAATAAAAGAAATAAGCCTTAGAGGATTTTCTCTTAATATTGCAATATATTCTACTACATTCACTTGCCAAAATGTATCAATAGCACTAAAAAAATTATTTTTCATTCTTTTTTCTTCCTTTATTTATATTTTACATTACTATTAAATAAAATAATAATGTTCCTGCAATTCCTAATACCATTAATAAAGCAAGTATAACTGCCATTACTTTTACAAATATTTTTCCTGCATCTCTATTTTTCTTTGCCATGTTTTTTCCTCCTTAATTACTATTTTTATTATAACTTATAGCATATTTTTTATGCTTTTTCAATCACTTTTCAATAGAAAAAAACTAGAAATATAAAAGATACCCCTAGTTTTTTTGTGTTCTATTTGGTGACCCCTACGGGAATCGAACCCATGATTCAGCCTTGAGAGGGCTGCGTCTTAACCGCTTGACCAAGGGGCCATAACATAATTTATTATACATTAATTATGAACCTTAGTCAACTAATTCTATGCAGTTTTTTAGAATTTCTTGTAATCTATCATTTCTTTTAGT